>NZ_JNWK01000074.1 GCF_000716445.1 Streptomyces wedmorensis
TCGCCGCACGGCCGAAACGCCCCAGTGGCTCCGCTACGAGGGCGCCCCGGCCGCACGCCGATCGCACGCACCGAACGACCCGGCCTGATCCGACGCGAATTGTCAGACAGGCCCTAGTAGCGGCACGGCCGCGTGGGCGTCCGTACGGGAGGAACCCGGCCCCGTCCGTCCCCGTGCGTTCCGGCACCCGCCGATGGATCCTTAGAGGTATCGGAAGGGGCCGTGCCTCGGTTCCGCGCGGCCCGACGGTGCGAGGAGGCAGACCATGAGCCGCACTCTGGAGTGGACGGTCGGCGTGGAAGTGGTGGAGGACAACGGCAGGACCAAGGCCGAGGCCCGGCTCAGCACCGGCACCACGACCCTCACGGGCCACGGCTCCGCCCGGTGCAACCCGGCGGACGTGGACGTACCGGCGATCGGCGACGAGCTCGCCGCGAGCCGCGCGATGAAGGACCTGGCGGGCAAGCTCATGCGGGAGGCCAACCGGGACATGGAGGCCGTCGGCGCCGGGACCGTACCCCAGCGCACCGGCCCCGGCTACGGCTGGCCGGAGGCCGTCTCCTGACGGACTCGGCCCGCGCCGACCGGCCCGCGGCCCGGTCGGCGCGGACCTGCCGCACTATCCCGCGGCCCGGTCGGCGCGGACCTGCCGCACTATCCCGCGGCCGCCCCGCCACCGTCCTCGTCTTCGTAGCCCAGGCGGTCCACGACCTCCACGACGCCGTCCACGGTCTCGCACAGGCGCACCAGGACCGGGCCGAGCCCGCGCCGCTCCAGTGTGCCGCTGAGGGTCACGCGACCCTCGTCGACGTCGATGTGCACGGCGGAGGGGGAGAGGCGGAGGATGCGGACGAGGACGTCCTCGCGGATCTCCTCCTGGATCGAGCGGTCGCGGCGCAGGAAGAGCTGGAGGAGGTCGCTGCGGCTCAGCACCCCGATCAGGCGGCCTTCCGCGTCCACGACGGGCAGTCGCTTGACCCGGTGCCGCTCCATCAGGCGGGCGGCCTCGACGGCCGTCCAGGAGGGGCGGGCGGTGACGACGGGGCTCGACATCATGGCTTCCGCGGTGCTGGGCCCCTCCTTGGCGGTGTGCCGCCGCAGGAGGTCCGCCTCCGAGACGACGCCCACCGGCCGGTTCTCGTCGTCGACGACCGGGACCGCGGTGATGCCGTACTCGTCGAGGAGCCGCGCGATCTCCTTGAACGAGGTCCCGCGCTGTACCGCGACCGCGGTCGGCGTCATCAGGTCCGCGACACTGCGGTGCCTCATCGTCCGTTCCGTCCCTTCTGCGTTCCGGATCCCATGGTCCCGCACCCTGGTGAGGGCGCGCACGAGGGGGCGGGGGAACGCCGGGAAACGGGGGCGGAAAGGGGGGCGTGACAGGGGCTTGTGGGCATGACGCGTCCGTGGTTACCTCCGGTAAGTCATCGTCGCGCCACGGAAGAAGGACCCCCCATGCCCTCTCCCCGTACGTCCGGGACCCGCCGCCTGCTCGGGGCTCTCGCCGCCTCCCTCGCCCTCGTGACCGCGTCCGCCGGCGCCGGTTCCGCATCCGCTCCGGAGCCGGTGTCCGCCGCGGGCCCGACCGCCTCCGCCGGGCTGCGCGAGGTGATGTTCGTCGGCAACAACTGGGACGGCACCGCCGATGTCATCGCCTCCCGCGGCGACTTCCACCGCATCGGCCGCCTGAACGTCATCCCCGACAAGGAACAGCGGCTGCGCGAGATCCGCCTCAACCCGATCCGGCTCGCCTACTTCCTCGGCGTCCGCAGCGGGCCGGGCGAGGGACACGACCAGTTCGTCGACGACATGTACGCCACCCCCGACGGCTCCTCCATGGTCGTCTCCCGGCCCAGCTTCGCCGACGTCGTCTCGCTCGACCTGCGGACCGGACGCATCAACTGGCGCTTCCCGGTCGCCGGTTACCGCTCCGACCACATGGCCGTCTCGCCCGACGGCAGCACGGTCGCGGTCTCCGCCTCGACGGCGAACACGGTGCACGTCCTCGACATCGCCACCGGCCGCGAACTGGGCTCGTTCAAGACGGGCGACAAGCCGCACGAGAACGTCTTCACCTCCGACGGCCTGCTCTGGAACATGTCCATCGGCGAGGTCACGACCGCCCTCGACGCCCCCTGGCTCGACTGGTCCAAGGGCGACCGGAAGATCACCGTCGTCGACGCCCGCACCTTCCGGACCGTCCGCGTCATCGACATGCGCGACCGCCTCGACGCCTTCGGGCGCGGAGACCTCTCCGACGCCGTCCGCCCGCTCGTCTTCACGCCGGACGAGAAGAAGGTCTACTTCCAGGTCTCCTTCCTCAACGGCTTCCTGGAGTACGACGTCGACTCCGACCGCGTCACCCGCCTCAAGAACCTCCCCGGAAACCCGGCGACCGACCCCGACCGCACCACCTGGGTCAACGACTCCCGTCACCACGGCCTGTCGATCAGCCCCGACGGCGCCAAGCTGTGCGTCGCGGGGACGATGGACGACTACGTCACCGTCGTCGACCGGGAGACCCTCACGGAGGGCCCGCTCGTCCCGGCCTCCAAGCCCTACTGGGCGACCGTGAGCGGCGACGGCCGCTCCTGCGTCATCTCCGAGAGCGGCACCGACCGGGTCACCGCCGTCGACTTCGCCACCGGGCGGCGAGTGGCCTCCGTGGACGTCGGAGACCACCCCCAGCGCGTCCGGCTCGCCCGCGTCCCCGCCGACTGGACCGGCCCCGCTGCCGGCTGACATCCGTCGACCCTTCCCCGACACCCTGCGAAGGACATCGTGAAGAGAGCACTCCCGGGGGCCGCGCTCGCCGCGGCCCTCCTGGCCGCCGGCACCACGGCGGCCCCCGCGGCCCCCGTTCCCGGGCCCACCGCCGCCGCCCCCGCTTCCGCGGCGGCCACCGCCCTCGCCGACAGCTGGCAGCCGCCGCTCAGCACCCGCGGACGCCACGTCGTGGACGCCGACGGCGACCGCTTCAAGCTCAAGTCGGCCAACTGGCACGGCGCACAGGGCTCGTGGACCGGATCGGGCGACCGGGCCGACCCCGCGAACCACAACGCCGGCGAGAAGTCGGACCAGATGCCCCTCGGCCTGGACCGCGTGCCGGTCGCGAGGATCCTCGCCGACTTCCACGCCCTCGGCATCAACAGCATCCGGCTGCCGTTCTCCAACGAGATGCTCCACGACCAGCGGCCCGTCCCCGACGCGGCCGTCGCCGCCAACCCGCAACTGCGCGGCAAGACCCCGCTCCAGGTGTTCGACGCGGTGATCGCCGCCACGACCGCCGACGGCTTCGCCGTCGTCCTGAACAACCACACCAACACCTCCCGCTGGTGCTGCGGCCTGGACGGCAACGAACGCTGGAACACCAGCCAGACGACCGCCCAGTGGGAGAACGACTGGCTGTTCGTGGCCAAGCGCTACAAGGAGAACAAGCGGGTCGCCGGCGCCGACCTCTACAACGAGGTGCGGCGCACCGTCACCGACGACGCCAACTGGGGCTGGGGCGACGACCACGACTGGTGGACGGCCACCCAGCGCCTCGGCGACCGGCTCCTCACCGAGGCGAACCCGGACCTCCTCGTCATCGTCGAGGGCATCAACTGGCAGGGGATCCCGACCGACCTCACCCCGCACGGGCGGCCCACCCTGGAACCCGCCCGCACCCTCTCGCACACGCTCGTCGCCTCGGACAAACTCGTCTACTCGGCCCACTTCTACGGCTACACGGGCCCGAACCACACCGGCGCGACCGGCACCGGCGAGACCCACGACTGGCGGTACCAGGAACTCTCCCGCGACGAACTGTTCGCGACCCTCTCCCGCCAGGCCTTCTTCGTCGCCGCCGACACAGGCCGGCACTACACGGCACCCCTGTGGATCAGCGAGTTCGGCATCGGCGCCGACGAGACCGACCCGAAGGCGCGCGCCTGGTTCGGGAACCTCGTCGACCACCTCGTCGCGAACGACACCGACTTCGCGTACTGGCCGCTCGTCGGCTTCACCGGCCACGGCCGCTGGAAGCTCCTCGACTACGACACCGAGGGCCGCCGCTCCGGCATCCTCGACGGCTCCGACTGGCGCGCCGCCGACTGGAACCGGCTCGTCACCGCCCCCGGCCGTACCGGACCCGTCCCGGTCACCCACACCTGGCGCATGCTCAACCTCGACCACGCGGACGCGGTGCAGTCCCTCCGCGCCCGGGCGCGCGGCGACTGGGACTCCGGCGCCCGCAAGGGCGTATGCCCCGACGGGCTGCGGCTCGTCGGCCTCGCCCACCGCGACGGCCGCGGTCTCTGCACGGACACCGGAGCCGCTCGACTCGCCGATCCGGCGGGCGGGTTCACCGTCGTGACCGACGAACGGTACGTCAGGGAAGGCGACTGGGCCGGCGGCTACAGCAAACTCCAGTGCCCGCGCGACCGGTTCGTCGTCGGCTACAGCGTCCGCGGCCAGGCCGTCTCCGCGGTCCTGTGCGCCGCCGCCGGCCGGGCCCTTCCGGTGACGGGCCGCACGCTCTGGTTCGACCGGGGCGACAACCGCCCGGCCGGCGGCCCCGGCGGCGAGTTCGCCCAGGGCGACTACAAGGGCCAGTGCGCCGACGGCGAGTACGTGGCCGGCATCGCCTTCACCGGAGCCTGGGCCAAGGGCAAGACGCCCGACGCCCTGCTCTGCCGGACCCTGTAGCACCTCCTGGCACGACAGGAGGGGCCTGCCGGACGGATCCGGCAGGCCCCTCCTGCTGGGGGCGTCCGGTCGGTCAGGACCGGTTCACCGACACCTCGATCAGCGAGTATCCCCAGCCCGTCGCCCGGCGCACGCCGTGGATCCGGACGTAGCGGGCCGACTGCGAGGCGAACTCGGCGGTGTCGTAACCGCCGTCGCCCGCCTGCGTGGACCACGCGGTCCGCCAGGTGCTGCCGTCGTCCGACAGCTCGATCCGGTACTCACGGGCGTACGCCGCCTCCCAGTCGATGGTGACCTTGCCGACCCGGTGCACCGCGCCGAGGTCCACCTGCCACCACTGGTCGTCCGACCACTCGCTGGCCCAGCGCGTTCCCGTGTCACCGTCGACGGCACGACCCGGCGCGAAGCTGACGAAGGGGTTCCACCACTCCGCCGTGCTCGCGGCCGTCGGCCGCCCGGCCGCGAGGTTCACCGCGAACTCGTGGCCCTCGGTGCGCTTCCACGTCGTCAGGTACGACTCCGCTCCCCGCGACAGCTCGTCCACCACGGCCGGGCCGCCGGCGCTGAGGCGGATCTGCTCGACCCAGTCCGGCACGAGACCGTTGTGCGCCGCGCCGTCCGTGTTGAGGTCCCAGGTCCGCTCGCCCGTGACCTGACGGTCGAGCACCGAACCGCCGTCGAAGCTGCGGAAGGGGTACTTCACGGCGTTCGGCGCGTCGTTCCCGACCGGTCCCGGCCAGCCGCCGACCCCGTTCATGTCCGTGCCGTAGCCGAACCCGACCCCGTACTTCTTCCGCAGCTCCGCCTTCTGCGCGGCCTCGCCGACGAAGCCCTCGGCGCCGTGCATGTACGAGGCCGCGAAACCGCCGAGGCGGTAGAGCCGCTCGGTCCAGTCCAGGTCCATCCAGCTGTGGCTGGAGAGGACGCCCGGGTACTCCTCCGCCTCCAGGATGTCCAGCGCGCGCCCGGCCGCCTTGACGCTCATGTGGTCGAGCTCCAGCATCATGCCGCGCTGGATCATGCCCTTCAGGGCGTACTCGCCGAGCCGTGTCAGACCACGGGTGTTGCACTTGGCGTCGGAGGCGTACGAGGGGACGCTCACCCCGGCCGGCAGCTTCTCGGCCAGCGCGGCCGGCGCGGCGGCGAGACCGATCGGGTTGTCGTGCTGCGGACCGGCGCACTTCTCGGTGGTCCAGAAGGTGCCCGTGGACAGGAACTGGCCGATGTTGACCGCCACACCCGTGGTGCCGCTGTCGAACCGGACGCCGCACAGCGCGTTGTCGAACTTGTGGCAGAGGAACATGCTGCGCACGCCGAGCGAGTACAGCTCGTCGAGGCCCTTGTCGATGTCCGCCTGGCCGCACTGCGCGATGTCGAGGATCTGCTTGCAGCCGAAGGGCTCCGAGGTCTCCACGCCGAGGACGACCGCGAGCTTGCCCTGTTCGATGACCGAGCGGGCCTGCGCGGCGCTGGTGACGATCCGGAACCAGCCCTTGCCGGGCCCGCCGTACATGCCGTCGACGTAGTCCTGCATCTCGTACGTCTTCCGGGCCTCCAGGCGGATCGCGGTCATCTCGTCACAACTGCGGTCCCGGGGCAGCAGCGAGCAGATCAGGCCGTTGGTCACCAGGTCGTTGACGAGCACCCGCTGGCCGCCGCGCCAGGCGCGCTCCACCCAGGCGTAGTAGTTCTGCTGGTGGCTGAGGGAGTTGTTGGCCGGCCAGTCCTTGAAGGTGGGCCAGCCGACCGGGTCGTGCTTCCCGTTGTCGCCGCCGGTGAGGTGCTCGAAGAGGGCGCCCGAGCCGTCCGGGTAGTGCTCGGGACAGTCCTTGAGGGCGTCGGCGACGCCCGCGGTCGAGAACGGCTTGCCGCAGATCATCCGGCCGCCGAAGCCCTCGTTGGACATCAGGTGGTTGTGCGCGTCGACGAAGCCGCGCACCTTGCCCTGCGCGTCCGTTCCGGTGAACGGCGCTCCCGTGACGTTGATCTGCGAGTCGGCGGCGGGCCGCGAGGCGGGGTCCCACCACGTGCCGCCGGCGTCGGCGGCGGGGACCGGAGCCGAGCCGAACAGCACCGCGGCGAGGGCGAGGAACAGCGCGAGGAGGGCGGATCTGCCGCCGGTCCCGCGCGAAATGGGTCGAGTCATGATCAGCGATGCCTCCGGACGGTGGGGGTGTACCGGGCGCCCCGAGGATCGCGGTGTCGGAGGAGTGAGTCAAGAGTCCGGGTCAAATGACCTGTTGGTGGGAACGGATTTGCCTCCGATCGATCAACCGCCGATCAGGGCGACGAGTTGATCCGCCGTCAGATCCAGGTGCCCGTCCGCCACCCGCGCGTCGCCCAGCACCAGGAACTGGAGCGTCAACCCGTCGATCGCCGCCGCCAGATACCGCGCGAGCACCTCCACCGGCACCTTCGGCTCGACCCCCCGCGCCTTGCCGACCTGCTCGATCAGCGCCGCCGCCGACGCCACGTACTGGTCGTACTGCGCCCGCGCCAGGTGCTCGAACCCCGGCTCCCGCAAGGCGTACTGGGTCAGGTCGTACGTCAGCATGTGCTCGCCCGGATGCGCCGTCACGTGGTCCCAGTACGTCTGGAGCGCCCCCCGCACGGTCTCCCGCAGCGTGCCCCCCGGCTCGACCGTCGACATCACCCGCGCCACGTAGTTGCCCGTGATGGTCTCGATCGCCGCTTCGAGCAGCGCCTGCTTCGACTCGAAGCAGTAGTGGAACACGCTCAGTGAGACACCGGCCTCGGCGCAGATCGACCGCGTCGTCGTCCGCGCCACCCCGTCCCTGGTCATCGCCCTGATGGCGGCCTCGACCAGCTGCCTGCGTCGTTCGGCAGACGACATCCGCGCCATGGTTCCTCCTCGCGTCGGGCGCAAGGGTAACCGCAGCCTCCGCGGCCTTCCCCCGGCCGGTCCCGTGCGTGACGGGACCGGCGGAGCGAGCCGTCAGGGGGTGTACGGGGTGTCGCTGTGGTGCAGTTCGGTCAGGGTGGGCTCCGTCACGCGGTACACGGCGGAGCGGCGGATCGTCACCACGGCCGACGGCTCGGAGTCCCCGCGCGTGAGGTACACGACGGTGGCCTGGCGCGGTGCCGGCGAGGACACGTCGATGGACACCACCGGGGTGCGGTCGCCGAGCGAGGCGGCCGCGACGGGCACCGGCGAGCCGGCGTCGTTGCGCCAGGTGACGAGGCCGTAGAACTTGCCCGTGCCGCCGGTGGTGACCTTCACGGCCGCCACGGCGTCCTCCGCGGGGTCGCCCGTCATGTCCCCGATCCCGCACTGCGGCTGAAGCTCGATCACCACGCCGTCGCCCTCCCACCGACCGTCGGTGAAGGCGACCGTCCCGTCCGGCGCGTCCGGGAAACGGAAGGACGACGTCTGCAGCGGCGCGTTCCGCAGCTGGTCACACGTCAGCGCGCCCGCCGAGCCGCCCTTGCCCGGCTTCGTCGGCTTCTTCGACGCCGTCGGCGACGGCTTGGCCGATTCCTTACCCTTGCCCTTGCCCGGAGCCTTCGACGCGCCGGCGGACTTGCCGGGCTCGGGGGCCGAACCCCCTCCGCCGCCCGTGTCCTTGCAACCCACCGTGACCGACGCCAGCGCCAGGACCGTGACCAGCCACGTCGCCCGTGCTGCCCGGCTTCTCTTCCCGTTCACCGCAGGACCCCCTTGTGTCCGTCCGCGCCGTCCGTCCGCCGTCCGGCAGGTCCGAAGACGCACCGCCCCGCACCGCGGTTGCGGGTGCGGATCAGCGGGGAGGGCGACACCACCCTGGCCTGTACTCGTCCCCGCCGCCGGAGATAATGAGCCTTCCCGTTTTCCCGCCTCCCGAAGAGCCGCCGTGATCGACAGCACCATCGCACTCCAGTCCACCGACCGGGCCGAGATACGCGCCGACCGCCGGCGGCTCGTCGAAGCGCTCCGGGCCCATCGCCGCCTGCTCGGCGCACGGCGCCCGTTCGAACTCGCCGACCGGCGACGGCTGAACCGTGAGGCCGGCGCACGGTCCCGGGCGCAGGCCAGGCGCGACAAGGCCCTCCAGCGGATCCACGAGAAGCGGGTCAGGAGCGAACGCTCGCTCACCCGCAGGCTCGACGGCCTCGACGGGAAGCGAGCGGGCCGAGAGCACCGGGCGCTCGCCGTGCTGCGTCGTGAGTCGATCGAACGATCCCTCCGCTCCACGCGACTGACCCCGAGCCAGGTGAACGGCATCGGCGGCGGGCTCGTCCGCGACCTCGCGGCACAGGGCATCACGACGGCTGCCGACTTCAGGCGGGTCAGCTGGGGCAAGGCCCCCAACGGCCGCGGCGGCGAGGTGCTCTACATCCACCGCACCGAGGGCCGCAAGGTCCACATCAACGGCATCGGCGAGCACCGCGGCCGGCCCCTGATGGAGTGGCGCAGAGCCGCCGTCGCCCGGGCCGAGGCCCGCGCCCCCAAGGAGCTGCCGGCGGACGAACGGCACCGCATCGAGGAGATCATCGAGACCGAGCGGCTCCGCCTCCGGGAAGAGCTGGACCGGCTCCCGAAGGACGCGGAGTCCGCCCGCGCCGAGATCGAGGAGGCCCACGCGGAGCACCTGGTGGCACTGACCGCCACCGAACGGGAGGCGCAGGAGCGGGCCGACCTGCGGCGGGCCGAGTTCGACGACATGGCCGAGCGGCTCCTCGCCCTCCGGGCCGAGTTGGCCGCCCATGTCGACGCCCACGGCGACCTGGGGCTCATCGAGCGCCGCGCCCGGGCCCGGGCCCTGCGCCCCGTGCCGACCGCGCCGCCGCTGATCCCGGCCCCGCGCTCCCCGAAGGGGACGGCCGGGGACGCCTGGCCCGCACACGATGCCGGATCCGCCGAAGCCCTTCCGGCGCCGGACGTCCGCGCGGCCGGGGCCCAGGACGACCGTGCCGACCACGTCCGGACGGCGCCCGGCGTCCGCGCCGGCCTCGGCTGGCTCGTACCGGTCGCCCTGTTCGGCGCGACGGCCGTCCTGGGGGCGGGGGAGACGGCCGCGACGCCCCTGTGGTTCGCCGTCGCGGCCCGCCTCGTCGCGCTGGCCGTCGCCGTGGACCTGCTGCGGTTGTGGATTCCGCGCCGCGGCCTGCGGACGCCCGGCGCCATGCCCGCCGGTAGTGGTCTCGTCGCCGCCGGCGCGTTCCTGGGCCTCGCCGCCGCGAGCATGTTCGTCGACCCCGAGCACGCCGCGGGCGGTGCGCCGTGGGCCGTCGCCGCCGTCTCGGCGCTCCTCGTCCTGGTCGGTGCGTCGCGGCGAGCGGGCGGCGGCGACGGGACGGCCGGGCCCACGGGCTGACCGCGCGGGGCCGGTGGCTCAGCCCCGGTGGCCGTTCGCCCCGTCGGGGGCCAGGACTTCGCGCAGGGCGGCCACCGCGTGGGCGCGGTGGGCGTCGAGGCGGCGGACGACGGTGTCCTCGTCGTTCCGGCGGAGGGCGGCGAGGACGGCGCGGTGTTCGTCGACGGCCTGCTCGCGGTGCGGCGTGTCGGCGTAGTAGAGCGAGCGGTAGGCGTCGGTGGAGTCCCACAGGGTGGTGATGAGGCGGACGAGGCGGGGCATGCCGGAGGCCTCGATGAGGGTGAAGTGGAAGCGGCGGTTCGCCGCGGCCATGCCGGGTACGTCCCCGGCGTCGGCGGCGCGTTCCACCTCGTCCTGGACGCGTTCGAGGGCGGCGAGGGTGCCGTCGGGCAGCCGCCGCACGGCGAGGCGTACGGCCTCCGTCTCCAGGAGTTCGCGGATCCGGTAGATCTCCTCCAGGTCGGCCAGCGAGAGCTCGGCGACGAAGTAGCCGCGGTGTATGTGGTGGACGACGAGACCCTCGGCCTCCAGGGCCTTGAGGGCCTCGCGCAGCGGCACCCGGCTCACCTCGAAGCGGGCCGCCAGGGCCTCCTGGACGATCTGGTCGCCCGGCTTGAGCTCCCCGGTGGTGATGGCGCGCCGCAGTTCCTCCAGGACGAACTGCTGGGCGGTCTGCGGCCGCCGTTTCTGCACCGCGCTGCTCATCGCCTGTCGACCTTCCGTTCCTTCGTGTCGCCACCGGCGGAGCCCGCCCGCCGGTGGCGCCCATCTTCCTATGGATCAGGGCGTGCGCGCGGTCCGTCCCAGCGCGGCGAGCAGCTCCTCGGTGTGCTCGCCGAGGCGCGGGGGAGCGGCGCGGTAGGACGGCGGGGTGGCGTCGAGCCGGATGGGGTTCACGACCTGACCGGGGCCGGCCGCGGACTCCGGGACCCGCGGGGCGAGGCCCAGGCGGTCGGCGAGGCCGAAGGCGGCCGCCAGGTCGTTGATGGGGCCGCAGGGCACGCCGGCGGCGGTGAGCTCCTCGAACCAGCCGTCGGCGGTGCGGCCGGAGAGCGGCCCGGCCAGGGCCGCGACGAGGTCCTCGCGGTGGGCGACGCGGGCCGTGTTGGTGGCGAAGCGGGGATCGTCGGCCAGCTCCGGCCGGCCGATCCGGTCGCAGAGGCTCCGGAACTGCCGGTCGTTGCCGACGGCGAGGACGAGCGGCCGGTCCTGGGCGTCGAAGACCTCGTACGGGGCGATGCTCGGGTGCCGGTTGCCCATCGCGCGCGGGACGACGCCGGCCCCGAGGTGCGCGGCGGCCTGGTTGGTGAGCGCGGACAGCAGGGAGGTGAGGAGGGAGACCTCGACCCGCTGCCCCCGCCCGGTGAGGTCCCGGTGCCGCAGGGCGGCCAGCACGCCGAGGCCGGCGTGGAGGCCGGTGATGACGTCGACGAGGGCGACGCCCGTCTTCGTACCGGCGCCGTCCGGTTCGCCGGTCACGCTCATGAGGCCGCCCATGGCCTGGACGAGCAGGTCGTAGCCGGGAAGCCGGGCCCCCTCGGCGGTGCCGAAGCCGGTCACCGAGCAGTAGACGAGCCCGGGATTGGTCGCCCGCACGTCCTCGTAACCGAGGCCGAGCTTCTCCATGGTGCCGGGGCGGAAGTTCTCCACCAGGACGTCCGCGCGGTCCACGATCGCGCGGGCCGCGGCGAGGTCTTCGGGGGCGGTGAGATCGAGCGAGACGGAGCGCTTGTTGCGGTTCACCCCGAGGAAGTACGTGGCCTCCCCGTCGGCGAACGGCGGGCCCCACGCACGGGTGTCGTCACCGGAGCCGGGCCGCTCGATCTTGATCACGTCCGCGCCCAGGTCGGCGAGGAGCATCGTCATGTAGGGCCCGGCGAGCACGCGCCCGAAGTCGGCGACGACGATCCCGGACAGGGCGCCGCCTCCGGCGGTCCCCGGGGTGTCCGGCTGGTCTGCGCGCATGCGGCGCTCCCTCGCTCTCGCTGGTGACGCCGGCCGATCCGGCGATTGGATCCCATCGGACGCTAGGGGGCCCGCGGCCGGTTTTCAATACTGGATCCAATATCCGATCGGGCGCTACGCTTCGGCTCGCCGAGTTGCCACAGTCGCCAGGAGGCCGTCCGTGAAGTCGCCGTCCACTCCCGTCCACCCCTTCGACCTGCTCGCCGTCGACGGACTGCTGACGGACGAGGAGCGCGAGATCCGCCGAACCGTCCGGGCCGTCGCCGACCGCGAGCTGCGGCCGCACGTCGCCGGCTGGTTCGAGAAGGGCGAGATCCCGGCCCGCGAGCTGGCCCGCACCCTCGGCGGCATCGGCGTGCTCGGCATGCACCTGGAGGGCTACGGCTGCGCGGGCACCAACTCCGTCGCGTACGGCCTCGCCTGCCTGGAACTGGAGGCCGTCGACTCCGGACTGCGCTCGCTCGTCTCCGTCCAGGGCTCCCTCGCCATGTACGCGATCTGGAAGCACGGCTCCGAGGAGCAGAAGCAGCGCTGGCTGCCGAAGATGGCGGCCGGCGAGTACATCGGCTGCTTCGGCCTCACCGAGCCCGACGCGGGCTCGGACCCGGGCGCGATGCGGACCAACGCCAAGCGGGACGGCTCCGACTGGGTGCTCAACGGCACCAAGATGTGGATCACCAACGGCTCCGTGGCCGACGTCGCCGTCGTCTGGGCCCGGACCGAGGACGGCGTCCGGGGCTTCCTCGTCCCGGCCGGCACCCCCGGCTTCAGCGCCCCCGAGATCAAGATGAAGCTCTCGCTGCGCGCGAGCGTCACCAGCGAACTGGTCTTCGAGGACGTGCGCCTGCCCGCCGACGCGATGCTGCCGGAGGCCCGCGGCCTCTCCGGCCCGCTCGGCTGCCTCAACGAGGCCCGCTTCGGCATCGTCTTCGGCGCGCTCGGCGCCGCCCGCGACTGCCTGGAGACGGCCATCTCCTACGCCCGCGACCGGGTCGTCTTCGCCCGCTCCCTCGCCTCGTACCAGCTGACCCAGCAGAAGCTCGCCGACATGTCCGTCGAACTCGGCAAGGGCATGCTGCTCGCCCTCCACCTGGGCCGCCTCAAGGACGCGGGCGAGCTCACCGCCGAGCAGGTCAGCGTGGGCAAGCTCAACAACGTCCGCGAGGCGATCGCGATCGCCCGCGAGTGCCGCACGATCCTGGGCGCCAACGGCATCACCCTGGAGTACCCGGTGCTGCGGCACGCCAACAACCTGGAGTCGGTGCTCACCTACGAGGGCACGAGCGAGGTCCACTCCCTGGTCATCGGCAAGGCGCTCACCGGCGAGCAGGCCTTCCGCTGACCTCCGGTCCGGCCGTGACGGTCAGCCGGCCGTCACCCGGTCGACGAAGGCGTCCAGGTTGCCCGTCAGGCGGGCGACCTGTTCCTCGACGGTGAGGGACTCCTCGTGGCGCCGGCCGCGCAGCTTCGGCTGCCGCCTGCCCCGGACGTAGAGGGAGCAGGCCAGGTCGGCGCAGAGGTAGATCCCGACCGTGTTCCCCTCGCGGCCGCGGCTTCCGGCCAGCGGCGCCACGAGGAGCGTGACGCCCGAGGACGCGTGCCCGGTCAGGCAGACCTGGCACATGCTCGACTTCACGGCGCTGGTCCGGCCGGCGGCCGGCACCCGCAGGGTCACGCCGAGCGGGCCGTCCTCGCGGGGGAGGACCAGGTGCGCGCGGAGCGGCGCGCCCGGGTCGACCCAGCCGAGGAAGTCCAGGTCCTCCCAGGGGAGTTCGGCGAAGTCGAGGGGCAGCTTCAGGCGGGCCGCCTCACCCTTCGTGCAGTTCACGAAGGACGCGCGGATCTGTCGGTCGGTGAGTGCTTCCACTCGGTGGACCGTACACGGACCACTGCCGCGGGGCATCCGAATATGGCCCCGCGTGCCCGCGTGCCCGCGTACGGCCCCGTGCACCCGCGTACGGTCCCCTGCGCCTGCCGTCGACGACGGCGGACGGGCCCGGCCGCGGCGCCGGACCGGCTCAGGCCACCCAGTCCGGCAGTGCCGGGTCGGCGAAGCGGCCGGGGGCGCCGTCGAGGGCCGCGGCGAGGCGCTCGGCGGCCGACTCGTACACGTCCTCCGGCAGCGTGTACGGGATGCGCAGCCGGTGCTCGTGCGTTCCGGGGTCGACGCCGAAGCGGGCGCCGCCCTCGACCCGTACGCCGTGCCGCAGCGCCCGGGACGCGAGCGCGGAGGCGATCGGGCGGCCCAGGTCGATCCACAGGCACATCCCGCCGGGCGGCAGCGTCCAGCGCCACTCCGGCACGTGCCGGGCGAGCGCCTCGCTCAGCGCGGCCCGGCGTCGGCGCAGCTCCTCGACGCGCCGCGGAAGGATCTCGCCGAGGCGGTCCAGCAGGGCGACGGCCACCAGCTGGTCCAGGACGGAGCCGGACAGGTCGGCGGTGATCCGGACCCGGGCCAGCTCGGTCACGACCCGGGACGAGGCCCGCACCCAGCCGACCCGGAGCCCGCCCCAGCAACTCTTGCTGAGCGAGCCGACGGTGACGATCTGCTCCCCGTCGCCCCCGCCGGCCGCCGTCGCGAAGGGGGCCGGTGCGGGCACGTCCAGGGCCATGTCGGTGAGGGTCTCGTCGACCACCAGCCACGTCCCGGTGGCCCGCGCGGCGCGCGTCAGCTCGCGCCGCTGCTCCGGTGGCATGAGGTGCCCGGTCGGGTTGTGGAAGTCGGGGATGAGATAGGCCAGGCGCGGCGCGGTCTGCCGGAGCGCCGCGTCGACGAGCCCGGTGTCCCAGCCGCTCTCGGTCACCGGTACCGGGGTCACCCGGAGCATGCGGCCGCGCATCGCGTCGAGGGCGTTGGTGTACGAGGGGTTCTCGGCGAGCACCCGGTCGCCGGCCCGGCCGAGCAGCGTGAGGACGAGCGACAGCGCCTGCTGCGCGCCGGAGGTGACGAGGATCTGCTCGGGGCGGGTCGGCAGGCCCCGGGCCGTGTAGCGCTCGGCGACGGCCGCGCGCAGCGCGGGCAGCCCGTAGGGGTGGTAGCCCTGGGCGCCGGCGTAGCGGGGCAGTTCGAGGGCCGCCGCGGTCAGCGCGGCCGCCAGCTCCGACTCGGGGGCCTGGGGCGCGGCGAGGGCGAGGTCGATGGTGGCGCCCGACTCGTCCTGGTACGAGCCGAGGGCGGTCGGTGCCTGCCCGTCGGGCAGTGCGGTCCAGGTGCCCGCGCCCCGGCGGCTGTGCGCGTACCCGCTCTCCCGGAGCAGGTCGTACGCTCCCGTCACGGTCGTCCGGCTCACCTGCAGGACCGCCGCGAGCTCCCGCTCGGCGGGCAGTCGCACGCGCAGTGCCACCCGCCCGTCGAGGAGCGCCTCGCGCACGGCCCGGGCGAGTTCCCGGTACCCGAACCGGCCCTCCGGGGGCGGGGTGAGGAGCGATGCGAGCTGGCGGCCCGTCAGGGTCCGGTCCGCTGTGTGGACCACACGTGCCACTGCCATGCCAATCACTCCTCATTGGCTCTGCTGTCCGGGCCAATGAGACTACAGACTCCTGTCCAGTGGCCTGGTGGCCACCTTCCATCCGGGAAAGGAGACGACCGATGTCCGGACACTTCACCGACCGCGACGAGCGGATGTGGCAGCTGCGAGCGGAAGAGCGCGCGACCCGCCCCCTGCCGGTCGGAGCGTGGCTCCGCGGCCTGCGCGCCTCCGCGGCGCGCGTCGGCGCGGGCCGCGGAGCCCCGTCACGCGGGGCCGCCGAGCGCCGCGGCGCCCCGCCCGTCGCCTGCGAACAGGCGTGACCGCCGGACCCGGTGGGGGGCGCGGCGGTCACGCGGGATGCCGGGGGCGGGGTCAGGCCTTCGCCGGGTCGACCTCGAAGACGCGGGCCATGTCGTCGAGGACCATGTGGGCGCCCTGGAGGGAGACCGCGGTCATCCAGATCTCGTCCTTGACCTCGTGGACGTCGCCCTTCTGGACGGCCTTCAGGCGCTTCCAGAGGGGGTTGGCGAGGAACTTGGTCCTGCGCTCCTCGCCGCCCGAGTTGGTGGTGTAGAAGATCACGTCGGCGTCGGCCTGGGCGATCTGCTCCTCGCTGATCTCGATGTTGAACTCTTCGGGGTCCTGCTGGTTGGCGGGCCGGGCGATGCCCATGTCCGACAGGATGATGCCGCTGAAGGTCTTCGGCAGGTAGATGCGGGTCGGGCCGTCGAGGAAGCGGACCACGGAGGCGGTGGGCTTGCCGGCCTTGGCGTTGATCGCGTCACCGATCTTCCTGGCGCGCGTCTCGTAGGCGGTGACCTGGTCGGCCGCCGACTTCTCCTCGCCGAGCGCCTTGCCGAGCAGGCCGATGTTCTCCTTCCAGGTCGGTCCGGTCGTCTTCACGAAGACGGTGGGCGCGATCTGGCTGAGCTTCTCGTAGAGCTCGTCGTGGCGGACGGTCGCCGAGACGATGAGGTCCGGCTTGAGCAGGGCGATCTGCTCCAGGTTCGGGCTCTCCAGCGGGCCGACGTCCTTGGTGTCCTTGACGGCGTCGCCGAGGTGGGCGGGGAACGTCTTCTGGTCGCGGTACGAGCCGATGCCGCCGACCAGCGGCCTGTCGAGCGCCACCACGGCCTCGACGAGGCTGTTGTCGAGGGCGACGATCCGCTTCGGCTTGGCCTTGAGCTCGGTCTTGCCCTTGTCGTGCTCGATCGTCCGGGGGAAGCCCGCCTCGGCCTTGGCGTCGGAGGAGGCCGAACCGGCCGGCTTCTCGCCCGACTCGCCGCCGCACGCGGTGAGTCCGGCCGTGAGGGTCGCCGCGAGGGCGAGGACGCCGAGCCGCTGGGTCCAGCGGTTCCGGTTGAGGGTGGTCACGGGGTTCCTCCACGATCGGGCGGTGGTTCGGGGGGTGCTGACGGATCGACAAAAGCTACTTAGGAAAGCCTTGCCTTGCTAAATCCTGTGTGAGGATAACGGCATTCCGCCACCGCGTGAACACGGGGGGTGGGGGTGGAAGTGAGGTTAGGCATCCCTTAGTTTGTGGCCGTGCCTGTGAAGTCCTCGGCCGCGTCGGCCGCCACACCGCCCGGCTCGCCCCCGCCTGCCCCGTCGCCCCGCCCCGCCCGGACGCGCCGCGGTGCCCTCCTCGCCCCGCCGGCCCTTCTCGCCCTCCTGGCGCTCGCCCTGGCCGCCTCACTCGCCATCGGCACCAAGTCCGTACCCCTCGGCGACGTCCTGGCCGCACTCGGCGGATCGACCGACGGCGACGCCGTCGTCGTCAGCGAACTGCGCATGCCGCGCACCCTGCTGGGGCTGCTCGCCGGACTCGCCCTCGGCGCCGCCGGAGCCGTCGCCCAGGACATCACCCGCAACCCGCTCGGCGACCCCGGACTCATCGGCGTCAGCGCCGGAGCGGCCTTCGCCGTCGCCGCCGGCATCGGCGTGTTCGGCCTCACCAGCTCCTACGAGTACGTCTGGTTCGCCTTCGCCGGGGGAGCGCTCGCCGGACTCCTCGCCCACCTCGTCGGCGGAACCGGGACCGGCGGCGCCACCCCGGCGAAACTGGCGCTCGCCGGAGCCGCCGTGACCGTCCTCCTGGAAGCCGGCACCAACGCGCTCGTCCTGCTCGACGTCCGCACCCTCGACCAGTACCGCTCCTGGGCCGTCGGCTCCCTCGCCGGCCGCGACGCCGACCTCGGCCTCCAGCTCCTGCCCTTCATCGCGGCCGGCCTCCTCCTCGCCCTCGCCCTCAGCGGCCGGCTCAACGCACTGGCCCTCGGCGACGACCTCGCCGCCACCCTGGGCACCAAGGTCGCCGCCACCCGCGCCCTGGGCGCCCTCGCGGTCGTCCTGCTCACCGGCTCCGCGGTCGCCGCCTGCGGACTCGTCACCTTCGTCGGACTCGTCGTCCCACACGTCGTCCGCGCCTTCACCGGCCCCGACGCCCGGATCCTGGTGCCCTGTTCGGCGCTCGGCGGGGCGGTCCTGCTGCTCGGCGCCGACGTCGTCGGCCGCATCGTCGTCCGTCCCGGCGAACTCCAGGCCGGCGTCGTCACCGCGCTCGTCGGCGCCCCCTTCCTCGCCTACCTGGTCAAGCGCGGCAAGCTCAAGGAGCACACCCGATGAGCGACCGGCCCGAGACGGCCCGCCCGGCGAACGACCGGCCCGAGACGGCCCGCCCGGCGGGCGGCGCGACCCTGGCGGCACGCCCCGCGAGCGGCCTCCGCGTGGAACTCGGCCCCCTCGGGGCGCGGTTGCGGCCCCGGGTCGCCCTCGCGGCCACCGGGCTCGCCCTCGCGTCCTTCGCGGCCCTGGTCGCCTCCGTGTCGCTCGGCACGTTCGCGATCCCCGTCCCCGACGTGCTCGGCGCGCTGTTCGGCGCCGGCTCCGGCGACGCCGACCTCATCGTCCACGAACTCCGGCTGCCCAGGGCCCTGACGGCCCTGCTCGTCGGCACCGCCTTCGGCATCGCCGGCGCCGTCTACCAGGCCGTCACCCGCAACCCGCTCGCCAGCCCGGACCTCATCGGCATCTCCGCCGGAGCCGGCGCGGGCGCCGTCGGCGCCATCCTCGTCGGCGGAGTCACCGCGGCCGGCGCGGGAACCTTCGGCGCCGTCCCCTTCGGCGCGCTCGCCGGAGCCCTCACCACCGCCGCCGTCATCTACCTGCTCGCGTACCGGGGCGGCACCGTCACCGGCTACCGCTTCGTCCTCGTCGGCCTCGCCGCGAACGGGGCGCTCGCGGCCGTCACCCGCTGGATGCTCGCCCAGGCCGACATCGACCAGGCCTCCCGGGCGATGGTCTGGCTCACCGGCAGCCTCAACGGCCGCGGCTACGAGCACGTCGGCTGGGCCGGCACCGCCCTCCTCCTGCTCGTACCGCTCACCCTCGCCCTGGCCAGGCCCTACCAGCTCCTCCAGTTCGACGACGACACCGCACGAGGACTCGGCATCCCGATCGACCGGGCCCGCGTCGGACTGCTCGTCCTCGCCACCTGCCTCGCAGCGCTCGCCACCGCGGCCGCCGGACCCATCGCCTTCATCGCCCTCGGAGCCCCGCAGATCGCCCGCCGCCTGGCCGGGACCGCCGGCATCCCGCTCGTCCTCAGCGGTCTCACCGGCGCCGCCCTGCTCCTCCTCGCCGACCTCGCCGGACGCCTGGTCTTCTCGCCCGTCGAACTGCCCGTCGGCATCATCACCGGCGCCGTCGGCGCCCCGTACCTGCTGCTACTGCTCGCCCGCGCCAACCGCTCGGGACAGGGAGGCTGACATGACCGCCACCACCAACGCGACGGCCGGAGCGGCCCTCAAGGGCACCGGACTGCGCCTCGGCTACGGCGAGCGGACCGTCGCCGAGGAACTCGACCTCGACATCCCGGCCGGCCGCGTCACCGCACTCGTCGGACCCAACGCCTGCGGGAAGTCCACCGCGCTGCGCGCCCTCGCCCGGCTCCTCAAGCCGACCGCCGGCACCGTCCACCTCGGCGACGAGGACATCGCCGGACTCGGCGCCCGCGACCTCGCCCTGAAGCTGTCCCTCCTCCCGCAGAGCCCGGCCGCCCCCGACGGCATCACCGTCCGCGACCTCGTCGCCCGGGGCCGCACCCCGCACCAGCGCTGGTGGCGGCAGTGGTCCTCCGCGGACGACGCCGTCGTCGACCGCGCCCTGGACGCCACCGGCACCACCGAACTCGCGGACCGCGGCCTCGACGAGCTCTCCGGCGGCCAGCGCCAGCGCGTCTGGATCGCCATGGCCCTCGCCCAGGACACCCCGGTCCTGCTCCTCGACGAGCCCACGACCTACCTCGACCTCGCCCACCAGGTCGACGTCCTCGAACTCGTCGCCGCCCTCAACCGCGAGGACGGCCGCACCGTCGTGATGGTGCTGCACGAGCTCAACCTCGCCTGCCGGTACGCCGACCACCTCGTCGCGATGCGCACCGGGCGGGTCGTCGCCGCCGGTCCGCCCGGCGAGATCGTCACCCCCGACCTCGTCCGCGAGGTCTTCGACCTGCCGGCCACCGTCATCACCTGCCCGGTGGCCGGCACGCCCCTGGTCATCCCGGAAGGGGGCCGCCGGCCGCGCGTCCCCGGCCCGAAGGCCGGGGACACGGCCTGACGTCCCCGGCCCGCCGAACGATCAGGCGACGGGCGCCGCTCCCGGAACCGACGCGGGCAGGGAGAGCGCACCGGGCGCCGGCGGTGACGGCGGCGGCGACGAGGGCGAGGACAGCGACGACAGCGACTGCCCGGCCGAGGACGAGGCCGGCTGGGCGGGCGACTGCTCCGCCGAGTCGCTCGTCAGACCGGCCGAACCGTCCGTCGCGGGCCCGTCCGTCGCGGGCCCGGACTCAGGGCTCGACGATTCGTCCGACGGTGACGAGGAACCGGTCGAGGCCGAGTCGGACGGCGACGTCGGCGACGACGTCGACGCGGAAGGGGAGAGCGTCGACGGGCACGGCGACGGGGTGACCCCGTTGCTCGGCGACGGCTTCTGCGTGCCCGTCACCGTCACGCACGGCACCGGGGACAACGGGGAGACCGAAGGCGACGTCAGGGACGGGGAAGGCGAGGCCGACGTCGACGGGGACACCGACGGCGGCGGGGGAGGCGGCGGCGTGGGCTTGTCGTGCCGGCCCGTGTCGCCGTGCTGCCGCGCGAACCAGCCGTCGTCCTGGGGGTCGTACACGATGAAGACGTTCACGACCGTCACCGACGGCGCCACGACCACGAGCTGGGAGGAGTCGTACCCCTGCCACGGCGTGCCGGTCGTCCTCGGCTGCTTCTGAGCCACCGGCTCCGTCAGCGGATTGCCGCAGGCGCAGCGCACCCGGGGCACCCCGCGGCCGTCGACCATCACGGCCGTCCCGGACTGGAGCACCGCCTGGTAGGTGGTGGCCGAGCCGTCCCGGAAGCCGTGGTTCGTCACGCGGGTGTCGACCCGGAGCTGGAGCGGGGTCAAGGAGCGCAGATAACCGGGCACCGAGTCGGCGGAGATGCCGATGACCGAGGCGAAGGCCGCGTTCTTCGCGGGCTCGCCTGAGAGGAAGCGCACCTGCTGCTCCACGTTGCAGCTCGCCACCGACTGCGTCCCGCCGTAGAGGCCGGGTGTCGACCCCCGTACCTCGGGAGTGGTCGACCCGGTACGCGGCGGCAGCGAGGCCGGCGATGCGGAGCCGCCGCCGGGGCGGGCCGTCGAGGCCGTGAACGGGTCGGGGCCCGAGGCGGAGGCGTTCTGCAGGAAGACCTCGCCGCCGGAGCCGGACGCCGTGCCGCCGTCGTCGGGCCGGTTGGTGAGGACGACGGCCAGGGCCACGGCCGCCACCACGGCCGCGGTGACCGAGGCGACCTTCGGGACGGAACGCCACCAGGGGCTCTTGCCGCCGCCCCGGTCGGGGCCGCCGTCTCCGGAACCGCCACCGGACGGGCCGCCTCCGCCCGGGCCGCCGCCTCCGCCCGAGCCGCCCCCGGAACCGCCGTGCGGAGGTCCGGAGGGCGGAGGCGGGGGTCCACCGGTCCCGGGGCGTGTACTCGGGCCCGACAGGGGGCCTGAGGGGGGACCAGCGGGAGGAACCGACGGGGGGCCGGACGGCGGGTGGGAAGTCACTTTTTTCCCTTTCTTCCGTTCCGGGGCCATTGTGTGCGCCGACCGGGGTCCGCCCGCAAGCGGAACCGTGACCCTCCGCGAAGGCAGCACCTCCGGGCGGTCCCCGGCAGCACCCCTCCCCGCCTCGCCTCCACCGGCACGGCGGACCGCGGACCGCCGTCGCCGGTACTGCGGACCGCCGTCGCCGGTACTAGCGTGGTCAGGGTGAGCAGTCGGCTCCCCACCTCCACGCGGCCCGCCGCGTCCAACGGGCTCGTCGCCCGCATCGCGGTCCAGGCCTTGGCGGCCGTGGTCGCCGGATACCTGGCGATGGCCGTCACCGCCGGGCTCGGACTCTGGGCCGCGGGCGCCGCGGACCTGCCGGGCGGCTTCACCGCCGTCCTCGCCGCGGTCGTCGTCATGGCGGCCGGCGGCAAGGTCGAGCTCTCCGGCGACGCAGGCTCCCTGGCCGGCACCCACGCCGAACTGACCGCCATGCCCCTCACCGTCACCCTGGTGGGCGCACTGGTCACCGGCTTCTGCTTCCTGCGCCCGCTGCGCCACCACGCGGTGGCGGGCACCCGGGAACTCCTGGTCCGCGCGGCGAGCGTGGTCGTCCTCTGGCTGGCGGCCCTCCTCGGCCTCTCGGCCCTCGCCCGGCACGACTTCCCGATCACCATCGGAGTCGGCGACGAGGGACAGAACCCCCTGACGGACCTGTTCGGCGAGCTGCTCGACGCCGTGAACCCCACCGTGGGCTTCCGCACCGACGTCGGGCCGACGCTCTTCTACGGGCTCCTGTGGATCCTCGGCGTGCTCGCCGTCGCCCTCCTCGTCTCCCGCCGTACGCCCCTGCCGCCGCGGCTCGTCCGCTACCACGAACCCGTCCGCCCCGCCGCCTTCGCGATGCTCCTCCTGCTCCTCGCGTACGTGGCGGTGGGCCTGGTCATCGGGATCGTCGTCGCCGCGACGAAGGGACACGCGGCGGAGACCCTCGCCGTCCTCCTTCTGGGCCTGCCGAACGTCTCCTGGCTCGCCCTCGGCGTGGGCATCGGCGGCTCCTGGCAGGGCAAGGTGGAGGGCCCCTTCGGCCTGCCCATGCCCCAGGTACTCGACGGCGTCCTGCGGGGCGGCGGCGACAGCCCCGACCTCTCGACCGTCGACCTGTCCTCGCTCGCCGAGCAGGACGCGCGCGCGTGGTGGCTGCTGCCCATCGCCGCCGTCCTGCTCCTCGCCGCGGCCTTCCTGGCGGCCGTACGCTCTCCCGCCCGCGTACGGCTCTGGCAGCACTCCCTGCACCTGGGCATCGCGTTCGCCCTGACCATGCTGGTCGTCACCCCCCTCACCCTGGTCGAGGCCCGCTTCGGCCTCTCCATCCTGGGCATCGGCGACCTGGACTCGCTCGGCGGCGAGGTCGTCCTGCGCCCCGACGTCTGGAAGACCGTCGGCCTCGCCCTCCTCTGGGGCCTGGTCTTCGGCTTCCTCGGCGGCCTGCTCGCCACCCGCGTCCACCGAAAGGGCGAGGTGGCGGCACAGCCACCGAAGTGACCGGGCCGGTCAGGTCCTACGTCTACGCCGCTCACAGCTCCCGGAACACCGGCCGGGCCCACGCCGGCGGGTCGAGCGGCGGCCCGAGCACCGGGGGGCCCTTGGTCACGGCGGGGCCGGTGCCACCGGTGACGAGAACGGACCGCAGGGCGGCGACGAACTCCAGGCAGGTCCCGTACCGTTCCTCGGGCGTCTTCGCCAGCGCCTTCGCGAAGACCGCGTCGGCGGCTTCCGGCAGCCCGGGACGGACCTCGGAGAGCGGCGGCGGGGGGTCGTACTGCTGGGCCCAGAGCACCGCCCAGTCCGTGTCACGGCGGAACGGCGGCGCCCCCACGAGGGTCTCGAACACCACGCACGCCAGGCTGTACACGTCGCAGCGGCCGTCCACCGGCTTGCCGGAGATCTGCTCCGGGGCCACGTAGTCGAGCGTGCCGACGAACTCGCCCACGGTCGTGAACCCGGTCAGCGACAGCGACTTCTTCGTCAGCCCGAAGTCGGTCAGGTAGACGTGCTCCGGGTGGTCCCCGTCGGTGCCCTCGGCGACCAGGATGTTGCCGGGCTTCACGTCCCGGTGGACCAGGTCGTGCGCGTGCGCCGCGTCCAGCGCCGAGGCCACCTGCACGGCGATGCGGCACGCCGTCACGGGCGGCAGCGGCCCCTCGCGGTCGAGCAGGGCCACCAGGTCCTGCCCCGCCACGTACCGCATCGCGATGTACAGGACGCCCTCCGTCTCACCCGCCTCGAAGACCGGCACGATGTGCGGGTGGTCGATCGAGGCGGCGACCCGCGACTCGTGCGCGAAGCGCTTGCGGAACGTGTCGTTGCGGGCCAGCTCGGGGGCGAGCAGCTTCAGCGCCACCGTCCGGCCGAGCCGCAGGTCCCGTGCCCGGTACACCACGGCCATGCCGCCGCGCCCGATCTCGCCCTCCACGCGGTAGCCCGCGATCTCCTTGCCGAGGAGCCCCGAGGGCCGCCCCGCCGGGAGCTCGGCGTCGCTCCTCGCACCGCCCGCCATCACGCGTCACCCGCCGTCTCCGGCGGCCGCACCACCTGGGTCGGCGGCGGCCCGGCCGCCGCGGCCGGGTCGACCTGGGGCACCACCTGCGTCGGCTCGTATCCGGCGGGCGCGGCGGCGGGCCGCTCGCCCTCGGCGGGCCCGGCCTCCGCCGGCCCCGCCGAGGGCGGGAAGGCCTGCGCCGCCGCCGAGGGCGCCGCCGACGCGGCGTACGTGCTCAGCCCGAGCCCGTCGCAGTACACCCAGCGCTCGTGCTCCGCGTCGTACAGCCACACGGACTCTCCGTCGACGACCATGCCGACGCGCAGGCCGCGGGTCCGCAGCCGGAAGTTCTCGCCGTCGAGACGGCCCGCGCCCAGCTCCTCCGCCGCCCTCCGGTACCGGCCCAGCGCGTCCTCGGCGCGCGCGATCAGCGGCCGCGGGTCGGCGGTCCTGGCCAGTGGCCGGCCCGCCGCCGGAGGATCGTCGGGCACGCTGACGAGCCGCCGCGCGTCGACCCACGCGGTCCAGCCGTTGGAGCACAGCACCCGCCCCCAGTCACCGGACCGCTCCTCCAGACGCACCGGCAGGAAGGCGTCGAGCGGCGACGTCGGCAGCCCGGGGTCCGGCGCCTCCCAGGCGGACAGTCCGTCGCGCGGCACGACGTGGGTGGGCCGGAAGTCCGGCACGTAATCGGGTACGGGAAAGCTCACGGACCCTCCTCCGCTACGGCGACGCCCGCGGCCCCGCCTCCGCTGCGCGGGAACTCACGGCCCCGTCCCTTCCACGGTGCCCCCCTCGGCCTACTTCCGCATGACGACCGGCTCGTGGCGGCGCAGCAGCCGGGCCACGACGAAGCCGAGGACGAGGCAGATCACCACCAGCATGCCCATGTCGAACAGCCAGGCCTGCGCGGTGTGCTCCATCAGAGGGTCGGCCGTCTTGTCGCTCGGCGCGACCTTCCCGATGTCGATGGTCGCGCCCATCGCGGCGAACGCCCACCTCGACGGCACCAGCCAGGCCAGCTGCTCCAGGACGGGAGTGCCGCGCACGGTCAGGAGCGCGCCGCAGAACACCACCTGCACGATCGCGAGGAGGACGAGCAGCGGCATCGTCACCTCCTCCTTGTGCACGACCGCCGAGACGAGCAGACCGAGCATCATCGCCGTGAAGGCGAGCAGCGCCACGGCGAGGGTGATCTCCACCAGCGGGGGCATCAGGACGCCCTTGCCGCCGGGCACGTTCAGCGGCACGCCGATCAGCGCCACCAGGGTCAGGACCACGGCCTGCACGACGGTGATCAGCCCGAGGACCACGACCTTCGAGGCGAGGTAGGCGGAGCGGGACAGGCCGACGGCTCTCTCGCGGCGGTAGATCGTGCGTTCCTTGACGAGCTCCCGCACGGCGTTCGCCGCGCCGGTGAGGACACCGCCCACACAGAGGATGAGCAGGACGTTCAACGTCGACTCGGGGTTGAGGCTGCCCTCGGACAGGGCCCGGGCCATCGCCCCCATCACGAACGGCAGCGCGATCATGATGGCGAGGAACGTGCGGTCGGCGGAGAGCGCCGCGGCGTACCGGCGTACGAGCGTCCGCAGCTGGGAGCCCCAGCTCTGCGCCTTCGGCGGCGGTCCGGGCTCGGCGGCGAGCGGGGCACCCGGCGCACCCCCGCCGACGCCGACACCGGTAGGGACGGGGACGTCCGGGCGGGCCGTCGCCTCCGCGATGTACCGGCGGTGGAAGCGCGACGACCGGTACTGCCCGGCCCAGTCGCGGTCCCGCTCGTTCTCGAACGCCTCGAAGGCCTCCGGCCACTGGTCGAAGCCGAAGAAGCCGAGGGTGTCGGAGGGCGGCCCGTAGTAGGCGACCCGGCCGCCCGGCGCCAGCACCAGCAGCCGGTCGCACACGTCGAGGCTGAGCACGCTGTGCGTGACCACCACGACCGTCCGCCCGTCGTCCGCGAGCCCGCGCAGCATGTGCATCACGGACCGGTCCATGCCCGGGTCGAGGCCCGAGGTCGGCTCGTCCAGGAAGAGCAGCGACGGCTTGGTGAGCAGTTCGAGGGCGACGCTCACCCGCTTGCGCTGGCCGCCGGAGAGACTGTGGATCGGCTGCCCGGCGCGCTCCACGAGACCGAGCTCGCGGATCACCTCGTCCACCCGGTCCCGCCGTTCGGACGCCACCGTGTCCTCAGGGAAGCGCAGCTCCGCGGCGTACCCGAGGGCCCGGCGGACGGTGAGCTGGAGGTGCAGGATGTCGTCCTGCGGCACGAGCCCGATGCGCTGGCGCAGCTCGGCGTAGTCCCGGTACAGGTCACGCCCGTCGTACAGCACCGTGCCCCGGTCCGCGGGCCGCTGCCCGGTGAGCGCGCCGAGCAGCGTCGACTTCCCGGCCCCGGACGGCCCGACCACCGCGAGCAGGGACTTCTCGCCCACGGGGAACGACACCTCGTCCAGGAGCGTCTTGCGCCCGTGGTCCACGGTCACGGCGAGCGACCGGACGTCCAGCGAGACCTCGCCGGTGTCCGTGAACTCGACCAGCTGCCCCCCGATCAGGCAGAACGCGCACCGCCCGACGCCCACGATGTCGTCCGGCGTCACCCGCGCGTCCACCACCCGACGGCCGTTGAGGAACGTGCCGTTGTGGCTGCCGAGGTCATGGATCCAGTACGTGCCGTCCGGGTGAGCCCGCAGCTCCGCGTGCCGTCGCGAGACGACCAGGTCCGCGACGACGACGTCGTTGTCCGGTGCCCTCCCGATCCGGATGCTGTGCGTGGGCAGCGGCCGCACGGACGTCGGCTGCCGGAACGTGCCGGTCGCGGCGGGGTGCGACACGGACGGCGGCCGGAGCCGGGCCTCCGCCGGCGGTACGGGCGTGGCCGCGGCGGCCGGTGAGGGGGTCCGCGCCGGCGCCGCGGCGGCGCGTGCCGGTTCCGCCAGGGGTGGGATAGGCGCCGACGGATCAGGGGCCGCGGGAGGCGGCGGGGCCAGGTCCGGGCCCGGGCTCGGCGGAGGGGCGGGCCACGGCGGGGCCGGTTCCGGGTTCCGCGGTGGGGCGGGCGGCGCGGGCTCGGGCGGCGGCACGGGTGGGGGCGCCGGCGTCGGGGCGCCGGCCGAGAGCACCGCGCGCGGGCCGTCGTCCGGGTGTGCGAACCGCACGACCGTCCCCGGACCGACCTCCTGGGGCAGGGCCACCCGGAGGCCGTCCGCGAAGGTGCCGTTGGTGCTGTGCTCGTCCGCGAGGGTCCAGTGGCCGCCCGCGGCGCGCAGCACCGCGTGGTGCCAGGACGCCCGGGCGTCCGCGAGCACGATGTCGCTGGTGGGGTCGCGCCCGATGCGGTATTCGCGGCTCGGGCTCATGCGCGTCGCGTCCCCGTCGATCTCGAGGACCAGATCGGGCGCCGCGGGCGCGACGGGCCGCTCTCCCATGCGTTGAATTTTATCCGCCGGTGCTGATCCCCGCCCGGGATGGAGGCGCCGGTAGGGTGGGCGTCCGCCGCGGGACGCGGCCCGGACGAAGGAGGGACCACCCGTGCCGAAAGGTGTCACCAGGAGGCGGCCCCGTACCCGCGCGGCGCTCCTGAAGGCCGCCCTGGAGACCTTCGCCGAGCACGGGTTCCACGCGACGACCATCGAGCAGGTCTGCGAGCGCGCCGGATACACGCGGGGCGCGTACTACTCGAACTTCGCCAGCAAGGAAGAACTCTTCCTCGCCCTCTTCGACGAGCACAGCGACCGGATCGTACGGCGGCTCGCCGAGTCCATCGACGCGCTGGCCGCGGAGGAGTACACCCTCGAAAGACTCGCGGAACTGGCCGCCCGCGTCGAACCGGACGAACGGGACTGGTACCTCGTCACCACCGAGTTCACCCTGCACGCCATCCGCGACCCGCAGGCCGCCTGGGTGCTCGCGCGCCACGACGAGCGGCTGCGGGCCGAGATCGCCCGCGGCCTCACGCTCGTCCTGCGCCGGGCGGGGCGCGAACTGACCGTGGACGCCGACCGGTTCGCGCGGCTCCTCATCGCCCTGCGCGAAGGGGGTCTCGCGCAGAGCTACGTGGAGCCGGACGCGCTCCCGCCGGGCAGCCTGGAACGCCAGTTCCTCACCCCGCTCCTGGAGGCGTCCACGAGGAGGATCCCCGGGGCGCCGCCCGGTCAGTCGAAGAGGTCCGGGTCGGACGCGGTGATCTGATCCCACAGCGGGCGCGCCTGGAACCAGCCGGCCAGGTGACCGCCGACCTGCCCCCGGGTGAGGAGGGCGGTCTCCCGGTCGATGAGCTGCGGGGTGCCCGCCGCCATCGCGAGCAACTGCGCCTGGCAGGAGCGCTCCATGGTGACGAACCACCAGACGGCCTCGGCGACCGAGTGGCCCACCGTCAGCAGCCCGTGGTTCTTGAGGATGACCGCCTTGTGCTCGCCGAGGGCCTTGGCCACCCGCTCGCCCTCCTCGCTCTCGTTCACCACGCCCCGGTAGTCGTCGTAGATGCCGTGGTCCTCGAAGAACGCGCAGGCGTCCTGGGTGATCGGGGCGAGCGGGACGCCGAGGCTGGAGAAGGCCTTTCCGTGCAGGGAGTGCGAGTGCGCGGCGGCGATCGCGTCGGGCGGGGCGGCGTGGACCTTGGAGTGGATGACGAACGCGGCCCGGTTCACGGGCCTGCGGCCCTCCAGGACCGTTCCCTCGTGGTCGACCAGGATCAGGTCGGACGCCTTGATCTGGCTGAAGCTCATCCCGAACGGGTTGACCCAGAAGGCGTTCGGGTCTCCCGGGTCCCGGACGGTGATGTGCCCCGCGACCCCCTCCGAGAAGCCGAACCGCCCGAAGATCCGGAACCCCGCGGCGAGTTGTTCCTTGCGGTACCGCCGCTCCTCCTCGACCGAGTCGAACGTCGGCGGCAGCGGCAGGACCACCCCTTCCGGCAGCGGTCCTACTGCGGCGGCCGGCGCGGGCGGCACGGTACTCATGGCGGCTCCTCGTCGAGCGAGCGGGTCGGGCACGGCGCGCCAAAAGATACAGAGACGTATCCGATGCGACAACGGACCGGACAGGAGGCGGATCTCACGCCCCCGGTGCGCCGAAACGGGCCAGGTAGTGCCAGACCCGCTTCACGTGCTGGGGGTCGTACCGGCCCGAACCGGCCGCCTCCTGCACGATCCTGGCGTCGAGTCGGCCGTCGACGGCGATGCGGGCGCCGAGCTCGACGTACTCGGGCCCCCGGAACTCCGGGTGGCGTCGCAGCTCTTCGACGGAGAGGCGGAAGCCGCCGTGCCACTCGACGGGACAGGGCAGCCGCCGGGCGGCCGCCTCCACCTCCGTGCCTCGGTGGCTCGGATCGAGGACGAGCGCCTCCACGTCGCGGCCGATCACCACCGGGCCGTGGACGTGCGACTCGACGTAGTCGTCCAGCGGGTCCTTGCCGTCGGCCTCGGCGAGCGCGATCAGGCGCATCCGGGACGCCACGCCGAAGTCGGCGGGCTCCAGGAAGCTGTCCGGATAGCAGAAGGTCGCCCGCTCCAGGGCGGCGGCCGTCAGGCGCAGATGGGCCGAGCCGAAACGGGGAGCGGCGCCGTACGGGCGGCGTCGGAAGTCGAGGGCGCCGTACACCGGGCGGGCGTCCGCGGGGGCCTCGTCGTACGCCCCTCCGAAGATGCGGCTCTCCCACCGGTGCCGGTCGCCGCCGGGGTGGGCGGTCAGCCCGCCGTTGCTGGTGCCGGTGACGAACTGGGACCGGTAGACGCCGTCGTCCGCCAGGCGGTCGAGGAAGTGCGGGTGGAAGTTGAGGGTGACCCGCAGGGCGGGGTCGAGCGCCCCGCCGCTCGACAGTCCGGCCACGTGGGCGAGGGCCCGCCGTGCGGGGGAGTGGTCGTCGAGGATGTCGATCGGTGTCATCCGGGCAGTGTGCCGGGGCGGCGGGACTTGCGGCACGGTGTTTTCGGTGGCTACGGTCGCCGGGTGGGAGAAAGCGCTTTCCATCGCTGTTTCCTCCCGCCGGCCTCTCTCGCCGTCCTTTCCCGCTGCCTCCTTCCCGCTGATCCGCCGCGTCCCCCGACCTGCTGCGGGCCCCCGCACTCGCCCCTGGAGTCCACCGCGTGCCCATCGACGACGTCCTGATCTACACCCGCACCACCGGCTACCGCCACGACTCGATCCCGGACGGCGCCGCGGCACTGACGGAGCTGGCGGCGGACCTCGGACGGCCGGCCGAGGTCACCGAAGAACCCGGCGCCTTCACCCCGGAGCGGCTGGCCCGGTGCGCCGTCGTCGTCCTGCTGTCCACGACGGGTAACGTCCTGACGGCCGAGGGGCGCAGCGCCTTCGAGGCCTACCTCCGCGGCGGCGGCTCACTCCTCGCCGTCCACGCGGCCGCCAACGCCGAACCGGACTGGCCCTTCTACGGCGAACTGCTCGGCACCCGCTTCGACGGCCACCCGGAGGTCCAGCCGGCCACGGTCCTCGTCGACGACCGTGCCCACCCGGCCGCGGCCCCGCTCCCGGACCGCTGGGACTGGACGGACGAGTGGTACAACTTCACCTCCGACCCCCGGGAGGGGCCGGACCCAGGGGTACGCGTACGGGTCCTCGCCCGCGCCGACGAGACCACCTACCACGGCGGCACCCACGGCCCCGACCACCCGCTCGTCTGGTGCCGTGAGATCGACCGGGGCCGCGTCTTCTTCACCGCGCTCGGCCACGCTCCTGAGGCGTACCGCGACCCCGTCTTCCGTGCCCACCTGGCGGGCGCGCTGACCTGGCTGACCGACTGACCGGGGGGCGTGTCCCGACGCATCCCCCTGATCGGTCGGCTGCGCCGCCGGCGCGTGAGGGGATGCCGGGTGAACGGGCGGCTCGTGGGCGGGCGTTGTGGGGGCGGGAGCGGCAGGGGTGGGCGTGCCGCGGCGCCCGGAGTCTGCCGAGTCGCCACCCGGGGTCTGTCGAGTCGCCACCCGGGAGGTGGTCCGGTGCGGGAGTGGGTCGGGTCCGCTCGGCGGTCCGCTCGGCCTGTCCGACCCGGCATCGCTCGACGTGTCCACGTGCGGGGGCCTGGCTGTTCGGCGCGCCCGTCGCCGACGCCGGGATCGTGGCGCTGCCCCGCCCGCGTTCTGACTCCGGTCGCCTGGGAGGCCCGGCCGACCACCGGCCGCCCCGGGTCGCTTCGCCCTCGCCGTCGGCCTGTACGCCGCTCTGCCCGCGCCCGGCACGGCGTGGGGTCGTGGCCCCGGCGGCTCGGGTGCCCATCGGGCCCTCGCCGCCCGGTACGTCCTGGGTCTCCCGTGGGTCCAGGGAAACCCGGGACGCTCCCAGGAACTCCCTCTTTGCATTTACCAGCGTCTGCAACTATTGTCTACGAAAGTAAGGAGCGCCTGCATCTGATGTTTCGGCTGTGGCGCCCGCGCAACCGGTGGGTCACCCCTTCCACCCGGTGCCGAGGCTCCCCGTTCGCGAGCCGAGGCGCCCCGTGGGGCCCACCCTCACCCTCGTAAAGGCACTGTCATGTCGCTCAAGGAAATCCTTCCCGGCCCCCTCGGCTTCGGCACCGCACCGCTCGGCAACATGTTCCGCGCGATTCCGGACGAGGAGGCGCGCGCCACGGTCGAAGCGGCCTGGGATCAAGGCGTCCGGTTCTTCGACACCGCTCCCTTCTACGGCGCAGGGCTGGCGGAGACCCGGCTCGGAGAGGTGCTGGCCGCCAAGCCCCGCGACTCGTACGTCCTGTCCACCAAGGTCGGACGGGTGGTCCTCGACGAGCACGAGACCGCCGCCCGCGACCTCGGGGAGAAGGGCGGGCTGTTCGAGCACGGCAACCCGAACAAGATCGTCCACGAGTGGACCGCGGAGGCCACCGAGCGGTCGATCGAGGACAGCCTCAGGCGCCTCGGCACAGACCGCCTGGACGTCGTCTGGGTCCACGACATCGCCCAGGACTTCCACGGCGACCAGTGGCTCCGGAAGTTCGAGGAGGCCCGCACGGGGGCCTTCCGCGTCCTGTCCCGCCTGCGCGACGAGGGTGTCATCAGGGCTTGGGGCCTCGGTGTCAACCGCACCGAACCCATCGAGCTGACCCTCGCCCTCGACGAGCCGCGGCCCGACGGCTTCCTGCTCGCCGGCCGCTACACCCTCCTCGACCACGGGCACGCCCTGCAGCGCCTGCTGCCCATGGCGCAGGAGCAGGACGTCGACATGGTCGTCGGCGGTCCCTACAGCTCCGGCATCCTCGCCGGCGGCACCCACTTCGAGTACCAGCAGGCACCGGCCGAGATCATCGAGCGCGTCGGGAAGCTCAAGGCGCTGACCGAGAAGCACGGCATCGGCATCAAGTCCGCGGCCCTGCAGTTCTCCCTCGCCCACCCGGCGGCCGCCGCCGTCATCCCCGGCGCCACGCGGCCCAGCCGTATCGCCGAGGACACCGCGGCCCTGGCCGAGACCGTCCCCTCCGCGTTCTGGACGGACCTGCGCGAGGCCGGCCTGGTCAGCCCCGCCGCCCCGCTCCCGAACAACGCCTGACACCCCCCCCCCCCCCGCCCCC
>NZ_JNWK01000075.1 GCF_000716445.1 Streptomyces wedmorensis
CGGGGGTGGCGAACTTCTGCATGTCCTGCTCCTTGTCCAGTGGCGGGCTCCCTGTCGGCCCGCTGTTTCTGATGAAGGAAAAGCTACGTTGCGTTCGAGGTTCTGGCAACGAGTTCGTTGCGCAGAAACATGGAAGATGCAGGTCAGAGCCGAGAATTCATTGCAATGGTCCTGAATGGAATGCAACAACGACCGCGTTGTTCATTGCAATGAACTGGGAGTGAACGCTCTGGGGCGAGGGCGGGGGCGACGGTGAGGGGAGCTGCGGTGCGGTGGCTCTGAGGGCCGGCCTGGGCGCCATGGCGCGAGTGAGCAGGGCCGTCAGGTCGACGTGTTGGAGTTGCTCTGCCCGTACCTGGCGGCGGCCGTCGTAGCCGCGGCCGAGCTGCTGGAGGGCTGGGCCGCGTCGACGACGCGCCCGGGGTCACCAGGGTCCGCGTGGGTGGCCGGACACCCGGAGGCCCGGGAGTCCGGCACACGCCTGCCCGCCCGGCACGGCCGCGCCGAAGAGGCGTCCTTCATCCTGCTGCGCCCGCGCATCAGTGAGCAGGCCTCCGCCGTGGCGTTGGTCGGCATCGCGGCCGACGCCAACCGACCGCGACGAGGAAGCCACCGCGCTGCTCGCCACCCAGGTCGAGCACCTGTGTCCCGACCTGCGTGGTGCTGCCGGGGGATCGGTCCTGACACGGCGATCGGGCTGCTCGCCGCGATCCGCGAGCGTCAGGGCCACACCGACGGCGCGAACGCCCCGTGGCACACAAGCGGCACCACGTTGCTCAATCGTGAGCAACCGGCCGCACTGCCGGCACGGCATGGCCGCACCGACGAGCTTCGGGCGGCTGCGTACGGGACGGACCTGGAGCAGACCCAGAACGGACTGCGCTACCGGGCTGTACGCCTTCCGTCGTGCCAGGGGCGGCGGGGCGGGTGATCCTGAAGGCATGGCTGGCGCGTTCCTGCGACGCCCGTCGCCCGCCTACAAGGCGGCGGCGCGACGGGCTCTGCGCGTCACGATCGCCGCAACGGCCGGGTTCTACGTGCTTCTCTACGGTTTCGACTCGGCGGTCGGTGCGACGTACGCGCTGTTCGGCGCGATCGCCATGGCCGGGCTGTCCCATCTGCCCGGATCCGGACGCCAGCGGGCCGTGCTGCTGGCGGGCGTGGTGCCCGTGTGCTGGGTGCTGATCACGCTCGGCACCTACCTGTCCGTGCGGACGTGGAGTGCCGTCCTCGGCATGCTGGTCGTCGGCTTCGCGCTGGCGTTCATGGCCGTCGGAGGGCCACGGTTCGCGGGCGGGGCCACGGGGCTGCAGCTGATGTACATCTTGCCGTCGTTCCCGCCCTACGACCCCGCCTCGCTGGGCGAACGGCTGGCGGGGGCGACCCTCGGGCTCGTCCTGCTGACCATCGCGGAGATGACACTGCTGCCCGAGCCGGCGGCCCTGCCCTACCGCGAACGGGTCGCCCGGGCCGCCGAAAGCGCGGCGCGCTGCGCGGACCGGCTGCGCTCCGCCCCGTACACGCTGCCGGAGGCCACGCTGGGCATCGCCCAGGCCTTGAGCACGGGGTTGCGTTCCTCCCAAATTCCCGAGGCGGAACGGCCGGCCGGGGCGGGCCTGCGGCCGAGGGCGCTGGCCCACGCGGGCCTGGCGACGCGCACCCTGCTCGGTCGGCTGAAGGTGCTGCCGCCACCTCGCCCGGGTGCCGTTACGCCCCGGGAAGGCGGAGCCGGGTCCGGGACGACAGGGGGAGCGGAACGCGACGCGGCAGCGCGGGGCGCGGACCAGGACGGCGAAGCGGCAGAGGAGCACGTGGGCCGGAAAACCCGGGCGGGAGCGGCCGACGTGGCGCAGGACGGGGAACCGGACCCGCTGCGGGCGGTCGCGGACGCGGCGAGGGAGACCGCCGCCCGGCTACGCGGCAGCAGCCCCGATGGCCGGGCGCATGCCCGTCTGCGGCAGGTCCGTCGAAGCCTGACGGCGGCCGACGACGGCTCTCCTGCTGTACTGCGCCGCAATGCGGCGCTGCTGGAGGTGGCGGATGCCGCGCTGGCGATGTCCACCGCGGCCGACATCGCCGTACGGGGCCGGGCGGCCGGCGTATCGCCGTCGGGCCCGTTCTGGTACGCGCGGATGCGGGCACCGCAGCTGTGGTGGCGGCGCCTGTCGGGCCACGTCGGCGGCCGTTCGGTGTTCTTCCAGAACGCCGTACGGATCAGCCTGGCCTTGGCGGCGGCCCGGCTGATCGCGGGCATCGACACGCTCCCGCACGGCTTCTGGGTGCTGCTGGCCACCCTGACGCTGACACGTACGACGGTACGGGAGACCCGGGCGACGGAACGGAGGGCACTGACCGGCACCCTCGTCGGTGCACTGGCCGCGGCGGCGCTGCTGGCCGTGGCAGGTACCGACATCGAGGTCTACGCGGTGGCACTGCCGCCGCTGATGCTCCTCACCTTCACCCTGGGGCCCGTCAAGGGCGTCGGATGGGCGCAGGCGCTGTTCACGGTGGTGGTCTCCCTGGTCTTCGCGCAGCTGGCGCCGGCCACCTGGCAGCTCGCGGAGTTCCGGCTGCTCGACGTGCTGACCGGCAGCGCGATCGGTGCCGTGTTCGGGCTGCTGGCCTGGCCGCGGGGCGCCCATGACGAGTTGCGGCGGTCGGTCGCGGAGCTGCTGCGGACCGCCGCGGAAATCGTCGTGGCCACGACGGCGCAGATCACGGCAGGCGGCCGCCGCGTACCTCTGGCCACCGCGCCGGGCCACCGTTCGCTTCAGCACGCGTTGGTCATGGCGGAGTCGGCGTACGCGCAGTACCAGAGCGAACCCGCGGGGCCCACTCCGCCGCCGGCGGGCCAGGACTGGCAGGCCGCGCTGATCGCCGGGCACCACACGCTGTGGGGCGCCGACCGACTTCTCGTACCTCCCGAGCCCCTCGTGGTTCCGCCGCTGGGGAGACAGGCCGCGGAGTCCGTCATCAGCACGGGCGACCGGGTCGCGGCGAGCATGCTGCTCACCTCCGCCCGGACGGATCCCACCGGGGACACTGCGGAAGCGCCCGCACCCCACCACTCCTCGATGCCCTCCACCGCCCTCGCCGACGACCCGCCAGGCGCGCCTCGGGTGTACTACGCGACCGTGTCCTGGCTGGCCGCGCTGACGACGGACCTGGCACGGCTCGATGGCGGAAGCGACGGCGACAGCGGTGCCGACCCACCGGCGGCGACCGGCTGGGACGCGGTGGCATCCACGTGACGCCGGGGCCTGACCTACGCCTGTCAAAGGCGTGTCCGTGCCGGCCGAAGGCGCCGCCGACATCGACACCGGGTTCGTTCTCCCGCACCGCAGGCTCCCCGCGCGGTGTCGACGCGCATGACGCAACGGGCGGCCCGGACGCGACCTCGACTGGTGGGCCGGCGTACTCGGACCTCCACCTCGCCTCATGAGTCACACAACGTCAGGCCGTGGACCGACCGTTGAAGTGGTACTCCTCGGAGGGCATCGAGTCCCATTCGGTATTCGCGCCGTCGCGCGTCACCATGAACAACGGACGCGATCGAAGGAGCGGCCCGACCAGTTGCCCGCGCATGACGACCCCGGGATCATCGGGTCCTGCGTAGCCCTCGGGCGTGTAGCGGAAGTACACGTTCATTGCCTCGGCATACGCGATTGCGTCGCTCTCCAGCTCCGACAGGTCTCTCCCGACCAGCGGGATACCGTGGTACGCGACCTGGGGGCCGTTCACGGCATCGACAGCGATGCAGAACAGCCCCGCAGCTTGGCTCACGTAGGTTGTGACGGCAGGTGGAGAAGCAGCCACCCCGCGACGGCGGACCTCGACCTTCCAAGTCGGCGAGAAGATCGTGTGGCCCTGTGCGCCATCGCTGACCTTCGTCTGGCCGACTGTCTCAGCCGCCTCGACCACTTCGTCGACGGTCATACCGAACCGGAGCGGTCCGACGCCGACAGCCGGCGCATAAAACCACTCGTCCCGTCCGGCGACTCCGAACTCGGCTTCGGCCTTGAACGCCATGGTCGCCCCTCGAAAGACACCTGAGAACTTGCCGGCGCCCATCATGTCAATCCCCGATCAGCAGACTGCCGGGCGCGAAGGGCTGTGAGCTCGGCGATCGCCTCCGGCGACGGCTTCCGGTGCCCGCGCGACGGCTGGCTGACGGGCGACTCTGCAGGTCCGTCGCTCCGTTGCTGTTCAGCCCGACGAGGGTGAGGAACCTCGGCGAGCAGATCTGTCCCATCCCTGAGCGAGGGGCGGGGATTTTCAGGGCTCTGACCGGACTTCCATGAAGTTCCGGTTCGCCCAGCCCCCGGCCACAGTTGATGCCCGGTTCGGCCCACCGGTGCGTCTATCCAGGTCACCTCCGGACGTCACCCGAGCGAGAGGCGTCCGGTGGGGGTATGTCGTTTCGCGCAAGGTGACCCTGGGATCCATGAGGAGATCAGCTATGTACGCGGTGATTCGGCGTTACGAAGGAGTGACGGACTCTGCCGAGGCAGGGCGTCGAGTGGACGAGGGATTCGTGCCTCTCCTCCGCCGGGTCCCCGGCTTCGTGGCTTACTACTGGGTGGACGCCGGGAACGGAGTGATGGTCTCTACCAGCGTCTTTGAAGACCAGTCCGGGGCCGAAGAGTCGATCAAGCGGGCGGCCGACTTCGTAAGGGAAAACCTCGCGCCGCTGCTCCCCAACGGTCCTCAGGTCACAGCCGGCCCGGTTGTGGCTGCTGGGTAGCGATCTGCGAAGTGGGTCGCTGGATCCCAACCACCTCCACTGCGACGATCCAGCCCTTCACGGAAATCCGGTGAGAGCCATCTTCGGCGAGCCCCATCATGGTCTGTTCCCGTCAGGAACAGACCAGGGACGCTGCGCCGGGCTTGTACTCCTCGCCTGTGTGGGGATGGCCTCAGGCAGGCGACATCCGCTGCACCGAGCTCACACACTGATCCGCCCGGCCGGGTATGCCGGGGGTCGCGCGCTCGCGGACGGGTCAATCCGTACGGCGCAGGTGTCGTGCGGCAAGGTAACCGCCGGCCACGGTGGCCCCGACGGACAGGGCAAGGCCTACGCCCAGACTGAGACCGGACGGACGGAACGCTCCGCCGACCCCCGCCCGTGTGCCGCGGCTCGGAACGACAGGTGCGGGAACGACGGGGGCCGCCGACTGCGCAGTGGCGGTCCCCGGGGCCAGTGGCCGAACGGCTGGAGCGCTGGGGCCCACCGGCGGTACCGTCTCCATGCTGCGCCTGGGCAGTGCTTCGCAGGCGATGCCGTCATCGGGGCCCTGGTCTTCGTCGAGCCGGTTCGGGTCGCTGGTGTCTCGGTCTCCTCTCGCCTTCGCCTGCTCTCTTCGCTCCCCCGAGCGCGCGCGAGGTTCGGGTGTGTCCTCCGCCCGCTCGCTGCCCGCGGGGATGGTCCCCGCGCCCCGGCGGATCGCCGTCTCCCAGATGAAGTGCTGCCGACCACCCGTCCCCGTGGGGAAGGCCCCTTGCTCCCGCAGGCGGGAGCTTTGCCGTGGTGAGTCGCGCTCGGGCACGTCTCCGCGTGCATGGTGGTGTCATGGCGTGGTGCCGGCGGGCTGGCGCTTCGGGATCTTGAGGCCGGCCGGGGTGAACTATCTTGGGCGGCAGTGAGACGAGAGGGAGGCTCCCTGTGGCATCCGGGCAGCAGGCGCGTGCTCAGGCAGCCGCGATCACGTCGGGCAGGCGGTCGTCCGGGGCCGAGGGCGAGACGGCTTCTCCTGCCGAGCGGGTGGGGGCGTTGTTCGGCGGGCATCGGTTGTCTCCCGCGCAGCGGCGTATTGCCCGGTTCCTGACCGATCACCTCACGGAGGCCGCGTTTCTGTCCATCACCGAGCTTGCGGAGCGGGTGGGGGTCAGCCAGCCGTCGGTGACCCGGTTTGCGACTTCGCTGGGGTTCAGTGGCTACCCGGCGCTCCGGGAGGCGCTGCAGCCCATCGCGCTCAGTGCGGTCGCGGGTGTACCGGGTGAGGGGGAGGAGCGGCATCGTAACGAGCTCCAGTCGGCGATCGATGCCGAGATCGAGAACCTGACGTCCCTGCGGCGTGCGCTCGCGGACCCCGACCGGATCGTCGGCATCGGCCGCGAGCTGGCGAGGTCCGTGCCCCTGACGGTCGTGGGCCTGCGGATCTCGGTCTCTCTCGCCGAGTACTTCGCGTACGCGGCGCGGCGCATCCATCCTGATGTCCGGGTGGTGACGCGGGGTGGCAGCGTCGCCTACGACGGGCTGCTCCAGGCGCGCGAGGCGGGCGGCACATGGGCGCTGGCCTTCGCGATGCCGCGGCACGCCCGAGAGACCCTCGCGCTCGTGCGTGCCGCCCGCGGTGTCGGCCTGCGCGTCGCCTTGATCACGGACCTCGCGCTCGGGCCGCTGGCCGAGGAGGCCGACGAGGTGTTCACCGCGGGCACCGGCTCGCGGCTCGTCTTCGACTCCTACGCGGCGCCGGGGGTGCTGTCCGCGGCCATCCTCCAGGCCATGGCGGACGCGGACCCGGAGCGTACGCAGACACGGCTTGAGAAGTACGAGCAGGCGGCGGAGCAGCACGACTTCTTCCTGGACGACTGAGACCGGCCGGCACTGACACCGACCGAAGCACCTGAAGAGGTGGGTCCTGGGCTTCGCCGTGATCGTTTGGAATGAAAATTTTCATACCCTTGCCTACTTGGCGGTATATATATTTACTACAGGAGCCCCTGAAGGCCGAACAGAACATCGAAGGCCGCCCCCTCCTCCTCGGACGGCGCCGATGTCTCGACGGTCTGCGCCGCGTGATCGCGGACGCTCTGTAGCGGCCCCGATCAACCCCTGGGTCGGGGCCGCAACACAGAGCCGCACCCGCACGACCGGCCCAGCTCAAGCGGTGGGCGCTGCCCCGCCCCCTCGCCCTTTTGAACGGCACCTCCGCGACCACCGGGCGGCGCGCCTGGCAAGCGGAGACACCACCAAGGCAGCCAAGGCCCGGGCCGATCTGACTCTGTCCGCCGGCGGGGCGACCAGGGCCGGCTGGTCCTTGTGCGTGCCGGGTCCCTCGACGATCAGCTACGGATCGAGGTCCACGACAGCGGCGAGACCTCGCCGGCGCGGCGGGTTCGCGCACAAGGGACGCACGTCGGTGTGAAGCTGTTCAGCCGCTCTGGGCGCTGGTCAGTCGGTCGACCTGCTTCTTGACGAGGTCGAGGGGAAACTCGGCCTTCCGGCCGGCATCCAGTACCTGGAAGCTCGCCGTGACGTTGCCGGTCCGGACGAAGACGTGGTGTTCGTCCCGCGGTCCGCCTCCGTCCGGCAGCGGCATGGTCGGGTGAAAGCTGAGGGCTTCGTCGCCCACGGACGAAAGCAGAGGCGGTCTCGGAGCCGAGCACGTCGAGGGCCCTTTGACAGGAGGCATCGGTAACCGGTGGGAATCTCTTCTGCCCGCTCTTCGGGCCGGGGTCCTGCACAGGAGTGCTGTGTGCCTGCGGCGCCTCGCCGTCCTTGAAGGCGAGAACCTTCAGTTGCTCTTTGGTCGGCGGGGGCTCAGACGATCTTGAGGTTGCGGCCGTGACTGAAGCGCCCGCGGGTCGGTCCGCCTCCGCGTCTGAACAGCCAGGGAGGACGAGGGCTGCAGCAACCATCGCGGTACTTGCCGACATCCACCGCTCTGTGAGCGCAGTCATGTTGATGCCACCTGGGCCGTTCGTGCAAGACGAGCAGACGCCAGCGGTAGCAGCCGAGGGCGATGAGTGAGGGGGCTCGAGCGGTTGCACGTCGCCCGTCCTCCGGGGACACCCGGGATTCGATCGGTCTCGGTCTCGGCATAGCTGTGGTGCTGGTAGGAACAGGGGGCCTGGAAGACGAAAGGCGGGGCGGGAGCTGTGGTCATCGGTCGTCACGGCGCGGAGTGTGCCGACGGGTTCGGCAGCCAGGCACGTGATGAGTCGCTGCCGTGATCCCTTTCGCGACATGCGGCAGGGGCCCCACACCCCGGTCGCCCGGGGTGTGGGGGCAGCTTCAGACGAGGCTCGTCAGGAGCTTCGCGAAGAGCTGTGGCCGGCTGAAGTAGCCGACGTGTGAGGCCGCGAGGGTGTGGACGTCGAAGGGGTGGTGGGGGGTGAGGGCGTCGGCCGTGCGGATCATGTGGTCCTGGACGGTGAGGGGGAGGCTGCGGTCGGCGGTGAGGCGGACGTACGTGTGCGGGACCCGGCCCCAAGTCTCGGCCTGGACAAGCGCGCCGGGTTCCATCGCCGCGTAGGTCTCGTCCGGGTCCAGGGAGTCGAGCAGCAGCCGGAACTGGTGGTCGGTGGAGTCGGCCATGACGGCGGCCTTCAAGGCGGCGAAGATGTCGGGATCGGCGTGGGCGGCACGCCAGTTGAGCCGGACGACGCCGGGACCCCGTACGCCCGGGTCGGGTACGTCCGGAACGGCGATTCGGGCGACCGCGCCGTCCAGCAGGTTGTCGTCGACGACGTCCCACGCCTCGGTGAGCATGGCCGGGTCGGCGAGGCAGAGGGCGGAGAGGTAGACGACCCGGTGGAGCAGCTCCGGTGCGGCGTTGGCGACGGCGCTGATGGTCAGGCCGCCGAGGCTGTTGCCGACCAGCACGATCGGGCCCGACGGGGCGAGGCGCCGCAGGGTGTCGACCACGTGGCGGACGTTGTCCTGCAAGGTGACGCCGCGCAGGGGGGAGGGCGCGGCGGCGAGTTCGGTGAGGTCCTGGGGCTGCCGGTAGTAAGCGGCGGGAGTGTTGGCGAGGTCGCCGTGGCCGGGCAGGTCGACGGCGTGGGAGCGGTGGCCGAGCAGGGCCAGCTCGTTCTGTAGCGGGCCCCAGGCCCGGGCGTTGCTGGAGCCGCCGTGAACGCAGACGAAAGTGGGGCGCGAGTGTGCGCGCATGCTGAAGATCCTCGTCATCCAGAGGTGAAAGGTGAACGGTCGACGTGGGACCCGGTATCGGCGGCGGTGGCAGCCGATACCAGGGTCAGCGCGTCGACCGGTCGCGCAGGGACTGCCAGTTGTGGATGACGGAGTTCATGTCTCAGCCCTTCGTGTCCGATTTCCAGTCCTCGGCGAGGAGTCCGAGCAGTACCTCGTCGAGGAACTCGCCCAGAACCCAGGCCGAGGAGCGCAGGACGCCCTCGCGGACGAAGCCGTTGCGTTCGGCGGCGCGCAGCATCGCGTCGTTGTCCGCGAGCGTCTCGATCTGCAGCCGGTGCAGGCCGCGTACGACGAAGCCGTAGTGACAGAGGGTCGCGACCACGTCCGTGCCATAGCCCTTGCCGCGGGCGGCCGGCAGCAGACCGAGGCCGATGTGCGCGGACCGGCTGTGGTTGTCGATGCCCCACAGGTTCGCGGTGCCGACCAGCGTGCCGTCCTCCAACTCCACGACGGAGAACGGGACACGGTCCGGTGGCGTGTCGTCCACCGCGAGCCGCAGGTCCTTCGAGTCGGGCGACACCGGCCGCCACGGCGCCGCCTCGGCCCGCGACCCGTTCACCACGTCGTCGTAGAGCTCGGTCCGTAGGATCGGGATGTCCTCCACGTGACGGGCCCGCAGCCCGACCTTGCTCCCTCTCAGCATGCAAGCTTCCTATCCGACCGGCCGCGCCGACGGCAAACGATTAAGTGAGCGTTTGATGCTCGGTTGTCCGTTTCGTTTGCGGTCAGGTGTCGCGGCAGTCGGGGGTGTTTTGGTGGGTGAGGCGCCGGGTCATGAGGATGATGGCGGCGATTTGGATCATGGCTGCTGATCGGTGTGGGTGGGTTTCGCAGCCGCGGGCCAGACGGCGGTGGTGCATGATCCGGCCGAGGGTTCCTTCGACGACCCGGCGGCGGGGTTGGACGGTGAAGCCGCGGGTGTGGGGGTCGCGTTGAACGAGGTCGAGGTCGAGGTCGATGTCGATGGGTCGGCATGCGTCCGCGCTTGCTGACCTTCGATTTGCAGCGCGGCGCCTGAGCATGGTTCTTGGGTTGGAACGGATGGCGTGTGACATGGCCCGACAGCTCGCCCGTGGCATGGGGTCCTTCTTCAAAGAATGCGGCTGCGTCAAGCCCACCCGCTGCCCTCACCCGTATTCGATCCGGTTCCGGGACGCGCTGGGCAAGCAGCGTGAGGAGTCCGGTTTCGGGACGCAGGACGAGGCGATCGAGCGGTACGCGGAGAAGCACGGCACCACGACGGACGGCTACCTGCTGCGCGGCTCGGGCGGCTACTTCACCGAAGGCATGGAGCGGCGCCGGGTGAAGAAGCTCTTCACGGACCTTTCGCCAAGCTGCAGGCAGCTGGTCCGCATGTGGTCCGGATCTTGGTCGGCACAGAGGGGCCCCTGACTGATTGCCCGTGGCGGTGGCGAGCCGGCGCACAAATGAGGGGCGGGCCTACAAGGTCAGCTCGGGCTGTTCGACGGCATGACTGACAATGATGCCGATCTCTGCCATGCGGTTCGCGACGCCAGTACCAGCGTGCGGCCCGCCGTCGGGCAGAACGATGAGAGTGCCGCCCGTGAGGTCGTACGGTTCCGAGCTCGTCGACAACTGCACGGACCGCCCGTCGGCGAGGAACTTGCACACGGTACGGACGCGCAGGTCCCCCTCGGCGACGCCGAGCCGTCAGCTCACCACGACCCACCACGAGATCAATTCATCGGACACGGCCTGGCGCCCGCACTGAGGCGCCAGTTACTCGTCGTCCTCCTCGTCTTCGTCGTACCAGCCTTCGATCATGCCGACGAGTCGTTCGTCGATCGGGTTGTCGAACTCGTCTTCGGTGGCGAGGAGTCGGCGAAGCGTGTTCAGGGGGTACCAGTGCTCGCCGGGCTTGGCGTCGGGTGCGCCGACGCAGGGGGTGTCCAGGTATGCGGGGTCCGGGATCGCCGGATAGAACGCCGGGAGCAGGCCGAAGGTGACGTCCGGTTCGAACTTCCATGCCCAGCCCTCGCGCCGTCGGCGCAGGGTCTCGCCGATGTACCAGACGGCACCCTGGACGAAGGGGGAGCGGCGCTGTGCGGTGATCTCCTCCGGCTCGGCGAATGACTCCTTGACGAGGTCTTCCAGGGCATCGAGGGAGGCGTCGGAGAAGTCGAACCGGTCGACGCCGCCGGCTTCCCGAGCCCAGCGTTCGAAGGCGACCTGGCGTTCGGTGAGCCAGACCAGGAGGTCAGGATGGCGGGTGGAGTCGTAGTCGGAGTGGGGTGTGGTCATGGCCAGAACCTACCGAACCGCGCTGCCACCCACGCAGGATCTTCGCGGAGTTATCACACGCCGCGTCAACAACGCCTTGTACCTGAGGTGTTGACGGCCTCTAGTGTGGTGGGTCGGCAGGAGTGGGCACGATACGGGGGCCCCTTGTCCGGCCTGCCCTCGCAGTCTTGAGTCCCGTGGCCCCCACGACCAGGGACACTACGTGAGCACACCTATACGACAGCGTCTGAAAAGGCGCTTATCTGCCGCGCTGGCGGTCGTTTCCTCGGCGGCGGTACTGCTGGTCGGCCTGCCGTCCGTGGCGTCGGCCGCGCCCGGGGACTACGCGAAGATCACCGGCGGCAAGCGGTGCGATCAGATGCACCTGAAGAGGACCATCCCGCGTACGCCGAACAACTCGGGTGCACCGACGGGTCAGCACCAATGGACGAAGTCCGGGCCGGACGAGGAGTACTACTACAACAACGCGTTCAAGGGCTTCGAGAACGTTCCCGCGCCCACTGCGGCCGAGCTGGGGCAGGTCACCGGCAGCCGCGCGGACATCGACAAGTGGGACGAGGCGTATGCGGCCTCCAAGGACCCGGAGGACATGCGCAAGGCGATCTACTCCCGCTACAAGCGGCACCGGAACGAGTCGAACAACCCCAAGCCGTTCGGCAGCTGGAAGGTCAACCTGATCAGCGCGCAGGTCAGCAAGCAGAAGGGGGGCGTGTTCGAGGTCAAGGCGGTTCAGGACTTCAACATGGTCGGCCCCGACTGGCTGTGCGAGGTCACGATCGAGATCTTCGACAAGGACGGCAAGAAGATCGCCTCCCGGCGGTACGACTCCTACAACCAGCGAACCGGTGAGCTGGGGGAGTTCAAGTCCGACGGGAAGCGCAAGCCGGCCCAGCTCCGGGCCGACAGGATCATCCTGCGGCACAAGGACGCGAAGTACGACTTCACCCGGCACCGCCTGACGATGTTCACGTCGGAGAAGCCGAACGGGGCCACCCTCCGCGACTACAAGGCCGAGAACGACAAGCTGCGAGCGGAGCGGGGGACGGGGAACAACCCGATCCGGATCGCGGAGCGCCGGGCGACCGCGAAGGGCCTGTGGCCGCAGACGAAGTACACGAAGACGTACAACGTGTTCAACCCGCTGCCGAACCGCGGCACCCAGGGCCCGGGCGCCTCGATGGCCTACGGGTCGGGACAGAACCCGGCCCAGGCCCGTCAGTTGCAGAACCAGTACCTGGCGGACAACGCCCGGTCCGCGCTCGGCCGGGGCCCGGGCGGGGTGGACTTCTCCACCCTGGAGCTCCAGTACGTCGGCAACCCGGTCAAGGGCAAGGCTCTGGACTACTCCATGAAGGCCGACCTCATGCCCGATGAGGACGACAACCCGGGCTGGGGCGGACAGGCGAAGCTCGAACTGGCCTCCGACGCCTTGTTCACGTGGCTGGCGCTCACCCCGGACCGGCAGTGGGTGAACCTCAACCCCGACCAGCCCAACACCATCATGGACAAGGCGTTCGGTGAAACCGACGCCGGCCGTGTCCTCCTCGTAGCCGACATGGAGATGAAGCGGGACTTCTCCCGCGCCATGGACCCCAAGAAGTCCCCGGGCAAGGAGTTCATGGACGCCGCCCCCAAGGTCGACGGGGTCCCGTGCTGGGGATCGGGGCGCAACTGGATCGTTCCCGGCCGGGCGAAGGTCCGCGAGCAGGACGGCGGGATCTACATCCTCGACGCCCCGCTGGAGGTCAACCACGCGGCGATGGACTTCGACACCCCCGTACAGGGAGAGGACTGCTCGAAGAAGCTCAGCAAGGAGGAGAAGGAGCGCAGCCACCGGCTGATCACCCAGTACCTCGTCCCGCATGTCGAGAAGCAGATCAACGCCGACCCCAAGTACGCCGACCTGCGCCGCGTCTACAAGTCCCGCGTCGCGGCCGAGTGGATCCGCCAGCAGGACGCGAAGAAGGCCACCGACTTCCGTCCCATCATCGACAGCAACGACCTGAAGCGGTGGCCGCTGCGCGGTGAGAACGCCCACTGGGACAAGCGGACCGTGTGGCAGGAGATGGTGAAGTCCTTCACCAAGGGCGACTTCACCTACGAATGGCCCCTCGGTGACGGCCGGATCTACACGTTCTTCGTCGGCGGCATCGACTTCGCAAAGGCACCCAAGCGGAACATCACCGCAGTCGAGTTCACCGCCCAGCACCGTGAACTGCCCCGCGAGACGAAGGACTCCGTCCGCACGGAGACCTCCGCCCGCGACAGTGACACCGCGTTCCTGGGCGGCAACGGCGCCGCCCTGACAGATGACGGGAAGCCCGACCCGACGCCGACGCCGACGCCGACGCCAAAGCCGACTGACCCGACGCCGACCGACCCGCCCACGTCGCCGGGCCCGGACCCGACCAAGCCCGGCAACGGCGACACCGGCGGCAGCGGGGGCGCGACGCCTCCGGCGAACCGACCGGACCCGGACGGCGGCCTCGCCGACACCGGATCGGACACCCCGATCGGCCTGATCTCCGGCATCGCCGCGGCGATCGCCGCCACCGGCGCGGCCCTGGTGTGGTGGATGCGGCGTCGCCGCACCGTCCAGGAGTAGCCTGAACAAGCAGTACAAACAGGAAGGGCCCCGCCCCCGGTTCGCCCCGGGGGCGGGGCCCTTCCCATGTGCACTGCCGGTGTCAGGCCAGGTCGCTCGACCGTCCATGACCTCATCCGGTCCCGCCGCCTCAATTCGATCACCGTCGGTACGACAAGTACGAGCACACTCGTGCTGGCCGCGTGTTCGAGGCCGGTGAAGCGTTTGCGGCCCTGCCGTTCGGTCAGGTGGCGGGCGGTGGCGTGGCCGGAGCCGGTGAAGGCCATGAGGCCCGCCGCGGTGGTGTGGGCCAGTGACTCCTGGAACCAGGCGTAGTCCTTCGGCTGCACGTGGCAGCCCCGTACGGGCTCCGGTGCCATCAGGCCCTCGGTCGGCGGGTGGATGTCAGGCATCACGTTCGCCTGGAACGGCGGGGCGTTCAGGTTCGCCTCACGTTCCTCCGCCGGGGACAGCCGACCTCCGCTGCCGAGTGCCTGGAGGGCGTGGACGGTCATCGTGCCGCCGTCCGTCGGGAGCTGCGTGCTGAACAGCAGGCCGGGCGTCTCGTTCCACGCTCCGATGTGGACCGCTTCGGCGTGGGCCGAGGCGGAGGCCAGCTGCTCGGCGGAGGTGGCGGCGTCGCTGTGGTTGCCCTTGCAGGCGAGGGGGATGACGAGGGACGGCTCTTCCGGCCGCCAGACCTCCGCGAAGTACTGGGGGCGGTAGCGGTACTTCACCTTCTCGCCCTTGTCCCTGCTGGTGAGGGCCCAGCCCGCGCGTAACGCCGTGTCTGCGGGGACGATCGTCACCGAATGGCCGGGGAAGCGGCTGCGCAGCATGTGCTCGGTGAGCGCGAAGCCGATGCCGAGTTCGCCGGACTGCAGCGACTTGTAGTGGTCCGCGATGCGGTGGCCCTCGTCGGTGAGGCCGAGGAAGGAGTTGCGACCGCCGGCCAGGGCCTGGGTGTACTTGAGCGCGCCCCAGTGTTCCGCCAGCCCTCGCCCTGCACCCCGCCACGACAGAGCGGTGGCTCGGGCGAGGGTGTGGAGGACGTCCCAGAGGGTCACTTCGAACTGCCGGGACGGCTCCGTCTGCGGGATCAAGGCGAGGTCGGGCTTCCTGCGGAGCAGCTCGTCCTCGTTCTCCTCCCGCTTCTCGTCGTCCGCCGCGATGGCGGCCTCCACCTTCCCGACGAGCGCCACGTCGGAGCGGACGGAGACATTCGACGGCTGGGTCAGTTCCTGGAGCACTTCCTCGGTCGGCTTCAACAGCTCTCCTTCACGAGGTCGGACCCGTGATCGCTGTCTCCGGGGCAGCACATGGTCAGCATCGGGCCGGACGGTGTCCCGGCTCTGCGGACTCGACGGGTGGTGGCCCCGACCGGTGGGAACACCCTTCGGGTGCGGGACGGCCGGGGAGTGCTGCATCGGATCCACGAGCTGGGCGAGTTCGCGCCTTGTCGGCGGTCGCATCGTGGCCGGACACGCGGCGCGTCTCTTGGGGAGGAGCCGGACGTCGGCTTCGCAGAACCGTCATTGCCTCGTAACGCCGGATCATTGACCGGTATCGACGGCGCTTGCGAGCATCGGGGCATGAGGTTCTCGAACTGTCGCCGACGCCGGTAGCCCTCGGTTTCCCGGGGCCGCCGTGCCGCCGTGTGACCAACCCCGGACCGAGGATATTCGATGCGACCAGCGCTCATCGCGACGCCGAGCGGGAGGCCCGCCGCCGACCGGCCTGACGGCGCGACCGCCGTGCTCCGGGCCGTACTGCACAGTGGCCCGCTGTCGCGCACCGCGATCATCAGGGAGACGGGGCTGAGCGCGGCTGCCGTGTCGCGGCACGCGGCCGAACTGCTCGCGATGGGGCTGGTCTGGGAACCGCCCGAGCCTTCTCGGCGGCCTCGGCCGGGACGCCCCCGCATCCCGCTGGACATCGAGACCTCGCATCACGTCGCGGTGGGCGTGCACATCGCGGTACCGCGGCTCACCTTCTCGCTCACCGATCTGCGCGGCGGCGTCATCGCGCATGAGCGGGTGCCCAGGCAGCCGCAGCACGGCGCGGTCCTTCACGACGTCGCCCGTCGGCTGCCCGGCTTTCTGCGCCGCCACGCCGGCGGGCGCTCCGTGCTCGGACTGGGCGTGGTCACCGGCGGCTGGGTCGACCCGGACGCCGGGGTCCTCGTCGAGAACTCCGCGCTCGGCTGGCGTGACATCCCGTTGCGGCGCATGCTGCAACGGGCGGTGGGGCTGCCGGTTCATGTGGAAGGCCATGCGCGGGCGTTGGCTCACGCGGAACTCCTGTTCGGCGCGGTCCGCGGCGGCGACCTGGTGCACTTGTTCGTGGGCAACGCCGTGGACGCGGCGATCGCCACCGGCGGCATCCTGTTGCAGGGTCGCCAGTACGGTGCCGGAGGCGTCGCCCACCTGCCCGTGCCCGGGTCGACAGAGCGCTGCCCGTGCGGTCGTACCGGCTGCCTGCAGGCCACCGTCTCCGACCGTGCCGTCGCGCAGCGCGCTGTCGCGGCGGGCGTCATCCCGCACCCCGACCTGCAACTGCTCGTACGCGCCGCTCGGGCCGGCGACGCCCGTGCGATGGACCTGTGCCGCGCCCGGCTGCGGCTCATCGCGCACGCGGTACAGCCGCTGCTGGACCTGATCAGCCCGGATGCCCTGGTGCTGACCGAGTCCGCCACCATCCATCTCCCGCAGCTGCTGGACGAGTTGATCCGCGAGCTGGAGAGCGACGGCGATCAGGTGCGTACCGGTTCCTTCGGCACGGACACGCTCGCGGTGGCCGCGACCGCGCCGGTGCTTGCGGCCGTCTACCAGGACCCGTTGGGACTGCGCACGGTCGGAAGCGCCCGATGAGCGCGAACGAGCGAGTGGGGTTTCTTCCGTACCGCCACAAAACATTGCTCGTACCGGCGCCGTGGCAGCAGACTCCTCCCATGGACGCACAGCAGAGGGCCACGATCCGGGCAGCCGCAGGCCGGCACCCCGTGAACGCCTTCTGCGCGCACCACTTCGCCGGATTGGGCTGTTGCGCCCGCTGACCGGCATTCCGCCGACGCGCCCCCGCGCGTCCGCGCCGCGACGTTGACCGCCGCGCACTTCTTCCCCCGGACTCCGGCCCGGCACCGGATCGATCTCCGACCCGGTGTCTTCCACGCCTGCGAGTACGCGCCCGTCAGGTGATTCCGCGCGCCCCGACGCCATCGCGGCAGAACGGCGCCCTGTTCGACATGCCCGAAAGGACACCGCCCATGAGCACGCTCTCCGTCCGCCCCGTCGCCGGTCACATCGGCGCCGACATCGACGGTGTGGACCTCGCCCAACCGCTGGCCACCGAGACCGTCGAAGGGATCAAGCAGGCCCTCCACCGCCACAAGGTCGTCTTCTTCCGGGGGCAGCAGCTCGACCACTCCTCCCAGATCGCGTTCGCCCGCCACTTCGGCGAGCTCACCTACGCCCACCCGCACGACGACGCCCCGCCGGAGGACCACCCGGAGATCTTCACCATCGATCCGCGCCGCTTCGAGCAGCGCTACGGGAAGAACTTCCGGGACGAGTACCGCAAGCGTCAGTACAGCTACTTCGACGGCTGGCACACCGACGTCACCGCAGCGGTGAATCCGCCCGCCGGTTCCATCCTGCGTGCCGAGACCGTTCCGGAGGTCGGCGGCGACACGCAGTGGACCAACCTCGTCGCCGCGTACGAGGGACTTTCCGCCCCGGTCCGGGCGTTCGTGGACACACTGCGTGCCGAACACCGGTACGGCGGCAGCCGGCCGGTGGGCGAGGACAGCGAGTACGCCCGCCGCGTCAACGACAACCTGCTCGTGTCCGTGCACCCCGTGGTGCGGGTGCACCCGGAGACCGGGGAGCGCGCGCTGTTCGTCAACCCCGGTTTCACCAGCCACATCGTCGGCGTCACCGCCGGCGAGAGCAAGCGCATCCTGGATCTGCTGTACGCCGAGATCACCCGGCCCGAGTACACGGTGCGCTTCCGCTGGGAGCCCGGACACGTGGCGTTCTGGGACAACCGGGCCACCGCGCACCTCGCCCCGCGCGACCTGGAACACCTCGACGTCGAGCGCCGGCTGCACCGGGTCACGCTGATCGGCGACGTCCCCGTGGGACCGGACGGGCACGAGTCCGAGCTCGTCGCCGGACGCCCCTTCACCGCCGACCACCGGGTCGCCGTCGCCTCCTGACACCGCCGAAGACAGGCCGCCGGCGCCGCACGTGGATCCCCCGCCACACGGCGTCGGCGGCAACCCGTCCAGACCGCGCATCTGTCGTTGCGCCGAATACGCAAAGGGCCCCCGGTACCGTCATGTCCACATACCCCTCAAGACCGTTGAACCGCCGAGGATTTCTCGCCCTGGGCAGCGGTGCGCTGCTGACGCTCGCGGGCTGCGCCTCCTCCGACGAGCCGGATTCCACGACGCTCGGCGCGCTCCCGACCGTGTCACCCGACAAGAACACCGCCCTCCGCGTCGGCGTGAGCACGACGCAGGCTCAGCTGGTTGCCGAGCCGTCGCTCGGCCCGCTGCCGTTCTCCGCCACATGGGTCCGGCTCAATGGCGGGCCGGAGACCATTCAAGGATTCCGTGCGGGGGCGGTCGATCTGGCCGGCAACGCCGGAATGCCGCCGATCCAGGCGCATGACATCGGCGTCGACGCCAAGATCGTCGCCATCTCGCACAACACGGCGGTCAACTACATCCCGACCACCCGGCCGGGCAGCGGCATCAGGACGGCGAAGGACGTCGTCGGCAAGAAGATCGCCTTCTCCCAAGGGCAGGCGCAGGGCGTCACGATCCTGAAATGGCTGAAGGAGAACGGAATCTCCTACAAGGACGTGACCCTGGTGCCCCTGCCGAGCGCCCAGTTCCTGACCGCTCTTCAGGGCAAGCAGGTCGACCTCGCCCCGCTGACCGAGCCGTCGCTGACGAAATATCTGAAGCAGTACGAAAGGGATGGCGCGCGGACTCTGCCCACCGAGGTCCAGGACCTGCTGAGCCTGCTGTGGGCGCCCACGTCGGTGCTCGCCGACGACCGTAAGGCGGCCGCGATCCAGGCGTTCATCCCCATCTGGGTCAAGGGCAACAACTGGTCCTGGGAGAACCCCGAGAAATGGATCGATTCCTACTACGTCAAGGACCAGGGCGTCACCAAGGACGACGGCGAACGGATCGTCAAGTCACGTAAGAAGCCGCTGTATCCGACGGACTGGGACTCCTCCATCGCCTGGGAGCAGTCGATCGCCGATCTCATGTCCGGCGCGGGCTTCGTCAGGAAATTCGACGTCAGCGTGCTGTTCGACCGACGGTTCGAGCACATCGCCGCGCAGGCCGCACCCGCCGAGTACCGCGGGCAGGTCTGAGATGGGCGAGTACCTCTGGTACATCCCGAACACGGTCGAGCCCGGCCATCGCGGCGACGACACCCTCGACGGCTGGGACACGCTCGACCACTCGACGGAGCTGGCGCGGGCGGTGGAGCACCACGGCTGGGCGGGGGCCCTGCTGGGCACCGGCTGGGGGCGACCGGACACCTTCACCGTCGCGGCGTGCCTCGCCGCCCGCACGACGACGTTCAAGCCGCTCATCGCGATTCGGCCCGGCTATTGGCATCCCGCGAACTTCGCGTCGGCCTCGGCCACGCTCGACCGGCTCAGCCAGGGACGGGTCCTGGTCAACATCGTCAGCGGACTGGACGACGCCGCGTCGTACGGCGACGGCGAATTCGACCAGTCGCGCCGCTACGAGCGCACGCTCGAGTTCCTGCAGCTGGTCCGCCGTCTGTGGAACGAGGAGCAGGTGACGTTCCACGGAGACCACTACCGGGTGGACGAATCCAGGGTCCGGCCGCGTCCTTGGGGCGCCGAACAGGGACTCCATCCCCGGCTGTACTTCGGCGGCGCGAGCGCGGCCGCCGAGCGGGTCGCAGCGCAGGAGGCCGACGTCCAGCTGTTCTGGGGTGAGCCGCTGGACGGCATCGCCGGGCGGATCGACCGGCTGCGTGCGCTCTCCGAGACGGTCGGACGCAGACACCGGCCGCTGGAGTTCGGGCTGCGCATCACGACCCTCGTCCGGGACACCACGGAGGAGGCGTGGCGTGCGGCGGAGGAGAAGGTCGCCCACATGGCGCAGCAGGGCCCACGTGCCCAGGAAGCGTTCCGGCGCCATACGGCGGTCGGCCAGCAGCGCCTCCTCGACCTGGCGGCACGGGGCGACGTCCTGGACAGCTGCCTCTACACGGCGCCGGGCCGCTACGGGGGCGGCGGTGCCGGTACGACGTGGCTGGTCGGCTCCGCGCAGGAGGTCGCCGACGCGCTGCGGAGGTACCGGGCGCTGGGCGTGACCCATTTCGTGCTGTCGGACACGCCGTACAAGCAGGAGATCGCCCGGGTCGGCGACGAGCTGCTCCCCTTGCTGAAGGAGCCCGACCGAACCGATGCGGCATCGCCTGCCGGAAGAACCCAGCGGCTGCCGGCCGCGCACCCGACGGAGGCTCCCGTATGACCGCAGTGCTGCACGACACGACATCCCTGCGCGCCGTGTACGGCGCGTTCCCCACCGGCGTCACGGCGATCGCCGCCCTGATCGACGGAACGCCGGTCGGGCTGGCGGCCAGCTCGTTCACGACGGTGTCACTCGCGCCGCCGCTCGTCTCCGTATGCGTGGCGCACACCTCCAGTACCTGGCCGGTGCTGCGCCGCGCCGAGCGCCTGGGCATCAGCGTGCTCGGCGCGGAACACGGGCCGCTCTGCCGGCGGCTCGCCGGTCCGAGTGACGAGCGATTCGCCGGGGCCGCGTGGCAGGCCACACCGGACGGCGCGGTACTGCTGCACGGTGCCGGCGCCTGGCTCGAGTGCTCGGTCGACAACGAGGTCCGCGCCGGGGACCACGACATCGCCGTGCTCCGCGTCCACGACCTGCGCCTCGACGACTCAGTGGATCCCCTCGTCTTCCATTCCAGCACGTTCCGCTCGCTCGCCCCTCGATCCCGGGAGCCCCGATGAACCTTGACATCGCCCGTACGGGCGGAGGCACGGCCACCGTCACCGGCGGCCCGCAGAAGGCCCCTCCGGCCTCCGCACCGCCGCCGGGGCCGGCCCCGGAAGCCGGCGGTCTGGTCCCGGCACTCCAGCGACGCCTCGGGCGCGGCAAGTCGATCCCGTTCGGCCGGCTCCTCGGCCCGCTGCTGATCATCGCCACCTGGTGGGCGGCTTCGGCAGCCGGTTGGCTGGACCCGCGAAAGCTGTCGTCCCCCACATCGGTCCTGTACTCCGCCCAGGACCTGTGGACCAGTGGGCGATTGCAGGACAGCGTGCAGACTTCGCTGAGCCGCGCACTCCTCGGCCTGCTCATCGGGGTCGCGGCGGGCGTCGTGCTGGCACTCGCGTCCGGGCTTTCTCGCATCGGTGACGCGTTCGTGGACGGCACACTGCAGGTCAAGCGGTCGATCCCCAACCTCGCTCTGCTTCCCCTGCTGATTCTGTGGCTCGGGATCGGCGAGACGATGAAGGTCGTCGTCATCGCGCTCGGTGTGCTGGTGAGCGTCTACATCAACACGCACGCTGCGCTGGTCTCCATCGACGCGCGCTATGTGGAACTCGCCGAGGCACAGGGGCTCTCCCGCTGGCAGTTCCTGCGCAAGGTCGTGCTGCCCGCCGCTCTGCCCGGCTTCTTCACCGGCCTGCGGCTGGCCGTGACCGCGGCCTGGCTCGGCCTGATCGTGGTCGAGCAGATCAACGCCACGTCGGGAATCGGCTACATGATGTTCCAGGCCCAGCAGTACGCGCAGTCCGGGATCATCCTCGTCGGCCTGGTGCTGTACGGCACCTTCGGGTTCGCCTCCGACGCCCTCGTCCGCCTGGTGGAAGGGAGGGTGCTGTCGTGGCGTCGAACCATCACCGCCTGAGCGGCGCCCCGGTGGCCGAGGCCGTGGATTCCGCCGCCGTCCGCATCACCGACCTGACCCGGTCCTTCGGGGACCGCCGAGTGCTCGACCACATCGACTTGACGATCGCCCGCGGCGAGTTCACGGCGCTGCTGGGACGCAGTGGATCGGGCAAGAGCACGCTGCTGCGCGCGGTCGCCGGTCTCGACCACGGCACGGTCGGCTCGGGGGAGATCCTCGTGCCGGAGCGGGTCTCGCTGGTGTTCCAGGACTCCCGGCTGCTGCCGTGGTCGAAGATCCTCGACAACGTCGTCCTCGGTCTGCCCGGGAAGGACGCCCGAGGGCGCGGACGCGCCGCCCTTGACGAAGTCAGCCTGGCCAAGCGGGAATCCGCCTGGCCGCACGAACTGTCCGGCGGCGAGCAGCAGCGGGCCGCCCTGGCCCGGTCACTGGTCAGCGAACCGGAGCTGTTGCTCGCCGACGAACCCTTCGGCTCCCTGGACGCGCTGACCCGTATCCGTATGCACCGGCTGTTGCGCCGCCTGTACGAAACGCACCGGCCCGCCGTGCTGCTCGTGACCCACGACGTGGACGAGGCGGTGATCCTCGCCGACCGGGTGCTCGTCCTCGACGACGGCGACTTCGTCCAGGACCTGCGCATCGACCTGCCTGCCGAACGCGACCCCGGCGACCCCGGATTCCAGCACTACCGCACCACCCTGCTGGGCGCCCTGGGCGTCCTGCCCGCCCACCGCACGAAGGAACAGTCATGAGCAAGCGAGCCGGAGAACTCCATCTCAACGCCTTCCTGATGGGTGTCGGCCACCACGAGGCCGCCTGGCGGCTGCCGGAGTCGGACCCGTATGCCAGCTGGGACGTCGCGCACTACCAGAACCTGGCCCGCATCGCCGAGCGGGGCAAGCTCGACTCGCTGTTCCTCGCCGACAGTCCGGGCCAGCACGGCGACCCGGCACGCAGGCCGGCCGGACGGCTCGAGCCGACGGTGCTGCTGACGGCCCTCGCCGGGGCGACCGAGCGCATCGGCCTGATCGCGACCGCCTCGACGTCCTACAACGAGCCGTACAACCTGGCCCGCCGGTTCGCTTCCCTCGACCATGTGTCCGGCGGACGGGCCGGGTGGAACGTCGTCACGACCGCCGGCGCGGACGCGGCCCGCAACTTCGGCCTGGACGACGCGCCCCTGCACAAGGAGCGGTACGAACGCGCCGACGAGTTCCTCGAAGTCTCCACCAGGCTCTGGGACAGCTGGGCCGACGACGCGATCGTGGCCGACAAGAGCGCCGGCGTCCACGCCGACACCGCGAAGGTCCGCAGGATCAACCATGTCGGGCGGTTCTTCCGCGTCGACGGACCGCTGAACGTCCCCCGCTCACCGCAGGGCCACCCCCTGCTGGTGCAGGCCGGTTCTTCCCAGAACGGCAAGGCCTTCGCCGCTCGGTGGGCGGAGGCGGTGTTCACCGCGCAGCAGACTCTCCAGGAGGCCCAGGCTTTCTACGCCGACCTGAAGCGGCGGGCCGCGGCCCACGGACGCGATCCGCACGGAATCAAGATCCTGCCCGGCATCGTGCCGGTCATCGGCGACACCGAGGCCGAGGCGGCGGACCTGGACCGGGAACTCGACCGGCTGATCAGCCCCGAGTTCGCCAAGCGTCAACTCGCCCAGCAGTTCAAGCTCGATCCGGACGCCCTCGACCTGGACGGCACACTGCCCGAGAAGCTGCCGTCCGAGGACGAGATCGAGGGTTCCAAGAGCCGGTACACCCTCATCGTGGACCTGGCCCGGCGAGAGAAGCTGACGGTGCGACAGCTCATCGGCCGGCTCGGCGGCGGTCGCGGGCACCGGACGTTCGCCGGCACGCCGGTCCAGGTGGCCGACGCGATCGAGGAGTGGTTCGACAACGGCGCCGCCGACGGGTTCAACATCATGCCGCCGGTCCTGCCGTCCGGACTCGAGGTGTTCGTCGACAAGGTCGTGCCGATCCTTCAGGAACGCGGGAGGTTCCGCACCGACTACACCGGTACCACCCTGCGCGAGCACTACGGACTGCCCCGCCCCGCGGATTCGTTCACGACCTCACCGGCCGTCGGAGAGTCCGCGTGACGGTCACCCCCTGTAGGGCCGCGGACCGTACGTCCCAGGCGGCCCCCGGACCGGGCGCGCCGGGATGGGCACGTCGGCTGACCCGGTACTGCCTGGCATACCGCGCCGACCTGGCCTGGGCGTACGGCGCCGCGCTGGTCGCCGCGGTCGCCACGGCCGTACTGCCGCTCGTCCTGCGCCATGTCGTGGACGGGGTGGAGGCATCGGCGGCGCCTCTGACCCCATGGGTCGTGCTGCTGCTCGGCATCGGAGCGCTGCGGTTCGGGGCGAGCTTCCTACGGCGGTACTGCTCCGGACGGGTGTCCCTCGGCGTGCAGTACGACCTGCGCAACGACGCCTTCGCCACGCTGCTGCGCCTCGGCGGCAACCAGCAGGACGCTCTGCACACGGGGCAGGTCGTCAGCCGCGCCATCTCCGATGTGACGCTCATTCAGATGCTGTTGCAGTTCCTGCCGAACATGTTCGGCAACGCACTGATGTTCACCATGTCGGTGGTGCTGATGGCGTCACTGTCACTGCTGCTGACCCTCGTCGCCCTCGTCGTGGGGCCGGTGCTCTGGCTGATCGCGTTCCGCAGCCGCCGTGACCTGTTCCCTGCCCACTGGCATGCGCAGCAGGAGGCGGCAGAGGTCGCGTCGACCGTGGAGGCGGCGGTCGCGGGCGTCCGCGTCGTCAAGGGGTTCGGGCAGGAGCAGCGCGAACTGGACGCGTTGGAGCGGCGGTCGCGCAGCCTGTTCTCCTCGCGGGTCCGCATCGCCCGGCTGACCAGCAAGTACAACCCGGCGCTTCAGGCCGTCCCGGCACTCGGGCAGGTCGCCGTGCTCGCACTGGGCGGCTGGCTGGCGCTGCACGGCAGGATCTCCCTCGGCACATTCGTGGCGTTCACCGCGTACCTCGGTTCGTTCGTGACGCCCGTGCGCCAAGTGGCCATGCTGCTCACCGTGTGGCAGCAGGCGCGCGCCGGAGTGGAACGGGTGCTCGACATCGTCGACGCATCCTCCGACATCACCGACGCACCGGACGCCGTCGACGTGCCGGACGGGCCGCCGGCCCTTGAGTGGGACGGCGTGGTGTTCGGCCGCGCCCGGACGGCCGGCCCGCTCCTGGACGGGTTCACCCTGCGGGTCGAACCGGGGGAGACACTGGCGCTGGTCGGTGCGGCCGGGTCGGGCAAGTCCACGGCGGCGTCGTTGCTGCCGCGGTTCCACGACCCGGCCGCCGGGACGGTCCGGGTCGGCGACACCGACGTACGCGAGCTGCGGCTGGCCGATCTGCGGGCCCGGATCGGCTTCGTGTTCGAGGAGCCGCATCTGTTGTCCGACACCGTGGGGGCGAACATCGCCTACGGTCGCCCGGACGCCCTGTACGCGGAGATCCGTCACGCGGCGCGGCTGGCCCAGGCGGACGGATTCATCACCGCGCTGCCGGACGGCTACGACACCGTGATCGGCGAGCAGGGCCTCACGCTCTCCGGCGGGCAGCGCCAGCGGATCGCGCTGGCCCGGGCGATCCTGCACGACCCCGCCGTACTGGTGCTCGACGACGCCACCTCCGCGATCGACGCCCAGGTCGAGGCGGCCATCCACACCGGGCTGCGGCAACTGGCCCGGCAGCGCACGACGTTGATCATCGCCCACCGGGCGTCGACGCTGGAGCTGGCCGACCGGGTCGCCGTACTCGACCGCGGCCGGGTCGTCGACATCGGAACGGCCGCGGAGCTCCAGACGCGCAGTCCGCTCTACCGGTCGCTGCTCTCCCCCGACGAGCAACCCGGCGAACTCGGCGTGGACGAGGCGTCCGCAGCGGAGGCCCCGCGCCCGCGCGGCGTGACCGAAGAGCTCTGGCGCGGCGGCCCGGACACACCCACGACCGGCCGGGACGTCGGCGTGCGGGTCGCCGCCGCCTACGCGCAGGCCGCCGCGACGTCCGGGCCGGGCCGGACGGGGCACGGGGCGGGTCTGCTCGGCGGCGCCCCGCCGAGCGAGGAACTCCAGGACCGGCTGGCCGCGTTGCCGCTCGTGGACACCGACCCGAAGGTCACGCCCGAGCAGGCACGTGCCTGGGACCCGGACTTCGGGCTGCGGCCGCTGGTACGCCCGTTCCGTCTGCCGCTGCTCGCCGGTCTCGCGCTCGTCGGTGCCGACGCGCTCGCGCAGATCGCCGTCCCGGTACTCGTCCGGCACGGGGTCGACAGCGGCGTCACCCGGTCCGCGCCGGCGGCGCTGCTGCTGATCGCCGCCGTCGCGGCGGCGGTGGTGCTGCTCGGCTGGCTGGTCAACGTCGCCCAGGTGCGGGTGACCGGCCGCACGGGTGAGCGCCTGCTCCACACCCTGCGGGTGCGCACGTACGCCCAGTTGCAGCGGCTCGGCCTCGACTACTACGAGCGCGAGCCGGCCGGCCGGATCATGACCCGGATGACCACGGACGTGGACGCGCTGTCGGCGTTCCTGCAGACCGGTCTGGTGACCTTCGTGGTCTCCGCGCTGACGATCCTCGGTGTGCTCGTCGCCCTGCTCGTGATCGACGCAGGGCTCGCCGTCACCCTGCTCCTCGTCCTGCCGGTCCTGGCCGCCGCCACGGCACTGTTCCGCTCACGGTCGTTGCCCGCGTACCTCGAAGCGCGGGAGCGGGTCAGCGCGGTCAACGCGTACCTCCAGGAGAACGTCACCCTGATCCGGGTCACCCAGGCGTTCGGCCGTCAGGCGCACAACGCACGGGACTTCGCCGAGCTGGCCCGGGCGTTCCGGGACGCCCGGCTGCGGGCCCAGCGGTTGATGGCGACGTTCTTCCCGTTCGTCGAGTTCCTGAGCACGGCCGCGACCGCGGCCGTGCTGGTGATCGGCGCCGGGCAAGTGCGCGACGGCCGACTCACCGCCGGAACCCTGATCGCGTTCTTGCTCTACGTCGAGCTGTTCTTCTCGCCGATCCAGCAGCTGTCCCAGGCGTTCGACGGCTACCAGCAGGCGGTCGTGGGACTCGGCAGGCTGCGCACCCTGATGCGCGAACCGGTCGGCACGCCCATCGCCGCGCGCCCCCTGCCCGTGCGTGAGCTGCGCGGCGAGATCGAGTTCGACCGGGTGTCCTTCGCCTACCGGGACGGCGAACGCGAGGTGCTCCACGAGGCGACCCTGCGCGTCGCCGCCGGGCAGACGGTGGCTCTCGTCGGTACGACCGGCGCGGGCAAGTCGACGATCGTCAAACTCGTCGCCCGTTTCCACGACCCGACGACCGGGACCGTACGGGTCGACGGCACCGACCTGCGCGCACTGGATCCAGCCGGATACCGGCGTCGGCTGGGAGTCGTCCCGCAGGAGACGCACCTGCTGGGCGGGACGGTGCGGGACGCGATCGCGTACGGCCGCCCCGACGCCACCGACGCGGAGGTGGAGGCCGCGGCGCGCGCGGTCGGCGCGCACGAGATGGTGGCCGGGCTGCCGTCCGGCTATCTGACCGAGGTCGGAGAACGCGGCCGAGGCCTCTCCGCGGGCCAGCGGCAACTGCTCGCGCTGGCGCGGGCCGAACTCGTCGACCCTGACATCCTGCTGCTGGACGAGGCCACCGCGTCTCTCGACCTTGCCAGTGAACGCCGGGTGGCTGCCGCGACGGCCGCGCTCACCCGGCGGCGCACCACGCTCGTCGTGGCGCACCGGCTCACCACCGCCGCCCGCGCAGACCAGGTGATCGTCCTGCGGGACGGCAAGGTCGCGGAGGTCGGCACCCATCAGGAACTGCTCGCGGCACACGGCCCGTACCGCCGGCTGTGGGACGCGTTCCGCGCCGCCGGCACCGCAGCGAGCATCGACCGACTCGCCGAATCCGGGGCAGCGCCCGGACGGCTGTCCATTCCCACGGAAGGAACGTCATGACCATCCCGTACCGGCCCTTCGGCCGCACAGGCGTGCAGGTGAGCGCGCTCGCACTCGGCGCGATGAACTTCGGCGCCCGGGGCAACCCGAGCCACGAAGACGGGGTGCGCATCATCCACCGTGCCCTCGGCGCCGGGATCAACATCATCGACACGGCGGACGTGTACTCGCAGGGCGAGTCGGAGGAGATCGTCGGCGAGGCCCTCGCGGGCCGCCGGGACGACGTCTTCCTGGCCACCAAGTTCCACGGCCGCATGGGGGAGGACGTCAACCGGTTCGGCAACTCGCGACGGTGGATCTTCCGCGCGGTCGAGGACAGCCTTCGGCGGCTGCGGACCGACCACATCGACCTCTACCAAGTGCACCGTCCGGAGGAGGACACGGATTTCGACGAGACCCTCGGTGCGCTCTCCGACCTCGTCCACCAGGGCAAGATCCGCTACCTCGGCACCTCCACGTTCCCGCCGTCCCGGATCGTCGAAGGGCAGTGGACCGCGGAGAAGCGGGGCCGCGAGCGGGTGGTGTCCGAGCAGCCGCCCTACTCGATCCTGGCCCGCGGCGTGGAGGCCGAGGCGCTCCCGGTGGCGCAGCGGTACGGACTGGCGGTGATCCCGTGGAGCCCGCTCGCCGGCGGCTGGCTGACGGGGCGTTACCGAGCCGGCCGGCCGCAGCCGGAGTCCAGCCGAGCGGCCCGCCAGCCGGGCCGCTTCGACGTCGACAGCACGGAGAACGCGGCCAAACTGGAGGCCGTCGAGGCGCTGGCCGTCCTGGCCGAGCAGGCCGGGATCACCCTGATCGAGCTCGCCCTCGGCTTCGTGCTCTCCCACCCGGCGGTCACCGCGCCGATCATCGGCCCGCGCACGCTGTCCCAGCTGGAGGAGCAGCTCGGGGCGGCGGACAGCCCGCTGCCGTCGGACGTGCTGGACGAGATCGACAAGATCGTCCCGCCGGGCGCCACTCTCTCGGCGCGGGACGCGGGGTACGTGCCGCCGGGCCTGCACGACACGACAGCACGACGGCGGGCCGGTCGCTGACCGGCGGCCATGGCCCACGCGAGCTCCAGCGCGTGCAGGAGGACCAGACTCGTGCCGGCGGTCGACGCGGTCGCCGCCTACGCCGGGGCGTGGATCGGCCGTGCGGCACTCGACGCCACCCTGCGCGGCCACCTTGCGCGCCCACGACGGCCGCCGGGTGGTTCCCCCGCACTCCCGGCCCGTGCACTCGACCGCTTCGGCCCCGTCACCGGGCTCCCGGCGGCCCTTCAGCTGCGTCCCGACCGGGCCGGGCTGCTCGCCTCCTCGGCGCCCGACGTCGCCGAGGCTCCGCGGCAGGAGACCCGGTCGCGGCCGGCATCCTCGACCGCGCCGCCGAGGAAATCGCGGACACGGCGGCCGCGACGACTGCGACGGCCGGCCTCGACGCACCCCTGATCGCCCTCACCGGCCGTCTGTACCACCTGGACGGCCTGCGCGGGGCCGTGTCGAACGGCTGTCGTCCCGCATCCCCGCCGTCCGTCTCCACACCTCCGAGGGCGACTCCCTCCTCGGAGCGCTCCGGCCGGCCGCCGCGGCCACCGGCCACGAGCCGCCATGGCCACCCGCGACGAGCTGCCGTGGCCCGCCGGGCCGCCACTGCTCCAAGTCATTCAGTGGCGCGCCGGGGGCCGCGCCGGAGGCTTGACCCTCACCCGCGGGTCAGGGGTTAGCGTCACCGGACCCCGCCCCCGCACCGACTCCGGAGACCCGTATGACGGCCACAGACCTGCCCGACTCCACCCTGGAGGTCCGACTCGCCTCGGTTCCCGAAGGCCTTCCCGAACCCGGGCACTTCACCCTGTCCCGGACCCCGCTGGCCGCACCCGCACCCAGCCAGGTACTGGTGCGCAACCGGCACTTCCTGGTCTTCCCCGGCCTGCGAACGCTCATCGGCGGCCGGACGAAGGGCCTTCCGTTGTCGTCCCTGGCCCCCGGGGACGCCCTCTTCGGCCCGGCCATCGGCGAGGTGGTCGCCGCGCCGGGGAACGGGCCGCTGAAGCCCGGCGACACCGTCGTGCACCTGGCCGGCTGGCGCGACCACGCGCTGCTGCCCGCCGCCGAAGCCGTTCCCGCAGGCGACGCCCTGCCCACGCCGGTCGCACACCTGGCCCAGGGAGCTGCCCCGTACGGAGCGCTGACCCGGTCGGCCAGGGTCCGCCCCGGCGACACCGTCCTCGTCACGGGGGCGGCCGGCGCCGTAGGCACCCTCGCCGGGCAGATCGCCCGCCTACTGGGCGCCACCACGGTGATCGGCACCACCCGTTCGCCGCACAAGGCCGACCGGCTCGTACGGGAGCTGGGCTACGACCGCGTCCTGCTGGCGGGTCCCGGACAGCGGCCGTTCGCCGAGCAGTTGGCGGAGGCGGCCCCCGACGGTCTGGACGTGGTCCTGGACACGGTCGGCGGGGGAGCAACTGACCGCCGCGCTGGACGCCGCCCGCCCCGGGGCCCGGGTGGCCCTGGTCGGCGCGCTGGCCGGACAGATGTCCGCGCACACGGCCGGCGACAGGTCGCCCGCCGAGATCGACACCTTCGGCCTGGTGGTCCGGGGGATCACCCTGACCGGGTACTCCGGAGCCGACCACCCCGGTGTGGAGGAGGAGTGGACCCGCCGCTTCGGCGCCTGGCTGCGCTCCGGCGAGATCCGCTTCCCGTACACGGAGATCGAGGGAATGCACGCGGCCCGCGCCGCGTTGCCCGAACTGATCAGCCGGCCGCCATTTCGGCGCGGTGGTCGTACGGTTGTAGCGGAGGCCAGGCACGTGAGGGGGCACGGGGGAGTGCGGATCGGTGACGCGGCTGCGGCTGCGGGAACGACGCCGAGGGCGCTGCGCCTGTACGAGGAGCGCGGCCTGCTGCCGCCCGCCGAGCGCACTCCGTCCGGCCAGCGCCGGTACGGGGACGCCGACGTGGCGCTGGTCCGCGTCATCCGCGACCTGCTCGCCCTCGGCCTCACCATCGAGGATCTGCGCTCGCGTGCGGACCGGCTGCCCCTGCTGGCCCGGGAACCGGCCCCCGCTTGCGGCTCGGCCGAGGCGACCGGCAGCGGCCTCGCGCCGGTCGTCGACCGGCGCATCGCCGCCCTGGACGCCGAGATCGCCCGCCTGGCCCGTCGCCGCGACGAACTGGCCCGGCGGACCCGGCAGGCGCCCTGATCCGCGTCGGACGGAATACGCGCGGGACCGCGAGGCCTACGTTGCTCTGCCCTCCGACGGCCCCGCCGCAGACCCGGGACGGGAGCCGTCACACGCTGTGAATGCCACGTGCATGGCCATCAGGCCGATGCTCGCCGAGTGATCGACAAGACACCCCCTAGTCTTCTGAGTCAGGAATTCTGTTCAGATGTATAGGCTTGCCCTATGGCACGTACGGGGCGGCCGAAGGCCGAGTTGATCCTGTCGGATAAGGA
>NZ_JNWK01000076.1 GCF_000716445.1 Streptomyces wedmorensis
GGTGGCCGACGAGGCACAGAACATCAAGACCGCCCACGCCGTATGGGCACAGCGCCTGCGCTCCCTCAACTCCCACGCCCGGTTCGCCCTGACCGGCACGCCCGTCAGCAACACCCTGGAAGACCTGTGGGCGCTGCTCGACTGGACCACACCCGGCCTGCTGGGCGACCTGAACTCCTTCCGCGCCACCTACCAAAGCGCCCCCCACGCCGCCGGCCCGCGCAGCGGCAAGACCCGCACCACGACGCAGCCCGCCATCGCGCTGGAAGACCTCATCCGCCCGTTCGTACTGCGCCGGACCAAGAGCGAGCACAGCGGACCAGGCAGCCCTGTACGCGGCACTGGTGGCCACCGCCCGCAACAGCGGGCAGCGCGACAAAAAAGCGAGCGCGATGGCGCTGGGCACGAAACTACGCAAGATCGCCAACCATCCGGCCCACTACCGGGGCGATGTCCCCCAAGGCAACCTCGCCGAGCAGTCGGGCAAACTCGCCAAACTCGACGAGCTGGTCACCGAGATCACCCAAGCCGGCGAAGCCGTCCTGGTGTTCACCCAGTTCGTGGAAATGGGCCAGGTCAACAAAGACACCCGCGCCTCCTGGGTGAAAACCTTCCAGAGCGGCGCCGAGGACGCCCCCAGCGTGTTCATCATCTCCACCAAAGCAGGCGGCACCGGGCTGACCCTGACCCGCGCCAACCACGTCATCCAGTACGACCTGTGGTGGAACCCCGCCGTCCTCGACCAGGCCGACGCCCGCGCCCACCGCATCGGCCAGACCAAACCCGTCCACATCCACCGCCTGATCAGCCAGGGCACCATCGAGGACAAAATCTCCGACATCCTCACCGACAAAACCGCCCTCGCCGAAAACCTCCTCGACAACCTCCAAGGCAACGCCGGCACCCTCACCGACGACGACCGCTTCACCGAACTCCTCGCCGAACACCTCACCACCACCACGAACTCCCCCACACCCCAGGCCCTGCCCACCCCCCACACCGACACAGAAACCCCCGGAGCCTCCACCACCACACCCGGCATGCTGAACGCTCCCCCCACCCCGACCCCGGCCACACCCGAGCAGCCCCCCCGACTCCGGCAGCGGCGGAAGAAGAAGACGACCATCGACTCGGTCATCAACCCGCCACCCGGCAGACGTGTCACTCGCAGCTCCCGGCTACAGGAGCCCACCGCCACGCCCCCTGATCCGCAGGTGGCCGTGGGTGAGCCGGTCTCGGCCGAGGTCATGGATCCGGTGGCAGTGTTCGAGGCGATGCTCGCCCTCCCGGCCACACACCACGTTCCCGTCGCGACACTGGCCGACCTGCTGACCCGTCTGGTCCACCACGTACTGTCCCGGGCCGCCGACGGCACCGTCCTCTCCCCCCAGGAGGTGACCGCCCTCATCCACGGCCCCGGCCACGAGCCCGGCCCACACGAGGAGCACTACATACGCGGCCTGCTCCAGGCCACGGCGCTGCCCCACACCGGGCGGACGGGCCTGCTGAGCGCGCGGCTGATGGGCCAGTTCACCGAAGCCGTCCACACCGAGCTGACCGCCGGCCGGCAACCGGACACCATGGCGCTGCTGTCCACGCTCCTCGCCCCGAACACCCCCACACCCCAGATGCTCGCCCAGGCACAAGGCTGGCTCGACGCCACCGCCCTCCCGCACACCCCCGGCCTGCCCCAAGCCCTGATCACCGCCGCACGCCACCTCGCCTCCGCCCAACCCGGCCACTTCCAAGCCGTCAACGCCATCACCACCACCCTCCTGCACACCAACCAGGCCACCGCCTTCCAAAGGCAGGCCATCGAACACTGGCTCAACGCACCGGCCACCGGACAGCCCGCCACCAGCCCCGTGCAGGCCTTCCGGCGCATGCTGCAAGCCCCCGTCCCACCGCCACTGACCTCCCGTTCCACCATCGCCGACGTCCTCACCCGCCTCATCCACTACACCCTGACCCTCGCCCAGGACGACACCGTCCTGGAGTCATGGCGGATCCGCCCACCACGCCGCCATCCCCACCCAGCAGGTCAACAAGACCCAGCTCCTGCACACCCTGCTCGGCACACCACCCACCCCCCACATGCTCGCCCAGGCCCAGGGCTGGCTCCACGCCATGGAACTGCCCCACACCCCCGGACTCCCCACCGCACTCATCACCGCCGCCCGCCACATCCACACCCTCCACAACGACCCCGACACCGCCGTCGACGCCATCGCCGCCCACCTCCTCGCCACACCCCGCACCACCCCCACCCAGACCACCGCCATCCACCAATGGCTCACCACACCCCCCACAACAACCGCCCACCACAACCCACAACACCAACCACCCCGCAAACACACCCACACCGACGACGACACACCACCCACCACCCCCGACCCACACCACCCCACCAAACGCCGCAAACGGGAAGACCCCGACACCCGGCCTCGCCGGCCGCGGCAGTCCTGAGCGAATGCGGTCGCGTGAGGTTCAGTGCCCGACGCTCCGCACGTCTCCACCGAACCCCTGGGGGCCCGCGTCCGTGCGCAGAGGTGACCGACGGCCGCCACACGCTCGCGGCCGGCCGCGAGGCTGAGGAGAATCATGGAGAAGAACGCGACCGTGCCTGATGTGGACGCCGTCAAGCGGCTCCTCGACGAGAACGGGATCACGTATGTCGTGGACGAAGAGGGTGACCTGTGCGCCCCGTGGCGGCACTTCCGGATGTACTTCGTGTTCTCCGACGTGGGAGGACAACAGGTCTTCTCCGTGCGCGCCTTCTACGACCGTCCGCATGGTGTCGAGGACCACGCGCAGCTCCTGCGGACCGTGGACGAGTGGAACCGGGACGCCCTCTGGCCGAAGGTCTTCACCTACACGAAGGACGACGGCTCGTCGCAGCTCGTGGGTGAGGTGCACATGCTGATCGGCCCCGGCTGTGACGAAACACAGTTCGCCGTGTCGACGGGCAGCTGGATCGGCGCGTGTATCGAGTTCGACGAGTGGCTGGGCGGAAAACTGGGCCTGGCACAGGACGAAGACCCGGACGAGAACCCGGACGAGAACCCGGGCGAGGACCTGGACGAGGACCTGGACGAGGGCGACAGCCCCGAACTGGGCGCCGCCGTCCGGTGAGACGAAGGGGGCGGGGCCCGCGGCCCCGCCCCCTGGTCACTGGCGGACGCTCTTCACGTCGGCGGGGGACAGCAGCCGCAGGTCCTGGACCGTCGGCGTGGCCAGACCGCTGATCCGCCGGGCCTGCGCCGTGACCATGGCGTCGAGGACCTTGCGTGCGTAGCGCCCGTTGCCGGAGACCCGACCCTCGTGGGTGGCCTCGAAGTGGCCGCGCAGCAGCTCGATCGCCTCCTCACCGAGTTCGTAGCCGTTCGCGTCGGCCTGGCTGCCCAGAATGGTGACCAGCTCGTCGGCGCTGTAGTCCTCGAACTCGACCCACTGGGTGAAGCGCGAGGAGAGTCCGGGGTTGGCCGCGGTGAAGGCCCGCATCTCGTCCGTGTAGCCGGCGGCGATCACCACCACCTCGTCGCGGTGGTCCTCCATCAGCTTGACCAGGGTGTCGATGGCCTCCTTGCCGAAGTCCTGGCCGCCGCTGCCGCCCGGGGGGAGCAGCGCGTACGCCTCGTCGATGAACAGCAGTCCGCCGCGGGCCCGATCGAAGGCCTCCTTGGTGCGCTGGGCCGTGTGTCCGATGTACTCGCCGACCAGATCGCCGCGGGCGACCTCGATGAGCTGGCCCCGCTGGAGGATGCCGAGGGCGGTGAGCAGCTTGGCGTAGAGCCGGGCGACGGTGGTCTTCCCGGTGCCTGGGTTGCCGGAGAAGATGAGATGGCGGCTGACCGGCGGGGCCGGCAGCCCCGCCGCCTTGCGGTGCTGCACCTGGGCGAGGAGGCTGACGAGATCGGTGACCTCGCGCTTCACCTCGGCGAGTCCGACCATGGCGTCGAGTTCGGCGAGGATCGCGGTCACTCCCGCCTCGTCGCGTGTGCCGGCGCCGGCTCCGATGCCGCCGCCCGGGATCTCGCCGACGTCTTCGGGAAGCAGCCGGGTGAGGTCGTACGCGTCGGCGTTGGGCTGCGCGGCGAGCCGGTGGGCCTGACGGTCCACCATCTCCTCGAACACCTTGCGCGCCGTGCGGCCGTTGCCGAAGTTGGCGTCGCGCGGGACCGCCTCGAAGTACTTGTGCAGGGCGGCTCGTGTGTCGTCGGCCAGCTCGTAGCTGTGGGTGGTGCAGAACTGTTCGGCGATGGTCACCATCTCGGGCGTGGAGTAGTTCTCGAACTCGACGGTGCGGGTGAAGCGGGAGGCCAGTCCGGGGTTGGCGTCCATGAACTTGCGCATGTCATGGGTGTAGCCGGCGGCGATCACCACGACCTCGTCGCGGTGGTCCTCCATCAGCTTGACCAAGGTGTCGATGGCTTCCTTGCCGAAGTCGGGTCCGCCGCCCGCGTTCGCTCCATTGACGAGGGAGTACGCCTCGTCGACGAACAGCACTCCGCCCATCGCCTCGGTGAACTTCTCGGTGGTCTTGATGGCGGTGCCGCCCACGATCTGGGCGACGAGGTCCGCGCGGGCGACTTCGACGACGTGGCCCCGTCGCAGGGCTCCGAGGGCGGCGAGGATTCCGGCGTAGAGGCGGGCCACGGTGGTCTTTCCGGTGCCGGGCGGTCCTGAGAAGACGAGATGGCGTCCCATGGGAAGGCTGGGCAGTCCGGCCTCGGTACGGCGTTTGGCCAGGCGGTTGAGGTTGACGAGGGTGGCCACCTCCCGTTTGACGCCGGCGAGGCCGACGAGCTGTTCCAGCTTCTGGAGAAGCTCCTCGGCGGAGTTCCGCTCGGCCTCGTCCGGTTGCGCCTTCGCCTCGGATCCCGGTTTCGGCACCTGCTCGGGCGGCGTGCTGGGCGCACCGCCGGACGCGCCGCCGGTGCGGGGCTGCTCCGCCGGGGTGTCGCCGGTCGCCTGGGCGGTGCCGTACGCGTCGGGCAGGGCGTTGTCCCGGCTGGTGAGGTCCTCCACGGTCAGCCGGTCGCTGGGCAGGGTCTGGCGCAGGCCCGAGCGGCGGTTGGCGGCGACGGTGCAGTCGCGGATGACGATCGGTTCCGTACTCGCCACGACGATTCCGTCGCCCCCGTTGCCGGTGAGCTCACAGCCGGTGAAGGAGCCCCGGGCGCCCTCGGCGAGACGGACTCCGTTGCCCCGGCAGTCGCGGATGCGGGTACGGGAGACCGAGACGTCGCCGTCGGCTTCCACGGTGAGTCCGTCCACTCCGGCGCCTCGGATGTCGCAGTCGCGCAGGGCGCTCTGCCCGCCTTCGCCGATGAGGATGCCGGCGTCGGTACCGCCGTGGACGGTGGTACCGCTGATGTACGGATGTCCTCCGTCAGCGGTGTGCACCGCGGCGTAGCGGGTCTCGGAGATGTCGCAGTCCTCGATCCGTCCGCGACCGCGTTCGACGACGACGATGCCGTGCCCCGCGCAGTCGGTGACCGTGGCCTTGCGCAGCAGCGGGTTCGCCCCGGTACGAATGACGATCCCGTGCTCCTGGACGTGCCGGACCGTCAGATCGGTGAGCGTCCCCACGGCGTCGTCGGCGAGCGTGACGCCGGTTCCGGAGCAGTCCCGGACCAGCAGGGAGTCGAACACCGGGTCGCTGCCGCCGCCCACCCAGACGCCGGAGGCGCCCGCGTCCTCGACCTCGCAGGCCTCGAACGTGCCCCTCGAGCGTTCGTTCACGTGGATGCCGCTGGCGCGCGGCCGGGTGATCCGGGTGTGCCGGATGTGCGGGTCCGCGCCGCCGGCGATCTGGATCCCGTGGCTGCCGGTGTCGGCCGTTCTGCAGTCGTCGACGACGACCTGTCCGGTGCTGGTGACATACACGCCGACGTCGGCCGTGTCATGGACGACCGATTCGATCAGCCGCATGGCGCTGTCCTTCTGCACGACCACCGCCGGCTGACCGATCGCGGAGATGTCGCAGCGTTCGACCGTGCCCCGCGCGCGGTCGGTGGCGACCACGCCGTTTCCCTTGGCTCGGGTCAGGGTCGAGTCGAGGAGCCGCAGCTCCGCGTCGTCCCCCACATAGACCGCCGACCCGGCGATGCCCTCGATCGACGTGTGCTGGACCACCGTCCGTGCCGTTCCCGTGGTGACGATGCCGGAGCCGCCCGCGTTCTCCACCCGGCATCCGTTCAGCGACAGTCCGGCGGAGCCGCGTGCCAGGACCGCTGCCCAGGCGTCGGCGCGGACCTCGCAGTCGTCCAGGCGCAGATGGCCGGAGGCGACGTCCACGGTGGCCCGGTCGGCGCCCGTGGCGCGGAGGAGGACACCGGAGAGTGTGGCCCGTTCCGCCGCCATCACCACGGCGCTGCCCTCGACGGGTTCCAGGACGACGCTGCCTCGGCCCTCCTCCGCCGTGATGGTCACCGCGGTGGTCAGCACGACGTTCTCCGCGTACTGGCCGGGCCACACATTGATGATCGAGTCCGGAAGGGCCGCGGCCAGTGCCTCGTTGATGGTGCGATGGTGCCGCGGATGACTGGGCGAGACGTGGAGAACGTGCCGTGACATGCAGATTCCTCACCGGTTCCCGGGGACAACGCTTCCCACCTGACACGTGGCGCTTCCTGCGTCGGTTCAGCCGGCGCCGGGCCCCCCGGCCGCCCGCACCCCCGGCCGACCGGTCGTGGGTGACGACGGCCGTTCGCCCGTTCGTCGACGGATACGTAACTCCGCCGACTGGCGGATATCTGCGTCCGCGAGGTGGGACCAGTGTGAGAGGCACCCGCTCCCGGTATGAGCGGCTCCGCCATCTCACCCAGAGGGGGCCCCGTTGAGTGTGGTCACGCAATGCCGTCGTCAGAGGGGCACTCCCCGGACCGGGTCCGGTACGACGGCACTCAGCACGGACAGAGGCGGATCCAGGCACTCCGTGCCCCGAGGAGATGAGCGGATATGAGACGAGACGAACAGGCGACGTCCGAGGATGTCTCCCTGCGGTCCGCCACGTTCACCGACATGCACCGGGCACTGCGGTCCCTCAGCGCCGAACACCGAGTCGTGCTGGTCCACGTGTACTTCCGGGGCATGTCCGTGAACCGGGCGGCCGAAGTGCTGGGCATTCCGGCCGCCGCGGTGGTCTCCCGTACCTACTACGCCATGCGCGCGCTCAAGGACGCTGTCCAGGCATGCGGCGCCGAGGCATGAGCGGCGACTGCGGGACACTCCCCAGGTTCTCGTACACCTTACGTGCCACCTCCGTACGCGAGCGCAGCCCCAGTTTGGCGAGTATGTGCGACACGTGGGTCTGTACGGTGCGGGGCGACAGGAACAGCTCGGCGGCGATCTCCGGGTTCGAATGTCCCTGAGACACGAGGCCGGCCACCTTCAGCTCGGCCGGGGTCAGCGCCTCCCAGCCGCTCTCCGGTCTGGTCCGGTTGGTGGCCGCCGCGGTCCTGACGCCCAGGGCCCGCAGCCGGGTACGGGCCCGCCGGATGTCCCACGCCGCGCCGATCCTTCCGTAGCACTCCGTGGCGCGGAGCAGCTGTTCCCTGGCTTCCGCCTGTCGTCCCAGGGTGGCCAGCACCACCGCGAGATCCTCTCGCGCCTGCCCTGCCTGCAGCGGGCGGTTCGCCTCCGTGTAGTACTCCACCGCGGACAGCAGGAGCGCCGGGTCACCGTCGGTCATTCCGTTGCAGCGGGAGGCGGCCGCCGCGCGGCCGGCGTGCGGCTCCCTGGAGCTTTCCCGCGTGCTGATGAACGCCGCGGCCCGCGCTATCGCGATGTCGCCCACCGAGAGGGCCAGCCGCACGATGTCGGGGAGCCACTGGTAGCGCTGATCAAGATCCTTGGCGTACCCGGCGTCCAGGGTCGGCAGCAGCACGGCCAGCGCCTCGCGCTGTCTTCCGGCCCGTTCGGCCATCAGCGCGCCGGCCATGAGGCGATAGCTGGAGTGCGATCTCTGGAGCCCCTCGGGGTCGGGGAGGTCGCGGAGCTGCCGGAAGGCGGCGTCGGCCGCCGGTTCGTCGTCCCGGTGGCCGTGTATGAGCACTTCGACACCGTGGCGGAGCACGGGCATCCAGGCGATGCCCGGCAGGTCTTCGATGCCCGAGAGACCGGTCAGCGCGTCGTCCCAGAGGCCGGTCCAGTAGTTGAGCACCGCGGAGCTCATCGCGATCCCGCTGAACTGGCCGTAGATGCCCTGCGCTTCGGAGAGTCCCCCGGCTTCGCGCAGCGCCTCCAGAGCGTCCTCCATACGGTCGACGGTGCCGAGCATCACCGCCCGGGTGACCAGCATCGAGATCCGCAGATCCGTGTTCTCCTGGCCCCCCTTGCCGAGGGTTCCCGCTCGGTGGGAAGCCGCCAGCGCCCGCTCGCTCTCCGCCAGCGCCGATTCGGTCCGCCGCGCCCGCATCAGCCCCAGAGCGACCGCTTGACGCCCGTACGCCTCGGCCTGGTCATCGCCGTCGCGCACCGCCTCGGCGACGGCTTGCGCGGCGATGGGCGCCGCCTCCGCCTCACGGCCCGCGCTCCACAGGGCGATCGCGCCCAGAGCTCGCAGCCGGTTGCGCAACTGAGCGGTCACCGGGCCATGGGACGGCTCGACCGCCGAGTCCGCCGAGTTCGTCGCGTCCGCCACGTCCGACGCGTACGTGGAGTCCACAGCGGCGATGGCCTCGATCGCCTCGTCCCAGCCCCCTTGCCAGAACAGGCTGTGCACCAGCGACATCGTCAGCTGCCCCGCGTTCTCGGGGTCGCGTGTCCGGTCGAGCAGTCTGCGCAGGATGACGGAGCTCTCGGGGCGCCGGAGCAGGAAGGCGGCCGTACCGAGGTGACGTTCGAGCATCGAGTGGCCCGGGTCCTCCGGCGGCAGCCGGGCCATGGCGCGTTGGATGAGGTCCATGGCGACCGCGGGACAGCGGGTCGCGAGGGGTTCGGCGTGCTCGGTGATCCACCTCAGCATCGGCCCCGCGGCGACGGGTCCGGCGTGCAGCAGCTGTTCGGCGACGCGGTCCATGGAGGCACCGCCCGCCGCCAGGGCCTGGGCCGCGCTTCCGTGTGCCTCGGCCCGCTGCTCCGGCTCCAGTGCGGCGTAGAGGGCCTGGCGGATCACCGGATGGCGAAAGCGCATCCCGTCCCCGGTGTCGACGAGGACCCCCGCCGGTACGGCCTCGTCCGCCACGGCGAGCAGTTCCCACGGGGAACGGTCCAGCACGACGGCCAGCTCGCGGGCGGTGAACTCCGTTCCGAGCAGGGCGGCTCCCCGGAGGGCTTCCTGACAGGCCGCCGAGAGGAGCGACAGGCGCGTGCCGACGGCCCGATCCGGTGGAGGCGGGGGCTCCGACGCGGCCTGTCCGGCCAGTTCGGCGACCGGGCCGTTCCACTCGACGCCCTGGTCGCGCCGCAGGGCGTCGAGCAGCTCCCGTACGAACAGAGGGTTGCCGCCCGCGGACGTGAGCCATCCGCACAGCCCGGGTCCCGGCGCCGCGCCGAGCAGGGACTGCGCCAGCGTCGCCACTTCCGCCCGTGTCATCGGCGCGAGTTCGATGAGGCGGGTGCCCGCGCTGAGCAGCCCGCGGCGCAGCCGGCTCACCTCGGGCCGGTCCGGCACCGCCCGCAGCGTGGCGACGAGCAGCAGCGGAACGCGGCCCACCATCCGGCTCAGCCGCTGCCACAGCAGCAGTGTGGCGTCGTCCGCCCAATGCAGGTCGTCGAGCATCAGGACGAGCGGTCCTTCGTCGAGCATGGCCGTGAGCAGCCTGATCAGCCGCTCCATGACCGCCATGGTGTGGGTCGAGTCCTCGGGCCGGTCCGTCTCGGTGGCACGGTCCTGATCGAGACAGCCGAGGAGGGGACGCAGCGGGAAGCCATGGCCCAGTTCGGAGGCGGTGGCGTGCAGCACCCGGCAGCCGAACCGCGCGGCCTCCAGCGACGTCAGCTCCAGCAGGGTGGTCTTGCCTATGCCCGGTTCGCCTTCGATGAACACCGAGCCCCCACGGCCGCCTCGGAGGCCCGCGATCAGGTCCGCGAGTTCTCCCGCCTCCCGTTCCCGTCCGATCCACGAGCCGTCTTCCGCCGCGGTCGTCTCCCGTGTCATGCGTCCCTTCCTTCCGCTGGTTCAGATGTCCTGGCGGCCGAGCCGTCGCTCGTGCAGGGCGCCGAGGCGTACGGCCTCCCCTGCGATGTCCGTCCGGGAACGCGCGCCGAGCTTCGTCAGGATGTGCGACACGTGGGTCTGCACCGTTCTGGGCGAGAGCAGCAGTTCGGCGGCCACTTGTGGATTCGTACGGCCTTCGGCCACCAGCAGCGCCACTTTCAGCTCCGTCGGGGTCAGCGCTTCCCAACCGCTCTTGTTCCGGTCCCGTACGCCTCTGTGGGCGCGGCGGATCCCCAGTGCGCGCAGCCGGACGTCGGCACGGGCGATGTGCCAGTCGGCCCCGAGGGAGCGGTACACCTCCACCGCACGGCCGAAGGAGGCGCGAGCCCCCGTCATGTCGCCGTGGCCGGCCTGGACCACGGCCAGGTCTTCGAGGAGCCGGCCGAGGCCGGGCCGGAACACGGACCGCTCGTAGTAGGCGAGGGCCTCCCGCAGCGCGTCGGGGTCGCTGGTGACCAGACCCAGACAGTGCTGTGCTACGGCTCCCCGAACGGGCTCGTCCGGAGCCTGCGCCGCCTCCTCCTGAGCTGCGCGGGCGGCGGTTGCGGCGGCGGAGGTGTCACCGGCCGCCAGGGTGAGCCGCACCACGTCGGGCAGCAGGTGGAAGCGCTGGTTGTGGGCAGCGGCCAGCTCGGGGTCGAGTGTGTGGAGAAGCAGGCTCAGTGCCTTCTCGGGCTTTCCCTCCCGTTCGGCGAGGAGCGCTCTGGCGGCGAGGAGGAAGGACGTCTGGTTGCCCGGTACTCCGGTGAGGACGTCCACGTTGGCGACGGCCGCCAGGTGTTCCCGAGCCTCCCTGGGGCGGTCTCGGCTGCCGAGGATGAGCGCGGCGAGGCCGTGACGGACTGCGGGCATCCACGAGTCGGTGGGGAGCTCGCTCAGCGACGCCAGGTCGTCCAGGGCCTCGTCCCACGCACCGGTGCGGTAGTTGAGCGTCGCGGAGAGGAGGACGACCCAGGAGGTCCGTCCTTCCGGGTCCGTCGGTTCCACCAGGGACCGGCAGGTCCGCAGCGCTTGCTTCGCTTCGTCCAGGCGTTCCAGGGCGGCGAGCAGATGGGCACTCAGGAGGGTCAGCCCGACCCTGACGTCGGTGGCCTCCTCGCAGCCCAGTGTGGCCTCGATGCCCTGCTCGAGCTCCAGGAGCGCGTCCTGCTGTCTTCGGGCGCGCATCAGCAGCAGGGCCCTGGTGTACCGGGCGTATCCGATCGACAGCGGGGACGGGAAGAGCTCGGCGTCCGCCAGGACGTGCGTGGCCGCCGCTTCGGCTTCGTCGAGGCGGCGGCCGGCCCACAGCAGCCACGCCCAGGGGCCGCGGAACTGAGCCGTCCACTCCGGCGCATGGGCGTGGGTTTCCAGAGCCTGGGTGACCTCGCGCAGGCCCTCCTCGACGCGGTGCTTCTGCACGAGGTGGAGGACCAGGATGAGAGTGAGTCTGGCCCGGCGCTCCGGTTCGGTCGCCTGGTCGCGCAACAGCCGGATCTGGTCGGCCGCGCCGGACCGGCGCAGCAGAAAGGTGCCCCGCAGGAAGTACTCCTGCAGACGGTCCCGGTGCCGGTGAGCCGGGTCCAGTTGTTCCAGGGCGCGTTCGACGAGTTCGGTGGCGGCCCAGGGCGCCTCCGCGAGAAGGGGGTCACCGGCCTGTACCAGCCAGTCGACCGCCCAGTCGTCCCACGCCCCTCTCACGGGGATCAGCTGTCCGGCGATCTGCCGGTCCGGAGCACCGGCCTGTGCGAACGCCTTGGCGGCGTGCAGGTGCAGGCTGTCGCGCAGGGAGCCCGGCAGGCCCGCGCGGAATGCCTCACGGGCCACCTCGTGCCGGAATCTCAGCGCGCTGCCGTTCTCTTCCAGGACCTCTGCCAGGATCGCCTCGCCGACGATGCCGTCCAGCTCCTCGCGGCTGCGGCCGGTCACGGTCGCGAGGTCGTCCGTGGTGAACGGTGCGCCGAGCAGCGTCGCGACGCGCAGGATGTCGACGACAGCCCGCGGCAGGCTGACCAGCCGGTTGACAACGGAGTCGGTGAGCCGTGCGGGCGGGAGCTCGTCTCCGAGGCGAGCCCCCAGTTCGGCCTGTCCCTCGGTCACCGTGATCGAACCGGCGCGGGTCAGCGCGTTGAGCAACTCTCCGACGTAGAAGGGATTTCCGCCGGCAGCCGCCAGGTGCCGGAGAAGTCGTTGGCCGGCGATCGCCCCCAGTGACCTCTGCGCGAACAGCGCCGTCTCCTGCTCGGTGAGGGACGGCAGGTCCATCATGACCACGCCCCCGTCCTGGTCGGCCAGGGTCTGACGGAGCCCGGCCAGACGAGCGGGGTCCGGGCCACCGGTGCGCAGGGCTGCGACGAGAAGGAGGGGCAGCCGGGCAGCCGCCTCGCCGAGCCGCTGCCATACCAGCAGACTGGCCTCGTCGGCCCATTGGAGGTTGTCGAGGACGAGGACGACGGGCCTGGTGGCACACAGGCCGGTGACCCGTTCGACCAGGCTGTCGGCTGCGGCGCCGACCGCGAGCCCGGCGGTTCCCGGGGCGGTCAAGAGTTCGGTGATGGCGGACCGGTGGGCGGCGATCACCGGGTCGGCGGTCTCCAGGCAGTCGACGACCCCGGCCAGCGGGAACCGCTGACCCAGTTCGTCGGCGGCACCCCGTAGGACGAGGCAGCACCGGCGGCGGGCGTCGGCCACCAGGAGGGACAGCAGTGCGGTCTTCCCCGCACCCGGCTCGCCCTCGACGAACAGCCTGCCGCCTCGTCCGGACGCGAGAGCATCGAGGAGTTGCCCGAGCAGGTCCACCTGCCCCTCTCTGCCCACCAAGGGACTCTCGCATCGCATCTGCTTCACAGAACGCCCCCCCGAAATGAAATTTGACATGCAAACGCCAACTGGCGATGACCACAGAAGTTACACAGAGACTGACCAGTAGTGATCCCCTTCGGCCGGAGATCTGTATACGAACTGACCGGAATGGCCTGTGGCGAGGGGAAGTTCAGCTCGACGGGTCGGGCTGGGCCGCGTACCAGTGACCAGCCGCGAGGTGAAGGACGATCTCCGGCCGTGTCGGGTCACCGTAGGTCTGGTGCCCGAGATCGTCCCGGACCACGGTGATCCGGATCCCCAGTGCCTGGGCGGCGAGCGGGGCCATCAGATCGGCCGCCGTGTGCCGCCATCCCGTATCGTCCGCCGCGTCCCCGCGTCGCCGGAGCAACGCGGCCAGCAAGGCCCGGCGCAGTTCCGGGCGGGACGCCAGGGCATGCGTGGCCCCGGTGGGCAGGAGAGCCAGTGCTTCGAACTCCTCGCGGTGCGGCCCGGCGAGGACGATCCCGGCCCGGTCGAGTTCTTCGCCGGTCACCTTCTCCTGCGGCTCGATGGCGGTCACGTCGTCGACCGAGGGACTGTCCGGGTTCGCCGGGTCCAGCAGATCGGCCGCTTCGAGTGTACGGGCGAGCAGTTCACGTAGGGCAGCGGCGGTCTCCCCGGGCCTGGCGCCGCCGATGCCGTGGGTGTCGCGCCAGTCGGGGCGCACCCGGTCGAGTTCGAGGGAGAGGGCGCGGTGGAAGGACTCGCCGCCGCCGGCGTGCGGTGCGGTGGACGTCCCCTGTTCCGTGAGGGAGTCCGGCCCGGCGTCGCCCGTGGCCGACGGGTGGGAGACGGGGTCGACGATCCGCAGCCGCCGGCCGTCGGGCGCGGTCAGGCTGAGCGGCGCCCCGGTGCCCTCGTGCGTCTCGCGGTCGAACCGGGAGACCGGGAGGGCATCCGGGGCCGGAGGGTTCGGGCGAGCGGGCGGCAGCCACGGCGCGGGGGCGGTGAGGGGGCGGCGCTCGGGGGCGGTGGTGTGCCACCGGGTGATCGCGAGGGCCCGGTCACGGACGGCCTCGGACGTACGCAGTGCGTGGACGGCCGCCGCGCGTGCCACGCCGAGGCGACGCACCGCCTCGGGGTCGGCGGGGTGGCGAGCGAGCTCCGCGCGGGCCGCGTGATAGGCGGCGTCGGCGGTGACCCAGGCGAGCCCGTAGGCGTGGACACGACGCCAGGCGTGAAGGATCGTTTCCTCCTGTGCTTCGGCCAGGCCGGGCGCCCGCCCCGCCGCCGGAAGCAGTTTCGCGCCCGTGCGTAGGCCGCCCAGCCCCCCCGCCTCGTCCGCGAGCCAGGTGTCGAAGACGTCCTGCGCGAGGGGGATTTCCGTGTCCTCGTCCTTGTCCTCCGCAGCCCCGGCCTCGCTGTAGAGCAGTTCCTCGACCGAGGGTACGGGCGAGACCTCCGGCTCGTCGGGCAGCGCGACGGCGGCCTCGGGGTCCCACGGTCCGGGCCGGGAATCCGTCCGTTCGTCGGCCGGCCGCTGGTACCAGGCGGTGACGGCGTCGGCCGCCGTCCGCGCCCCGTGCATCCGTGCTCCGGCCTCGCGCACCGCGCGGTCCTGGTCGCTGAGTTCCTGGTGCAGGCGGACGAGGCGCTCGCCGCGCCCGCGCAGCCGCTCCGAGCTGCGCCGGTACGCCTCCAGGGCAGCGAGCTCGTCCTCGTGCGCCTGGTCCGTCGGAGCTTCCGCCGCGCCCAGGCCGGCATCCGGGTCAGCGCCGGTGACTCGCGGCCGCGCCGGTTCGTGCCCGGCACCTGCCTGTTCCGCACGTTCCCGTACGCGCTCCGCCTGCCGGGCGGCGGCGACGGCCCGTTGCCATGCTCGCTCGTCCTCCGCCGCCTCCTCCAGCGCCTCGTCCCACTCCCTGGACGCGCCCGAAGCGGCGGCCCGGGCTGCCTGGTATGCACTGGTCGCCGCCTGCCACTGCTGGGTCGCGTCGCGGACCCGGTCCCAGGCGGCGCTGACCTCGTCGGGGAAGTTCTCCTCGGTCACGAGGCCGCGTTCGAGGGCGAAGTCCTCCCGCACCCAGACCAGCACGCCGTTGTCGAGGGGAAGCCGGGCGACACCCGACGGCTTCGATGTGGCCTCGACACCCAGCACGGACGCCGCCTTGGCGACGGCGTCGGCGCCGCGCCGCTTCGCGTCCGCCACCACCAGCCAGGTCACCGGCAGTCGGAACAGCAGGCTGCGGCCGACGGGTAGTTTCAGCTTGGAGCTGTCCACCACCACGGACGTCGGATCCTGGGTGATGGCATCGGCGGTCGTGCCGGTCGGCGCCGCCGCGGAGCTCCCCACTCGGCTGAACAGGGGATCGCCGGTGATGAAGGCGGGGCCGCCGGTGACGGTCGGATGCCGGGAGTCGACGGAGGAGTCCGACCGGGCGGTCGACTCCGCGATCTTCACCGAGTGGCTGAGGTCGTTGCCGTGATCGACGGCAAGCAGCGCGGCACCGTCGAACTCCACCCGGGGGGCGAGACGCAACTCCAGGTCCATGTTTCCGAACAGGGCGGTGTCGTGCAGGGTCACCGCGAGACCGTGCTCCACCGCCTCGTGGAAGAACGCCTGAAGCGAGCCCGCCCCGAGGGCGTTGCTCAGGACGGCGTGCGCCGGGGTCCCGGGGCGTACCGGGCGGGGCACGCCGCCGATGGAGACGGTCGTACCGTTGGGTGTCCCCGACTGCTCGGCGGTCTCCGCCGACGCGGGCGCACTCGTCTTCGTGGGCTCGGCCGTTCCCATGGCGGCTCCGACGGCGAGCAGTGCGGCGTCGAGCAGGGCCTTGCTCCCGCCGACACCCTGCACGGTGACCGTGCGCGGCCCTTGTCGGAAGAGCCGGTTGCCACGGTCCTGGAGCCATGCGTGCAGCACGTCCGTGGAGCCGCGCTCCGGCGGCAGCAGTCCCGGTCCGGGGGCCGCGGTGAGGTGCGCCGGAGGGTCGGACCGCTGCTCACCGCCGGGCGGGACCGGCCCCGGCACGGGCTCCAGCAGACTCAGCGGCTGGTATTCGCGCAGTTCGCCGATGGGGGCCTCGACGCGGAACCGCTCCTTTCCCTGTGATCCCACCCTGATCGTCATGTGGTAAGGCGTCGTGTACACCGCGACCGGGCCGTCGTATTCGTTGCCCGACGTACGGGTGGAGCTGTGGTTCTCGGTGACGGACCGCGCGGTGGTGGTGCCCACCCGGTCGGCACCGCCCGCGTTGACGGTGATCCCGGATCTGGTGGCGCTTCCGGACAGTGCCGGCCCGATGCTCCATCCCTGGCGGGAGCGCCGCGTCCCGGTCCGGGAGACCGTCGCCGACCAGTAGGTGGTGATCGTGTGTCCGGCGCGCGTCTCCCGCAGCACGGGTGTCCCGCGCCGGAGCTCGAAGGAGAGGGTTCCTTCCCTCGACACCCCGGTCCGGGGTTGAAAGGTGCGCAGGGTGTACCCGTCCCGGAGCATCTCGTGGGCCATCGCCCGCAGGCCGTCCGGGGAGAGCAGCACGCTCAGCCGGACGAGTTGGCCCATGGGGTCGTCGAGCAGGCTTTCCGGAAGGACCAGCATCCGGTCACGGCGGGACGCGTCGGCCCGGGTGGTGAACGCGTCGAGGAGGGCCGACATGTCGAACGTCCCCGCGTCGAACGAGAACGGCGGAACCCCCTCGCTCCAGCCGGGTTCCCGCCACACCTGCTCGTTCCAGCCCGGCAGTTGCCCGAGGTGGTCGTCGATCAGGCCGAGGGCCAGCGCGTCCTGCTCCGCCATCCAGATGAGCACACCCGAGTCGTTCGTGACCACGGTCGCCGCCCACCTCTCGGAGGACTTGGCCGAGGAGGCGAGGAAGCCGGTGCCGCGCGAGGCCGCGGCGACCGTCCAGTCCACCGAGCCGATGAGCAGTACCGTACGGCCGGAGTGTCCCAGGACGGTGGATCTGGTCGCGCTGCGCTGCACCGTGACGGCGGAGGAGTCGTGCCGGTCGAAGACCTGCCCGCTCAGACCGCTCTTGACGATGAACCGCACGTGGCCGTCGCCGGCCTCCGCGTTCACGACCTCGTCCTCGGACGCGTTCACGGTCCTTCCGCCGCCGGCCGCGAACGACCAGGAGACGCCGGTCGAACCGCCCTTCTGCCATCCGGCATGGAACTGGGCGTCGTACGAGATCTCGAGTCCGTGGTTGTCGTCGACGTACAGCAGCGGCCGGAGCGAGGTCACCCGGGAGCGGATGACGACGGAACTGTGCTGGTCGGTGGCCGCGCCCATGCCGAACAGGCCGCCCAGCTGCCAGCCGAACGGACTGGCGGCAAGGGAGAAGTTGGCATCGATCTGGCTCGGTGCCATGCCCTCCATCAGCGAGTCGTGAGCCGGTGTGCCGGCTGTGGCGTAGAACCAGCGATTGCCGGACGCCTCACCCAGGACCTGCTTGACGGCGCCGAGCAGCCGGCCGGGAAAGGGAGCCGCGGCCACCATGTGGGGCCGTGACTGCCATGCCTGCGGCGAGAACGCGGGCATGGGCCGCCCGGAGGCGAGACGGCGTGCCGTCTCCCAGGGCAACAGCGGCAGTTTCGCGGTCAGTTCACGCGGGAGGCCTTCGGGAAAGGGCTCGGCGGCCTTGACACGGTGTCGGCCCTCGTCGACTGTCAGCGCTGCCGGTACGTACAGCTCCACGGTGGCCTTCACGGCCTCGGCCCGCAGCGTCGGTCCCAGCAGGGCCGAGGCGGGCTTCCGTCGTACGAACCACTCGGCGGCGAGCACGTTCCCGGTGGCGACGCGGGTGGCCATGCGCGGCCGGGAGAAGACCAGTTCGGTGGCGGTCAGGCTGATGTCGTAGGCGAAGACGTGTGAGCGGCCGGTGAACGCGGAGACCCCTTCGGCCGCGATGGCGGGCCCGTACGACACCTGATGACGGACGGTGCCGGAGGCCCCCAGGGACGTGTCCGCGTTGGCCGCCGTCCCTCCTGTCCGAAGCCTCGTGATCAGGCCGGCGTTGAGCGCCATGCCGCCGCCCTGGGACACCGTGGACGCCTGCCTGGCAGTCTGGGTGACGCCGGTTCCGGTGCGAAGTCCCACGTCGTGCCGGGTGCCCACGAAGCGGCGGCCGGTCAGCTCGGCCCGGATCAGGACGGTCACGTGCTCCTCTCGCACGCCCAGCCTGTGGATCCTGACCGGCAGTCCGACCGTCATCATCCGCTCCAGACCGGTCTCCGTGTGGGCCTGGCTGATGACGTCGCGGAGTTTGTGGGTGTTGCTCAGCGCCGTGGCGTAGTCCTGCCGGGTGCCCCGCCAGCCCTCGCGGCGGAGACGGGCCCAGGCGGTCGGGTCGAAAAGCTTCGCCGCTCCCCACTCCGTCCGGGTGTGGAGGCCGGGCGGGAGGACCAGGCCCGGGTGGCGGTCGGCCAGTTCGCGGTGCACCCGGTCGAAGAGCTCCTCGACGACGGTGGTGGAGGCGGTGACGCCGCCGGTCGCACCTGTCGGCCAGTCCAGCGACTTGACCTTGGTGAGGCCTCCGAACGTCACCGGACGGTCCACGGTGAGGAACGGTGGCGCCGAGGGCTCCTTCGCGCCGGGTGGGAGGCCCGCGTTGTCGTCCCAGCCGGCCAGTCGGCGGGCCTCGTTGCGCGTGAGGCGCATGCGCGCGGAGTTGTGGAAGGTCTGCCACGGCCCGCCCGCCAGTCGCGCGGAGATTTTCAGCGGCATCGTGTACGTACCGCCGTGGTCCACGACGGTCGCGGTCGCGTTGCTGGCCGCCGTGCTGCCGTGGGTGGTCCTGTGCTCCCGCGCGAAATTGGCCGTCCCGGTCAGCGAGACCTGGAAGCGCGCGGACCGGGGGCCGATCGCCGGTCCCAGCGTGATGCCGAGACCGATTCCCTTGACCAGACCCCGGCTGCGCTCGGACATCGTCTTCGCGGTCTTCTGACTGCGGATCTCGGTCTTGTGAGCGGCGCGGACGAGTTCGGCGGTCGCGCCTTCACGGGTGTCGGGAGCGATCAGCACCTCGAAGGCGCCGAGCAGCGTACCGCCGTCCTCCTTGTAGAGGGCCTGGCTCGACACGGGCGAGCGGAAGGCCTGATCGAGGATGCCGCGGAAGTTCTCGGAGGAGAAGAAACGGCGGAGTTCGGCGTGCGCGGGCGAGGCGAGGGCGGCCCCGGGCACCAGGGCGGCAGCCCAGGTGAAGATCTCCTCCACGGACCCGAAGTCCTCGGCGACGAAGATCTCCGGCACACTGCTCGCGGCCAGGGGGATCCGGCGGGGGATCAGGTCGGGCGCGGGTGGATCGGTCGTCGAGTCGGGGACCACCCACAGCAGCGCCGAGCGGACCGCGAACCCGTCCGTGACGGGCGCTGTGCGGAAGCGGCCCGTGCCTCCGACGAGCCAGTCGAGACGGTCCGGCGGACGCGAGCCGGTGCGCAGTCCGAGACCGAACCCCTGCTTCGGCCGGCGCCTCTCGGTGACGTCCCTGAACTCGAACCAGAGGTCGTCGATGTGGGAGTGGACGCCGTCCTTGCCCCGTAGGGACGAGGTGGTCTGGGAGACTCCGCTCGTGGTGAAGCCATAGGTGGGCTCGTTGACGCGGAAGGCGGCCCGCACGCTGCCGTACGGGCTGATCAGGGCTGTGCTCGGCCCGAGCGGTACGTTGACGGTGAGGCTGGCCGCGTGGCCGAGCGCCTTTCCCTCCCCCACGCCGGTGCGGCGCTGGATCTCCAGGTCGAGCCTCGTCGGGGTGTGGGCGGCGTCCCGGTAGCGGCTCCAGGCCCCGTAGTTGCGGACCGAGATCACGACCTCGTGGCTGAGGCCGTCCGCGCCACGGTAGGTCAGGGGGAACCCGTCGCCGAGGAAGCGGTGGGGGAAGTCCCGTAGTGCCTGCCGCAGGCGGACCATCGCCTCGGTGGGAAGACCGAGTCGTTCACCGATCTCCGCCGCCGCGAGCTCCACGCCACGGATGCTGAGCGTGCTGTGTCCGAGGTTGCGCAGGTGGGCGGGCAGCCGGCTGCCGTCCCTGAAGGCGATGAAATCCTCCTCGCCACGCGGTGGCGGCGCCTCGGCCGTGGGATCGAGCCAGGGGCGCTGTGCGGCCAGATCCGCTGCCGCACGCACCGATTCGCCGGTGCTCGTGACGGTGTTCGTGTCGTCCCGGGATTCGTCGTACGGGGTGACGCTCAGAGCGGCCCGCTCGATGCGGGAGAGCCACTCCCATGCCGCGGCACGGGCCCGGACCCGTAGCTCGGACAGGGCGGTCGCGGTGGTGTCCCCGGGAAGGTCGCCCCTCGTAGAGCCGGGTGACGCCTGGGCCAGCGCCTGTTCGACCTGGTCCTGGACCCACCTCGTGGCCTCCCCGTCAGTGAGCGGACGCAACGGTGTGGGGTCGTCACGGTCGAGCGTGGCGTCACGCTCCTCGCCTCCCCGGTCGAGGCCGCCACGCCGGGCAGACGCCTCCCGTTCCAGCCGTTCCACCAGCTCGTGGGCGCGGCGCAGATCGGCCGCCCCTTCCGACTCATGGGAGGGGTCGGTCCCCAGAGAGGAGCGCGCCGTGGTGGAGGTGCCCGATCCGGAGGCGTACGGCTCCCCGGTGGGCGGTACCTCTGCCCGCCGGCCTCCCTGGGCGTAGGGGCGGGGGGCGAGCCCGAGCGAGCGCCCCAGGTCCCGCGCCGAGGCGACAGCGGCCTCATGGAGTCCGGCGCGCAACTGCAGGACGACGAGGTGCCGGTGCTCCTCGGCGAGCAGCCGCATCTCGCTTCGCTTCAGCGCCGTCCACCGGCCGGTGTCCATCGGCAGCGGAGCGTACTGGTTGACGAGCCCCGACGCCTCGATCCACAGGGGGTCGGCCGCGTCCTGCCGCTGCTTGTCGCGGCTGGTCTCGGCGGCGCGCCCGGCCCGTAGCCGGTCCCGCCAGTGGTCGGCGGTGCTGTCGTCGAGTCCGATGGCCCGTACGTGGGCGCGCAGCCGGGACTCCCCCGGCTCGGGCCGTCCGGCTCCGTCGTCACCGAAGAGGTGTCGGCGCGCCTCCTCGTAGTCGCCCCGGTAGCGCTCGGAATGCTCGATCAGCCGGGCGTGCACCCGGTCCGCTCCGGCATACGGGTCGCCGGGCCACAGCTTACCGGCGACGCTCTCCAGCGACCGGGGCCCGCCGGGGCCGCCGCCGCGCAGCAGTGCCTCGGCGCGCCGGGCCTCGTCGGCGCGGCCGAGGACCGCGGTGTCCTCCGGCCGGTCGGTACGGCCTTCCGGCGGCAGGGGGTCGGCCTCGGGGCCGGTCGGCCCGGGGCCGCCGCCGTCCGGACCTCCTCCCTGTGGAGGGCCACCATCGCCCCCGTCCCCGTCGCCCCCGTCGCCGTTCAGCAGCACGGCCAGCGAGGCGGCGAGGTCATCGACGATCGGGCGGACCACGCCCTCATCGAGGACGAGGGCGTACATCAGTCGCTGCTCCGCCTCGAAGCGTGCCTCGTCCGGTACGTCCGGGTCGGGCACCGCCACGGACGTGCGATGTCCCGTCTCCCAGGGCAGCAGGGCGCCCATGTGGGACAAGAGCGCCTGGCGCCGCTCCTCCTCCTGGATGCCCGACAGGACACGGCTGATGTACTCCAGCGGAAGGATCAGCGACGGGTGCGCCGTGAGCCGGGGAGGCAGCGTGCCGGGGCGCGCGGCGTGCAGTGCGGCGAGGGTGCCCGTGCCCAGGAGCGGCAGCGTCCGCGGGGTGTGCACGGTCCACTCCTGCCATGCCGGGTTGTCCAGTTCCTCCGGCGGGCGGTCCACCGTGAGGAACGGTGTGGGGACGGGGCCGCGGCCGACATCCCATGTGAGGGGACCGGCCGGAGCGACGACGGTGGCGCCCGTGATGTCGGAGAGGATCTGGGCGAACGAGTCCTCGGACCGGACCGGAACGTGCCCAGGGACGGGGTTGACCGTCTTCGGCCCGGCTGCCGGCGCCTCCGTCCCTTCTTGGTGTGCGGCGGGCGCGGACGTGGGCGGCGCGATGTGTCCGACGCCCTTGCCGAGTGGCTGCCCCACCGAGGGGACCTCTCCTCCCCGCCAGCCGATGACGGGCCCGGCGCCTGTGCTGCCGGAGAACAGGACGACGATCGTCTGCGTCACCGCGGGGTTCGTGGACATCTGGAGCCCCAGCCACGCCGCGTCGCGGGCGGTGTACTTCCAGGTGCCGCGGGGCATCTCCTCGTACACCTCGATCCGGGAGGATCCCGACGGGGCGGCGTCGATGGCGACGACCGGCCGCTCTCCGAACTGTCGCAGCAGGCGGCGCAGCGTTCGCGAAGGGGTGAGCGGGTAGATGGGCTGGTCCTTCAGGGAGCGCATCGACACCGCCGCGGTGAAGGCGGTCTCGTCGAACCACGGCTCTGCCCGCTGTTCCTTGTGCGCCATGAAGGGCCGCCACGTCCAGTCTCCCCCCTCCCCTTCGATCTCGACCTGGATCGTTCCACCATCCATGTTGACCATCGACGGATTGGCCCACACGGTCAGGTGGGGATGGTGGATGGCCTCGGCCAGTTCCCGTGCGGCCTGAGTCGCATGGTTGGTCACACCGGCGAACTCGCAGGCGATCATCACCAGGTTCACCATGACACCGGTGCTTTCCGCATAGCGGAGCAGCGCCTCCATCTCCTGTGTGGACGCGAGGAGTTGGGCCAGATGCTGGGGCGAGACATCGACAAGCCCGTGCGCGTCGCCGTACGCGGCGTTCGTCAACGCCGGGGTGAGGGTCTCGGCGTCGCCGTGCGCATCGACGTAGTAGGTCAGTTGACCGCCCCAGGGCAGCTTTCCTCCGGACGTCAGACGGACGGAACCGTCCTGGCCGATGTGCCTGACATTGAACGTGGCCTGTGGCCCGGGATCGTGATCCGCCCAGTCCGCGTGATCAGTGGCCAGGAACTCCTGAGTGTGCAGTATGAGGACGTTCGCGAGGTGCGATCGCGTCGAGGAACGGGTGGCGCGGAAGAAGCCGATCCCTTGCGACTGCCTCGGTACTTCCCGGGAGACGGCCAGTCTCACGGCCGCCTCCTCGCCGTCGTTGAGGGAGTCGACGAGCTCCAGCACCCGGTCCCACTGCTCGCCCGCCTCGTGGAGGAGGAACCAGGACGGATAGGAGTGTTCGATGATCCCCAGGACCCGCTTCAGGGTGTCGCGGGCCCGCGTGACGTTGCCGGGCCGTGCCAGCGCGTAGGCCGTGGCGAGCCGCGCGCCCAGCTGCAGACCCCTGATGTGGCCGTGGGCCCATACTTCGTAGGACACCATGGAGACGAGTTCGCGTTGGGTGGCCGCGCTCTGCTCGTGCCAGTCAGGGAAGTAGCGCGTGGCGAGCCGCGCCACCTCCAGGCGCAGATCGTCGCGCTGCTCGCGGGTCATCCGCAGGGGTGTGGCGTCCCGTCCCGGGGTGCCGACGTCGGCTTCCAGCGCTCTGCGGGCCTCTTCGCCCCTGACCGCGACGTGCGCCGGGAAGTCGGCGAGCCGGTTCATCATCCAGTCCAGGGCCGTATCGCGGTCGGTGGGGAGCCGCAGGGGCGAGGGGGCGGGCTCCGAAGGAGTGACGTCCATGGGGGCAGCGGGGTCGTAGGAGTTGGTCATGAATCCGGGAGGCCCAGAGGACGGCGGGGTCGCTGTCGTGCCGGAAACCCGCTGCCCGTCCTCTTCCTCGTCGCTTTCGTCGTGCACGGCGAGCGACTCGTCCTTGACCAGCCGGCCGTGATCGACGAGAACCGACGTGTCGAAGCCATCGGGAAGGTGCAGCACCCAGGGCTGCCAGAGGGGGTTGTTGGTCTCCTCGGGGGGCCTGGGAACGGTCAACACCGGCGCGCCGCCCGTACGTTCGGGCATCTGGACGGGCTTCCCCCACGGGGCCAGCACCGGCGCGCCTCGCACGTTGGCCAGCTTTCTGGCCGGTGCCTGCGACAGGTCCATCACGCTGCGGTCGGGCCCGGACACAGCTGTACCGACGCCGGAGTAGTCGGTGCCGAGGACGATGACGGCGCCGTCCTCGATCCCCGACCGGGCGCCGGCCTCGGCGATCTCCTGACCGAGCTCGGCGGCGTCCCAGAGGCGATAGCCCTCGGTTCCGTACCCGACGAAGCGCTGCCCGTCACGGAGGGTGTTCACGAAGAGGACCTGCCGTCGCAGTGTCTCCGGCAGCCGCTCCAGGGCCCGGATCAGCGCATCGCCCTCAAGGAGAGGAGACTCGAACGGCCCGTCGGTGGTCAGGTAGAGGCTCATCGCCCCATGAAGGTGCTTCCCGGACACCATGAGTCTCTGGCGCTGTGGCGGTGTGACCGTCACGGTCTTCCACACCTGTCCGGGCGGGCTGGAAACGGCTATGTGCCCGAAGGGAAACACCAGGTGGAACTGCGAGGTCGCGCCGTGCACGTGCAACGTGAGACCGGGGTGTCGATGGAGCACACCGCTCATCGCCTGGGCGAACGCGTCCAGCGCCGTGTACCGCGTCTCCTCGTCCGATGCCGCGTGACACGACGCGAGTACGAGGTGGAGGACACCATCGGCCGCGAGCGCCTTGCGGGCCATCCCCAGGAGCCTCTGGTCATGGGACATCAGCTCCGCGAGGTGAGCCGGAGGCATGGGCGCCCACGGACCCGCACCCGGGGCGAGGGAGGGCGCCAGAAAGCCAGGGCCTCCGTGCAGGTCGAAGTAGACGGTGTGCCGGCCTGCCCAGGGAAGCGGCTCTGTGACGAGCGTCGCGTCCGGTCGGAGGTGATAGGAGAGGATCCTCGCCTGGCTGTCCACGGTAACAAAGGAGTAGACCGCGCCCTCGTCCGCATCATGACGCTGCCAGGGAGGCGTGTTGGCGCTCAGTTGGTCGCTGTCGTGGAGCGAGATGACCAGGGACTTCCCGCCCCTCGGCTCCACATAGGCGATATGGAACATCCCGCGCGTGGCCGAGCCCCGAGCCCGGAAACTCGTGGCGACGAGCTGGGAAGCCTCCACCGGCCCCTTCACCGCCAAGGTGTGAGCGACGGCCATCAATTGTTGGTGCCATTCCACCGGGTCGTGCCGCCCCTTGCGCTGTTCGAGGCGCCCCCGGAGCAGCGCGTTCGCCCCTCGTACCGTGTTGGCGAACGCGAGGCCGCCCGTCCCGGCCGCCCACAGCGCGTCCTCGTGGATGAGGCGGGTCACCAGGCGTTCCGCCGCGTCCATGCCTCGTTGCCGGCCTTCCGCGATGATCAGCGCCAGCAGCGCCCGCCCCTCGCGAACGGACAGGCTCGACCACCTCGGGAGCTGCTTGTGCAGGATGTCCAACACCGACACCTCCCAGGTCCCCAGGTCCTCCGGGGTGAACGGTTCGGGCCGGGCGAGGAGGAGGTAGTTGACGGCCTGGGACATCAAGGCGGCGGCCTTCTCGCCGGTCAGCGGCCTCGCTTCGGCGTCACCGGTGACCCAGTCGGTCTCCAGCGCCAAGGTGCGGCCCGCCATGATGTGTTTTTGGGCCCGCTCGCGCGGCGCGCGCAGCACCTCGTCAAGGGTGTGTCGTATCAGTGCCAGCAGATCGCCACGCTGCCGGGCGCCCAGCAGTGGCCAGTCTTCGGGGTCATAGGTGCTCAAGTAGTCGGCGGCGAGCTGCTCGGCATGGGCGGAGAGATGGTCGGCCATCTGCCGGTGGGCATGGGGTGAGGCGGACCATTCCAGTTCCTCGCGGGCCAGTTCGCCCTTCCGGACGAGCGTCGCCCAGAATTCGGCGATCATCTCATGGGCTCGGTCGACCGCCTTCCCGTTGCCGGTGGCCTCCTCTTCCGCCGCGCTCAGGGCTTCGATCTCCTGAAGGACGGTCAGCGACAAGGAGGTACCGTCCTGCTCGGGAACGGCGGAGGGGTAGGCGGCGACAAGCCGCTCGTGACGCGCGAACCAGGCTGCCCAGACGTCCGCCAGGGAAGGGTCCAGACCGCGCTCCGCGACGAGTCGCCGGAGCCGTTCGCGGGCTTCCCCGCGATCCCCGTCGGCCATGCCCAGGATGGCAAGGCCCGCGTCGAGATGGCCGCGGTACTCCTCCGAGTGACGGACGAGCAGGGTGTGCACCTCCTCCGCTCCGGCCTCGGGCATGCCGGCCAGTTCGGCGATCTGTTCGAGCCGTTCGCCGGGATTCTCCACAGTCCCGTGCACGAACAGCTCGGCGAGCTTCGCATCCCCGGCCGCCGTTGCCCGTCCCTGAGGCGTCACCGAGCCGCTCGGCTCGGACGGCTCCTCGACCGGCGGGCCGGAGGACCGATGACCGTCGCCCTCCTCCGAAGGGACCGGCGGCCGTGCGGTCTCCTCCGTCAGGACCGCCGGCGGCCGCGGGGTTTCGTCGGACCACTGAGTGGGCCAGAACACGACCCACTCGCTCCACTCGATGTCCTCCGTGTCCAAGGGCAGGCCCTCGACGCGCAGCACGCCACCGGTGCCCTTCTCCCCACCCGGGACGACGAACCCGGCGGGAGCGATGACGGGCCAGCCGCGCAGGTCGGCGAGCAGCTGACCGGGCGCGATGCCGTACAGCGGAAGCTCCTCGTCGGTGTCCACCTCCATCGTCCGTCCGGGAATGTTCTCGACCGGTGGGGCCAGCAGTCGTCCCGTGACTGGATCCATCAGGGGCGGGCGGACGGTGGGGTCCTCCTCGTCCAGGATTCCGCCCATCGCCGCGAAGTCCGTCCCCAGGACGATCGCCGCGCCCGGGTCGACCCGGTGCCGCTCGTTCACTCCCTCGGTCATCTTCCGCTGGAGCGTCGCCATGTCCCAGACGCCGTAGCCCTCGCCCGGCCAGAAGCCTCTGACCTTGCTGCCGTGGCGGGGGACGTCCACATAGTGGAGTCCGGCGGACTTCGCCACCTCGGGTCCGAACATTTCGGTCAGCCGCAGCCGCATCTCCTCGACCTTGGCCAGGAGCTCCTGAGAGGCCCGGACCGGCCTGAGCGGCGGTGAGTCCGTCATCAGCTGGAAGGACGTCGCGCCGGTGAACGGCGCCTCGTACCGCACGTGCGGGTAGCCGGGCGGCACGATCTCGACCGGCACCCACATGGTGCTGCCGAGGGGAGCCTCGGCACACACCTCGCCTGAAAGGGCGACGCTGACTTTGTGCGGACTGCCCCACAGGAACATCTTGAGGCCGGGCACCTGTGCCCTGGCACCGATCCAGGCGGCCACCGCGCCCAGCGAGTTCCGTGTCTCGCCGAGGACGGCTCCGACGTTGCAGCCGAACAACACCAGGTGCAGCTCCTTGTTCGGGTGCTGCCGCGCCTTGGTGACCATCTCGGGGAAGGTGGGGTGGGCCAGGAGGGCTTCGGCTATGTGCTCCGGAGACGTGACCACCCCCATCGACCCCTCCTCGTGCTCGTTGTCCGACCAGGGGACGACGTCGAGATCGGTGACAAAGGGCTTGAAGGCGTCGGGTCCGGCGTGCAGCGCGAGATAGAGCGCCGTGCGTTCCCGCCACGGAAGCGGCGCCCTACCGATCGGGACGAGCCATTTCCCTTGCGGCCTGACGTAGTGGAACACCGCCGACGCGTCGGCCTTGTGCTTCGCCCACGCGGCCAGGTCGTCCTCCCTGGCCTTCCCACGACGTGAGAACAGGATGGTCACGTCCGGTGCGCGGGTGGGCCGGACGGTCTCCAGATGGAACGCCCCGAGCGGGGCGGAGCCGTACTTCGTCGACTCCATCGCACGGGCCGCCGCCTGTACATGGGGCAGCGGATCGGTCAGTCGCCCGACGCTCAGGCTCAGGAGCGTCCTGTGCCGGTAAGCGACGTCCCTCTGGCGGATCCAGCCGGGGTGGTGGGTCTCGATCAGCTCCATTCCGCCCTGGAGGGCCCGGGTGAGGAAGGTGGCGCTGTCCTCGTTCGGAGGCCTGAGGGAGAGGAGGCGGACCTCCATCACCATCCGCGCACCCATGGCGATGGCCGCGCCGGAGCCGCGGAGCCATCCTTCCCGCACCAGAACGGCCTTGAGGGCCGTCTTCCTCTCCTCCGGCAGCTGGGCCCAGCCGGGAAGGCGGGGGGAGAGCTCCCGCTCGGCCGTGTCGAACAGGGCTGCCTTGTGGGCAAGGGTGAGGGCGCCGGCCGATGCCGGAAGGGGCAGCGCGGCGGTCTCGTCGTCGACGAGAGCCCCGTCGATCTCTTCCATGGCCTCGGCACCGTCCGCCAGCAGCCTGTTCCAGTCCCAGTGGTACGCCATCATCTGCATGGCTTGCGCGACGGCCCTGTCGCGGTTGATCACTGGCGCTCGGGTCATGTCCGGCCGCGCCTGCTCCTGCACCCGCGTGGAGGACTCGCCGGTCCGGTCGCTCTCCTCCTGGTCCACGCCGCCGCGGCCGGCGGCGGACGGTTCCAGCCCGAGCGTACGGGCCGCCTCGCGGGCCGCCTCCCGCGCGGCGGCCATCGGATCGGGTTCGTCGCGGCTCCGGTCGAGCACATCGGCGACGGTGACGAGCGCCTGGTAGTACAGCGGGCTGCGCTCGTGCAACGGCCGGGGGTCGTCGATCGTCACATCGGTTCGCGCGAAGTCCTCCAACACCGCGATCGCGTCGGTGAGCAGCGCGTCGAAGGCCCTCTCGTCCAGTCGGGAGCGCAGGGCGAGCTCGGTGCTCCGGGCGCTGTCGAGCTGAAGGTCCCGCGCGGTCGGGCCGGCGGCATCGATCCGCAGACGTGCCGCAAGGCGCTGGGCGGCCTCGGGCCCCCGTGTCCCGAGTACGTGCGCGAGCTGGGCGAGTTCGAGGTGCTGCCGGCGCGCGCTGTGGGCGAACCAGGTCGGGTAGAGCTCCGCCACGATCCCGTACGCCCGCGTGAGGACTTCACCCTGGACGCGGACGCCGTCGGCCAGCAGCGCCTCGGCGGCGCGCAGTTGGGCGACGGTCCGCAGCGCGGCGGCCTCGCCCCGGGCGTGCAGGGTCTCGGCGATCTGCCAGATCACGGCGTCGCGCTCGGACGCGGTCATCGACCTCAGTCGCGGATCGGCGCTTTCCGCGATCCTCTCCGCCTCCCGTCGCAGCTCCGTGGCCCGTACCTGGCGTGTCGTCGCGTCCGGCAGCTGCTCGGTGAGCTGCCGCAGCAGCCGCGCACGGGCCGCGTCCCCGTCGCGGGTGGGGTTGCTCGGGTCTCCGCGCAGCCCGTCGAGTACGTGGCGTACCACGGCGTCGGGGTCGGCGCCCGTGGTGATGCCGGGGGCCTCGGTGAGGCGACGGGCCGACGCGGAGGAGGTCTCGCCCCGCTGGACCGGTGCGCTCTCCAGGTCGTCGAGCCGGCTGCCCGTCGAGGACGCACCACCGGCGCCACGAGCGCGTGGCCGCTGATTCCGCTCCCTCATGATCTCGTTGGCCACGGTGTTCGCCGCGTCGGGGCCCCCTTCGTGCAAGGCACGTGCGACGCGCACCAGGCGATCGTCGCGGAGCAGTCGCTCGGCCGGTGACAGCGGGGTCAGGCGGAGGCTGTCGGTTCGCTCGTTCAGATAGGCCGAGGCACGGGAGTAAAGGTCCTGGATCTCGGAGCGGGACAGCCCGGAGAGGGCCGACCAGAGGGTGACGCTGCCGTGGTGCTCCGCCCACAGTCTGGTCGTGGCGGGATTCAGTCCCACCGATGCCGCGAACTCCTGCAGGCGCCTGGGCACGTCGGCGTTCGCGACCCGGACGTTGCCGATGATGTCCCGCAGCGCGCGCTCATAGTCCGCCCGATACCGCTCGCTGTGTTCCAGCAGCATTCGGTGCGTGGTCAACCTGGGGTCGGTCGGCTGCCATGGCAGGTGCAGTTCGTTGCCGGTGTACGCCAGGCCCCTGCCCGCGTAGACCAGCGTCTCCGCACGTGACACGGGATCCTGGTGTCGGGCCGGCCCCGTCGCCTCGGGGCTCGACGGAAGCGGGTCCTCAACGGTTCGCCCCGGCGCGGACTCCTGCGTCACGGGCACAGGGGCGGGAGGCGTCGGGTTCCTGTTCACCTGCGCCTGGAAGTGGGCGCGCAGTTCCTGGACGCCGGGACCCGTGTTCTCCTCACGGGCCGGGCGGGACGAGGCTCCGGCCTCGGGCGTCGGACCGGTCGGGTCCGCACCGTCGTCGAGCCAGGTGGTGATCAGACTGACCTGATGCGGGGTCGCGGTGTCCATCCGGAACACCTTGCGCGCGATGGACGGAGCGTGCGGCTCGCCTCCGTTGTCCTTGACGTGCCGAGCCAGCGCGAGAGCACGGTCCTTCATCTCCCGCACCGTGCGCGGGACCCCTCCGGGATGCAGTCCCGCCGCGGCGATCCAGCCCTTGACGCGGTCGATCTCGTCGCGCGTGGGCGGGCGGATACCGGTCGAGAACGCCACGCGCGCGAGGACGGGCCGTTTGACGGTCGTGCCGGCGGCCAGCGTTTCGCGGGCCTGCGTCACCGCGCCGCTCATCCGCTCGAAGGTGGGGACGTCGGCGAACGTCTCGGTGGATCCGAGCCCTCCGAACCACTCCAGAACACCGATGACGAACGCTCTCCCGCTCCGATGGGGATCCCTGCTGAAGAAACGGGCGATGTGGGAGGGCTTGGAGTCGCGGCCGGTCAGGCGCTCGTGAACGGCGCGGGCGACGATGTAGTCGACGATCTCCCCAAGGGCTTCGGTCCCGTCCGGCTCCGGGGGCATCGTGTCACCGACGTAGTCGTCGGTGTCGAACACCGCGTACGGGTCGTTCATGTGCGGCAGCGTTCCGGCCGGGACCAGTCCCTCCTCGACGAGCCAGTCGGTGACCTGCCGCACGTCCTCGTCGGCAGGCTTCAGCGTCTCGTAGACGCGCTGCGCGATGGATCTCGGATCTATGCTCCTTCCCTCCCGCGCGGCGCGGCGGGCCAGCCCACGCGTGTACACCCTCTGTGGGTTCTCGGCCAGCCACTCCACGGCCGCGGCCCTCTGCGGCACCGACGGCTCGGGCTCCTGGAACACGCGGGAGTAGAGCTCCGCCGCCGCTTGCTCCCGTTGTTCCCGCGATGTGCCGTGGTCCCGCGTCGTCGTCCCGGATGCCGCACCGGTCAGCGCGCCCTTGATGCGCTCGATGACTCCGCCCTTCGTCAGCGGCCCGCCCATCAGCCCGGCGACGACGAGCCAGCCGGTGACCTTGCCGAGGCGATAGCCGTCGGATTCGTCGACCGCTCGTCCCAGTAGGACCTGCGTGAGCGCCCGGGGATCGACGCGCTCTCCCTCCTCAAGGCTCTTTCGCGCTGCCGCGAAGACGCCGGCCATGTGGTGGTCGTCGCTGGTGGGTGCCCCGCTCCTCACCAGCGAGCCCAGCCCGACACCTTCCAGGAATCCGCGGACCATCGCCTTGGCTTCAAGGGACTGTCCCGTGGGGTAGGCCTCGGTGAACAGCTCTCCCAGGGTGGGATACCGGCCATTGGCAGCGGACGTGACCGCCCGGTGGACGACGTACTCGGCACGCTGCTGTACGGACACTTGGGCGTCCGGCTGCGGGGCTTCCACGCGCAGCCCGTCGAGCAGCTGCGCCATGACGTCGACGGCCGGTCCGCCGACGTCCTTCTCCATGTGTTTACGTATGCCGTGCAGTTCGAGCCAGTAGCGGACCGCGGCCCGCTGCGTCGGCGAGGGCTGCCGGACAGCGAATTGGAGGCGGGCCACCTGGAGCGTATCGACGCTCCCGTCCGCCTTGCGCATCGAACGGGCGTCCTGCACCACGCGCTGGACGAACGTGCTGTACACACTCTCCGTTCCGTCAAGGGCATCGAGATATTCGGTCGCCTCGAACCAGCCCAGCAGACGCGAGGACTCACCGTCCACGTTTCGTTCCGCGCCCAGTACCTCGTCGACGATGTCGTCGAGCAGCCAGCCGTCCTCGCCGCTGTCGGTCTTGCTCCTCATCTCCGCCACTGCCACGATCATCTCGACGGGCGCCACGCCACCCGTGGTCGGTGCACCCGCAGCCTCCAGGAAACCGGCCGTGTACATCACCTGGTCGACAGACGGCTCCGCGACACCGGGATAGGCGAGCCGCACCAGTTCGGCGAGCGGAGTGTCCGGCCGCTGCTCGTACGCGGCCAACACCCGAGCGACACGCGCCGGATCCTCGGTCGGAACGGTGGACGTCGACTCATCGGTGTCGGAGATCGCCTCGTCCACCGACATGGCGTCGTCCGTGGCGTCCTTCACCCCTCGCGAGCCGCCGAGCCAGGAGGTGACCAGATGCTCCTGCTGGAGGGTCGTTACCGGCACCCCGAACACCGCTCGCGCGATGGAGGGCACATCGGGCACCTGACCGTTGGCCTGAGCCTGCCGGCCCAGCCCCACCGCGTACTCCTTCATCCGCTGACGGGCCGGCGGCCTCCAGGACACCGACGACGAAGGCGATCCTGGCCTCGGCCAGGTTCAGACCGAGGCCTTCCTCATACGTGCGGGATATCAGGGGGAGGTTGTTCCTCCGGTCGTTCATCGCCCTGGCCACGACGTAGTCCGCCCACTGCCCCACCGGAGAGCCCTCGCCCAGCGCCTCGTTGAAACGGATCTGCGATGCCGCGGGGTTCGGTCGAGGCGGAACCACCAGCTCCGGCGCGACGACACCCTCGTCCTCAGACGTGGAGACCGCAACCGCAGCTTCCGTAACCAGGCCCGTGAGCGGGGAGATCCCTCCAAGATGGGCGGTAGTCGCCCCACCCTGCGGCTCGCTCGTATCCATCAGCGACTCCGCGTCCGGCGTGACGTCCGAGTCGGTGACATCCGCGTCCGGCGTGACGTCCGAGTCGGTGACATCCGCGTCCGGCGTGACGTCCGGGTCGGTGACATCCGGGTCGGTGACGTCCGGGTCCGGCGTGACGTCCGGGTCCGGCGTGGCCTCCTCCACCCCTCCCGAGCCGCCGAGCCAGGAAGTGACCAGATACTCCTGCTGGAGGGTCGTCACCGGCACCCCGAACACCGCACTGTCCGCGACGTAGATCGATCAACCCGACTTCGCGCGCCACCAGCCGGGGATGAAAAGGCATGCCCTCTGCCAGGCGGGCGCCGATCAGATCGAGCGCACTCCGCATCTGCTCATAGGTGGCACCCGGACGCATCGGCTGGGACGCCAACACCCCGGCGGCCTCCAGGACACCGACGACGAAGGTGGTCCTGTTCTCGTTTTCGAACAGGCCGAGCTCCGTCCTGTACGTGCTGAGCACCATGGGGAGGCTGTTCCTCCGGTCGTTCATCGCCCTGGCCACGACGTAGTCCGCCCACCGCCCCACCGGAGAATCCTCGCGTGCCGCATCATCGATGCTGAGATGCGTTTCCGTGGCGCTCGGTGGATCCGGAACCACCAGCTCCGGCGCGACGACACCCTCGTCCCGAGACGTGGAGACCGAAGCCGCCTCCCCCTCGAACGCACTCTCCATCTGCCGAACGAACGCCGCTTCCTCCTCAGCGGTCAGCGCCCCCGGACGAACCAGCCGACCGAGGTCGGGAGAGTCGCCCCGGGGCGACTCGCTCGTATCCATCAGCGACTCCGCGTCCGGGTCCGGCGTGGCCTCCTCCCCCCTTCCCGAAACGCCCAGCCAGGAGCTGACCAGATACTCCTGCTGGAGGGTCGCCACCGGCACCCCGAACACCGCTCGCGCGATGGAGGGCACATCGGGCACCTGACCATCGGCCTGAGCCTGCCGGCCCAGCCCCACCGCGTACTCCTTCATCCGCTGACGGGCGCCGCCCGGCACAGGGTGAAGAAGACCGGCACCGGTGATCCACCCCAGAACCCGCCATGGCGAGCGGTTGTTATTGGGCAGGACGGAATGCGCCAGCTGAGTCAGGCCAAGCGGCTCGCCCGCTGTCAGGCGAGCCTCCACCTCGCCGAGGAAGGCCCTCATCTCCTCAAAGGAAGCGGTGCCGATGATCGACATCCCCGCCCCCTTCAGGACACCGCGAATGAAGTCGATCTCGCCCCAGAGGCCGACGTCCAGGCCGACCTCCTTCCCGTACCTGGCGGCTTGCGGACGGATGCCGTCCCGCTGGTCGTTCATCGCCCTGGCCACGACGTAGTCCGCCCACTGCCCCGCCGGAGAGCCCTCGCCCACCGCCTGCTTGAAACCGATTCGTTCCGTGAGGTTCGGTCGAGCCGGAATCTCCAGTTCCGGCATGACGACGCGCTCGGTCCGAAGCGAGGAGAGCGAAACAGCGCCCGTCTCCGTAGGCAGGCTCGTGAGCAGGAAGCCCTCCCCGGTACGCGTGGTACTGGTACTCGCCTCACCCGTCGGCGTACCCTCCGTCGCTCGAGCGAACCCCGCTTCCTCCTCAGCCGGGTTCTCCGGACCATCCAACACACCGAGGTCGCGGGACTCGTCCCGGGGCAGGTCGCCCGTACCCGTCAGCGACTGCGCGTACGGGTCCGGCGTGGCCTCCTCCACCCCTCCCGAGCCGCCGAGCCAGGAAGTGACCAGATACTCCTGCTGGAGGGTCGTCACCGGCACCCCGAACACCGCGGTGACCCACCCCAGAACCCGCCACGCTCCGCGGGACTTGTGGAGGCCGACGTCCACCCCTACCTGCCGGAAGCCAGGACGCTCATTGGCTGCCAGGCGGGCGCCGATCAGATCGACCGCCTTCCTCATCGCCTCATAGGGAGTGTGGTTACGCATCGGAGAGTGCGCCAACACCCCGGCACCCTCCAGAACACCGAGAACGAAGCTTGCCCCCCCGTCTTCTGAGAGGCCCACGCCGAGGTCCCGCTCGTACCTGCCGGTTTTAAGGGGCAGGTTGTTCCTCCGGTCGTTCATCGCCCTGGCCACGATGTAGTCCGCCCACTGCCCCGCCGGAGAGCCCTCGCCCACCGCCTGCGTGAAACCGATCCGTTCCGTGAGGTTCGGTGGCACCGGAATCTCCAGTTCCGGCACGACGACGTCCTCGGCCCGAGGCGAGGAGAGCGAAACAGCGCCCGTCTCCATAGGCAGGCTCGTGGGCGGGAAGCCCTCCCCGGCACGCGTGGTACTGGTACTCGCCTCACCGGCCAGCGCACCCTCCATCGCCCGGGCCAACTCCGCTTCCTCCGCAGTCAGCGCCTCCGAACCATCCAACACACCGAGGTCGCGGGACTCGACCCGGGGCAGCTCGCTCGCGTCCATCAGCGACTCCGCGTTCGGGTCGGTGACGTCTGGGTCCGGCGTGCCGTCCGGGTCCGGTGTGGCCACTTCCCCCCCTCCCGAAACGCCCAGCCAGGAGCTGACGAGATGGACCTGATGCACGGTCGATAGAGCCACACGGAACACCGCTCGCGCGATGGAGGGCACATCGGGCACCTGACCGTTGGCCTGAGCCTGCCGGCCCAGCCCCACCGCGTACTCCTTCATCCGCTGACGGGCGGATGAAAAGGCTCGTCAGCTGCCAGGCGGGCGCTGATCAGATCGAGCGCCTTCCTCATCTGCTCATAGGTGGCACCCGAACGCACCGGATGGCCCGCCAACACCCCGGCACCCTCCAGGACACCGACGACGAACGCGGACTTGACCGCGGTTGTGGGGATGCCGAGCTCCGTCTCGTACGCGCCGATCAGCATGGGGAGGGTGCCCATCCGGTCGTTCATCGCCCTGGCCACGAGGTAGTCCGCCGACCGCCCCGCCAGAGAGTTCGCGAGTGCTGCAGCATCGAGGCTGAGATTCATGGCGCTCGGTGGATCCGGAACCACCAGCTCCGGCGCGACGACACCCTCGTCCCGAGACGTGGAGACCGAAGCCGGGGCCGGCGTGGCCTCATCCACCCCTCCCGAGCCGCCGAGCCAGGAGGTGACCAGATACTCCTGCTGGAGGGTCGTTTCCCGCACCCCGAACACCGCTCGCGCGATGGAGGGCACATCGGGCACCTGACCGTCGGCCTGAGCCTGCCGGCCCAGCCCCACCGCGTACTCCTTCATCCGCTGACGGGCGCCGCCCGGCACAAGACGAAGAAGACCGGCACCGGTGACCCACCCTAGAACCCGCCACACTCCGGGGCGCCGTGGGAGCCCGCTGTCCTCTGCCGCCTTATAGAAGTCAAGAGGCTTACCGGCTGCCAGGCGGGCGCCGATCAGATCGACCGCCTTCCTCATCTGCTCATAGGTAGCGCCGCTACGCATCGGATTGGGCGCCAACATCCCGGCGCCCTCCAGAACACCGGGAACGAAGCCTGTCGGCTCGGTTTCGGTCCTCATGCCGAGGCCCTGCTCGTAGCTGTTGGCCATGAGGCGCAGGTTGTTCCTCCGGTCGTTCATCGCCCTGGCCACGACGTAGTCCGCCCACTGCCCCACCGGAGAGTCCTCGCCCATCACCAAGGAGAAGGTGATGCGCTGTCCGTCGAGGCCCGGTGGCACCGGAATCTCCAGCTCCGGCACGACGACGTCCTCGGCCCGAGGCGAGGAAAGCGAAACAGCGTCCGTCTCCATAGGCAGGCTCGTGGGCGGGAAGCCCTCCCCGACACGCGTGGTACTGGTACTCGCCTCACCCGCCGGCGCACCCTCCATCGCCCGGGCCAACTCCGCTTCCTTCACAGTCAGCGTCTCCGAACCATCCAACACACCCAGGTCGCGGGGCTCGTCCCGGGGCAGCTCGCTCGTATCCATCAGCGACTGCGCGTTCGGGTCGGTGACGTCCAGCTCCGGTGTGACGTCCGGGCCCGGTGTGGCCTCCTCCACCCCTCCCGAAACGCCCAGCCAGGAGCTGACCAGATACTCCTGCTGGAGGGTCGTCACCGGCACCCCGAACACCGCTCGCGCGATGGAGCGCACATCGGGCACCTGGCCCTTGGTCTGAGCCTGCCGGCCCAGCGCCACCGCGTGGTCCTCCATCCGCTGACGGGCACCGCCCGCCACAGGGAAGAGACCCATGGCAGCGATGGCCCAGCCCAGAACCCGCCACACTCCCTTCGGCCATTCGGCCATCCCGACATCGCGCGCTACCTGCTGGATGTCGCGCGTCATCTGCCGGAAGTCAAGAGGCCCACCCGCTGCCAGGCGGGCGCCGATCAGATCGACCGCATTCCTCATCTGCTCATAGGTAGCGCCGCTACGCATCGGATAGGGCGCCAACATCCCGGCGCCCTCCAGAACACCGGGAACGAAGCCTGTCACCTCGGTATGGGGCCTCATGCCGAGGCCCTGCTCGTACCTGGTGACCATGAGGGGCAGGTTGTTCCTCCGGTCGTCCATCGCCCTGGCCACCAAGTAGTCCGCCCACTGCCCCACCGGAGAGTCCTCGCCCAGCACAATGGAGAAGGCGATGCGCTGTCCGTTGAGGCTCGGTGGCACCGGAATCTCCAGCTCCGGCACGACGACGTCCTCGGCCCGAGGCGAGGAAAGCGAAACAGCGCCCGTCTCCGTAGGCAGGCTCGTGGGCGGGAAGCCCTCCCCGACACGTGTGGTACTCGCCTCACCTGCCGGCGCACTCGTCAGCTCTTCCGGACCATCCGGCTCACCGAGGTCGCGGTACTCGTCCCGGGGCAGCTCGCTCGTGTCCATCAGCGACTCCGTGTCCGAGACGACGGCATCCGCGCCGGAGGTGGCCGTGTCGAAGACGACCTGGACGGAGACGCTCGGGTCGACGACAGCCGGGATGGAGACGGCGGGGTCGATGACAACGGGGGACGGAGTGGACTCTTCCACCACCGGGGCAGCGAGGTGCTGCCTCAGGAACCGGAACCACTGTCTCCGGCACGAGAGCGTCCGCGCCGGAGGCGGCCGTGTCGAAGACGACCTGGACGGACGCGCTCGGGTCGACGACAGCCGGGATGGAGACGGCGGGGTCGATGACAACGGGGGACGGAGTGGACTCTTCCACCACCGGGGCAGCGAGGTGCTGCCTCAACGTCCATGTCGTCCGTCTCGCTGACGCGATCCGGGTTGTCAAGGAGGAAGGAGTCCGCGAGGCCCTGCCCGGACCGCTGCATCGCCCCGAGGAACTCCTGCCATCCCTGATCGAAATAGTCGTCGACGTCCATCGCGTCCGGATCGCCGGTGACCTGCGTGCCGCCCACGCCGAGGCCCCGGGGCACGAGGCCCAACTCACCTGTGAGAGAGAGGATTTCCCGGTTGGCCCCTCGCTCGCCGCCCTCCTTCAATGCCTTCATCACGCGCACCAGGCGCTCCTCGCGCACCAGCCTCACGGAGAGCGGTACGGGGGCCAGGGTGATTCCACCGATGGCTTCGTTGAGGTACCCGGACGCGATGCCGCGCAGGGTGGCGCGCTCGGACCGGGACATGCCCTCCAGGAAACGACTCTGCGTCAGGAAGGCCTCGGCGTACTGACGCCAGGTCTCGATCGTCTGCGGGTGCAGACCGTTCCGCTGTGCGAAATCGGCCGCTCTGGAAGCAGCCATCGGCGTGCCCATGTCCGGATGGTCGAACAGCGCCTGGAAATCGGCTCCGTACCGCGGGCTGTGCTCGAGCATCATCCGGTGCACCTGCAGCACCGGGTACCGCGTGCCGCCCGGCAGGCTCAGGTGCCCGGCGATGTCCGACAGCGAGGCTCCCTGGTAGACCAGCTCGGCCGCGCGGGTCGCCAGTGCGGCCGCCAGGCCGCCTCGCAGGTGCTCCAGGTTCGGCAGATTCGGGTCACGGGGGTCGAGCTGCCGCACGCGTTCCAGGGAGATCGGCGGGCTGGGGTAACGCCGCAGGACCTCCAGGTACTGCCGGCGCAGTTCCTCCACCCTCGACGACGTCGTGGGAGTCTCCGCTTCCGACCTCGCGGCCTCTTCCCGCGGGCTCGGCTCGGGGACGTCATCGAGCGCCATGGGGTCACGGCCGTCGCCGAGACTGTCGCCGAGCCACATCGTGGTCAGGTACACCTGCTGCGGGGTCTCCTGGTCGGTGCGGAACACCTGCCTGGCGATCTCCCGCACATCGATCACCGCGCCACGGTCCACATACGCGTCCGCCAGCTCACGGGCTCTGGCGACCATCCGCGCCCGGGCCCCGTCGGTCGGCATGTCGCCCATGAGCCCCGCGCCCACCAACCAGCCTCGGACCAGCGGCACGGAGGAGTCCGCGTCGTCCTCGCTGAGCATCGACCGGGCGTAGGCATAGGGGTCGCGCAGGTGAGGCTCATCCGCCCGCGCGGTGTCGAGCACACGCCGCATGACCTGTGAGGTGGGCCGTGGTCCGCGCTCTCCGGGCCGAAGTCCGCTCGTGATCGGTTGCCCCCGCACCCCGGACGCTTCCAGGATGCCGAGGACCTCGTGGTGGTGCCGCCACGGCTCGTGGCGTTCTCCTCCTCGGGCCCCCTTGCTGATGGCCGTGATGTCGGTCGGGGAGCCGCTCATGTGCAGATGCATGGCGTGGGCCACGACGTGGTCGGCCACGGCGCTCAGCACCGTGAGCGGATCGGCGGTTTCCGGCAGCGAGAGCGAAGCGAGGGGCTCGGGCATCGCGTCGCCGAGGGTGTATGGGGCGGAGTCGGTCCCGGGCGCCTCGACCGGCACCGGCGCGGGCACCTGGACCGGCAGCGGTTCCCGCTCTCCGTCCATGGCCCGCGGCGATGCCTCGTCGTACGGGAGCCCGAAGAGCCGCGAGGGTCCCAGCATCGCGGTCAGCTCCGGCTCGACGACGGTGGGAAGACCCGCCTTCCCCAGCCAGTACCGGACGGCGCCGACCTCGTCCGCCGAGGGCGTCGAGACCCCGAAGACCGTGCGTGCCAGCCGGCCCGCGTCGACCGTGGCGTCCTGTGCCCGCAGCTCCCGCGCCGCGTCGACGATCCGGTCGACGAACGTCTGGTACGGGCTTTCGCCCTCCACCTCGTCGAGGTGCCGGGTGCCGTCGCGCCACCCCTCCACCCGTCGGAGGGAGTCGGGCGACGCGTCGCCGAGTACCTCTGTCGCGACGTCGGACAGCGGCCGCGGGGAAGGGCTGTCCTCGGCGGCGCGCAGGGCCGCGATGCCGATCATCATGCTCCGCATCGGACGCCCGTCGCTGAGCCGGTCCCGGCCGAACCTCGCGCCGGCTTCGAGGTATCCGGCCACCTGGCCCTGGACGCTCCCGTCCGTCGCGAGGGCCTCCGGGAACAACTGCCGCGCCACGTCGTCGACAGTGAGGTCCGTCATGTCGTCCACGGCGTCGAGCGTCCGCTCGGCGGACACCTGTCGCGCCGCTCGGACCTCCTCGGGCGCGAGCACCGGGATGCCCTCCTCCCCCAGCCATTCCGCCAGCAGCGGCAGGGCCCGGTCGTGGGCCGACGGGTCGAAGAGGTGCGCGGCGAGCCCGTACAGGTCGGCGCCGCCCATCCTCTCCGCGTCGAGACGGGCCCGGCCGACGGCCATCGGCCGCAGCGTGAGGGCCGCGGTGTGGTGCAGGGTGCCGTCGTTGTTCCAGACCTGCCTGCCGGCACGGCGCAGGTCCCGCTCGATCGTCTCGACGGCCTCGGTGTTCCGCGTGTCCGTGCCGTCGCCCGCGCCGCCCAGCAAGCCGCGAGGCCGCAGGCCGTTCGCCTCGCGGAGCCGCTCCACCAGGGCGCGCGCCTCCCGCTCGCGCGTCGGCGAATGCTCGTTGTCGCGCAGGAACCGGGCCACCTCGACGTACGTCCAGTACACCTCGGGGCGCGCCTCGCGGAGCGATTCACCCGGCCGCGTTCCCCAGGCCGTGGGAACCTGGATCATCTCGCCCACCATGTCGACGGCCTCCCGCATCAGCGCGTCGAGTTCAGGACTGGAAGGCTGTTCGTCCAGCTCGCGCTGGAATGCCGCGTTGAGGTCGGTGACCCGCACCTCGGCCATCGAGGTGACGGCCTCCCCGTACCGCGGAAGCACTCCGGGCTCCTCGTACGGGGGCACGGGAATGCCGGAGGGTTCCGAGTCGGGGCTCGTCGCCGGCCGGCTCAGGAGTGTGTCGAAGTACGTGGCCGCACTGGGGTGCATTCCCCTGCTCACCACGAAGTCGATCAGGCTCGCACGGATCTGGTCGGCGGGTGCCCGCACGCTGGCGAGGTCGCTGATGATGTCGAAGTCGTACGCGTACTGCTCCGATTCGTCGAGCAGATCCTGGTGCATCGCCTCACTGTCGTGAACGATCCCGAAATCCCACCGGCCCGAGTAGACGAATTCCTCCCGATCCGACGTGGGCACGTGGTCCTCGGGCAGCGGCCCACCCAGTGCCCGGATTCTGTCCAGCACCTGTTCGACCGGTTCCTGGCGGTCTTCGCTCCGGAGGGCCGACTCGCTCTCCTCGTCCCAGGAGTCGCGACGGTAGAGCTCCGTCCAGTAGGCGATGACATCGTCGGGTACGTCGATGTCGCTCGCCGCCTCGGCGACGCGTTCCGCCAGCTCGGGCGCGGAGAGGGTCTCACGCACCAGCCAGCCTTCCTCCTCCATAGTGCGGATGTTCTCGACGAACTCGGTGAAGTCGCGCGCGTATCGTGCCGTCTCGTCCAGCAGCAGGCTGTGCAGCACGTTTCGCTCGAGCTCTCCGCTCTCGCGGAAGAGCCCGCCGGTGGAGTAGACGGCGGCCAATTGCTCCCTCGCCACGAGATGCCTCAGATGGCTGCTCCGGTCTGCCCAGTACTCACCTATGTCATGGGCGACGCCCACGTCGACCACGGCCGCTTCATATGCCGCCTCCGGGCTGTCCTCGCCCTGCATAACCAGCTCGCGGAACGCCTCCAGGAACTGCGACCACGCCTCGCGGAACGCGCTGTTGTTGGCCAGCAGCAGACTCTGTGTGTCCGCGTCCAGGTCGGCGTCGCCGAAGACGGGCAGGTGGGCGTGCAGGCGGACCCTGATCGCCTGGTACCGCGCGGACGCATCGAGGGTCGCCCATTCACGCGGAATGGCCTCGACCGGCTGGGCGTCCTGCTCCCCCTCCCCTGTCCACTCCGTGTCCATGTCCGGGCGGTTCTCCTCCGCCACCTGGTTTCCCCAGGTGCCGGACTCCACGTCCTCCGCGTCCTCCGTCTCGTCGGTCCGCGTGAGACGCATGGCCCGCACCGCCTCGGTGAGATTCGACAGGCCATCGACGGGATGGGTGGGTGTCCGTGGACCGGCCGTCGCGGAACGCTCTCGGAGTGTGCCCAACAAGAGCTGGGAGTTCCACAGCCGGTCGTAGCTCGTGTCCATCCCCCGGTCCCGCACGAACGATTCCACTTCCCGCCAGGCCGTGTCCCTGGGCACGCTGTCGGAGGTGTAGAGGCGGCTGAGGAGTTCGAAGTCGGAGCGGTACTGCGGCTGACGCAGCAGGTCTTCGTGGAAGGCGCGTACTTCCCCCGCGGGCATGGCCGGGAGGGGAACACCGGTGTAGACGTCCCGTTCGAGGGTGGAGCCGAAGGGGTGGTTCCGGGGCAGCGGTCCGCCCTCCTGCCGGACCGCCTCGATGATTTCCCGCCCCTCGACGCCCTCGGTGTCCTCCTCGTCGGTCACCCATTCATCGTCGCCGTCCCCGTCCTCCACGTACCGCACCTCGTTGTCGGAAGACCCGTCGTCCGCCGTCGCGAGCCCGTGCCTGGGCGCGTCGGTGGTGCCTGCCCCGGTGGTGCCCGTGCGGGACGGCCGGCTGCCCAGCAGACGGGCTGCCGCGAGCTGTTCCTGCCAGCCGTCCTGTGTCCGCAGGGTCTTCCAGAGGCGTACGAGGTTCGGGTCCAGCCTCCTTTCGGCGGCGAACGCGTCGAGCCGTCGCGAGGCCAGCCCGTCGCGCGCCATGGACTCGAAGTCCATGAGATCCACCGCGTACCGCGGGGACGTGGCGAGAAGTCGCCGGTGGTTCGCCAGCGTGGTGGCCGGCTCCCCGAACAGCCAGAATCGGACCGTCCCGGAGTTCATCCCTCGTGCCGTGGCGAAGGCGGTCAGCTCCTCCGTCACGGTGTCCTCGTCGACGAGCGTGCGCTGTACCTCCGCCGCGAGCCCGTAGTCGTGCCGGTAACGGGGCGACTCCTCGAGCAGCGACTCGTGGACCTCGGACACCGTGTCGCGCGACGACAGGTGCCCGGCCCCGTAGAAGACCCTCTCGTCCGGGGTGAGCGAACCGTCGGTCAGCGGGATCGCGTTCCGCCGCAGTTCGGCCACGGCCGGATGGCTCATCGGCCCGGAGAGTTCCCGCACACGCCGGGCCCAGTCGGGATCGGCGAGCACCTGCGCCCAGGCCTGGGCCGCGTCTCGGTGCGGGCCGTGTTCGCGGACGGCGCTCGCCGCCCCTCCGGTCCGCTCCCCCGCGTCCCGCTCGTCGCGGGTGGCGAAGTCGTGGAACCGGGCCGCGTACGCCACGGAGCCCTCGTACAACCTCTGGTGCAGTTCGAGGACCTGGGGCCAGGCAAGTGGACCGAACAGCGGCTCACCGTCGAAGAACTGCTGGACGATGGTCTCGATGCTCCCCTCGTTCGGAGACGTCTCGGACTCTTCCGGCAACGATTCCAGGACCATGGAGCCGGGGCCTTCCGCGGCTCGCAGACCCAGCTCGGAACGGATCCGCTCGGCGAGGGAGACGGCTCGGCTGACGCCGCTGTCCCGGAAGAAGAGGAGGTCGGGATCCCTCGTCAGCGCAAGCGCCAGCGCCAGCACGGCCCACACGGCCCTCGGCGGCATCTCGGCCAGCGGGAGGTCCGACCACGCCGTGACGTCCGGCAGCCGCGTCACGGAGGCGGTGAGGTTCACAGCGGCGTCGAGTACGGCCGTGTAGCTGCCGGGCGTGAGCAGAACCTCGACCGCGAAGTCGTACAGCTCTCCCACGTCGGGTACCACCGGTGAGAGCCTCTCCAGATCCGGTTCGATCCGCTCGAGAAGGCGAACGGAGTCGAACGCGGGCGAGGGCTCGGCCGCGGAGGGCTCGACCCGGGTGAACGTCGGGACGTAGTCGTCCCCCACGGAAGGGTAGGACGGCAGACCGTCCCGCGCCATGCCGTCCCGGGCCTGGTTGTTTTGCGGGATCTCGGTGAAGGTCGCGCTCCGGCTGGGTCCCGGCTCGGCGGTCCCGGACTCGACGCGGTCTTCGACCCCGGCCCGGGCCTTCGCTGACGGCTCGTGGTCCCTGCTCCATCGGCCCGCCTCGACGAGGCCGGCCCAGTAACCGATCTGCCCGTCGCTCAGCCCCATCCCGCGGCCGAGGGCGAGCGCCGCTCGGCGATCGGAATCCCCGCCCCGCCGCAGGAGGGCCGTGTACTCCTCGCCGAATCGTTCGTAACGACGCAGGTAGGGAGGATGGGCCAACAGCAGCGTGTGCAGGATGCCGCGGTCGAGGCGGGGGTCCGCGAAGTGGTCCGCACCCCGGGTGAGACCCGCGTCGAGCTGGGGAAGACGGGCCTCGAAGTGGGTACGCCATGCGCCCGACAGGTACATCTGGGCCCAGTAGACGGACAGGTTGGGGGGCAGCCCCTGTTCGGCGCCGAGGTCGGTCGCCGTCCTCAGGCGGAAATAGCCCGGCCGCACAGTCTGCCCGTAGCGCTGACCGAACCGGGCGTACGCCAACTCGTAGTCGATGTGATCCTCGAGCAGAGGCTGGTGAGCGAGTTCCCGCGACGGCCTGTCGGGCGCGAACACGTGGTCGTTCTGTCCCGCCCTGAGGCGCCGCCACATCTGGGCGGTGACCAGGCGCCGGTACGCCGACCACTCGCCGTTGGCCACGAGTCGCGCCCAGAACCGACCCTGGCCGATGCCCACGCCGTGACTACGGCTCACGAGGTCCGTGTCTTCCGTCCGCAGGCCCTCGGACCGGAGGAAGGGGTGGAGGAACGTACCGAAGTCGAGGAAATCACGGCTGTACGAACGGTGCCCGTGCATGAGCAGGAGGTGCACGGCGGCCGACGCCGCGGGGTCAGTGAAGTCCATCGTGCGGTTGTCGTACCAGCTCCCCCATCGTGCCAGGAGGTCGTCCCGGTAGCCTCCCGCCCCGCGCAGGACCGCCTCGGCCCAGAACTCCACCACGGGCTCCCGCTGCCCCGTGCGCCGGGTCATCTCGCGGTTCGTCGCCCGCTGATCACCGGTGTTCATCAGCAGCGGAAGGTAGTCGCGGCCGAATCCCTCGAACGACTCGCGGTATTCGGCGCGGTGGAGAAGCAGGGTCCTGTGGTCGGCGAGCAGCTGTTCGGTGGGCGCGGGAAGGCCGTACCGACCTGCGACGACACGCTGCCAAAGCTCCTCGGCGAGCCGTTCGCTCATCGCCTGGGCCGAAGCGGGGGAGGCGTACCGCAAGCCCCCCTGGACGCCGCGGCCCCTCGGCAGTCCGAGGGCCTCCCTGACGCGCTCCGTCAGCATGCGGGCATCGTGCTCCAGCGTCGGGGAACCGCCGCGCTCGCGGAGGGACTGGGCGACCGCGAGGTACGTCCAGTAGGCGTCGGGACGTTCGGCCTTCAGGCCGGCACCGGGACGTTCGACCTGCGGCGTCAGCGCGATGGAACGGACCAGGTCGACCGCCTCGCGCAGGAGGACGTCGAAGTACGGTTCGTCGAGGTGGGCCTGAACCTCGCTCTCGAAGGCGCGCAGACGGTCGACGTCCACCGTGCCGGACATCCGGTCCAGGACGAGCGCCGACTCGGGGGGCTCGGGTACGTCGTCGAACGTCGGCCGCTCCACGAACCGCTCGTACAGATCGGCCAGGCCGTAGCGCCGCGGGGCGGCCTCCGTGTCGGGCTCGCCCTCGGCGAGACGCAGGGTCATCCGGCGCGCCGCGTCGGCAAGGTACCCGTCGTCCTCCAGAGCCATGCGCTCCACGAGGAACCGGGTGTGCGCCGGTGTCAGCCCGTGCTCGTCCGCGAGCGCGGACGGACTGTACCCGGGGTCGCCGCTCAGCAGCCCTTCGACGTGAGCGCGTCCGAAGGCGTCGACGGTCGCGGCGTACTCCTCCGAGTGCTCGCGGAGCAATGCGTCGACCAGCGTGGGATCGGGCTGCTCCTCGAAGAGGTCCATGCCCGCCTCCCTCATCCGGGCGAGCGCACCGGCCATGTCGGCGCGGTCCTGTGCGGCCTGCGCCCGGGCCTCGGCGTCGGAGGACTCCAGGTCCGCCGGGCGGGAGACGGAGCTCTCCCCCGCGGACCGCGACTCCTCCCCCGGCTCCTGCGTGGACCGCGTCCCGCCGCTCTCGTACGGGGACGGGCCGAGGTCCAGCAGGCGGGCGAACGCGTCGACGACTTCACGTGCCCTGAACTGCGGGTCCACGTGATCGCGTCCCTCATACAGAGCCATCGCCGTACGGGCCACGACCTCCTGCTGGAGGTCGTGCCAGCGCCGCGCGAGGTCACTTCCCGAGACGAACATGGGAAACCGCGCCCTCCGGTGTATCAGGACCGACGCCTCCCGGATCAGGAGCCCGAGGGCGTGCTCGTCGCCGTCGAGCGCGCCTCTGAGCTGATCCTGGAGTCTCCGGGTCTCGCCCGGCATCGCCTCCGGCGGGTTCATGGACCGCGGGGTGTCGCGCTCCTCCTGCCGCTCCTGTCGCACCTGTCGCTGCTGTCGCGCCTGTCGCTGCTGTTCCTCCGGGGCGGGCTCGGCGACCATGACGGCCGGTCCGTCCTGTGCCGCCTCCTCGCCGATGGCGCCGTCCTCGTCCGTGATCACGATCTCGGGAAGGCCCCGGCGTACGGGCATCAAGGCCACCGCGAGCGCACGGGCCCTCTCGACGGTTTCCAAGGCGAGCGCGTGAGCGAGGCGGAGCACGACGGCGTTGCGCACGGCCTGTTCCGCCGGCGGCAACACGATGTCCCGCCTCTGCGCCACGCCCGTCTCCTCCGCGAGGTCCCAGGCCCTCTCCACGGCGGCGTCGAAGTCGGCGCGCGGCAGGCCGGCGAGCTGATGCCTGACCGTCTCCAAGGGGCGTGTGCGGGGGACCCGCGCCAGGGGGTCGATCGTTTCCATGCGGTCGAGGACCTCCTCGACCGTCTCGGTCCTGGCACCGGTGACATGGCGGTCACTCGCGGATCGGGTGGGTGAGGTCACCCGGTTCATCACCCAGCCGGCGAGCGCGCCGATCGGGGACCGCTCGGAGGACGAGACCGACCTCGGAGACAGACTCATGTCCGTGCCGAGGGTGTTGACGGTGTTGCTTCTCTCCCGCACCTGCCGGATCTGCTCGAAGAGCGTCGATGGGAGGGTCACCGCCTGCCGGTTCCGCCTGCCGACGGTCGGCGGCTCAGGGGAGGTCGGGGGCTGCATCAGGGCGGCGTACATGTCGTCGCCCGAGCTCGACGGGTTCGCTCGCGCGGCCTCCAGTGCACGGTCGGCGATGTCCTCGGCACGCTCGTCGATGCCGGCATCCGTCGCGTCGGAGGCGTCGTCGACCTCCTCGAACCGGGTCTCCGCCCGGATCTCCGCCGGGATCTCTATCGGTACGCGCGGCTCGGACTGCTGTTCACCTCGGTTGGCGATGCGCTCGCCGAGACGCCGCAGAGCCCTCGGCATCCAGGGTGCCTCGGCGGCCCGGCCTCGCAGGCTCTGGCTCCGTCCGTCGTCGATGGGCGGGAGGCGGAACCTGTTTCCGACCGGTGACGTCACCGGCGGGGCCCCGAGCGGATGGGCCCGGAGCACCGGGCCGGAGGCGTGGGCCAGCTGGATCTGTTCGAGGTACGACACCGGCAGGCCGGGCAGCGTCGGCAGCCCGGGCTCGGCCATCAGGCCGTCGCTGTCCGCCCGGTCGGGCGTTTTCCGGAACAGCGAGTTCACGTCGTGGCCCCGGTCGCTCACGCCTGCGTAGTGAAGCAGTTCATGGAGCAGATCCGCGTCATCGAGCTCGTGCAGGGCCGCGTCGGCGTTGTCGGAGTGCAGGCGGAAGGAGAGCTGGTCGGAGCGTTCGGGCTGGTCCGACATGCTGAGTTCCACGGCCTCCGGGTGGTCTTCGGCGAGGGTCAGCCGCACATCGAAGTGCAGCTGGTCGCCGGTCTCCGCCCCGGACGGGGAGAGCTGGTAGCCGAGGTTGAGATGGGTGTCGAGAAGATCCTGCATGCGGCGTTCGAGGCCGGGCAGCCGGTCGGCCGCGAATCCCTCGCCGAACCTCACCGGAAGGTTGAACAGCACCTGCCGGATCCAGCGGCCGTCCTCCGCCTGAATCTGCTGGATGCCGCTACGTACCATGACCTCCCGGCCGGCGAGCAGGCCGTCGTCCAGGACGTCCCGTCGGCCGGCGAGCGGGTCGCGCGCCGGGTCGTAGATCTCGGTCATGAGGTAGGCGGGTTCCGGTGCGCCGTCGATACGGTGACGCCATTGCTCCGGTCGTACCGGGTCCTGGACCGGCAGCACCCGCTCGGTTCGCCGGGTGCCGGACAGCCGTTCCGCGTCACCGTTCGGGCTCTGCGCGGGTCCGCGCCCCGCCGCGTCCCGTGTGACGGTCGGATCGGCTTCCTCGATGGGCCGTTCGGTGATGGTTCCCAGGGACCGACCATGTTCCGTACTCGGTGCCCCCGTCGGGGTGAGGGATCGCCGCACGCCACTGAGCGTGGCGCGGCGCCCGACCGGCTGCTGAACAGACGTCGGGAGGTAGGAGGCGATGCTGTCCGGAACGAAGTTGCGTGGCAGGGTCGACGGGGAGACGTCTCTTGCCCTGCCCAGTCGTCCGGCCAGCTCGGCGGCTTTTCCGATGGCGAACCCCCGGGCTGCCTGGCCCTCCGCGGTGAGGATCAGGGCGCCTTGTGCCTCTCGCTCGAACTCGCTGTACAGCTCGAACGCCACACGGCGTATGGACTCCTCGCGCTGGGCCGCGAGCTCCTGGAGCAGGGTGGGGTCCACGGAGGTGCCGTCGGAGAGCGGGAAGGGGTTGTAGAGGTCACTGATGATCTCGGCGTCTCGCAGAACGCCCTTGCGCAGGGAGGTGGGAAGACCGTCGAGCACGGCGTTGATGTCGTCCATGGCGCGGTAGTCCGTGGGCTCGACGAGTGCGACGAACACGCTGCGGCGCCGCTCGTCGAGGGTGGCGCCGGTGGGCAGGGGGTTATTGGCGCGGCCCTTGGACCGGGCCTCGATGGGGAGGTCGTCGGTCTCGGGTACCGGCAGGCCCTTGGCCGCCTGGTCGGCCAGCGCCTGCGCGAGGACGGGCTTCAGCTCGTCGCGAGCCGCGTCCGCCCGCTCCTGGCCGGTGCGCTGCGCCCCGACCAGGGCGTTTCCATAGCCCGTGATCTGGATGGAGGGCGGCTGCGCGCCGTTGATCTGCCGCCATGTCGCTTCCCTGGCGGCCTTCTGGGCGTAGCTCTTGAGTCTGCCCTTCGCCACCGGGCTCAGCGTCTTGCCGCTGCTGGGGAACTCCAGCTGGACCGGGCGGGTCTCGGGACCGTGCAGGCCGACGATCACCAGGGGGTTGGGCAGCTCGGAGATCGGACGGGGGTCCTCCTTGCCCCGGGCGGTGGCCTCGAAGAAGGTCTCGCCGGGCCCGCGCCCGTACATCTTGAAGTGCCACATCTCCGTGTTGCGGCCCAGGGCGTCCCCGTTCAGTTTCTGCAGCGTCGTACCGGCCTGGGTGCGTGCCCTCTCCAGCGCGACGATTCCCTCCGGGGTGCCGGCGTCCGGCGACACCAGGGCCTCGCCGTAGGACCGCAGCTGCTCGGCGAGGGTGCGACGGGAAGCGATCTCCCGCTCGACACGCACGGCTTCCTTGTGTTCCGTGACGGTGCGCTCGATCTCCTCTTCCAGCGCGGTGCGGTCGGCCGCGGAGATCGAGGTCTCCCGGAGTTCCGTCCGCATCCGGCCGATGGCGTCGTTGAGCTCCGTCGTGCGGTTCTGGGCCTGCTCGGCCTGCCGTGCCAGGTCGGCGAGCACCTCGGCGAGGTTCTCACCGTGGGCGTCGTAGAGCGCGTCGACCGCCTCGGCGACGTATTCCTTCAGGACGGGGCCACGGCGGTAGTTCTCCACTGCGATCTGGTGGCTGCCGTCGTCGCTCGTGACGAGCACGGCGGCGAAGTGGTTGGCGGCCGCCTCGGGCACGGTGACGGGCTCGGTCTCCTTGCTGTAGTCCGTCTGGTACTGGCGTTCGCCGGCCTTTCCGCCGACGCCGATGCTCTGTGCGATATAGGACTCGCCGTCACGTGCCCAGGCGAACTCGTTGAGGCCGAGCGACAGGGAGGCGCTCCGCCGCTTACGGGTCGTCCACGACGTGGCCGTCGTCTCGTTCAGTGCCTTGCCGTACTCCTCGCCCTGCCCCGGCCTGTTTCCGAGGCCGACGCCCTTCGCGAACTGGTCATAGGCCTTCCGCCGGGCCCACAGAGGGTTGACCGTCTCCATCGGCTGCCTGCCCTTGGCGACCTCGACGATGAGGTCGGCCACCTCGTGGGAGCCCTTCGCCTCTACGCCCGAACCCACGTTGGTCGGAAACTTCACGGGGGTGGGGGCGACGCCGTCCGCGCGGGTCGCGGCCTGCTCGTTGCGCAGGACGAACTCCAGCGGCTGTCCTCCCAGCACCAGGGAGGTGAAGTCGCGGGCGCCGTCGGACTCGATCTGCGAGCGCCCCTTGGTGTCCTTGAAGTCCAGAGTCGCCATCGTGAGCGTGCGCGGTGTGCCGTCGACGGTGAGCTCGACACGGTGCTGCGGGACACGTACCAGCTTCGCCTTGCCTCCGAGCCGGTCGAGTGTCCGCTCGGTGCGGTCGAGCACTTCCTCGGTCGCGTAGAACTCGTGAGGCTCGGCCGCGGACGCGTTGACCGCCAGGGTGCCGTCCGCCGAGACGGCGAGCGGGGGCTTCGTGTCGTGGACGACCTCCCGTGCCAGCGTGATCGCCGGAAACGTGCCGGAGAGACCGTCACCCTGGGTGTAGAAGCCTTGGGGTACGGGATCCCGCCGGGTGAACGGGCGCAGGTCGACATGACCGGGCGGGGACGAGAACAGTTCGTAGTCGGTCACGATGCGACGGCCGGGCCACCGCGCCTGGAGGTGGTCCGGGTTGAGGCCCGCCCGCGGGCGGTACAGCGTCGTGGCTTCCCAGTTCTTCAGGTCGGCCAAGGCCGCGCCGCCCGGCCTGACACTGACCGGGGTGACCGGGAGGGGACCGCCTGGGACCTGCTTGTGAGAGGGCTTCGCCGCCAGCTCGCCGTTGATCGCGAGCACCTCACGGTTCGAGGCGTCCGCCAGCAGCTGACCGAGGGGTTCCCTGGCGCGCACCAGGCTTCCCTTCGGGCCGTGGGTGACCGTGTCGCTGCCGGAGCCGCTCGCCACCAGGACGAGGGGCTGCGACGGCTCCAGGTCGTAGTCCTCCTCCAGGATCGTGGCGATCTCGGACATGGTACGGAGCGCGTACTCCCCGTCGGTGAAGACCTTCATGCGGACTCCGTCCGCCTCGGCCTCCGCGTCCAGGAGGATCGGGTCCTCGTGCAGCAGCCGCGCCATGCCCCGCCGCAGGGCCTCCGAGGGGACCGCCACACCGATGATGCGACGGTCCCTGGCGGCGCGCAGGGAGATGCCGCCGGCGAAGGCACCGGCGCGCACGGCGACCGAGGCGCGGCCCTTGCGCGGGTACACCTCCAGGGGGGACGACACCGTCGCCGGCCCGGACGCCGGATCCGTCACGGCGTCGCGCTCCTCCATGCGCTGGCTCAAGGGGTCGGGGCTGCTGCGGCCGTAGAACTCGTACGCGCTCATGGTGGACTTGACGGAGAGATGGGTTTCGCTGCGCTGGAGTGACGAACGATCGATCGGTGCGGGTGTCTCGGCCCGCACCGGGTCGTCCTTGATCGACTCGTCGTGGCCGGTCGTCTCGCGGTCGCCGACCCTCTCGCCGTCCCTGATCGCTTCCTCGGCGTCCGAATCGGCGTAGTAATCGAGCAGCGAGCCGAGTTCGCCGTCGGACACGTCCGTCACCGGCGCGGACCGCTGGACGAACCGGTCCAGCACGCTCCCGGATACGGCCTCGAACAGACCGGCCTGGCGGTGCAGTTCGCCCTCTTCGTGGAGGATCTCCAGCCAGACGTCCGCCAGGCTCGCGTGCATCCCCCGGCCGGTGACGTAGGCGCGGAGACCGTTCACGTCCACGACGGGGAGCAGGTCCACGAAGGCCGCGAGATCCGACCGGTAGACCGCGGACCGTTCGGTGAGAAGCTCGTGCCTCGCGCGGATCCCCTCGGGGTCGCCCGGCATCGGCCTCCGGCTGTAGAGGATGTTCTCCAGGTCACGGACCTCACGTGACGACGGGGCCACGTCCGGCTCCACGTCCCGCGGGGAGGTCCGCGGCAGGGAGACGGACTGTTCGCCGGCCCGCTCCGCGTCGACCCGCTGCTCGTCGCGTCCGGCGCCCGACGCGTACGCCCGCGGCTGCAGACCGCGCTCCTGGCCGTATGCGCGTGCCAGCGCCTGCGCCGCCAGCTGACGGAAGGAGTCGAGCTCCCTGTCGAGGTACAGCGCGTACTGGACGCGCAGTCGTTCCTCCGTCCGACCCGGGCGCTGCTGTACCGGAGTGCCGTCGCCGGTCATCTCCATCGGGTCGTAGTTGTACGTGTTCACGATCTCGGACGCCTGGGTCTCCCAGGCGTGCCGCTCGCCCTCGGGCATCTGCTGGAACAGCGCCTCGACGACAGCCAGGCGCTCGTCCCGTGCCGAGATCGCCGTCCTCGGCATCCACGCCTCCGGGAGGCCGCTCTGCGACAGTTCCCCGTCCACCGGGGCGGACGTCACGAGATCGGTACGGAGTTCGTGGAATCGCCTCGCCAAGGTCTTGGCGTCGTCGAGGTAGGCGTCCAGTCGATCAGCCGCGCCGGCCGACGACTGCGCCGCGCTCCGGGACGCTGTGGCCGCACCCGCCGCCATGACGGCGTACTGCACACGTGCGCGCTCCTCCTCCCGCCGGGCCAGCGTCCGCTGGGCCGCCGGAGAGTCAACGTTCAGCGCTTCCGGCGGGTAGGGGTTGTACGCCAGCATGATCTGGTCGGCGATGTCCCGCGTGGTGGACTCCACCTGGGGCGGCAGGGCGCGCAACTGGTCCTGGATCCAGGCGATCGGCCTGGACTGCGCCGCGTGGAGCGTCCCCTCGCTGTACGGCTCCGGCTCCCGGTCCTGCGGCACGTCACCGTACGCCGGGAGCTCTCCGTAGTCTGCCAGCCGGGGAAGAGGCTCTGGCGGCCGCTGGTCCCAACCGTCGGGGAACTCCCGTTGCAGGTCTGCTATCAAGTCCCGCTGCCTCGCCAGCTGGGTCCAGTAGGAGGCCATGCTCGGGTGCATGCCCCGGGCTGTGACGAAGGCGAGCAGCTCTTCCTGGATGACGTGGTCCGCAACGCCGCGCTCGAAGGAGCTCCCCCTATAGGCACTCAGGAGGTCGTAGCCGATCCGGATGTCACGGTTGTACATCGCGGAGTATTGGAGCAAGTACACGTGGCCGGCGTCCGCGTACCGGAGATCCTCCGGCACCTCGGCACCGAAGTAGACCTGTCGTTCGTATTCTGATACGTACGGGTGTGTGGGCGGATTGGGGACCGAGAGGCTCCGTGCGGCATCGATGCTCCAGTGCTCGAATCCCTCCTCGGACTCGCCCTCGTCAACCGACTCGTCGTCCATGAGATGGTCTTCGTCGAGGGCGGCGTCGGCCCGCGCTACGGCCTCGTCCCAATACGGGTCCTGCAGCAGGCTCGACCAGAACTGGGCCGTCTGGTGGTTCAGCCCAAAGCCGTCCAGGAAGCCCAGAAGCTCATCGTCGGCGTTCGCTTGGGTCAGTCCCGTCAATTCTTGCCGGAGTTCCCGGAACGCCCCCAGGTCCCTTACGTAATCCGTCGATCCGTCGAACAGAGTCTGGTGCACCTGCATCGCCCGCTCGTCACCGAACAGCCACGCACCCCTGTACAGCTGCTCCTCCAGGTCGGCGGCCGACTCGGGAACCCGCGAGACCGCCGGCTCTGTCGGCTCGACGACCATCTCCTCGGCCGCCGACGGATCGGCGATCACGCTCGGCGTCGACGGCTGCTGGTTCTCGGCCAGGGGCGCGAGAGACTCGTACCGGTTGACGAACTCCTCGGCAAGGATGGCCGCCAGGAGTTCGGTCGCGATATCTGGTGCCCCGCGTTCCGCCTGCATGGCAAGCGCGTACTGGAGCCACGCCTCGACGTCCCTCATGAATTCGGTCAACGCCGGCACCCTGTCCAGCTGCACCTGCCAGCCCGCGGGGAAGTACCGGCCGAGCAGCTCGGTCACGGCAGATCGGATCTCGCCGAGCCGGGCGGGCGGCAGCGCCGCCAGGGCCGCCAGCGCCTCCGGCCTCGGCAGCAGGATCGTCTGCTGGATGATCGCCGCCGCCGCTGCCTGCACGTCCGCCGGGGGCAGCTGCTCCGTGCGCTGTTCGATCCGCGGTTCCGTCCGGGGCTCGGCCTGCTGCTCCGTCCGGGGCTCGGTCTGCTGTTCGGCCGGTTGTTCACGGGGCTCCGGACGAAGGGTCCACGACTTGCCCTCGCCGTATGCTTTGTGGATTTCCCGGGCGTAGTGCTGAGCCAGCGCGTCGGCGGCCACACCGGGCGTCGGCGTACTCCGACCTTGGAGCAGCGCGATCTGGACGCGTTCCCAGTAGCCGAAGAGATCGATATCCCGAGGATATTGAGGCCGCGACCGGAGGTTCATCGGAACCCACTCGGGGAAGTGCCTGAGCATCAAATCCTCAGCTTCGGAACGCAGTTGTCTGGCCTCCCACATCGAGAGCTGTCCGATGAGCGCCCAGACGTCTGACTTCTCGGCCTTGGCGGATTCCCGGGCAAGCTCGGGAAGGTCCTCTAGCGGAATGGGCGGCGGGCCGGGAATCAGATTCCTCTCGCCGCTCGGAAGGGGCTCCAGAGGCTGCTGCTCCGTCCGGGCGGGGTTCAGCTCCCTCTCGCCGCTTGGAAGGGTCTCCAGAGGCTGCCGCCCCGTCCGGTAGCCGGAGGGATGCCTGCCGGCATAGAGCTGGACGAGTTCGGTGGCTGTGGCCTCCGGAGTGGGTCCGCGCTCCCCCACATACAGTGCGTACTCGATTGCCGCCTCGGCCTGCAGGAACTCCGCCCGGGGCAGCGGTGCGTCGAAGGGCAGTTCGACGCCGGGCGGGAAGTGTTCCCGCATGAGCTGCCGTGCCCGCGCTTTCAGCCCCTGGCGAAGATTCGGTGACAGTCCGTTCACTGCCAGCAACAGGTCCATGAGGCCCATGGCGTTCACCTGGCGTGCCAACGGCGAGAGGGTGAGCGTATCGTCCCTCTGCGTCTGGCTGGTGGCCTGCGCCTGTGTGGAGCTGGAGCTCTGGCCCGTCTCCCAGGCCTGCTCCGTCTCCTCGCGGGTACCGCCGCGCAGGCCTCTGGGCCGCTCGAGGCCGCGGTCACGGCGGATCTCCTCGGCCACGTCCGCGGCCCGGCGGGTGGCCGTGGCCGTCGTCATCCCCTGACCCGCGCCCGCCAATACCTGGGCCACGGCGACGGTGGCCCATGCCTGGAGGTGTTCCTGCTGGCGGGCGTCGCCCGTCGCGTCGACCACGGGCGGGAAGTGGATGGCGTCGGTGACGATCTGGCGTGCGTGGAGCACCTGGGCCGGTTCGAGGTCACGGAAGGGGCCCGCTTCGAACATCCGCAGATCTTCGGTGTCCACGACGTCGGAGAGCTCCTGGAGGGAGCGCAGACTCTCGGGTGTGCCGACGAGCGGGAAGAACTCGGACGCGGTACGGGTATCGGACGCGGTGTCGGCCTCCTCCGCGGTGCGGAGCTCGGGCGCGGTGCCGAACTCCGCGAGGACCCGCTCGCGGTCGGCCGGCGTCTCCAGGGGGTTGAGGTCACGGGCCGTGTCCAGGACGCGTGCGAAGAGGGCGGGGTCCTGGGTACGGAGCTCCGCGGGGGACAGTCCGACGACCGCGGTGGTCTCGGGCCGATCCGCGGTGACGCGTGCGACCGCCTCGTTCCACAGGGCATCGACCACCGCTGCGGGGGCCTTCTCCAACCGCCTGGCGAAGCCCTCGATGTCCGCGGCCACCGGGGCGGGCGGCGTCACCGTCACCGTGGTCTGCGCGGTGTCATGGATGGTCTCGGCCGACTGGGTTTCAGCCGGGTCGGTGGCCAGGGGCCCGGACGCGTCGAAGACCTCCTCCGTAGCGGCCGGCTCGCCCTCCAGGATCCGGGCGATGGAGACGGGCTGCGCCGTGGCCTCCTGTTGCGGCGCGTCCTGCGCATCGGGGGCGGGGAGGGTGGTGGGCAGAATCTCGGTCGGCAGCACGGTGGACGGCAGTGGACTCGCCGTCCTGGGGGTGGACGTCGTGGCGGGCCCAGTCGTCGCGGCGGGCCCAGTCGTCGTGGGCAGCGGAGACTGGACGTTCTGTGGGGCCGGGCTCTGCACGGTCCCCGGCACGACTCCTGGGGTCAGTGGCATCACGGGGGGCACAAGGGGTGCCACGGTGTTCTGCGTCTGCTCCGAGGCTGGAGTCTCCAGCGTCTGCTCCTGGATCGACGCGTCCGGCGTCTGCGCGGTGGGTTCGGGTACCGTGTAGCGGGCGAACGACTGCTGCTCGGCGGCCTGTGCGAGGGCGCGGAGCGTGTCCAGACCTGTGGTGGCCTCGTCCAGGCGGCCGGTGTTGCGTGCGTCGGTGACGGTCTTGTAGAGCTCCGTGACCTGGCGGGCGTCGGCGTCGTGAGCGATCGCGTTCGTCTGTGCTTCGAACGCCTCGGTTACCGCGTCGTCCAGTTGCCGTCTGAGTTCGGCGGGGGTCGGCCGGGGAGTGTTCCTCTGCGGCCCGTGTGAGTGCCGCCAGCTCCTCCAGCGCGGCGCGCGCCTGCTCAAGGCGGCCCGTGTCGCGGGCGTCGGCGACCGCCTGGAACAGCTCCCGCACCCGGTGGGGCTCGCGTCGAGACGTTCCTCCAGCTGGGAGGGCAGCATCCCCCGCTCGTCCGCGGCACCGGCCAGCACCGCGTCCAGGGGGTCGCCGGAATCCGGTCCGGCCTGGCGGGCGAGGAGCTGCTCGGGGGTCGGCGGGGCCTGGGTGCCGGCGTCGGGGGTTTTGGCCTGCCGCGTCAGCGTTTCGCCGCCCGGCTGGAGCGGGTCCGTACTCCCGCTGCCGTCGCCGGCAGGGTCCGGTGTCCGGGCGCCGGACGGGTCCGGGGTGGGCTCGGGCAGGTCGGGGATGGCGGCCGGTCCCCGCGTGGGCTCGCCTGCGGACGTGGGGGGTCGTGCACCGGTGTCGGTGGAGGTCGCGTCGCCGCCGGTGGCGCGCTGCTCGACCCTGGCGTCGAAGGCCGTCTCCAGCTGGGCGGCGCGCTCCAGGTCGCCGCGCTCGACGGCGGCCTTGACGCCGAGTT
>NZ_JNWK01000077.1 GCF_000716445.1 Streptomyces wedmorensis
CGGGGCGGGCAGGAGCGACGGGTCATCCGGCAGGTGCTGCATCCCAGCATCCTTGCAGAACCCCTAGGGCCGGCCTTGATCGGCCGGACAGGACCTAGCTGCGGCACGCTCTCCAGCTCGGTCCTGGCGACGCGCAGTGCCTCGGATTTCTCCGCCGGCCTGGACGGCCAGACGGGATGCCAGAACCCATTGCGCTCCACGTCGAAGAGCACCCCGTCCACCGGCCACGCCAGCCGCCCGGCCAGTTCCTCGGGGTCGCCGTCGCGCCAGTCGGGCCACCGCGACGAGCCCCGCGGGAGCCCGGCGGCGAGGAAGACCCGGTGATCCGCCGAGAAGGTGAAGCCGAACCGCGCCTCGACCGCGTCGAGCTCTTGCTCGGTGAGACCCGGACCGATCTCGGTTCGAAGCATCCCTTGCAGGGCGCGGGAGGCTTCCAGGGTCAGGCGTGGGGTCGACGGCGTGTTCACGCCTGCCAGCGTAGTGAGCGGTACGGCCGCACCTGCCAGGAGGTTGTTGCAGTCCGCTACCTCATCGCGTATTCGCTGCGACGACCTCGGCGCCGTTCGGGCTCCCTGCAGTGTCCGCCCGGAGGAGAGCGATTGGCAGGTCCGCCAGCGTGATGGCGCCTACCCGAGGGCGGCGGCAACGGCCTTGTAGTCAGCGGCCTGGGTCGGGGTGAGGTAGTGGCTGACGCGGATGAGCACGGTGCCGCTGACAAAGTCGTACTCGGCAAGCATGGGCATGCCCTTGGTGACGTTCTGGATGTAGTCGGCGCGAGCCTGGGAGTCGGCTGCGGTCGTGAAGACCTCGATCGCTCCGCCGAGCCCGACGCTGCCGGGCTCCGCGCCGGCGACGTCGTCGGCCTTGATGCGGGAGTCCGTGAACGTGACCTTGCTGGTGTACTGGTTGGGGCGGCCGAGGAGATGGTTCGGGTCGTCGTCCTCGGTGACAACGCCCGAGAGCTTGGCGGACGCGACCTTGCCGGAAAGGACCTTGAAGGCGTCGCTGGCGGTGAGCTCCTTCGCTGCCGGCTTGGTCGGGACGCCAGCGGTTGCAGCCGGGGTGTTGTTCGGCTGGTCGTTCTTCGGATCGCTCCCTGACCCGCACGCCGTCACGGCTGTGAAGGCGATGACGACCGCGGCAGCGGACAGGGCGGGCTTACGCATGATGGCTCCGAAGTGTGGCGGGTTTGGGTGTGTTGATCAGGTCGCAGAACTATTGCACTGCGATGTTGCAGTGCGTGCGGATACCGGAAGACCGGCTGGTGTCAGTGCCCGGCCGGGCAGGTGGCGGTGGGTCGACCGCGGAGGAGCGCGGGGGCTTGTCCGCTGGCGTCTATCGGCAGTTTCGGATGCTCAGACGGGCGGGATAGGGCGTGGACCGGGGGAGAGCCGCTTCTGGGTACGAAGGCTGGCCCGGGCATGCTCTCCCCACGGCTACTGGGTAGCGTCCCTCGGGTGAATCTTCACCTCATCAACGATGTGCCCGACGGCCTGACCCGACGAGCGCGATCCTTTGTCGCCGCGCATGGCGTCAAGGTCGACGTTCGCCCTGTTGAGGGGCACAGGCAGTGGTGGCTTGAGCGGGACATCCCAGCAGCGGTGATCGATCGAATGGCGGCCTACCAAGAGCGATGGGGCGGTCTGCTCTTGCCACCCGCACCGCAGTACGACGGAGGCCCCAAGTACCTCGATCCGGACTCGCCCGAAGCAGACTCGGCAGGGTGGTGGTTCGAAGCCGGGATGCAGCGGACCGCAGTCCCCTACTCATTCATGATCAGTCCGTCTGGTGAGTTCGGTATCCATGCAGAGAGGTGGGCACCCCTCCACGCAACCATCGAGGGCTGGGTGGAAGCGCTCGCCTTGACTCACCACGCATCCATGTGGGCAAAGCAGGTCACCAAGCTTGTCGGCGATGACGTCGATGGCATCGACCTGAACGGCTATGCGCCGGTGCGCGAGGTGATGGGCCTGGCTGACACCTGGTGGAGAGGGCCCGACTCGCTGGTAGCCCTCTATAGCGGGGAGGCCACGGCACTCGACTTCCCCAAAGGCCGCATCGCAGTGATCTACTCCGGCCTCGATGAGTGGGGACTGCGAGGAGGCGTGGACGACGATGGCTGACCTTGTCGTTTAACCTCATCTCGGCTCGGGGTGGATATGGAGCAGGCGGTGCTGCCAAGCCCGAACCGATCGCTACTGTCGTCGCATGACCGCGAACGGAGATCGCCAGTTCCCCACCGTGCTTGCCGCTGCCATGGCGGTCCGGCTCGCATGCATTGGCGAGGACGGTGTCGACTTCGAACCCTACGAGTCCTTCCTGAGTGCCGATGAGACCACCGAGTGGTTCCGCGCGTGGACCGGCAACGGCGAGCTGGACGGCGACGACTTCCGCGTATTCGGCCAGGATGGCACCGGCGGGAACGCGGCGTTCTGGCTGGTTCGTCCAGGTCGGGAACTGGTAGAGCAGCCCGTTGTCTTTCTGGGCTCCGAAGGGGAGACAGGCGTCGTCGCTCGCGATCTTGGTGACTTCCTGTGGCTGCTGGCAGACGGCTTCGGCCCGTGGGAAGCAGCAACCTCGTATGAGCCCGAGCCCGATTGGGCTCCACAGGTCAATCGCGACCTGGCGGCCATCGCCGAGCAATTCGCTCCGGACCGCCGCGCGTCGGCAGCGGCGATCACCGCGCAGGCCACACGAGAGTTTCCCGACTTCGACGACACCATCATGAAGCTTTGCCGTTGAACCCGACCCGATGCCCCCGCCACGACGTGTGGCGAGGGCATCTGACCGGTGTCAGCGGTGCCGACTGCGCTCCTCGGGCCTCGTGGCCACTGGTGTGGCCGGAGGGCGCGGCGTGGCGGACATGGACGACGTTCCGCTGATGAAGCCTCGGCTGCGAGCCGCTTGCGTCCGCCGGTTCGGCTCAGCGGTGATGCGCCAGTTGAGGACCTCGGCGGGGCGTTCCGCGCTGTCGAGTTCCCGCTGGGTGCCCACCTCGGCCAGGAGGCGTCGGGGGTTGTGGCCGGCGGTTTCGGCTTGGGCGAGGGTTGTGGTCAGGGCGGTCCAAGTAGGGTCGGCGAGGATTCGGTCGGCGTGGTCGGGGAGGGCCGCGCGCACGTCCTGCTCAAAGCGGCGGGTGGTTGCGGCTCGCGGTGCGCGGCGGGTCAGGTCCGCCAGGACGGGTGGGGCGGCCTGCTGGAAGCCCGCCTGTAGGTGGCGGAGGGCTTCCTCGGCCGCAGCGGCCTGCTGTTCGTGGCCGCGCTGCTCGTGCCACTTGGCGGCGGCGCGGGCCAGATGCATGGTGGCGAAGAGCAGGGCGATGGCGAGCCCGCCCGGCTCGTTGGAGGCGTAGGCGAGTTCCTTGGCGGCCTTGCGTAGGGCGGTGGCGGCCTGGTGGTTGGCGCGGGTGGTGGAGCGGCGGGCGCGGTTGAACGCCATCGCCGCCGCTCGTAGTTCCGCCCGGTGCGGGCCGGTCGTGGCGCTGGCGATGTTGTACAGGGCATCGCCGAAGCCGGCCAGGTGCCCTTGGGCGGCGGCATCGTCACCGGAGTCGAGGACGGAGTGCGCCGTGTGTATGGCGGTGGTGGCCTGACGCCATGGGTCGGCGGGGTCTGCCACATACCGGGGGTGGTCGGCCGCCTCCTGGACGGGGAGGCGTTCGCGTAGGCGGTTGATGGAGAGGTCGGGGGCGAGTTTGGAGCCGCCGTACCAGACGGGTTCGCCGGCCGCGTTGGTGTCGCCGGGGGCGGCGAGGCTGTAGCCGATGACGTCACCGGTCTCGGGGCCGAGGCGGGTCTTGATCTTGATGCCGAGGGACTGCAGCACGGTGAAGTAGTCGGCCTCGTTGTGTACAGCGGCGGCGACCGCGTACGCCTGCTCGCGCAGCCAGTGGCGTGCCGTGACCGTCTGGCCCTGGCGCTCGGCCTTGGCGCGTTCGGCGCCGGTCGGTGTGGGTGGGGCGGTGAGGTCGCCGGGCTTCAGGCGGCGCAGGCCGAACTCGGCCTCGATCTTGCGGCACTCTGCTTGGGCCCGCTGCCCGTCGCGGTGGGTGCGCGGGCGGCGTCCGTCGGCGCGGACGGTGGTGGCCATGAGGTGGATGTGGTCGTCGGCGTGGCGCACGGCGATCCACCGGCATGCCTTCTCGTCTCCGTCAGGGGCGATGCCGGTGGCGTGCACGATGCGGCGGGCGACTTCGGCCCACTCGGCGTCGGTGAGGTAGCGGTCGCCGGGCGCGGTACGGACCGGGCAGTGCCAGACGTGCTGGGGTGGTTTCTTGCCGCCCAGTTCGCGGGTGCGCAGGTCGACGTGGATGTCGAGGCGCTTGGCGAGCTGGGTGTAGGTGGCTGCCGGGTCGCGGCCGGGGTCCGGGGCGCCGGCCATGTCCCAGGCGGCGACGATGTGCGGGTCGGTGTGTTCGTCGCGGCGGCCGGGGCCGAAGAGGTAGACGATCAGTCCGCGGGAGTCGGAACCGATGGAGACGTCAGGAACCATGCGCGGTGCCTTCCGCCAGGAGCTGGTCGATCAGCCGGTAGCTGCTCTCGGCCGCTTGCTCGACGCGGTCCAGCACCGCCTCGGCACGCTCGGGCACCGTTCCTTGGTGGATGGCCGCGGTGATCTGGTTGAGGTTGCCGCCGATGCGGTTCAGCGCGACCGTCTGTGCCTCGACGGCCTCGATCAGCGGGCGGACCGGGTCGTCCTCCGGGCTGCCGACCAGCCCCGCCTTGCCCAGGGCGACGGCCAGCGCGGCGTCCCCGACGAATCCGGCGAACCTCTGACCGCGCTGGTGAGCGGCGGCGCTGATCACACCGACCGCAGTCCGGGTGAAGCGGATGGTCTTCTCCTGGTCGCGCTTCTCCACCGTGCGCTTGCGGTTCATCAGCGCGGGTAGGACGGGGGCGTCGAGGTCCCGCCAGGAGGGCTGCTCGACGGGCGGCGGTTGGTCATCGGCCGGCGGCTGGGCGGGAGGGGCGACGGCGTCTGTTGCGGGCGGGCAGCCGGTCTCGGCTATGCCCTCCTCCGGCTCGGGCGCCCCCTGGCGTTCGGCCTTCTCCTCCGCCACCCCTGGGGCGGGGGCAAGCGCGGACGAAGCCTCGTTAGAGGCTCGTTCGCTCCAGCTTGCTGCTGATCGGCGGGTCAGGCCGAAGAGCTTCTTTCGGCGGCGGGTGGGGGAGTTGTCGGTGCTCGTTTCGGGCATGGTGGGCTCCGGTGGTCGTGTGGGGTGGGGCTTCGTCACGTCCGTTGCAGCCGTCCCGTAGCTGGTCAGGACAGGTACGGAGGCGGTCGCAGGTACGGAGTGATCCGTATCGGCAAGGAACTCCGTCCCCGCACTGACCTGCGCGGGGACGGATGCGACGGATGGATACGGACCTGGTGTCAGCGCGTGGGCCTGGGGCCCGCAGGCCCACCGGGCGGGCCGATGGGCAGCGTCCCGGACGGAGGGGTGGGCGGCTTACCCTGGGCTCGACGTGCGGGAACGGTCTCCGCTGCTGCGGGTGCCGGTTGGGCGGGGTCGGGGCAATAGCGGGCCCAGGCGTCGAGGAACTGGTTGCGGGCGTACGCCTTGGCCTGTCGGCCGTTCTCGAAGCGGTGGTTGGCCGGGCTGATGCCGAAGTCGCGCAGCAGGTTGGCCAGGTGGTAGGCGTTCAGGCCCTTCGTTCCGTACTCGGCCCACGGCGCCTCGGCGTCCTGAAGGAGGGCGGCGAGCAGGTCGTGGCTGCGCAGCGCCTCCGTGTCGCCGTGTTGCTCGAAGACGCGGCGGATGTCCCGGAGCAGCCGCGTCTTCAGCGTCGTCTGCTCGTCCTGGACCACCTCGTTGCGCGTCATCGCCAGGCAGGCGGCGCGGGCCTGGGCGGGCCAGTGGCCGCCGGCCAGGTCGGCGACGATGACTAGGGGCTCCCAGGTGTCCGCGGCTCGGTCTTCGACCGGCATCGGTGGCACCAGTCGGTGCGCTGTCTCGCGCAGTGGGGTCAGCCATGCGGCCAGTCGGTCGCGCAGCGCGTTCAGTTCCGGGACGGAGTGCCGGGACCGGAAGGGGGCGACCTTCTCGCCGGGCTTGCGCTTCTGCATGCGGAGCACGACGGCGCGGTCCATGATCGTGTCCGGCAGGTCGCCGATGCCGGCCAGCGCGGCCATGGCGAAGGTGGGGAACGCGGTGGGCTTGTGTTCCGGGCCGGAGATCCGCCAGGCGGGGCGGTTGCGCTGGTGTCCGGCGTTCAGCAGGCCCCGGAGGTCCTCCTTGTCGCCGGCCTTGGGGCCGAAGATGGTGTCGGCCTCGTCCACCAGCAGCGTCGGCGGGTCCTCGCCGATGATCCGGAAGACCACCGCCGGCGAGGTGTTCACGGTCATCATCGGCCGGGACACGGTCTCGTGGAGCACGTCCAGGACACGGGACTTGCCGCATCCCTTGGTCGGCCCCACCACCGCCAGCCGTGGCGCGTGCTGGAGGGCGGGCTGGATGTGGGAGGCCGCCACCCACAAGGTGACTGCGGTCAGGGCCTCCTCGCTCGGCAGTACGACGTACCTGCCGATCGCGGCGCGCAGGTCGTCCAGTACGACGGTCCCGTCCTGGTCCCCGTCCGCTGTGAGGCTGGCACGTTCGCGGTCCCGAGTCCCCGGTCCGGGTTCGGGGACCGTCCCCGCAGCACCGTGGTCAACCCGGACCGGCGGTCCGGGTTCGCCAGCCGACTGACCGTAATTCTCCGCCCGGTCCTCGGCTTCCGGACCGGGTCCACGGTCCGGGTTGACCGGAACTCCGGTCCGGGTTTCGGTCGCGGGTCGGTCCGGTCCCGGACCGACCGGACCAGCGGCACGGTCCGGTCGGTCACCGGTCCCCGGAGAGGTGGACCGGCTGTCCATTCGGTCCGGACGGTGCCACGGGATGCCCTGGCCGGGGACCGCAGCGGCAGGCCAGATGACCTTGTCGGATGTGTTCGAGGTGGCGGGGGACGTAGAGTCCTCCATCGACGTTCCTCTCAGGTGAGGGACGGGACGTGCAAGGTCCCGCCCCTCACCGGTTCGTTCGTTCAGGGATGGGCGGCGTGCAGGGGAATCTCCGGCCCTCGGCGTTGGCGCGCCGGGGGCCGTTGCTGTGTCCGGGGCTGTCGGTGGCTCACGAGGCCAGGCCCCATTCCTCCTGGCCGGCGATCAGCGTGCGTTCGTAGCGCAGCAGCTCGGCCTCGGGGTAGAGCACCCGCTTGCCGACCTTGATGCCGCGCGGCCCCTTCATGATCTGGCGCCAGTAGCGGACGGTGCTCTCGGCTGTGCGGTAGCGCTCGGCGACCTCGGCGGTGGTCAGGTATCGCATGCATTCCCATTCGGCTAGGTGGCGATTCGATCTGCATAGAGTTGTACCCGACGATCCCCGGTTACCCAAATCGGGAAGCCCGTGTTTCAATTTGGATAGCGACGGTGATGATGGAGGTTCGATGGCAGGCGACAGGCCCGAAGGTGGCGAGGTGCCGCTGCTCTACAGCGAAGGGAACGTGGCCGCGCGCGTGGCCCTGGAGCGCGAGGTCAGAGGGTGGAGCACGACCGAGCTGGCCGAGCGGGTGACCAGAGCCGGCGTCAAGATGAACCAGACGGCGGTCTGGCGCATCGAGAACGGCACCCCCCGTCGGCGTATCAACCTCGACGAGGCCCTCGCCTTCACCCGCGTCTTCGAGCTCCCCCTCGAAGAGCTCATGTCACCGCCCCTGGAAGGGCTCGACATCGCCAGCCGGCGCCTCGTCCAAGAGGCCGTCGAGGCGTTCTACGAGACCCGCGACGCACGAGACCGTCTCCATCACGCCGTGGTCGCCATCGCCGACCACATCAAGGCCCACCCCGACAGCTCGCGGGCCATCCACGAGCAATGCCTCCGCCTCATGGGCGACGAGCGCGACGCTCGCACGCTCAGCAACGACATCGAGGACGGGGGTCACTACTGACAACCGACACGAAGGAGAGGCCACTTGGCCAACATCCAAAAGCGCCCCAACGGTAAATGGCGGGCCCGCTACCGCGATCTCGACGGCAAGGAGCACGCTCGCCACTTCGAGCGGAAGCTCGACGCCCAGCGATGGCTCGACGAGGTCACGGCCAGCATGGTCACTGGCCAGTACGTCGATCCCCGCGCCGGCCGCGTCACCTTCGAGAAGTACGCCGAGAAGTGGGAGGGCTCGCTCATCGCCAGTGAGGCGGGCGAGCGCATCACCGACAACGCGCTCCGGCTCCACCTCGTACCGGCGCTGGGGGCCCGCTCCATGGCGGCGATACGCCGCAACGACATCCAGGTGCTCTTCAAGCACCTCTCCGACCAGCTCGGCCCCGGCAGCGTGCGGAACGTCTACGACGTCCTCGTACGCGTCATGACGGCGGCCGTGGACGACAAGGTCCTCGCCTCCAGCCCGTGCCGCCGGATCACCCTCCCGGCCATGCCGGACGAGGAGGTCACCCCGCCCACGGTCGAGCAGGTCGAGGCGATGGCACGGGTGATGCCGCCATACATCCGCGCGGCGATCGTCACCCTCGCCGGATCAGGGCTGCGCATCGGTGAACTGCTCGGCCTGAAGGTGTCGGACGTCGACTTCAAGGCTGGCGCCATCCGGGTCGACCGGCAGCGGCTTCAGTCCGGGAAGATCGGCCCGCCGAAGACCGCCAAGTCCCGGCGGACGGTCCCGGTCGGCGAGGTCGTCACCGACGCGCTCCTCGCGCATCTCGCCGCACGGCCCTCCAAGGAGTGGCTGTTCACCATGGAGGAGGGCGAGCCGCTCAACTACCGGCGGTGGAAGACCGAGTGGAACGGGGCTCGCAAGGCGCTCCAGGCGGCCGAGAATGGGGCCGCCGAGCGAGAAGGCCGTAAGGCCGTCGAGCTGCCGCACATGGTCACCCACGACCTGCGGCATTTCTATGCCTCCGCGCTCATCGCCGGCGGCGCGAGCGTCAAGCAGGTGCAGCTCGTCCTCGGGCACGCGTCCGCCGTCATCACGCTGCGGATCTACGCGCACTTGTGGCCCGGAGAAGAAGACCGCACCCGGGCCGTCATGGACGCCGTGCTCGGCGGCCTGCGGACCGGGTGCGGACAGGTAGGCGACATGGCCCGCGAAACCGCAGGTCAGAACGCCTAACCAGAGATCAAGCCTTCTTGGTCTCCCAGAAGATGCGGTCGATCTCGGCGATGAGCTCCAGCGCCTTCTCGCCCGTCTTCGGGTCGGTGGACGCCTTGGCGGCCGAGAGGGCCTTCAGGGTGTCGTTGACCAGCTGGTTGAGCTCGGGGTACTTCTCGAAGTGCGGGGCCTTGAAGTAGTCGCTCCAGAGCACCGAGACGTGGTGCTTGGCGAGCTCCGCGCGCTGCTCCTTGATGACCGTGGCGCGGGCGCGGAAGTGCGCGTCCTCGTTGGCCTGGTACTTCTCCTGGACAGCCTTGACCGACTCGGCCTCGATGCGGGCCTGGGCGGGGTCGTACACGCCGCAGGGGAGGTCGCAGTGGGCGCTGACCGTCACCTTGGGGGCAAACAGGCGGGAGAGCATTGAGCCGTCCTTCCTCGTGATCGTCTTCTCAGGTGGGACATTACTCGGTGAGAAGGGCGTTTTCGCGGGCGCCCCCTGGGGCTTAGGTCAAAAGTCCAGGGTCACCATGGGACTCGTGTACGAGTGGACGAGCGGACGCGCGGGCGGACCGGGAGGTGCCGGATGAGGGAATCGGGGCGGGAACGGGTGGCGGAGACCGAGGCTCCGTTCGGAATCGCCGAGGTGACGGGGGTGTCGATGGTGCCGACGCTGCTCCACGGGGACCGGCTGTTCGTGCACTACGGCGGGCGCTTGCGGCCCGGGTGCGTGGCGGTCCTGCGGCATCCGCTCCAGCAGGATCTGCTCATCGTGAAGCGGCTGATCGAGCGACGCGACGGCGGCTGGTGGGTGCTGGGGGACAACCCGGCCACCGAGGGGGACAGCCGGGTCTTCGGGGCCGTACCGCCCGAGCTGGTCCTCGGGCGGGTGCGGGCGCGGTACCGGCCGGTGACGCCGGGGCGTCAGCGGTCGGCCGTGGTGACGCTCTCCTGGCTCGTCTCGGCGGTGAGGCCGGTGTGGTCCGACCGCTCGGCCTCCAGGCGCTTGCGGGCCCGGTAGGCGGCGACGTTGGCGCGGGTGGCGCAGCGGTCGGAGCAGTAGCGCCGGGAGCGGTTGGTGGAGGTGTCGAGGTAGGCGTTGCGGCAGGGCGGGGCCTGGCAGAGGCCGAGCCGGTCGGCGCCGAACTCGGTGAGGTGGAAGGCGAGACCCATCGCCGCGATCGCCGCGTAGCCCGCGGTGGGGTTCGAGGGGTGGTCGGCGAGGTGCATGTGCCAGCGGGGGCGGCCGTCGTCGTCGAGCAGGTCGTGGCCGGAGATCTGGGGGCTGACCGGGAACTCCAGGAGGAGCGAGTTCAGCAGGTCGACGGCGCCCGTGTGGTCGCCCTCGTCGGCCGCGGCGAAGACCGCCCGCAGCCGGGCGCGTACCGACCGGAAGCGGGTGACGTCCGAGTCGGTGACCCGCCGGGCCATCTGGGTGGCCGGGCCGAAGAGCTCCCGGATCACCTCGACGGAGGTCAGGGTGTCCTTGTTGCGGGCCGGCTCCTCGGTGTTGACCAGACGCACGGCATAGTCCGAGTAATAGGCCAGTTCCACTTGTAGTCCTTACTCTGGCGGGCTAGGGTCTCGGTCGTGAGGGGTAATGCCTATGTCCCCTTCGAGGGTATTACGAAGGAGCGGGGAGGGTACGGCGATGACCGGAACCGACTGGGCGGCCTGGCAGCGGAGCTGGGACCGTCAGCAGGAGTGGTACATGCCGGACCGCGAGGAGCGGTTCCGCGTGATGCTCGACATGGTCGAAGCGGTCGTGGGACCGAAGCCCCGCGTGCTCGACCTCGCCTGCGGTACGGGAAGTATCACGGATCGGCTGCTCCGTAGGTTCCCCGATTCCACCAGCACTGGAGTGGATCTCGACCCGGCCCTCCTGGCCATCGCCGAAGGGCACTTCGCCGGCGACGAGCGCGTCACCCTCGTGGCCGCCGACCTCAAGGACCCCGCATGGACCGCGCTGCTGCCCCATGACACGTACGACGCCGTCCTGACCGCCACCGCCCTCCACTGGCTCCACAGCGAGCCGCTGACGGCCCTCTACGGCCGGCTCTCCGGTCTCGTCCGGGACGGCGGCGTCTTCATGAACGCCGACCACATGATCGACGAGACCACCCCCCGCATCAACGCCGCCGAGCGCGCCCACCGGCACGCCGCCATGGACCGGGCCAAGGCCGCCGGCGCCCAGGACTGGGCCGAGTGGTGGGCCGCCGCCGCGGCGGACCCGGCCCTCGCCGGACCCACCGCCCGCCGCTTCGAGATCTACGGCGAGCACGCCGACGGCGACACGCCCTCCGCGCGCTGGCACGCCGACGCCCTCCGCGCCGCCGGCTTCGCCGAGGCGCGCCCGGTCTGGGCCTCGCCCTCGGACACCCTCCTCCTCGCCGTGAAGTAGCCGCGCGCGGGAACGCGCCGGACACGGCGAAGGGGCGGTACGGGTGACCCGTACCGCCCCTTCGCGCGTGCCTTACAGCACCTTGGACAGGAACGCCTTCGTCCGGTCGTGCTGCGGGTTGGTCAGGACGTCCCGCGGGTTGCCCGACTCGACCACGACGCCGCCGTCCATGAAGACCAGCGAGTCGCCGACCTCACGGGCGAAGCCCATCTCGTGCGTGACGACGACCATCGTCATGCCCGACTCGGCCAGGTCCCGCATGACGTCGAGGACGTCGCCGACCAGCTCCGGGTCGAGCGCCGACGTCGGCTCGTCGAAGAGCATCAGCTTCGGCTCCATCGCCAGAGCACGGGCGATGGCGACGCGCTGCTGCTGGCCGCCGGAGAGCTGCGAGGGGTAGTTCCCCGCCTTGTCCCGCAGGCCGACCCGGTCGAGCAGGCGCTCGGCGCGCTCGCGCGCCACCGCCTTGGTCTCGCCCTTGACCTGGATCGGGGCCTCCATGACGTTGGCCAGGGCCGTCATGTGCGGGAAGAGGTTGAAGCGCTGGAAGACCATGCCGATGTCGCGGCGCTGGGCGGCGATCTCGGAGTCCTTCAGCTCGTAGAGCTTGTCGCCCTTCTGGCGGTAGCCCACCAGCTGGCCGTCGACGGACAGCCGGCCGGCGTTGATCTTCTCCAGGTGGTTGATGCACCGGAGGAAGGTCGACTTGCCGGAACCGGACGGGCCGATCAGGCAGAACACCTCGCCGTTCTGCACCTCCAGGTCGATGCCCCTGAGGATGTGCGCGGCGCCGTACGACTTGTGGACGCCCTCGGCCTTCACCATGGCGGTCATCGGGTCACCGCCTCACGGTTGGAGAATCGGGCGAGGTTCGCCTTGACCTTCTGCCACGGGGTGGGCGGCAGGGAGCGCAGCGACCCGCGGGCGTAGTGCCGCTCCAGGTAGAACTGGCCGACGCTGAACACCGAGGTCAGGATCAGGTACCAGATCGACGCGACGAAGAACATCTCCATCACCGCGAACGAGGTCGAGGCGATGTCCTGCGCGGCCCGCAGCAGGTCGGGATACTGCACGGCCACGACCAGCGACGAGGTCTTCAGCATGTTGATGAACTCGTTGCCCGTCGGCGGGATGATCACCCGCATCGACTGGGGGAGCACCACGCGGCGCATCGTCTTCGCCTGGCTCATGCCCAGCGCGTGCGACGCCTCCGTCTGGCCCTCGTCGACCGACTGGATGCCGGCCCGGACGATCTCCGCCATGTACGCGCCCTCGTTGAGGCCGAGACCCAGCAGGGCGGCCAGGAAGGGGGTCATGACATCGGTCATCTCGTCCTTGTAGAACCCGATGTTGAAGATCGGGAAGATCAGGGCGAGGTTGAACCAGATCAGCAGCTGCACGTAGACCGGGGTGCCGCGGAAGATCCAGATGTAGAGCCAGGCGACGGTGCTCGTCACCGGGTTCTTGGACAGGCGCATGACGGCGAAGACCACGCCGAGCACCAGACCCAGCGCCATGGAGGCGACGCTGATCAGGACCGTGTTCCCCAGGCCTTCGAGGATGCTGGGGTCGAACAGCTTCTCGGGAACGGTCGCCCAGCGGACGTCGCCCTGGGAGAACGCGACGCCGAGCAGCACCAGCAGTGCCACCACGACGACACCGGCGACCCAGCGACCGTAGTGGCGGACCGGAATGGCCTTGATGGCCTCCGGCGGGATCTCCGTCGGGGCGGGGGACGCCCCGGCGGGAACCTTGTCGACCTTGTCTTTGTCGAACTTGTCAGTCACAACGACTGCCCTTCAGTGGTGCCGGGAAGTCAGGAGCCGCCGTTGATCTTGGCCGCGGGGATCGCGCCGTCACCGGCGTTCCACTTGTCGAGGGCGGCCTTGTAGGAGCCGTCCTTGATGGCCGCGTCCAGGGCCTCCTTCAGGGCATCACGGAGCTGGGTGTTCTTCTTGTCGACGGCGATGCCGAAGAGACCGGCGTCGGTCTTGTTCGCGATGGCCTCGAAGTCGTTGCCGCCGCCCGCGGTCTGCGCGATGTACGCGGCGACCGGGGAGTCGTTCAGGTCGGCGACGGCGCCGCCCGCCTTGACGCGGGTCTGGGCCTCGGCGTCGGTCGGGAAGGACTCGAAGGTGAGGGCGGGCTTGCCGTCCTTCTTGCACTTCTCGGCCTGGTCCTTGGCGGCCTGCTCGTACGTGGTGCCGCGCTGGACCGCGAGCTTCTTGCCGCACAGGTCGTCGAGCGACTTGATGTTCTCGGGGTTGCCCTTCTTCACCAGGATGCCGGTGGAGGCGGTGAAGTAGTCGACGAAGTCGACGCCGGTGCCGGTCTTCTGGCCCTTGTCGTCCAGGCCCTCCTGGCGGGCCTTGGTGTCGGTCATCGAGGACATGACGATGTCGGTGCGGCCGGTCGGCAGGGCCGTGAGCAGCGTGTCGAACGTGCCGCTCTCGAACTGGAACTTCACGCCGAGCTGCTTGGAGAGCGCCGCGGCGATGTCGGGGTCGACACCGACGATCGTCGCGCCCTGCTTGAACTCCATCGGGGCGTAGGTGGCGTCCGTGCCGACCTTGATGACGCCGGCCTTCTGGATGTCCGCGGGCAGCTTGGAGAAGAGCGGGGCCGTGGAGGCCGCGCCGGTCTTCGTGCCGCCCTCGGGCGTCGAGCCGCCCTCGGTCTGGTCGCCACAGGCGGTCAGCAGCATGGAGCCGGCGACCGCGATGGCGGCGACCGCGGCAAGACGGGAAGTGCGGGTCTTGGCGACGGTCGTACAGCGCGTGGAGCGTGCGGTCATGGTCGGGTTCCTCCGGCGTTTTGGGAGTTGCCAGTAGGTCGCGTACGCGTCTTCGAGTGCCGCGACCTCGTGTGATTACGGCATCTTGCCATTCGGACCGCCTCAAACCGACGGCCAGTGATGTCAAAATCGGGTAACGGGTGACCCCCGAATCGAGACAGGCCGGTACATCAAGGCCGGACCTTCTGCGGAATCCCTTCCCGTTCTCCGGAAAATCTCCGGTTGATCTCGCCATTCGGACGAGCCGAAGTCGGCCATTCGGGTGCGGTGAGCATCTATCGGGACATCGGGTGACGTGTCGTTCTCCGTCCGTGTCCGGATGCACTCGGTATGAGTCGTGTCACCGAGAGGTTATGGACTCGTCTGCGGTGCCGTCTGTCCGGTAAGAAGGATCCTTACACCCCTCATCCGGGGCTCAGGGCGCGTTGTGCGGCGCGCCCGAGCGGCTGCCCGACAAGGCGGCCGCGGTGCCTCCCCACCCCTCCTCAACCAGGAGCGGCCACCCTCAAATGAAGCAGACTTAAGGGGTCAACCCAATGGCAGCGGAGATCGTCAATCCTCGCAATGACAGCGGTACCGAAGCTCCCGAGGAGCCCTTCGACCCTGTCTTCGCCCTCCACCGGGGCGGCAAGATGGCCGTGCAGGCCACCGTGCCCCTCCGGGACAAGGACGACCTGTCCCTCGCGTACACGCCCGGCGTCGCGAAGGTGTGCACCGCGATCGCCGAGCAGCCCGAGCTGGTCAACGACTACACCTGGAAGTCGCAGGTCGTCGCGGTCGTGACCGACGGTACGGCCGTGCTCGGACTCGGCGACATCGGCCCGGAGGCCTCCCTCCCGGTCATGGAGGGGAAGGCCATCCTCTTCAAGCAGTTCGGCGGCGTGGACGCGGTCCCGATCGCCCTCGCCACCACCGACACCGACGAGATCGTCGAGACCGTCGTCCGGCTGGCCCCGTCCTTCGGCGGCGTCAACCTGGAGGACATCTCGGCGCCGCGGTGCTTCGAGATCGAGCGCAAGCTCCAGGAGCGCCTCGACATCCCGGTCTTCCATGACGACCAGCACGGCACCGCGATCGTCACCCTCGCGGCCCTGCGCAACGCGGCGAAGCTGACCGGCCGGACCCTCGGCGACCTCCGCGGCGTGATCTCCGGCGCGGGCGCGGCCGGCGTGGCCATCGCCAAGTTCCTCCTGGAGGCCGGCCTCGGCGACGTGGCCGTCGCCGACCGCAAGGGCATCGTCAGCCGGGACCGCGAGGACCTGACCGACGTCAAGCGCGAGATCGCCGAGCTCACCAACAAGGCGGGCCTGAGCGGCTCCCTGGAGACCGCCCTCGCCGGCGCCGACGTCTTCATCGGCGTGTCCGGCGGTACGGTCCCCGAGGCGGCCGTCGCCGCCATGGCCCCGAACGCGTTCGTGTTCGCCATGGCCAACCCGAACCCCGAGGTCCACCCCGACGTCGCGCACAAGTACGCGGCCGTCGTGGCGACCGGCCGTTCGGACTACCCGAACCAGATCAACAACGTCCTCGCGTTCCCCGGCATCTTCGCCGGCGCGCTCCAGGTCCGGGCCTCCCGGATCACCGAGGGCATGAAGATCGCCGCGGCCAACGCCATCGCGGACGTCGTCGGCGACCAGCTCGCCGCCGACTGCGTCATCCCGTCGCCGTTCGACGAGCGGGTCGCCCCGGCCGTCGCGGCCGCGGTCGCCGCAGCCGCCCGCGCCGAGGGCGTCGCGCGCCGCTGAGCTCGCTCCTGAGCCTGAAGGGGCCCCGTTCCGCATCGCGCGGGACGGGGCCCCTTCATGTGCGACTGGGGGGTGTGTCACACAGGCGTGTGGTTCCGCCGCGCACCCGTCGGACCCTAGGGTCGGGGCCATGTTCGCTGCCTACGCTGCCCGAATCGACCGTGACCAGCCGCTGAACGGCCTTGAGTTGGGTGAACGCCCGGAACCCGAGGTGCGGCCCGGATGGACCACCGTGACCGTGAAGGCGGCCTCGCTCAACCACCACGACCTGTGGTCGCTGCGTGGGGTGGGGCTGCCCGAGGGAAGGCTCCCGATGATCCTCGGCTGTGACGCCGCGGGCATCGACGAGGACGGGAACGAGGTCGTCCTGCACTCCGTGATCGGCCAGACGGGTCACGGCGTCGGCCCGGACGAGCCGCGGTCCATCCTCACCGAGCGTTATCAGGGGACGTTCGCCGAGCGGGTGACCGTGCCCCGCTGGAACGTGCTGCCCAAGCCGAAGGACCTGTCCTTCGAGGAGGCCGCCTGCCTGCCCACGGCCTGGCTGACCGCGTACCGGATGCTGTTCACCAACGCCGGGGTGCGGCCCGGCGACTCGGTCCTCGTCCAGGGCGCGGGCGGCGGCGTGGCCACCGCGGCGATCGCCCTGGGCAAGGCGGCGGGCCTGCGCGTCTTCGCCACCAGCCGCGACGAGGCGAAGCGGAAGCGGGCCGTCGAGCTCGGGGCCGTCGAGGCGTACGAGCCGGGGGCGCGGCTCCCGCAGCGGGTGGACGCGGTCATCGAGACCGTCGGCGCCGCCACCTGGTCGCACTCGGTGAAGTCGCTCCGGCCGGGCGGCACGCTGGTCATCTCGGGCGCCACGAGCGGCGACCGTCCCGCCCACGCCGAGCTGACCCGGATCTTCTTCCTGGAACTGAAGGTCGTCGGCTCGACGATGGGTTCCAAGGACGAGCTGGAGGACCTGCTGTCGTTCTGCGCGGCGACGGGCGTGCGGCCGCTCGTCGACGACGTGCTGCCGCTGGACCGGGCGCGGGAGGGCTTCGAGCGGATGGCGTCCGGCGAACTCTTCGGAAAGATCGTGCTGACGACCTCTTGATGACTCGTCAGTAATCCTGATGGGATCTCCGGCACGCGAAACGTGAACATCACTCACCTTGTCGTGCCGGAGGTCCTCTTGTCGCGAACCACCCTTGCCGCGGCCGCCGTCGTCGCCGCACTGCTCGCCCCGACGGCCGCCCACGCCGATCCCGCCGCCCACGCCGATCCGGCCGGTCGGGCCGATCCGGCGGGGACGGGCATCCCCGCCCTCACCGACGAGCACGGCCGCGTCCTCACCCTGCGCGGCTGGAACGTCGGCGACAAGGCGCACAGCGGCGACGCCGCCCTGTCCGCCGTCACCGAGAAGCACTTCCGCGACATGCGGGCCAAGGGCTTCGGCTTCGCCCGGCTGCTCGTCTTCTGGGACGACCTGGAGCCCCGCCCCGGCCAGTACAGCCGGACGTACCTACGGAAGATCGAGCACGTCCTGGACTGGGCCGCGCGCCACGACGTCAAGGTCGTCCTCGACGCCCACCAGGACGTCTTCGGACCCGCCTTCGGCCACCGGGGCATCCCCGCCTGGGCGACCAGGACCGATGGCCTGCCCTTCACCCCGCACCCGGACGACTGGTTCTCCGAGTACTTCGAGCCCGCCGTGCAGCGGGCCTTCACCCACCTGTACGAGGACGAGGACCTGCGGCAGGCCCAGGCCCGCATGTGGCGGGTGCTCGCCGACCGCTTCGAGGACCACCCGGCCGTCCTCGGCTACGACCTGATCAACGAGCCGATGGGCGAGCTCCGCGAGGGCGAGGACCTGGCGACGGCGGCCCGCCGGATCGAGAGGGACCAGCTGACCCCCATGTACAACCGGATCGCGGACGCGGTCCGCGCCGTCGACGACGACAACTGGGTGTTCGTCGAGCCGACCCCCATCGTGGGCGAGGGCGTGCCCACCGGCCTCGGCCGGATCGACGACCCGAAGGTCGTCTACGCCCCGCACTTCTACAACGGCGCCATGGAGGCGGGCGGCGACTACGACCCGGCCGCCGGCTGGATCGAGAACTACGAGCAGGCCGTCGTCCAGTACCCCAAGGAGTACAAGGTTCCCGTCATGGTGGGCGAGTGGGGACCGCTCGACAACTCCCGGCCGAACATGAACCGCTTCTACCGGGAGGCCATGGCCTCGCTCGGCCGCTACAGCTCCGGCTGGGCGGGCTGGGAGTGGTGCTACGGCGGCGGCTACTGCGCGGTGGACGGCTCCGGGACCTTCCGCACCAACAAGGAGCTCACCGCCGAGCCGTACGCCGAGGCCGTCGCCGGCACCGTCCGCTCCAGCGCCTACGACCCGGCGGCCGGCGTCTACCGCCTGTCGTACGACTCAGGCCGGCGCGGCTCCCGCGTCACCGAGCTCTCCCTCCCGCCCGGCACCTGGCGGCTGACGGCCCGCGGCGCCGCGGTCGTCCTCCGCAAGTCCCCCGGCAGGGCCTGGGTCCTGGCAGCCCCCGGTGCCCGCGTCACGGTCACAGCCACCCGAGGCTGACCCGGCCGGCCGGGCGCGATCCGGTCCGGTGCGGCGTGGTCCGGTGCGGTCCGGCGCGGTCCCGCCCGGCGTGATCCCGGACCGCACCCGCTCCGCCCGAGGCGTCAGGCCTCCGAGCGCGGGCGCAGCAGGTCGGTGATGCGGACCGCTGCCGTCGACAGATGGCGGCGGGTCTCGGTCAGCTGCTCCTGGTTCACGCCGTGGTCGCGGGCCGCGTCGCGGATCTCGTCGCGGAAGCGGTCGAGCAGCCGGTCGAGGTCGCGGGCCGGGTCGCCGGACGGCTCGGCGTCCCGGACCCAGTCCGGCGCGCCGGCGGCCGGAGCCGTCGCGAACGGCGGCTCCTGCGCGGCGGCCTTCGGATGGGTCGTGCCCGCGACCAGACCGCCGAGCTGGGCCGTGATGTCCGAGAGCCCCTCCCAGACGCCCTTGGGCCAGTCGCCCCGCGAGAAGCGGTCCTGGACCTCCTCCTGCACCTGCTGGGCGATCCGCTGGAACTCCTTGGCCTGGCGGCGGGCCGAGCGGGCCTCCGCGCGGGCCTCGCGGGCCTGCTCCTTCCACTCCTGGCCGACCCGGCGCAGCTCCTCCTTGGCGTCGGCGAACGTGGAGGAGTCCGCCGTCCGGGTCCGGCCCGCCTCCGCGCGCATCTCGCTGCGCACCCGGCCGGCGGCGCCGCGCACGTCCTCGCGCATCTCCGCCGCCAGCTCCGACACCGACTCGCGGATCTCCCGCTCCAGGTCGTCCAGTTCGGTGCCGCGCCCGGCCAGCTCGGCGCGGCCCGCGTCGGTGATCGAGTAGACCTTCCGCCCGCCTTCGCTGGCGTGGGTGACGAGGCCTTCGGCCTCCAGCTTGGCGAGGCGCGGGTAGACCGTGCCGGCCGACGGGGCGTACAGCCCCTGGAAGCGCTCCTCCAGCAGGCGGATCACCTCGTAGCCGTGGCGCGGGGCCTCGTCGAGCAGCTTGAGCAGGTAGAGGCGGAGGCGGCCGTGGGCGAAGACGGGCGGCATGTCAGAGCACCTTTCCGGTCGCGGAGGGGGCGGGCGAGTGGGTGGCGGTGTCCCCGTCCGCCTCGGGACGGCGGAGCAGGGCGATGGAGCCGGAGACGGTGGTCGCCTTGAGCGTGCCCCGGCCCGCGCCCAGGGTGCCGGTGATGGACTTCGTGCCCCACTGGCCTCCCACGCGCAGGTCCTCGAAGGCGTTCGACACGGAGCCGCTGGTGGTGCTCGCCTGGACCCGGGCGTCCGCCGGGTGCGGCAGCCGGATGGCGACCTCGCCGGAGACGCTGGTGAGCCGGATGTCCGCGGGCGGTCCGTCGAGCTCGGCCGGGTCGAGGTCGACGACCATGTCGCCGCTGACCGTGTCGGCCTTCACCGAGGCGCCCGCTCCCTCGATCACCGTGACGTCCCCGGTCACCGAGTTGGCCCGCAGGGCGCCCGTCACCGACTGCGCCTCCAGGTTGCCCGAGACGCTCTCGGCGCGGACCGGGCCGGAAAGCCGCAGGAGGGTGGTGTCGCCCGTGACGCCGCGCACCTCCGTGCGCCCGCTGATCCCGGAGACGACGGCCTCGGCGCCGACGACCCCCACCTCGACGTCGACGCCCGCCGGCACGGCGACGGAGACGACGGCGCGGCGGCGGTACTCCTTGCGGTCGAGCCACTTGAGGATGCTCTTCCAGTGCAGGTCCTCGTAGCTCACGGTCAGGGTCGAGCCGTCCTGCGACACGATCAGAGGCGGGCCCTCGATCTCGGAGACCTCGACGCGGACGGAGCTCTCGTCGGTCCCCACCACGTTCACCGCGCCGTTGACGATGCGGACCTGCAGGCGCGTCACGGGGTCGGCCGGCGCGAGTTTCGTCGGCTCGGTGACGGACCACTCTGTCATGGTGCTGACCTCCCGTTTCGGCAACGCAACATATCGCGTCTTTCGATAGACACGATATATCGCGGTGAAGGGAAGTCAACCCTGACTCTTCCCTGACAGGGTGGGGGGCAATTGCCCTCGTACGCGGACAAATTGCCCTAGCGTAGGGGCATGAACGCGACATCCGGACCAAACCCCGTCGGGGCGCTGCTGCTCTGCCGCGCCGATCCCCCGGCGGTCCGCCCACCGGCCCGACTGCTCAGGGAACAGCTGCTCCTCGCCCCCGCGGGCACCGACTGGACCGTGCTCGTACCCGAGGGCAAGCCGTGGCTGCACGGCGGGGAGCCGGTCGAACAGGTCGTCACCGGTTGGGCCACCGCGCTCGCGGTCTCCGCCGCCACCTGGCCGGTCGTCGCGCTGTGGTGGGACCGTGAGCGGGCCGGACTCACGCTCGCCGCCGGATTCCGCCGCACCGTCGGCTACACCTGGCTCGCCGACGGCACCCCCGCCGGCGAGGACGAGGCCATGCGCACCTTCGCCGCACGGCTCGCCCTCGACCCCGTCCTCGACGTGCAGGCCCTGGAACCGCTCACGGAGCCCGACCAGGACGCCGACGCCCACACCCGGCTGGTCGGCGTCGTCGCCGTCCTCGCCCGCGCCGGCCTCGCCCTGCCGACCGGCCTCGCCCCCGGCGACAGCGCCGACCGGCTCCGCTCCGTCGCCCTCGCCCAGGGCGCCGAACAGCTCGAATGGCCCGTCGACGGCGGTTCCCCCGCCCTGACGAAGCTGAGGGCCTGGGGCGGCGACGCCGTGCGCGCCGAACTCGACTCGGTGACCGAGGGACCCCTCGGCCCGTACCTGCGCGCGCCCAAGGCGCGGGCCCTGAGCGCGGTGCAGCTCGCCGCGGGGGCGCCGCTGCTCGCCTGGGGCATCGGCCGGCGCTCCGGCGGCTGGGCGACGGCCGGCGCGCTGCTCGTCGCGCACGGGATGCTCGGACTCGCCTGCGACCGGCCGTCGGAGCGGTGACCCCGGCGCCGCCTCGGGCGCGGTGATCCCGACGCCGGGCGGGCTTTCCTACTCGTCGTCGTCCTCGTCGTCGTCCAGACGGGCCAGCCAGGTCGCGAGGCGCTCGACCGGCACCTCGAAGTCGGGGTTGAGGTCGACGAAGGTCCGCAGCTGCTCGGCGAGCCACTCGAAGGTGACCTCCTCCTCGCCGCGCCGCTTCTCCAGTTCCTCGATGCCACGGTCGGTGAAGTACATGCGATCAGGATAGGCCGGAAACGCCGGAGGCCCGGCACCCCCTCGGGGATGCCGGGCCTCCTCCCGCACGCGGTGCGGAAAGGTCGATCAGGCCTCGAAGACCTCGTTGACCAGCTGCTGCTGCTCCGCCTGGTGGCGCTTGGCCGAGCCGACCGCCGGGGAGGAGGAGTGCGGACGCGAGATCCGGCGCAGGCGCTCGCCCGCGGGGATGTCCGCACCGACCGCCAGGTCCAGGTGGTCGATCAGGTTCAGCGCGATGAACGGCCACGCACCCTGGTTCGCCGGCTCCTCCTGCGCCCAGATGTACTTCGCGGCGTTCGGGTACTTGGCGATCTCGGCCTGGAGCTCGGCACCCGGCAGCGGGTACAGGCGCTCCAGACGGATGATCGCGGTCTCCGTGTCACCGCGCTTCTGACGCTCGGCCTCCAGGTCGTAGTAGACCTTGCCGGCGCAGAAGACGACCTTGCGGACGCCCGCCGGGTCGACCGTCGTGTCGCCGATGACCGGGCGGAAGCCGCCGGTGATGAACTCCTCCACCTTGGACGCCGCGGCCTTCAGACGCAGCATCGACTTCGGGGTGAAGACGATGAGCGGCTTGTGGTGCGGGTTGTGGACCTGCCAGCGCAGCAGGTGGAAGTAGTTCGACGGCAGCGTCGGCATGGCGACCGTCATGTTGTCCTGGGCGCACATCTGGAGGAAGCGCTCCGGGCGCGCGGACGAGTGGTCCGGGCCCTGGCCCTCGTAGCCGTGCGGCAGGAGCAGCGTGACGCCGGAGGTCTGGCCCCACTTCTGCTCGGCCGAGGAGATGAACTCGTCGACGACGGTCTGCGCGCCGTTGACGAAGTCACCGAACTGGGCCTCCCAGATGACCAGGGCGTCCGGGCGCTCCAGGGAGTAGCCGTACTCGAAGCCCATCGCCGCGTACTCGCTGAGCAGCGAGTCGTAGACGTTGTAGTGGGCCTGCTCGTCGGTCAGGTAGAGCAGCGGGGTGTAGTCCTCGCCGGTCTCCTGGTCCACCAGGACCGCGTGGCGCTGGCCGAAGGTGCCGCGGCGGGAGTCCTGGCCGGACAGCCGGACCGGGGTGCCCTCCATCAGCAGGGAGCCGATGGCGAGGGTCTCGCCGAAGCCCCAGTCGATGGTGCCGTCGTCGATGGAGGCGGCACGGCGCTGCATCTGCGGCAGCAGACGCGGGTGGACCGTGATCCGCTCCGGGATGCTGACCTGCGACTCGGCGATCCGCTTCACGACCTCCTGGGAGACCGCGGTGGTGACGCCGACCGGGAAGGCGGCCTTGGCGTCCGGGACCGTCGTGGACGCCGGGGCGTTGGTGGCCTCGCGGACCTCCGCGAACACCTTCTCCAGCTGGCCCTGGAAGTCCTGGAGCGCCTGCTCCGCCTCTTCGAGGGTGATGTCGCCGCGACCGATGAGCGACTCGGTGTACAGCTTGCGCACCGAGCGCTTCTTGTCGATCAGGTTGTACATCTGCGGGTTGGTGAACTGCGGGTTGTCGCCCTCGTTGTGACCGCGGCGGCGGTAGCAGATGAGGTCGATCACGACGTCCTTGTTGAACGTCTGGCGGAACTCGAAGGCGAGCCGCGCGACGCGGACCACGGCCTCCGGGTCGTCGCCGTTCACGTGGAAGATCGGCGCCTCGATCATGCGGGCCACGTCGGTCGCGTACATCGAGGAACGCGAGGACTCCGGGGCGGCGGTGAAGCCGACCTGGTTGTTGATGACGATGTGGACCGTGCCGCCGGTGCGGTAGCCGCGCAGCTGAGACATGTTCAGGGTCTCGGCGACGACGCCCTGGCCGGCGAAGGCCGCGTCACCGTGCAGGGCGACGGGCAGGACGGTGAAGTCCGTGCCGCCCTTGTTGATGACGTCCTGCTTGGCGCGGACGATGCCTTCCAGGACCGGGTCGACCGCCTCCAGGTGCGAGGGGTTGGCGGCCAGGGAGACCTTGATCTCCTCGCCGTCGAGACCGACGAAGGTGCCCTCGGCGCCCAGGTGGTACTTGACGTCGCCGGAGCCGTGCATCGACTTCGGGTCGAGGTTGCCCTCGAACTCGCGGAAGATCTGCGCGTACGACTTGCCGACGATGTTCGCCAGGACGTTCAGACGGCCGCGGTGGGCCATGCCGATGACGACCTCGTCGAGGCGCGACTCGGCGGCCGAGTCGATGACCGCGTCGAGCAGCGGGATGACGGACTCGCCGCCCTCCAGGGAGAAGCGCTTCTGGCCGACGTACTTCGTCTGCAGGAAGGTCTCGAAGGCCTCCGCCGCGTTCAGCCGGCGCAGGATCCGCAGCTGCTCCTCGCGCTCCACGCGGGAGTGCGGGCGCTCGACGCGGTCCTGGATCCACTTGCGCTGCTTCGGGTCCTGGATGTGCATGAACTCGACGCCGGTGGTGCGGCAGTACGAGTCGCGCAGCACGCCGAGGATGTCGCGGAGCTTCATCATCGACTTGCCGGCGAAGCCGCCGACCGCGAACTCGCGCTCCAGGTCCCACAGGGTGAGGCCGTGCTCGGTGATGTCCAGGTCGGGGTGCTTGCGCTGCTTGTACTCCAGCGGGTCGGTGTCGGCCATGACGTGGCCGCGGACCCGGTAGGAGTGGATCAGCTCGAAGACCCGCGCGGCCTTGGTGACGTCGTCGTCGTGCGACGCGTCGATGTCCTTGAGCCAGCGGACCGGCTCGTAGGGGATGCGCAGGGCCTTGAAGATGTCGTCGTAGAAGCCCTCCTCGCCGAGGAGGTAGTTGGCGACGACGCGCAGGAACTCGCCGGAGGCGGCGCCCTGGATGACCCGGTGGTCGTACGTCGAGGTCAGGGTCATGACCTTGGAGATGCCCAGCTTGTTCAGGGTGTCCTGGGAGGTGCCCTGGAACTCGGCCGGGTAGTCCATCGAGCCGACGCCCATGATGACCGACTGACCGGGCATCAGACGCGGCACGGAGTGGACGGTGCCGAGGCCGCCGGGGTTGGTCAGGGAGACCGTGACGCCGGTGAAGTCCTCCATCGTCAGCTTGCCCACGCGGGCCCGCTTGACGATGTCCTCGTACGCCTGCCAGAACTCGAAGAAGTTGAGCGTCTCGGCCTTCTTGATGCCCGCGACGACGAGCTGGCGGTCGCCGTTGGGCTTCACCAGGTCGATCGCGAGGCCGAAGTTCACGTGCTCCGGCTTGACCAGGGTGGGCTTGCCGTCCTTCTCCGCGAAGGAGTAGTTCATCGACGGCATGGCCTTGATCGCCTGCACCATCGCGTAGCCGATGAGGTGCGTGAAGGAGATCTTCCCGCCCCGGGCGCGCTTCAGGTGGTTGTTGATCACGATCCGGTTGTCGAAGAGCAGCTTCACCGGGACGGCGCGGACGGACGTGGCCGTCGGCACCTCGAGGGAGGCGTTCATGTTCTTCGCGACCGCAGCGGCGGGGCCGCGCAGGGTGATCAGCTCGGGGCCGGCGGGGGCCTCGGTGCTCGGAGCGGCCTTGACCGCGGCCGGAGCGGCGGCGGGCTTCGCGGCGGCCGGCGCGGGGGCCGCGGCCGGCTTGGCCGGAGCCGCGGCCGGGGCGGGCGCGGGGGCCGGGACGACCGCGGGAGCCGAAGGCGCGGCCTGTGCGGGGCCCGCCTGCGGCGCCGCGGGCGCGCTCGGAGTGGTGGCGGCCGGGGCGGCCGGGGTCTCCGATGCTCCGGGCTTGTAGTCGGCGAAGAAGTCCCACCAGGCACGATCGACTGAATTCGGGTCCTGGAGGTACTGCTGGTAAATCTCGTCGACGAGCCACTCGTTGGCGCCGAAGGCGGCGGCGGGGCTCACGCCCGCCCCGTCTTGGTCGGCCGGGGAGCTCGGGGTACTGGGGGACTGAGACGACACGGCGGCAACCGCCCTCTTCCGCTTCGCAAGGTGATGGACAGCGGAAATAAAGGCTACGCCTGTCCGGCCGAGAGGTGCAGGCCGGGCACTCCAACGTCGCGCAAGTCACACTTGACGGGGTGTTTCGGGGCCGTGAATGGCGGGAAACAACCGTGGTTCCGTCGGTGTGAGGGTACGGGAAAGCGCGGGCACGGCCCCCTTCGGCCGCATCCCTGATCGTGTCCCGCTCACGTGCACGCAGGTGCCGATCACGGAGGCGCAGGTCCGCTCACGTACACGCAGGTCCCGCTCACGTATACGCAGAACGTGCGCTTCCGGTTCGAACCCTACGTCAATCTCTCGGGCGAAGGTTGCCCGGAAGAGTGACTCTGATGCGGCAGCCACGTGACGATTCGGCCACGCCGATCCCGCCGCCGTGCAGATCCACCGCCCAGCGGGCGATCGCCAGGCCGAGCCCCGTGCCCCCGTCGCTGCCCGGACCGGGCCGGTGCGGAGCCGAGCCGCGGTTGAACCGCTCGAAGACCTTGTGCCGCTCCGACTCGGGGATGCCGGGACCCTCGTCCTCGACCTCCAGCTCCAGCGAGTCCGGGTACGGGCCGCGCCGGGCCCGGACCGTGACCCGGCCGTGCGGCGGCGAGTGCTTCACCGCGTTGTCGATCAGGTTCGCCATCACCTGGTGCAGCCGCTCCGCGTCCGCGTGCGCGACCAGCTCCGGCGGCGACACGTCCAGGTGCAGGTGGACGTCCGTCCGGTTGTGCAGCCCCGAGGTGGAGGACAGGCCACGCTGGGAGGCGGCGAGGTTCGCCTCGCGCAGCACCCCCGACAGGTACGGCCAGACCTCGAAACGACTCGCCCGCAGCGCCACGACACCGTTGTCAAGACGTGACAGGTCGAGCAGCGTCTCCACCAGCCGGCCGAGCCGCTCGGTCTGCTTCAGGGCCGACCGCATGGTCTCCGGATCCGCCTCGGAGACCCCGTCCACGACGTTCTCCAGGACCGCCCGGAGCGCGGCGATCGGGGTGCGGAGCTCGTGCGAGACGTTGGCCACCAGCTCCTTGCGGTGCCGGTCGACCGCCTCCAGGTCGTCCGCCATGCGGTTGATGGTCGACGCCAGGTCGCCCAGCTCGTCCCGCCGGTCCGCGCCCCGCACCCGGCGGCTGAAGTCGCCGCGCGAGATCGACCCCGCCACCGTCGTCATCTCGTCGAGCGGGGCCGTCAGCGACTGCGCCACGAACTGGGTGATCAGCAGGGTCGCGATCATCGCGAAGACCGTGATGTACCGGAACTCCGTGGACGTCCGGATCGCCACCAGGGCGAGGGCGGAGGTCAGCAGGACCGCCCCGACGACCAGGGCGCCCAGCTTCGTCTTGATCGAGATCACGATCCGGCGGGGCCGTCGCGGCCGGTGCGGTCCCTGTCCCACGTGCGGCCTCCCCGGCCCCGGCCGGCTCACGGCGCCGGGGTCTCCAGCGCGTACCCCACGCCGTGGACCGTGCGGATCCGCTCGGCTCCGATCTTCCGGCGCAGCGCCTTGATGTGGCTGTCCACGGTCCGGGTGCCCGACGCGTCCGCCCAGTCCCACACCTCGGCCAGGAGCTGCTCGCGGGAGAGCACCGCCCGCGGGGTGCCCGCCAGGCAGACGAGCAGGTCGAACTCGGTCGGGGTCAGGTGCACGTCCTCGGCCCGGACCCGGACCCGGCGCTGCGCGTGGTCGATCTCCAGCTCGCCCAGCCGCAGGATCCCGCTGCGCGGGGTGACCGCCGCCAGCGCGGCCCGCTCCACCCGGCGCAGCAGCACGTGCACCCGGGCGGCCAGCTCGCGCATCGAGAACGGCTTGGTCATGTAGTCGTCCGCGCCGACGCCGAGCCCGACCAGCATGTCGGTCTCGTCGTCGCGGGCGGTCAGCATGAGGACCGGGACGGGGCGCTGGGCCTGGACCCGGCGGCACACCTCGAGGCCGTCGAAGCCGGGCAGCATCACGTCCAGGACCATCAGGTCCGGCTGCCAGGCCTCGGCCGCGTCGACGGCCGCGGGGCCGTCCGTCGCGGTCTGCACGAGGAAGCCCTCGGCGCGCAGCCGCGCGGAGATCGCCTCCACGATCGTGGCGTCGTCCTCGACCACCAGGACGCGCCGCTGGGCCCCCGGAGTGGCCGCCGCACCGTGGTGAGTGGTGTGTGTCTGCTCCATTGCCCCGCCTCGCGTCGCCGATGTCGGCTCAGCAGCCTAGAGGTACCGGCGGCGTCCCGGCTATCCAGGAGCCGTCCCGGCGCCATCAGGGACGTACGGCGAGGTGGACCGCGTCGGGGACGCCCCGGGCAACGGGGATCTCTTCCGTCCGTACCCCGCTGAATCCGGCATTCCGCAACGACTCCTCGAAATCCGCGGAGGGGCGGGCGGACCACACGGCGAGGACGCCGCCCGGGTTCAGGCGGGCCGCGCAGGCCGCCAACCCCTCGGCCGCGTACAGCGATTCGTTGTCCTCGGTGACCGTCCAGTCGGGGCCGTTGTCGATGTCGAGGCAGAGTGCGTCGTAGGTGTCGGGCGAAGTGCGGAGGTAATCCATCAAGTCCGTGTGCAGGATCACGGTCCTCGGATCGGCGAGCGCGGCCCCGGAGATCGCCGCGAGCGGCCCCTGGCGGTGCCACTCGATGATCGCTTCCTCACGCTCCGCGACGGTGATCCGGGCCCAGCGGGGGTCGGCGGCGGCATGGGCCAGCGAGAAGCCGACGCCGAGGCCGCCGACGAGGACGGAGGCGCCGGAACGCGACTCCGCGGGGAGGGCGGCCTGGGCCGCGTCGATCAGGAGGCGCTCGGAGCGCCCGTCGGAGGTGTCCATGAGGAAGGTGCCGTTGGCGATGATCTCGAAGTGCTCGGCGCGGCGGCGCAGCACGACCTCTCCGTACGGTCCTTCGCGGCGGTCGAGGGTCAAGGGGGAGGACATCGTCGTTCTATCCGCTCTCGTCTCGGCAGTCGGTCCCGGCCATCCTCGCCGGGCGGGGCGGCCGGGACAAACACGTTTCGGAGTCGGATCGTCACGGAGTGGACCCGCGCGGCGCCGGGCCGCGCGGGCCGGCGGTGTCAGGGGCGGGGGGACTCGTGCTTCACGAAGTGCTCGATCCGGTTCAGCTCGCGGCGGGCGTCGACCGGGCTGCCGTACGTGCGGTCCCAGGTGATCGGGGCGATGGTGACGTGCCCCTTGTCGAGCAGCCAGGTGGAGTCGGCGTCCGCGCGGCCCTCGGCGCACTCGCCCTCGCCGCCGCCGTCCAGCGGGCAGAGGCCGAGCGCGATGTCGAAGGAGTCGCCGTCCCCGCGCTGCTCGAAGGCGTGGTGGACGACCGCGCCGTCGCCGACGCGCGTCCACACCGGGGCCTTCGCCGGTGCTCCGGCGCTGACGTCGGGGTAGTCGACCTTCAGGGCGAACTTCGGGGTCAGCAGTCCGCGCTGCTTCAGTCCGGCGACGAGCCGGGCGCCGAACTCGGCGTGCGCCCGGTAGTTGACGCGGGGGAAGTTCAGCTGGCTCTCGTCGCCGGAGGAGGAGAAGGCGAGGGCCGGGACGCCCTGGTCCACGGCGGCGACGGCCGCGCCGACCGTGCCGGAGTCGTTGACGCTGGCGGAGACGTTGGGGCCGGAGTTGATGCCGGTGAGGACGAGGTCGGGGGCCTCGGTCCAGCCGGCCTTGGCTCTGAGCCCGGCGCGGAGCGCGAGCTTGACGGTGTCGGCGGGGGTGGCGGACGGGGAGTCCTTGGTGCAGGGGCCGGCGGAGAGGCAGACGCCGTAGACGGCACCGGCGGAGGGGGCCTGGGCGCAGTCTCCCTCGTACCCGGCGGGCAGGGTGGTGCGGCGCTGGGCGGTGAGGACGCCGCCGTTGGTGACGGCGGTGCCCTTGCCGGACTGGACCTGCCAGGGGGCCATGACGACGACGTCGGCTCCGGCGGCGCACATCGCGCGGCGGAGCTCGTACAGGCCGAGGCCGTCGGAGTTGCTCGCCTTCGCGGCCTGCATCGAGTCGTCGTTGGAGATCAGGATCCGCATCCCGGCGAGCGGGCGGGCGGGGCCGGGCGCGGCGGTGTCCGCGGTCGTGGCGTAGGCGGTGGCGCCGGCTCCGGCGAGTACGGCGGCGGCCGCGGACAGGGCGAGGTACGTACGCATGGAGAACCTTTCAGGTGCATGACATGCGGGCAGGGGGGGAGATCCGGGGCCCCGCCCCCCACGGGAGGGCCCCGGATCGTGCGCGGGGTCGTTCAGGTACCCCGCGGTCTGGGGGTGCGCCGGCCCGGTGACCGGGCGGATCGGGTCCCGGGACCTCGGCCGGGCGGCGGGGCTCTCCGGGCAGGACCCAGGCCCTGTCCGGAAAGCCCCGCCTGGCTCGCGGCGCGCGAGCCCTGCCCTCCGGGCGGACGGCCTGCTTTCCGGGCAGGCCCTGGGGCCTGCCCGGCGGATCAGGGCCGGATGTGCCCTAGACGAGTAAGTCCGAAGTCTTCGGGCGCATGAAGCGAGGGTCTCGTTGGTCCGTTTGTGACGACAGACCTCGAAACCCTCGCGACAGCACTGTA
>NZ_JNWK01000078.1 GCF_000716445.1 Streptomyces wedmorensis
CGAACACGGTGCCCTCCGGGACGGTCAGGTCGATCCCGTCGAGGACGGTCTTCTCGCCGTAGGACTTGCGCAGTCCGTTCGCCGCGATGGCGGGGTGCGACTGGGGACTGTCGGCGCTTTTGGGTGTGGACATGACAGACGAAGGCATGGAGCCCTCCTGTTTCGAAGGGGTGAAGGGGGCGAAGGAGCGAGGGGGTGAAGGGCCGGTGCGGCCGGGGTCAGCCGCGGGCGCGGCGGATGTCGATGTTGCCGTGGCGGGTGCGGGCCCGGACCTCGACGGTGTCCTCGGTCTCCGCCGGGCTCCCGGACGCGGTGAGGGAGTTGCGTACCTGGCCGGAGCCGGAGTTGACGTCGAGCCAGGCGGCGGTGCCCTCGCGGATGCCGACCTCGATGGCGCCGTAGGCGGTCTCCAACTGCACCTTGCCGCGGGTGACTTCGCCCAAGCGCAGGGTGCCGTGCGCGGTGGTGGCGACGACCGAGCCGCCGGCGCGTGTGATGTCGATGTCGCCGTTGGCGCCGCTCACCCGCAGGTCGCCGGTCGCGGTGCCGACGGTCGTGGTGCCGTGCGAGTTCTTCAGGACGGCGGGGCCGTCGACGAGGCCGACGCGCAGGCTGCCCGAGCTGGTCGTGATCTCGGCCTTGCCCTCGACCCGGTCCACGGTGATCGAACCGTGCGCCGCGGTCAGGTGCAGCGGGCCGGTGGTGTCGAGGCGGACGTCACCGGCGGAGGTCTTCACCCGTACCTCGCCGAGCCGCCCCTCGCCGATCACCTGGGCCCAGGCGCCGGTCAGGTCGACGTTCGAGCCGGTGGGGAGTTCGACCGTCACGTCGACCGTGCCGGTGCGTCCCACGAGGTAGCGCTGCTTGGGCGTCTTGATGGTCAGGGTGCCGCTCGCGTACGAGACCTCGGTCTGGTCCGCCGCGCGGACGTCCTGGTCCTTCTTCGGGTCGCGGGGCCGCACCTCGACGACGGTGTCGGGGCGGTCGCCCGCGGTGAACTGGATGGAGCCGGCGTCCACGCGCGCCGTGGCCGAGATCGGTTCGGGAGTGTCGAAAGAAGGCATGGCTGTCCCGTCCTCTTGGGTCTTCGGATCGTCCCCGCTGGTGGGACGCGGTGTGGGTGAAGTGGTGCGGGCCGGTGGAGTCAGGGGCCTGCGCCCCTGGGCGGTGTCGTGTCGATCAGGCGCCTGGGGCCTGCCCGGCGGATCAGGGCCGGACAGGCCCTAGCGCACCCATCCGGTGAAGGTCTGTCCGACGGTCCGGGCCTTCTCCGGCGTACGCGGCCGGGCGCCGCCGTCGACCGCCGCCGACACGGCGCGCACCAGCCATGCGTTGACCGACAGGCCTTCGCGGGCCGCGGCCTCCTCGGCGCGGACCTTGAGGTGGGCCGGTAGGCGCAGGTTCACGCGGGCCGTGCCGCCCTCGTCGCCTTCGGCGGGAGCCGGGGCGGGGAGCGGTTCGGCGGATGCGGCGGGTTCGGTGGAGGCGGCGGCGCCGTTGGGCGGCAGTGTCACGACGAAGTCGGGGTCGAGACCCCGCAGTCGTACGTCGACGGATCCGGGGGCGAGCTCGCGAGTGATCTCGTCCGTCGCCGCGGACAGCACGTTGAGCATGGTCAGTCGGGCCGCCGACTCCAGGGGAGCGGTCAGCCTGTCGGCCAGCTCGCGGGCCTCCTCGCCGCCGGCTTCGGCGGCCACCGCGAGTTCGCGGCGGAGGGTGTCGACATACGGGGTGAGGTCCATGACGCCATCATGGCACCACCGTGGCGCCACGCGCAAGCCTTGATGGCGTCCTCGGTGGCGCCGACCTTGTCATTCGCCCCTGACCTGCAGAAATGGTCTGGAAGTGACGAGCGTGTCGGTGGTGTCGCAGGGGGCTTGGTGGCACCGTATGGCGCTGGATGGCGCCATGTAGCGCCATCCAGTGCCATGCGGTGCCATCCCGTGCCGCATCGAGGACTCGGTCGAATCCGATCGCACGGTTATTGCTCGACGAACAGTTCCGATATATCGTCGAGGCATCGCGACAGTTCGACGATGAATCCCGATGGAAGGAGCGTTGCGATGCGTTCACATGGACACGAGCACGGAAACGGACACGGGGCCGGGCGTGGGGGCTGCGGACCCGCGTTCCGGGGGGACTTCGAAGGGCGGCGGGCGGCGTTCGGCCCCTTCGGTCCCGGCTACGGGGGCGGTCCCTTCGGGGGCGGCTTCGGCGGGCGGGGGCGCGGTGGAGGCCGGGGGAGGGCGCGGCGCGGTGACGTGCGGGCCTCGATCCTGGCTCTGCTGAAGGACCGGTCGATGCACGGGTACGAGATGATCCGCGAGATCGGCGAGCGCAGTGACGGGGCGTGGAGGCCCAGTCCGGGTTCCGTCTACCCGACCCTCCAGATGCTGGAGGACGAGGGGCTGATCAGCAGTGCGAGCGAGGGCGGCAAGAAGCTGTTCACGCTGACCGACGCGGGGCGCGCCGAGGCCGAGGAAGGCCCGGAGGCTCCGTGGGAGGAGGCGGGGCGCGGTGTCGACTGGGAGGCCGTGAACGAGATCCGGCAGGCCGGCTTCGGTCTGATGGAGGCGTTCGGGCAGGTCTGGAAGACCGGCACTCCCGAGCAGCGCCAGAAGGCGGTCGGCGTGATCAACGAGGCCCGCAAGAAGCTGTACCTGATCCTGGCCGACGAGCACTGACCGGTGCGCTGACGTTCGTACGGGTGCGGAAGGGCGTCCGACGGATGGGCGTGACGGTGAAGGGCCCCGCAGCGGTGTGCTGCGGGGCCCTTCCGGTCGTACGGGTCAGACGACGAGGCCCGACAGCTTGCGCAGGGACTCGGTCAGTGCCGCCGTCGCCGAGTCCTTCAGCTTGCCCGCCATCAGGGAGACCGCCGCACCGGTGAACTCGCCGTCGATCCGCACGGTCGTCGCGTCGCCGTCGGCCGCCAGTGAGTAGCGGGTGGCGACGATGACGCCCATCGGGCCCTTGCCCTTGATGGCGAAGGCCCGCTCGGACTCCAGCTCCTCGACCGTCCAGAGGACCTCGGCCGGGAAGCCCATGAGCTTCATGTTCTCCGTGAAGGTGGCGCCCGCTTCCAGGGAGGCGGGGCCGCCGTTCGGGAAGTTGGTGTGGGTGGCGTTCCACTCGCCGTACGAGGCGAAGTCGGTGAGCTGCGCCCAGACCTTCCCCGCCGGCGCCTCGATCCGTGCCTCCGCGCTGACTTCGGCCATGAGACCACCCCTTCACGCGTGCCAACTGGGTTCCGGTGTCGCGGAACGTAGCGGGGTGGCCGTGAACATTCAATACTGATGAACCGTCAGTTCTGCGGCGGCCGGACCCGCCCCGTCGCCGATCCACCAGATCTCCGAGGCGTCGAAGCTGTCGGACGCGCGGGGCGCCCCGTCCTCCTCGTGGCAGTGGAACGCGGCCCAGAACAGATCGGCCGGCAGCGCTTCCCGGGGTGCGTACACCCGGTACACGTACTGCCGCCCGTCCAGCGCGAGCAGGGCCACCATCCAGAACACGACCGGAAGACGTGCGGGGCGGGGCCCGTGGTTGCAACAGGGGCGCGAAGCAAGGCGGCGCGCGCCCTTCGGGGGCGGTGGGCGCGATCTCATCCGTAAGGAGGAGGAACCGCGCACCCGTGCCCAACTCCGGTGGGATGCGGACATGCTTCTCCCCGGTGATGCTCCGGCCCCCTCCGCCTGATGAGGTGGGAGGGTGCACCTTCCCGTCCCGTTCCCTCAGCCCCTCCGGCAGTCCGTCGCGCTGCGCGCGGAGCTCGCGTCCTTCCTGACGCCGTCGCTCGAGGCGGTCGTGACGGGCGCCCGCCGCAGAGCGCTCCGGGACGGGGACCGCCAGATCGACACCGCGCACCTCCTCCACGCGCTCGTCGAGTCGGACCCCGAGGCCGGCGCGGCGTTCGAGGACGGCCGCCGGCTCGCCCGGGTCCTCGGCTACCTGGCCCAGCGGTCCATCGGGTACGGCCTGCGCTGGCAGCGCTCGGTCGAGGACTCCGCTTCCGGGCGCCTGCTCCCCGCCGTACGCGGCGCCGAACCGCAGGGCGCCCGGGCCTCCGGCTGGTCGCCCGCGGCCGCCGCCGCCCTGGAAGGTGCCTTCCGTCGGGCCGTCGGGCGCGGCGAGGACCGCGTCCGCGGCCTCGACCTGCTCGCGGTGATGGCCGCCGACCCGGAGAGCCGCGCCGTCGAAGTGCTGCGCCGCGCGGGAGTGGACCCGGTCGCGCTGGCCGCCGGGATCGACGGCCGCGCCGAGCGCGGTGTCGAACCGCGAGTCGAGATCCGCACCGATCCGCGAGCGGAGGACCCCATCGATCCGCGCGCCGAGATCCGTGTCGATGTCAGTGCCGAGATGTGTGTCGATCCGCGCGCCCGGACCCGTGCCGATGTCCGTGCCGGGACCCGGATCGATCCGCGCGCCGAGCCCCCTGTCGGCGTCCGCGTGGGTGCCCCCGCGGACGCCCTCGCGGACGGTCGTGCCGATACGCGCGGCGAGGAGCCGTCTCAACAGGTGTAACGGGGGTTACGCACCTGACGGCGTCCTGTCATCATGGCCGGATGTACGCGTCTCAGGGGAGAAGCGCAGGCCTGGGACTCGCCCTGGCCTCGGCCTTCGCATTCGGTGGTTCAGGAGTGGCTGCGAAGCCGCTCATCGAGGCGGGACTCGACCCGCTCCATGTGGTGTGGCTCCGGGTCACCGGCGCCGCGCTCGTCATGCTGCCCGTGGCGTGGCGCCACCGGGACCTGCTGCGTCGCAAACCCGCCCTGCTCGTGGGCTTCGGCCTGCTCGCCGTCGCCGGTGTCCAGGCCTTCTACTTCGCCTCGATCTCCCGGATTCCGGTCGGGGTCGCCCTGCTCATCGAATACCTCGCGCCCGCCCTCGTCCTGGGCTGGGTCCGGTTCGTCCAGCGCCGCCCGGTCACCCGCGCCGCCGCCGTCGGCGTGATCCTCGCCGCCGGCGGTCTCGCCTGCGTCGTCCAGATCTGGTCCGGGCTGAGCTTCGACCTCCTCGGCCTGCTCCTCGCGCTCGCCGCCGCCTGCTGCCAGGTCGGCTACTTCGTCCTCTCCGACCAGGGCTCCGACGAGGCCGGGCAGGCCGACCCGCTCGGCGTCATCGCGTACGGCCTGCTCATCGGCGCGCTCGTCCTCACCGTCGTGGCCCGCCCGTGGGGCATGGACTGGGCGCTCCTCGGCGGCCGCGCAGACATGAACGGCAGCAGCGTGCCCGCCTGGCTGCTGCTCGGCTGGATCGTGCTGATCGCGACCGTCCTCGCGTACGTCACCGGCGTCATCTCGGTGCGCCGGCTGTCCCCGCAGGTGGCGGGCGTGGTGGCCTGTCTGGAGGCCGTCATCGCGACGGTCCTGGCCTGGGTCCTGCTCGGCGAGCACCTGGAGGCCCCGCAGATCATCGGCGGTGCGGTGGTTCTCGTCGGCGCCTTCATCGCTCAGTCGTCGACGCCGAAGGCGCCTGCGTCCGCGCCCGTGGCGGGCTCCGCCGCGGGGGCGGGAGCCGGGGGCGTTGCCGGGCCCGGCGGGGACGCGGGCGGGACGGGGGCCGTCGCCGAGGCCGGTGACGTGGTCGGACCGGAGTTGTCGGCCGGCCGGACCGCCCCATAGGGTGCCGACCATGCATGCGACCGTGCTTCCGCCTCCCGCCGCCTAGCGCGCGGAGACACTCCTCGACGAAGACCGGGCTCGGCTGGGCGTTCCTCGCCCCCGAGCGGTTCGTCGCTGCCCGCGCGCGGAGCCCAGCGACCACCTTTCCCTCCTGTCTTCCACGGAGAAGTCACGTGTCGAACTCCTCGGAATCCGCCCTGTCCGTCGGGCGGAGCCTCCTCTATCTGATCGTCGCCGGGATCGCCTGGGGCACGGCCGGTGCCGCGGCGTCGCTGATCTTCCGGATCAGCGACATGGGCCCGCTGGCCCTCTCGTTCTGGCGTTGCGTCGGCGGCCTCGTCCTTCTGCTCGGCGCGCTCGCGCTGCGGCCGCGACGGGTCGCGGCCCGCACCGCCGGCGAGTCGCGAGGCCGGCGGACGGCCCGCGTCCTCGGTACGGGCATCGGACTCACCGTCTTCCAGAGCGCGTACTTCGCCGCCGTCCAGGCGACCGGTCTCGCGGTCGGCACGGTCGTCACCCTCGGCGCGGGCCCCGTCCTCATCGCGGTCGGCGCCCGCCTCGCCATGGGAGAACGCCTCGGCCGCGGCGGGATCGCCGCCGTCGCCGGGGCGCTGGCCGGGCTCGCCGTACTCGTCCTCGGCGGTGGCGCGGCGGAAGTCAGGCCGCTGGGCGTCGCCCTCGCGGTCGTCTCGGCGGCCGGATACGCGGCGATCACCCTGCTCACCCGGTGGCTCGGCAGGGACGGCGGCGGTACGGACGCCCTGGCGACCACCACCTGGGCCTTCGCGATCGGGGCCGTCGGGCTGCTGCCCGCGGCGCTCGCCGAGGGGCTCGTACCGCACACGGACGCGCCCGTGAGCGTGGTGCTCCTGCTGGTCTACGTGGCGGCGGTGCCCACGGCGCTCGCGTACGCGCTGTACTTCGCCGGGGCGGCCGTCGTCCGGGCCGCCACCGTCTCCGTGATCATGCTCCTGGAGCCGGTGAGCGCGGCCCTGATCGCCGTCTCCCTGCTCGGCGAGGAGCTCACCGCCGCGATCGTCCTCGGGACGCTGCTGCTCCTCGCCGCCGTCACCGGCCTCGCGTTCGCGGAGGCCCGGACGGCGGTGGCGGAACGCAGGAGGGAGGCCGCCGTCGCGGTCTAGTGCGCGTGCGCGTACGGCGGCGGGGCGCGGGCCTGGTGGCCCGCGCCCCGGTCCGGGTGGATGCGGCGGTGCGGCCGTCCGGCCGGATGTTCCGGTCGGGACCGGTCGTCGTGGTCGGGACCGGTCGTCGCGGTCCGGTCCGGTGTCGCGGTCCGGTCCGGTGGTCCGGGCGGCGTCAGCCGGTGGTGCGGCGGCGGAGCTGGTGGGAGCGGGCGGCGTGGTCGCCCGGGCCGGCGCGCTCGGCGAGACGGTCGGCGACGCGGTCCTGGACGTCCCGAGGCTTGTTGCCGGCGTACTTGAACTTGGCCCGTACCTCGGTGACCTCCAGGTCCAGCACCCGGATCCCCGGGAGCATGCGGCCGAACGGTGCCTCGCCCGGTGCGACGGGCACGGTGCCGCCGTCCGGCTGGAAGTGGGCGACCTGACGGTTGAGGAGCTCGGCCTTCTCCGCCGGGTCGTCGACCACGCGTGCGGTGCAGCGCAGCTGGACGGCCGCGTAGTACGAGGTCGGGGTGCCGTGCTCGCTCGGCGCGCCCTCGGGAGCCGTCCACGGGCCCGGTACGAAGACGTAGTCGTCGACCACGCTCAGGAGCACCGCCGGGTTCGCTTCGAGGGCGCGCCACAGGGGGTTGGGGCGGGCGAGATGGGCCAGCACGCGACCGTGCGGGCCGGGCTCGGAGTCGTACCGGAAGTGCATCGGCTGGACCCACGGCGGGTCGCCGGGCAGGCCGTTCACGGCGAGCTGGCCGAAGTCGTGGCGGGAGAGCCACGCGCGCCACTCGCCCTCGTCGTGGGCGGCGTCCCAGGGATGGATCAGCATCGTCGGTCCGTCCTCAGAGCGCGGCGAGGTAGTCGGGCAGGGCGACGGCCGGGTCGAGGTCGTCGGAGGGGATCGGCGCGCCGTGGCCGGTCTGTACGGGGATCACGCCGGACCAGTACGGAAGGCCGAGGTCCTCCGGGTCGTCGTTGGGGCCGCCGGTGCGGACCTTCGCCGAGACCTCGTCCAGGTCCAGCCGGATCACGGCGGTGGCGGCGAGCTCCTTGGCGTTCCCCGGCCGCGAGTCGGCGGAGCGGCCCGGGACGACGTGGTCGACGAGGGCGTCGAGGGCGGTGCGCAGCTCCTCCGGGTCCGTCACCTGGTGGGCGGTGCCGTGCACGACGACCGAGCGGTAGTTGAGGGAGTGGTGGAACGCGGAGCGGGCGAGGACCAGGCCGTCGACGTGGGTCACGGTGAGGCACACGGGCAGACCGGGAGCCTTCACTCCGTCACCCGCGGTGCGCAGCGGGCGCGAGCCGGTGGAGCCGTGGACGTAGAGCCGGTCGCCGACCCGGCCGTAGAGCGTCGGGAGGACGACCGGCGCGCCGTCGCGGACGAAGCCGAGGTGGCAGACGTACGCCTCGTCGAGTATCGAGTGGACCAGGGCCTTGTCGTACGAGGCCCGCTCCCGGGAGCGGGTGGGCACGGTCCGGTCGGTCGGCGCGTAGGTGTCGGCGGCGGCGGTCATTGCGAACTCCATTGCACTAGTGCATAATCTCGTTTGTGCTAGGAGAGTATCGGATCGAAGGTCGCCGCGCATCGGACATCGCCGCCAGCGTCGAGCGAGGGGTCGGCACGGGTGCCCTGGAACCCGGCCGACTCCTCCCGCCCATGCGGGAGTTGGCGCAGACGCTCGGAGTGAACCCGAACACGGTCGCCGCCGCTTACCGCACCCTGCGCGAGCGCGGTGTCATCGAGACGGACGGTCGTCGCGGCAGCCGGGTGCGGCCACGGCCCGCCACGACCGCGCGCGGCTCGATCCGCGTGGACGCGCCCGCCGGGGGCCGGGACGTGAGCAACGGCAGCCCCGACCCCGCCCTGCTGCCACCGCTCGGCGAGGCGTTCGCCGAGGTCGCGCGGGGATACGCCGAACACCCCGGGCTGTACGGGGAGGCCCCGGTCGACGAGGGGTTCGCGCGGCTCGCCCGCGCGGCCTTCGACGCGGACGGCGTCCCCGACGGCCCCATCGGCGTCGCCTCCGGCTCCCTCGACGCCGTCGAGCGCGTCCTCGCCGCCCGCCTCAGGCCCGGCGACGCCGTCGCCGTCGAGGACCCCGGCTGGGGCAGCCTCCTCGACCTGGTGCCCGCGCTCGGACTGCGCCCGGTGCCGGTCGCCGTCGACGACGAGGGGCCGCTGCCCGACGAGGTCGAACGCGCGATCCGGCAGGACGGGGCCCGCGCGGTGATCGTCACCGACCGGGCGCAGAACCCCACCGGTGCGTGCGTCACGGCGGACCGGGCGCGGGCCCTGCGCCGCGTCCTCGCCGCCCACCCCGACGTCCTGCTCATCGAGGACGACCACGGGCACGGCATCGTCGCCCAGCCCCTGCACCCGCTGGCCGGCGTCACCGACCACTGGGTCCTCGTCCGGTCCGTCGCCAAGGCCTACGGCCCCGACCTCCGCATCGCCGCCTTCACCGGCGACGCCGAGACCGTCGACCGCGTGCTCGGCCGCCAGCAGCTCGGCCCCGGCTGGGTCAGCCGCCTCCTCCAACGCGCCGTCGCCCACCTCTGGGCCGCCTCCGCCGTCGATCCCGCCGTCGTCGCCCGCTCCTACGGCAGCCGCCGCGACGCCCTCGTCCGCGCCCTCGCCCGACGCGGCGTCACCGCACACGGCCGCAGCGGCATGAACGTCTGGATCCCCGTCGCCGACGAGACCGGCGCCGTGGCGCGGCTCCTCTCCGACGGCTGGGCCGTCGCACCCGGCGCGCGGTTCCGGATGAACGCGGGACCGGCGGTGCGGGTGACGGTGTCCGGGCTCGCGGTGTCGGACGTGGAGGGGCTGGCGGACGCGATCGCGAGGGGGGCGAGGGGGGTCCCGGCGCGGAGCTACGGGTGAGGAGGCCGTGCGGCTTCGCCGGTGGTCCTCCTCACCCACAGCCCGGTGCGCACCGGGTGCGGGTTCGGGTGCGGAGGCCTGGGGCCTGTCCGACGGGTCAGGGCCGGACAGGCCCTAGACGCGGGCGCCGTCCGTTGTGCCCACCCGTTCCGCCCCGGCGGAGCGATTGCCCGCGACGGGGTGGGTGAGGGGTGTGGGGGTGGTGCGGGTGCGGGTGGGGCGGGATTGGGTGAGGGCGGCGCCGGCGAGGACGATGACGGCGCCGAGGGGGGTGTTCCAGGTGAGGTGTTCGTCGAGGAGGGCGACGCCGGCGGTGGTGGCGATGACGGGGATGAAGTACGTGACCATCGAGGCGGTCGTGGGGCCGACCTCGGCGACGACGCCGTACTGGAGCAGCATCGCGTAGCCCGTGCCGAGTGCGCCGAGGGCGATCACGGCGAGGAGGGGGAGGGGCTCGACCGATGCCGGGAGGGACGTGAACAGGGGCGTGACGACGGCCAGTTGAAGGGTGGCGAGGCCGACCTGGGAGGTGGCGAGGGAGAGGTGGGAGACACCGGTGTCGGCGAGGGTCCGGCGGACGTAGATCCAGCCGACGGCGTAGCTGAAGGAGGCGAGGAGGGCGAGGGCGGTGCCGGTCACGTCGAGGCCGGAGAAGCCCTGCCAGGCGCCGAGGACCGTGAGCACTCCGATGAAGCCGATGCCCAGGCCGGCCGCGCGGACCCGGGTCGGGCGGTCCTCGGAGAGGGCGACGAGGGACAGCAGCATGCCCCAGAGGGGCGTCGTCGCGTTGCAGATGCCCGCCAGGGTCGAGGGGATCGTCAACTCCGCGTACGCGAAGAGGGAGAACGGCAGGGCGTTGAGGAGGAGGGCCGCGACCGTGAGGTGGCCCCAGACGCGGGCGCCGCGCGGAAGGCGGTCGCGCTTCACGACGAGGGCGACGACGAGGACCGCCGTACCGAACAGGAGCCGCCCGAAGGTGACCTGGAACGGTGCGAAGCCCTCCGTACCGACCTTGATGAAGAGGAAACTGAAGCCCCAGATCAGTGCGAGCGCGCCGAAGCGGACGCGCCAGTCGAGCAGACGTGAGGTGCGGGCGGAGGACGGGGATGCGGGGCTCATGCACTCAGGGTGACGGTCCCGATGTCTTAGGACAAGCGAGATTTCCTCGACCCCTTCCCTTAGTATCGCTTACATGTTGAACCTGGAGCGCCTGCGCACCCTCGACGCCGTCGCCCGGCACGGTTCGGTCAGCGGCGCGGCCGACGGCCTGCACGTCACGACCTCGGCCGTCTCGCAGCAGCTGTCCAAGCTGGAGCGCGAGGTCGGGCAGCAGCTGCTGGCCAAGAACGGCCGGGGCGTGCGGCTCACCGACGCCGGTCTGCTGCTCGCGGAGCACGCCGCCCGCATCCTGTCCCAGGTCCAGATGGCCCAGGCCGACATCGAGGCCCAGCGGGGCCAGGTGGTCGGCGAGGTGAGGGTCGCCGCCTTCCCGACGGCGGCCCGGGGCCTCTTCCCGGCCGCCCTCGCCGCCCTGCGCGAGGGGCACCCCGAGCTGCGGGTCCGCACGACGGAGCTGGAGCCCGAGCAGGGGGTGCGCGCGGTGCTGCGCGGAGACGCCGACCTCGCCCTCGTCCTGGACTGGAGCAACAAGCGGGCCCCCGTGCCCGGCGGTCTGGAGCGAGCCCACCTCCTCGACGACTCCGCCGACGTGGCCCTGCCCGCCGGGCACCCACTGGCCGGCCGTGAGGCGGTGGACCTGGAGGACTTCGCCGACGAGGAGTGGGTGTCCTGGCCGGAGGGCGAGTTCTGCCACGACTGGCTGATGTTCACGCTGCGCTCGCAGGGCATCGAGCCGCGCATCGGGCACCTGGCGGGGGAGCACCACACACAGCTGGCCCTCGTCGCGGCAGGACTCGGCGTGTGCGTCACGCCGCGGCTCGGCCGTCCGGTGCCGGATGGGGTCGTCTTCGTGCCCGTACGGCAGAAGGTGCGGCGGCACATCTACGCCACCTGGCGCGCCGACGCCGGCCGCCGTCCGTCCGTACGGGCGGTCGTCGCGGCGCTGCGTGCCGCGGCCGAACCGCTCGGCAGCTAGGGCCTGTCCGGCCCTGATCCGCCGGACAGGCCCTAGCCGGACGCGGAGCGGCGCCGTCGCGCTCGCCCGTTGTGTCCGTCCGCCGTGCTGGTCCGTCGCGCTCGCCCGTTGTGTCCGTCCGCCGTGTTCGTCCGTCGCGCTCGCCCCTCGTGCTCGTGGCTCGTGGTTCTTCGACGGTCAGAGGTCGGCGAGTTTGCGGAAGTCCCAGGAGGCGATCGCGTCGGGGGTCAGGCGGAGCCAGGCGTGGCGGCCGTCGTGGGGCATGGTGTCCAGGCCGAAGTTCTTGGCGGCGAAGAGCTGCTCGGGGGCGTCGAGTTCAGGGCAGGGCTCGCCGGTGCGCGGGGCCTCGCCGACGAAGACGGCCGTACCCGAGAGCTCCACCCCGCGGAGATCGCCGTACTCCTCGCCGTCGTCGACCACCACGGCGATCCTCGGGTCGGCGCGCAGTTCCGCCCAGCGGCGGCTGTGGGTGATCGAGTAGAGCCACAGTGAGGTCCCGTCCCAGGCGAACCAGAGCGCGCTCACGTGCGGGCGGCCGTCGGCGGAGACGGTGGCGACCCGGCAGGTGCGCTGTTCGGCGAGGAAGGAGTCGAGCTCGGCCGGGGTCATCATGATCCGGCGTCCACGGCGCTGTGTGACGGTCATCGTCCGCACCCTTCTGGATTTCTGATGAGACGTCAGAAAGCATGGAGGGCCATCCGCGCGTGTGCAAGGGGAGACCATGGGTCAGAGTCCGACAGAACGGCTCGGGGAGCGGATCCGTCCGGACGGCGGCGTCGTCCTGCTCACCGTCGAATGCCAGCAGGGAGTCGTGGGTCCGGACGGCGCACTGCCCGAACTGGCCGCCGCCGCCCGTGGATCGGGCGCGCTGGAGAACGTCGCCCGGCTGGTCGCCGCCGCCCACCGGGCGGACGTCCAGGTCATGCACGCCGTCGCCGAGCGCCGCCCCGACGGGCGGGGCGCCAACAGCAACGCCCGGCTGTTCCGGGCCGCCGGCCGGCTGCCCGTCCAGCAGCTCAGCGGCAGTGCGGCGGTACGGATCGCCGAACCGATCGAGGTCGCCGAGGAGGACCTCGTGGTCCGGCGCCTCCACGGGCTCTCACCGCTCGCCGGCACCGACGTGGACGCCCTGCTCCGCAACCTCGGCTGCCGGACGCTGATCGTCACCGGCGTCTCCGCGAACGTGGCCGTGCCCAACGCGGTGTTCGACGCCGTGAACCTCGGCTACACGGTGGTCGTGCCCGCGGACGCCGTCGCGGGGGTGCCGGCCGACTACACCCCCGCGATGATCCGTCACACCCTCGCCCTCGTCGCCACGATCACCACGACGGACGAGGTGCTGGACTGCTGGAAGGCGCGCCGCGGTTCGGGGGGCCCCGGCGGCGGCGCCGCCGGGGACTGATGTCCCGGCAGCGGCGCGACCGGCCGGTGACGCCCGGCGGCGCCGTCAGCCGAAGCTGATCTCCTCGCCGACCACCTGGATCGGGGTCGGCGGGAGGGAGGCGGTCGCCGGGCCGGACTTCACGCTGCCGTCCGAGGCGTCGAACTTGCTCTGGTGGCACGGGCAGACGATGACGCCGTCCTGGACGCTGCCCACGGCGCAGCCCGCGTGCGTGCACTTCGAGGAGAAGGCCTTGAACTCGCCGGCCTTCGGCTGGGTGATCACCACGCCCTTGTCGGCCAGTACCTTCCCGCCGCCCACCGGGATGTCCCCGGTCCGTGCGAGGGCGCCGCCGCCCTCCGGTGCCGTGTTCTTGTCGTCCGCGCCGCCCCCGCAGGCGGCGAGCGCCGCCGCCAGGCCCGCGCTGCCCGCCGCCGCGACGACCGTCCGGCGTGCCACTCCGCTCATGTACTGCCCCACTTCCCTCGGTGCACAGGTGTCGGCCACGACGGTACGGCTGTGAGCTGTGTCCCGTTCACGGGATGGCGTCTTCGGCTGCCTTACAGTTCCCAGTAGAGTGTCGGAACTTGGACATCCTTCGATGAAAGTGTCCAGCTCCGGCGAACCCGGGGCGGGCGCCGCCGGGACGGGGGTCACACGCATGCCGACGCACTCGGTCAGTGCCCACCACGTACGGGCCGTGCTCCTCGGCGCGGAGCGGCGCGGGGTGGCCGTGGCATCGCTTCTCGCCCGCGCCGGACTGCCCTCCACCCTCGCCGACGAGCCACGCGCGCGCGTGCCGGCCGAGGAGTTCGGCCGGCTCGTCAGGATGCTGTGGGCCACGCTCGACGACGAGCTGATCGGCTTCGGCGGAGCGCCCAGCAAGGTCGGCACCTTCGCGATGATGGCGCACGTCGCGGTCCACGGCAGCCGGGACCTGCGCGAGGCGCTCCGGCGCTGCCAGACGTTCTACTCCCTCTTCCCCGCCGGACCGCGCTTCCGGCTGGTGGAGCCCGGACCGGGAGACGGCGGCGAACCCGACGAGGCCCGCCTGGAGTTCGACGTCTCCGCGTACGACGACCCGCTCCACTTCGGCGCGGAGTCCACCGTGCTCGTCGCGCACCGCTTCGCCGGCTGGCTCATCCGGCGCCGGGTCGGGCTGCGGCGGGTCGAGTTCGCCCACCCCGAGCCCCGCCACGCCGGGGAGTACGACCTCCTGTTCGGTGCGCCCCGGGTCTTCGGTGCGGGGCGCACCGCCGCCGTCTTCGACCGGGCCGACCTGGACGAGCCCGTGCTGCGGGACGCGGCGGCGCTCAAGGTGTTCCTCCGCCGGGCCCCGGTCGACGTGCTCGTCTGCGCCGACTACGGCACCACGGCGACCGGCCGCGTGCGGCACCTGATCGGGAGGGCGCTGCCCGCCGGACCGGTGCCGACGCCCGAGGAGCTCGCCGACCGCCTGTCCGTCAGCCCGCAGACACTCCGGCGCCAACTGGCCGCCGAGGGAACGACGTACCAGCGGCTCCGTGACCAGGTGCGGCGGGATCACGCCATCGCCGAACTGGCCGGCGGCAGGGTCTCCATCGAGCGGCTCTCCCGCCGGCTCGGTTTCTCCGAACCCAGCGCCTTCCACCGGGCGTTCCGGCGCTGGACGGGCGAGACGCCCCGGGCGTACCAGGCGCGGCCCCGGGTGCGGGGGGTCGCGGAGGACGTCGGCGGCAGCGTTCGGCGACCCTGAGCGGGTGCGGAGCCGGTGGTCGCGGTTCTCGGTCCCGGTCGGAGTCGCACGGCGTCCGCGGGCGCGGTCAACAACCCTGAGCGGTACGGTCACAGCCGCTGCCCGGGCCGCGTCCTACCGTCCCGCCATGACCGAAATCGACCGGTCCGGCGCCCTGTGGTCGCCGGACCTCCTCCGCCGCCGGTGAAGGCGCGTCGGGTGGCCGGTGCCGTGCTCGGGGCCGGTGTGCTGTCGTGCCTGGTGGCGGGCGTCGCGGTGACAGCGCTCGGGGTCCGGGTCGACGGCTCCAGCATGGCGCCGACGCTGCGTCCCGGCGACCGGATCCTCGTCGCGCCGGGGTCGGCGGGCGAGGTCCGCAGGTTCGACGTGGTGCTGCTGCGGGCCACAGGCCGGGACGCGCTGCTCGTCAAGCGGGTGATCGGACTGCCGGGCGACCGGGTCGCCGTCGTCTCCACGCCGGAGGAGCCGTTCCTGGTCCTCCTCCAGGAGGGCGGCCGGGGCCCCGTGTACCGGGTGGTGGCGCCCCAGTGGACGGCCCAGGCCCGCCGTACGGGCGCCTGCTGCGGGCCGGACGGCACCCGGTCGGCGCGGCCAGGGTTGCGGACCGTTCCCGAGGGTGCGTTCTTCTACCTGGGCGACAACCCCGACCTGTCGGACGACTCGCGGGCGTACGGCTGGGGAGCCGTCGACCGTGTCGAAGGGCGGGTCGGCCTGCGGGCGCTTCCCGTCGCCTCGGGGCGGGACGTCGGCAACCGGCCCGTCCTGGAGGAGTACCGGGGGCCGAGTCCGTAGGCGGGCCCTCGATCGGGCCGGCCTGATCGGCAGGACACCCCCGGGCGCTACCGGGGGAGCTTCTCGTGGCCGGTGCTCAGGGCGACCCTGAGCACCGTGTCCGCGATGCGGCGGGCCGACTCCTCCGGCGAGGAGCCGGCCTGGACGATGTGACTGGCGGTCAGCCGGACCGCGGCGTCCACGGCCAGTTCGCGGGCCACCGGGTCGACGGTCGGCCAGGCCTCGGTGACGTACGCGTCGGCCATCGCCGTCGCCGTCTCGAACGCCGCCGCCGAGCGGGTGGTCAGGTAGGGGAGGAGGCCTTCCTCGCCGGTGCTGGTCAGCATGGCCTTGATCAGCGGGTTGCGGCCGGCCAGCGTGAGGGTGAAACCGACGGCCGCCTCGACCGCCGCGTGGAGGTCGTCCCGGTGCGCGTCCAGGCCCTGCTGGATGCCGACGAGGCAGCGCTCCAGCTCGCGCTGGAAGAGCGCTTCGCCGACCGCTTCCTTGGAGGGGAACTCCGAGTACAGCGTCTGACGGCTGACGCCGACCGCGCCGGCCAGGTGCGCCATGCGCAGCTTGTCGAAGCCGCGGTCCGCGACCGCCTCGTACGCGGCGTCCAGCAGGCGCTCGCGCAGCAGTGTCCGGACCGTCTCCCTGAACCGTGGCATCGGCCAAGCCTAGTCCAGCGGAATTCTCCCCAGGATTGTCAGAAGTGTTGACACTCTTTCCAAGAGTGTCCAATTCTCGAACAGGCAGCCGCGAAGTGTCATTCGACCAGTGCGGCACGACGGTTGGAGATCACATGCAGAACGAGACCAGAGGCGTCACCCGCTGGCGCAGATCGACGTTCCTGGCCCTGCCGGCGACCGCGGCCGTCGCGGCGATGGCCACGGCGATGGTGCAGGGCGCGCTCGCCGCGAACCTCTCGCTGACGAGCGTCCCCTTCACCCTCAGCTCGAAGACCGTGGCCGCGCCCCAGGGCATCGGCGCCGTCATGCACACCATCGACGCCGGCGGGGCCAAGGGCGCCGCCGAGGTCGGCATCGCCAAGGCGGGCCTCGACGGCATCTGCGTCCACGCCGTCCAGTCCGTCAACCTCCCGGTGATCGGCAGCCTCGGCACCTGGTCGCTCAACATCTCCTCGCCCGCCGCGGCGACCCCGCTCACCAGCGACCAGCTCGTCGCCGGTGCCGGGCTCCAGGCGAACAAGCTCGTCCTGGACGCCCAGTCGCTCAAGGCCGCCACGGCCACGCTCAACGCGAGCGACGCCACCCCGAACGTCATCGGTGCCGCCGCCGACGGTGCCGCGATCAAGGGCACCGGCATCAACGACGGCACCCCGGGCCAGTTCGGCCTGGACGCCACCGGTGGCCGCACCGACATCAAGAACCTCAACGCCGACGCCAACGGCGCCACGATCTCCGGCGCCATCACCCTGCCCGACCTCGCGATCGGCATCGCCCACGGCGACAAGGGCTGCTGACCCGCGCGCGACCGAACCGCCCAGACGGGCCGGGGCTCCGCGCATCCCGTACGGCGCGGCGCTCCGGCCCTCCCCACCCGACCCACCGCTGTGAGGGCATCATGACCACCGATCCGCCACCCGGTGCCGCCGAGCCGGCCGGCCCCGCCCGGCCGGCCCTGTCCGCCGGGCCGCCCGCGCCCGCCGAGCCCGCGGTGTCCGCCGGGCCGGGAGTGACCGACGTACCGGCAGAGCAGGCCGAGCCGTCCCCCGGGCCCGCCCTCGGCCGACCGCACCGGGCGCGCCTCGCGTTCCGCCGCTGGCGCCGCACCCGGCCCTTCTGGGCGGCCCTGTGGACCGGGACCGGCGGCTTCGTCGTCTTCTTCCTGCCGATGGCACCGCTGGGCAAGATCCTGCAGGTCGGCGTGGGAGGGATCGCCGGCATGGCCGGCGGGGTCGTGCTCATGGCGATGGCCCTGCTCATCCTGCTGCTGCCCGGACAGCGCCACACCGCCGGGACCATCGCGGTGATCGCGGGGGTCGCGTCCTTCCCGCTGTCGAACCTCGGCGGTCTCTTCGTCGGCATGATCCTTTCCGTCCTCGGCGGTTCCATGGCCTTCGGCTGGCTGCCCGAGAAGCCCTCCGGGAAGCGTGGCGGCCTGTTGCGCCGCGGCCGCCGCCCGGTGGCCGAAACGCCCGTACCCCCCGTGTCCGTTGGGAGCGGATCCGTATGAGACGCATGACAGACCGCCTCGGCCCGTCCCTCGCCCGCGTCCGCGCGAGCGGCCCCCGTGCCGTCGCCGACTGGAACGCCAGGATGCTCGCCGAGGCGGCGGACGGCACCCGGCGGGGCACCCGTTGGGGACGCGGCGCGCTTGCTCTCGTCCCCTCGGTGCTCACCGTCGGCGCGCTCGGCACGGCGCTCGCGCAGGGCGCGCTCGCCGCCAACTTCAGCGTCACCGGGCAGCCCTTCACCCTGACCTCCAACGGGGTCGAGGGCACCGGGTTCGGCGCCATCGTCAACACCCCGGCGGTGGGGCGCCCGGACGGCACCTCGACCACCAACACGGCCATGGCGCGCGTCGGTTTCGCGAGCGCCGGGCTCGCCGGACTGTGCGGGATCGTCCACCAGACGATCGCCGGGATGCCGTACTCGCTGCTCCTGACGGGGGGACAGAAGGTGACGGCCGCCCCGCCGGGGACGTTCGCCACCGACATCGACGCGTCGAACCTCTACATCCAGGCGACCGAACTCCAGGCGTACGGCCCCACCACCCTCCAGAACGCGGTGCTCGGCCAGTCCGCCGACCAGGTCACGGTGGCCGGCAAACCGCTCACGGGCGCCCTGCCCGGCGGCTTCGGGCTCGGCTCGGCGGGCGGCGAGGGCGGCAGCTCCATCAGGCTGCACGGCCTGAACGCCACCGCGTACGACGCCGAGATGGCGGGGGCGCTCGTCCTGCCCGACCTGAAGATCAGGGTCGTCGCGGGAACGGCCACGGCATGCTGAGCCGGGCGAAGACCGCGTACCGCTGGTTCCGCGCGTTCCGCCGCACCCGGCCGTTCTGGGGCGGAGTGTGGCTGGTCGCGGGCGGCTGGACCGTCCTCAAGTTCTCCCTCAGCTCGCTGCAGTTGATCGTCAGCACGGGCTTCGGGGGAGTGGCCGGCTACCTCGTCGGCGGCGGAATGATCCTGTGCGGGCTCGTGCCGATCGCGCTGCCGGCCCAGCGGTACACCTTCGGCCTGATCGGCGCCGTGCTCGCGGTGGTCTCGCTGGTCGTGTCCAACCTCGGCGGATTCCTCCTCGGCATGGTCCTCGGGATTCTCGGCGGTTCGATGATGGTGGGCTGGGGCGCCAAGCGCCCGCGCCGGGCCCGCGAGGCGGTGGAGGGGTGACGCGCCGGGCACGGCACAAGGCGCTCGCGGTGCCGGCCGCCCTGCTGCTCGCGGTCGTCACCGCCGTCTGGTCGGGACAGCCGAGCAACGCCTCCGCGCCGGCCGCCGCTGCCGTCGTGCCGCTGGGAGCGCCCTTCCTGCCCTCGCCCGACCCGCTGCACGTCACGATCTCCAGCATGGTCGCCGTCTCCATGACCGTGGACAAGGGCGTCACGATCCGGCTCTCCGACGGCACGACGCGGACGACGACCCAGTACACGTTCACCAAGCTGAAGATCCGCTCGCACATGAACGTCACCCAGCGGGCGGCCGGTCACACCGTCACCATCGACGTGCCACAGGAGGGTTCCCTCGGCGGATACGACAGCGCGGGGAACCCAGAGACGACCACCATGTGGGGCAACATCACCAACGTCTGCGTCCGGGTCCTCGTCAAGATCTGCGGGGTCCAGGGCCTGCTCGACTTCTTCGGCTCGTTCATCCCCCTCACCGCGGGGGCCGAGGACTTCGTCGGCGACATCTACGCGATCCGCACGGTCGACGACCACGCCGCGCTCAACTCCACCGACAACCCCGTCCACCTCCCCGGAACCATCACGGTGACCACCCCATGACCCCCGACCACCGCCTCGTCGAGGGGCGTACCCACTGGCGCCGGTCCCTCGCCGTCGCCGTGCCCGCGCTCGCCGCCGCCGCGGGCATCGGCTCCGCCCTGGCCACCGGAGCGCTGGCCGTCGGCCTCCAGATCCAGGACCGGCCCGTCGACTTCACCACCAGCAGCCTGTACGGGACGCAGTACGGCGCCGCGGTCGTCGACCAGACAGTGGTGCGGCCCGACGGCTCCACCGCGACCGTCCGGGTGCTCCGCATGGGCTTCGCCGACGGCATGCTCAACGGCCTCTGCCTCAGCCGGCGCCAGCAGATCGGGGGAGCCACGTACACGCTGATGCTGACCCTCGGTGACGACAACCCCGGATCCTGGGAGATCAGGACGAAGAACACCGTCCTCGACCTGCGGGCCGCGACCGGCGTCCTCGACATGGACGGCATCGTCGACCTCAACGTCAACGGCGCCGACGTGAAGACCGTCAAGGACGCCACCGGCGCGTACGTCGTCAACCCCCTGAACAGCCCGCAGAACCGCTTCGGCATCCAGGCCCGCTACGCCAAGTTCGACTCGATCGTCGGCACCGCCCAGGACTTCCAGATCCCGGGACTCCTCACCACCCCCAGGCTGAAGCTCGCCGTGCGGCCGGGCACCGTGGCCTGCCCCGCCCCCGCCGCGCCGACGGGCACGCCGGGCACGCCGTGAGGCCGCGCGCGCCCGGCACCCGGCCCGGGCGCGGCGGCCGGACGGTCAGGCGCGGCGGCTGAGCGCGCCCGGCCACCACGCCCGGGGGCCGAGGTCGCGCACCAGTGCGGGGACCACGAGCGAGCGGACCACCAGGGTGTCGAGCAGGACGCCGAAGGCGACGATGAACGCGATCTGCACGAGGAAGGCCAGCGGGATCACGCCGAGCGCGGCGAACGTCGCGGCGAGCACCACACCGGCGGAGGTGATCACGCCGCCGGTCGCGGTCAGGCCGATCCGGACGCCCTCGCGCACCCCGTGGCGCAGCGACTCCTCCCGGACCCGGGACATCAGGAAGATGTTGTAGTCCACACCCAGCGCGACGAGGAAGACGAAGCCGTACAGCGGGACCGACGAGTCCGTGCCGCCGAAGCCGAGGACGTGCTCGAAGACGAGCGCCGAGACGCCCAGGGTGGCCGCGAAGTTGAGCGCCACCGTGGCGACGAGGAGCAGCGGCAGAACCACGGAACGCAGGAGCGCCATCAGGATCACCAGGATGATCGCCAGGACCACCGGCACGATGAGCGCACGGTCCCGCGCTGCGGTGCGCTGGGTGTCGTACGCCTGGGCCGTGGAGCCGCCGACCAGGGCGTCCGCGTCCGGGACGGCGTGCACGGCGGTACGGAGGCGGACGAGCGTCTCCCGCGCCGCGTCGCTGTCGGCCGCGCCGGTCAGGGTGGCGTCGATCCGCACCCGGCCGTCGACCACGAGCGGCGCCCCGGGCGCCGGGCGGCCCGCGGCGTCCACCGCGAACGCCGAGTCGACGCCGGACACCCCCTCGGCGGCGGCGACCACGCGGGCGGCCGCCGGGGCGTCGGCGATGATCACCGCGGGGTTGCCCGCGCCGCCGGGGAAGTGGCGGCCGAGGGTCTCCTGCGCGGCGACCGACGGCGCGTCGTTCACGAAGATCTCGTCGAGGGGCACTCCCCGGGAGTCGAGGGCGGGCGCGTAGGCGGCGCACGCCAGCAGGGCGGCGACGGACACCACCCACACCTTGCGCGGCGCCCGGTCGACGAGGGCGGCGACGCGGTGCCAGACGGCCTGGCCGCCCCTCGCGGGGGCCGCGCCGGCGGCGGCGCCCCCGGCGCCGGGGGCGTCGGTCCCGGCGGGCTTCGGGCGGGCCGGCCAGTACGCGGCGCGGCCCGTGAGGACCAGGGCAGCGGGCAGGAAGGTCAGCGTGCTCAGCACCGCGCAGACGATGCCGATTGCGCCGACGGGGCCGAGCGCCCGGTTGTTGGCCAGGTCGCTCGCGAGGAGGGCGATCAGGGCCAGGGCCACCGTGGCGGCACTCGCGACGACGGGCTCGAAGGAGCGGCGCAGTGCCTTGCCCATCGCGGCGAAGCGGTCCGCGCCTGGGGCGGAGAGCTCCTCGCGGTAGCGGGCGGCCAGGAGCAGCGCGTAATCCGTCGCGGCACCGATCACCAGGATGGACAGGATGCCCTGTACCTGGCCGTCGACCCGGACCAGGCCGGCGTCGGCGAGCACGTAGACGACCGCGCAGGCCAGACCCAGGGCGAAGACCGCACCCAGGATGATCATCAGGGGCAGCAGGACGCTGCGGTACACGACCAGCAGGATGAGCAGCACCGCGACCAGCGCGACGCCGAGCAGGAGTCCGTCGATGCCGGAGAACGCGCCGGACAGGTCGGCCTGCGTGGCGGCGGGCCCCGCCAGCCACACCGTCGTCCCCGGCACGGACGCCGCCGCCGCGCGGATCGCGTCGAGCGCGGCCGGCAGCTCGTCGCCGAGCCCGGGCCGGAGCGGGACGACGGCCCGCAGTGCCCGGCCGTCCTCCGAGGCCAGCGCGGGGGAGGGGGGCCCGGCGACGCCGGGGCGGCCGGTCAGGGCGGCGACGGCCCGCGTCGCCGGGACCGTCGCCCCGGGGTCCAGTCGCCCGCCGTCGCGGGCGGTCCACACCACGATCGCCGGCACGGTCGCCGAGCCGCGGAACGCCTTCTGCTCCTCGACGACCCGGGTGGACTCGGCGCTGCGGGGCAGGAAGGCGGCCTGGTCGTTGGTGGAGACCTCACCGAGCCGGCCGGCGAACGGGCCGAGCCCGCCGCCCACGACGAGCCAGACGGCGAGGAGCGCCAGGGGCAGGAGAAGGCGGGTCCGGCGCGGGGCGCGGGGCATGGGGACTCCGAACTATGTCTCGACCATTAACTATCTCAATGATTGAGATATATGTGTACCATGACGGATCCGCGACGGTTCCTCCGGGGACGCCGGGCCTCTTCCGCACCCGTCGACACCCGTCGGGCACGAGAGCTCTCGGCAGCTCCTCCGGGTGTCCGCGCCCGTTCGGACGCACCCGATTCAGCGGCGCGGAACGCGCAGCGCGCCGAGTTCCTCGTTCAGGGTGTTCAGGAAGCGCAGGGCCACGACGAGCTCGTCCGCGTCGAACCGCTCCCGCGCCCGCTCCGCGGCCTCCGCCAGCGGCAGGAAGTAGCGCCGGGCGGCGGCCTTCGCCCCGTCCTCGTACCGCACGTGCACCACACGGCGGTCCGCGCTCTCCCGCGACCTGCGGATGTGCCCGGCCCTCTCCAGCCGGTCGAGGCAGGCCGTCACCGCGCCCGACGTCAGGCCCAGATGCTCCCGCAGCCGCCCCGGCGTCAGCGGCTCGGGGCTGTCCAGGACGACGGCCAGCGCCTGCACGTCCGTCGGGTGCAGCCCCTGCGCTTGGGCGAAACCGTGCACGAGGCGGTTGATCTCGCCCTGCGTCCGGCGCAGCGCGACGGCGAAGCTCTGCAGGTCACCCGTCACGCCACCGGGGGCGCCGTTCGCGTCTCGGTCTTCTTCGCTGGCCACACGTCCAGCCTATAGACGTCGCCCGCCTGCATCCGTCCGGCCCGCGACCGGAGAAGAATCGCCGTGTCACCCGCCGCCCGCGGGGGCAGCGGCCGGCACTCGGGACGGAACGGAGCACACCCCATGGCGACGCATCCCACGGCAGGGTCATCCGGCCCCGCATCGGAACCGGACCCCGCGCCTCCCCCCCGACCGGCGCCCGCCCCGGGAGAGCACGCGGCGCACGATCCGTCGTCCGAGCCGCCCGCCGGCCCGGCGCTGTGCCTCGTGACCGGCGCCGGCGGCTACATCGGCGGGCGGCTCGTTCCCGAGCTGCTCGGCGCCGGACACCGCGTCCGCTGCCTCGCACGCACCCCTTCCCACCTCCGCGACCACCCCTGGGCCGACCAGGTCGACGTGGTCCGGGGGGACGTCACCGACGCGGACAGCCTGCGGCCCGCGTTCCGCGACGTCGAGGTCGCCTACTACCTGGTGCACTCCATGGGATCCGGGCACGGCTTCGAGGAGACCGACAGGATCGCGGCCCGGACGTTCGCGCGGGAGGCCCGCGCCGCCGGGGTCCGCCGCATCGTCTACCTCGGCGGCCTCACGCCGGCCGGGGTCCCCGAACAGGAGCTCTCGCCGCACCTGCGCTCACGGGCCGAGGTCGGCCGGATCCTGCTGGACTCCGGCGTCCCCACGACCGTGCTGCGGGCCGCCGTCGTCATCGGCTCCGGCTCCGCCTCCTTCGAGATGCTCCGCTACCTCACCGAGCGGCTCCCCGTGATGGTGACGCCCAGCTGGGTCGGCACCCGGGTCCAGCCCATCGCCGTACGGGACGTGCTGCGCTACCTGGTCGGCAGCGCCGCCATGCCCCCGGACGTCAACCGGACCTTCGACATCGGCGGCCCGGACGTCCTCACGTACCGCGAGATGATGATCCGGTACGCGGACGTCGCCGGACTTCCCCGGCGGCTCATCGTCTCCGTCCCCATGCTCACCCCGCGCCTCTCCAGCCAGTGGATCGGACTCGTCACCCCGGTGCCCGCCGCACTGGCCCGCCCGCTCGCCGAGTCCCTCCGGTACGAGGTGGTCTGCGCCGAACACGACATCGCCGAGCACGTCCCCGACCCACCCGGCACCCCCGTGCCCTTCGACCAGGCGCTCGCCCTCGCCCTCCAGCGGGTCAGGGAGGCCGGCGTCGCCACCCGCTGGTCCTCCGCCTCGCTGCCGGGCGCCCCCAGCGACCCGCTGCCCACCGACCCCGACTGGGCGGGCGGCAGCCTCTACAGCGACGACCGCGAACGGACCGTCGAGGCGGGCCCCCAGGAGCTCTGGCAGGTCATCGAGGGGATCGGCGGGGAGAACGGCTGGTACTCCTTCCCCCTCGCCTGGGCCGTACGCGGCTGGTCCGACCGGCTCGTCGGCGGAGTGGGACTCCGCCGCGGCCGGCGCGACGCCCAGCGGCTCCGGGTCGGCGACGCCCTCGACTTCTGGCGGGTCGAGGAGATCGAGCGCGGCAGCCTGCTCCGCCTGCGCGCCGAGATGCGGCTTCCCGGCCTCGCCTGGCTGGAGATGCGCGTCGAACGCGACGGCACGGGCCGCACCCGCTACCGCCAACGGGCCCTCTTCCACCCCCGGGGCCTCGCGGGGCAGCTGTACTGGTGGAGCGTCGCGCCCTTCCACGCGGTCGTCTTCGGCGGCATGGCGAGGAACATCGCGCGGACCGCGGAGAAGGCCGCCGCGAACCGCCCCGCCACCACGCCCCGGGCGTAGCCGTGGCGCGTTCACGGCCTCCTCCCCCGTACACCCGGCCCCTCAGCACGTCAGCACATCAACCCGCCGGCTGCGCGTGGCCCCAGCGGCCACCGCCCGGTGACCGATCGCCAGGAGTGGCGCCATGACCGTCTCCGTCGTCCTGTTCACCTCCGACCTGCGGCTGCACGACCATCCGCCCCTGCGCGCCGCGGTGGACGCGGCGGACGAGGTCGTGCCGCTGTTCGTCCGGGACCCCGCGATCGACCGGGCGGGGTTCGCGGTGCCCAACAGACTCGCGTTCCTCGCGGACTGCCTGACCGACCTCGCCGCCGGGCTCGAGGAACGAGGAGGCCGGCTCTTCGTGCGCGAGGGCGACACCGTGGACGAGGTGTGCGCCGTGGTGCGGCGGGCGGAGGCGGACGAGGTCCACATGGCGGCCGGGCACTCGGCGTTCGCCCGGGAAAGGGAACGGCGGCTGCGGAAGGAACTGGAGTCCGCCGGCTGCCGCCTGTACGTGCACGACGCCGTGACCACCGTCGTACCGCCCGGCGACGTCACCCCGCAGGGCTCGGACCACTACGCCGTCTTCACCCCGTACCTCAGGCGCTGGTCGGCCGAGCCGCTCCGGGCGCCCCTCGCCGCCCCGCGGGCCGTACGCGTCCCCAGCGGTCTGCGCTCCGAGAAGCTGCCCGGACGCGCCTCGGTGGCGGACGTGTCCGAAGCGCTCGCCACGGGAGGGGAGACGGAGGGGCGCCGGAGGCTCGGGGCGTGGCTGTCCCGGCACGCCGACGCCTACGAGACCCGCCACGACGACCTCGCGGGCGACGCGACCTCGCGACTCTCACCGTTCCTCCACTTCGGCGCCGTCTCGGCGACCGAGGCGGTCCACCGGGCGCGGGCCCGCGGCGGACCGGGCGCCGATGCCTTCGTACGGCAGCTGTGCTGGCGGGACTTCCACCAGCAGGTCCTCGCCGCCCGCCCCGAGACGGCCGTCGAGGACTACCGGCCACGGCTCGACCACTGGCGCCGGGGCGCGGAGGCGGAAGCGGACCTGCGGGCATGGCGGGAGGGCCGGACCGGCTACCCGGTCGTCGACGCCGCCCTCCGCCAACTCGCCCACGAGGGCTGGATGCACAACCGGGGCCGGCTGCTCACCGCGTCCTTCCTCGCCAAGACGCTCTACATCGACTGGCGGGAGGGAGCCCGGCACTTCCTGGGCCTGCTCGTGGACGGCGACGTCGCCAACAACCAGCTCAACTGGCAGTGGGTGGCCGGTACGGGCACCGACACCCGCCCCCACCGGGTCCTCAACCCCGTGCTCCAGGGCAAGCGGTACGACCCCCACGGCGCCTACGTCCGGCGCTGGGTGCCGGAACTCGCCGAACTGCCCGGCGCCTCGATCCACGAGCCGTGGCGGCTGAAGGGCCTGGACCGCGCCTCCTACGAATACCCCGACCCGATCGTCGACCTCGCCGACGGCCTCGCCCGCTTCCGGCACGCGCGGGGCCGGGACTGACGTCGGGGCACGGCACCCGAGGAGACGCGACGCACGAACGATGCGACCGGGGCCCCGTATCTGACGGGCCGTACGACCTGACAGACTGCGGCCCTCAGGCTCGATTCCCCGCGGGTGAGGGGGACCCGCCCAGGGCGGGGAGCGGCGAAGCTACTGATGGAGGCCCCATGGCGCAGCGGCCCGGTGACGCGGCCCGCACGGCCCGCACCAGCGGGTACCACCCCCGGCCGTCGAAGCGGCGGGCGCACGGGACGGAGCCGCGATGACCAGGTGCCGGACCCGCCGGGCCGAGTCGGGCCGCCTCGTCGTCCGCAGCGCGCCCTCGGCGCCCTCGGCGGCCGTCCTGCTGCTGCACGGCGGACGCGCCGACGGCCCTGAGCCGCCGCCCGCGCTCAACCTGCCCGCGCTCCGCATGCGTCCCTTCGCCGCCGCCATCACGCGCGCCGTCCGGGGCCGGGGCGTCCTGGTCGCCGAGGTGCGGTACGGGCGACGCGGCTGGAACGGCGACCGCGCCGACGCCGCCCGGGACGCCGAGGCCGCCCTCGCGCGCCTGCGCGAGGAGGCGGGCCCGGTGCCGGTCGTCCTCGTCGGGCACTCCATGGGCGGCCGCGCCGCGCTCCGGACCGCCGGCGACCCGGCCGTCCGCGGTGTCGTGGCCCTCGCGCCCTGGTGCCCGGCCGGCGAGCCCGTGGATCACCTCGGCGGCCGCCGGCTCTACCTCCTCCACGACGAGGCCGACCGCGTCACCTCCGCCCGCGAATCCTGGGACTTCGTCCGCAGGGCGCGGGCGGCGGGCGCCGACGCGGCGGGCATCCCGATGCCGACCGGCGGCCACTCCATGCTCCGGGGCGCGGGCCTCTGGCACCGCCGCGCGGCCGAACTCACCGCCGCGCTGCTCTCCCACGGCTGAGGCCCGCCCCGCCGAGACCCAGGGGGTCCGGGGCGGGCACCGGGGAGTACGGGGTCACGGGCCGGTCCTCGGCGTGCCGCGGGTTCCGTCCTCCGGGCGCGCGTAGAGGAACACGTCGCGGTAGCCGGCCGCGGTCCGCACGCCGTCCCGTACGAGCCGTTCGCGACGGAAGCCCGCGCGTTCGGCGGTCCGTACGGACGCCGTGTTCCACGGTTCGACGTGCAGCTCCAGCCGTGTGAGGGCCAGGTCCCGCAGGGCCCAGTCCGCCACGGCCCGCACCGCGGCGAGGGCGGCTCCCCGCCCCCGCGCGGACTCGACGACCCAGTAGCCCACCGACGCGCGGTCGGGCTCCGGCCGCAGCCACAGCCCCGCGTTGCCGACGGGCCGGCCCCCGGGGGCCACGATGACGAACGGGTAGCCCGTTCCCGTCGACGCCCGGCCCCACTGCCGCTCGACGAACGCGACCCCCTCGGCCTCGGAGTACGGCGCGGGAACCGTCGTGATCAGCGGGATGTACGCGTCCTCCGACGCCTCGCGCACGAGCGGGAGATCCGTCAGTCGCCAGGGCCGCAGCGTGAATCCGCCGTCGGCGGTCAGGTCGGGGACGTCGAGGGCGTGGTCCATCCGGACATCGTGCCGGGGGCCGGTCCCGGACGCACCCGGATTCCGGCGGGGCGGCCGGGCCCCGGATCACCCGGGGCGGTCGCCTCCCGCCGCGTCACCAGGACCGGGGGCCCTCGGCCGCGAGCAGGTCCGCGCAGGCGGAGCGGGTCGCGCGGTGTACGGCGCGGGCGAGCCGGGCGCCCCAGAGCGAGCGCGGTCCGGCGAACGCCTCGGCTTCGGCACCGGTCGGCGTGGGGGCGGCCACGCAGACGGCGTCCGTGGGCGTGCCGGAGGCGTCCGCCCCGAGCTCGACGAGGGCCTGGGTCTTCGCCTCGGTGGCCGTGGCGACGGCGTTCACGAGGGCGGCGTCCGTGAGCGGTACGGGCAGCGACACGATGATGTTGATGGTGCCCGGGCGTCGCGGGGTCGCCACGTCTCCGGCCCCCGGCGCCGCGGCCCAGCCGCGTACCCCTATCCCGGCGGTCACCACGGCCTGCGCGTCGCCGTCCACCGCGTGCCGCCGGTCCGCGACCGAGGCCGCCGTCATGAGCCCGACGCCGCGGCCTTCGAGCCCGGCCCCCGAGGCCAGTTCGCGGAGGTGGGCCACCGGATCGAGCCGGCCGTAGCCGGGCGGCACCTGGGCGTTCAGGACCCACGCCCGCTCGCCGACGCCCCCGCCGAGTACGGCGCTCGACACCATCCGCACGCCAGGACCCGGCGCCCAGACCAGGAGCGGCCACTCCTGCCCCTGCTCCTCGTGGGCGAGCAGTGCGGCGTCGGTCAGGGAAGGGCCGGTGAGGAGGGTTCGCGGAAGCACCCCACACCCTAACGCGGGGCGCGTCCGCCGGACGGCCGCTCCTGCCGCTCCACCGGCACCTGGCGGGCGGCCGCGCCCCGGACAGCGGAGTCGTACGACTCGATAACCTGGGCGGATGCTTACCGAAGTGACAGCGACCCGCTATGTCACGCCTTTGCGTGAGGGCGGCTCGCTCCCCGGGATCGTCGAGGCCGACGACCTCGGCACGTACGTCATGAAGTTGCCTACTGAGGCGCCTTGACCTGCGGTGATGGGGTCAGCATCGTCTCTGAACTGGACAGATGGGCCTTTCGGTGTCTTTCAGGGCCGTCTTGCTTTGTCTAGCCGATTCTCCCCAGACGCTCCCCAGAGCCGCTCGTACTCCCCAGATTCTCTCCAGCGAGCTACTGAGCCCTTTCCAATCTGATGGCGGTGCCATCGAGGGGGCTGCTGTACAACGCGAAGAAGCTCCCGGTGGACGGGTTCTCGACCAAGATCACCCGTGTCCGCCAGGAGCTTCGCGTGCTTGTCTACCCTTCCCCAGGCTCTCGGCTTCGCTCGAGCAGGGGAGACCCCATTCGATCGATCTGTCCAGCCACACCCTGCGCCATCTGACGGGGCAGCTCCGTGCCCGGCAGCGCGAGATCGGAACGCGATGGCGACGGTTGCCAGTAGGCCGGCAGGCCCTGCTCGCTCTGGCGCACTTGAGATGCGGTGACACCTGCGCCCAGCTCGCGGCCGGGTTCCGTATCGGTGTCGCGACGGCCTACCGCTGCATACGCGAGGCCGTCGGCGTCCTGGCCGCCCTCGCCCCGACCCCGGCCGAAGCGATGAAGACCGTGTGGACGAAGGCGTTCGTGATCCTGGACGGTACCCTGCTGCCGATCGACCGGATCGCCGCCGACACCCCGTGCCACTCGGGGAAGCGCAAACGCCACGGCATGAACGTCCAGGTTCTCACCGACCCGTTCGGATGCCTGCTGTGGGCCTCGCCCGCACTACCGGGTTCGACCCACGACCTGACCGCCGCACGGGCTCACGGCATCATCGACGCACTCGCCGACGAGGACGTGAAGTGCTGGGCGGACAAGGCATACCAAGGCGCCGGCCGCCTGGTCCGAGTCCCGTTCCGAGGCCGACGGCTCAAGCGGTGGAAGCGACGTCACAACAGCACCCACGCCAGGATCCGCTGCCTTGGTGAGCAAGCCATGGCCACCCTGAAGGGCTGGCGCCTCCTGCGGAAACTCCGCTGCAGCACCAACCGGATCACCGACATCGTGAAGGCCATCGTCGCCCTTCACCATGCCTCAACCTGAGGTTGGAAAAGGCTCCCTACGTTGTTCTGCGGGATGCGGTCGGCCCTTCGTATGGTTGACCCGCCCAGGGGTGTCGGGTGTGGTTCAAAAGGCTC
>NZ_JNWK01000079.1 GCF_000716445.1 Streptomyces wedmorensis
CGGGGGTGGCGAACTTCTGCATGTCCTGCTCCTTGTCCAGTGGCGGGCTCCCTGTCGGCCCGCTGTTTCTGATGAAGGAAAAGCTACGTTGCGTTCGAGTTTCTGGCAACGAGTTCGTTGCGCAGAAACATGGAAGATGCAGGTCAGAGCCGAGAATTCATTGCAATGATCCTGAATGGAATGCAACAACGACCGCGTTGCTCATTGCAATGAACTGGGAGTGAACGCTATGCTGAAGCCGTCACGAAGCACGCACCGCCACATGCGCAGCACCACGGAGGAGACCGCGATGCCGGGAGGCCGACTCACCCAGCCCGAACGCCAGCAGATCGCACTCGGTCTGGCCGACGGCCTCGCCTACGCGGAGATCGCCCGGCGTCTCGACCGGCCGACCTCGACGATCACGCGCGAGGTGATGCGGAACGGCGGCCCCACCGCCTACCGCGCCGAGACCGCCCACCGCGCCACCGAGCGCCGCGCCCACCGCCGCAAGCAGCCCGCGCCCAAGGGGACGGAGGCGCTCCCGCAGGCCCACGGGCGCGATCCCGAGGCCATGCGCGCGTACGAGGAGACGTTCACGGCCGTCCTGGCGGGCTCGGGCATGCCGACGATGATGTCCCGGGTGATGGCCTGCCTCACCCTCACGGACGCGGGCAGCCTCACCGCGGCCGAACTCGTCGAGCGCCTCCAGGTCAGCCCGGCGTCCATCTCCAAGTCGATCGCCTTCCTGGAGAGCCAGGGCTTCGTCCGCCGGGAGCGCGACGACCGTCGCCGCGACCGCTACGTCGTCGACGACGACATCTGGTACCAGTCGATGATCGCCAGCGCCCGGTCCACCGCGCAGATCGTCGAGATCGCCCGTCAGGGCGTCGGCGTCCTCGGCCCCGAGACCCCCGCTGCCGTCCGCATGGAGAACGTCGCCCGCTTCCTCGACTTCGTCTCCGAGAGCATCTTGCGCGCCGCCGAGCAGGCCCGTGAGGTCCTCTTCGCGAAGCCGGAGACGGAATCCGCGAGGCCGGGGACGGAATCCGCGAGGCCGGAGACGCGGGAGGACGCCACCGGCGGGGGGCCGGAGGCGTCCTGAGGGTCCGAAGGGCCGTGCGGCCGGGTCAGCCGGTCGTTTCGACGGTGATGTGCGGGGCCAGGTCGCGGAGGAAGGCGGGCGCGTCGAAGACCGCGCCGGCGGAGGCGACGCCGACCGTCCTGGTCCGTCCCGTCAGCACGTGGTGCAACGCCTCCACGGCGAGCGGCGCGCTGACGGCGTAGATGTCACGGCCGGTCGCGACCGCGCGCCGCTCCTCGCCGCCCGAGCGGACGACGACGTCGACGAGGAAGGTCTGGGCGGACCGTCCGCGCGCGTCGACCGCGGCCGGTGCCGGGGAGTCCGGGTCCGCCAGTTCCCGGGCCGCCTCCACGGTCATGTAGGTACGCACCTCCGGGATGGCGAGGTGGCTGGGGACGGTGACGACGTCGGCCATGGTGAACTCCCCGATCACGGACCGGGGTCCCATCGGCTCGGGGAAGGTCCACTCCAGGGTCGGCGCGGTGTCCTCGCGGTACTGGATGCGTCCGTCGCCGAACACGACCCGTCGGCCGTCCCTGCGCTCGCGGGAGACCGTGCCCGCGGCGAGGGTTCCCGCGGTGGGGTGCCAGCCGCTCAGCCCGTAGGCGACGTGCGCCTCGTCGGCCGTCTCCCAGTCGCCCATCGCGGCGGTGACCAGCAGGTCTCCGAGGCCGCCGAAGAAGGCCATCGCGGGGACGACGACGGTCCCCGCGGCCTTCGCGCGGTCCGCGAAGTGCGCGAACGTGTCGAGGTTGGCCTCGATCTCCGCGGCGACGTCCACGTACGGGACCTTCGCCCGCAGCGCCGCCTCGATCAGCGGCGCCGCGGTCACGGCGAACGGCCCGGCGCAGTTGACCACGGCGTCCGCGCCGACCAGCGCCCGGTCGAGCGCGTCCGGATCGTCGACCGTCGCCGGCCGTACGCCGAGCCCCCCGTGCTCCGCCGCGAGGGCCTCCAGCCGGCCCGCGTCCCGCCCGGACAGGATCGGCGTGAACCCCCGGCCCAGCAGCTCCGCCACCACGAACCGTCCGGTGTGCCCGTACGCGCCGAACACCACTACCGCGTGCCCCGAAGTCATCGCTCTCTCCCGCCCTCGTTGGTTCAACTGTGAACCATCTTGTCGGTGGCGGCCTGCCCGTACGAGTACGAGGAGTGCCACGCGTCGCACACTTTCGGACACGCGCCCCGACCGCCGGGACTACCGCACCGGCTTCTCCGGGGACTCCCGCTCCTCGGCCCGCTCCGGCGTACGGAACGCCCCCTGAGGGCTCGCGACGAGCTCCACCTCGAAGCCGTCGGTGTTCTCCAGATAGGCCGCGTAGACGCCCTCGCCGCCCGCGTGCGGATGGCGGTCGGGGAACAGGAGTCGCCAGCCGTGCGCCGGGGCCTCGGCCGTCAGGGCGTCGACGGCGGCGCGGTCGCCGGCGTGGAAGGCGAGGTGGTTGAGGCCGGGGCGGAGGCGGTCGTGGTGGTCCGAAGTGCGGGCGGGGGACTGTTCGAGGACGAGGTAGCAGGAGCCGAGGGCCCAGCTGCGCCCGCCGTCCCAGCGCTGGAACGGCTCGTACCCCAGGGCGCCGAGGAGCCAGCCGAAGCTCGCCTCGGCGCCGTCCAGGTCGCCCACCCAGATCTCGACGTGGTGCAGCGCTCCGACTCGGCTCACGGTGCGCCCAACTGGGCTGGGATCGGCGCAGAGTGAAGGATCGTCAGGCCGGACACGGCACGGGTGAGGGCCACGTAGAGACGGCGCAGGCCGGTCCGTTCGTCCGGCTCGCCGTCGACGACGGCCGCGGGGTCGTCGAGCACCACGTAGTCGTACTCCAGGCCCTTCGCGAGGGAGGCGGGGACCAGGGTGAGACGGGATTCGGCGGTGGTCTCCTCGCCGGGGGAGAGGTGGGCGAGCCCGGCGGCGGTCAGCGCCTCCGCGAGGGGGGCGATGCGGGCGTCGGCGGCGATCAGACCGATGGAGCCCTCGTGGGCCAGGGACTCGACGCAGGCCGCGACGACGGCCGCGTCCAGGTCGTCCGTGGGGCGGACGGCCAGCGAACCCGGGTTCTCACGCACCGACTCCACCGCCGCGAGCCCCGGCGACATGTGCGGAAGGAGCCGCGAGGCGTACGCGATCACCTCGCGCGGCACGCGGAAACCGGCGGTCAGCTCCTCCACCACGGCCTCCGGCTTGCCCAGGTGCCCGAGCGCCTGCGCCCAGCTCTCCGTCGCCCAGGGGGTCGTGCCCTGCGCGAGGTCGCCCAGGACCGTCGCCGAGCCGGTCGTGCAGCGGCGGCCCACCGCCCGGTACTGCATCGGGGACAGGTCCTGCGCCTCGTCGAGGACCACGTGCCCGAGCGAGTGCGTCCGCTCGATCAGGTCCTTCGCCTCGTCGACGAGGACGGCGTCCGCCGCCGACCACTTCGCCGCCTTCACGCTGCGGGCCGGCTTCGCCCACAGCAGCAGCTTCTGCTCGTCCTCCGTGAGCAGCCCCTCGGCGTGCTCCGCCAGGAAGTCGGCGTCGCCGAGCAGTCGCAGCACCAGCTTCGCGGGCTCCACCAGGGGCCAGCACTCCTTCACGACGGCCTTCACCGCGGGGTTCCGCGCGACCGCGTTCTGCACGCGGTCGTCGGGCGCCTCGCCCGCCTCCTCCATCCGCACCAGGACCGCGTGCGCGATCCGCTGCGGCAGCGCCTCGCGGGCCGCCCCGTACCGGATGTCCCGGTCCAGCAACTCCCGGACCATCTCCTCCAGTTCGTACGCGGGCACCCGCCACCGGCGCGACCCGCGCACCACCATCAGGGGCTCCTTCGGCAGCGAGACGTGCGAACGGACCGCCCGCCGCAGCACCTCCGCCATCCGGGCGTCGCCCTTGACGACCGCCGTCGCCGCCTCGTCGGTGCCCCGCACCTCGACGTGCGCCACGAGGTCGTCCACGGTCGCCTGCTGGACCTCCAACTCGCCAAGCGCGGGAAGGACTTGCTCGATGTAGTGGAGGAAGGAACGGTTCGGCCCGATGACCAGGGTGCCGGTGCGGGCCAGCCGCTCCCGGTGCGCGTACAGCAGATAGGCGACACGGTGCAGGCCGACGGCCGTCTTTCCGGTCCCGGGGCCTCCCTGCACGCACACCGTCCCGGACAGGTCGGAGCGGACGATCCCGTCCTGCTCCGGCTGGATCGTCGCCACGATGTCCCGCATCGGACCCACGCGGGGCCGCTCGATCTCGGCCTGGAGCAGCCGGCTCGTCGTCGACCCCTCGGCGGAGCCGGAAAATGTCTCGGCCGCCGGGTCGGAGAGGTGCTCGTCCTCGTATGCGGTGAGGTCGCCGCCCGTGTACCCGAAGCGCCGCCGCAGGCCGACGTCCTGAGGGTCCTTCTTCGACGCCTGGTAGTACGGCTGCGACACCGGGGCACGCCAGTCGATGACCATCGGGTCGCCGTCGGCGTCGTGGACGTGCCGCCGCCCGATGTAGAAGCGCTGCCCCTCCTGCGTGGTGTGCAGGTAGTCGAGCCGCCCGAAGAACAGCGGGGTGTCGGCCAGGTCGGCCAGCGCCTTGATCCGGTCCTCGATCTGGCGCCCGAGCACGAGGGAGTTGACCCAGTTCGCCGTGACGTCCTTGATGTCGAGCGCCTCGACGTCCTCGCGCATCGCGCGGAGGGCGGAGCGGGACTCGGTCAGATGGGCGCGCTCACGCGCGAGCGGATCGAGCGGATCGGAAACGGGCACGATGAAGCCTCCGAGCAGGTGGATACACGGACACGACGAGGTGGCCGCCGGTTACCGGCCGGGCGGCGGCTCTCCACGGGGGAGGCGGGGAAGCTGGCGAGTGTAACTCCGGCGGGCCACGCGAGGCGAATCGCTTTCGCGCTCTCCGCCCGGCCGCCTACCCGTAGGGGTCGGGGTCCGTCGCGAGAGGGACCCCGGTTCCACCCCCAGGCCGATGTGTTCGGAATGTCCGGATTCCATGATGGAAGCATGACCGCGACGACCTTCACCCTCGTGACCACCGTCCCCCGACCCCGCACCCGCCCCCTCGCCACCGCGTTCCGCGCGATACGCGCCTTCGGCGGCGCGGCGGCCGGCGTCGTCCTCCTCGGCGACTACGGCCCGCCCGAGGCGGGCGTCAGGAACCCTCGCCCTGAGTACGCGCCCGGCCCCGACTGAGTACGGCGACGCCTGCCGCGGGCGGGCCGCCGCCTGATGTGATCACCTCATGACGACGACCACGCCCACGCCCACGACCGACGACTTCGTCCGCACCACCCGGAAGCTGCGCTTCACGGCCCTCGGCGGTTTCCTCGTCCTCGCCGCGCTCCTGGTCCTCACGGCGATGCTGGCCCTCGGCGACGCCGTCAGCGGCGACGGAGCGAGCGGCGCCTTCACCGACGCCGCCTTCTGGATGTTCCCCTTCGCCGCGGCGGCCGGCCTCGCCGCCCTCGTCACTCCCCGGAGCCTGATGCCGACCACCCCCCGCCGGGCCCTCGTCATCGCCCAGTACGCCCTCGGCGTCGCCGGAGTCTTCCTCCAGACCCTGGACTGACGAGCCCCTGGACTGACGAGACCCCGGACCGAGGAGACCCCGGACCGAGGGGCCCACCCGCCCCTACGGAGCCAGCAACTCGTCCGCGTCGACGATCCGGTACGCGTACCCCTGCTCGGCCAGGAACCGCTGCCGGTGCGCCGCGAAGTCCTGGTCGATCGTGTCGCGCGCGACCACCGAGTAGAAGTGCGCCTGGTGGCCGTCGGCCTTCGGCCGCAGCACCCGGCCCAGGCGCTGTGCCTCCTCCTGCCGGGACCCGAAGGTGCCCGAGACCTGGATGGCGACCGTCGCCTCCGGCAGGTCGATCGAGAAGTTCGCGACCTTCGAGACGACGAGCACGCTGATCTCGCCCGTACGGAACGCGTCGAAGAGCTTCTCGCGCTGCGCGTTCGACGTCTCGCCCTTGATGACCGGCGCGTTCAGGTGCTCGCCGAGCTCGTCGAGCTGGTCGATGTACTGGCCGATGACGAGGATCTGCTGCCCCTCGAACTTCTTGACCAGCGCCTCCGTGACCTTCCGCTTCGTCGCGGTCGTCGCGCAGAAGCGGTACTTCTCCTCCGCCTCGGCCGTCGCGTACGCCAGCCGCTCGGAGTCGGTCAGGTTCACCCGGACCTCGACGCAGTCGGCGGGCGCGATGTACCCCTGCGCCTCGATCTCCTTCCACGGCGCGTCGAACCGCTTGGGCCCGATCAGCGAGAACACGTCCGACTCGCGCCCGTCCTCGCGGACCAGGGTCGCGGTCAGGCCGAGCCGCCGCCGCGCCTGGAGGTCCGCCGTGAACTTGAAGACCGGCGCGGGCAGCAGGTGCACCTCGTCGTAGACGATCAGACCCCAGTCGCGGGAGTCGAACAGCTCCAGGTGCGGGTAGATGCCCTTCCGCTTGGTCGTGAGCACCTGGTACGTGGCGATGGTGACCGGCCGGATCTCCTTGCGCGTACCGCTGTACTCGCCGATCTCGTCCTCGGTCAGCGAGGTCCGCTTCACCAGTTCGTGCTTCCACTGCCGCGCCGAGACGGTGTTCGTCACCAGGATCAGCGTCGTCGCCTTGGCCTGTGCCATCGCGCCCGCGCCGACCAGCGTCTTCCCCGCACCACACGGCAGCACGACCACCCCGGAGCCGCCGTGCCAGAACCCGTCGACCGCCTGCTTCTGGTACGGCCGCAGGCTCCAGCCGTCCTCCGCCAGGTCGATCCGGTGCGCCTCCCCGTCGACGTACCCGGCGAGGTCCTCCGCCGGCCAGCCCAGCTTGAGCAGCGTCTGCTTGATCTGCCCGCGCTCCGACGGATGCACCGCCACGGTGTCCGCGTCGATCCGCTCACCGACCAGCGGCTGCACCTTCCTCGACCGGAGGATCTCCTCCAGGACGGGCCGGTCCGTGCTGGTCAGCACCAGCCCGTGCGTCGGATGCTTCGACAGCGTCAGCCGCCCGTACCGCGCCATCGTCTCCGCGATGTCCACCAGCAGCGCGTGCGGCACCGGATACCGCGAGTACTCGACGAGCGCGTCCACCACCTGCTCCGCGTCGTGCCCGGCGGCCCGCGCGTTCCACAACCCCAGCGGCGTCACCCGGTACGTATGGATGTGCTCCGGCGCCCGCTCCAGCTCCGCGAACGGCGCGATCGCCCGCCGACACGCCTCGGCGAGCTCATGATCGACCTCCAGCAGCAGAGTCTTGTCGCTCTGGACGATGAGTGGCCCATTCACGTGCGATCAGGTCCTTCCCGGGCCGCACCCACGACGGCCAATCCTCCAGTCTGCCCGATCCCCGCCGCTGTCGCCGGGGTGCGCCCGGACATCTCGACGCGCCGAGTGGACGCCGCCTGGCCGGCTGGGCCACGACATGAGTACCCGGCACATGTCGGATGAGTATGCGAGCGGGTGGACGGGGCCGTCCGGGGAGCGGTGGGGTGGAAGGCATGACACAGACCGCCGGGAGTGGGAAGCGGTCGGTGTCGCCGCCCGTCGCCGCATGCGTTTCCCGGTCCGACCCCGCAGCACACGACCCGAACTGGTGGGCGGGGGTGATGACGGGGACGCTTGGCGGGCCGTTGCTCGTGGTGCTGACCGGGAGCATGGTGGACCTGTTGGCGGCGCGGCCGGTGGTGATCGCCGCAAGTCTGCTGCTGCCGGTCGTGGTGGCGGCGCCCACCTGGTTCATCGCGCGGACGATGGGGCGACGGCGGGTGCGGAGGGTGACGGCGGGGTTGGCGTGTGCCGTGGGGATCGCCTATCCGGTGCTGGTGCGCGCGGCCGAGGCGCTGTCGCGCTGAACCGTGGTCAGACCTGGTCGTCGGCGAGCTCCGCCACGCCCGTGATGCGGTGCAGGGGGTAGGTGCGGACCTCGTCGGCGGTGTGGTCGTAGCCGGTGACGAAGCCGCCCTCGACGCGGACGGGGGCGATGACGCGCTGGCTGGCGGCGCCGTCCGCGTTGACGTAGCCGATCCAGACGGCGGAGCCGGTCATGGCGGCGGCCTGGACGGTGGCGAGGGTCTCGGCGGCGGAGGTGCGGGGGAGCCCGCCGGCGGCGGTGGCCGCCGCGGGCTCCTTGCGGACCGCCGTCGCGGCCCGGTCGCCCGCGCGGATGGCCTTCACGGCCGCGCCGAGGAGGGTGGTGTCGGGGGCGGGCGGCCCGTCGGGGACGGGGACCGGGGCCGTGCGGGCGGCCGTGCGGTAGGCGTCCGCGCGGGTGATGAGGACGTCGCCCTCGGCGGACTCCGCGGCCGGGGCGTACCCCATCGACCGCAGCCCGGCGAGCAGCGAGGCCGGGTCGGTCTGCGCGGCGAGGACGGTCGGCGCGAGACGGCGCAGGCCGAGGGCCGTGGAGCGCCGGTCGGCCAGGATCTCGCCGAGGACGGTGTCGTCGTCGCAGCGCAGGTACGCCGACGCGGCCCCGACCTTGAGGTGGCCGTGCCGCCGCGCCACGTCGTCGATCAGGTACGCGAGCGGCTGCGGCACCGGCGTGCGGGAGTGCGCGGTGAGGAAGGCGTGCAGGTCGGAGGCGGTCTGGCCGGAGTCGAGCGCCCGCCGTACGGAACCGGGCGTGAACCGGTAGACCGTGGCGCCACCCTTCGACTCCACGTCCGCCAGGACCGCGAGCGCGTCGGCGAGCGGGCGCCGCAGCGGGCCGGGCGCGACGGCCGTCAGGTCGGCCTGGAGCAGGACGTGGTCGACGGCCTCGGGGAGCAGCGGCGCGAGCAGGGTCGCCGCCCGCGCGGCGGCCACCTCCAGTTCGACGCCGCCGCCGTGGTCGGCCGGGGCCGCGGCCTCCGCGAGCGGCAGGTTGAGCAGCGCGCGGGCGGGCCCCGACAGGGCGCCGCGGCCGGTGAGCCCGAGCAGTTCGGCCTCGGCGAGCGTCCAGCGCGCGAGCCGCGACCTGAGGTCGGTGGGGGCCTGCGGGCCGGGGCGTGCGCCGTCCGCCGTGTCGTGTGCGGCGGGCGCGCCGGAGCCGCCGGGCGCGCCGACGCCGGGAGCGCCCGTCCCGCCGGTCGTCGGGCGTGGCGGGCCGGCCGGGGCCGTGCCCCGCAGCGGGCGTTCCCAGCGGAGCCGGGCGAACAGCGTCTCGGGTTCGGCGGCGGAGCCCGGCGGCAGCGTCGCGAGGAGTTCGAGGACCCGGTGCCGGACCTCGGGGGCGGCGGCCCGGTCGAGGTCGGGGCCGAGTGCGGCGAGGGTACGGCCCTTCGCGTCCTGGTCGCCGATCAGGCCGGGCGTGCGGGTCGCGGAGAGCCAGGGGGTGACGAGGCGGGCCCAGCGTTCGGCGGGCGGCAGGTCCAGCCAGTCGTCGTAGGCGGGCGTCGGCGCGTACCGCTCGTCGGCCGCGCCGTCCGAGGCGAGCAGCCCCGCCCCGTAGGCGAGCTCCAGCCAGAACGCGGCGGTCTCCTCCGTGACGTCCAGGGCCGCCGCGGTCCGCTTGAGGTCCCGTACGGCGAGCCCGCCCGCGCGCAGGACCTGCGGGCCGCCCTGGTCCCAGGACTTCAGCAGCTCCTCGACGGTCGCGAGCGCCGCGTGCGCCTGCCCGGCGGCGGCGCTGTCCACGACCTGTGGGCGGTACTCGCGCAGCACCGCCGGATCCGGCGCCAGCGGCTCCGGCGCCCGGTGCGCCCGCCCGCCCCGCAGGTGCAGCGCCACCTCGCGCGGCAGCACCATCGTCCGCGGCGACACCGGCAGCAGCAGGCCCCGGTCGCGCAGCCAGCGCACCGGCGGCGCCGGGTTCGCCGTCACCTCGCCGTACGGCGGACCCCACACCAGCCGGTCGAGGACGGTCAGCGCCTCCGGAGCCGCCGTGTCGAGCAGCTCGCCCATCCGGGTCCGGTCGGTGAACAGCTCCGTGAGGGCCGCCACCGCCGACACCGGGTCGTGCGTCGCCGTCAGCCCGGCCGCCGCGATGATCTCCTGCACCCGCCCCGGCGACATCCCCGCCGTCGCCTCCGCGACCGTCGGCCCGAGGCCCGTCGGCGACGGATGCTGCGCCGACGGCGCGAGCAGCTCCCGCGCCGTCCGCACGAGCCGCAGCCGGTCGTCCTCGCCCCACACCAGCGCCTGCTCGCGCAGCAGCGCCACCGCGCCCGGCAGCGCCGCCTCGATCACGGGATCGCCCTCGTCGCCGGTGAGCAGCGCCAGGAGTACGGGATACGGGGCCGGGTCCGGCGCCACCGCGAGCGCTTCGGCCGTCTGGAGGGCGAACCGGTCGAGCCGCTCCAGGGCCCGTACCACCGAACCCCGCGTGCCGGCCCGCGTCGCCAGCTGCGTCAGGTCGTTCGGAACCGGGTTCAGGAGGTCGGGCCGGGCACGCAGCAGCGCGATCAGCCCGTCGTCGCCCCGCGCCCGCAGCGCCTCCGCGAGCGTGCGCGGCGCGCCTACGGTGCCAGTTGCCTCAGGCACGTGCGCCTCCCGGTCGAGCTCACCGATCCCCATCCGCCCCACGTTAGCCCCAATCCGTACGCCTGAGCCCGCCGTGCAGGCGCTAACGTCGGCCCGTACCGGGCGAACCGGCCGTGGAGGGGGCACTGTGGGCATCGAGAGCGACCAGCTGGTCTACGACTATCTGAGCCGGGTCGGGGACCTGGCTCAGCAGCAGCACCTCCCCGCCGGCGACCGCATGCGCCTCGTCTCCGGCCTCCGCGACGAGATCGACCGCCGCCGCGCCACCCACGGCGAGGAGAGCCCCGCCGCCGTCCGCGGCATCCTCGGCTCCCTCGGCACCCCCGACGAGGTCGTCGGCCGCGCCGGCGCCCCCGGCCCGTCGTCCCCGGATCAGCCCCCGGTCCCGGAACCCCGCCCCGCCGACGACGCGGACACGGCGACCCGCCCGCGCCGCACCGGCGCCCCGCGGCCGCCCGCCGACCGCCCCACCGGCGACGTCCCGAACCCCAGGACCTCCGGCCGCACCGCCTCCGGCCGCACCGCCTCCGGCCCCGCGACCTCCGGCCGCACCGCCTCCGGCCGTACGGTCCCGGGTTCCACAGCCCCCGGCCGTACCGACGCCCCCGCCTCCGGTGCCACCGGACCCGGCGCGGCGAAGCCGGACTGGTGGCGGAAGCCGGACGACGACGACCCCGAACGGCCTCCGCTGTTCTCCGGCGGACTCGAGCGGCCCGACCTCTTCGCGCCGCCGGTCGAAGAGGACGACGAGGAGCGGACCGAGGAACCCCCTCCGGCGAAGCGCCGCCTCCTCGCGCGTGTCCTACGGCTCCGCAAGGACACCGCCCCCGCCGTCGACGAGGAGCCGGAGGCCGCGGCCGAGCCCGCCGCGCGGCCACGCCTCCGCATCGGCAGCCCCTTCGTCGTCCTCGCCGCGCTGCTCCTGCTCGGCGGCGCGGTCTTCGGCTCGCTCGTCGCGCTCGCCGCCGGCTGGCTCCTCGCGTACGCCTCCCGCCGCCTCACCCCCACAGAAGCCAAGACCGCCGTCCTCGTGATCCCCGGCCTCGCCGCCACCGCCGCGGCCGTCTGGCTCTGGGGCCGCGTCGGGGGGCGCTGGGGCGCGCCGGTGGCGCCCGGCGGCGAGGCTCTGGGCGCGGCGATCTCCGAGGCCTGGCCCTGGACCCTCAAAGCCGCCGCCGTCTCCTCCGCCCTCTTCCTCCTCTGGCGCTCCCGCCGCCCCTGACCGCCCACGCGCCTGGCCTGCGCCCCTGCGTTGTGGGCAATCGTTCCGCTGCGCGGTGCCCACCTCCGCGCCTGCGCCCCGCCCGTTGTGCGCCCGCGCGTTGTGGGCTGCGCCCGCGCCCCGCCCCCGCGTTGTGGGCATTCGTTCCGCTGGGGCGGTGCCCACCCTCCACGCCCCGCCCCCGCGTTGTGGGCATTCGTTCCGCTGGGGCGGAACGGGTGGGCACAACGGACGGCGCCCTTTGCCGGGCCCAGGCTTCCGCGCCTGAACCCGCACCCGGAGTGCGACGCCGTATCGGTGCGGGTCAGGGCGCAGGGGGCGGAGGCGCCGCCGAGGGCGCCGTCCCGTGTGCCCACCCGTCCCGCCCCAGCGGGACGATTGCCCACACGGGGGGCGGGCGGAGGCCCGCACGGGGGTGGGCGACAGGCGGGGGCCCGCACGGGGCGGGGGCGCAGGCCCACACGGGGGGTGCGATGGGCGCAGGCCCACACGGCGGCGAGCGGAGGCCCGCACGGCGGCGGGCGGCGGGCGCGGGCCCGCACGGCGGCGGGTGCGGCAGCCGGGGGCTTGGGTCAGTGGGGGGCGGGGGTGTCCGTGTGCCAGGGGGTTCCGGGGACGACGAGGGGGGAGCCGGTTACGGGGTCGGGGACGACGACGGAGTCGAGGCCGAAGACGTCGTGGACGAGGGCCGCGGTGACGATCTCGTCCGGCGGGCCTTCGGCGACGATCCGGCCGGCTTTCATGGCGACGAGGTGGTCGGCGTAGCGGGCGGCTTGGTTGAGGTCGTGGAGGACGAGGACGACGGTGCGGCCGCGGAGCCGGTTGAGGCGGCGGACGAGGTCGAGGACTTCGACCTGGTGGGAGATGTCGAGGTAGGTGGTGGGTTCGTCGAGGAGAAGGAGGTCGGTCTCCTGGGCGAGGGCCATGGCGATCCACACGCGCTGGCGCTGGCCGCCGGACAGCTCGTCGACGGACCGGTCGGCGAGCGCGGTCACGTCCGTGCGGGCCATGGCGTCCACGACGGCCCGCTCGTCCTCCTCGGACCACTGCTTCCACCAGGCCTGGTGGGGCTGCCGGCCGCGGGAGACGAGGTCGGCGACGGTGATCGCCTCGGGCGCGACCGGCGTCTGCGGCAGCAGTCCGATGGAGCGGGCGATCTGCTTGGTGGGGAGTTTCGCGAGCTCTTCGCCGTCGAGGAGGACCGCGCCGCCGGCGGGCTTGAGGAGCCGGCCGAGGGCCCGCAGGGTGGTCGACTTGCCGCAGGCGTTGGGGCCGACGATCACGGTCACCCGGCCGTCGGGGATCGCGAGGTCGAGCGTGTCGACGACGGTCCGGTCCTCGTAGGCGAGCGTCAGCCCGCGTGCGGTCAGCCTGCTGCTCACGTGTTGCCTCCTGCGGTGCGGCTCCGGACGATGAGCCAGATCAGATACGGGGCGCCGACGGCTGCCGTGAGGACGCCCACGGGCAGTTCGACGGGGGAGAACAGCCGCCGGCCGAGGAGGTCGGCGGCGACGACGACCACCGCGCCCGCGAGGGCGGAGCACAGCAGCGGGATCTGCGCCGTCCTCGTCATGCGGCGGGCGATCTGCGGGGCGAGCAGGGCGACGAAGTCGACCGGTCCGGCGACGCCGGTGGCGACCGACGCGAGGACGACGCCGACGGTGACGAGCCCGAGCCGGACCCGGCCGAGCCGTATGCCGAGCGCGGTCGCGGTGTCGTCGTCGAGGGACACGGTCCGCTGTGCGCGGGCCGCCCACAGCACGGCGGGCAGCATGAGGAGCAGCGTCCAGCGGATGGGCGCGGACTCGTCCCAGCCACGCCCGTTGAGGGAGCCCGTCATCCAGATCTGGGCCTGCTGGGCGACGAGGTAGTCGCCCTTCGTCATGAAGAGGGTGATCAGGGACCGCAGGGCGATCGCGATGCCGATGCCGATGAGTACGAACCGGGTCGCGTGGAGCCCGCCGCGCCAGGCGAAGGCGTACACGAGTGCGGCGGCGAGGATGCCGCCCGCGATGGACAGGTAGGGCAGGACGGCGTACGAGGTGAGGCCGAAGGTCATCGCGGCGACGGTGACGGCCCCCGCGCCCTGGCTGATGCCGATGATGTCGGGGCTGGCGAGCGGATTGCGGGCGACGGTCTGGACGAGCGCGCCCGCGATTCCGAAGGCGGCGCCGACGGCGAGGGCGACGACGAGCCGGGGCTCGCGCAGCTCCTCCACCACGAAGGCGGACGGCGACGCCTGCCCGAGGAGGATCCGTACGACTTCCGAGGGGGCGACGAACCGCTCGCCGACGCAGAGGTACGCCACCGAGGCCGCGGCCAGGAGCAGCAGCAGGGCCGCGGCGACGACGGCCGAGCGCCGGTGGACGAGGAACGAGCCCTTGCCGGCGCGCAGCAGCCCGTATCCGGCGGGACGGACACCGGACCGGGCGGCGGACCGGGCGGCGGGCCGTGCGTCGGGCTGTGCGTCGGGCAGGGTTTCCGAGGGGGCGGAGGCGGTCATGCCGGCACCGCCTTCCGGCGCACCAGGGTCACCAGGAACGGCACGCCGATGAGCGCGGTCATCACTCCGGCCGGGATCTCGCCCGGCGGGAACACCACGCGGCCGGCGACATCGGCCACGAGCAGCATCACGGGTCCGATGAGCGCGGCCATCGGCAGCACCCAGCGGTGGTCGGTGCCGACCACGGCCCGCGCGATGTGGGGTACGGCGAGGCCGACGAAGGCGACGGGCCCGGCGGCGGCCACGGCGGCGCCGGTCAGGACGGTCGCGCCGAGCCCGCCGACGATCCGGACGGTCGCGACCCGCTGTCCGAGTCCCTTGGCGACGTCCTCGCCGAGCGCGAGCGCGTCGAGGCCGCGTGCCACGGAGAGGACGAGGGCCGCGCCGAGCAGCAGGAAGGGCCAGATCTGGCCGACGATCTGGGCGTCGCGCCCGTCGAGCGAGCCGATCTGCCAGAACCGGAACTCGTCGAGCGCCGACGCCTTCGTGGTGAGGATGCCGGTGGTGACGGACAGCAGCAGCGCGTTGATCGCGGCGCCGCCGAGCGCCAGCTTCACGGGTGTCGCGCCGCCCCGCCCGCCGGACGCGATCGCGTAGACGGCGACGGAGGCGAGCGCGGCGCCCACGAACGCGAACCACACGTACCCGGAGAGCTCGTGCACGCCGAAGAAGGCGATCGCGAAGACGACGGCCACCGACGAGCCCTGGCTGATGCCGAGGATGCCGGGGTCGGCGATCGGGTTGCGCGTGATGCCCTGGAGGGCGGTCCCGGCGAGCGCGAGGGCCGCGCCGACCATCAGCCCGATGAGGGTGCGGGGCACCCGGAGCTGCCGTACGACCTCGGTGTCGGGACTCGTGCCGCCGTGCAGCAGGGCGTCGAGCACGGTCGACGGCGCGATGGCCCGGGCGCCCACGGCGAGGCTGAGGAGCACGGCGAGGAGCAGGGCGACGACGGCCGCCGAGGTCGCGAGGACCCGTCTGGAGGGGAAAGCGGCTGTCATACGGGGCCCATCGGGGGAGTGCGGGTTCGGTAAGGCTCGCCTCAGTGTAAGCAGCACATATATCCGGGCACCCCGGGCCGGAAGTCCTCCAGAATGGCCCCATGACGACCACGCCCCCGAAGCCGCTCACCGTCGGGTTCGACCTCGACCTGACCCTGCTCGACACCCGGCCCGGCATCAAGGCGACCTGGACCGCCTTCTCCGCCGAGACGGGCGTCCCGATCGACGCCGACCTCGTCGTCAGCCGGCTCGGCCCGCCCCTCGAACAGGAGATCGCGCACTGGTTCCCCGCGGACCGGGTCACCGAGATGACCGCCCGCTACCGGGCGCTCTACCCGGCGTACGCGATCGAGCCCACTTTCCCGATGCCGGGTGCCCGGGACGCCATCGAGGCCGTGCGCGAGGCGGGCGCCCGCACCATCGTCGTCACCGCCAAGAACGGCCCGCACGCCGAACTGCACTTCGAGCACCTCGGCATAGAGCCCGACGCGATCGTCGGCGGCCTGTGGGCCGAGGGCAAGGCGGAGGCCCTGCGCGCCCACGGCGCCCAGGTGTACGTCGGCGACCACGTCGGCGACGTCCGCGGCGCGAGGACCGCCGGCGCCGTCTCGGTGGCCGTGGCCACCGGCCCCTGCGCCCCCGAGGAGCTCCGGGAGGCGGGCGCGGACGTGGTCCTCACGGACCTGACGGACTTCCGTGCCTGGTGGGACGCCTACCGCGGCTGAGCGGCCGCGACGGAACCCTCACGGGCCTGCCGCCGCTGGGCCGCGATCGACCGCAGCACCCCGGCGGCGGCGACCAGGAAACCGACGCCCATCAGCATCGAGACGGTGTACGCCACCGTCGGGAACGGCTCGCTCCCGAGGAACAGCGGAGCCACCGTGACCAGCGTCGCTACCGCGCCGATGGCGAACAGCACGACACCGGCCTTCACGAGGCCGTCACCGGGGGCACTGTCGTTCACCGGCACGGCGGGGGTTTCACTACGCATCCGGCCAGGGTAGTTCCCAGGCCGGAGGAACACTCCGGCGACGTCGTGTCGGCGGTCCCCGGAGCACTAGCCTTGGCGTCGGCGGGTCGTGCGACCCGCCGTTTGCCATCCCCAGCGACGAGTACGAGGACGAGGACAGACGTGCCTACCGGCAAGGTCAAATGGTTCAACAGCGAGAAGGGCTTCGGCTTTCTCTCCCGGGACGACGGCGGCGACGTCTTCGTCCACTCGTCGGTGCTCCCTGCCGGAGTCGACGCACTGAAGCCGGGTCAGCGGGTGGAGTTCGGCGTGGTCGCCGGTCAGCGCGGCGACCAGGCGCTGTCCGTCGCCATCCTCGACCCCACCCCGTCGGTCGCCGCGGCCCAGCGCCGCAAGCCCGACGAACTGGCGTCGATCGTGCAGGACCTCACGACGCTCCTGGAGAACATCACGCCCGCGCTCGAGCGCGGCCGCTACCCCGAGAAGACCCAGGGCAAGAAGATCGCCGGCCTGCTCCGCGCGGTGGCGGACCAGCTCGACGTCTAGGTCCTACGGGAACGACAGCGCGTCCGGCGCGAGGGGCGGTACGAGCCCCTCGGCCGCGGCGCGGGTGAGCAACCCGCGGACCGCCGCGTAGCCGTGCTCGCCCAGGTCGGCCGTGAACTCGTTGACGTAGAGGCCGATGTGCTGGTCGGCGACCTTCGGGTCCATCTCCTGCGCGTGCTCCAGGACGTACGGACGGGAGGCCTCCGGGTCGTCCCAGGCCATCCGCACGGACGTACGGGCGGCCTCGGCGAGCCGCAGCAGGGTCTCCGCGCCCAGCGAGCGGCGGGCGACGATCGCGCCGAGCGGGATCGGCAGCCCGGTCGTCGACTCCCAGTGCTCGCCCATGTCGGCGAGGCAGTGCAGGCCGTAGTTCCGGTACGTGAAACGGGCCTCGTGGATGACGAGCCCCGCGTCGACCTTGCCGTCGCGCACCGCGGGCATGATCTCGTGGAACGGCATCACGACGACGTCCCCGACCCCGCCCGGCACGGACTCGGCCGCCCAGAGCCGGAACAGCAGGTACGCCGTCGAGCGCTCGCTCGGCACCGCGACCGTCTTCCCCGCGAGGTCCGCCCCCGCCCCGGCCTCCCGGGTGAGGACGAGCGGCCCGCAGCCGCGGCCGAGGGCGCCGCCGCAGGGCAGCAGCGCGTACTCGTCGAGGATCCACGGCAGCACGGCGTACGACACCTTCAGGACGTCGTGGTCGTCGGTGCCGCCCTCCGCCCAGCCGTTCGTGACGTCGATGTCGGCGAAGGTCACGTCGAGCCGGGGCGCGTCGGGCACCCGGCCGTGCGCCCAGGCGTCGAAGACGAACGTGTCGTTCGGGCAGGGCGAGTAGGCGATCTTCAGCTTGGTCACGACGGCTCCACGAGGTCGGTGCGGCTGAGCAGCGCGAAGGCGCGCCGGAGCGCGTCCAGGGCCTCCCCGATGCGCCAGGCGGCGCGGTCGCGCGGCCCGACGGCGTTCGACACGGCCCGGACCTCCACGACGGGCACGCCGTACGCGGCGGCGGCCTCGGCGACGCCGAAGCCCTCCATCGCCTCGGCGGCGGCCCCGGGGTGCCGCTCCGCGAGCGCGGCGGCGCGCCCGGCGGTGCCGGTGACGGTCGAGACGGTGAGGACGGGCCCCACGGTGTGCGCCAGGCCCCCGGCGGCCAGGGCGGCGGCGATGCGGCCGGTCAGCGCCTCCGCCACGGGATGCGAGGACCGCCCGAAGCCGAGCTCCTCGACGGTCAGGTAGCCGTCGGGCGTCTCGGCCCCGAGGTCCGCCGCGACGACGGCCCCGGAGACCACGACGGTCCCGAGCGGCGCCACGGGCGGGAAGCCGCCGGCGATCCCGGCGGAGACGACGAGGTCGTAGCCGCCGTCCGCGTCCTTGAGCGACGCGGACGCCAGGGCCGTACCGGTGGCGGCGGCGACGGCGGCGGGGCCGACCCCGCCGACCAGGACGTCGGCGCGGACGGAACCGCCGGTGTGACGGCGCAGCGCGAAGCCCCCCGGCAGCGGGAGGTGCTCAGGGCCGTCGAGACCGCTGACGCCGAGGCCGGCGGACACGGAGTCGGCCTCCGCCGCCACGGCCGTCACGATCAGGATCCGGTGGACCACCGGCGGATCAGGATTCCTTCTTCAGCTGGAAGTGCCAGATGCCGGTCAGCTTCTTGCCGGTGTTCTCGACGATGGTCACCTGGGTCTTGTCGGTGGCCTCGCCGGTCTGGGACGAGAAGAAGGCGCTGGCCGGAATGGTCCGGTACGTCTTCTTGTACGGCTCGGGCTCGGCCTGCTGGCCGCCGAGGAAGATGGTCCAGCCGTTGTCCGCGATCTCGGGGTCGACCCCGAAGCGGATCTTGTCGTCCATCGCCACGGTGATGGACTTCTCGGCCTTCTTGTTGAGGCACTGCTGGATCTGCGACTCCTTGATGGCGTCGCCGTTGTTGTAGCAGGCGGCCTCGGAGTGGATCGAGTCGGTCCCGACCGTCACGGTCGCGATCGGAGTCGGCTTGTCGCAGGCGGAGAGAACGAGGAGCCCGGCGGAGACGGCCCCGAGGGCGACGGCGGCCCGGCGGCGCGAGCCGGAGAAGAACGCAACGGTCATGAGCCGAAGGCTATCGGGCCGCCGCGCCCGCGCCACGCGGGGGTACGGCGTGCCGCCCCCCGGTACCCCTCCAGCCCCTCCACCCGGCCCTACGCCACCCGCGTCTTGGCGCGGCCCGTGGGGCCGGGGCGGCGGGCCGCGCCGAGGAGGCCGCGGACCGCGAGGGCCGCGCCCACGGCGAGGATCCCGGCCGCCACGGCCATTCCGAGGGTGCCGTTCAGGGGCAGGGCGATGCCGATCCCGCCGCCCACCACCCACGCCATCTGCAGGGCCGTCTCGGACCGCGCGAACGCCGAGGTCCGCACCACCTCCGGCACGTCCCGCTGGATCAACGCGTCCAGGGACAGCTTCGACAGGGCCTGGGTGAGGCCCGCGACCGCGGTGAGGACGGCGACCATCAGGCCGCCGAAGAAGATCGCCGCGCAGATCGCCGTACTCAGCACGATGCTGATCATGGTGGCGATGATCACTTCCGGTCCGTGGCCCCGGTCCCGGAGCAGCGAGCCCGCCGCCGTGCCGCACGCGTTCCCCACGCCCGCCGCGACGCCCACGATCCCCAGCGACACGGCCGCGCTCTGCCCCGACAGCGGATGCTCGCGCAGCAGGAACGCCAGGAAGAAGATCAGGAAACCCGACAGCATGCGCTGCGCCGCGTTCGCCTGCAGACCGTGCAGCACCGACGGGCCGACCGTCCGCAGACTCGGCTTCCGCTCGCCGTGCGTCAGCAGGTGCGCCCGCCCCTCGCCCTTCGCCGAGTCCACCTTCGGCGGCATCCGCAGCGCCCAGAACGCGCCGAGCAGGAACAGAGCGCACGCCCCGTACAGCGGCCAGCCCGGCCCGATCATCTGGAGCCCCGCGCCGATGGGCGCGGCGATCCCGGTGGCGAGCAGCCCCGCCAGGGTGACCCGCGAGTTCGCCTTCACCAGCGAGAAGTTCGGTGGCAGCAGCCGCGGCACCACCGCGCTGCGCACCACCCCGTACGCCTTCGACGCCACCAGGACCCCGAGCGCCGCCGGATAGAGCTCCAGGCCGCCCGTCGCCACCGCGCCCGACATCATGATCGCCAGGACCGCGCGGGTCAGCATCGCACCCGCCATCGCCGCGCGCCGGCCGTGCGGCAGGCGGTCCAGGAGCGGTCCGATCACCGGCGCGAGGAGCGTGAAGGGGGCCATCGTGACGGCCAGGTAGAGCGCGACACGGCCGCGGGCCTCGTCGGTGGGCACCGAGAAGAACACCGTGGACGCGAGCGCCACGGTGATCATGACGTCGCCGGCGCCGTTCACGGCGTGCAGCTCGATCAGCTTCCCGAGCCCCGACTCGCCCGCCCCGTGGGCGTGCGTGGCCCTCCGGATCCCCTTCGCCGTCCCCGTGAACGGAAGGTGCAGGGCACGCCCGATCGCCCGGCCCGCTCGGCGGAGCGGTCCGGCATGATCTTCGGATCGTGCGGAAGACCGTGCGGCTGCCACTCCGTCATAGTGCCCCACCCACAGCCGTGACGAACCGTGCCACGACGGCGAAGCCCCCACGGAACCACCGCGACCCGACCGCTTCCGGACCCGACGGCCGATTCCGTACGGGCCCGCCGGCCGTACGCGATCCCGCTCCGTACGGGGCCCGCCGGCCGTACGCGATCCGGTTCCGTACGGGGCCCGCCGGCCGTACGCGATCCGGTTCCGTACGGGCCTGCGGGCCGCCCGGGATCCGGTTCCGTACGGGCCGTGGGCCGTCCTGGAACCGGTTCCGTACGGGCCCGTGGGCCATCCTGGATCCGGTTCCGTGCGGGCTCTCCGCCCCGTCCCGGACGTCCGCGATCCGGGCCACTTGGGGCGGGCAGGTGGGCGGAGGCCCGCGAACGGGGTAGCGTGCGTAGCGCGTCACCGGCGGAAGCTCTCGGCCGCGCGCCTCTTCGGCATCCCGCAGAATGGATGACGATAGGTGTGCCCGAGACACGCGAGATCAAGTCGGGTGCGCGGACGTCGATGCGGCCCACAGGTCCGCTCCGCCCGCCGCCCGTGACTTCGCTCCCGCCCCTCGGCCGGCGCACCCGTGAGACGGCGTAGGAGAGAAGCGAGACCTGTGAGTGCTGCGACGACGCGAAGCGGTACCCCGCGTACCCCGCGAGCCACGCGTACCCCCGACCGCCTGTGCGTCGAGGCCGTAGACCTCGCGCGAGAGGCCGCCGAGGAGGCGGCCGCGCCCGGCATCGTGGGCGAGCACGTAGAGGTGGTCGCGGAGGGCGACCGCGTCGTCACGCACTACTTCGAGTCCAAGGAAGCCGGCTACCGGGGCTGGCGCTGGGCCGTGACGGTCACCCGCGCCTCCCGCGCCAAGAACGTCACCCTTGACGAAACCGTCCTGCTTCCCGGCTCCGACGCCCTCCTCGCGCCCGAGTGGGTGCCGTGGAGCGAGCGGCTCCGGCCCGGCGACATGGGCCCCGGCGACCTCCTCCCCACCGAGCAGGACGACCTGCGCCTGGAGCCCGGCTACTCCGGCGAGGACGCCCCGCCGCCGAACTCCGTCGTCTCGGAGGAGCTGGCGGACCACCTCGACGCCGAGGACGCCGAGATCGTCACCCGCACCCCCTCGCGGGGCGCGATCGCCGCGGTCGCCGACGAGCTCGGCATGCGCCGCGCCCGGGTCCTGTCCCGCTACGGCCTCCACACGGCCGCCGACCGCTGGGACGAGGCCTTCGGCGCCAAGACGCCCATGGCCCAGGCGGCCCCCGCCTCCTGCGAGTCCTGCGCCTTCCTCGTGCCGCTGGCCGGCTCCCTGAAGCAGGCCTTCGGCATCTGCGCCAACGAGTTCGCCCCGGCGGACGGCCGCGTCGTCTCCCTCGCCTACGGCTGCGGAGGCCACTCGGAAGCGGCGATCATGCCGAAGCCGCCGCGCCCCGCGCCCCCGGTCCTCGACTCCATGGCCGCCGACGCCTTCCCCCTCCGCCCCGCCAAGGACTCCGGCTCCACCACCGAACCGGACGCCGCCTCCGAGGACCTCGGCCACTCCTAGGGCCTGTCTGAAAATTCCCGTCGGGTCCGGCCGGGTCCGCGCGTTGATCCGCCGGACAGACCCTGGACCGTCCCTTCCGGATCTTGCCGGGCGGCGCGGGTCGGGCAGGATCCGGAAGAGACGGCCCAGGGGTCCCGCCTCGCGGTGCCCGGCGCACACGAGCGACGGCCCCGGTCAACACGGCTCTCACGGGTTCCCCGGGATGTGCTTCCGCGCGCCCCGGGGCCCGGACGTGCCCCGGCGTTCGGGGCAGGGCGGAGCGCGATACCTTCGGGCCCCGGACCTTCGGGTCCGGCACCACCGCCCGCAGAACCGCCCCGCAGAGTGGAGTCAGACGTGAGCGTCAGCGTCCGGACGACGACCGACGGAACCGATCCCTTCGGCACCGCACGGCTGCGGCGGGGCGTGCTCGACGCCTGGGGCGCCTCACCCGCCCGGTTCCGCGAGGACGCGAACGCCGAAGAGGACCTCGCGCTCGGCGGCTACCGCGACCGGCTCGTCGTGGAACTGGCGCAGAACGCCGCCGACGCCGCCCACCGCGCTGGCGTCACCGGCCGCCTCCGCCTCACCCTGCACCCGGCCGACCACGAGGGCCCCGCCGTCCTCGCCGCCGCCAACACCGGCGCCCCGCTGGACGCGACGGGCGCCGAATCGCTGTCGACGCTCCGCGCCTCCGCCAAGCGCGAGCAAGGCCCCGGCGCCGTCGGCCGCTTCGGCGTCGGCTTCGCCGCCGTCCTCGCCGTGAGCGACGAGCCCGCCGTCCTCGGCCGCCACGGCGGCGTCCGCTGGTCCCTCGCCGAGGCCCGCGAACTGGCCGCCGAAACCGCCCGGTACAGCCCGGGCCTCGGCGACGAACTGCGCCGCCGCGACGGCCACGTACCCCTCCTGCGGCTCCCGCTGCCCGCCGAGGGCACCGCCCCCGACGGCTACGACACCGTCGTCGTCCTGCCCCTGCGGGACACCGCCGCCCAGGACCTCGCCGAACGCCTCCTCGGCTCCGTCGACGACGCCCTGCTCCTCACGCTCCCCGGCCTCGCAGAGATCGTCGTCGAGACGGCCGACGGCGTGCGGACCCTCCGCCGCTCCGAGGACGAGGGCTACGTCCGCATCGACGACACCGCCACCGGCACCCACCGCTGGCGGACCGTCACCCACGGCGGCCCGACCGACGCCGAACTCCTCAAGGACCGCCCCGTCGAGGAACGCCTCCGCCCCCACTGGTCCGTCACCTGGGCCGTACCCGTGGACGGCGAAGGAGCCCCCCGCTACCCCCGCACGACCCCCGTCGTGCACTCCGCGAGGCGATCCTGGACCGGCTGCCCCGGGTCGCGTTCCTCGCCCCCGCCGTCCCGTCCGAGGACCTGCCCGCGCTCCGCCCCATCGAGGCCGAGGTCGCGGAGGGCGCGGGCGCCGACACCGTCGCCGTCCTCGCCGAGGTCTTCCCGACGCTCCTCCCGGCCGGCCTCGAACGCCGCCCCGAACTCCGCACCCTGGGCATCGGCCGCGTCCCCCTCACCGAGGCCATCGACCGCCTCGCCGGCGTCGACCGGGCCCCGAGCTGGTGGTGGCGCCTCTACGACTCCCTCGCCGGCGTCGACCCGGACCGTCTCACCGGCCTCCCCGTACCGCTCGCCGAGACCGCCGAAGGCGCCCGCGTCCGCACCACGATCGGCCCCCGCCAGGTCCTCCTCCCGCAGGACCGCACCCCCGCCGAACTCACCCGCCTCGGTCTCAAGGTCGCCCACCCCGAGGCCGCCCACCCGCTCCTGGAGAAGCTCGGCGCCCTGCCCGCCACGCCCCGCGCCGTCCTCACGACCCCACAGGTACGGGCGGCGGTCGCCGCCTCCCTCGACGTCGGCGAGATCTGGGACGAGGACGCCGACACCCTCGACGCGGAGGAACTCGCCGACACCGTCCTCGCCCTCGTCCGGGACGCGGAACTCGAACCGGGCGACGAGCCCTGGCTCGGCGCCCTCGCCCTCCCCGACGAGGACGGCGAACTCTCCCCGGCCGGCGAACTCGTCCTCCCCGCCTCGCCCTTCGCCGCCGTCATGCGCCCCGACGAACTCGCCTACGTCGACACCGAACTGGCCGCCCGCTGGGGCGAACGCCCGCTCGCCGCGTGCGGCGTCCTCGCCACCTTCGCCCTCGTCCGCGCCACCGACGTCGTCCTCGACCCCGACGAGGTCGAACCCCGCGAAAGCGACTACCCGGAGCCCGACGACGCCGGTCTCCTCGACGCCGTCGACGTGTGGTGCGAGGACGTCCTCGACCGGCTGCCCCCCACCCACGTGCCGCCGGTCGCCACCGAGATCGTCGCCGTACGGGACCTCGACCTCGTCGACGACGACTGCTGGCCCCAGGCGCTCGCGCTCCTCGCGCAGCCGCCCCTGCGCGACGCCCTCACCCAGCCCGTACGCGTCCTCCTCCCGGACGGCACCACCGAGACCGTCCGCCCGTACACCGCCTGGTGGCTCCGCGACCACCCCGTCCTCGACGGCCGCCGCCCCGCCGGCCTCCGCGCCGAAGGCTCCGACCCGCTGCTCGCCGGGCTCTACGACTCCGCCGACGCGACCGGCTTCGACGACGAACAGGTCCTCCGCGCCCTCGGCGTCCGCACCTCCGTCGCCGCCCTCCTCGACGAACCCGGCGGCGCGGCGGAACTCCTCACCCGCCTCGCGGACCCCGCCCGCGAGGTCACGGCCGTCCAACTCCACGCCCTCTACACGGCCCTCGCCGACCTCGACCCCGAGCAGGTCACCCTCCCCGACGAGCTCCGCGCCGTCGTCGACGGCACCCTCGTCGTCGTCGACGCGTCCGAAGCGCTCGTCGCCGACGCCCCCGACCTCCTCCCCCTCACGGCCGGCACGCCCCTCCTGCCCGTCGCCCCCTCCCGCGCCGCCGACCTCGCCGACCTCTTCCAGGTCCGCCGCCTCAGCGAAGCCGTCGAGGCCGAAGTCACCACCGTCGGCGAGGAACACGACGTCCCCCCGTCCGTCCACGCCCTCCTCGGCCCCGCCACCCCCGCCTCCTACATCGAGCACGACGAACTCCGCGCCGCCGGCACCGAACTCGACTGGCGCCACACCCCCGACGGCGTCCTCCACGCCTCCACCCTCGAAGGCGTCGCCGCCGGCCTCGCCTGGGCCGCCGGCCAATGGCCCCGCCGCTTCGAAGTGGCCGCCCTCCTCGAAGACCCCTCCCGCACCACGGAACTGGCCAGGGACCGCTGGTTCGACTGACCGTTGCCGGGGCTCAGTCGCCGGGCGGGGTGGTGCCCGGCGTCGGGGCGAGGAAGGAGTGGATGCGGGATTCGGGGACGGAGGCGATGATGACGTCCCCCATGACGACGGGTGAGGGGATGCGGCCGCCGGGCGGTCCCGAGCGCTCGATGTCGTGGTCGCCCTTGGGCGGCCGGTGCTGCCAGAGGGCGCTGCCGCTCTTCCGGTCCAGAGCGATCACGGTGCCGTCCTCGGTGGTGAAGTGGACGCGGTCCCCTGCCACGGCGGGGGCCGAGAAGGCCTCGTGGAGGGTGGTGGAGGACCAGAGGAGCCGACCCGCGGAGAGGTCGTACGCGCTGATGACGCCGGCGCGGTGGCTGTAGGAGACGTCGCCCGCGATGCCCAGCACCTGTTCCGGAGCGGCCAGGGCGAGGGGCTTCCGAGCTCCGGTCCTGCGGTCCATGCGCATGAGCTTGGTCGCCCGGGACGCGGCGGGGGACGCGAGGTACACGGAACCCTCTCCGGAGATGGTGACGACCTCGTATCCCTGGGGGATCTTGCGGCGCCATTCGAACGTGCCGCTGCCCTGGTTGATCGCGCCGACCTCCGTGGCGCCGTGAGGACCCAGAACCTCCGCGTGGATCCAGTCCGGATTGTTGCCTCCGGGCAGGGAGAACGGTTGCCAGCCCTGCGCGGCGGTCCACATGGGGCTCATGTCGGTCGGCGCCCATGCCTTGATCCCGCCGTCCTGGTCGCAGACCAGGGTCTCGACGGCCATCGTGCATGCCCCGGCGCCGGGGACGAGCCGTTCCGTCAGTTGCTTCCCCGTCGCCGCGTCGAATGCCCAGAACCTGTACGAGCTGTTCAGCCCGTCCCCCTCGTAGGCACCGGTGTAGACCGTCTGGTGGGTTGTGGAGATCCAGGGCGTGCCCAGACGGGCGGGGGCCTGCTGCTGCCAGAGCACCTTTCCGGTGAGGGGATCCAGGCGCGCCGCCAGGATGTTCTCGCCCGTGCACCAGAGGGCCGACGCGTTGTAGTGGCAGTCGAGCATCTGCTCCGGTGAGGTGAACCCGTCCGAGGCCAGTTGCGCGGTCCACGGCTTCCACCCCGGCAGCCGTACCGGCGTGGGTGTGGAGCGGGGGCCCGTCGCCGTCGCGAGGGGCTTGTGCGGCTTGCCGTCGGTGTTCGCGCCCGGCAACCAGGTCCAGATGCCTAAGGCGAGGGCGGCGGAGGTGAGGGCGGCGAGGGCGAGGGTGGTGTGGCGGAGGCGGGTGCGGCGGGTGTGGGCGAGGGCGGTGGCGCGGGCGGTGGTGCGGCGGTGGCGGCGGGAGGAGAGGAGGGTGAGGAGGTCGGTGGGGGTGGGGCGGGCGGTGGGGTCCTTGTGGAGGCAGGGGGTGACGACGGGGTGGAGGGAGTCGGGGAGGCCGGTGAGGTCGGGGGCCTCGTGGACGGCGTTCCAGGCGATGGCGTAGGGGGTGTCGGCGTCGAAGGGGCCGTGGCCGGTGGCGGCGTAGACGAGGACGGAGCCGAGGGCGAAGACGTCGGCGGCGGGGCCGGCGTCGCGCGGGGTGCGGAACTGTTCGGGCGCCATGAAGAGGGGCGTGCCGAGGATCTGGCCGCTCTGGGTGAGGGCGGTGGCGTCGACGACGCGGGAGATGCCGAAGTCGATGACGCGGGGGCCGTCGTCGGCGAGGAGGATGTTGCCGGGTTTGAGGTCGCGGTGGACGAGGCCGGCGCGGTGGATGTCGCGGAGGGCCTCGCACAGGCCGGAGGCCAGGCGCCAGACGTCGTCGGCGGGGAGGGGGCCGCGTTGGGCGACGACTTCGGCGAGGGTCGGGCCGTCGACGTACTGGGTGGCCATCCAGGGGGTGGGGCCGGTGGTGTCCGCGTCGAGGACGGGGGCCGTGAAGGCTCCGCTGACCTGGCGGGCGGCCTGGACCTCGCGGGCGAACCGTTCGCGGAAGCCGGGCTTGGCGGCGAGGTCCTCGCGGATGACCTTCACGGCGACGGCTCGGCCGGACGGCGAGTGGGCGAGGTAGACCTCGCCCATGCCGCCGGCGCCCAGCAGCTCCGCCACCTGGTAGTGGCCGAGCATGGTGAGACCTGTCTCCCCGGAAGTCATCCTCGTCCCGCCCCCGTCGAACGATGATCATGTGCGACCGATCGGCCACCTTAGCGGTGCCGGGCCTCCTGGGGCAGGCGCATGGCACCTCCTGGGTCCCGCCTGGCTCCACTTTCCGGACACCCCTAGGCCGGGAAGCGGCGGTCCACCCAGCGCCAGGCGAGTTCGAGGAGGAGGGCGGCTACGGCGGCGATGGCGACGGCGGTCCAGGGCATGGTGACGCCGACGAGTTTGAGGGCGAAGAAGTGCTGGAGCCAGGGGACGACGAGGACGAGGAGGAAGGCGCCGGCCATGGTGGCGACGAGGGTGAGGCGCCAGAGGGTGTAGGGGCGGGCGACGATCGCGAGGACCCACAGGGAGACGAGGAAGAGGGTGAGGGTGGCGGCGCTGGTCTCGGCTTCGAGGGCGCCTTCGCCGCTGTAGTGGTGGCGGGCGATGAGGTAGGTGGTGAAGGTGGCGGCGGCGGCGATGACGCCGCCGGGGATGGCGTACCGCATGACGCGCCGTACGAAGTGCGGTCGGGCGCGTTCCTTGTTGGGGGCGAGGGCGAGGAAGAAGGCGGGGACGCCGATGGTGAGGGTGGAGAGGAGGGTGAGGTGGCGGGGGAGGAAGGGGTATTCGACCTGGGAGCAGACGACGAGGACGGCGAGGAGGACCGAGTAGACCGTCTTGGTGAGGAAGAGGGTGGCGACGCGGGTGATGTTGCCGATGACGCGGCGGCCTTCGGCGACCACGGAGGGGAGCGTGGCGAAGGAGTTGTTCAGCAGGACGATCTGGGCGACGGCCCGGGTGGCCTCGGAGCCGGAGCCCATGGAGACGCCGATGTCGGCGTCCTTGAGGGCGAGGACGTCGTTGACGCCGTCGCCGGTCATGGCGACGGTGTGGCCGTGCGACTGGAGGGCGGCGACCATGTCGCGCTTCTGCTGGGGGGTGACGCGGCCGAAGACGGCGTTGTCGTCGAGGACCTTCGCCATCTCCTCGCGTTCGGTGGGGAGGGTGCGGGCGTCCACGGTGTTCGCGGCGCCGGGCATGTCGAGCTTGCCGGCGACGGCGCCGACCGAGACGGCGTTGTCGCCGGAGATGATCTTGGTGGCGACGTTCTGCTCGGCGAAGTAGGCGAGGGTGTCGCCGGCGTCGGGCCGCAGCCGCTGTTCGAGGACGACGAGGGCGGTGGGGCGGGTGTCGGCGGCGACGTCGGGGGAGTCGAGTTCGTGGGCCGTGCGGGCGAGCAGGAGCACCCGGAGGCCCTGCTGGTTGAGGTGGTCGATGTCGGTGAGGGCCGCGTCGTCGGCGGGCAGGAGGACGTCGGGGGCGCCGAGGAGCCAGGTGGAGTTCTCGCCGTCGCCTTCGCTGAAGGCGGCGCCGCTGTACTTGCGGGCGGAGGAGAAGGGCAGGCTCTCGGTGCAGCGCCACTCCACGGTGTCCGGGTAGGCGTCGATGATGGCCTGGAGGGAGGCGTTGGGGCGCGGGTCGGATTCGCCGAGGGCGCCGAGGACCTTCCGTACGTACGACTCGTCGCTGCCGTTGAGGGGGCGGAGCTCGGTGACGTCCATGCCGCCCTCGGTGAGGGTGCCGGTCTTGTCGAGGCAGACGACGTCGACGCGGGCGAGGCCCTCGATGGCGGGGAGTTCCTGGACGAGGCACTGTTTGCGGCCGAGTCTGATCACGCCGACGGCGAAGGCGACGGAGGTCAGGAGGACGAGGCCTTCGGGGATCATCGGGACGATGCCGCCGACGGTGCGGGCGACGGCGTCCTTGAAGTCGTCGCCCTTGACGACGAGCTGGCTGATGACGAGCCCGATCGCGGTCGGGACCATCATCCACGTCACGTACTTGAGGATCGTGGAGATGCCGTTGCGCAGCTCCGAGTGGACGAGGGTGAAGCGGGACGCCTCCTCGGCGAGCTGGGCGGCGTACGCCTCGCGGCCGACCTTGGTGGCGGTGAAGGCGCCGCCGCCGGCGACCACGAAGGAGCCGGACATCATGCGGTCGCCGGGCTTCTTGACCACGGGGTCGGCTTCGCCGGTCAGCAGGGACTCGTCGATCTCCAGGCTGTCGGCCTCGGCGACGACGCCGTCGACGACGACCTTGTCGCCGGGGCCGAGCTCGATGAGGTCGCCGAGGACGATCTCGGAGGTGGAGAGTTCGGCGGCGCGTCCGTCGCGCCGGACGGTCGGTTTGGCCTCGCCGATGACGGCGAGGCCGTCGAGGGTCTTCTTGGCGCGGAGTTCCTGGACGATGCCGATGCCGGTGTTCGCGACGATCACGAAGCCGAAGAGGCTGTCCTGGATCGGGGCGACGATCAGCATGATCACCCAGAGCACGCCGATGATCGCGTTGAAACGGGTGAAGACGTTGCCGCGGACGATGTCGGCGGTGGAGCGGGAGCTCCGCAGGGGTACGTCGTTGACCTCGCCGCGCGCGACGCGTTCGGCGACCTCGGCGGAGGTGAGTCCGGCGGGGTGGTGCACGACCGGGGGCTCGACGGCCCTGGTGCCGGCCCCTGTCCCGCCGCCGTCCGTGTCGATCTTCGACCGCTGAGTCATGTTTTCGACGGTACGGCCGTATCCGGCCGTTCACCTGCCGAGAAGGGCGAAGATCAGACCGGGGGAGGACGGGAATCGTCCCCGGGTGCTACGCGCGCCCCCCGGCGTGACGGGGTGCCGCGCCCCCCGGCGTGACGGGGTGCCGCGCGCACCGGAGCGACCGCGTGCTGTCTGCCTGGTGTGACGGCGTGCCGCCTGCCCGGCGTGACGGGGTGCCGCGCGCACCGGCGTGACGGGGTGCCGCGCGCACCCCCGGAGCGGCGGCGGTGCCCATCGTCACCCCGCGCTACGCGTCGTCGCTGTCCGTGGTCCGCTGGGTCGCGGCCTCCGCCGCCGCGTGGCGCTTGATCGCGGCGTCGCGCTTCCGTACGTACCAGATGCCGATCAGGCCGAGGCCGGCGCCGGCGAGGCAGGTCCAGACCCAGGAGGTGAGGTCCCGGTCGGCGAACCAGCCGTAGAAGGGGACCTGGACGAGGAAGAGGACGAACCAGAGGATCGTTCCGCCGGTGATGGTGGCGACGACGGGCCCTTCCAGGGGCTCGGGTGCCTCGTGCTTCGGTGTCCACTTCGCCATGGGGTCAGTCTAGGTGGCGCGAATTCGTGCCCCCGCACGGTCTACGCGCGGAGATGGACGCTCGATCGCTCATGTGTTCATACTGAAACGGTTTGCCTCTGGCGGGTTTCCCTCGTATGAACCGCCAAAAAAGGACTTCTTCCGAAGAGGAACCCCATGAGCACCACGGCCACCGCCAAGGCCATTTCCCCGGAGAATCCCGAGAACCCGGGAACTCCCACCTCCGGCCTCGACCGCTACTTCAAGATCTCCGAGCGCGGTTCGACCGTCGCCCGCGAGGTCCGGGGCGGTTTCGCCACCTTCTTCGCGATGGCCTACATCATCGTGCTGAACCCGATCATCCTCGGCAGCGCCAAGGACATGTACGGGCACCAGCTCGACAGCGGCCAGCTCGTCACCGCGACCGTCCTCACGGCGGCGTTCACGACGCTCCTCATGGGCGTCATCGGCAACGTGCCGATCGCCCTGGCCGCCGGCCTCGGCGTCAACACGGTCGTCGCGCTCCAGCTCGCGCCGAAGATGTCCTGGCCGGACGCGATGGGCATGGTCGTCCTCGCGGGCATCGTCGTCATGCTGCTCGTCGCGACCGGTCTGCGCGAGCGCGTCATGAACGCCGTCCCGGTCGGCCTGCGCAAGGGCATCGCGATCGGCATCGGCCTCTTCATCATGCTGATCGGCCTCGTCGACTCGGGCTTCGTCTCCCGCATCCCCGACGCCGCGCACACCACCGTCCCGCTCCAGCTCGGCGGCGACGGTCACCTGACCGGCTGGCCGGTCCTGGTCTTCATCCTGGGCACGCTCCTCACGCTCGCCCTGATCATCCGCAAGGTGCCGGGCGCCATCCTCATCTCGATCGTCGTCATGACGATCGTGGCGATGGTGATCAACGCGGTCGCGACCGTCCCGTCCTGGGGCCTCACGACGCCGGAGTGGCCGGGCAACCCGGTCGCCTCGCCGGACTTCGGTCTGGTCGGCGAGGTCAGCCTGTTCGGCGGCTTCGACAAGGTCGGCATGCTGACCGGCGTCCTGTTCGTCTTCACGGTGCTGCTGTCCTGCTTCTTCGACGCGATGGGCACGATCCTCGGCGTCGGCGACGAGGCCAAGCTGATCGACAAGGACGGCAACTTCCCCGGCATCAACAAGGTCCTGCTGGTGGACGGCCTGGCCGTCGCCTCCGGCGGCGCGACCTCCTCTTCGGCCACCACCTGCTTCGTGGAGTCCACGGCGGGCGTCGGCGAGGGCGCGCGCACGGGCCTCGCCTCGGTCGTGACCGGTGGTCTCTTCTCGGTCGCGCTGTTCCTCACGCCGCTGGCGACGATGGTCCCGTCCCAGGCGGCGACGCCGGCGCTGCTCGCGGTCGGCTTCCTGATCCTGGCCGGTTCGATCAAGGACATCGACTGGAGCGACTTCACCATCGCGGTGCCGGCGTTCCTGGCCATGGTGATGATGCCGTTCACGTACTCGATCACGAACGGCATCGGCATCGGCTTCATCGCCTTCAGCGTGCTGCGTCTGGCGGCCGGCCGGGGCCGTGAGGTCCCGGTGGCCATGTACGTCGTGTCGGCGGTGTTCGTCTTCTACTACGCGATGCCGGCGCTCGGCCTGACCTGATCGTCGCGGGGCTCGTCGGAGGCCCCGTAGAACTTCTCCGTCTCCTCCACGGCGGTCTTGAACCGCGCGTCGAAGTCCTCCCGAATGAGCGTCCGGACGACATAGTCCTGGACGCTCATTCCTCTTTTCGCGGCGTGACTCTTGAGCCGGTCGAGCAGCTCACTGTCGATGCGCAGGCTGAGCACTGTCGATCCCATGCCGTCAGGGTCGGGGCAGTCGGGGCCCCTTTGCGTCACTTTCCGGATCCGACTCACTCATTTGGGTGAGCCATGGATATGCGAGCGTGACCTGACCGGATGTGATTCGTGTGACGTGGGCGTGTTCCCGTTGGTATTTAGGCAGAGTAATGAGTTAGGCTAACAAACATGCCTGACCTGTCCCACGGCACCGCCGACGACGCCGCGGCCGTGAACGCGCTCCGCTCCTCCGTCATGCGACTGGGCCGACGCCTCAAGCACCAGCGCGTCGACGAGTCGCTGAGCCCCACCGAGATGTCGGTGCTCGGCACCCTGTCGCTCTGCGGCTCGGCCACCCCCGGTGAGCTGGCCCGCAAGGAGCACGTCCAGCCGCCGTCGATGACCCGCATCGTCGCGCTGCTCGAAGCCAAGGGACTGGTCCGGCTGGAGCCGCACCCCGACGACCGCCGGCAGAAGGTGGTCAGCCAGACCGAGCAGGCCACGGCCATGCTCGACGAGTCCCGCCGCAAGCGGAACGCCTGGCTGGCCGCCCTCGCCGAAGGACTGGACGAGGACGAATGGGCCAAGCTGCGCGCGGCCGCCCCGGTCCTGGAGAAGCTCGCCCACCTGCCCCCGGCATCCCGTGGGTAGGCCGCACGCCGGGGGCGCCCCCGGAATCCGACGCGCCAAGGAGGCGACGCACTTTGAGTACGGGACACGGAGCAGACTCCGCACCCGTCCATAAACCCACCCTCGACACCCGCGGGCGGGGAGGAGGAACCCTCTTCGGGGACACCTTCTCCTCGCTCGGGATCCGGAACTACCGGCTGTTCTTCACCGGGGCGATCGTCTCCAACACCGGTACGTGGATGGCCCGGATCACCCAGGACTGGCTGGTCCTGAGCCTCACCGGCTCGGCCGCCGCCGTCGGCATCACGACGGCACTGCAGTTCCTGCCGATGCTGCTCTTCGGGCTGTACGGCGGTGTCATCGCCGACCGCTACCCGAAACGGCACCTGCTCCTCGTCAGCCAGGCCGCCCTCGGACTGTGCGGCCTCGCGCTCGCCGTCCTCACCCTCTCCGGCTCCGTCCAGGTCTGGCACGTCTACCTGATCGCCTTCCTCCTCGGCATGGTGACCGTCGTCGACAACCCGGCCCGGCAGTCCTTCGTCTCCGAGATGGTCGGCCCCGAGCAGCTGCGCAACGCCGTCTCCCTGAACTCGGCGAACTTCCAGTCGGCGCGGCTCGTCGGCCCGGCCCTCGCCGGCGTCCTCATCGCCGGGGTCGGCAGCGGCTGGGCCTTCCTCTTCAACGGCCTCTCCTTCCTCGCGCCGCTCGTGAGCCTCCTGCTCATGCGGACGAGCGAACTCCACAAGGTGGAGCGCGCCCCGCGCGGCAAGGGCCAGCTGAGGGAGGGGCTGCGGTACGTCGCCGGGCGGCCGGACCTGATCTGGCCGATCGTCCTCGTCGGCTTCATCGGCACCTTCGGGTTCAACTTCCCGATCTGGCTCACCGCCTTCTCCGGCGACGTCTTCCACGTCGGCGCCGGCACGTACGGCCTGCTCAACACCCTGATGGCGGCCGGCTCCCTCGTCGGCGCCCTCGCGGCGGCCCGCCGCGGTTCGACGCGGCTGCGGATGCTGGTGATCGCGGCGGCCGTCTTCGGCGTCCTGGAGATCGCGGCGGCCCTGTCGCCCGCGTTCTGGCTGTTCGCGCTGCTGCTCGTGCCGATCGGCATGATCGGCCTCACGATCAACGTCACCGCGAACTCGGCCGTCCAGATGGCCACCGACCCGGCCATGCGCGGCCGGGTGATGAGCCTCTACATGATGGTCTTCGCCGGGGGCACGCCGATCGGCGCACCGCTCCTCGGCTGGGTCACCGACACCTACGGCGCCCGCGTCGGCTTCGCCGCCGGCGGTGCGATCTCCCTGGCGGCCGCGGTCGTCGTCGGCCTCGTCCTCGCCCGCGTCGGCGGCCTCAAGGTCGCCATGGCCTGGCGCCACGGCCACCCCCAGGTCCGCTTCGTGGCCCGCGAGCGGCTGGCGACGGCGGCCTGACGGTACGGATGTGAACAAGGGGCGGGTCCCGGCAGGGCCCGCCCCTTCGTCGTACGCGCGCTCAGACCCGCCGCTCCAGGACCTGCCCCGGCCAGTCGCCCGCCGCGAACGTCTCCGTACGGGTGAAGCCCTGCCCCTCGTAGTACGAGACCAGCCGACCCTCGCTGCCCGCGAAGCAGTCCACCCGCAGCAGGGAGACCTCCTGGCGGCGGGTCTCCTCCACGGCGTGCGCGAGGAGCGCCGCGCCCACCCCGTGGCCGTGGAAGCGGGCGTCGGTGGCGAGGAGGCGCACGTACACCTCGGGCTCGTCGGCCGGTGCGATGTACCGGCCGGGGTGCGGGGTCAGCGTCATGGTGCCCGCCGGTACGCCGTCGATCTCGACGATCCAGGGGTCGCCCTCGCCCATGGTCCGCCGCACCTGCTCCACCGCCTCGGGGCGCTCGGAGAACGACTCGGTGCCCCACTGGGCGGTGATCCCCTTGCCGTTCAGCCACACCACGGCGCTGTCGAGTATCGCGAGAATCGCGGGGAGGTCGTCCGCCCCGCCCTTACGGATCTTCATGCCGTCGAGGCTAACCACTGCCAGAATCTCCCCATGAGGCTCTTCGCCGCCGTTCTGCCGCCCCCGGAGCGGCTCACCGAGCTCGCACACGTCGTCGACCGGCTGCACCGGCTGCCCGGGGCCGACGGGCTGCGCTGGACCTCGCGGCCCGCCTGGCACCTGACGCTCGCCTTCATGGGGGAGGTGGACGAGGAGCTGCTGCCCGAGCTGCGGGAGCGACTGGGCAGGGCCGCCCACCGGACGCCGCCGTTCCCGCTGCGGCTGCACGGCGGCGGCCACTTCGGGCGGCGGGCGCTGTGGACGGGCGTCGCCGGAGGCCTGGACGAGCTGCGGCTGCTCGCCGAGCGGGCGGACGCCGCCGCGCGCCGGACGGGGATCGCGATGGAGGAGCACCGCCGCTACCAGGCGCACCTGACGCTGGCCCGGGCGCGGGCGGACGAGGTGGACCTGCGGCCGTTCCAGGAGGAGCTCGGCGCCTTCGAGGGCGGCCGCTGGGAGGTGGCCGAGCTGGCACTCGTACGGTCGAACCTGCCGGTGAGCGGAGTGCGGGGCGAGCAGCCGCGGTACGAGACGGTCGCGGTCTGGCCCCTGGAGGGGGCGGAGAGCGGCCGGGCCGGGGACGGGCCGCCCGGGCGGGCGGGTTAACCTCGAAGGGTGGACCCGAAGACCCGTAACCGGATCATGGCCGGCGTGCTCGTACTGATGTTCGCGATCATCGCGGTGGCGGCGGTGGCCGGACAGTAGCCCCTCGCGCGCCCTGCCACCCCGTGGGAAGGCCCTTGCTTCGAGCGCACTCGAAGCAGTTGGCTTGACGTCCATGGAGTACACGCAGCTCGGACGCACCGGACTCAAGGTCAGCCGACTCGTCCTCGGGACGATGAACTTCGGACCGCAGACGGACGAACCCACCAGCCACGCCATCATGGACACGGCGCTGGACGCGGGACTCAACTTCTTCGACACCGCCAACGTCTACGGCTGGGCGGAGAACAAGGGGCGGACGGAGTCGATCATCGGTTCCTGGTTCGCCAAGGGCGACGGCCGCCGCGACAGGACCGTCCTCGCCACCAAGGTGTACGGGAACATGGGCGTCGACGGCGACGCCTGGCCCAACCACGACAAGCTCTCGGCGCTCAACATCCGCCGCGCCGTCGAGGCCAGTCTCAAGCGGCTCGGCACCGACTACATCGACGTCTACCAGTTCCACCACGTCGACCGCGCGACCCCCTTCGAGGAGATCTGGCAGGCCGTCGACGTCCTGATCCAGCAGGGCAAGGTGCTCTACGCCGGCTCCTCGAACTTCCCCGGCTACAAGATCGCCCAGGCCAACGAGACCGCCGCCCGCCGCGGCTCCGTCGGCCTCGTCAGCGAGCAGTGCCTCTACAACCTCTTCGAGCGGCGCGCCGAGATGGAGGTCATCCCCGCCGCCCAGGAGTACGGCCTCGGGGTCATCCCCTGGTCCCCGCTCCACGGCGGCCTGCTCGGCGGCGTCCTCAAGAAGGAGGCCGAGGGCAAGCGCCGCACCGAGGGCCGCGCCGCCGCCACCCTCGCCGACCCGGCTTCCCGCGCGAAGCTCCAGGCCTACGAGGACCTCCTCGACAAGCACGGCCTCGCGCCCGGCGAGACCGCCCTCGCCTGGCTCCTCACCCGCCCCGGCGTCACGGGCCCCATCGTCGGCCCTCGCACGCCCGACCAGCTCGCGGGCGCCCTGCGCGCCCTGGAGACCGAGCTCGGCGACGAGGTCCTGGCCGGCCTCGACGAGATCTTCCCCGGCCCCGGCCCCTCGCCGGAGGCCTTCGCCTGGTGACCCCCAGGGGGGTCCTGCCGATCAGGCCGGACTCGCGGCGTGATCGGCAGGACACCCCCTGACCGGCCCGGGCCGGTCAGGGGGCGCCGAGCCGGCTGGTCGCGTCCAGGCGGAACGCCGTGTCGGCGGGGACGACGTTCCGCAGGGCGCCCTCCAGATCGCGGACGCGCTCCGCGCCGAGCGCCGCGACCCACTCCGCCCGCAGCTCGTCGAAGATCGCCGCGGACCGGGCGAGGGCGTCGTACCCGCGCGGCGTGAGGCGGACCGGTTTGCGGCGCGCGTCGGTCGGGTCGTCGGCGCGCTCCGCGTACCCCAGGGCGAGCAGCCGGTCCACGGTCTTGCCGGCGGCCTGCTTGGAGACGCCGAGCCGCCGCCCGGTCTCGCTGGCCGTCGCGCCCTGGGTGCTCAACGCGATCTTCGAGTCCGCCACCCTCGACCCGCACTCCCGCGAGACGGTCGTCCTGACCGTCGCCGAACGCAACCAGTGCCACCTCTGTGTCGACATGCACGAGGCGAAGAAGGCCGCCCTCGGACCGGCCCCGGACCCCGAACGCCTCGCCGCCGTGCGGACGTTCACCCTCCGGGTCCTCGCCGCCTGACGCGCGCTCAGCGAACGGCGTACGGGCCGCCCAGGCCCCACGCCTGGTGCATCGCCGTGGCGAAGGCTGCGGCCAGCTTGTGCTCGCCCGTCACGCCCGGGTGCGTCCCGTCGTACGTGTCCGTGTGGATGTCGTACGACTCCGGGATCGTCGCCAGGAGCAGGGGCGAGGCCGCCGTGTCCAGGTCCGCGACCGCCTTGGCGAGGAGCTCGTTGAAGCGGGCGCACTCGGCGGCGAAGGGGGCGTCGTAGCCGGCGCGGACATTGGGAATGACCGGCAGGAGGACGGCCCGCACGCGCGGGTTGGCGGCGCGGGCCGCCGCGACGAACGCCCGGACGTTCTCCTCCGTCTGGTCGCTGTTCGTGTAGAACCCGAGGTCGATCAGGCCCAGGGAGACGAGCAGGACGTCCGCGCCCGTCGCCGTGACGGTCTCGCCGATCAGCGGCGCCATGTGGAGCCAGCCCTCGCCCCAGCCGGCCAGGTGGCGCCGGGCGGGGGCGGGGAAGTCCGGGTCGGCGTACGCCTCGACGCCGGCCGGTTCGTCGGGGGCCGTCGGGTCGTGGAGACCCGTGCGCGGGCCCACGATCTCGTACCCGCCCGGCAGCGTGGCCTCCAGGTGCTGCCACATCCGGTGGCGCCAGGTCCAGTCGCCGACGCGTCCGATGGTCATGCTGTCGCCGACGAACAGAAAACGCATGGTCACATCATCCCGGACCACGCGCGGCACCGGCGACGTGATCCGGGACACCCGCGCGCTCAGCTCAGGAACGCGTCGACCGTCTTCGCGAACCACTCCGCGTCGTCGTGCCACGGGAAGTGCCCGGCCCCGTCCAGGACCGCGAGCGTCGACGCCGGGAACAGCTCCGCGTACGCGGTCGCCGTCGGCACCGGGGTGTTCGCGTCGCCCTCTCCGGCGACGACCAGGACCGGACGGTCGAACTCCGCGAACGCGGCGCGCGTGGCCGCCGGTTCGAACGCGCCCTCGCCGCCGTACACCCCGGCGGCCTCGCCGTTCCGCTGCCGGTGGCTGTCGGCGTGACGCTGCCGCGCGGCCTCGTCCCACGTCCCGTGGAAGAACGGCGCGACCGCCTGGAACGTGTCGGGCCCGCCCCGGCCCGCCGCCAGGTCCTCCAGGGCCGCGTACGCCTCGGCGAACCACGGCTCCGCCTCGCGCCACGGCCGCCGCGCGGCCGCGAGCCGCTCCTCGCCCGTCGTGTCGAGGCCGACGGCGGCCGTGCCCGGGGTCACCAGGACGAGCCGGGCCACCCGCTCCGGATGCCGGGCCGTGTACAGCGCGGCCAGGTTCGCGCCCGCCGAGTGCCCGAGGACGTCGATCGTGTCGAGCCCGAGGTGGACGCGCAGCGCCTCCACGTCCTCGACCTGCCGGTCGCAGCGGTACGAGGACGCGTCCTCCGGCACCGCCGACGCGCCCGTGCCCCGCAGGTCGAGCCGGATCACGCGGCGGCGGGCGGCGAGCCCGCCGAGCCCGTCGAAGTACACGGAGTCCTGCATGGGGCCGCCGGGCAGACAGACCAGCGGCGCTCCGGTCGCGGAGCCCGACTCGTGGTACGCGAGCAGGGTGCCGTCGGGAGCGGGGAAAGTAGACATGGTCGCGACCATGGCAGTGCTCCCGTCCCAGGTCAACAACGTTTCGCCGCCGCCGGACGCCCCACGCCACCCGGCGTCCGCGTCAGCGCCGTGGCAGGCTTGGGCCCATGCGATCTGCTCTGTGCGCCCTCGGCGCGGCGGCGGCCCTGGTGCTGCTCCCGGCCGGTCATGCCCGTGCCGAAGGGCAGGAACCCGACCGGGACTTCACGATCCAGGACACCCGCGTCACCGAGTCCAGCGGCCTCGCCGCGAGCCGGGCCCACCCCGGGATCTACTGGACGCACAACGACCAGGACGCGCCCCTGATCTACGGCATCGACTCCCGCACCGGCGAGACGGTCGCGACCCTGACGATGAAGGGCGTCGGCACCCCCCGCGACATGGAGGCGATCGCCGTCGGACCGGACGGCGACATCTACGTCGGCGACATCGGCGACAACCTCGACGGCTCCTGGGACCACGTCTGGATCTACCGCTTCCCCGAGCCGAAGGCCCTCGGGGACCGGACGGTGACGGCCGCGCAGTACGACGTGAAGTACGCCGACGGACCGCGCAACGCCGAGGCCCTGATGGTCCACCCCAAGACCGGCCGGGTCTACATCGCGAGCAAGAACGAGGACGGCGGCGGCCTCTACGCCGGCCCCGAACGCCTCACCCCGTCCGGCACCAACGTCTTCCGCCGCGTCGACGAGGTCCCCTGGGTCACCGACGGCGCCTTCTCCCCGGACGGCGACCGGCTCGTCCTGCGCGGCTACTTCAGCGCCAGGGAGTACGCCTGGAAGGACGGCCGCCTCGGCGACGACGGCACCTCCGTCTCCGCCCCCTTCCAGGGCCAGGCGGAGTCGGTGACGTACACGGCCGACGGCTCGGCCCTCATGTTCGGCTCCGAGGGCCGTGGCAGCCGGGTCGTCCGCGTCGACCGGCCCGGCGCCCAGCCCCCGTCGGACAAGCCGACGGAGGCACCGGGCGGCGCGCCGAAGTCCCCCTCGGCGTCCGCCGCCGAGGGCGGCCAGGGCAGCGCCACCACCGGCTTCCTCGTCCTCGCCGGAGCCACCGTCCTCGTCCTCGGCGTCAAGCGGCTGCTGCGGCGGGGCTGAACCCACGGCGGCCCGGCACGCCGAAGGGCCCGGCAGCGGACGACGTCCGCTGCCGGGCCCTTCGTACGACCGGAAGGTCAGAGCTTCTCGATCACGTGGTCGATGCAGGCCGTCAGCGCCCGCACGTCCGCCGGGTCGATCGCCGGGAACATCGCGATGCGGAGCTGGTTGCGGCCCAGCTTGCGGTACGGCTCGGTGTCGACGATGCCGTTGGCGCGCAGCACCTTCGCGACGGCCGCCGCGTCGATCTCGTCCGCGAAGTCGATCGTGCCGATGACCTGCGAGCGCTTCGCCGCGTCCGTGACGAACGGCGACGCGTACTTGGACTCCTCGGCCCAGCCGTACAGCGCGTCCGAGGACTCCTTCGTCCGGGCCACGGCCCAGTCGAGGCCGCCCTGGCCGTTGATCCACTTCAGCTGCTCGTTGAGCAGGAAGAGGGTCGAGAGCGCCGGGGTGTTGTACGTCTGGTTCTTCAGCGAGTTGTCGATCGCCGTCGGCAGCGAGAAGAACTCCGGCACGTGCCGGCCCGACGCGTGGACGCGGGCGGCGCGCTCCAGGGCGGCCGGCGAGAAGGCCGCGAGCCACAGACCGCCCTCGGCGGCGAAGGACTTCTGCGGGGCGAAGTAGTAGACGTCCGTCTCGGTGATGTCGACGGGCAGACCGCCCGCGCCGGAGGTCGCGTCGACCAGGACGAGCGCACCCTCGTCGGCGCCGGCGACCCGCTTGATCGGGGCGGCGACACCGGTGGAGGTCTCGTTGTGGGTGTACGCGTAGGCGTCCACGCCCGCCTCGGCCACCGGCTCCGGGTGGGTGCCCGGGTCGGAGGAGATCACGGTCGGGTCGGCGAGCCAGGGGGCCAGCTTGGCCGCCTTCGCGAACTTGGAGGAGAACTCGCCGAAGGTGAGGTGCTGCGACTTGTTCTCGATCAGACCGTGGGTCGCGACGTCCCAGAAGGCGGTGGATCCGCCGTTGCCCAGGATCACCTCGTAGCCCTCGGGCAGCGAGAACAGGTCACTGATGCCGGTGCGTACCTCGCCGACCAGGTTCTTGACCGGAGCCTGGCGGTGGGACGTGCCGAGGAGAGAGGTGCCGGTGGCGGCCAGGGCGTCCAGCGCCTCCGTACGCACCTTGGAGGGGCCCGCGCCGAAACGGCCGTCGGCGGGCTTGATGTCAGCGGGAATCTGGATATCAGCCACGAGGCGGAGAGTATCGGGTCGCGAAGGGGCCGGTCGCCCGATGTCCGCCGGATGAGACGAGGACTGGGACATCCTGGGGTTGTGGGAACACACCAGGAACACGCGTCCGACCTCGCCGCCGACCTCCGCGCCGCGGTCGCCGGAGACGTCGACTTCTCCGTCACCGCCCGCGCCCTGACCACCATGGACGCCTCCAACTACCGCCGCGTTCCTACCGGTACGGTCGCCCCGCGCGACGCCGCCGACGTCGCCGCGGCCCTGGAGGTGTGCCGCGCCCACGGAACCACCCCGGTCGTCGCACGCGGCGCCGGCACCTCGATCGGAGGCCAGGCGACCGGCACCGGCGTCGTGCTCGACCTCACACGGCACATGAACGGAATCGTCTCCCTCGACCCCGCCTCGCGCACCGCCGTCGTCCAGCCGGGCCTCGTCCTCGACCGGCTCCGCGCCGCCGCCCGCCCCCACGGCCTCACCTTCGGCCCCGACCCCTCCACCCACAGCCGCTGCACCCTCGGCGGCATGATCGGCAACAACGCCTGCGGGGCGCACTCGGTCGCCTGGGGGACCACCGCGGACAACGTGCGCTCACTCGATGTGATGACCTACCGCGGTGCGGAACTGACACTGGGGCGAGGTGGCGGCCCCGGTGGGTCCGGTGGCCCTGGCGGGTCCGGTGGTCCCGGTGGTCTCGGTGGTCTCGGTGGTCCCGGTGGGTTCGGTGGTCTCGGTGGTCCTGGTGGGTCCGGTGGTCCTGGTGGTCCCGGTGGCCCTGGTGGTCCCGGTGTCCCGGCCGCGCCCGGCCCGCTGCCCGCCCCCGCCGGCCTCCGGGAGCTCGTCGACCGGAACCTCGCCCTGCTGCGGACCGGCTACCCGACCGGACTCCCGCGCCGCATCTCCGGATACGCCCTCGACGCGCTGCTCCCCGAGCGGGGCTTCGACGTGGTCCGCTCGTTCTGCGGCAGCGAGGGCACGCTCGGCGTGGTGACCCAGGCGACGGTCGCGCTCGTCCCCCTGCCCGCCGAACCGGTCCTCGTCGTCCTCGGATACGCCGACGAGGGCGCGGCGGCGGACGCGGCGGCCGGGCTGCTGCCGCACCGGCCGCTGACCGTGGAGGGCATGGCGGCGGATCTCGTGCGCGGAGCCACGGGGCTGCCACGGGGCGGGGCCTGGCTGTTCTGCGAGGTCGACGGGGAGGGCGCGGCGCGGGCGCTCGTCCGGGCGGCGGACGCCGTGGACGCAGTCGTCGTACGGGACCCGGCGGGGCAGCGGGCCCTCTGGCGGATCCGGGAGGACGCCGCCGGAACGGCGACCCGGATGCCGGGCGGCGGCGAGGCCTGGCCCGGCTGGGAGGACTGCGCGGTGCCGCCCGCCCGGCTGGGCGCGTACCTCCGCGAATTCCGCGCCCTGCTGGCCGAATTCGGCCTCCGGGGCGTCCCGTACGGGCACTTCGGGGACGGCTGCGTCCACGTCCGCATCGACTTCGACCTGTGGACCGACCAGGGCGTACGGCACTTCCGCCGCTTCTCGGAAGCCGTCGCCGACCTCGTCGTCGCCCACGGCGGCTCCCTCTCCGGCGAACACGGCGACGGGCAGGCGCGCGCCGAGCTGCTGCCCAGGATGTACGGCGACGAACTCGTCGCCCTCTTCGGCGCGGTGAAGGACGTGTGGGACCCCGACGGGGGCCTGAACCCGGGGATGCTGGTCCGGCCGAAGCCGCTGGACTCCGGCCTGCGCTTCGAGAGCCTTCCCCTGGTGGGCCTCGGGCGGGAGGCCGCCCGCTGCGTGGGCGTGGCCAAGTGCCGCGTCGACGGGCCGAGTTCGGGGCCGGGCGTGATGTGTCCCTCGTACCGGGCGACCGGGGACGAGAAGCACTCGACCCGGGGCCGCGCGCGACTCCTCCACGAGATGGCCCTCGGCGAGGTCGTCACCGACGGCTGGCGCTCGGAGGAGGTCCGCGACGCCCTCGACCTCTGCCTCTCCTGCAAGGGCTGCCGCAGCGACTGCCCCGTCGGCGTCGACATGGCCGCGTACAAGGCCGAGTTCCTCGACCGCCACTACGCGGGACCGGCCGGCGCGTGGCGCCGTCCGCGCTCGCACTGGACCATGGGCCGCCTGCCGGGCTGGCTCGCCCGCTTCGGACGCGGACTCAACACGGCGATGCGCCTCCCGTTCGCCGCCCGCCTCGCCGGAGTGACCCCCGAACGCACCATGCCGCGTGTCGCCGAGCGGACCTTCGCCGCCTGGTTCGCCGACCGCGCCTCCAACCGCCCCCCGGCCCTCACCCTCTGGCCGGACACCTTCACCGACCACCTCGCACCGCACGTCGGCCAGGCGGCCGTCCGCGTCCTCGAGGACGCCGGCCTCGGCGTGCAGCTCCCGCCGGGCCGTGTCTGCTGCGGCCTCACCTACGTCTCGACGGGCCAGCTCGGCGCGGCCCGGCGCGTGATGCGCCGCACCCTCGACGTGACGGCGGAGACGACCGGCCCCGTCGTCGTCCTCGAACCCTCCTGCGCCGCCACCCTCCGCACCGACCTCCCCGAGCTCCTCCCCGACGACCCGAGGGCCGCCCGTCTCGCCGCCTCCGTCCTCACCTTCGCCGAAGCCCTGGAAACCCTCGCCCCCCACTGGACCCCACCCCGCCTCGACCGCGCCGTCACCGGCCAGACCCACTGCCACCAGCACGCCGTCCTCGGCGACGCCGCCGACCGCCGCCTCCGCGCCCGCGCCGGCCTCACCGGCGACCTCGCGGGCGGCTGCTGCGGCCTCGCCGGCAACTTCGGCTTCGAACCCGGCCACTACGACGTCTCCGTCGCCTGCGCCGAAGACCAGCTCCTTCCCGCCCTCCGCGCCGCCCCTCCCGCCACCCCCGTCCTCGCCGACGGCTTCTCCTGCCGCACCCAGATCACCGACCTGACCGGCACCCGCGCCCACCACCTGGCGGAACTCCTCGCGGAGGGGCTGGAGGAGGGCCTGGAGGAGGGCGGAGGGAGCCCCCGGGCCCCGGCGTCGTGACGACACCCCGCCCCGGCATCGGGATGACGCCCCGCCCCCGGCAGGACGCTTCGGCCCGAGAGGACGGCGTGGCCCTGACCCCTGCCGGCCCGGCGGGGGTCCCGATACGCTCGCCGGATGCGGCGGTCTCCCTCCCCTCCTCCCGGCGAACGGCGGCTCGTCCTGCGCGAGCTGGAGAGCGGTGACGTACCGGCCGTCCACGACGTCTACGGCTCCGAGGCCGCGACCGAGCACCTGAGCTTCACGCCCCGCTCCGTGGACGAGGTCCGGGCGATCGTCGAGCGGTCGATCGCGTCGGCACGGACCGTCCCCCGGCAGGAACACGCCCTCGGAGTCGTCGAGCGCGCCACCGGCGACCTCGTCGGCTTCGCCCGGCTCGCCCTCGACCCCCACCAGCAGCGCGCGGCGACGATCGGCTTCGCCCTGCGTCCGGCGTCATGGGGCGTCGGCTACGGGCGCGAGACCGTCGCACTGCTCCTCGCACTGGCCTTCACCGAACTCGACCTCCACCGCGTCTGGGCCGCGCGGGCCCCGCTCAACACGGCGTCGGCCCGCACGCTGCTCGCCGCGGGCCTGACGGAAGAGGGCCGGATCCGGGGCCACGTGTACGTCAGAGGGGCCTGGCGGGACTCGATCACGTACGGGATCCTCCGCGAGGAGTGGGACACCCCCTAGAGGGTGGGCTCACCCGCCGCCGACGATGTCCCGTGCCATCGCGACCAGCGCGGCCGTCGCCGGGTGGGGGAACGCGTCGCGCCAGGCCAGGACCACCGGGAGGGCGGGCACGTCCGGGAGGGGCCGGTAGGCGACGCCCGGGTGGGGGTGCAGGGCGGCGGTGGAGGCGGAGGAGACGCCGATGCCGCGGCCGGCCGCGATGGCGGTGAGCCAGTCGTCGGTGTTGGCGACGGTGAGGGTGGCGGCGGGACGGGCGGCGGGCGGCCAGAGGGCGAGCGTGGTCGTGCCCGAGACCGTGTTGAGGACGACGGTCTCGCCGATGAGTTCGCCGAGCGTGAGCCGGGACCGCCCGGCGAGGGGACTGTCGGCCGGGAGGGCGGCGACCCGGGACTCGGCGGTCAGCTCCTCGGTGACCAGGCCCGGCGCGTCCACCGGACCGCGCAGCAGGGCCGCGTCGACCTCGCCCCGCGCGAGCCCGGCGGTGCGGTCGTCGACGCGGAGGAGTTCGAGCGGGGTGTCGGGATGCTCGCGCTGCCAGCGCCGCAGCAGGGGAGTGGTGTACGGGCCGAAGGCCGACCACGCGTGCCCCAGGCGCAGAGGGCGGTGGCGGAGCCGCGCCGGGTCCACGGCGTCCTCGAAGGCCGCCAGGGCCGCGGCGGCCCGGTCCCGGAAGGCCCGGCCCTCGGCCGTGAGGGCGAGGTGATGGGTCGACCGCTCGACGAGCCGCGCGCCGAGGTGCTGTTCGAGCGCCGCGAGCGTCCGCGAGACGGCGGGCTGCGTCAGGTGGAGCCGGGCCGCCGCCCTGGTCAGACTGGATTCGTCGGCGATGGCCAGGAAGCAGCGGAGGTGACGCAGCTCGATGCTCATGCGTCCGGAGCATAACCGCAGGGCAATCGGCATTTCCGGTGACGCGCGGGGGCTCGTAGCGTGGTCGGTGAGGGGGAGGGGAATCAGGGGGACGGCCGACCGGTAGTGCATTATTCTGAACTTGTAGTTCAGTGTCATGGACTTCCAGGTCAGCCGTCAGCCGTCAGCCGTCAGCCGGTGAGTCGGTGCGTCGGTGCGTCGGTGCGTCGGTGAGCCGGTGCGTCGGTCAGCCGGGTTTCCGGTCAGTCGGTCGGTCGTTGTTCCGGTCAGCCGGTCATGTGAAGCGAGTCGTTCGGAGGAGTAGTCGGTGGACAGTCCGGTCAAGGATGTGGTCGCCCCGGCCCCCGCTGCCGTCGCGGGCTCCGCCCCCGGCGCGGCCGTACCGGAGGCCGGGACGCCCGGTGCCGGGGTCGCCGCCCGGAAGGGGATGGCGGGGCACCGTCTCGGGCCCGTCGCGCTCGTCGTCGCCGGCGGGCTCTCCGTACAGTTCGGCTCCGCCGTCGCGGTGCTGCTCATGCCGCGCGCGGGCGCCCTCGGCGTCGTCACGCTGCGGCTCGTCCTCGCGGCGGCCGTGCTGCTGATCGTCTGCCGGCCCAGGGTGCGCGGCTACGGGCGCGCGGACTGGGGGACGGTCCTCATCTTCGGCGCCGCCATGGCGGCGATGAACATCCTCTTCTACCAGGCCGCCGACCGGATACCGCTGGGCGCCGCCGTGACCCTGGAGGTCCTCGGCCCGCTGATCCTCTCGGTGGTCGCCTCCCGCCGGCTGATGAACCTGCTCTGGGCCGGACTCGCCCTCGGCGGCGTCGTCCTGCTCAGCGGCGGCGGCTTCGACCGCCTCGATCCGGCGGGAGCCGCGTTCGCCCTCGCCGCGGGCGCCATGTGGGCGGCGTACATCGTCTTCAGCGCCCGCACCGGCAGGCGCTTCCCGCAGGCCGACGGACTCGCCCTCGCCATGGCCTTCGGCGCCGTCCTCAGCCTGCCGTTCGGCATCGTGGAAGCGGGCGGCAAGCTCCTCGTACCGTCGACGATCGCCCTCGGTCTCGCCGTCGCGCTGATGTCATCCGTCCTCCCCTACACCCTCGAACTCCTCGCCCTCCGCCGCCTTCCCGCCCCCACCTTCGCCATCCTCATGAGCCTCGAACCGGCCATCGCGGCCACCGCCGGCTTCCTCATCCTCAGCCAGGCCCTCTCCCTCCTCGACACCCTCGCCATCACCCTCGTCATCGCCGCCAGCATGGGTGCCGTCCGCACCCAGTCCCGCGCCGCGAAACGCCGCCCCCACGCCGACCCGACCGCCCTGCCCGACGCCCTGGACTCCCGCGCGTGATCGCCGAACTGCAATGCCTCGTGATCGACTGCCCCGCACCCCGGGAACTCGCCGAGTTCTACCGCGCCGTGCTGGGGGGTGAGGTCGACCGTCCGGACCGCCGCTGGTCCCTCGACGAAGCCTGGTCCACGCTCCACACTCCCGCCGGGGCGGTCCTCTGCTTCCAGGGGGTCGCCGATCACCGTCCGCCGGTGTGGCCGGACCCCGAGCGCCCCCAGCAGTTCCACCTCGACTTCGGCGTCGCCGATCTGGACGCCGCGCAGGAACAGGTCCTCGCCCACGGCGCGACGGTCCTCGACGAGGGGGACGGCAAGCGGAGCTGGCGGGTGTACGCGGACCCGGCCGGGCATCCGTTCTGCCTCGTGCGGCATTGAGGGACGGGCGCGGACTGCCCCTCGGGCAGGACGAGTTGCGCCCTGGAACCGGATCTCCGGTCGTTCTTTCGGGCGTGCGATAGGTTGCTCGACATGACTGAACTCGGTTCCGTTGTATGGCCGCCTGCCCCGATCGAGACCGAACGGCTCGTGCTGCGTGAGTCAGAGGCGCGGGACAGAGCGGGGTTCGTCGAACTGTTCTCGTCGCCGGAAGTCGGGGTGTACGTGGGCGGTGCCCGCCCGCGCGACCAGCTGGAAAGCGCGATGCCCGAGGTGCCCGGGCGGCGGTTGGGACTCTTCGTCGTGGAGCGCGACGGCGCGATGATCGGGATGATCACGCTCGACCGGCGCGACACGGAGCGTCCGCAGCGCGTGCGCCCCGAGGGCGGCGAAGCCGAGCTCGGCTACATGTTCCTCCCCCGGGCATGGGGCAGCGGCTACGCCGCCGAGGCCTGCGCGGCGGCGCTCGACTGGTTCACCGGCGCGCACCCCGGGGAGCCGGTCGTCCTCACCACCCAGAGCGCGAACGAGCGCGCGATGCGCCTCGCGTCGAAGCTGGGCTTCACCGAGGTGGAGACGTTCGAGGAGTACGGGGCCGAGCAGTGGTTCGGCGTGCGGCCCTCGGCCGCTTCCGCCGGCTGAACCGCGCAGTCGAGTCGAGTCGACATCGAAGTGAACTGAGTCGAGCCGGGCACGGGACGCGCCCGTGCCCGGCTCGACTCAGTGCGCGATGTGGAATTCGTTGCCGGCGGTGTCGAGGAACTCGCCGGGGCGGCGGTCGCTCAGGGTCACTTCGAGGCGCACGCGGTTCCGTTCCGGCTTGGCGGCGGAGGGCGGGCCCATCACCATGGAGACGGTGCTGGTGGGGGTCCGGCGCAGTCTGACGCCCCACTCGTGGGATTCGAGGGCGTGCCAGGCGGTGTGCGACTGCCAGAAGTCCGACTGGGCGTGACGGTCTTCCTCGGTGGTGTCGAGGCAGAGGGCGACGAGGCCGGAGTCGGCGAAGACGCCGGGATGGCCGGGGCGCAGGACGCAGAACTCGTTGCCTTCGGGGTCGGCCAGCACATCCCAGGGGACATCTCCCTGGCCGATGTCGGTCCGGGTGGCGCCGAGGGCCAGCAGGCGTTCCACCTCGCTCTCCCAAGAGGGGCCGCCGGCGAGGTCGAGGTGGAGCCGGTTCTTGAGTGCGGTCTTCGGCTCGGTGGTCGCGGCGAAGCGGAAGCGCAACCCGTCCGTCCGGCCCCCGGTCGCCTCCCGCCAGAAGCGTTCCATGCGCGTGACGTCGAGCGCGTCGATCACGATGCCGGTGAGCATGCGGTTCCCCCAAGTCGTCGGATGCCTGGCTCGTGCATTGTGGCCGCCGGCGACCGCGCCCGTCGGCAGAATGCCGATGACCGACCCCGCCGACCCGATCCTGTTGATCTTTGGCCATCGGCCTGTTTCGGGTGGTGGAGACGGACCCGCACGATGAGGGTGTCGGCAGTCGTTCGAGAGCGCCTCGGAGTACCCCGAGGCAGAGGGAGCGGAATCATGGCCCTGGAAATGCGAGACCGGTGCGAGCGGTGCGAGACGGCGGCGCTGACCGCGGACGGGCCCGCCCGCATCTGCTCCTACGAGTGCACCTTCTGCGTGCCCTGCGCGGAGCAGATGAACGGGACCTGCCCCAACTGCGGTGGAGAGCTCGTGGCCCGCCCGACGCGCCGCGCCGCGAACTAGCCGGCACCTTCGCCCGCCACCCCGCTGCGGGCCGCCACGCCGGGCCCCGTGCGGGCCTGCGCCCGTCGCCCGCTGCCGTGCGGGCCTGCGCCCGTCGCCCGCTGCCGTGCGGGCCTGCGCCCGTCGCCCGCTGCCGTGCGGGCCTTCGCCCTCGCCCACCGCCGTGTGGGCAATCGTCCCGCCACCGTGTGGGCAATCGTCCCGCTGGGGCGGGACGGGTGGGCACACGGGACGGCGCCCTCGGCGGCGCCTCCGCCCCCTGCGCCCGGACCCGCACCACTGGGTCGGCGCGCACCGGGTGCGGGTTCAGGCGCGGAAGCCTGGGCCCGGCAAGGGGCGCCGTCCGTTGTGCCCACCCGTTCCGCCCGCGGGCCGCGACGGGGTGGCCGGGGCTCGTAGGGGTGGCGGGAAGGACTAAAGCAAGCGTGCTTGATTGTTTCTGGTGGCGCTGCCATGCTCCTGGCGAAGGCCCGTGAACGCCCGTCCCCGAGGGGAGCGCACCGTGTCCGACTCTGCCGTCGTGCTCGACGACCTACGTGGTGAGAGTGAAGAACTCGACGTGATGGTCGGTGGGTTGAGCGAGGAGCAGTGGGGGGCGGCGACGCCCGCGCTCGGCTGGACGATCGCCCACCAGATCGCTCACTTGGCGTGGACGGACCGGGCCGCCGTGCTGGCGGCGACCGACGCGGAGGCGTTCGCGGTCGAGGCCGGGAAGGCGATGGCGGCGCCCGAGAGGTTCGTCGACGAGGGGGCGGAGGAGGGGGCGAAGCTGCCTCCCGCGGAGTTGCTCGCGCGCTGGCGGGAGGGGCGGGAGGCGCTTCAGGCGGCGTTGCGGGCGGTGGAGCCGGGTGCCCGGTTTCCTTGGTACGGGCCGCCGATGAGCGCGCCGGCGATGGCCACGGCGCGGCTGATGGAGACGTGGGCGCACGGCCAGGACGTGGCTGACGCGCTGGGGGTCGTGCGGGCGCCCACGGCTCGGTTGCGGCATGTGGCGTGGATCGGCGTCAGGGCGCGCGACTACGCCTACCTGGTGCGGGGTGTTCCGGCGCCTGCAGAGCAGTTCCGTGTGGAACTGGAGGCGCCTGGCGGGGAGTTGTGGGCGTACGGGTCGGAGGGGGCGTCGCAGCGGGTCACCGGCAAGGCGCTCGACTTCTGTCTGCTCGTCACGCAGCGCGTGCATCGTGCGGACACGGGTCTGGTCGCGGAGGGTGCCGAGGCCGAGCGGTGGCTGGGGATCGCGCAGGCGTTCGCGGGTCCGGCGGGTGCGGGTCGTGCGGCTCGGGGGGCGTAGTGGTGCTGCGTATCGGCAATGCGTCCGGGTTCTACGGCGACCGGTTCGACGCGGTGCGGGAGATGCTGACCGGGGGTGAGCTGGATGTCCTGACGGGTGACTATCTGGCCGAGCTGACGATGCTCATCCTGGGCAGGGACCAGTTGAAGGATCCGTCGGCCGGGTATGCGAGGACGTTCCTCCGGCAGATGGAGGAGGGGCTGGGGCTGGCTCATGACCGGGGGGTCAGGATCGTCGCGAACGCCGGCGGTCTGAATCCGGCCGGGCTCGCGGAGGCGCTGCGTGCGCTCGCCGGGAAGCTGGGTCTGCCGGTCCGGGTGGCCCATGTCGAGGGGGACCGGCTGCCGGCGGCGGACGGGGTGCTGACGTCGAACGCCTATCTCGGCGGGGCAGGGATCGCCGCCTGTCTGGCGGCCGGCGCCGATGTCGTGGTCACCGGCCGGGTCACGGACGCGGCTCTCGTCACGGGGCCCGCGCAGTGGCGGTTCGGGTGGGGGCCGGAGGAGTACGACAGGCTGGCGGGGGCGGTGGTCGCGGGGCACGTCCTGGAGTGCGGTACGCAGGCCACCGGCGGGAACTACGCGTTCTTCGCCGAGCACGACCCGAAGGTGTTGCGCCGTCCCGGCTTCCCGCTCGCCGAGTTGTACGCCGACGGCACGTCCGTCATCACCAAGCACCCCGGCACCGGCGGCCTCGTCGACGTCGGCACGGTCACGGCCCAGCTCCTGTACGAGACGGCCGGAGCCCGTTACGCGGGCCCCGACGTGACCGCCCGGCTCGACACCGTACGGCTCACCCAGGAGGGCCCCGACCGGGTCCGGATCGACGGGGTGCGGGGGGAGGCGCCGCCGCCGACGCTGAAGGTGGGGCGCAGCAGGTCGGGCGGCTTCCGCAACGAGGTCGTGTTCGTCCTCACCGGGCTCGACGTGGAGGCCAAGGCGCGGCTCGTGCGGGACCAGGTCGAGGACGCGCTGACGACGGGCCGCCCGGCGGAGGTCCGCTGGGAGCTGGCCCGCACCGACCACCCCGACGCGGCCACCGAGGAGACGGCGAGCGCGCTGCTGCGGCTCGTCGTGCGTGACCCGGCCCCGGAGCCCGTGGGGCGGGCGGTGACGGGTGCGGCCATCGAGCTGGCCCTCGCGAGCTATCCCGGCTTCCACGTGACCGCGCCGCCGGGCAAGGGCGTTCCCTACGGCGTCTTCGAGGCCGTGTACGTGCCGGCCGCCGAGGTCCCGCACACGGCGGTCCTCCCGGACGGGACCCGCCGGGAGGTCCCGGCGCCGGGGCGGGTCCTCGACCTGGTACCCGTAACCGATCCGGAGCTTCCGCCGCCGTATCCCGAGGGGCCCGTCCGGCGTGTGCCCCTCGGACGGATCGCCGGGGCCCGCAGCGGCGACAAGGGCGGCGACGCCAACGTCGGCGTGTGGGTCCGTACGGACGAGGAGTGGCGTTGGCTCGCGCACGCCCTGACCGTGGAGAGGTTCCGTGAACTCCTGCCGGAGACCGCGGGGTCGAGCGTCGTCCGGCACGTCCTGCCCAACCTGCGGGCCCTCAACTTCACCGTCGCCGGGATCCTCGGCCAGGGTGTCGCCTCCCAGGCCCGCTTCGACCCCCAGGCGAAGGCCCTCGGCGAGTGGCTCCGCTCCCGCCGCCTCGACATCCCGGCCGGGCTCCTGCCGGAGGCGGGCACCGCACCCCCGCCGCCCGACCCCGACGCCGCAGGCGCCGCGCTTCCGGCGCCCGACCCCGACCCGGGCCCCGCACCCCCGCCGCCCGACCCCGACCCCGACCCCGGGGCCGACGCCGCCGCACCATCCGCGCCCGGCGTCTCCGCCCCCGACACGCCGGCCCCCCTCCCGCCCCACCCACCGGAGGAACTCCGATGACCGTCCTCGCCTCCGCCCTCGACACCGGCGGGTCCGACTTCGCGGCCGCGCGTGCCGCGATGCTCGACAAGCTGGCCGCGCTCGACGCGGAGCACGCCAAGGCCCTCGCGGGGGGCGGTGAGAAGTACACGGATCGGCACCGGAAGCGCGGGAAGATGCTCGCGCGGGAGCGGATCGAGCTGCTGGTCGACGCCGATTCGCCGTTCCTGGAGCTGTCGCCGCTGGCGGCCTGGGGGAGCGACTACGCGGTGGGCGCTTCGCTGATCACCGGCATCGGGGTCGTGGAGGGCGTCGAGTGCCTGATCACCGCGAACGATCCGACCGTGCGGGGCGGGGCGTCGAATCCGTGGACGCTGAAGAAGGCGCTGAGGGCGAACGAGATCGCGTACGCCAACCGGCTGCCCGTGATCTCGCTCGTCGAGTCGGGTGGCGCCGACCTGCCCTCCCAGAAGGAGATCTTCATCCCGGGTGGGGCGCTGTTCCGCGACCTCACCCGGCTCTCGGCCGCGGGCATCCCGACGGTCGCGGTCGTCTTCGGCAACTCGACGGCGGGGGGCGCGTACGTGCCCGGCATGTCGGACCACGCCGTGATGATCAAGGAGCAGTCGAAGGTGTTCCTCGGCGGACCGCCGCTCGTGAAGATGGCGACGGGCGAGGAGAGCGACGACGAGTCCCTCGGCGGCGCCGCGATGCACGCCCGTACCTCCGGTCTCGCAGACCACTACGCCGTCGACGAGGCCGACGCGATCCGTCAGGCCCGCCGGATCGTCGCCCGCCTCAACCACCGCAAGCACCACGCGGATCCGGGCCCGGCGGAGCCCCCGAAGTACGACGAGGACGAACTCCTCGGCATCGTCCCCGGGGACCTCAAGACCCCCTTCGACCCGCGCGAGGTGATCGCCCGGATCGTCGACGGCTCGGACTTCGACGAGTTCAAGCCGCTGTACGGGACCTCGCTGACCACGGGATGGGCGCGGCTGCACGGCTATCCGGTCGGTGTGATCGCCAACGCGCAGGGCGTGCTGTTCTCGGCCGAGTCGCAGAAGGCGGCGCAGTTCATCCAGCTGGCCAACCAGCGGGACATTCCGCTGGTGTTCCTCCACAACACGACCGGCTACATGGTCGGCAAGGAGTACGAACAGGGCGGCATCATCAAGCACGGCGCGATGATGATCAACGCGGTGTCGAACTCGAAGGTCCCGCACCTGTCGGTCCTGATGGGCGCGTCCTACGGCGCAGGGCACTACGGCATGTGCGGCCGGGCGTACGACCCGCGTTTCCTGTTCGCGTGGCCGAGCGCGAAGTCGGCCGTCATGGGCCCGCAGCAGCTCGCCGGCGTGCTGTCGATCGTGGCGCGGGCGTCCGCCGCCGCGAAGGGGCAGCCGTACGACGACGAGGCGGACGCCGGGCTGCGGGCGCTGGTCGAGGCGCAGATCGAGTCGGAGTCGCTGCCGATGTTCCTGTCGGGCCGGCTCTACGACGACGGGGTCATCGACCCCCGCGACACCCGCACGGTCCTCGGGCTGTGCCTGTCCGCGATCCACACGGCACCGGTCGAGGGCGCGCGCGGCGGCTTCGGCGTCTTCCGAATGTGAGGCACCAGATGACCTCGATGATCACCCTCCTCCTCGTGCGAGGCACACTTTGATCACCTCCCTCCTCGTCGCGAACCGTGGCGAGATCGCCTGCCGCGTCTTCCGCACCTGCCGTGAGCTGGGCATCTCCACGGTCGCCGTGTACTCCGACGCGGACGCCGACGCGCTGCACGTCCGGGACGCCGACACGGCCGTACGGCTGCCGGGGGCCACGCCCTCGGAGACGTACCTGCGCGGCGACCTCATCGTGAAGGCGGCGCTCGCGGCAGGCGCGGACGCCGTCCACCCCGGCTACGGCTTCCTCTCCGAGAACGCCGACTTCGCGCGGGCCGTCACGGACGCCGGCCTGCTCTGGATCGGGCCGCCGCCGGCGGCGATCGAGGCGATGGCGTCGAAGACCCGGGCGAAGGAACTCCTCGGCGTCACGCCGCTCCGCCCGGAGGACGTCACCGGGGCCGACCTGCCCGTCCTGGTGAAGGCGGCGGCGGGCGGCGGCGGTCGCGGCATGCGGGTCGTCCGAGAACTCGACGCGCTGCCCGGCGAGTTGAAGGCCGCGTCCGCCGAGGCCGCGAGCGCCTTCGGGGACGGGGAGGTGTTCGTCGAGCCGTACGTCGAGGACGGCCGCCACGTCGAGGTGCAGCTCCTCTGCGACACCCACGGCACGGCCTGGGCGCTCGGCACCCGCGACTGCTCGCTCCAGCGCCGCCACCAGAAGGTGATCGAGGAGGCTCCGGCGCCGGGCCTGCCCGCCGCCCTGGAGGCCTCGCTCCTGGACACGGCCGTGCGCGCCGCGAAGGCCGTCGGCTACGTGGGGGCGGGCACGGTCGAGTTCCTCGTCGCCGACGGCCGGGCGCACTTCCTGGAGATGAACACCCGGCTCCAGGTCGAGCACCCCGTCACGGAGGAGGTGTACGGGGTCGACCTCGTCGCCCTCCAGCTGGCGGTCGCCGAGGGCCGGGCCCTGCCGACCGAGCCCCCGGCCCCCCGGGGACACGCCATCGAGGCCCGGCTCTACGCCGAGGACCCGGCGCGGGAGTGGGCGCCGCAGACGGGCGTCCTGCACCGCTTCGACGTGCCGGGGGAGGGCCGCGTCCGGGTCGACACCGGGTACGCCTCCGGGGACGCCGTCGGAGTCCACTACGACCCGATGCTCGCCAAGGTGATCGTCCACGCCCCCACCCGCGCCGAAGCCGCCCGCAAACTCGCCCACGCCCTGGAGCGGACCCGCGTCCACGGCCCCGTCACCAACCGGGGGCTGCTCGTCGCCTCGCTGCGCCACCCCGAGTACACCTCCCCGGAGGTCCTCGACACGGGTTTCTACGAGCGCAACCTGCCCGCCCTGACCACCGCGCCGGACGGCGAGCGGTACGCGGCCGTCGCCGCCGCCCTCGCCGAGGCGGCCGCCAACCGGGGCCGGTTCGGCGGCGGTTGGCGCAACCTCCGCTCCCAGGACGAGACGCGGACGTACGGCGACCAGGAGGTCCGCTACCGGCCGGCCAGGGGCGGCGGGTACGAGGTCACGGCCCCCGAGGGGGTACGGGTCGTGGCGGCGGCCCCCGACCGCGTACGGCTCGAAGTGGCGGGAGTCGTCAGGGACTTCACGGTCGACCGGTACGGCGACGGCACGGTCCACTCCGGTCCCCACCGCCTCGTCCCCCGGCCCCGCTTCACCGACCCCAGCGAGCAGACGGCGCCCGGCTCCCTGCTCGCCCCGATGCCCGGCACCGTCGTCCGGGTCGCGGACGGCCTCGCCGTCGGCGACCGGGTGACCGCCGGACAGCCCCTGCTCTGGCTGGAGGCCATGAAGATGGAGCACCGCGTCTCCGCTCCCGCCTCCGGCACGCTCACCGCGCTCCACGCCGTCCCCGGCCGCCAGGTCGAGGTCGGCGCCCTGCTCGCCGTCGTACAGACCGAAGCAACGGAGGAAGACCCCGTATGAGCACCGACATCGAGCCGCAGGAACACACCGAGCTCCGTGCCGCCGTCGCCGCCCTCGGCCGCCGCCACGGCCCCGGCTTCGACCGGGCCGCCCTGTGGGCGGAGGCCGGGAAGCTGGGCTACCTGGGCGTGAACCTTCCCGAGGAGTACGGCGGCGGGGGCGGCGGCATCGCCGAGCTGTCCCTGGTCCTGGAGGAGGCGGGCGCCGCCGGGGCCCCGCTCCTGATGATGGTCGTGTCGCCCGCGATCTGCGGCACGGTGATCGCCCGCTTCGGCACCGAGGAGCAGAAGCGGGCCTGGCTCCCCGGCCTCGCCGACGGCTCGAAGACGATGGCGTTCGGCATCACCGAGCCCGACGCGGGCTCCAACTCGCACCGCATCACCACCACCGCGACCCGCACCGAGGACGGCTGGGTCCTGAACGGGCGCAAGGTCTTCGTCTCCGGCGTCGACATCGCCGACGCGACCCTCATCGTCGGCCGCACCTCCGACGCCCGCACGGGCAACCTGAAGCCCTGCCTCTTCATCGTCCCGCGTGACGCGCCCGGCTTCGACCGCCGCCACATCGAGATGGAACTCGCCGCCGACGAGAAGCAGTTCGAGCTCACCATCGACGACGTGCACCTGCCGGCGGACGCGCTCGTCGGCGACGAGGACGCGGGCCTCCTCCAGCTCTTCGCGGGCCTCAACCCCGAGCGGATCATGACCGCCGCGTTCGCGATCGGCATGGGCCGCCACGCCCTGGAGCGTGCGGTGACCTACGCCAAGGAGCGCCAGGTCTGGAAGGCGCCCATCGGCTCCCACCAGGCCATCGCCCACCCCCTCGCGCAGGCCCACATCGAGCTCGAACTCGCCCGCCTGATGATGCAGAAGGCGGCGAGGCTGTACGACGCGGGCGACGACGTCGGCGCGGGCGAGGCCGCCAACATGGCGAAGTACGCCGCCGCCGAGGCCTGCGTGAAGGCCGTCGACACCGCCGTCCACACCCTCGGCGGCAACGGACTCACCCGCGAGTTCGGCCTCGCCCGCCTGGTCACCGCCGCCCGGGTGGCCCGGATCGCCCCGGTCAGCCGCGAGATGATCCTGAACTACGTGTCGAGCCACACCCTGGGGCTGCCCAAGTCGTACTGATCGCGGAGGCGGTCGTGCGGGGCCTCTCGGGACGCGTCCTGCCGGCCCGGTGCGGGGGTGGTACCCGGGTATGACGGGACAGTTGGCTCCGGGGTGTGACGACGACGGTGGCGAGGGGCGGTGAGAGTGCGGGCATCCGCCGAACGAGTCGAGGAGGCCGTCGATGCCGCCGTCGATGCCCGCGATCCGCCGCACCGTCCACACCGCCACCCGCGCGTTCCTGGCGCTGCCGATCGGGCTCGCGGCGGTCGTGCTGACGCTGACCGGGCAGCCGGGCCGGGCCGGACGCGTGCGGGCGCGGCTCGGCGGCGGCGGGTGGACCGGGCGCGGGGTGCTCGGCCGGGCCGTGCTCGGGCTGCCGTTGGACGTGGCGGCCTTCGTGCTGGTCGGGTACGCCCTGTTCAACTCGGTGCGGAACTTCGGCTACCCCCTCTGGTACCTGGACACCGACTATCACCAGGCCTGGGGCGGGCCGACCATGGCCGGTGTCTGGGCGGTGCACGGGCTGGGCTGGCTGCTCTGCCTCGCGGTGCTGCTGCACTGGCCGGTGCGCTGGCTCGCCGGGGGCCAGCGTGCCCTGGACCGGCGCCTCACGTCTCATCTCGGCCAATCACGCCTCCGGTTGTGAAGACCGCGTATACGATCCCCTCGTTTCGCTCACATTCGAGCGCCACGAGTCAGGGAGACGCGCATGTACCAGCAGCCCGGCCCGTACCAGGCTCCTCCGCCGTGGGTGCCGACCCGCCGCTGGTGGCAGCATCCCGCCCTGGTCATCACGCTGTTGGTGCTCTTCCCGCCGGGCGGCATAGCCCTGGCCTGGCTGAGCCGCTGGAGCAGCCGGGCCAAGATCGTGGCGACGGTCCTGTCGGCCCTGTGGTTCGTCATCGCGCTCGCCGTCGACGACCCGGAGAAGAACGGCACGGACGACCCGAAGCCCACCACGACGGCCACGGCCCCCGCGACGCCGACCGGGCCGAGCCCCACGGCCACCACGCCGGAACCGAGCCCGACCACCGAGTCGCCCACCCCGGAGCCGACGACGGAGGCCCCGACCACCGAGGCCCCGGAGCCGACCACCGAGGCGCCGACCACCCGGGCGCCGGAGCCGACGCGCACCACACCGAGGCCCGTGAAGCCGAAGCCGGTCCAGACGACCCGGCCGCCGGAGACCGCCGAGCCGGAGCCGGAGGTCTACTACGAGAACTGCGCCGCCGTCCGGGCCGCCGGTGCCGCCCCCATCCACGTCGGGGAGCCCGGCTACGGCAGGCACCTCGACCGCGACGGCGACGGGGTCGCCTGCGAGGGCTGAGCCGCCGCGCCGGCCGTCGCGGTAAACCATGCAGGCATGCTTGATTGTTTTTCGGAGTGCTGACAGGGTCTCCCCAAGTCCCGCGCGCAGCAGCGATCCTGGCGTCCACCTCTCACCTCTCCAGGGGGTCAACGCATGGTGTTCCACAGCGACTACGAGGCCGTCCCCACCCTCTCCCTGCCCATCCACGACGCCGTACTCGGCCGCGCCGCCGAGTACGGCGACACCCCGGCGCTCGTCGACGGGGCGGGGGAGCTCTCGCTCACGTACGGGCAGGTGGACGGCTTCCACCGGAGGGTGGCGGCCGGGCTCGCGGAGGCGGGGCTGCGCAAGGGGGACGTCCTCGCCCTGCACAGCCCCAACACGGTGCTGTTCCCGATCGCGTTCTACGCCGCCACCCGCGCCGGGGCCGCCGTCACCACCGTGCACCCGCTGGCCACGCCCGAGGAGTTCGCCAAGCAGCTCAAGGACTCGTCCGCGCGGTGGATCGTCACGGTGTCCCCGCTGCTCGCCGCCGCCCGCGCCGCCGCCGAACTCGCCGGCGGGATCGAGGAGGTATTCGTCTGCGACCAGGCACCGGAGGGCGAGGACGTCCGCTCCCTCCAGGGCTTCCTGGCGAGCACGGGTCCCGTCCCGGACCACGCGATCGACCCCGACCAGGACGTGGCCGCCCTCCCGTACTCCTCCGGCACCACCGGCGTCCCCAAGGGCGTGATGCTCACGCACACGTCGATCGCCACCAACCTGGCGCAGCTGGAGCCGTTCGTCCCGATGGGCCCGGGAGACCGGATTCTGGCGGTATTGCCCTTCTTTCACATATACGGCCTCACGGCTCTCATGAACGCCCCGCTGCGGCAGGGCGCCACCGTCGTCGTACTGCCCCGCTTCGAACTCGACACCTTCCTCGGCGCCATCCAGGAACACCGCATCAACGGGCTGTACGTCGCCCCGCCGATCGTCCTCGCCCTCGCCAAGCACCCGGCCGTCGCCGACTACGACCTGTCGTCCCTCGAGTACATCGTCAGCGCCGCCGCCCCGCTCGACGCGGCCCTCGCCGAGGCCTGCTCCGCCCGCCTCGGACTGCCGCCGGTCCGGCAGGCGTACGGGATGACCGAGCTGTCCCCCGGCACCCACGTCGTACCGCTCGACGCCCAGAACCCCCCGCCCGGCACCGTCGGACGCCTGCTGCCCTCCACCGAGATGCGGATCCTGTCCCTCGACGACCCCACGAAGGACGCGGCACCCGGGGAGGAAGGCGAGGTCGCCATCCGGGGACCCCAGGTCATGAAGGGCTACCTGGGCCGGCCCGACGCCACCGCCGCCATGATCGACGCCGACGGCTGGGTCCACACCGGCGACATCGGCCGCGTCGACGAGGACGGCTGGCTGTTCGTCGTCGACCGGGTGAAGGAACTCATCAAGTACAAGGGCTTCCAGGTCGCCCCCGCCGAACTCGAAGCCCTCCTCCTCACCCACGACGGCATCGCCGACGCCGCCGTCATCGGCGTCACCGACGCCGACGGCACCGAGATCCCCAAGGCCTTCGTCGTACGCCAGCCCGCCGCGGCCGCGCTCACCGCCGAGGAGGTCCTCGCGCACGTCGCCGCGCGCGTCTCCCCGTACAAGAAGGTCCGCGCCGTGGAGTTCATCGACACCGTCCCCCGGGCAGCGTCCGGGAAGATCCTCCGCAGAGAGTTGAGGGACCGCGCATGACCCTGGTGACCACCACCGAGGAACGGGGCATCACCACCCTCGCCCTCGACTCCCCCGACACCCGCAACGCGCTCTCCGCCCCGCTCGTCGCCGAACTCGCCGACGCGCTCACCGTCTGCGGCAAGGACCCGGCCGTCCGCGCCGTCGTCCTCACCCACACCGGCACCACCTTCAGCGCGGGCGCCGACCTGAAGGCCCCGCCCAGCCCGTACGCCTTCGTCGACCTGCTCCGGCAGATCCTCGAGCTGCCGAAACCCGTCGTCGCCCACGTCACCGCCGGCAGTCACACCCGCGCCGGCGGCCTCGGACTCCTCGGCGCCGCCGACATCGTCCTCGCCGGCCAGGGCGCCGACTTCGCCCTCACGGAGGTACGCATCGGGGTCGCGCCCGCCGTCGTCTCCCTCACCCTCCTGCCGCGCCTCGAACCCCGCGCCGCCGCCCGCCACTACCTCACCGGCGAACGGTTCGGCGTCCCCGAGGCCGTCACCATGGGCCTGGTCACCGCCACCGACGACGAGCTCGACACCGTCCTCGACGCCCTCCGCGCCGGCTCCCCGCAGGGCCTGCGCGAGGCGAAACGACTGGTCACCGCTAAAGTCCTGGAGACCTTCGAACGCGACGCGGAGGACCTGGTGCAGAGGTCGGCCACGCTCTTCGCCTCCGCCGAGGCACGCGAAGGGATGACGGCCTTCCTCGAACGACGGGACCCCGCATGGCGGCTGTGACCGCACCCAAGCCGGACCGCAACCCCAAGCAGGACAGGAGCCGCGCCACCCGGCAGCGGCTCCTGGAGGCCGCCGTGGCCTGTCTGGCCGAGCGCGGCTGGGCGGGCTCCACGGTCGCCGTCGTCGCGGAACGCGCCGGCGTCTCCCGGGGCGCCGCCCAGCACCACTTCCCGACCCGCGAGGACCTGTTCACGGCCGCCGTCGAGTACGTCGCCGAGGAACGGTCCCACGCGCTGCGCGCCCTGCCGTCCCGCGACCGCAAGGAAGCCGTCGCCGCCCTCGTCGACCTCTACACCGGCCCCCTCTTCCGGGCCGCGCTCCACCTCTGGGTCGCCGCCTCCGACGAGGACCAGCTCCGCGCCCGCGTCACCGAACTGGAGGCCCGCGTCGGCCGCGAGTCCCACCGCATCGCCGTCGAGGTGCTCGGCGCGGACGAGTCCCGGCCCGGCGTCCGCGAGACCGTCCAAGGCCTCCTCGACATGGCCCGCGGCCTCGGCCTCGCCACCCTCCTCACGGACGACCGCGCCCGCCGGGAACGTGTCGTCTCCCAGTGGGCGCGGCTCGTGGAAGAGGCGCTCGCCTGACCGCGTGACCGCGGCCGGACGGATCAGACGCCCGGGATCGCCCGCGCCCGGAAGGCGTCGCGCACCGCGTCCGCCGCCGCCGTGCCGTACATCTTCTGCGCGGTCGCGACCGTCGTGAGGGCCGCGGCCTGGAAGCTGGTGTCGGCGGTGAAGCCGAACTGGGCGTTCACGATGATCCGGTCGGCCGTACGGGCACCGAGCTTGCCCCGGATGTCGAAGAGGGCCCGGGACCAGATCTCGCCGTCGGCGTGGACCTCGCCCTCCAGGTCCGCGTACGTCTTCGTGCCGTCGATGCGACGCAGGCAGTGCGGGGCCGCGCTGTAGCCGGTCGCGTCCCAGTCGGCCACGCAGGCCTGGTCGGCCTTCATCGGCCAGCCGTACTTCGCGACCGCGTTCGTGCCGACGGCCACCGCCAGGTAGTCGCCGAAGGCCTCGCCGATCGCCCCGGCCTCCGGGGAGGTGCCGAAGCCCGGCACCTGCGCGTGGTGCACGGCGTGACCGTACTCGTGGACGATCACCTCGGCGTCCTCGGCGTCGTCCACCCCGCCCTTGCCGAAGCGGATCTCGGCCTTCTTGTCGGTGAAGAACGAGTTGTCGGAGCCCCACTGGTTCAGCCGGACCGGCTGGACGCGGTCGTTCGCCCCGCGCAGCTCGGTGCCGAAGCCCAGGCTCTGGAGGTACTCCTGCGACTCGTTGACCCAGAAGTACGCCATGACCTGCTCGAACTCGTCGTCCGAGCGGTCGAAGGAGGCGGCGTCGGCGGCCTTCGCCGGGTTGCCGGTCTCGGAGCGGACGGCGACCCACTTGCCGGACAGGGCGCCGCTCGCGTCCAGGTTGCGCAGCGCGACGGTGGCGTACGCGGAGGCGGGGACGTCGCTCACCGCGTCCTTGTGGTCGGTGAGGGACTGGTCGCCCGAGGACTGGACCGGGTTCACCATGAAGACGCGGGCCTGCGGCGCGGACGCGGCGGACGCCCCCGCGGACGGGAGCAGCGCCGCGGTGGCGGTGGCCACGGTGACGGCTGCCGCGGCGGCCAGGCCACGAGAGGTGCGGCGGGTCATGGACATCCTCCTGCGATGGGATGCTGCGACGGGAAGCTTGGCGTGTACTCAACACGCAATGGCGGCGATCTTCGCGTACGCCCACCGTTTTGAACAGACCCCGAGAGCCCCGCCCGGCACGTGAGCCGGACCACAGTCCATCTCGCACACCCGCAGTACTCTGGTCGCATGCCTCTGCTCGTACGCCGCCGCCACGTGGACTTCGTCCGCGTCACGAGCATGAGCTGTCGCCGCTCCGCCTGACCTTCCCGGGTACCACTCCACACCCCGGCCGGTCCCTCGTCGCAGCCCCCAGCCGATCGGCACCCGTGGCCCCCGCACCACCCTCGCGGCCGCCCCGGGCACCCGTAACCCCGCGGACGCACCCATGACGAACAGCTCGTACCCCTCCCAGCTCCCCATCGTCGACCTCTCGGCCGCCGACCGGGGCCCCCGGGCCCGCAGGCTCCTCCACGCCCAGCTGCACTCGGCCGCCCACGACGTGGGCTTCTTCCAGCTCATCGGGCACGGCATCACCGAAGCCGAGACACAGGCCCTCACCACCGCCATGCGTGCCTTCTTCGCCCTGCCCGAGGCCGACCGGCTCGCCCTCGACAACATCAACTCGCCGCACTTCCGCGGCTACACCCGCATCGGCGACGAACGCACCGCCGGCGCCCGCGACTGGCGCGACCAGCTCGACATCGGCGCCGAGCGCCCCGCCCACGCCCCCGCACCCTGGGAAGCCCCCTACTGGTGGCTCGAAGGCCCCAACCAGTGGCCCGCCGCCCTCCCCGAGCTCCGCACCGCCGCCCTGCACTGGATCGACCGCCTCAGCGGCGTCGCCGAGCGGCTCCTCCACGAGCTGCTCGCCTCCATCGGCGCGCCCGCGGACTTCTACGACGACATCTTCGGCCCCCGCGCCCACCCGCACCTCAAGCTGGTGCGCTACCCCGGCAGCAGCGGCGAGGGCGACGACCAGGGCGTCGGCGCCCACAAGGACTACGGCTTCCTCACCCTGCTGCTCCAGGACCAGGTCGGCGGCCTCCAGGTCCAGCGCGAGGACGGGAACTTCCACGACGTGCCCCCGCTGCCGGGAGCCTTCGTCGTCAACCTCGGCGAACTCCTCGAAGTGGCCACCGACGGCTACCTGATCGCCACCAACCACCGAGTGGTCTCCCCGCCCGGAGCGACGGAACGCTACTCCGTCCCGTTCTTCTACAACCCGCGGCTCGACGCCCGCATCTCCCCGCTGGCCTTCCCGTACGCCGACCGGGCCCCCGGCGTCACGGTCGACCCGGCGAACCCGCTGTTCGCCGAGTACGGCCGCAACGAACTGAAGGGGAAGCTCCGCGCCCACCCGTCGGTGGCCGCCCGCCACCACGCGGAGCTCCTGCTGCACCCCGAGGGTCAGCCGGTGATGTCCGCGTAACCCTCGATGTCGCGCGGGTCCCGCTTGCCGGGACCCGTGTAGCGGGCCGACGGACGCACGAGACGCCCGGTCCGCTTCTGCTCCAGGATGTGCGCCGACCAGCCGGCCGTACGGGCGCAGCTGAACATCGACGTGAACATGTGCGCCGGGACCTCGGCGAAGTCGAGGACGATCGCCGCCCAGAACTCCACGTTCGTCGCCAGGATCCGGTCCGGGCGACGGTTGTGCAGCTCGTCCAGGGCGGCCTTCTCCAGCGCGGCGGCCACCTCGTAGCGCGGCGCGTCCAGCTCCTTGGCGGTACGCCGCAGCACGCGCGCGCGGGGGTCCTCGGCGCGGTACACGCGGTGGCCGAAGCCCATCAGACGCTCGCCCTTGTCGAGCGCCTGCTTCACGTACGCCGTCGCGTCGCCCGTCCGCTCGATCTCCTCGATCATGCCGAGGACGCGGGAGGGCGCGCCGCCGTGCAGGGGGCCCGACATGGCGCCCACGGCACCGGAGAGCGCCGCGGCCACGTCCGCGCCGGTCGAGGCGATGACACGGGCGGTGAACGTGGACGCGTTCATGCCGTGCTCGGCGGCCGACGTCCAGTAGGCGTCGACGGCCTTGACGTGCTTCGGGTCCGGCTCGCCGCGCCAACGGATCATGAAGCGCTCGACGACCGACTGGGCCTTGTCGATCTCGCTCTGCGGCACCATCGGCTGGCCCTGGCCGCGCGCCGACTGCGCCACGTACGACAGCGCCATGACGGCCGCGCGGGCCAGGTCGTCGCGGGCCTGCTCGGCGGAGATGTCGAGGAGCGGCTTGAGGCCCCACACGGGCGCCAGCATCGCGAGCGCGGACTGCACGTCGACCCGGATGTCACCGGAGTGCACCGGGATCGGGAACGGCTCGGCGGCCGGCAGGCCCGGGTTGAACGCGCCGTCGACGAGCAGGCCCCAGACGTTGCCGAACGAGACGTGGCCGACGAGATCCTCGATGTCGACCCCGCGGTAGCGGAGGGCGCCGCCCTCCTTGTCGGGTTCGGCGATCTCCGTCTCGAACGCGACGACTCCCTCGAGCCCGGGTACGAAGTCGGACATCAGGCGGCTCCTCTAATCGATGATCGATCAAGCGTGCGATCGATGGGGGGAATCAACAGTCATCCAGCGGAAGAGTCTGTACGGTTTCGATGATGCGGGGAAAGGTGACATCCGGCACACTGCGCCGACCCGGCGACAAAGGATTAGCCGCACGGGGTGCCGGGCAGACTCGGCCGCTGCGGCAGGATGACCCTGTGACCGACGCCCTGGACCCCGCCGACATGCGCGAGCAGTACCGCACCACGGAGCTCCTCGCGGCCGACCTCGCACCCGAGCCGGTCGAGCAGTTCACCCGCTGGTTCAAGGAGACCGCCGCCAACCCGGCGATCCACGAGCCGAACGCGATGATCGTCTCCACCGCGGCCCCGGACGGCCGCCCGTCCTCCCGGACGGTCCTCCTCAAGCACTACGACGAGGCCGGCTTCGTCTTCTTCACCAACTACGAATCCCGCAAGGGCCGGGAACTGGAGGCCAACCCCCACGCCTCCCTGCTCTTCCCCTGGCACCCGCTCGCCCGCCAGGTCATCATCACCGGCCGCGCCGTCCCCACCGGCCGCGACGAGACCGTCGCCTACTTCCGCACCCGCCCCCACGGCTCCCAGCTCGGCGCCTGGGCCAGCCCCCAGTCCACCGTCATCCCCTCCCGCGCCGACCTCCTCGCCCGCTACGACGAGCTCGCCGCCCGCTACCCCGACCCCGAACAGGTCCCCGTTCCCCCGAACTGGGGCGGCATCCGCGTCATCCCCGACACCGTCGAATTCTGGCAAGGCCACGAGAACCGCCTCCACGACCGCCTCCGCTACCACCGCCACGGCGAAACCTGGCACGTGGAGCGCCTGGCGCCCTGACGGCACCCTCCGACGGCCACCCGGGTCCGGGAACGCAGACGACCCGTGAGTCTTGGCACCGTCCGCCTAGGTTCGGACGGAGCCTGCCGGCCGGACTGCCGGCGACTCACGGGTCGGGTGACTGCGTTGGTGTTCGGCAGAAGGCCTGCCGAGGTGCACAGAGTGCGACTGGCAGGCCTTAGCCCGCAGTCACCTCACGAGTCCGAAAAGAAACCATGTTTTCGGATCACCTCCTTTCGCGTGTACTCACACCCTAGGAAGCGCCCCCGCGTGCCTCAACCCATTTATTCAAATCGCGGAACGGGGGTGTGCTCTGCGTCACGTTCCAGTTGAATGGCCGGAGTATGGGGGGAGTGCCGCATGAGTGCGTTCACGGGGTCCGCGAGTGAGACCGCTTCTGTGCCGGGGGCGGGGGGAGACCTGCTGGCAGCGCTGCTGGACGGGATGGACGCGGCGTTGTGCGCGTTCGACGCCGAGGGGACGGTGACGCACTGGAACCGGGAGGCCGAGCGGATCCTGGGATGGTCGGCCGGGGAGGCGGTCGGGCGGCGGGGGTTCGCGGGGTGGGCGGCGCGGAGCGCGGACGCCGAGGAGGCCCTGGGCCGGCTGATGGGGGCGATGAAGGGGCCGGGCCGGCAGGTCCACGAGTTCGTACTGCTGCGCAAGGACGGCGGGCGGGTGCTCGTGCGGAGCCAGGCGGCCGGGGTGCGGGGTGCGGACGGCGGCCCGGCGGGGGTGTACGTCGCGTTCAGCGAGGTCCACGTACAACTGGATCTGGAGCGGTCGGTCGCGCTGAGCGAGGCACTGTTCGACGACGCCTCGTGGGGGGTCGTCCTCGTGGACGCCGACCTGCGTCCCGCGATGGTCAACACCCACGCGGCCCGCGCACTCGGCACCGGACGCACGGCCCTGCTCGGGCGGCCGCTCGGCGATGTCGTCGTACACGGCGCGGAGGAGCTGGAGGCGGCCTTCCAGCACGTGCTGGCCGAGGGGACGCCGACCGCGCCCGCCGAGGTGTGGGTGACGCTCCGGACGGCCTCCGGGGAGCAGCGCCGGTGCTGGCGCAGCGGCTTCCTGCTGCTGCCGTCGCCGATGGCGGAGGAGCCGGTGCCGCTGGGCGTGGCGTGGCTGTTCCAGGACGTGACGGAGGAGCGGCTCGCGGCCCGCGAGGCGGACCGGATGCGGTTCCGGTGGAGCCAGCTGCACCGGGCGGGCGCGGCGGCCTCGGAGTGCGAGGACCCGGACGAGGCGGCGACGGTCCTGCTCGACTTCGCGCTGGCCGGTTTCGCGGACCACGCCCTCGTCGACCGGGTGGCCGGCGAGCGGCGCCTCACACGGGCCCTCGCCACCCCCGCCGGCGCCCCCGGCCCGTCGTCCCCCGTCGTCGGCGGCGGCATCCCGCTCCGGTACGGGCCGAGGCATCCGGCGCTCCAGGCCTGGGACCGCCTCGGCTCGGTGCGGGCCACCGCCGGCCGCACCGCCGAGGTCTGGGCGGAGGCCCACCAGTGGCCGGGGGACGCGGCGCACGCCCTGTGCCTGGTGCTGCGTTCCCGCGGCCGCACGGTGGGCGTGCTGACCTTCCTGCGGGCCTCCTGCCGTTCGCCCTTCGAGCGGGAGGACGTGGTGTTCGGGGAGACGGTGGCGGCCCGGGTGGCCGCGCTCCTGGACCTCGGCGACAAGGGCTGAGGCCCGGGGGGCGCCCCGTACACCCACTTTTTTGTGGGTACTTGTAGGGGTCCGCCGTCCGGGAGAACCTGGTGGTGGCCCGGAGCGCGAGGGAGTGACAGGGCCTCAGGAAGCGGCGGCCGCTTCCGTCAGCCGGTCCAGCCGGCGATGGCCCCAGTCCGACAACGGGCCCAGCAGTTCCGACAGTTCGCGCCCGTGCGCCGTCAGGGAGTAGACGGTCTTCGGGGGCACCACATCGTGCACCTCGCGGTCCACGAGACCGTCGGCCTCCATCTCCCGCAGCGCCTGGGTCAGCACCTTCTCGCTGATCCCGGGGAGCCTGCGGCGCAGTTCGCCGGGCCGGTGCGGGCCGGATTCAAGCAGCCACAGCAGCGACGTCTTCCATTTGCCGTCGATCACGGCGATCGCCGCCGTCACCCCGCAGACGTTCGTGTCCTGGGCCCGGAGGCGTGTCATGCGCGTCCCTCTCGTTCGTCGGTCACGGTCACCGCTGTATTCCACCTCATCTCAGTACAAGGGAGTTCCGCCATGTCTTCTTCCGCCTCCTCGTCCGTGCCTTCCTCGTCCGCCCCCTCCTCCGTGCCCCCGCTCTCCGTCACGGTTCTCGGACTCGGGCCGATGGGGCGCGCCTTGGCCGGGGCCTTCCTGGACGCCGGTGTCCGGACCACCGTGTGGAACCGGACCCCCGGCCGCGAAGGGGACCTCGTCGAGCGGGGCGCGGTCCTGGCCGGGAGCGCCGAGGAAGCGGTCGCCGCGGCCGCCCTGACGGTGATCTGCCTGGTCAACTACGACGCCACGGACTCCGTCCTGCGTCGGCCCGAGGTCACGGACGCGCTCAAGGGCCGGACCGTGGTGAACCTGAGCGCCGACACTCCGGAGCGCGCGCGGGACACCGGCAGCTGGGCCGCCGAGCACGGCATCGGCTATCTGGACGGCGCGATCATGACCCCGACCCCGAGCATCGGGACGCCCGCCGGCGTGTTCCTGCACAGCGGGCCCGAGCCGCTCTACCGCGAGCACCGGCCGGTCCTCGACGCCCTGGACGGTCTCCACACCCACCTCGGCGAGGACATCGGCCGGGCGGCGGCGTACGACGTCGCACTCCTCGACATCTTCTGGACGTCGATGACGGGGTACGTGCACGCCCTGGCCCTGGCGCGCGCGGAGGGCATCTCGGCGCGCGAACTCGCGCCGTTCGCGGCCGGCATCGGCGCGATCCTGCCGCCGCTGTTCGAGGAGTGGGCCGACGACGTGGACAGCGGCTCGTACACGGGCGAGGGCAACCCGCTCACCTCGGCCGTCTCCACGATGTCCCACGTCGTCCACGCCGCCGAGGCCCACGGCATCGACGCGAGCGTCATGCGCGCCGCCGAGGCCCTCGCCGTCCGCGCCGTGGACCGCGGCCACGGCGCCGAAGGCTTCACCCGCGTGACGCAGGTCGTGGAGGCGTCCTAGGGGGTGTGCGGCGGGTCGGGGACGCCCCGGTCCCAAGGCCGGTGCAGCGGGTCGGGGACGCCCCGGTCCCAAGGCCGGTGCGGCGGATCGGGGGCGGACGGAGCCTAGTGCTTGAAGAAGATCCTGTCCCCGTACTCGTTCATCACGCGGCCGTTCCACTCGTGGCCGCCGTCGACGTTGCCGGAGCGCAGCAGGGGCGGCTCGATGCCGCGGCGGACGAGGTCCTCGGCGGCGGCGGCCATGGTGGCCTGCATGAGGGCGCTGGTGACGACGGTGGAGGCGGGGGCGAAGGGCGCCTCGATGCCTTCGTAGGTGAGTTCGGCGTCGCCGACGGCGATCCTGGAGTCGAGGACGATGTCGCAGTGGTCCTTGAGGTACGAGCCCGAGACGTGCCGGGACTTCGTCTCGGTCGCGTACGCCACCGAGGTGACGCCGATGACGGTGAGGCCGAGGGCGCGGGCGTTCATGGCCATCTCGACGGGCAGGGCGTTGCGCCCGGAGAGGGAGATGATGATCAGGACGTCGCCGGCCTTGGCGGGGGAGGAGTCGAGGACGGCGCCGGCGAGGCCGTCGACCCGCTCCAGGGCCGAGCCGAGCGTGGCGGGCATGACGTCGACACCGACGACGCCGGGGACGGCGAGCAGGTTCATCAGGGCGAGGCCGCCGGCCCGGTAGACGACGTCCTGGGCGGCGAGGGAGGAGTGGCCCGCGCCGAAGGCGAAGAGCCGGTTGCCGTTCTCGACGGCCTCGGCGATCGCGGCCCCGGCGGCGGCGATCTCGGCGGAGTCCTCGTCGCGGACCTGCTGGAGCAGGCCGATCGCGGCGTCGAAGAACTGTCCGGCCAGCTTGCTCTCGCCCATGGCGGCGGCTCCTTCTCGTCGTGGTCGCGGATCACGGTGCGGTCTGGACCATTGCTCTGTCAATACCGCCTCACCCGGGTGAGGCCCGGTTGTCGCCGTGATGCGTCAGAATTGGTGGAGGGCCAGCGCACGACTCATCGAGGGGCACGTATGTCCGGACTGATCGACACAACGGAGATGTATCTCCGCACCATCCTCGAGCTTGAGGAGGAAGGTGTGGTCCCGATGCGTGCCAGGATCGCCGAGCGGCTCGACCAGAGCGGCCCGACCGTGAGCCAGACGGTGGCGCGGATGGAGCGCGACGGCCTGGTGGCCGTGGCGAGTGACCGCCATCTGGAGCTCACCGACGAGGGCCGCCGCCTCGCCACCCGCGTCATGCGCAAGCACCGGCTCGCCGAGTGTCTGCTGGTCGACGTGATCGGCCTGGAGTGGGAGCAGGTGCACGCGGAGGCCTGCCGCTGGGAGCACGTCATGAGCGAGGCCGTGGAGCGCCGCGTCCTGGAGCTGCTGCGCCACCCGACGGAGTCGCCGTACGGCAACCCGATCCCGGGCCTGGAGGAGCTGGGCGAGAAGGCGGAGGCGGAGGCGTTCCTCGACGACTCGATGGTCTCCCTGGCCGACCTGGACGCGAGCGGCGGCAAGACCGTCATCGTGCGCCGGATCGGCGAGCCGATCCAGACGGACGCCCAGCTGATGTACACGCTGCGCAGGGCGGGTGTGCAGCCCGGTTCCGTGGTCTCGGTGACGGAGTCGCCCGGCGGTGTCCTCGTCGGCAGCAGCGGCGAGGCCGCCGAGCTGGACGCGGAGGTCGCGGCGCACGTCTTCGTCGCGAAGCGCTGACGCCTCCTTCCGACACGTGATCGAGGGGCGCCCGGCCTGGCCGGGCGCCCCTCCTTCGTGTTTCCGCCATAGGCACGGAGCGAGGCCCCTCACAGAGCGAGTGCCGGGATCGCCGGCGGGACGGCCGCGCCCAGGACGCGCTCCGTGACGGTCGATGATCGTGAAATCGCTCCGGCGCGGAGTGGTTTGACGGGGTGACGGATCGGACGGATCCTCGTCGTGCGCCCCGTTTACGCCGGAATGGTCACGCCCGCGCCCTCGCCGTGCCACGCTGGTACGAGCCGGGCGTGGAGGGGGTGTTGCCATGAGGGCCACGGACGACAGAGGGCCCCGGCGCCCTAGGGCGCCGGGGCCTGTCCTCCCCTGTGCTGACCTGGAGCCCCGAGCTCTCAAGGTCAATCCCCTCGGACCGTTTTCCCCGAGCGGTCCGCCTCCCGTTCAAGATCTCCCCTCGGCGGCGGGAGTCAATCCTTGAGTCCTGTCACTCGAACGAGGGGTGTTGGGTGGCAGGAGCGCATTTTCGAATGCAAGTTCGATAGTCTGGCGGGGTTCGACGCAAAGAGGGGGTGCCAGGGACATGGCGCGACGACTCGACGTCACCGGGGCCGACGGCGTACGGCTGGCGGCCTGGGACTTCACCGACGGGACCGCCCGGCGGACCGGCCCCGGAGTGTTACTCCTCCACGGCCTGATGGGACACGCCGCCCACTGGGCCCCCGCCATCGGCCGGCTCACCGGCCGCACCCGCACGATCGCCCTCGACCAGCGCGGCCACGGCCACAGCGAGCGACCGCCCGACGGCGTCTTCACCCGCGAGGCGTACGTCGCCGACGCGGCCGCCGCCATCGAGCAGCTCGGCCTCGGCCCCGCCACCCTCATCGGCCACTCCATGGGCGCCCTCACCGCCTGGCAGCTCGCCGCCCAACGCCCCGACCTCGTCCGCGCCCTCGTCATCTGCGACATGCGCGCCTCCGCGCTCGGCGCGGCCTCCCAGCGCGAGTGGCAGGACTGGTTCCGCCGCTGGCCCACCCCCTTCCCCACGCTCGACGCCGCCCGCCGCTGGTTCGGTTACGACGACCCCTGGGTCGAGCGCCCCAACCCCGCCCGCGGCGCCTTCTTCGCCGAGGTCATGGCCCAACACCCCGACGGCTGGCGCCCCGTCTTCGACCCCGCCCACATGCTGACCTCCCGTGAGACCTGGGTCCACGACGCCCACTGGGACTCCCTCGCCGAAGTCCGCTGCCCCACGCTCGTCGTCCGTGGGCTCGACGGCGAGCTCGGCCGCGCCGAAGCCCAGGAGATGGTGCGCGTCCTCCCCCACGGCTCCTACGCCGAGATCCCCGACGCCGGCCACCTCCTCCACTACACCCACCCCCACGACTGGCACCTCGCCCTCCACCCCTTCCTCACCGGCCTCCTCACCCCCTGACCCCCTCCCAGGCCGCGCCCGCGCGTTGCGGGCCGCGCCCACACCCCGCCGCCCGTTGTGGGCCTGCGCCCCGCGTTGTGGGCTGCGCCCCGCCTCGTTGTGGGCAATCGTTCCGCTGGGTCGGTGCCCACCCTCCGCGCCACCGCCCGCGTTGTGGGCATTCGTTCCGCTGGGGCGGAACGGGTGGGCACAACGGACGGCGCCCTTTGCCGGGCCCAGGCTTCCGCGCCCGAACCCGCACCCGGAGTGCGACGCCGTATCGGTGCGGGTCCAGGCACAAGGGGCGGAGGCGCCGCCGAGGGCGCCGTCCCGTGTGCCCACCCGTCCCGCCCCAGCGGGACGATCGCACGGGCGGGGAGGCCCGCACGGGCGGGGGAGGCCCAGGGGGGCGGGACCGCACTGTGGGGCGCCGCGTGGGGGAACCCCCGGGGAGGGCGGGGGGAAGGGGCGCGGTAGCGTCCCTGCCACGGCGCGTCGAGCACGGACGCCTCCGCGCCGCTGAAGGGAACTCGATGCGTAATTCCTTGCTGCGACGCCTGGCCGCGGCGGCCACGACGCTGGGCCTGACCTCGCTCGGCCTCCTCGGCGCGGGCGCGACGCCCGCGCAGGCCGCGATCAGCGACTGCCCGTCCGGCTACTTCTGTGCGTGGAAGACCGACAACGGCACCGGCACGATGTACAAGACGAGCGTGAACCAGGCGACGCTCGGGAGCTGGGACAACCAGTTCCGCTCGGTCGTCAACCACACGAACAAGTACCTCTGCCTGTACGACGAAGCGAACTACACCGGCCCCGCCGGGGCGAGCGTGTTTCCCCCCGACCCCGCGGGCACCGAGTGGGGCGGCCCCGGCAGCAACTCGGTGAGCTCGCTGAAGTTCGTGCCGACCGAGCGTGAGTGCAGCGGCCTCGCGTACCCGCCGTGGAATGCCGCGGTCTCTCCGGTGAAGGCCGGCTTCGGCGACCTCGACGGGGACCGGAGGCCGGACGTTCTGGTACGCGACGAGGCGGGCCGCCTGTGGTTCCTGCCCGGAGACGGCACCGGCCGCCTCGTCGGCACCGGCGGCTGGGGCGCCATGAACGCCCTCACCCGTCACGGCGACTTCACGGGTGACGCCCGCGAGGACGTCATCGCCCGTGAGACCGCCACCGGCAAGCTCTGGCTCTACCCCGGCACCGGCACCGGCACCCTCGGCACCCGCAGGCTGATCGGCTCCGGCGGCTGGAACGCCATGGCCAGGATCACGGCCTACGGTGACCTCACCGGCGACGCCCGCTCCGACCTCCTCGCCGTGGAGCCCACGACCGGCAGGCTCTGGCTCTACCCCGGCACCTCCACCGGCACCCTCGGCGCCCGCAAGCTCCTCGGCTCCGGCGGCTGGAACGCCATGAACGCGCTCGTCGCCCCCGGCGACATGAACGGCGACGCCAAGGCCGACCTCATCGCCCGCGAGGCCTCCACCGGCAAGCTCTGGCTCTATCCGGCCACCGCCACCGGCTCCTTCGGCCCCCGCGTCCTCATCGGCTCCGGCGGCTGGAACGTCATGGCCTCCTTCCTCGCCCTCGGTGACTTCGGCGGCGACGGCCTCAACGACCTCGCCACCATCACCACCGGCTCCTACGTCGGCGAGGGCTGCCGCGGCGTCGGCTGCCTCGTCCTCTACAGCGGCAAGGGCACGGGCTTCCTCGACCCCGGCCTCCCCGAGAGCCGGCACGTCGACTGGTCCGACCTCCGCGGCACGTTCTGACGCGGTGACGTCCTGACGCGGTGATGCCGACGACGGTGAAGGCCCCCGCCTCAGGGGGGCCTTCACCGTTCCCCATCCGCTCCCCCGGTCCCGCCGGACCGGGGATCCGCCCAGCTCACGGGGCAATGTGCAAGAACTGCCTTACTGAGTCCCGTAGTCGAGGGAGGCGGCGCGTCCCGCGTTAAGGTCGAGTCATGTCCTCATCAGAGAAGAACGAGCGCCTCTCCCGACCTCCCGTCACCGCGGACGACCTCGACCTGGCCGTGCGGCTCGCCGTGGAGGTCCTGGGTACGGCGCCCGCGGCGGCGTGGGAGGGGAAGGCCGGTTCGCTGGAGTGGGACTGCTGGGAGACCGTCGAGCACCTGAGTGACGACCTGTTCGCGTACGCGGTGCAGCTCGGACCGAAGTCGCCTCCGTTGGAGGGGGAGGTGCCGTTCGTGTGGGAGAGCAGGCGGCCGGGCGGCCCGGCGAACGCCATCCACGCGGACCGGGAGGCGGGCCCGGCCGGCCTGATGCAGGTCCTGGAGGCGAGCGGCGCGCTGCTGGTCGCGATGGTGCGGACGGCGTCGCCGGAGACGCGGGCGTACCACGGGTTCGGGGTGTCGGACCCGGAGGGCTTCGCGGCGATGGGGATCGTGGAGACCGTGGTGCACACGTACGACCTGGCGCAGGGGCTGGGGCTCGTGTGGAGTCCGCCGGAGGGCGTCTGCGCGCGGGTGCTGGCCCGGCTGTTCCCGGACGCGCCGACGTCCACGGATCCCTGGGACACGCTGCTGTGGGCGACCGGACGGGCGGAACTGGACGGGCGGCCTCGCCTGACGAAGTGGCGCTGGGACGGCACGCCCCGGGGCTGAGTGTCCGACGATTCCCGTCGGGTCCGGGCCGGGCACGGGCGGGGGCTAGGAGAAGCTTGCTTGGACCTGTTCGCTTGTGCCGGGTGCGGCACGGAGCTGACGGCGCCGGTGTCGAGGGTCGCGCTTCCGGTGCACACCCGTTTCGGGGGGTGGGAGGAACTCCATCCGCCGCTGATGGATCCCGGGACGTACGCCGTCGACCCCCTGCCCTCCGGACCGCCGTGGCGGCTGTGGGAGGAAGTGGGGGAGGAGGAGGCGGCCCGGCGGGGTGTGTACGCGCCGGTGTACTGGGTGTCGTTCGGCGCGCGGGACAGGATCGTCATCGCCCCGGGCGACTCACGGTCGATGACGCTGATCCTCGAGAAGTGCGAGGGGTACTGCCGGGGGGTGGACGGCCGGGACGGCCCCAATCTGGCGTGCGAGGGGTGCGGGCGGGCGGTGGCGACGCGCGTGGACGACTGCGGGTCGTGGCAGACGGTGTGGTTGGAGCCCGACGCGGTCGTACGCCGCCCCTCGGGGCTCCCGCCCGTGCCGCCGCCCGACTGGGACGACGTGGAACGCGCGGAACACCGCGTGCCGCCCTTCGAACCCGACGGGGGGTGGAGCCGCCGCTGGGAGGCCGCGCTCGGCGTCGCGCTCGCGCACCTGGTCGTAGTGACCGAGGACCGCCCGGTGACCCTTCCCGCCGGGCCCGTCTCCGAACTGTTCGGCCCCGCGGTCGGCCGCTGCCTCCCCGCCGGGCCCGACACCCGCTCCGTCGGCCTGGCCGGCCCGGGTGTCCGTACGCCCCGGCCCCGTCCCGACATCCTCCTCGTACCCCGGCATCCCCTGACGGGCGAGCCCTGGCGCCCGCCCGGCGACGACGGGCCCGTGGTGCCGCTGGACAGCGGCGTATGGGCGTACCTCGTCCATCCCGGCGAGACCTCGCCGACGCCCGCCACCGGAGTCATCCCGGACGGCGTCCTACGCGACGACTACTCCCTCCTCCCGCCCCCCTGGTACCCCCTGACCCCGCACCGCAACGCCTTCGAGTGGACCCTCGTCGGCCTGCCCGCCGTACGATCCCCCCGCCTGCGCAGGTTCGTCGACACCGCCTAGGTGTATTGATCACCAGGCGCTGGGGGGCCATCGGTGGGTGACTCGCCGGTAGCGGCCGGGTTCGCCGGCGCGGCGTGGAACATCCCGTGGGATGCCCCCGCTCGCCGAAGGAGGGAAGAGTGCCGCTCACGCGCACACCACACCACGCCCGCCCCTGGAGGAGGTGGCGGGGACGGCTCACCGCGGTCGGGCTGGCCGCCGCCGCGGTCCTCGCCGGGATGCTGCCCGCCCACGCCGGCAACGGCACGATCTGGACCACCCTGTCGAGCATGCCCACGGCCCGGGGAAGCGCCGCCTCGGCCGCCGCGCCCTGTCCGCCCGGTCAGACCGGCACCTGCGTCTACAGCATGGGCGGCGGGACGACCCTCGCCACCGTGGCCACGGCGGAGTCGTACAACCGGCTCACCAACGCCTGGTCGACGCTCCCGCCCCTGCCGACACGGCGCTCGAACGCGGCGGCGGTGGCCGCCACCTGCCCGCCCGGCCAGACCGGGACCTGCGTCTACGTCATCGGCGGCGGGATCTTCGAACCGACGGCGTTCACCCCGCAGACGGCGGTGGAGTCCTACAACCCGGTGACCAACGCGTGGAGCACGGTCGCACCCCTGCGGACGGCGCGCACCAGCCTGGCGGCCGCGGCGGCCCCCTGCCCGACCGGCCAGACCGGGACCTGTGTCTACGCGTTCGGCGGTGAGAGCAACAGCATGCTGCTGAACCTGGCGGAGGTGTACAACCCCGCGAACAACACCTGGAGCACGCTGACGGCGATGCCCACGCGCAGGGGCTACCTGAGCGGCGCGGCCGCGGCCTGTCCGCCCGGGCAGACGGGCACCTGCGTGTACGCCGTCGGCGGCTTCGGCGCAGGCATCCTCGGCGCGGTGGAGTCGTACAACCCGGCCACCAACGCCTGGAGCCCGGCGGCGTCGCTCCCCACGCCCCGGACCGGCGCGGCCACCACGGCGACCACCTGCCCGCCCGGGCAGACCGGAACCTGCCTCTACACCGTTGGCGGCCAGGGCGGCGTGAACGGGCCCCCGCTGGGCAGCGCCCAGTCGTACAACCCCGTCTCGAACCTCTGGACGGAACTGCCCCCGCTGCCGACCCCCCGCTTCGGCCTCACCGCGGCCGCCACGGTGTGCCCCGTCGGCGTCGCCGGCAACTGCGTCTACGCGATCGGCGGTTCGACCGGCATCAGCGACGTCAGGGCCACCCTGGAAGCCCTCGACCCGCCGGATCCGTCGACGTTCTGAAGCGGCGCCCGATCGACAAGACGCTCTGGGGCCTGTCCGGCGGAACGGGTCGGACGGGCTCCGACAGGGTCGGACAGGCCCTAGACGTGCAGTTCCGGCGGGAAGCCGGTCCAGCGGAGGTCGCGGGGGAGGTGGCCGGTGTCGTTGAAGAGGAGGAGCGACGGGGGGCGGCCGGGGGCGTAGCGGAGGACCGTGAGGGCGGCGTTGGCGTGGTTGACGCCCATCCAGCGCCACTGCGGGGTGTCGAGTGCGGCGCGTACGAGCCAGGCGGCGAGGAAGTTGTGGGTGACGACGAGCTCGTGGCGCGGAGTGTCACCGGCGACGGGTCCGGTGAACTGCTTGACGGCCGCGGCGGCGAGCGCAGGGCCCTGCTCGCGTTCCTCGGCGGGGAAGCCGGACAGGAAGCCGAGCATGGCGTCCGCGGTCTCCGGCGGGAGTTCCTCCCGCGCCGGGAGGTAGGGGATGTAGTCGCCGGCCGCTTCGGAGCGCCGCACGGGCACCCCGTCGAGCTGCTCGCCGATCAGCCGGGCCGTCTGCTCGGCGCGGGCGAGCGGGCCGTGGTGGATCGCCGTCAGGGGAACCCCGCGGAGCCGCTCGCCGAGCAGGGCGGCCTGGCGGCGGCCCGCGGGCGTCAGCTCGCTCTCGTCCGCCGAGGCTTCGCCGTGGCGGGTGAGGTAGAGGTAGCGGGCGGCTGTTCCGGGCATGGTCGGGCCCTCCGGAGGAGTCGATCTTGCAGGTTCCCGGAGGGACGTCGCCCCGGTGCGGTCCGGTTCCGGAGGGCGGGGCTTCAGTCGCGGCGCAGGACGTAGAACTCGCCCGCGTCGGGGTCGCCGACGGTCGCGTAGAGCTTCGGGGCCTCGCGGGTGCCGTAGACGTCGAATCCGTCGATGTCGACGGGGCAGGCGTCGACGGAGACGTCGACCTGCTGGACGTAGGGGCCGTCCGAGGGGCCCTGGCTCCAGGCGCCGATGCCGGAGCACTCGCGGACCAGGGGCTCGCCGGGGCTGGAGAAGTCGAAAGTGTGGAGGCGGGAGGCCGTGGCTCTGCCGTCGGCGGTGAGGGTGAGGGTGCCGCCCCGGCCGTCCGAGTAGGTGCCGGCGGCCTGCTCCGCGTTCAGCAGCGGGGGCTCGTAGCCGATTCCGGCGGACAGGGCGATGCCGGCGAGGGTGAAGGCGCTGACGGAGGCGAGCGTGCCGAACGCCGCGACCCGCCAGAACATCGCCCGGCCGGAGAGCCGCGGCCGGTTCGGGAGCAGCAGACGCCGGGCGACGAGGGCGGGGGCGGTGAGCGCGGCCGTCGCCGCGAGCCATCCGGCGAGGCCGGCGAGAGGGCCGGTGTCCGTGAGGATCGCCCCGGCGAGGACCGGAGGGGCGGTCACGGCGGCGGTCGCCGCCGGAACCCACCACCACGCCTCGCGCCCCGAGAAGCGGCGGCCGAGCCAGGCCGCCGCCCTCAGCAGCGGCGACACCGCGCTCACGGTCAGGAAGGCGCTGAAGACGTATGCGGCGGCGACCAGGAAGGGCGCGGCGACCACCAGCAGGAGCAGCGCCATCGGGTTGATCGGCGTGGGCGGGCCCTCCTGGGTCTGTCCCCACACGTAGGCGGCGATCAGCCCGATCACGGCCTCGGTGAACAGCACTGTGGCACAGGCCGTCACGACCGCGCCGAACCGGTCGTTCGGGTGCGCCTGTCTCGGCTCCGGCACCCGACTCTGCATTTCTGAACGCATTCAAATCCCCTCCGGTGGTCATCATGCACCACCACGGAGGGATGATCGACCCATGAGTGAGATCGTTTTGATGGCCGATCCGAGGGTCGCCGCGGTACCCGTCGTGGAATGCGGAGAACGCCTCGTGGACGTCCGCGACAGCGCGCTGCTGGTCGACCCGCGCAAACAGGACCCGGACAACGCCTACGCACACCTCCGGGAAGGCGTCCTCGAACGGCTCCTCAAGGCACAGCGACTCCTCCCGGACGGCCTGCGCCTCCTGTTCGTCGAGGGCTACCGGCCCCCCTCGCTCCAGCGCCGGTACTTCGAGGAGTACGCCGACCAGCTCCGCGCCGCCCACCCCGACTGGACCCCCGACCGGCTGCACATCGCCACCAGCCGATACGTCTCCCCGCCCGACATCGCCCCCCACAGCGCCGGCGCCGCCGTCGACCTCACCCTCGCCGACGCCGACGGCCACGAACTGGACCTCGGCACCCGGATGAACGCCGACCCGGAGGAAAGCGGCGGCGCCTGCTACACCCACGCGCCCGGCATCTCCCCGCGTGCCCGCGCCCACCGTGAACTCCTCGGCAGCGTCCTCACCGCCGTCGGCCTCGTCAACTACCCCACCGAGTGGTGGCACTGGTCCTACGGCGACCGCTACTGGGCCCTCACCACCCCCACCCCCACCGCCCTTTACGGCCCCATCGCGCGCCCCAGCTGAGCCACGGGCCCGCACCACGCGGCAGCGGGCGGGAGGCCCACACGGGGGTGCGGTGGGCGGAGGCCCGTAAGAGGCGCGGGTGCGCAGGGTGGGGGCCCGCGAGGGCCGGAAGTCAGGGGCGGGGGAGGCGCCAGACCTGGTCGTCGCCGGTTTCGGCGGGCGCCGTGGGGGTGTGGGGCCGCCGGAGGTGGGGGGTGAAGCCGAGCCGCGCGGGAACGGCGCCACTGGGATGGTTCGCGACGTCGTGGACGATCTCGACGGCGATGATCCCGGGCAGCTGGAAGGCCTGTTCGACGAGGGCGCGGGCGGCGCGAGTGACGATGCCGCGTCCGGTGGCGGCGGGGTGCAGCCAGTAGCCGATCTCGAGGGTGTCGTCGGGGGTGTCCTCGTGCCGGTGCAGGCCGCAGCTGCCGACGATGGCCCCGTCGAGCTCGATCGCGTAGCTGTATTGGTCGCCGTTCGCCCAGAGCTCCGCCCGGTCGACGAGGAAGTCGGCCGTCCTGGTCAGGCTGTGTTCGGCGACCCATGGCATCCACGGCCGCAGGTGTTCCACGGACTCTTCGACGACCTGGAAGAACTCCGGCAGGTCCGCCTCGCCTTCGAACGCCCGCAGCGTCAGCCCGCCGTCGAGCTCGATGCGTGCCTGCGGCAAGGATTGCGGGAGGGGTTGAGGCTGTGGCCCGTGCTGCGGAGTGTCCATGCCGCGAGGATCCTTCGCCTCGTCGGCGCCTCGCAAGGCATTTCCGTCCCGCCGGCGGAAGGAGCGAAGGAGCGAAGGAGCGAAGGAGCGAAGGAACGGACGTCGGGGAGGACGGCGCGGGGTTCGGTTGTCCCGGGCGGGCCGAACCTGCGACGGTTGCCGACGTGATCGCATCGCCCAGGGCAGGTTGCGGCGCGCACCGGGCCGGGGCCGAACGCCCGGCCGCGCACCGGACCGCGGCTGAACGCCCGGACAGGGGCGCGGGCACGGGCAAGGACGAGGACGAGGACGAGGACGAGGAGATTCCGTGGAGTTCGACGAGGGCCTGATCCGCGCGCTGCTCCGGGAGCAGCACCCGGACCTCGCGGAGCTGCCCATCCGGGAGGTCCCGGGTGGCTGGGACAACCAACTGTGGCGGGTCGGCGACGAGTTGGCCGTACGGATGCCCCGTACGGAGCGGGCTCCGGAGCTGCTGCGCAAGGAGTACCGCTGGCTGCCCGCCTTGGCGCCGCTGCTTCCGCTGCCCGCGCCCGTTCCCGTACGAGGCGGGGAACCGTCGGCCCGTTTCCCGCGGTTCTGGACGGTGGCCCGCTGGGTCCCGGGCACGCCGAGCGACGCGGTTCCCGTCACCCGGGGCGGTCACGCGGCAGAGGTGCTGGCGGGCTTTCTGCGGGCTCTTCACCGGGCGGCGCCCGAGGATGCCCCCGCCAATCCGGATCGGGGCGTTCCGCTGGCGGCCCACGAGGACGGGTTCGAGCGGGGGTTCCCGTTCCTGGCCGGGTGCGCCGACCCGGCGGCGGTACGGCGGGTGTGGGAGGACGCCCTGGCGGCCGACGCGTGGCAGGGGCCGCCGCTGTGGCTGCACGGGGACCTGCACCCGGCGAACGTCGTCGTCACCGACGGCACGCTCTCCGGCGTGGTCGACTTCGGGGAACTCTGCGCCGGCGACCCGGCCACGGATCTCTCCGCCGCCTGGCTCCTGCTTCCCGACGGCTCGGCCCGTCGCTTCTTCGAGGCGTACGGGCGAGCCGACGGCCCCACGGTCCGGCGGGCTCGCGGCTGGGCCCTCCTCCGCGCGTCCGGGCTCATCGCCATCGGTCGCGCCGGCGACGAGGGCCTGCCGGGCGGCAAACCCACCTGGGGCCCGGCGGGCAGGGCGGCACTCGCCCGCGTACTGGCGGACGAATAGCCCGAGCCCGAGCCCGAGCCCGAGCCCCAAGCCCAAGCCCCAAGCCCAAGCCCCAAGCCCAAGCCCCGAACCGCGTCCCCCCACCGCCCACCGCGACCACGACCGTGACCACGTACAGCGAGCCGCGACCACGACCGCGCCCGGGCTACGGCTCGGTCACATCTACGGTGCGCCGCCCGGTGGTTCGGTTCCCTCCCGCAGGATGAGGGGCATGCGCCGTCAACGTTCCCGTACCGCCGTCATCGGTTCGCTCCTGTTCGTCGCCGTCGCCATGCTGGCCGGGGGCTACGCCCTCGCCGTCGCCGACGACCCGCGCGACAGCATGCGGTACTGCCCGAGCCCCCAGGAGCCGAGGCTCCCGCCGGGGACGCCGTGCATCTCGCAGGACCCGAACCTGAAGTACCAGGAGAACCACGGCTACCGGCGGGAGCAGGAGATCACGGCGGAGCAGCGCGCCGGGGCGCAGGGCAAGGCGGAGGCCCTGGCCGAGGCACTGGAGGGCCTGGCGGGCAAGCCGGTCGGCGAGGCCGAGATCGTGGCGGCGGCCGCCACCGCCCTCGGCCTCGAACCGGACAGGATCGAGTACCGGCAACTGCGGCGGCCCGAGGCTCTCGTCGGCGGCGGCTCGGGCAAGGTCTGCGTCATCGGCACCATGGGGCGTGAGGGCCATGCCGCGGCCGAGGTCACCGGCCGCACGCTCGACGGCACCTGCCTCCCGGGCCTGGGCGGCCACTGACCGCGCGGCCACCGGATCTCCAGGACGCCAGCCCCCCTAATCGCTTTCTCTCTCTTCCCCTCCCTTCCTCCTCCCCCTCCGCACGCCGATGGCCCGCTCAGACGATGAGCGGGCCATCGGGCCATCGGGCCATCGGGCCATTGAGCCATCGGGCCGTACGGGCAGGGGGTGATTGCGGGTGGGTCAGCCCTTGCTGACCGCCGTCAGGATCTCCGGGAGGCGGTTCGCCGTGCGGGGGGCCGCCAGTTTGAGGCCCGCGAGGACGAGGAGCCAGCCGTAGAGGGCGCCGACGGGGAGGAGGAGCCAGAGGAGGGAGTGCTGGTCGGAGACGTGGAGGTAGACGTTGGCGCCGATGAGCGGGGCGCAGAGGAGACCGCCGATGATCATGCCGCCCAGGATGGAACCCCAGGCCAGGGCTCCCTGGCCGGGAGCGACGTTCTTGTAGCCGCTGTCCTGGGGGATCGAGTACGGGAAGACCGCCGAGGTGACGGCGCCGGTGCCGGTCATCGCGCCGAGCAGGGCGAGCGCGAGGCCGAGGGCCTCCGGGAGCCGGGACCAGTCGTCGAGGATGCCGGCGGTGACCGCCGTGACGAGGGCGGTGTACGGCAGGGTGATGGCGAGCATCGCGAGGGCACGCGCGCGGAGTTCGGCATACGCGTCGGCGGTCGTCGAGATGGTCTGGGCGACCATCCAGAAGCCCGAGCCGTCCTGGCCGAACTGGTTGTACATGAGCATGCCGAGCATGCCGGAGGCGAAGCAGGCGAAGTAGATCGAGCCCGTGCCCTGGAAGGCGTTGAAGATCGGGACGATCAGGCCGATGGCGAGCGAGGTCACCCAGGCCGCCTTCGTCTTCGGGTCGCGTCCGATGTAGCGCAGGCTGCGGTCCATGACGGCGCCCGTGCGGCCGCCCGGCAGGAGCCGGCCGAGCCGTCCCGCGCCGTCGGACTTGTCGCGGGTGCCCGCGTCGGAGGCCGCGCCGATCGTGGAGCCGTCGGGCTCGACCATCAGCCGTACGAGGCTCCGCTGCCACCAGTACACGAGCGCGGCGAGCGCGGCCGCCGTGAGCAGCAGCCGGGCCGCCGCGACCGCGTGGTCGCCCTTGCTCGCGGCGTCCACCGCGCCGATCGCGGCGGCCGGCGGCAGCCAGCCGACGACGGCCGTCGCCGGTTCGAGCGACTCCAGGCCGCCGGCCTGGCCGAGGCGCTGGGCGCCGAAGTTCACGAGCTGCATGCCGACCGCGATGACCAGGCCGCTGAGCAGCGCGAGGTCCCGGCCCTTGCGGGAGGTGAGCAGCCGGACGTTGGCGGCGGCCACGGCCCGGGACAGGGCCACGCACGTGACCGCCGAGAGCGGGACGGCGAGGACGGCGACGACGGTGCCGGCGGCGCCGTGCGCGACGGACAGGGCCGCGCCGAGGACCAGGATGAGGGTGAGGACGGGGCCGATGCCCACGAGGGAGGCCACGAGCAGCGCCCTGACCAGCGGCCGGGGCCGCAGCGGCAGCATCACGAGCCGCGACGGGTCGAGGGTCTCGTCGCCGCTCGGGATGAACAGCGGCATCACCGCCCAGGCGAGCGCGACGAACCCGGTGACGAGGATCGCGATGCTGTCGGCGTCCGCGCTGCCCCGCATCAGGACGAAGGCCAGGACTATCGCCGCGGCGAAGACGGTGCCGAAGACGATCGTGGAGAGGTACGCGGCGGTTCGCCCACCCGACTGGCGCAGCCCGTTGCGCAGCAGCGACAGCTTGAGCCGTACGAAGACGGAGGTGAGCGAGGGTGCGGGAGCGGTCGGGGTGGTGACGGCGCTCATCCCTCGACCCCGCCCGTCGCGCCGGTGGCGCCCGTGGCGGCCGGTCCCGCCCCGCCGCCGAGCCAGTCCAGGGAGTCCCCGGCCGCCGCGCGGCCGTTGGCGCCGACGAGTTCGAGGAAGGCGGCCTGGAGGGAGGGGGCCGAGCCGCGCACCTCGGCCAGCGGGCCCTGGGCGCGGATGCTGCCGGCGGCCATGACGGCGACCCAGTCGCAGAGGGACTCGACGAGTTCCATGACGTGGCTGGAGAAGACGACGGTCGCGCCGGAGGAGGTGTACCGCTCGAGGACGCCGCGGATGGTCTGCGCGGAGACCGGGTCGACGCCCTCGAAGGGCTCGTCGAGGAAGAGGACCTCGGGGTTGTGGAGGAGCGCGGCGGCGAGGCCGATCTTCTTCCGCATGCCGGTCGAGTAGTCGACGACCAGTTTGTTCTGCGAGCCTGTCAGGTCGAGTACGTCGAGGAGCTGCGTGGCCCGCTTGTCGACCTCGGCCCCCGGCAGCCCCCGGAGCCGGCCGCTGTACGCGAGGAGTTCGCGGCCGGAGAGCCGCTCGAACATCCGCAGGCCCTCCGGGAGGATGCCGATGCGCGCCTTGACCTCAGCGACCGACTCCGGGTCGGCCCACACGTCGTGTCCGGCGACCAGGATGCGGCCGTGGTCGGGCCGGAGCAGGCCGGTGATCATGGAGAGCGTGGTGGTCTTGCCCGCTCCGTTGGGCCCGACGAGCCCGATGAACTTCCCCGCGGGCAGGACGAGATCGATCCCGTTCACCGCGATCTGCTGGCCGAAACGCTTCCAGAGCCCCTCGATACGCACGGCGGGCACCGCACCGGCGGCCGGTGCGGTGCCCGTTGCGGCACCCGCCTTTTCGAACGCTCCGTCAAATGCCTGGTCAGGCATGGTCCGTCAACCCTTCGGTTGTCCCCGTAATCTTTACGGGAACACCCTACGGGCGAGGTCGACCGGCCCCCAGGGTCACGACGTGCGACTCCTCGCCTCCGCCGCTTCCCGGCCACACGCGTACGCGAGGGCGCTGATCAACTCCTCGGCGTCCGGCAGCCAGCGGTTCGCGGGCGTGGGGCGGCGCGCCCACTGCACCGCGCCGCAGCCGCCGATCCGGGTAGGCGGGGCCGCCACGTAGTACCCCTCGCCGCGCGTGACGAGGTCGATGGCGGTCGGCGTCCAGCCCAGCTTGCGGACGAGGTCCGGCACCTTGGCGGCGGCGCCCGGCAGCACGAAGAAGAACATCCGGCGGTCCGGGGTGCAGGTCACGGGGCCGAGCGTCAGCTCCATCCGCTCCATGCGGGCGAGCGCGAGGAACCCGGCGGACTCGGCCACCTCGATCGCGTCGAAGGTCCGGCCGGTCGGCAGCAGGATCGACGCCTTCGGTGTCTTCGACCACATGCGCCGCGCCCCGACCCCGCTGCCGGTGGCCTGGGTCGACCAGTCGGGCTTGACCGCGTGGGCGCCGGGGACGGCGCACGCCTCCGCGCCGCAGGAGCAGCGCTCCCTGCCCTCGACGGCCTCAAGCCAGGTCCCGGGGAACACGTCCCAGTGCCGCTCTTCCGCGTACCGCACGGCGCTGTCCAGTAGCTGCTCGCCTCGCTGCTGGGGGATCTGTGCGGCTTCCGTGACTCCGATGGTCTCTTCCACGGTGAGCACAACTCCCCCCGCCACCTGGGGTTACGGGCGCGGCGGCGGCCGTGTTGACGCATCGATCCTGCACGCGGGGCGCATGGGTGCACTCGCGGGGGCGCGTGGAGGGCCGGGGAGCGGGGGTGGGTACGCACAGGTGGGGGCGCCGGCGGCGGGGTGGTTTCATCCGCGCGGCCGACGTGTCCGGTTTCGCGTGTTCACATCGGCATTGACCGGATATCCACCGGGCAGTGATCACTTCTTCGGTGATCGCCGCACGGCCTCAGGGGGTACTCATGGCAGCCAGGCCACTCGTTCCGCGTCAGTTCAACGAACGGCTCCAGGCGCTCATTCAGGAGGCGGCCTGCTCCAACGCCGGCCTCGCCCGCAGGGTCAACATGGTCGGCGCCGAGCGCGGCCTCGACCTGCGGTACGACAAGACGTCGGTGGCGCGCTGGCTGCGCGGGCAGCAGCCGCGCGGCCGGGCCCCCGGCATCATCGCGGAGGCGCTGGGCCGCAAGCTGGGCCGCACGGTCACGATCGACGAGGTCGGCATGGCCAACGGCCGGAACCTCGCCGCCGGGGTGGGCCTCCAGTTCGCGCCGACGGTGCCCGGGGCGATCGAGCAGGTCTGCGAGCTGTGGCGCAGCGACGTGGGGCGCCGGGACTTCCTCTCGGGTTCCGCGGTGGCGGCCTCCGCGCTCGTCGAGCCCAGCAGGGACTGGCTGATCACGGTCCCGGACGCGCACGTGGCCCGGCACGCGGGGGCCCGCGTCGGGGTCGCGGACGTGGCGGCGGTACGGGAGATGACGAGCGCGCTCGTCGACCTCGACCGGCGGTTCGGCAGCGGGCACGTCCGCCCGGTGGTGGTGCACTACCTCAACAGCGTGGTCTCGGGGATGCTGTCCGGCTCCTACCGGGAGGCGGTGGGCCGGCAGCTCTTCGCGGCCGTCGCGCGACTGACCGAGCTCGCCGGGTACATGGCGGTGGACACGGGCGAACCCGGCCTGGCCCAGCGGTACTACATCCAGGCGCTGCGCCTCGCGCAGGCGGCCGGCGACCGGGGCTACGGCGGATACGTGCTGGCCGCCTCGATGAGCCACCTCGCCGCGCAGCTCGGGAACCCCCGGGAGATCGCCCAGTTGGCACGGGCCGCGCAGGAGGGTGCGCGCGGGAAGGTGCCGCCGCGGGCGGAGGCGATGTTCCTCGCGGCCGAGGCGCGGGGCCACGCGCTGCTCGGGGACGCCGTCGCCTTCGACGCGGCGGCGGGCCGTGCCGTACGGGCCCTGGAGCAGGCCGATCCGGAGTCGGGCGACGATCCGGTGTGGATCGCCCACTTCGACCACGCGTACCTGGCGGACGAACTGGCGCACTGCCACCGGGACCTGGGGCAGGCCGACGCGGCGGCGCGGGCGGCGGAGGAGTCGATCGCCGGGCACCCGGAGACGCGGGCGCGGCGGCGTGCGATCGGCCTCGCGCTCCTCGCGTCGGCGCAGGTCCAGCAGCGCGAGGTCGAGCAGGCCTGCCGGACGGGGACGCGCGCGCTCGAACTGCTCGGCACGCTGCGGTCGTCGCGTGGCGTGGAGTACCTGGAGGATCTGAGGGAGCGCCTGGAGCCGTACGCGGGGGAGGCGGTGGTGCGGGAGTTCGAGGCGCGGATGGACCTCGCGGCCGCCTAGGGCCTGTCCGGCGGGTGTCCCGCCGATCGGGCCGGGAGCGGATCTTGTCGTGACGCAGGAAGGTTGTGTAACCGGCCTCACACGTGTGTGCGGAGGCCCGGGCGCACCCGGTAGCGTGAGCCGACGATTCCATAGGTTTATCAGTAGGAGTCCCGGTGACGCAGAACGGACAGGGTCCGGAGCCGCAGTACCCGGCGGTGCCCCCCGCGCACGACGGTGCCCGTGGGGGAGCGCAGCCGTGGGACGGCGCCTGGGGTCCCGCCGGCGGTCAGCCGGGCGGGCAGCCGCTGCCGCCCGCGCAGCCGCTGCCCCCGGAGGCGGCGCCGGGCGCCGCCGACATGCAGTCGACGCAGTACCTGCCGCCGATCCCGCCCCAGCAGGCGCCCCAGGCCCCGCAGGCCTTCCCGCAGCAGGCGCCGCCGCAGCCCGGGTACGGCTACCCGCAGCCGGGTGTCCCGGCCGCCGCCGACATGCAGGCGACCCAGCACATCGCGCCGGTCCCGGGCGCGATGCCGCCGGTGCAGGCGCCGCAGCCCGGGTACGGGTACCCGCCGCCGGCCGCCGCGGCCGCCGGGGACATGCAGGCCACGCAGTTCATGGCCCCGGTGCCGCCGCAGCAGGGCGGGGGCGCGGCGACCCAGTTCCTCGGCACGGGCCCGCTCCCGCAGCAGGGCCCCGGGCAGGGCGCGGGACCCGGACAGGGTGCCGGGGTCGCGGGCGCGTCGGACGCGACCCAGTACATCGCCCCCGTACCGGGGCAGGTGCCCGGTGAGCGGCAGCCTCCCGCGGAGTTCGACAGCCTCTTCCGCACCGAGGCGCCGCAGGCACCCCGGGCGCCGCAGCCGACCCAGGGCTACCAGCAGCCGGCCCCGCCGGCGTACCGGCAGCAGCACCAGCAGGCCCCGCAGCAGGGCTACCAGCCGCCGCAGCCCCCGCAGCAGCAGTACGGCTACCAGGACGCCTACTACGACGACGAGCCCGAGCCGCGCCGCAAGTCGCCGGTCGCGCTGATCGCCGCCGTCGTCATCGGCTGCGCGGTCGTCGGCCTCGGCGCCGGGGCCCTGCTGAGCGGCGGGGACGAGGACAAGGACCCCAAGAAGGGCGGCCAGAACGTCGCGGCGAGCTCCGCCGCGCCCTCCGGCGGAGCGACGTCCTCCGAGAAGCCGGCCGACCCGGCGGAGCCGCAGGCGCAGGAGCTCAGCAAGCTGCTCGCGACCAGCAGCAGCAGCCGGGAGACGGTGATCAGCTCGGTCGCGTCCATCAACCAGTGCAAGAACCTCGACCAGGCCGCGAACGACCTGCGGGGCGCCGCCGAGCAGCGCCGCGGACTGATCACCAAGCTCCAGGCGCTGTCCGTCGACCAGATCCCGGACAACGCGGCGCTGACGGCGGCGCTCACCAAGGCCTGGCAGGCGTCGGCCTCCGCCGACGACCACTACGCGGCCTGGGCCGACCAGATGAAGGCCAAGAAGGCCTGCAAGGACGGCAGGGCCCGCTCGACCAACCACCGGGTCGCGGGGGACGCGAAGAGCGGCGAGGCCACCACCGCCAAGAAGGAGGCGGCCGGGCTGTGGAACCCGACCGCCGCGAAGTACGGACTGGAGAAGCGGACCTACTCCCAGCTGTAGGGCGGGCCCTGCCGATCAGGCCGGCGCGGCCCGGGGATCCGGGCCGCGCCAGGTGGGTCAGGGAGCGCTGAGGACGGTCTCGCCGACGTCGACGAAGCCGGGCTTCTGCGCCACGAGCCGGCCCTGGCGGACCACCTGGAACGTCACCTCGTGGTTGACGATCCGGGGGAAGCCGGGAGCGCCGAGCAGGTCCTCGTACTTCCAGCGCAGGGTGGGGGTGAGGCCGCCGGTGTCGATGCGCGCGCCCCGGTCGAGGGCGTGACTGATCTTCGAGGCCGTGATCGTGTCCTGGTCGAGGCCCTCGACGACCTCCTTGAGGACCGTGTACGCGATCCAGGTGGTCTGGACGCCGGCGTCGGCCGGGTCGACCCGGTTGTCGGCGAACGCGTGCTCCTGGATGACCTTGCGCATCGGCGCCCAGCTCTTGTCGGCCGCCTCCGGGTACCAGCCGGTGACGTACGCGCCCTCGAAGGGGCTGTGGGCGCCGCCCGTGCGGTCGATCACGGGCTGGCCGACGCTGCCGAGGACCGAGGAGATGCGGACGGCGGGCTCCTTGCCGTCCTTGCCGTCCTCCTCGCCCTTCGCGTCGCCGTCGGCCGCGCCGGTCGGGAGGCGCCGGAAGGAGTCGAAGAAGGTCTGGGTGCGCTCGCCGAGCACGGCGGTGACGCAGCCGTCCTCGCGACCCGCCTTGGCGCGGGCCCGGTCGGCCTGCTGGGAGTACTCGGCGGCGTCCTCCAGGGCCGGGATGTCGATCGCGCTGCGGTGACTGGCCTTGCGGAGGCCGGAGTTGAGGAGTCCGGGGAGCTTGTCGCCGGCGATGGTGTCGGGTCGGACGAGCGAGACCTTGCGGCACGACTCGGCGAGCTGCATGCCGTGCCCGGCGATGAGGGAGGCCTGCCCGCCGTTGACGGGGTACGAGAGGGGGCTGGTGAACTCGTCCTCCGAGATGCCGTAGCCGCCGATGTACGGGATGCCCGCGGCCTCCAGCGGCGCCATGAAGGCCCGGCCGTTCTGGCTGTACGAGCCGACGACCGCGACCGCGTTCTCGCGGACGGCCCGGCGGGCGCAGTCGGCGGCGCCGGCGGAGGTGTTCTGTTCGTTGCAGGTGATGACGCGCAGTTCGTGGCCGTCGAGGCCGCCCTGGGAGTTGACCCACCGTGCGTAGGCCTGTGCCATGGCGGGCATTCCGGGCATGTTGGTCGCTCGGGTCTGGTCGGGCGCCCAGGTCATCACGGTGACGGGCTCCCTGGAGCCCCCCGTGGCCCCAGGGAGCACGCCGCACCCGGTGAGCAGCGACGCTCCGGTCGCCGCGGTCGTGACGTACGCGAGGAGTGAGGTCAGTCGCCTACCGGTCATGGGCATGCACATTTCCGCCTCACGGGTAACGCGGGAGTGAGCACGGTTCAACGGTGGGTGACGTGAAGGTGAATTACGGGGGCTGGGTCTCGATGAGGAGGGGGTGAGTCCGCTTATTTTGCAAGGGAACGTACGATCGAAACGTGTCCAGTCCAGTCTCCGGTTCGGTTAACTCTTCCCGTCGCGGCCGTCGCTCCTCCACCATGGGCGGCATGCCGCTCAACGACATGCCGTGGTGGCGCTGGCGCATCAACGTGCGCTCGGCGCTGCACATGCTCTCCGATCCCGGGTTCCACGAGACGACCTGGCTGGCCGGCCTCGACGGGTACGGCGACGTCACCGACGCCGTCTACCGCCTGGTCGAGGACACCTGGCTCGACAACTGGTCCGCCGAGAAATACGTCGGCGCCGTCTTCCGGGACGCCGGCGAGGCCGCCCTCGTCGACGTCGCCGTCCTCCGCGTCCTGCGGATCATGCACCAGGTCGGACCCGACGCCCCCGTCTCCGCCTACCTCGAACACCACGGCTGGCCCGAAGCCGTACGCGCCGCCCGTGAGGCACACGTACGGATGGCGCAGGCCGACGGCGAGGACCCCGACGCACCCCCGCGCACCCTCGACGTGATCCGCATCATGACCCGGTCCTGAACGGCCGCCGCTCCGCTCGCGCCCGACTCGCGCACCACCCGCGCGGTGCTCGCGAACCGTCCGCGAACCGTTCCGCCTGCCGGACGGGGGCTCACCCGGCGCTTCCCGGTATGGCAGGCTGCCGGAATGACCGATCAGTACGTCCTCACCCTCTCGTGCCCCGACAAAAAGGGCATCGTGCACGCCGTGTCGAGCTACCTCTTCATCACCGGGTGCAACATCGAGGACAGCCAGCAGTTCGGAGACCGGGACACGGGTCTCTTCTTCATGCGGGTCCACTTCTCCGCCGAGGCGCCGGTGAACGTGGACAAGCTGCGGGCGAGCTTCGCGGCGGTCGGCGACTCCTACGCCATGGACTGGCAGATCCACCTCGCCGACGAGCCCATGCGGGTCGTCCTCATGGTCTCCAAGTTCGGCCACTGCCTGAACGACCTGCTGTTCCGCTCCCGGATCGGCGCGCTGCCCGTCGAGATCGTCGCCGTCGTCTCCAACCACACCGACTTCGCCGAACTCGTCGCCTCCTACGGAGTGCCCTTCCGGCACATCCCCGTGACCAAGGACACCAAGGCCGCCGCCGAAGCCGAGCTCCTCGAACTCGTCCGCGAACAGGACGTCGAGCTCGTCGTCCTCGCCCGCTACATGCAGGTCCTCTCCGACGACCTCTGCAAGGAACTCTCCGGCCGGATCATCAACATCCACCACTCCTTCCTCCCCAGCTTCAAGGGCGCCAAGCCGTACCACCAGGCCCACGCCCGGGGCGTCAAGCTCATCGGCGCCACCGCGCACTACGTCACCGCCGACCTCGACGAAGGCCCGATCATCGAGCAGGAGGTCGAACGCGTGGGGCACGAGGTCACTCCCGACCAGCTCGTCGCGGTCGGCCGCGACGTCGAATGCCAGGCCCTCGCCCGAGCCGTCAAATGGCACGCCGAACGCCGCATCCTCCCCAACGGCCGCCGCACCGTCGTCTTCACCTGACCCCCGAGCGGCCCCCCACCATGCGGCCCCGCACCCACCGCCGTGCGGGCCTGCGCCCACCGCACCCGTGTGGGCCTGCGCCCCCGCCCCGTGCGGGCCCCCGCCCCGTGCGGGCCCCCGCCCGTCGCCCACCCCCGTGCGGGCCCCCGCCCGTCGCCCACCTCCGTGCGGGCCTTCGCCCTCCGCCGTGTGGGCCTTCGCCCACCGCCGTGTGGGCGATCGTCCCGCTGGGGCGGGACGGGGGGGGACACGGGACGGCGCCCTCGGCGGCGCCTCAAGGGGCGCCGTCCGTTGTGCCCACCCGTTCCGCCCCAGCGGAACGATTGCCCACAACGCGGGGCGCAGGCGCGGGGGTGGGCACCGCCCCAGCGGAACGATTGCCCACAACGAGGCGGGGCCGGGGGTTGCGGGTGGGCACCGCCCCAGCGGAACGATTGCCTACAAGGAGGCGGGGAGCAGCCCACAACGCGGGGCGCAGGCGCGGGGGTGGGCTCCGCCCCGGCGGAACGATCGCCCACAGCGGAGGGGCGCGGGCGCAGCCCGCAACGGGCGGGGCTCGGCTAGAGGCGGCTGAGGGAGGCGGCGGCGGAGAGGACGTCGCGGATGGCTTCGCGGTCGCCGTCCTGGCCCGCGGCGGCCTCCTCGGGGGAGATGTGGCCGGCGACGAGTTGACAGAATTCGACGCCGTCCATGGCGACCTGGGCGACGGATTGTTCGGCGGAGCCGACCGCGGCGGGGGAGTCGAGGGGGATGTACCAGTGGCCTCCGCCCGCGCCCTCGACTTCGAGGTGGAGGGAGCGGCCGGGTGTCCCCGCGGCGACGAGGTGGCGGGCGGGTGAGGCGAGGCCGGCGCGGCGACGGGTCGCGAGGGCCGCGGGGAGCAGGCGGGCCGCCAGGTCGATCATGCCGTGGAGGTGGGCGCCGCTGGGCGGGGCGTAGGGGTAGGCGACCGCGTTGGCGATGTCGTCCGCGTGGACCCAGCATTCGAAGGCCCGCTCGAGGAGCGAGTCGCGGAGCGGCAGGGCGAAGTCCTTGTAGGTGACGGTGAGGTCGGCGACTCCGCGTCCGGCGAAGGAGACCGTGCGGATCAGGGTGTGGCTCTGTTCCCGCCAGGGGTCGCGCAGGGCCCGGTTCGGCGGCCGGTCGAGTCCCGCCCAGAACGCCTCGGTCCGCTCGGCCGGTGACAGCTCGGGCACGCCCGTGCCGAGCGGGTCCGTCAGGCCCAGTGCGGCGGACACGAGGCCGTCGACGGCCAGGAGGTGGCCGATGACTCCGGCGACGGTGGCCTTGCGGCGGACGACGCGGTCTTCCTCGTACCACTTGAGCCGTACGGGCGCGTGCCATTCGGATTCGCCGATGTCACGCAGGAGCGCGTCGAGCCGGGCGGTCTCGGCGTCGTAGGGCGTGACCCACTCGGGGACGGGGATGCGGGCGGGGCGGCGGCCCAGGCAGTTCTCCAGGACCCGGGAGCGGAGCAGCGGGTCGAGGTCGAGGTCGCGGTCCTCGTGGAGCAGCGCGACCGCGTCGCGCAGTCGCAGGGCTTCGTCGGCGCAGGGCGCGCACGAGGTGAGGTGGTCCTCGACGGCCTTCGTCTCCCCGCTGGAGCACGCCGAGAGCGCCCACGCGCCGAGCAGGGACTTGAGCACGCCGTGGGTGAGTACGGGCACTTCGGTCTCGGCGGGTTCGGTCTCGGCGGGTTCGGGCGCGGGCCCGGGTTCGCCGGAGGCTTCGAAACCGGGGAGGACCGTGTCCGCGCCCGGTGCCGCCTCCAGGTCGGCGTGGTCGTCGGCCGCCTGGCGCGGGCCCGGTATCCAGGGCGCGCGGGCGAGGTCGTCGGGGTCGCCGTGGGGTGTGCTCACAGGGCGGGTCCGTAGCCGGGCGGGGAGGAGCCGCCGAGGGGGCGGGTGTTGGCGGTGGAGAGGAGCTGGAGGCCGAGGCGCAGGCGGCGGCGGGCCTCGTCGTCGGTGACGCCGAGGTCGGCGGCGGTCTGGCGGTAGTCGCGGCGCTGGAAGTAGGCGAGTTCGAGGGCGGCCCGCAGTGGGGCGGGCATGGAGGTCACGATGTAGTCGGCGCGGGCTGCGACGGAGGCGCGGCGCACCTTCTGTTCCAGTTCCTCGGCGGATCCCTGGCCCGTCTCCGCGTAGGCCGTGGCCTCGGCCTGCCGGAGCCGGTGGACGGCCTGCCGCTGGGTCAGCCGGGCGACCCAGGAGCGCATGTTGCCCTGCTTGGGGTCGTAGGCGTCGGGGTTCTCCCAGATGTAGCCGAAGACCTCGCGGGTGACCTGGTCGGCGGCCGCGTCGTCGTCGAGGACGCGGTGGGCGAGGCTGTGCACCAGGGCGGCGAACCGGTCGTAGAGCTCGCCGAGGGCGGCGGCCTCGCCGCGCGCGAGCCGCTGCTGCATCTTGCGGTCCCAGCGCGGTGGTGTGTCCATCGCCATCCGACCCTCCGCCCCTCCCGGTCTCCGATCCCGCCCTTTCTCTTTCCAAAGTAGTGCGCCGCACCGACGGCGTACGTCTGTTTGCCGCAAGTGCGCCCTTGACGCGGGTGTGGATGGTAAGGAACGCGTCATCCCCGGGAACGCGGGTTTCGGCCCGGTCCGACGGGGCAGGCGGCGTCCGTGACAGCGATCGAGGTCGACGAGGACGAGTACGGCTCCTGGACGGTCCTGCGGGTGCGGGGAGAACTGGACCTGGTCACCTCTCCCCGGATACGCCGCAGCGTCCACGACGCCGTCGCGGGCGGCCGGCACGACCTGGTGGTCGATCTGTCGGGTGTGCGGTTCTGCGACTCCAGCGGCGTCGGCGTCCTGATCGCCGCCCGCCGTCTCCTCCGCTCCTGCGGCGGCCGCCTCCGCCTGATCCTCCCGGGCGGCGCCGCAAGCACCGCAAGCACCGGAAGCACCGGAAGCACCCCAAGCACCCCAAGCACCCCAAGCACCGGAAGTACCGGAGTCGGCGGCAGCACCCGCAGCACCGGCAGCGCCGGTGACGGAGGCGGCTTCGGGGAGGCGGCCGGCCTCGGGGACGGTCACGTGGACCGGGTGCTGTCCGCGCTCGGCGTCCGGCGCCTCTTCGACGTGTACGAGGACGTGCCGGGGGCGCTCACGGGGCCGCCGGACCGAATCGCTCCCTGAGCCGGTACTTGAGCACCTTCCGCAGGGTCTCGTTGCGGGGGAGGGCGTCCATCAGTTCCAGCTGCTCCGGCAGTTTGTGGACGGACAGGCCCGCCTCCCGCAGGAAGGCCGTGACGGCGGGCAGGGTCAGCGGGGCCGCGCCCGGGGGCTGTTCGACGACGGCGCAGACGCGTTCGCCGCGTTCGGCGTCCGGGAGGCCGATGACGGCCGCGTCGCCGACGTCGGGGTGGCGGTGGAGGAGGTCCTCGATCTCCTTGGCCGATATGTTCTCTCCCTTCCGGATGATGATGTCCTTGATCCGGCCGGTGAGGACGAGGTGGCCGGTCGGGGTCAGGTGCCCGACGTCCCCGGTGATCAGGAAGCCGTCCTCGTCGAAGGCGGCGGCCGTCTGCGCCGGGTCCAGGTAGCCCTGGCAGACGGCCTCGCCCCGGAGGCGGACCTCGCCGTCGTCGGTGATGCGGATCTCCATGCCGGCCGGCGGGCGGCCCTCGGTCGTGGCGAGGTTCTCGACGGTGTCGTCGGGCGCGCCCATGGTGATCATGGGGACCTCGGTCATGCCGTACCCGTGGGTGAGCTGGCAGCCCAGCTCCTTCCGTACGGCGTGGTAGATCTCCGGCGGCTTGGGCGCGCCGCCGCCCGCGAGCAGCCGCAGGGTGGGGATGACGGGCTTGTCGGGCTGCTTGCGCTGTTCGGTGAGGAACATCGAGTAGAAGGCGGTGGAGCCGCCGGCCACGGTCACGCCGTGCCGGTTGTACTCGTCCAGGGCGTCGGGCAGCGCGAACTGTTCGAACATGACGGCGGGGAACCCGTACAGGAGCAGCATCACCGTGTAGTCGGGTCCGGCGATGTGCGCGTACGGGAAGGCCATGGAGCCGACGTCCTCGGCGGTCAGCCTCAGCGCGTGCGCGAGGCAGGAGCCGCCGGCGAGGAGCGAGCGGTCGGTGTGCAGCACGCCCTTGGGGTCGGAGGTGGTGCCGGAGGTCCAGTAGATCCAGCGGACGTCGGTGCCCGAGGCGGGCGGTGGCGGCAGGACGGCCGGGTCGCCGTCGGGCAGGTCCTCGTACGCCTCGAAGATCCCGCGCGCGCCGAGCCGCCGTGCCATCTCCGTGTGGTCGTGTCCGCGCCAGACTCCGGGGACCGCGAAGTGCTCGGCCCGGGACTCGCGCAGCGCGAAGCCGACCTCCTTGTCCCGGTAGAAGGGGATCACCGGCGTCTGTACGGCTCCGACGCGGGCGAGCGCGAAGGTGAGCACCGCCGTCTCGATGCGGGTGGGCAGCTGCCAGGCGACGACCGTCCCGGCGCGCACGCCCTTGTCGTACAGCCCGGCGGCGCACCGCTCGGCCCGGTCCCGCAGGCCGCCGAAGGTGAGTACGCGGTCGCCCTGGAGCAGGACGGGCCGGTCGGGGGTGAGCTCGGCCCGGCGTTCGACGAGTTCCCAGAGCGTGCGGGACTCGCCCAGGGCGTGTGCGGTGTCGTTCATCCCGTACTCCTCCTGGCTGACGTTGCGTCAGATAGTGCGGTGAGCGTAGAGGTCCGACGCTTGTCGGTCCAGGGGTGCGGGGCTAGCCTGATCCCGTCAGATCTGACGGGTCATCAGAAACGGGCCGGGAGCGGTCCGCCCAATCCGGGAGAGGCTCCATGACGGAACTGCCCCGCATCATCAGCGTCGACGACCACGTGATCGAGCCGGCCCACCTCTTCGAGACCTGGCTCCCGAAGAAGTACCGCGACCGGGGCCCCCGGCCCCTCACGGCCGGCATCGGCGAGCTCGCCTACGTCGCCGGCAAGTACCAGATCACGATGGACCCCGAAGGCCCGCCCACCGACTGGTGGATCTACGAGGACCTCAAGTTCCCGTACAAGCGCAACATCGCCGCCGTCGGCTTCGACCGTGACGACATGACCCTCGAAGGCATCACGCGCGAGGAGATGCGGCGCGGCTGCTGGGACCCGGCCGCCCGCCTCAAGGACATGGACCTCAACCACGTCGAGGCCTCCCTCTGCTTCCCCACCTTCCCCCGCTTCTGTGGCCAGACCTTCGCCGAGGCGCACGACAAGGAGGTCGCCCTCGCCTGCGTGCGCGCCTACAACGACTGGATGGTCGAGGAGTGGTGCGGGGACAGCGGCGGCCGGCTCATCCCGCTCTGCATCATCCCCCTCTGGGACATCGACCTCGCCGTGGCCGAGATCCGGCGCAACGCCGCCCGGGGGGTCAAGGCCGTCACCTTCTCCGAGATCCCCACCCACCTCGGACTCCCCTCCATCCACTCCGGCTACTGGGACCCCTTCTTCGCCGTCTGCCAGGAGACCGGCACGGTGGTCAACATGCACATCGGCTCCAGCAGCCAGATGCCCGCCGCGTCCCCCGACGCCCCGCCCGCCGTCCAGGCCTCCCTCAGCTTCAACAACGCCATGGCCTCGATGATGGACTTCCTCTTCAGCGGCGTCCTCGTCAAGTTCCCCCGGCTCAAGCTCGCCTACAGCGAAGGCCAGATGGGCTGGATCCCGTACGCCCTCGAACGCGCCGACGACGTCTGGGAGGAGCACCGCGCCTGGGGCGGCGTCCGCGACCTGATCCCCGAGCCGCCGTCCACGTACTACTACCGGCAGATCTTCTGCTGCTTCTTCCGCGACAAGCACGGCATCGCCTCGCTGGACGTGGTCGGCAGGGACAACGCCACCTTCGAGACCGACTACCCGCACGTCGACTCGACCTTCCCGCACACCAAGGAGGTCGCCCTCGACCACGTCCGGGGCCTCGACGACGAGACGATCTACAAGCTCATGCGCGGCAACGCCATCCGCATGCTCGGCCTCGACCTCGACCGGGGCCTCGTCTGATGGACCTCACCTGCACCGACGAGGAGGAGGAGTTCCGCGCCCGGCTGCGGGAGTGGCTCACCGCCACCCTGCCCGCGCTCCCGCCGAGACCCGACCCGCTCGACTGGCCGGCCCGGCGCGCGTACGACTGCGGATGGCAGCGCCGGCTGTACGACGCCGGATACGCCGACGTCCACTGGGACGCGTCCCCCACCCAGCGGCTCATCTACCTGGAGGAGACCGAACTCGCCGGCGCCCCCTACGTCGGCGCCAACTTCGTCGGCCTCCTCCACGCCGGACCCACCATCGCCGCCGAAGGCACCGCGGGGCAGCGGGAGCGCTGGCTGCCGCCGATCCTGCGCGGCGACCACGTCTGGTGCCAGGGCTTCAGCGAACCCGACGCCGGGTCCGACCTCGCCTCCCTGCGCACCCGGGCCGTCCGGGACGGCGACGAGTACGTCGTCACCGGACAGAAGATCTGGACCTCCCACGCCGAGGTCGCCGACTGGTGCGAACTCCTCGTCCGCACGGACCCCGACGCGCCCTCGAAGCACCGGGGCATCAGCTGGCTCGCCATGCCGATGGACGCGCCCGGCATCACCGTACGGCCGCTGCGCACCCTGGCGGGCTCCACCGAGTTCGCCGAGGTCTTCCTCGACGAGGTCCGGATACCCGTAGGGAACCGGGTGGGGGACGAGAACGACGGCTGGCGCGTCACCATGGTGACCCTCTCCTTCGAACGCGGCACCGCCTTCGTCGGCGAGGTCGTCGCCTGCCGCCGCCTCCTCGGCGAACTCGCCCGTACGGCCCGGAAGAACGGCACCTGGGACGATCCCGTCCTCCGCCGGCGGCTCGGCAGGCTCGCCGCCGAGTTCCGGGCCCTCTGGCGGCTCACCCAGGCCAACGTCAGCGAGGCCCAGGCGACCGGCGGCGTCCCCGGCGCCGGCGGCTCCGTCTTCAAGCTCCACTACTCGCACGCCCGCCAGGAGCTGTACGAGGCCGCCGCCACCGTCCTCGGCCCCGACGCGCTCGACCTCGACCGCGACTGGACCCTCGACCGGCTGTCGTCCCTCTCGTACACGATCGCCGCCGGCACCTCCCAGATCCAGCGCAACATCGTCGCCGAGCGCATCCTCGGCCTCCCGAAGGGCCGGTGACCGTCATGGACTTCCGACTCACCGAGGACCAGCGGGACCTGCGGCGGGGGGTGCGGGAACTGCTGGCGCGGCGCTTCGACCGGGACGCGCTGCGGGCCGCCGTGGACTCCCCGGGGCTCGACCGCGGCCTGTGGCGGGAGCTCGGCGCCGCCGGGTTCTTCTCGCTGCGGCTTCCCGAGGAGGACGGCGGGGTGGGGCTCGGGCTGCCCGAGGCGGTGCTCGTGTTCGAGGAGGTGGGGAGGGCGCTGCTGCCGGGGCCGCTCGTCGCCACGCACGTCGCGGCGGGGGTCGTGCCGGGGGCCGCGGAGGGGGCTGTCGTGGTGACCTCCGCGTCGGAGGGGCTGGTGCCCTGGCTGGACGAGGCGGACGTGGTGCGGGGGGAGGCGGAGGGGGCGGTGCCCGTGCGGTCGGTCGATCCGCTCACCCCACTGCACCGCGTACCCGGCAACGGGGGTCGCGCCCACCCGTTCCGCCCTGCGGAACACCTGCCCACGACGGTTTCGACGGGGATCCTGCTCACCGCCGCCGAGCAGGTCGGGAGTGCCGGGCGGACCACCGAGATGGCGGTGGCGTACGCGCGGGAGAGAGAGCAGTTCGGGCAGGTGATCGGGGGGTTCCAGGCGGTGAAGCACCTGTGTGCGGGGATGTTCGTGCGGGCCGAGCTCGCGCGGGTGGCCGTGCGGGCGGCGGCCGTGACGGGGGACGGCGTGGAGATCGCGGGGGCCAAGCTCCTCGCCGACGAGGCCGCCACGGCGAACGCCCGTGACTGCCTGCAGGTGTACGGCGGGATGGGGTTCACCTGGGAGGCGGACGTGCACCTGCACCTGAAGAGGGCGTGGGTGCGGGCCCGGCTGGGGATGACGGGGGCGCGGGCGGAGGAGGTGGTGGCGGCGGGCCTGTAGCGCTGCGCGTCCGATGCGTGACGGAGCGTCGATATCGGGTTGTGTCCTTCGGAGGGGTCGTCACGGCCCGGAGTCGGCCTCCGGCTCCGGTACTCTCCGTGGATGCGCGTGCACGTCGGCCCGGATCGTCCCGGTGTCGCCCTTGGGGTGGCCCCGTGTCCGGGAATGCCCGCCGTTCGCGCTCGGCGTTCGACTACCCGCAGCGTGCGTCGCACAGTATGGACCATGCGTACTCCTTCGCGCTGGAATATGCCCGAAGCGCTTGTTGCGGTGACTGTACGTCAACCATGCTGTCCCACAAGGGAATCACGTTCCGTAAAGGTGTGTCCGCCGGTTCGGATGGTGTGAGCGGTGCAGGTGCTTCAGGTGCAGTTGGAGGTCGGGCCCGACCCGGCGGAGGTCGGTCGGGCCCGGAGGTGGGCGCGGTCACGGCTCGCCGGTTCGGGCATAGGTGATGACGAGCCGCTGGCCGACACGCTGGTGCTGATCATCTCGGAGCTCGTGACCAACGCCGTGGTGCACACGGGATGTCCCGCCGTGCTGCGGATGCTGTTCGCGGCCGGGGGCGGGGTGCGGGTCGAGGTGGCCGACGCGAGCGACCGTCCGCCGCGGCCCCGGCACGCGGACGGCGACGACACCAACGGGCGCGGCCTTGAGTTGGTGGACGGCCTGGCCGACCGGTGGGGCTGGCAGCCGGAAGGTGCCGGTAAGAGCATCTGGTGCGAGGTGGACCGGGTGTCGGTGGCTCCCTCGCGCGGGCAGGGCGTGGTGTTGCCCGGCCGGGTGCACTGTTGACGATTCGTGGCGTTTTGCCCACTCTGGTGTGAGCGATTCGTGGCGAGGGGAGCCGAGGGCCGTGTGCCCTCGGCGTGTGCGGGTCGTGGCCGGGTGGCGGCGGCCGTGCCGTGCTCGGGGCGCGCGCGAGCGCGCCGCCGCCCGTCGACCCGCAGGTGCGGGTGCCTCAGAGGATGGCGACCGGGGCCACCGGTGTGCCCGTGCCGCCGACGAAGGGTTCCGGCATGGCGGAGAGCAGGAAGGCGTAGCGCCGTTCTTGTGCACAGGCTGTGGACAAGGCTTCGAGGTTCCAGTTCTGTCCCTGGAGCATTCCCATCTCGACCAGGTCGAGCGCGTGGACGGGCAGCCACAGGTCGTCGATCTCGGGCGGGAAGATCTCGAAGGTGAGCGTGTCGTTGGCGACGGCCGCGACGTCACGGGCGTGGAACCACTCCGGCGTGCGGATCGAGAGGCCCGGTGACGGGAAGGCGTACCCGTGCCTGTCCCCGGCCAGGTACGACTGCATCTGACCGGTCCGTACGAGCACGATGTCGCCGGCGCGGACCGTGACGCCGCCGAACTCCGCCGCCTCGTCGAGGTCCTCCGGGGTGACGGCGTGGTCGCCGGGCAGCCGGTCGAGGCCCTTCGCGGCGGCGACGTCCAGGAGGACCCCCCGGCTCACGACGTGCCGGGCGGTGTGGATGCCGCTGAACTCGGAGCGGCCGTGCGGGGTGATGGTGGCGGCGGGGCGGCCGTTGTAGATGCGGCCCGAGTGCGAGGCGTGGGTCAGGGCGTCCCAGTGGGTGCCGGCCTGGAGGCCGAGGGTCACGGCGTCGTCGCTGGTGGCGACCGTGCCGGGGCCGAAGAGCTCCTGGTTGACCTGGACCATGACGTGGAGCGGGTTCACCCGGCCGGGGATCATCCCGGTCTGCACCCCGTCCTGCTTCAGGTCGACGGCGAGGGGGACGCGTCGGCCGGTGCGGACGGTGGCGACGGCCTCGCGCACGACCTCGTCGGTGACGAGGTTGAGGGTGCCGATCTCGTCGTCCCGGCCCCAACGGCCCCAGTTGTTGACGCGTTTGGCGATCTCGTGAAAAGCGGTGGGGAGAGACATCGGGGCCTCCGGGGTCTTGTTTTCCGGTATCTGACGGACCGTAGAATCCTGACGACGAACGAATCTAACGGACCGTCAGAAAATGCGGGAAGGGGCCGGGCGTGGGGAACTTCTTGGCTGGCAAGGTCGTCGCCGTGACGGGCGCGGGGCGGGGCATCGGCCGCGCCGTGGCCCTCGCGTGCGCGGCGGAGGGCGCGAAGGTCGTCGTCAACGACTACGGGGTGTCGATCGAGGGCGGCGAGCCGACCTCCGAGATCGCCCTCGCCGTCGTGAAGGAGATCGAGGCGGCGGGCGGCTCGGCCGTCGCCGTCGCCGACGACATCTCCACGATGGCGGGCGGGCAGCGGATCGTGGACGTCGCCCTCGCCGAGTACGGGCGGATCGACGGGGTCGTCTGCGTCGCCGGCATCCTCCGCGAACGCATGCTCTTCAACATGTCCGAGGAGGAGTGGGACCCCGTCGTCGCCACCCACCTGAAGGGCACGTTCACGGTCTTCCGGGCCGCGTCCGCCGTCATGCGCAAGCAGGGGACGGGCACGCTGATCGGGTTCACCAGCGGCAACCACCAGGGGTCCGTCGCCCAGGCCAACTACTCCGCCGCCAAGGGCGGGATCATCTCGCTGGTCCGCTCGGCGGCGCTCGGCCTCCACAAGTACGGCGTCACCGCGAACGCCGTCGCCCCGGTGGCCCGTACCCGCATGTCCGCCAACGTGCCGATGGAGCTGAAGGAGATGGGGGAGCCGGAGGACGTGGCCGCCCTCGTCGTCTACCTCCTCTCGGAACGGGCCCGCGCTGAGAGGATCACCGGCCAGGTCTACACGATCGCCGGCCCCAAGATCGCCGTCTGGGCCCAGCCCCGCGAGCTCCGCGCCGGATACGCCGAAGGCGCCGCCTGGACCCCCGAACGCATCGCCGACTTCCTCCCCGGCACCGTCGGCACCGATCCGATGCCGATGCTCGCCCGCCTGGAGGAGATGGCCCGCGCGGCGGCGGCGGGCGACCGGCCCAACGCCGGCAAGGGGGAGGCGTCATGAGGGGCGTCGTCTTCGACGGGAAGCAGGTCCAGGTCGTCGACGACCTGGAGGTACGGGACCCGGGGCCCGGCGAGGTGCTCGTCGCCATCGCGGCGGCGGGACTCTGCCACAGCGACCTGTCGGTCGTGGACGGCACGATCCCGTTCCCACCGCCGGTCGTGCTCGGGCACGAGGGGGCCGGGGTCGTCGAGGCCGTCGGCCCCGGGGTGAAGCACGTCGTGCCCGGCGACCACGTGGCCCTCTCGACGCTGGCGAACTGCGGGGCGTGCGCGGACTGCGACCGGGGGCGGCCGACGATGTGCCGGAAGGCGATCGGGATGCCGGGGCAGCCGTTCTCACGGGACGGGCAGCCGCTCTACCAGTTCGCGTCGAACTCGTCGTTCGCCGAGCGGACCGTCGTCAAGGCCGTCCAGGCCGTACGGATCCCGAAGGACATCCCGCTCACCTCCGCCGCTCTGATGGGCTGCGGCGTCCTCACCGGCGTCGGCGCGGTGCTCAACCGCGCGAAGGTCGGCCGGGGCGAGACGGTCGTCGTCATCGGCACCGGCGGGATCGGGCTCAACGTCATCCAGGGCGCCCGGATCGCCGGCGCCCTCACGATCGTGGCCGTCGACACCAACCCGGACAAGGAGGCGGTGGCTCGCCGGTTCGGCGCCACCCACTTCCTCGCCTCCACGGACGGCGTCCGCGAGATCCTGCCCACCGGCGCCGACCACGTCTTCGAGTGCGTCGGCCACACCGGCCTCGTCCGCACCGCCGTCGACCTCCTCGACCGCCACGGCCAGGCGATCCTCCTCGGCATGACCGCGCCCGCGGCGGAGGCGACCTTCCTCCCGGCCGCCATGTTCCTGGACAAGTCCATCCTCGGCTGCCGCTACGGCTCCTCCCGTCCCCAGAAGGACATCGCCCTCTACGCGGAGCTGTACCGGACGGGCGGCCTGCTCCTCGACGAACTCGTCACGGCCACCTACCCCGTGGAGGAGTTCGCCCGGGCCGTGGAGGACGCGGAGCGGGGGAAGGTGGCGCGGGGCGTGCTCACGTTCTGAGCCGTACGGACAGCGGACAGGCGGCGGACAGGAGGCGGTTCGGGGCGGGCCGCGAGGCGTGCGAGCCCGCCGTATTTCCCTGGGGGACAGGACCGTCGGCGGGTTACGGTCACGGCCATGTCCTACCGCGAACTCGCCACCCGACCCGTCCTGGCCTGGTCCGCCGTCATGGTCACCAGCCGGCTGCCCATCGCCATGGCGCCGCTCGCGGTCGTGTTCCTGGTACGGGAGCGGCCCGGCGGGTACTCGCTCGGGGCGGTGCTCGCGGCGGTGTACGTGCTCGGGGAGATCGTCGGCGCGCCCGTGCTCGGCATGCGGATGAACGCCGAGCGGGCCAGGCCGCAGCTGGCCGCCGGACTCGCCGTCGGCGCCGCCGGGTTCGCCGGACTCGGGCTGCTGCCGGGCGCCCACCCGGTGGTGCTCGGCGCCCTCGCGCTGCTCGCGGGCGTCGGGCCCGCCGCCGTGCCCGGGGGGCTGCGGGCGCTGCTCACGAGCCTCGTACCGGAGCGGGCCGTCACCCAGGCGATGAGCATGGAGTCGGTGCTGACCTTCGCCATCTGGGCGGCCGCGCCCGCGTTGGCGACCGGACTCGCGCTCGGCGTCGACCCGGCCGTGCCGCTGCTCCTCATGGGGGCGCTGCTGGCCGTGTCGGTGGCGGGGCTGCGGATGCTGCCGGCCGGGTGGGCGGCGGAGCCGCAGGAGGAGGGCGCGTCGATGCGGCGGATGCTGCTGCGGGCCTGGCCGGTGTACGTCCTGGGGGCCGCAGGCCTCACGCTGCTCGCGCTGGCCGAGCTGGTGCTGCCCGCCCTGCTCGAACAGCGGGGGATCGGCATCGGGTGGGCGGGGCCGCTGCTCGCCGGGTTCTCCATCGGCTCGGCGGCGGGCGGGTTCGTGTACGGCCTGCGGGGGCACTGGCCGGGGTCGCTGTCCGCCCAGTCGACGGTGCTCGTGCTCGCGGTGGCCTCGGGCGTCGCGCTCGTCGCCGTACTGCCGTGGACGGCCGCGATCGCGGTGGCGCTGGTCGCGGCAGGGATCCTCCAGGCGCCTTCGGGCCTGGCCCGGAACCTCGCCCTGCGGGAGGTCCTGCCGCCGTCCGCGCTCGCCGCCGGGTACTCGGTGATGTACGCGGCGGTGGGCGCCGGTTACGCGGTCAGCGGCACCCTCGCGGGCGGGCTGCTCAAGGTGGTGGCGCCGTCGACGGCGATCCTGTGCGGGGTGGTCCTGACCGTGCTGCTCACCGGGGCCGGTTTCGTGGGGGAACGGCGGCTGATCCGCCGTGCCGCGGTGGCGGGCGACGTTCAGGCGGCGTCGGCGTCGGCGCCGGTGCGGAAGGTGCGGCGGTAGGCCGTCGGGGTCACGCCGATCGCGGTCATCAGGTGGACGCGCAGGGACTGGGCGGTGCCGAAGCCGGCGTCCTGGGCGACGCGGTCGATAGGGAGGCCGGTGGACTCCAGGAGGTGCCGGGCGCGTTCGATGCGCTGCTGGGTGAGCCACTGGCCGGGGCTGATGCCGACCTCGTCACGGAAGCGGCGGGTGAACGTCCGTACGCTCATCGACTCCTTCTCGGCCAGGTCCCGCAGCTGGATCGGCTCGTGGAGGTGGGCCAGCGCCCAGGCCCGCGCCGCGGTGGTGGTGTGGGTGCCGGCCTCGGGCATCGGGCGCTCGATGTACTGGGCCTGGCCGCCGTCCCGGTGCGGCGGCACGACGGTCCTGCGGGCGACGTCGTTGGCGACGGCCGTGCCGTGGTCGCGGCGCACGATGTGCAGGCACAGGTCGATGCCGGCCGCGACGCCCGCCGAGGTGAGGACGTCGCCGTCGTCGACGAAGAGGACGTCCGCGTCGACCCGCACCGTCGGGAAGAGCTGCTGGAAGTGCGCGGCGGAGGACCAGTGGGTGGTGGCCGGGCGCCCGTCGAGGAACCCGGCGGCGGCGAGCACGTATCCGCCGGTGCAGATGGAGACGAGCCGGGTGCCGGGCCTGATGTGCGCGAGCGCGGCGGCCAGCTCGTCGGTGAGCCTGCCCTCGTCGTAGACGGGACCCAGCTCGTACGAGGCGGGGACGACGACCGTGTCGGCGGTCGCGAGGATCTCCGGCCCGTGCTCGACGTACACGGCGAAGTCGGCGTCGGTGGGGACGGCGCCCGCGACCGGGGCGCAGGTGACGATCTCGTACAGGTGCCGCCCCTCTGCGTCCTTGGCGCGGCCGAAGATCCGGTGCGGGATGCCGAGCTCGAAGGGCAGGAGCCCGGGCAGCGCGAGGACGGCGACGCGGTGGGGGGTGGGGCCGGACTGCGGCGGCACGGGGGTGCTCCCTTCGGCGGGCGGCGGAAAAGGAGTGGTGGTCCAGACCACTTTCCGGTAGTTCTGCTTGTCCGTGACGGACAACACGTACAAGTCTGAGGCCGCCGAGCGGATTCCCGCCCCGGCCGAGCCGCCCGCACTGTGGAACCGCAACTTCCGGCTCTTCTTCGTCGCCCGCGCGGTCGCCGTCTTCGGCGAGGGCATGGTCCCGGTCGCCTTCGCCGCCGGACTCCTCGGAGCCGGCCACCCCGGCTCCACCGTCGGGTACGCGCTCGGCGGCTGGACGGCCGCCTTCGCGCTCTTCGTGCTCTTCGGCGGCGTCCTCGCCGACCGGTTCACCGCCCGCCGCATGATGATCCTCGCGGACCTCCTGCGACTGCCCGGCGCCGCCGTCCTCGCCGTCTCCTTCAGCCTCGGCAGCCCCCCGCTCTGGGCCGTCTACACCCTCTCCGTCGCCGCCGGCATGGGCGCCGCCCTCTTCCAGCCCGGCGTCGCCTCCACCATCCCCCGCATCGCCCCCGACGTGCAGCGCGCCAACGCCGTCCTGCGGGTCGCCGAAGCCCTCATGACGATGGCGGGACCGGCCGCCGCGGGCCTGCTCGTCGCCCTCTGGAACGCGGGCGCGGCCTTCGCCGTCAACGGCGTGACGTTCGCGATCAGCGCCCTCTGCCTCACCCTGCTGCGCATCGCCCCGCTTCCCTCCGACTCCGCCCGCCGGGACTCCCTGGGCGCCGAACTCGTCGGCGGGTGGCGGGAGTTCCGGTCCCGGAGCTGGCTGTGGGGCGTCATATCCATCTGGACCGTGTACGGGCTGACCGTCGCCGGCCCCATGGTGCCGCTCACCGCGAGCCTGGTCACCGAGGACCACGGATCGGCCGCGTACGGCGTGCTCATGGCCGTCAACGGCGCCGGCAGCGCGGCCGGCGGCCTCCTCGCCCTCCGGCTCCGCCCCGACCGCCCCCTCGCCTCCGGCGCGATCGCCCTCCTCGGCCTCTCCGTGAACCTCGCCCTGCTCGGCCTCGGCGCACCCGTCGCCCTCCTCGGCGCCGGCCAGTTCATCGGCGGCGCCGCCTTCGCCTTCTGGTTGGTCATGTGGTCCACCGCCGTCCAGACCCACGTCCCGCAGGAGGCCCTCAACCGCATGCACGCCTACGACGTCGCCGGCTCCCTCCTCATGATGGGCGTCGGCCGCACCCTGTCGGGCCCGGTCGCGGCGGCCGTCGGCACCCAGCAGGTACTGCTCACGGGCGCGGGCATCGCGGTCCTCGTGGTGGCGGCACTGCTCGCCGTACGCCCGATCAGGACGCTGCCGCGGGTGTAGGCGGTGCCGTGGGTGTAGGCGGTGGCGCGGGTGTAGGCGCTGCCGCGGGTGTAGGCGGTGCCGCGCGGGGTGCCGGTGCCGGTGCCGGTGCCGGTGGCGTTGGGGGCGGGTGCGGAAGGCTTCCCGGGGGCGTGTCCCGATCCTTTGGAAAGCTGTCATTCCGGCCAATGGCCGGAGCGGTGGCACGGACGGGATGCTCGGTGGCATGGCCCAGACAACCGAGCGCCCCGCCGGACCCGCATCAGACCGTCCCCCCGTCCGCACCCCCCGCGTCCACCGCGCCTGGTTCGTCGCGGCGGTCACCTTCGTCACGATCATCGGCGCCGCGGCGTTCGCCTCCCTGCCGGGCCTGCTGATCGAGCCGCTGCACGCCGAGTTCGACTGGTCGCGCGGCACGATCGGCTTCGCCGTCTCGGTGAACCTCGCCCTCTACGGACTCACCGCCCCCTTCGCCGCCGCGCTCATGGACCGGTTCGGCATCCGCCGCGTCGTCGCCGTCGCGCTCACGATCATCGCCGCCGGGTCGATCCTGACGGTGTTGATGACCGCGGCCTGGCAACTCGTCCTCTACTGGGGCGTCCTCGTCGGCCTCGGCAGCGGCTCCATGGCCCTCGCCTTCGCCGCGACCGTCACCAACCGCTGGTTCACCGCCCGCCGGGGCCTCGTCACCGGCATCCTCACCGCCGCCGGGGCCTCCGGCCAGCTGGTCTTCCTCCCGCTGCTCTCCTGGCTGGTCGAGCACCACGGCTGGCGCCCCGCCGCCGTGACCGTCGCCCTCGCCGCCCTCGCCGTCGTCCCCTTCGTGTGGCTGCTGCTGCGCGACCACCCCGCGGACGTCGGCCTGGCCCCCTACGGCGGCGCGTACGCCGACAAGCCCGCGCCCGTCACCGGCGCCGCCCGCCGCGCCGTCACCGTCCTGCTCAAGGCCGCCCGCACCGGCCCCTTCTGGCTCCTCGCCGGCACCTTCGCGATCTGCGGCGCCTCCACGAACGGCCTGGTCAAGACCCACTTCGTGCCCGCCGCCCACGACCACGGCATGCCCGTCACCGCGGCCGCCGGACTCCTCGCCGTCATCGGCGTCTTCGACGTCGTCGGCACCATCGCCTCCGGCTGGTTCACCGACCGCTTCGCGGCCCGCCGCCTGCTCGCCGTCTACTACGCGCTCCGCGGCGTCTCCCTGCTCTTCCTGCCGATGCTCCTCGCCCCCGCCGTCCACCCGCCGATGCTGTTCTTCATCGTCTTCTACGGCCTGGACTGGGTCGCCACCGTCCCGCCCACGATCGCCCTCTGCCGCGAGCACTACGGCGACGACTCCGCCATCGTCTTCGGCTGGGTCCTCGCCTCCCACCAGGTCGGCGCCGCCGTCGTCGCCTTCGCCGGCGGTGTCGCCCGCGACGTCTTCGGCAGCTACGACGTCGTCTGGTACGCCTCCGGCGCCCTCTGCGCCGCCGCCGCCCTCATGTCCCTCGTCATCCGCCGCCCCCAAACCCCCCCTGACCCCCTGATCCCTCTGACCCCCTGACTCCTGAGGGCCCGCCACGTGGGCTGCGCCCGCCCCCGCGCCACCGCCGTGTGGGCTGCGCCCGCCCCCGCGCCCCCGCCGTGTGGGCAATCGTCCCGCTGGGCGGGACGGGTGGGCACACGGGACGGCGCCCTCTGCCGGGCCCAGGCTTCCGGGCCTGGACGGTGCGCCGAAGGTGCGGCGCCGTGGTGGGTTGTGCCCACCCGTTCCGCCCTTGCGGAACAGTTGCCCACAACCCGGGGTC
>NZ_JNWK01000080.1 GCF_000716445.1 Streptomyces wedmorensis
ACACCGACCCCAAGCCCTACATATGGACCAAGACCGCAGACGAGATCCTCGAACGCCTCGCCTCATATCTGAACAGAATTCCTGACTCAGAAGACTAGCCGACCCCGGCGTCCGCCACGAGCAGGGGATCGTGCGGGGTGCGAGCCGGTGGGACGCGGCCGGCGCGTCCGCCTGGACCGCGCCCAGAGTGTCGCCGTCCGCGGGGACCGCCCTCCGCCGCCGGTCACCGGCGGACCCTGGTGCCCCTCCCGTCACGCGCCGGTGCGCGCTCGGGGGCCGTCTCGCCGTCCAGGGCGATGACCACCGGTAGGGCCGGCTCGCTGTCCCACACGGTGATGGCGACCAGCCCGCCCTCCAGCCGCAGTTCCAGCAGAACGGGTCCGGGGGCGTGCTCGTAGGCGTTGGTGACCAGCTCGCTGGTGACGAGCCGGGCGGCCTCCACCGCGCGGGGCGGCACGGATCGGCCGCGCCGCGCGAGACCCTGCAGGAAGTCCACGGTGAGGCGACGGGCCCGGGAGGGCGAGAGGCCGCCCCGGACGAAGGCGTCGGTGATGTGCGCGTCGTCGGTCTTCCGCATCGTTCGCTCTCCGTTCGCACGGCCGGGTCTTTCGGAGCTCCGGGGGCGTCCTGCCCGCAGGTTGTCCTTGTGCCCCGATATCTCCGCTTATTGCCCTGCGGGGCGATCGCATGCGCCCCCCGCTCTCGCCTCTGCCCTCGCCCCCGCTCTCCTGTCCGCTCGCCTCCGCGTGCGGCCCCGGCCCGTCCTGGACGCCCGGTTTGCCTTCCTGGGTGAGGGGCACGCGGACCTCCATGAGTCCTGGGCCCCCGAAGGGCCGGGACGGAAGAGCTCGACTCCGAGAGAGAACGCGGAAGGGTGAGAACCGATGTCGATCGGAATCGTCCTGGTCGTCGTCGCGGCCGTCGTCGTGGTCGGGTTCGCCGCCGGTGTGGCGGTGGACCGCCGGCGGCGATCGCGACTGCGCGACCGCTTCGGGCCCGAGTACGGACGGGCCGTCGAGGCGACCGGCAGCAGACGGGCCGCGGAGCAGGAACTGGAGGCCCGCGAAAGCCGCTTCGCCGACCTGGAGATCAAGCCGGTGCCCGGTGAGGTGCGGGAGCAGTACGCGCGGCGGTGGATGCGCGTCCAGGAGGAGTTCGTGGACCGGCCCGAGGCCGCCATCCACGACGCCGACGAACTGGTGGCGGCCCTGATGCGCGACCGGGGTTACCCCGACGAGGGCCACGAGCAGCGGCTGCGTGACCTGTCGGTGCGGCACGGCCGCGCCCTTGAGTACTACCGGGCGGCCCTGGAGGTCCACGCGATGAGCACCCACAACGCCGCCACCACCGAACAGTTGAGGGGCGCGATGATGCACTACCGCACCCTCTTCGACGACCTGCTCGCCGACGGCGAGCCGACCGGCACCCGCCGGTCCTGACGCGGAGGCAGGAGAGATGCGACACCACGAGACGTCCGAGCGCACGACCCGGGCGCCGGGTCGACGACACCACGCGGACCCGACGGGCGAGTACCCCGAGCGGTCGGAAGGCCGCCCCGACCCGGCTGACCGCCCCGAGCCGCGGACCGGACAGGGCCGGTCCGGCCCCGGCCGTCCCGGGCCCGCGGCGACCGGAGGCGACGCGGTGCGGCAGCCGGAGCACAGCCCGGCGGTCGTACCGACCCCGCCGCGGCAGCCCGGCGTGGAGGAGGCGGACGGGCGCCGACAGGCCGCGCCCCAGGCCTCGTCCTCCGCCCCACCCACGCCGTCGGGCCCCGCGACCGGTTCGGCGGTCCCGGGCAGCCCGGCGGTCGTACCGACCCCGCCCCGGCACGACCAGCCTCAGCAGGGCGCGTCGCAGCAGGGTCGGCCCCAACAGGGCCGGCCCCGATACGACCAGTTCCCGCAGGGCGGGCCGCAGCCCGGCCGGCCTGGGCACGACCAGTCCGGGCCCGACGGCCCCGGGGGCCCGCCGTCCACGCCCGCGGCGTCCCCGCAGGTCCCGGCTCAGAAGACGCCTCCCGCGTACCCGTCGGCCATGCCCCGGACACCGCCCCTGCCCTCCGCGCCCCCGGGCCCGGCACCCGCGGCCCACGGCGGTCACGCCCGGCACGCCGCCCCCGCCCCGCAGGAGCGGTCGCAGGGACCGGGCGACGAACGCGTCGCGCGACCCGGCGCCGCCGGAGCGGACGGGGAGGGGATCCCCGATCTGCTCGGCCCGGCCGAGGAAGGGGAGTTCCGTCGCCGCTGGCACGAGGTCCAGGGCCGGTTCGTCGACGACCCCCGCCAGGCGGTCCACGCGGCCGACGTCCTCGTCGGGGACGTGATGAGGACCCTGGCGGACACCTTCGCCCGGCACCGGCACACCCTGGAGGGGCAGTGGAGCCAGGGGCTGGAGGCCGACACCGAGAGCCTGCGCCTCGCGCTCTGCCAGTACCGCGCCCTGTTCCAGCGCCTGTTGTCCACCTGACGCCCGGGGGTCCCCCGGTTCCCGTGCCCGGCGGTGCGATCGGCCTCGCGGCCCGCACCGCCGGGCCGGCGGCATGTCCGGCACCCGCGTCGCCCGCAGGCGCTCCTCTCCGACGATCCTGGCCGTACGGCGCCTTCGCGCGGCGGTGTTGTACGCGCCGCGCACGCGCCGTACGCACGCCGACGCCCCGCGCGGTACCTCGCGCGGGGCGTCGGCGGTCCGGCTGTGAAGGCCGGGTGAGCAGGCGTCAGCGGTGGCGCAGCCTGCCGAACAGGCGGCGTGCCTGGGCGCGCCTGCGCGGGTCGGCCGCGGCGCGGCGAAGGGACTCCGCCGCGCCACGGCCCTGGGGGCTGCGGGCGAATCGCTTGATGCGGTCCAGCAGTGCGGTCATGGGATTCTCCTCCGATGTCGAACGCGCGGGACGGTTCCCGAAAGGGCGCCCCCTACCGGAAGAACGCGGGGAGGAGACAGACGAACCGCCTCCCGTCCCGGCCTCCGGCAACGCCCCCGCCTTCCTTCCGTGTCCTGGCACTCCGTGTTGCCCCAAGCGGCCGTCTCACACTTCAAAATTCCTGATGAGTCGTCAGGCGCGGTTTTTCGGAGAGTCGTTCGCGTGCGGGAGCGGCGACGTCGGTGCGCCCGTCCGGGCCCGTCCGCCGCCCCGTCCCGGGGCGGGGGCGCCGCCTCGCCCGCGCTGGCGCGCTGCCCAGTGAGCGTCGGTCCGGTGGGCGCCCGCCGGCCGGAACGGCTTCACCGCCACGGGCGCCGCAGCCGCAGGTCCAGCGCCTCGAACACGTCCGCCGCGCCGCCCCGGCCCAGGAGACGGTCGGGCCGGTAGCGCCTGGCGACGGTACGGGCCGTCCATGTGACGTCCGGATGTGCGGGCCTCGCTCGGACCTGCATCGGGGCTCCCGGGGAGTGCGGCCGGCCCTCTGCCGACGGGCCGGGAGTCGGGTGCCTCGCCCGCCGGTGCGTGTGCGGGCCCGCGGCTGAACGCGTGCCCCGCCCGTCCATGAACATCCCCTGGAAGACGGCGAATCGGCGATTCCGGCGTGCTCCCGGGGCCGGGAGGTACCCGGTCCGAACGTCTCCGAGGACGGCGGAATGATCCCCGGAGGCCCGGGTACGCGGACGCTGTCCAACCCGCAGGGGAGGAGCAACCAACCATGGGTCTGGGACTGTTCATCATCATGATCGCCGTCGGCGCCATCCTCACGTTCGCGTCCGACTGGGAGCTCGCAGCGGTCGACCTCGATCTGGTCGGCCTGATCCTGATGGGCGTCGGCCTGCTCGGGACCGCCGTCTACACCAGCGTTCTGCGCCGCCGCCGGATGGTGGTCCCGCCGGTGGCGCCCACGGTCACCGACGACCGTCGTGACCTGCTCTGAGGCGGCCCGCACGTCCGGCGCCGCGACCTGCACGAACACAGCGACAGAGGAGTGACAGCGATGACCGACCATCTGTGGTCCTTCAGCACCGAGTCCGGCCACCTGGCGGGTACCGACCTCACCGGGTGGCGCGTCGAGGCCTCCGACGGGCACATCGGCAAGGTGGACAAGCACTCCGACGAGGTGGACGACTCCTACCTGGTCGTCGACACGGGCGTCTGGATCTTCGGCAAGGAGGTGCTGATCCCGGCGCGGGCGGTGACCAGCGTCGACCTGGAGGAGCAGACCCTCCACCTCGCCCTGTCGAAGGAACAGGTGAAGGACTCGCCCGAGTTCGTCTCCGACAAGCACCTCGCGGACCGCCAGTACCGCGAGGAGATCGGCCAGTACTACCGCACGTCCTGGCCCTTCCCGGGAGGCGTGGGCGGCCTCTGACGGGCCGTCGGTCCACCCCGGCCCGCGCAGCGCAGCGGCACGTCCCCGACGGGAGACGATCCCCGTACGAGAGAAAGGTGTCGCCATGTCCAAGTCCGAGGATCCGGCGCCGGCGCGCCCTTGGCAGGGGTGACAGGAGTCGAGCCTGCGGCATCCGGTTCTGGAGACCGGCGCTCTGGCCGGCTGAGCTACGCCCCCTCGGTGTGCGGGAAGCGCGCCAGGCCGACGGGAGGCGGCGCCACCGGATATCGCGGCGGGGGATCGGACGACACCGCGCGCCCGGTACCTGCCGGGTCGACCGTGGATCGGACGACACCGCGCGCCCGGTACCTGCCGGGTCGACCGTGGATCGGACGACCGCCTCCCCGGGGCGTAGCCGGTCTCCCGGCCGGCGACGACCGCCGCCCGGGAACGTCCTTCGGCGGCTGCTTCAACTCGATCTCCGCGGACGCCGGCGGGGCGGAGCCCGCGTCGACGCCCTCGTGTTCGCCGCCGGCCGGGCGGGCGTCGGACCGGCTCGCCCGGAGATCGGAGACGTCGACCGTGGCGCCCGCGCCGATCACCCGGGTCCGCCGGTCGGTGACGGGCACGACGACGTCGTCGTACGCGTGGACGTGGCGGCCGGTGGACCGGCCGGTTCGAAGTCCCAGCGGGTCACCCCGGCCCGCCCCGGGTGAAACCGGACCGGGTGGCATGGATCCCGGTCGGCGGGGCATGCGGGTGTCGAGCGATGGGACACGCTCACGCCGGACGATCCACGGTTCCCCCCCTTGCCGTGGGTCGGCGGCACCCGCGAGCGGCCCGCACCCCGTGGAGGTGCGGGCCGCTCGCATGCCGCCCGAGCCGCCGCCCCGAGCCGCCGCCCCGAGCCCGCGCCCCGGGACGAGGTGCCCCGGCGGGCCGGACCGCCGAGCGGTCTCGCCGCATTCTCGGGGTTTGACCCCGGGAAGAGCGGCAAGCCGAACTGGTATGCACCGGAACCAGGGTGACGGACAGTCGACCCGCGGAACCCACCCAGGAGGCGCTCGTGTCGAAGCCGACCCGAGTCCTCGTCCGGGTGGCGCCGTGCGCCGTGCCGGTGGGACCGACCCGGCCCCGCCGCCTCGCCCGCCCCTCCGGTGGACCGTCGGGACCGGGGACGGCGCCCCGGTCCGCCCGCCCCGTCGCCCGCCCAGCCCTCCGGTGACACCGCCGTCGCGCCCGCCGGAGGCCGCAGTCCCGTCCGAGAACCCCAGTGCCTTGGGCCGGAGCGGGGGGAACCGCACGTACGCTCCCGCCGTGACCCCCGGCGCACCGCGCGGACGAGACGGGCAGGAGGGCTGAACGGGCGGGCCGACGGTCCTGTCGCCGGTGACCGCGGGCGGCTGCCCGGCGACGGCGGGAACGCCCGTCGCGGACGGTGGCCGCGCCACGCGCCCCCGCGAACGGCCGGTACGCCGCGGTCCTGACTCCGCACCGTGCGCGCCGGACGGAAGCCCCCACGCTCGACGGGGGCTTCCGCCGTGCCGGCCTCGCTCCGGGGAGCCGCACGTCCGCGCCGTGCCCCCGAGACCCGGCGCGCGCTTCAGAGGAGGATCGTCATGAACGAACGAAACGGCGGTACGTCTGAGGACGGGCCGAGGGAGGCGCGGCACGGCGGGAAGACACAGGAGCCGGACAGCGGCACCGGTGCCGGCACCGGCAGGCACGACGGGCGCGGCGAGACGGAGGAGGAGCGCGCGGACCGGCGCTGGCAGGAACTCCTCCAGGAGATCCGGGTCGCCCAGACCGGCGTCCAGATCCTCCTCGGCTTCCTTCTCACCGTGGTGTTCACCCCGCTCTTCCACGACCTGGGGCAGACCGACAAGACGATCTACCTGGTCACGGTCGTCCTCGGGTCGCTGGCGACGGGCGCGCTGATCGGCCCGGTCTCCTTCCATCGGATCGTGTCGGGGCGGCGGGTCAAGTCCCAGGCCGTCGTCTGGGCCTCCCGGCTCACCTTCACCGGCATCCTGCTGCTGCTCGCGACGCTGACGGCCGCCCTGTTCCTCATCCTGCGGGTGGCGACGCACGACCCGTACGTGCCCTGGCTGGTCTCCGGCGTCCTCGCCTGGTATCTGATCTGCTGGTTCGCCCTGCCCCTGTGGGTCCGCACCCACTACGCCGACTGAAGCCGACCGGAGCCGACCGGAGCCGACCCGGGAAGGCCCCCCGACCCGGGGCGCGTACCGGGGGCCCGGGTCCACCAGGTTTAGCGTGCGGGAGTCCGGCGAGACGGTGCCCATGAGTGCTTCTGAGAACAGCGAACGGAACCGGTTTCCCTGGACCGGCCCCTACGTCGTCCCGGACTACCCCGACCTGACGCGGGCGGACGCCCCTGACGTGGACGAGGGGTACGTGCCGGCCGCCCTCGGGGAGCCGGGCTTCCTGCCGGTGCCGTTCGCCGAGAAGGCCCGCGCGGCCGCGTACGTGGCCCGGGGCGCCGGGAGCGACCTGTGGGCCGCCGCGCGTGCGCACCGGACCGTGACGGCCGGTGCCGTCGCCGGCACGGCGGCCGCGCTCGCCCTCGCGTACGGGTGGGGGCACCGGGCCGGGCGCCTGGTCGCGCGGCGCGACCTCGGCCCGGTGGCCCTGTTCTTCGAACGCCGCGGCTGAGCGGGCGGCGCTTCCCGCCCCCGTAGGAGGCCGGTGCGCATGTGTACGCCGTCCGGCCGTCCCTTCATTTTCCCGTCACCGTCCCGACGGAGGTCGATTCGCATGGTCCCCCTGCTTCTCGTACTGCTGCTCGTCCTGCTCCTCTTCGGCGCCGGCTTCGCCGTCAAGGCGCTCTGGTGGATCGCCGTCATCGTGCTCGTCCTGTGGCTGCTCGGCTTCGTGGCCCGGCCGAAGGGCGGCACGGGGCGCTGGTACCGCTGGTAGGCGGCCCCGCGGCGCGCGCCCGCCCGTGGCGTGACCGAGCCCGGCACCTTCGTCGGAAGGTGCCGGGCTCGGCCGTGTGCTCAGGTGCTCAGCACCGAGTCGTCCTCGGGGCGCGCGCCCGGCAGGCGATGGCGGGCCGCGATCAGCGCCGCGTCCACGTCACGCGTACCGGTGGAGACGCACAGCGTGTAGGCGAAGTCGTCCATGCGCCGCCGTACCTCTTCGCCGCCGTTCTCGGCCTGGAGCACTTTGAGCGTCTCGTACTGCTCGATGAGATCGCGCAGGACCGCGGGGTGGGCCATCAGCACGTACTGCTCCCCTCGTCGTCGGGGCGGGGACCGCCCGGTTCGCCGCGCGTGTACCCCGGTCGCGGCGTCGTATGCCCTTCGCCCGGGGCCGGAGAGGACGGGTTCCGGCCGGATGGCCCGGCACCGCCCTCCTCTTGTCGATCACGGAGGGGTAGTGTCGTCATGATTGCCGTACGGCAACGATCGCGGCAGTCGGAGCCGTCCCGGGGGGAGCGGACGTCCGGCGCGCGGCGTGTGCCGCACGGTCCGTGTGCGCAAGCTTGGTGGGGAACGAGGATGGGGCATGTCTGAGACGACGACCAGGAGCTCCTCCGGCCGGGAGCACCCCGGACCGGCCGCGGTGGGCGAGCCTGAACTCCGTCAGCTGCTGGCAGGGCTCACGGCCGTGCGGGACGGCGACTTCGGCACCCGTCTGCCCGACGAGGCGCACGGGCTGATGGGCGAGATCTCCCGGGTGTTCAACGGGATGGTCGACCAGCTGTCCCTGTTCACCTCCGAGGTGACGCGGGTGGCGCGCGAGGTCGGCACGGAAGGGACGCTCGGCGGGCAGGCCGCCGTGCCCGGTGTCTCCGGCACCTGGGCCGACCTGACCGACTCGGTGAACGCGATGGCCGGCAACCTCACCACCCAGGTCCGTGACATCGCCCATGTGGCGACGGCCGTCGCCAAGGGCGACCTCTCCCAGAAGATCGACGTGGACGCGCGCGGCGAGATCCTGGAGCTGAAGAACACCATCAACACCATGGTCGACCAGCTCTCGGCCTTCGCCGACGAGGTCACGCGCATGGCCCGCGACGTGGGCACCGAGGGCATCCTCGGGGGACAGGCCGACGTGAAGGGCGTCTCCGGTACCTGGCGCGACCTGACCGACTCCGTCAACTCGATGGCGGGGAACCTCACCGCGCAGGTGCGGGCGATCGCCCACGTCGCCACCGCCGTCGCGGGCGGCGACCTGTCGAAGAAGGTCGACGTGGACGCCCGGGGCGAGATCCTGGAGCTGAAGACGACCATCAACACGATGGTCGACCAGCTCTCGGCCTTCGCGGACGAGGTGACCCGGGTCGCCCGCGAGGTCGGCACCGAGGGCAACCTCGGCGGCCAGGCCACCGTCGGGGGCGCCTCGGGCACCTGGAAGGACCTGACCGACAACGTCAACGTGATGGCCTCCAACCTCACCGGGCAGGTGCGCTCGATCGCCCAGGTCGCCACCGCCGTGGCCCGCGGCGACCTCTCCCGCCGGATCACCGTGGAGGCCAAGGGCGAGGTCGCCGCCCTCGCCGACACCATCAACACCATGGTGGACACCCTGTCCGCCTTCGCGGACGAGGTGACCCGGGTCGCCCGCGAGGTCGGCACCGAGGGCCGGCTCGGCGGCCAGGCCAGGGTGCCGAACGTGGCCGGTACCTGGAAGGACCTCACCGACAACGTCAACTCCATGGCGAACAACCTGACCGGACAGGTCCGGAACATCGCCCAGGTCACGACCGCCGTCGCCAACGGCGACCTGTCGAAGAAGATCGACGTCGACGCCCGGGGCGAGATCCTGGAGCTGAAGACGACCATCAACACGATGGTCGACCAGCTGTCCTCGTTCGCGGCCGAGGTGACCCGCGTGGCCCGCGAGGTCGGCAGCGAGGGCCGGCTCGGCGGTCAGGCCGAGGTCGAGGGGGTTTCCGGTACCTGGAAGCGGCTGACCGAGAACGTCAACGAGCTGGCGGGCAACCTCACCCGCCAGGTTCGCGCCATCGCCGAGGTCGCGAGCGCCGTCGCCGAGGGCGACCTCACCCGCTCGATCACCGTCGAGGCGTCGGGTGAGGTGGCCGAGCTCAAGGACAACATCAACGCCATGGTCGGCTCGCTGCGCGAGACGACGCGGGCCAACCAGGAGCAGGACTGGCTCAAGTCCAGTCTGGCCCGGATGTCCGCGCTGATGCAGGGCCACCGCGACCTGGCCGTCGTCGCCGAACTCGTCATGGACGAGCTGACCCCGCTCGTGGCCGCCCAGTACGGCGCGTTCTACCTCGCCGAGGAGGGCGCCGACGGCGTCGAGCTGGGCCTCGTCGGCTCCTACGGACGCCCCGCCGGTGACCAGGACCGGGGCCGCTTCCGGCTGGGCGAGTCGCTCGTCGGACAGGCCGCCCGCAGCCGCCGCACCATCGCCGCCGAGCACGTCCCCGCCGACTACGTCACGATCTCCTCGGGCCTCGGCAGCACGTCCCGGGGCAGCCTCGTGGTGCTGCCGGTCGTCGTCGAGGAGCAGGTGCTCGGCGTCATCGAGCTGATGTCCTTCAGCCCCTTCACCTCCGTGCACCGGGACTTCCTGGAACAGCTCATGGAGACCGTCGGCGTCAACCTGAGCACCATCGTCGCCAACGCCCGCACCGACGAACTGCTGGACGAGTCCCAGCGTCTGGCCGGCGAACTCCGCTCGCGCACCGAGGAACTCCAGGTGCGGCAGGAGGAACTCCAGCGCTCCAACGCCGAGCTGGAGGAGAAGGCGGCCCTGCTCGCCACGCAGAACCGCGACATCGAGGCCAAGAACCTCCAGATCGAGCAGGCCCGGCAGGAGCTGGAGGACCGCGCCCAGCAGCTCGCCCTGGCTTCCACGTACAAGTCGGAGTTCCTGGCCAACATGAGCCACGAACTGCGCACCCCGCTCAACAGCCTGCTGATCCTGGCCCAGCTGCTGGCCCAGAACCCGACCCGCAACCTCACGGCCAAGCAGGTCGAGTACGCCGGCATCATCCACTCGGCCGGATCCGACCTGCTCCAGCTGATCAACGACATTCTCGACCTCTCCAAGGTGGAGGCCGGGAAGATGGACCTCAACCCGGAGCGCGTGCCCCTGCGCAGGCTCCTCGACTACGTCGAGGCCACGTTCCGCCCCCTCACCTCGCAGAAGAGCCTCGCCTTCGCGGTCTCCACGGCCGCCGGCGTCCCCGTCGACCTCGTCACCGACGACACGCGGCTCCGGCAGGTGCTGCGCAACCTGCTGTCGAACGCCGTCAAGTTCACCGAGCACGGCAGCGTCGAGCTGCGCATCGAACCGGCCTCGGACGGCGAGCTGCCCGTGTCCGTGCACCGCGGCGGCCCCGTCGTCGCCTTCCGCGTCGCCGACACCGGCATCGGCATCGCCCCCGAGAACCTGGAGGCCATCTTCGGCGCCTTCCAGCAGGCCGACGGGACGACCAACCGCAAGTACGGCGGCACCGGCCTGGGCCTCTCCATCAGCCGCGAGATCGCGCATCTGCTCGGCGGCGCCCTCACCGTCACGAGCGTGCCCGGCGAGGGCAGCACCTTCACCCTCTACCTCCCCGTCACCCGCACCGACTTCACCGAGCAGCCCGACCCCGCCGCCCCGTCGGCGGACCCCTCCGCGGTGCTCACCGCCCAGGCCCCGGCCCGGGGCGGCGCGCTCGCGCTGCCCGGCGCCCCGACCGCCCGGCCGACCCGGCGCCTCCTCGTGATCGAGGAGCGTCCGCGCGGGCTCCTCGCCGTCGTCGCCGAGAACGCGGTCACCCAACTCGCGGCCGACGGCGGGGACACGGGCCGGGCGGACATCGAACTGATCGCGGTCGTCGGCCCCCAGGAGGCCGCCTCCGCGCTCGCCACCCAGCCGTTCCACTGCGTCGTGCTCGACGTCGACATGGCGGAGGGCGACGCCCTGCGCTTCCTGGACGCCATGGACGGTGACGAGGCGCTGCGCACCGTCCCCGTCCTCGCCCACAACAACCGCCGGCTCCCCGCCGACGAGGAGGGCGCCCTCCAGGACCTCGCCGGCCGCCGTCCGCTGGAACTCCTCTCCAGCCTCGACGAGCTGCGCGAGCGGATCGCCCTCCACCTCTCCGCGGAGCAGCCCGGCGACGTCGTCCCCCTGGTGCGCGGCGACCACTGGGCGCCCGCGCCCCAGGCCATCGACACCACCCTGCGCGGCAGGACCGTCCTCGCCGTCGACGACGACGCCCGCAACCTGTACGCCCTCAGCGGCATCCTGGAGCTGCACGGCATCACCGTGCTGCACGCCGAGAACGGGCGGAAGGGGATCGAGACGCTCCTGGCGAACCCGGCCGTCGCCCTCGTCCTGATGGACGTGATGATGCCGGAGATGGACGGCTACACGGCGACCGCGCGGATCAGGGAGCTGCCGCAGTACGCGGACCTGCCCGTGATCGCCGTCACCGCGAAGGCCATGCCCGGCGACCGGGAGAAGAGCCTCGCGTCCGGGGCCAGCGACTACGTCACCAAGCCCGTCGACGCCGACGAACTCATCGCCTGCGTCAGCCGCTGGCTCGACGGCGAGGCGGCCTCGTGACCGTTCCCGCGGGACCGCCCCGCGCTCCCCGCCCGGCCCCGGAGCGCCGGACCGGCGCACCCGGGCCCCGTCCGCACGGCGGCCCCGGGGCCGCCCCGACCGAGGAGTCGTCGACGTGAGCGGCCGCCGCTTCCCGGGCGGAGACCCGTCCGTCGGCCTCCCCGAGACAGGCGCCGCCGCGCCCCCGACCCCCGGCACCGCCGTCCCGTACCCCGCCGACGGCGCGTCGGCCGACGCGTCCGCCGACGGCCGACTGGCCGCCACGGTGGAACGGCTGCGCGGCGAGGTGCGCGCCGCGCACGCGGCGGCCGAGGGCCGCGCCCTGATCGAACTCGCCAAGGGGGTCATCGTCGAGCGCCTGGGCTGCGGCCCCGCCCAGGCGGCCCGCCAGCTCGCGGAGCTCGCCGACCGGGCCGGACTGTCCCGGCTGGAGCTGGCCGCGGACATCATCAACCAGGCGGCCCGGGACCGGATGGCCGAGGCGGCGGACGAGTTCGTGAGAACGGCCATCGGTGAGCCCCCCGCCACCGCCACCGCCCCTGCCGCCTCGGTCGCCGTGCGGCTGCGTACGGCGGAGAGCGCGGCGCTCAGCGCCGGCGACACCCAGGCCGTCGCCGAGTCGCTGCTCCGGCACGCCCTCGAACCCCTGGGCGCCGTCGCCGTGGCGATCTGGACCACCGGCCCGGACACCTCGCTGAGCCTGCGCGGCCACGCCGGCTTCGGCCTCGACGAGGCGGCCCGCTGGCACTACGTGCCGCCGGGGGTGACCACCGCGGCCCGCCAGGCGCTCATCGGGCGCCGCACCGTCCGATACGCCTCCCTGGCGGCCGCGGGCGTCCCCTCGATCGGCCGCGCGCGCCATCCCGACGGCGGCCGGGTCGTCGTCCCCGCCGGGACCGGCGGCCGCATCCACGGCGTCCTGGAGATCTGCTGGGCCCGTCCGCTCGACCCCCTGCCGCAGGCCGTGGAGCGCCAGATCGAGGCCCTGGCCGAGCTCTGTGCCCACACCCTGGAGGCGCTGCCCGAGGCGTCCCCCGGCGGCTTCCCCGTCCCCGGCGGCTTCCCGGTACCCGGCGGGGACGGGGCGCCGGCGCTGGCCGAACTCTCGGACGGGCTCTACGATCCCGCCCTCGTCCTCACCCCCCACCTGGGCGAGGCGGGGGAGCTCGTCGACTTCCGCATCCGGCACGCCAACGCGCACTTCCGGGATCCGGCCGGACGGCCCCGCGGCTCCGTCGACGGCGCCCTGCTCCTGGAGGCGTACCCGGCGACGGCGGGCGGCAGCGAACTCTTCGAACGGATCGAGCGGGTCTACGCCACGGGAGAGCCGTTCCGCGCCCGCCGGGTCCGGCTCACGGCCCTGGTGGATCAGGTGCCGCTCGCCTCGCTCGCCGACATCAGCATCAGCCGGTACGGCGCGAGCGTCCTGCTCATCTGGCGCGTCGAGGACGAGTCGGCCCGCCTCGCCAGCCTCCTCCAGCATGCCCAGCGCCTCGGCCGGGTCGGCGCCTTCGAGGAGGACGTCGTCGCCGGGGACATCACCTGGCACGGCCAGCTGTACGAGCTCTTCGGCCGCAGGCCGACGGAGCCGCCGGTCGCCCTGCGCGACCTCGCCGCCCACGCCCACCCCGACGACGCCGACACCATCCGCCGCTTCCTGCAGAAGGTGCTGTACCAGCGGCGGGTGGGTTCCACCGCCTTCCGCATGCTCCGCCACGACGGCGTCACGCGGCACATCCGGGTGACCGCCGAACCCGCCCTGGGCACCGACGGCGGTCTCCAGGCCGTCCGGGGCGCCTACCAGGACATCTCGGCGCAGCACTGGACCGAGGTCGCCCTCACGGCCACCCGCGACCGGCTGGCGGCGACGGAGGAGGCGGCCGAGGAACGCAACCGGCTCACCCTCCAGCTCCAGCACGCCATCATGCCGCCGGCCAAGCCGCCGCTCGACGCGCCGGGCCTCGACGTCGCCGTGCGCTACCGTCCCGCCGAGTCCGAGTCCCTGGTCGGCGGCGACTGGTACGACGCGGTCGTGCTGCCGTCCAAGAAGGTGCTCCTGTGCGTCGGGGACGTCGCCGGCCACGGCGTGGAGGCCGCCACCGGCATGGTGGTGCTGCGCAACGCCCTCCGCGGCCTCGCCGTCACGGGCGCGGGCCCGGGGCAGCTGCTGTCCTGGCTCAACAGCGTCGCCCACCACCTCACCGCCCAGGTCACGGCCACCGCCGTGTGCGGCATCTACGACCCCGCGAGCCGCACGCTGCGCTGGGCCCGCGCGGGACACCTCCCGCCCGTGCTGGTGCGCGGGGACGACGCGGTCGACCTGCCGCTCCTGCGCGGGCTGCTGCTGGGGGCCCTCGCGGAGGCCGAGTACGAGGAGACGGAGCTGCGGCTCGAACCCGGCGACACGGTGCTGATGTACACCGACGGGCTCGTCGAGCGGCGGGACACCGCCGTCCACGACTCCGTCGCCCAGCTGCTCACCGTCGCCCGGCAGCCGTCCGACAGCCTCGAACACCGGCTGGACCAGCTGCTGGCGCGCAGCAAGTCGGACACGGACGACGACACGTGCGTGGTCGGTGTCCAGGTGTCATGACCCCCTCCGTCCGCCCCAAGACCGGTCCCAACCCCCCATGGAAAGCAGGGAACATGTCCGAGCGAGAGCCGAACCTGGATGTCGACGTCGAGATCCGCGACGACCGCACGGCGGTGCTGACCGTGGAGGGTGAGCTGGACATGGAGACGGCCGGCCGGCTGGAGGACCTTCTGACCGAACAGTTCGGCCAGGGGCGGCGCCGTCTCGTGCTGGACCTGGCCGCCCTCGGCTTCATGGACTCCTCGGGGCTGAACGTCCTGATCAGGGCGGTCAACAGGGCGCGGGAGATCGGCGGCGACCTGTATCTCGCCGCGCCGACCCCGGCGGTGCGCCGCATCCTGGAGATCACCGGCGTGACGACGACGATCCCGCCGCACGACGGCGTGGCGGACGCGCTGGCCGCGGCCGGCGGTGCGAGATAGCGGACGGGTGGCCCGGTCCCCGTGCACGGGACCGGCCCAGGGAGAGGAAAGAGGAGGACCGTGCACGAGATCGCCGAGATCGAGCAGGCGCTCCGCCGGGCGGCTCCGCACCGGCTCGTGGGGGTCGTCGAGGACGCCCTGAGGGAGCACTGCGGAGTGCGGCGGGTGGAACTCCGCCTGGCCGACTACGGTCTGCGGACGCTCCAGCTCGTCGGGCACGTCTCCGGGGCGGATCCGTCGGTGCCGATCCACGACAGTCCCCAGGGGCGCGCCTTCGGTGCCCAGGAGCCGCACGTCGTCCGGGAGCCCGGGGCGCTCCGGCTCCACCTGCCCGTCACCGTCCGCGGGGACCGGCTGGGGGTGCTGACGGCCGAGCTGCCCCTGGAGGCCGACCTCAGGCCGCTGCTTCCGGGGCTCGCCCAGGTCTGCGAGGCACTCGGCCACGAGATCCTGGTGGCGGAGCGCGACACGGACCTGTACGTCCTGGCGCGGCGTGCGACGCGGCTCACGCTCGCGGCGGAGATGCAGTGGCAGCTGCTGCCCGGCCGTTCCTGTGCCCGTCCCGAGTTCGCCCTCGCCGCCCATCTGGAGCCCGCCTACGCCATCTTCGGCGACAACTACGACTGGTCGGTCTCGGACGGCCGGCTGACCCTGACGGTCACCAACGGCATGGGGGAGGGCATCGAGGCCGCCCTGCTGACGAACCTCGCGATCAACGCGCTCCGCAACGCCCGCCGGGCCGGCCTCCCGCTGGCGGACCAGGCCGTGCTGGCCGACCAGGCCGTGTACGCCCAGTACCGAGGCGAGGCCTTCGTGTCGGTGCTGCTGCTCTGCTTCGACCTGGCCACGGGCGAAGTGGAGGCCGTGGACGCCGGTTCGCCCCGTCTGTGGCGGCAGCGGGGGCAGGCGGTGGAGTCCGTCGGCTTCGAGGCGCAGCTGCCCCTCGGCATGTTCGAGGACACCGTGTACGTGCCCGAGCGGTTCGCGGTGCGGCCGGGCGACCGGCTGCTGTTCGGCAGCGACGGCGTGTACGAGGCCGTCTCGCCCGCGGGGGAGAGCTACGGGGACCGGGCGCTGGCCCGCGCGCTGCGGGGGACGCGCCTGCTGCCGCCCACGCACGTGCCGCAGGCGGTGCTCCGGGAGCTCGCCGCCCACCACGGCGGCAGCCCGCTGGAGGACGACGCCCTGGTCGTCTGCCTCGACTGGCATGGCACCGTGTAAACAGTTGCCGTGTAGCAACTGTATCCTTGGGGCAACACCTGGCGGGGTGACCGGAAGAACGCCGCCAAGGACGATCAGAGGTGGCAATGAGGACATGGGGTGTGCGCCCGGCCGGAGCCGGCGTCGCGGCCGGCGTCGCGCGGGGATCAGGCCGAACTGACGTCCTTCAGCGGCGTGCGGGACGGTGACGAGGCTGCCGCTCCACCCCTTCCCACGGCCTCGTGGAACCCGGCGAGCCCCCGCAGCAGCGCCTTGCGGCTCGTCGGCGACATGTCCGCGATGACCGCGAGCAGGGCCTCCTCGCGCTGGGCCCGGAGGTCCCGCAGGTACGCCTTGCCGTGCACGGTCAGGTGCAGCTCCAGCTGTCGACGGCTCACCGGGCTGGGCAGCCGCTGCACGAAGCCCAGCGCCTCCAGCCGGTCGCACATGCGGCTCACCGAGGGCGGTGCGGAGCCGAGCAGCTCGCCCAGGGTGCGCAGGCTGATGCCCTCCTCGCGGTCCAGGCTGTACAGCACGCGCAGCTGACTCGCCGAGACGGGTGTCGACGACACCATGTCCCGGCCGCGCTCCCACAGCACCTCCAGCAGCTCGATGAGCTCCCGGGCGGACTCGGCCGTCCGCTGCGGTTCCCGCGGCGGCGGGGCGTGGTTGCTGCTCATGCCTGCCGACCCTCCTCGGACGTCCCGGGCCGGGGACAGCGGCCTTGCGACGGACCGGTCATCTCTACATCTCTCCAGAAGGCGGTACGGATCCGGTGGATCGACACGAGACGGTGGAAGGCGCACTGCGCGGGGCGGCACCACACCTCCTCCTGGACTCCCTCCGTACCAGTCTCGCGTACCTGTACGCCGCGACCTCCGCCGACCTGCTGCTCGTCGACTACGGATTCACGACCCTGCGCCCCGTGGAGCCCGTCCAGACACCTGCCGGGATGCCGCACGCGCCCGTGGGCGCGGGCCCCGCCGGCCGCGTCTTCCACACCCAGCAACCATATCTTTTCCGTGATGTCGGGCCCACGGCGACCGTTTACCTTCCCGTCACGGTCCGCGGCGACCGGTTCGGCGTCCTGGTCGTCGTTCTGCCCGCCGACCGGTCCACCCCGCAGACCACCGCGAGCCTCGCCCGGGTCGCCGAGACCCTCGGGCACGCCCTGCGCGTCGCCGACCGCCACACCGACCTGTACCGCCGCACCCGCCGGACGCACGCCCTCAGCGTCGCGGGGGAGATGCAGTGGGACACCCTGCCGGGCCGGGCCTGCGCCGGACCGGCCTTCGACCTCCACGCCCACTGGGAGCCCGCCTACACCTCCGGAGGACACCTCCTGGACTGGAGCGCCACCGAGCGGGACCTGGTGATCGTCGTCGCCGACGCCGCCGGCCCCGGCACCCCGGCCGCCCTGGCGAGCACCCTCGCCCTGACGGCGATCCGCAACGCCCGGCGGGCCGGGCTCGACCTGGTGACCCAGGCCAGCCTCACCGACCAGGCGCTCTACGGGCAGTACCGCGGCGAGCACCCGCTCTCCGCCCTGCTGCTCCGGCTCGACCTGACCACCGGCGAGGCCGAGGTGGTGGACGCCGGATCGCCGACGCTCTGGCGTGTCCGCTCCACCGTGACCGAGCGCGTCGAACTGGACCGCCAACTGCCCCTGGGCATGTTCGAGGACACCGTCTACGCCCCCCAGCGCCTGCGCCTCCTGCGCGGCGACCGGCTGGTCTTCGTCGCCCACGGCACCGGAGAGCCGACGGCCGGCGACGGGCACGACGCGCCGGACGGTCCCGTCGCCCGCGCCCTCACCGGCGCACGCCGCCGGAAGGGCGCGGACGTCCCCCGGGCCGTCGTACGGGCGCTGCGCGGGACACCCCGTGGCGCGCCGGACGCCGTCCTCGTACTCTGTCTCGACTGGCGCGGCCACGGGGCCGGGACCCCGGACGAGGGACGGCTCGGGGGGCCACGCCGACCGCGCAGGCATCCCCTTGACGGACTGTCGGCGGGTGTGTGATCCGCGTTGCGGGCGGTGTGGGAACCATGAAGAGGGGAAAGGCGGGTACGAGGAGCCCAGCCGCCGACCCAGGACGAGGGGAGTACCAGCGCCATGACGGACGCGGTCACCGCGGAGCGCACGGTCCCGGAGCCCCTGCTGTCCGCGGGTGCCGTCTACGGCGACGCCTCCCGCGGCGGGGCGATCGCCTCCGCCCGCGACTTCACGGCCGAGTTCCTCGCGGCCGCCCCCACCGTGCTGCCCGGACCGGTCGGTGAGGAGCGCGTCGAGCTCGCGCAGCTGGTGGTCAGCGAACTGGTCACCAACGCGATCCGACACACGGCCGGCCCCTGCCGGCTCCTCCTCGAACTGGGCCGCGACATCCTGGAGATCTCGGTCTTCGACCAGGAGGACGCCGCCCCCGTGTCCCGCGGACACGACCCCCGCCGCATCGGTCAGCACGGCGTCGAGATCGTCGTCGCCGTCTGCGAGAGCCTGACCGTGGAGCCCGCCCCGCAGGGGAAGCGGGTCCGCGCCCGTCTCTCCCTCCTGCCGGAGTACGCCGCCACGGCGAACCCGCCGGACCGGCGATCGCGCTGACGCACCGGCACCTCACCGGCGTCCCCGGGCGCACCACGGCCCCTGGGGACGCCGGGGGCCGTGATCCGGCGGCCGGTCACCGGCGGTCGTCCGCCCGGCGGCGGGCCCGGCGTTCCAGCGAACGCCGCTCGGCCTCGGTCAGGCCGCCCCACACGCCCGACGGCGGGTGCGGCTGCGCCAGGGCCGAGCGCAGACACGGTTCGCGTACCGGGCAGCGCCGGCAGACCCTCTTGGCCTCCTCCTCCTGGGCGAGGGCGGGGGCCCCGGTCCCCACCGGGAAGAACAGATCGGGGTCGACCTCCTGGCAGGCCGCGGCCGCACGCCAGCCGTCCATGTGAGCCTCCTGGCACATGAGTGGGGATGGGATTCGTGTCCCCGTTCGCCTGACCGTTCGTCCGTCCGTGAAACCCGGGCGGCACCGCTCCGGGGCGTCACCGGGGCCCTCGCCGCGGACCGCGGGGGACGGGCGCGACGCTCCACCACGCCATCGCCACACCGACACCGAACACCAGGACCAGCATGACCGTCACGACGGAATCCTTCCGGGAGCGGACCGCGTTCGAGGATCCGACTGACCGCGAACACCACGCCGAAACGCCTTCCTCCGCGCCGGTGCTCCGGCTCCGGGTGCGGTGCCCGGCCCGGCCGGCCCCGCGGCGGACCGGACGGTTCTCGTCCGCACCGCCGCCCGAAGGCCGCGTCCCGTGAAGTACCTGTGCCGGAATCGTGGGGGCGGTGCGGGGAGGGCGGGGCGTACCGGAAGAGGGGGGTTCACTTGATGTGCGGCGCCCACTGCGGAAGGGTGGACGGACGAGCTGTCGTCGAGTGGGAAGGTGGCGGGCCACTACGCGCGGGCCACGCTTATGACTGTTTTCGAAGACGAGTCCGGCCGCTCCCGGGAGACCGCGGGAGCGGGAAGCACCTCCTGGATCGGGTCGCCGCATCCGGCGGTGGTGGCCGACCGCGATGGCGGCGTCGTGGAGTTCAACGCCGCCGCGGCCGACCTCTTCCCGCGGATGGGGGTCGGCAAGTGGCTGGACGAGGTCGTCCCGCGATGGCTCGCCGACGCCCACCAGCGGCTGGCCCACCCGGCACGCGCACCCGCCGCCGCGGCTTCGGCACGGACCCGCCCCGCCCCGCTGCGCGGCAGACACGACGGCCGGCTCCTGAGGGCCCACCCCACCGAGTCCGGCCACGGCGACGTGGCCTGGTGGCTGGTCGACGACTCCGACCTGACGGCCGCGCAGGACGCCCTGCGCACCGAACGGGAGCGCCACGCGATCCTGGCCGAGGCGTCCACCCAGCTGCTGGCCTCGCTCAACCCCGACCGCTGCCTGGAGAAGGCGGCCCTGCTCGCCGCCGACCACCTCGGCGACGCGGCCCTCGTGATCTCCCCGCCCGTACGGAACCGCTACACCGTGGTCACCGCCATGGGCGGGGGATTCGAGCGGACCCAGCTCACCCTGGACCCGGCCCTCGTGCCTGGCCTCGCCGAGGCGCTGCAGGGTTTCCCGCCGGTGCCCGCCCGCTGGATCGACCCGGCCGAACTGCCGTCCTGGGCCGTGCCCGAGGGCTTCGGAGGGACCCCCGGGTCCGTCGCCATCACCCCGCTGCCCGGCCACGGCGTGCCCGCGGGCGCCCTGATCCTGCTGCGGCGCGGCGGACAGCGGGCCTTCGACGCCTCGGAGGAGCTCTTCGCCCGGCTGTTCGCCGCCCGCGCCGGCGCCGCCCTGTCGGCCGCGCGCCTCTACGCCGAGCAGGCCCGCATCACGCGCGCGCTGATCGCCGAACTCCTTCCGCCCCGGCTCCACCACGTCGACGGAGTCGACTTCGCCGGCGGCTACCGCACCTCCCAGGACACCGAGCGGATCGGCGGCGACTTCTACGACGTGCACCCCGGCACCGACGACGGCCAGGAGACGCTCGCCGTCCTCGGCGACGTGTGCGGCAAGGGGCTGGACGCCGCCGTGCTCACGGGCCGGATCCGCAGCACCGTGCAGGCCCTGTTGCCCCTCGCCGGCGACCACCAGAACGTCCTGCGGCTGCTCAACGGCGCCCTGCTGACCGCCCGGCACACCCGCTTCGCCACCCTGGTCCTGGCCTCGGTGCGGCGCACGGGCGGCCGGGTGCGGCTCCGGCTCACCAGCGCCGGCCACCCCCGCCCGCTCGTCCTGCGTGCCACGGGAGAGGTGGAGGAGGCGGACACCGGCGGGACCCTGGTAGGCGCCCTCCCCGTGGTCACCAGCCGGTCGGCGACCGTGGACCTGTCGCCCGGCGAGACCTGCCTGCTCTACACGGACGGGATCACGGAGGCCCGCGGCGGGCCGCTCGGCTCGGCCATGTTCGGCGAGGACCGGCTGCGCTCCGCGCTCGCCGAGTGCGTGGGGCTCCAGGCCGAGGCCGTCGTCGAGCGCGTGCAGATGATCGCCGGGGACTGGGTGGGCCGCGGTCCTCACGACGACATGGCGGTCGTCGCCATCACCGCGCCGCACACCACCCATCTGTCCGCGGTGAACGGCCACACCCGGGGCAGGTACACCGCATGAGCCCGCAGACCACCATCTCGACCACCTCGACCGCCGACCTCGCCGCCACCCGCCGACAGCTGTGGGCGGCCCTGGAGGCGAGGGACGAACCGGCGGCCACCGCCGCCGTCCTCGGCGCCCACGACGCCGGGGTCCCGGCCGAGGACCTCCTCCTCGACGTGATCGGCCCCGTCCAGGCCAGGGTCGGCGCGGAATGGGCGACCGGCCGCATCGGGGTCGCTCAGGAGCACGCCGCCACGGCCATCCAGGACCGTGTCGTCGCCGCCCTCGCCCACCGCACGGCGGACGGGACCGGTGCCCGGCCGGAGACCGGGGAGACGCCCCGGCGCGTCACCGTCGCCTGCGTCGACGGCGAGTGGCACGCCCTGCCCGCCCGTCTCCTCGCCGAGGTCCTGCGCGGCCAGGGCTTCCTCGTCGACTACCTCGGGGCGCACGTCCCCACCCCCCACCTCATCGCTCACCTGCACCAGACCGGCACGGACGTCGTCGCCCTCTCGTCCTCGCTGCCGGTCCGGCTCCCGACGGCCCACGCCGCCGTCACCGCCATCCAGGCCATCGGGCTCCCCGTCCTCGTCGGCGGCGCCGCCTTCGGCCCCGACGGCCGCTACGCCCGCCTGCTGGGCGCCGACGGGTGGGCGCCGGACGCCCGGGCCGCCGCCCGTCTCCTCGCCGCCGGCCCGCCGCGGGCGCACGCGGCCCGGCCCGCCGGAGAACTGCCCCATCTCGCCGACCAGGAGTACACCCTGGTCACGCGCGCCCGGACACAGCTGGTCCGCCAGGTCCTCCAGGGCCTCGAGGACGCGGTCCCGGCGATGGCCTCGTACACCGACCGGCAGCGGGAGCGGACCGCCGAGGACATCGCCCACATCGTCGACTTCCTCGGCGCGTCCCTCTACACCGACGACGCCGAGCTGTTCACCGGCTTCGTCACCTGGACCGCCGGGATCCTCCGGTCCCGCGGCGTCCCGGGCGACGCCCTGGTCGCCGCCCTCGACCTGCTCGCCGACGCCCAGCACGATTTCCCCCGCGCGCGGGCGCACCTCGCCGCCGGGCGCCGCGCCCTCCTCCGCGTACCCGCCCCGCCCACCCCAGGACCCCGCTCGTGAGCACCCCCGGCCACCCCTTCGAAGCCAAGGCCGTCGCCGCGCCCGACGGAATCCTGTACGTGACGCTCGCCGGCGACCTGGCCTGGGACAGCGCCGACGAGCTGCTGGACGCGGCCCGGGCCCACCTCGACCCGGCGACCGCCCCGGCGGACCTCCGCGTCGACTGCGCCGGACTCACCCTGTGCGACTCGACGGGCCTCTCCGCGCTGCTGGCCCTCCACCGGCTCGCCGAGGCCGCGGGCGTCCCGCTGCGCCTCGACCGCAGACCGCCCTTCCTCGACCGGCTGCTCCTCCTCACCGGCACGTACGAGCACCTGACGGGCCGGTCCGAGACCGCCGGGCCCGACGGCGACACCCCGAGCGGCGCGGCGGAGGGCCCTGGTCCCGCCGGTCCCTGACGGCATTTCAAGACCTTCACCGCATCGTGACACCATCGGCGCATCCGCCACGGCGGCACGAGGTGTAACAGGGACGGGACGGGTCAAGCGGACACCGCACCCGCCCGCTGACAGCCTCTCAGTCGGAGGACCCCATGCCCCAGCACCCCGTCGCGCCGCTCCCCGCTCCGCGCGTCCTCACCCGGCCCATGGCCATGGAACTGCTCACTCCGGACGTGGCGGTCCGGATCGACACCACCGTCGGCTACGACTCCCGCGACCCCCACGCCCTGAGCATCGCCTTCCACCTCCTCGGCGAGGACACGGTGGTGTGGCGCGTCGATCGCGAGATGATCCTCACCGGATCGCTCCAGCCCGCCGGCGACGGCGAGGTCCGGCTCCGTCCCGCGCCCGACGGCGGACTCCTCCTGCGGCTCGGGCGGGCGGGACAGCGCGCCGTCGTCAGGTGCGAGCAGGAGGCACTCGGCCGCTTCGTGCGCGACACCTTCGTCCTGGTGCCGCAGGGCACGGAGGAACGCCACATCGACTGGGGACCGCTGCTCGCGTCCCTGAGGCGCTGAAGTGCGGTGCGCCGGAACGTCGTACGGGGCCGAGACGAGCGTTGCCATCGACCGGGAGGAAGGAACCGACCCAGAACACGTGAGGAGTCGGTGGGTGTGATCGCGAGAAGTCCGGGTAGGCGAGCAGCCTCGGGGACATGCGTCCCGATGAGGAACACACGTGAAAGGGCAATGGTGTGACGGTCACCACGATGTCGGTCGCGGGAGTCGAGTCCGGAGCGGGGACGCTGCCGCAGATCCCGGACACGTCGGCGATCGCACCCAAGGACGCGAGGGCCCTGTCGAAGGTCTTCTTCCAGGAGCTCGCGACGCTGGAGGAGGGGACGCACGAGTACCAGTACGCGCGCAACACCCTCATCGAGATGAACATGAGCCTGGTCCGCTACGCGGCCGGGCGGTTCCGCCACCGCGCCGACGAGATGGAGAGATCAAGCGCTTCTTCCGGGACACCTCCTGGGCGGTGCACGTACCCCGCCGGCTCCAGGAGGCGCGGGTGGAGCTGGCCAAGGCGACCGAGGAACTCGGCACCCGCCTCGGCCGGACGCCGACGGTCAAGGAGCTGGCCGACCTGATGAGCCTCACCGAGGAGGAGGTCACCGAGGCGCGGCTGGCCTCCAACGGCTACAACTCCTCGTCGCTGGACGCCGCCCTCAGCGGCGAGGACGAGGACGGCGACGCCTCGCTGGCCGACTTCATCGGCAGCGAGGACCCCGCCATGGCGCTGGTGGAGGACTTCCACTCGCTGGCCCCGCTCATCGCCGACCTCGGCGAGCGGGACCGCCGGATCATCCACCTGCGGTTCGTGGAGGAACTGACCCAGGCTCAGATCGGTGAACGGCTGGGCTGCTCGCAGATGCACGTCTCGCGGCTGCTCGCGCGCACTGTGAAGCGCCTGCGCGAGGGCCTGCTGGGCACCGGCGCCGGCTGATCCGGCCGGCCCGCACGGCTCCGGGGTCCCGCGCCGGACACGCGTCCGGCGCGGGAACCCCGGAGCCGTTCTCATGCGGGCGGGTGCTGGCCCCGGCCCACCGGAGGGCCTGCCAGCGGTGTGGGCGAGAGCGCCGACGGCTCCTCTCCCGGTTCCAGGAGGGTGTCGGCGGCGCCCACGATCAGGGGATCGGGCCGGCCCACGGCCTCGGCGTCCTTGTTGGCGTAGTCGATCCGCCACAGCAGATAGCGCATCGCCTCCAGCCGCCCCCGGCGCTTGTCGTTGCTCTTGACGACCGTCCACGGCGCGTCGGCGGTGTCGGTCGCGCGGAACATCTCGATCTTCGCGGCGGTGTACGCGTCCCACAGGTCCAGCGAGGCCAGATCCGTCGGCGACAGCTTCCACTGGCGGACGGGGTCCACCTGCCGGATCGCGAACCGGGTGCGCTGCTCTGCGCGGGAGACCGAGAACCAGAACTTGACCAGGACGATGCCGTCCTCGACCAGCATCGACTCGAAGGCCGGGCACTGCCGGAGGAAGAGCGCATGCTGCTCCTCCGTGCAGAAGCCCAGGACCTTCTCGACACCCGCGCGGTTGTGCCAGGAACGGTCGAAGAACACGATCTCGCCGCGCGCCGGCAGGTGCGGGACGTACCGCTGGAAGTACCACTGTCCCGCCTCCCGCTCGGTCGGCTTGTCCAGGGCGACGATCCGCGCCCCACGCGGGTTCAGCCGCTCCGTGAAGCGCTGGATCGTGCCGCCCTTGCCCGCGGCGTCCCGTCCCTCGCAGATCACGACCAGCCGGGCCCCCGTCTCCTTGACCCAGCGCTGCAGCTTCAGCAGCTCGATCTGCAGGATCCGCTTGGTCCGTTCGTACTCCCGGCGGCGGACCTTCCGGTCGTAGGGGTAGTTCTCGCGCCAGGTCCGGACGGGTCCCCCCTGCTCGTCCAGCAGGACGGGCTGCTCCGGCTGGCTGGTGTCCACCCTCAGCCCGGCCAGCAGGCCGTCGGCGGGGTCGTCGGAGTCGCTCATGTGTCGGCCTCCTTCGGCCGGGGCGGCGGGGCCGGGGCCGTCCCGGCCGTCGTCGTGAGTGCTCATGGGGTCCCCTTGCCCCGTCGGCGGACCGACACGAGCGTGACAGCCGACACATCACCCGGACGGCGCGGTCGGGGCGGTGGGCGCCCCGCCCCGCGGAACGCCCTCGGGCCCGGCGGATCCCGCTCGGACGAAGGTCACGGTCACCCGCTCGAAGCCCAGGCCCCGCAGCAGTTCCCGCAGCATCGCGGCGGTGTTCCGTTCCGCCCGGGACGTCAGGTCGGACTCGCGGGCCGCGTCGCCGATGCGCCGGGCGGCGAGGACGTGGACGGCCTGCTCGCTCGCAGGGTTGTCCGAGAAGAGGTCACCGATCCGGTCGAGCAGACCGCGCTGCTTCGACACGGCGTACGACCGCTCCGGATCGAGAGCCGGGTCGGCCAGCCGGGCGTGCGGCAGCCGGAGAGTGGCCTCGGTGCGGTCGGCGTCGACGGTCACGGCGTCGTCCCCGAGGCCGCCGAGGTCGACGTAGGAGGCGACGCTGCCGCTCGCCACGTACAGGGTGCGGGTACCGCGGATCGCGTCCGGCAGGAGCCGCGCGTCGTGCTCCAGGTCGACCACCACCTGGTAGGTCCCCGCCGCCCCCTCGTACCGGCTCAGGTCCTGGACGGACTTCAGGACGGCGGGGCCGGAGCGGTCCTTCACGTCCGTCCCGAGGACGTCCATGCCGGGGATCCGGAGCAACTGGCCGATCAGCATGAGGGCGACGGCGAGCACGAGCAGGACGACGGCGGCGAGGGGCCACCTCCCTCCGGGGCGCTTCCACGAACGGCGGGCCGGCGCGGGGCTGTTCTCGGTCTCTTCTCCCATGCGGGCCGGATGCCCGAGTCCGCCGCGCTCACACCCGACTCCGTCCGAAACGAGCTCTGTCGGGGCACGAGGGGAGGGTGGTTCGGAGGTGAGTACCCCGGCGGACCGCAGGGCATGCGGTCCCCCGGCGGGGGTACGCGGGATTCGTTCGCACGAGGACACCAAGGGGAGGAGACGGCTCATGTTCGGTCGGAGAGCGTCGAAGGGACGGGGCGGTGCACCCGCCGGAGGGGACGGGGACGACGGGAGAGACGCGGAGGGTGCGGGCGGCGTGGCGCCGGCCGACGGGAGCCCGGAGCGGAAGGATCCGGACACCGCGACGTCCCGGGCCGCGGTCCCGGTCCGGCGCGGCCCGGGGCGGTTCGTGCGGGCGCTCGTCGCCCTCACGGCCCTCGCGGGCATGGTGGCCTTCGCCGTGGTCCTGGCCCGGCTGACGCTGGAGGCCTCGCCGGCCTCCGTCCCCCTCACCCACAGCAACCTGACGCCCGGGCGCTCCATCGAGGCCTACCTCGGCCGGCCCGCGTTCGTGGACACCGTCAAGCAGCTCGGGGGCAACATCCTCCTCGGCGTCCCCTTCGGGATCCTGCTGCCGCTGCTGTCCCGCAAGGCCCGCGGCTTCCTCCGTGTCGCGCTCCTCACCGCGGCCACCATGCTGCTCGTGGAGCTCGTGCAGGGGGCGCTCGTCACGGGCCGCGCCTTCGACATCGACGACGTCCTCCTCAACACGACGGGAGCACTGCTCGCCTACATGACCGTCGGCCGACGGCTGGGCCGGGCCGTCCACCCCCGCCCCCACCCCCGCTGGTGGCAGCGCCGGCGCCCGGACCGCACCTCGGCATGGAAGCGTGGAACCACCGCCACTCCGTCGAAGTGACCGTGAACACGGAGGCCCAGGGGCGAGCACCGCACAAACAGATATGGACTCGTCTGTGACGGACGACGTCCCTGTCCTGAGTGGGAGTGGGACTGCGCGTGGTCCTGAAGGTTGCGTGCCGTGGCAGAGCGGTCCGATGCGATCGTCGTGGGGGACGGCCCCTCCGCGTCGAGTGACGGAGACGGGGCGGCCTTGCCCCTGTCTGTCTCGCGGGTTCGAATCCCGTCGGCACCGCAACCGTGCTGGGCCGGCCGAGAGCGATGCGCTCCCCCTGGGGCCGGCCGCAGTGGAACGCCGACGACCCTGCGTGAGGGCCCGGATCGGTCGACGTGATCGGTCAGGGCCCGACGCCTTTCGGATCAGGCCGGGATGCGGGCTCCCGCGCCGCTGACCCTGATCCGCCGGTCACCCGCCCGCAGTTCCACCGTCAGGACACCGGGACGTCCCATGTCCTCACCCTGATGAAGGGTGAGGACTGTCGCCTCCGGCACGAGTCCGAGCTCGCGGAGGTACGCGCCCAACGCGGCGGCCGCCGCCCCGGTCGCCGGGTCCTCCACCACCCCGCCCACGGGGAACGGGTCGCGCACGTGGAAGATCCCCGCATCGGCGCGCCACACCAACTGCACCGTCGTCAGGTCCAGCCGGTGCATCAGGGCCTCCAGGCGAGCGAAGTCGTACGCCAGGAGGCCCAGGCGCTCGCGGGTCGCGGCGGCCAGGATCAGATGGCGGGCGCCCGCGAAGGCGACACGGGGAGGAAACGCCGGATCGAGGTCGCCGGCCGGCCAGTCGAGGGCGGCGAGTGCCTCGGCCAGGTCCTCGGCCGCGATCTCCTCGACGTACGGCTCGACGCTGGTGAGCGTGGCCAGCAGCGCGCCGCCCTCCCGCGTCACGGTGACCGGCACGATCCCGGCGGGCGTGGTGAACACCAGGTCCCCGGGGCCGATGCGCTCACCGAGGGCCACGGCCGTCGCGACGGTGGCGTGCCCGCAGAAGGGCACCTCCGCCTTGGGGCTGAAGTAGCGGATGGTGTACGCGCGCCCGGCGTCCGATGCGCCGCCGGAACCCGCTTCGCCGGACGGAGCCGACGGAGCCGCTGTCAGGAACGCGCTCTCGCTGTAGCCGACGTCGGCGGCGATCGCCAGCATCTCCTCGTCGCCGAGGCCCGTGGCGTCGAGGACGATTCCGGCGGGATTGCCTCCCTCGGGATCGTCGGAGAAGGCGGTGTAACGCAGGACCTCGGAGGTTGCCCGTACGGAATTCATGCCGGGGGAACGGCACACGGCCTCGGTTTGATTCCCCGGCTCAGGGGCCATGCCGGCATCCCGTACCCGCACAGCTCCCAGCCGCCGCTGATGGACAGCGCGGATCGGGGTACACGGGCGGGCATGCCGACGAAGACCGAACGCCTCACGCCCTTGCGGGCCGCCCCGGGCCACAAGCCCGCGCACGCACGCGTCACACCGCCTTGGGCCACGCGCGCGTCAGGCCGCCCCGTGACGCGTAGCCGCTCCACGCCACACGAGCGCCTGAGATCGGGACCGCGACGCACCGACTCTTCACCGCGGCCCGATGCCATGTCAGAAGCCTTTCGGAGCACGGTCATCACGGAGGATGAGGGAAGCAGAACGACGCCCACACTCCGTCCCGCGCGAGGAGCCCCTATGACCACCTTCGTCGTCACCGTTCCCGGCACGTTCACCTCGGACATCACCGACTCCGAGCGCGCCGCCCTCGAACGGGAGCTGGCCCCCCACCACACTGACGTGAGCGAGAGCGAAGGCGTGAACCTGCTGACGCTGAACGAGGACGGCACGTTCGCCATCCGGCTGGAGGTCGAGGCCGCCGACCGTTACGAGGCGAAACTGGACGCGACGAGGCTCGTCTCGGCCGCACTGGGGGAGGCGGGAATCGCGGAAACCGACGCCCCGCTCGCGCCGCCGGCCGTCACCGGCATCGACAGCGATATCTGACGTACCGATGAGCGGTCGCCCCGGCTTACACGGCCGATGCGGGGGCATACGGACAGCACCCTTCGAGAGGAGCCTGTTCATGCTTGGCATAGTTGCGGCGGTGCTGTTCTTCATCGCCTTCCTGATCAACGCGGCGGTCATCAGCACCAACGACACGTTCTCCTCGACGAACGTGATGCTGCTCGGGCTGACTGCCCTGGCTCTGCAGGTGGCGGGCATCGGTGCCGGCCGGGGCGTCGGACGGCGTTCCTGACTGCCGTGCCGGGCGTCGTGAACGGCGGAGGGACCACCAGGACGCGCCTCGGCCACCTGTGACGGTTAGGGCCTGTCCGGCGGATCAGGGCCGGACAGGCCCTGGGCGGCGGTAGCCGAGAGGCACCCCGTCATGGGGTGGAAGGTCCGATCATCCTGGTCTGCCAGCTTCCGCCGTCCACCTGGTACACCGTCAGTCGGCGGTTGACGGGGTCGCCGCCGTTGAAGGCGACGCGGCCGGTGACGCCGTCGAAGGCCAGCTGCTCGACGGCTCGCGGCAGTTCCGCCCGGATGCCGTCGGCGAGTGTGCCGCCCTCCGGCTTCGCGACGGCCTTCACCGCTTCGATGAGGGCCCAGGTCGCGTCATAGGCGTAGGGGCCGTACCAGCCGGGCGGCTGGGAGTAGCCCGCTTCGCCGTACCGGGTCAGGAAGTCGCGTCCCGCCGCCGAATCCGTCGCGGGTGCGCCGATCTGGGTCGCGAGGTCGCCGTCGGCCCGAGGGTTGCCCGTGAGGTACTGCTGGTCGAAGATGCCGTCGCCACCCATCAGGGGGATGTCCACTCCCGCCTGCTTGAGCTGCTGGGACAACGGTGCCGCGGTGTCGTAGTAGCCGCCGAAGTAGACGGCTTCGGCGCCCGAGGACCGCACCCTGACGGCGAGGCCCGCGAAGGAGCGTTCCGCGGGATCCACCTGCTCGGTGCCGACGACGGTCCCCCCGAGCTTCTTCCACTGGGCCGTGAGGCCGGAGGTGAGGGCGGTGCCGTGGCTGCTCGCGTCGTCGACGACGTAGAGCTTGGTCTTCCCGGCCCCGTGCAGGTACCGGGCGGCGAACGGCCCCTGGTCGACATCCGTGCCGATCGTCCGGAAGTAGGTGGAGTACGGACGGACGCGGGTGCCCGACGCCCAGCCGGGGCCCAGTGTCAGGGCCGGGTCGGTGTTGCCCGGTGACACGTTGACGACGCCCGCGCGTGACAGCGCCGGCACCAGAGTGCGGGCGACGCCGGAGTTGAGCGGGCCGACCACCCCCACCAGTTTGTCGTCGGACACGAGCCGGGCGGCGTTGGCCGCGCCCTTGGCGGGGTCGGCTTCGTCGTCCACGGCCGTGATCTCGAAGGTCACACCGGGGACGTGACCGGTTTCGTTGGCGGTCCTGACCGCCAGTTCGGCGGAGTTCCTGATACCGGCGCCCATCGAGGAGAGTCCGCCGCTGAGGGGTGCGTCCACCCCGATCCTCACCGTGACGGAGGACGCCGCCGGCCCGCTGCCCCCCGCCCCGCCGCCGCTCCGTGCGTCGTCGTCGCGGGTGAGGGACCAGGTCAGGAAGGATCCCGTGGCGAGCACGGCGAGCGCCGTGCCCAGGACCGCGGAGCGCCGGGTGAGACCCCGCCCTCCCGCGGACACCCCGTCTCCCCGCTCCGATCGAGCTGTCGCGCCGAGCGTGCGCCGCTGCTCGTCCGGGGTCACGACGACCGGCGGGGCCGTCGGTCGGTCCGGCACGGGGTGACGCGGGGGGCCCGCGTCGGCCCCGGAGGAGTCCGGGACCGTGGGGGTCGCCACGGAAGGTGCCGACGAGGGAGCCTGCTTCGGCATCGTCGGGGCGGAGGAGGGCTCCACCGCCGCGTCCGGTGCCGGATCCGCCGTCGGACCGGGGGTCGGAACCGGTCGGCTGTCCGGCTCGGATTCCCGTGCGGGGCCGTGCCCGTGGGGCGCGTCGGGGAGGGACGGGGCGGACATCAGTACGCCCCTGAGCATCTCAGCCGCTTCCGCGGCGCCCACGCGTCGTGCCGGGTCCTTGGTGAGGAGGGCGTCCAGCACGGGCGCGAGCGGGCCGGCGTGGACCGGCGGCCGGTGCGGGCGGGTGAACACGGCCACCGCGAGGGCGTGGAGACCCTCCGCCTCGAACGGGGGGTGCCCCTCGACGGCGTGGTACAAGGTGGCGCCGAGCGCCCACAGGTCGTTGGCCGGGGTCGGGCGCTTGCCGTCCAGCTGCTCCGGCGGCATGTACTGCGGCGTGCCGATGACGATCCCGCTGTGGCTCAGCTTGGTCGTGGCGTCCGCGAGGTGGGCGATGCCGAAGTCGGTCAGGACGACACGGTCCTTGGCCAGGAGCACGTTGTCCGGCTTGATGTCGCGGTGGACGATCCGAGCCTCGTGCGCCGCGGTCAGCGCGTCGAGGACGGCGGCGCCGATCTCGGCCACACGCCGTACGGGCAGTCGGCCACGGCTGCGGATCGCGGCGGCCAGGGACTGGCCACGGACCAGCTCCATGACGATGACCGGGGCACCGTGATGCTCCACGACGTCATGGACGGTGATGACCCCCGGATGGCTGAGAGTGACCGCGGCGCGCGCCTCGCCCGTGAACCGCCGGAGCAGCGCCTCACGGGCGTCGTCGTCCATGCCCGGTGGGAAGAGGATTTCCTTGACGGCGACTTCGCGTCCGAAGAGCTGCTGGTCAAGACCACGCCAGACCCGGCCCATGCCGCCTTGGCCGATACGTTCGACCAGTTGGTACCGGCCGGCGATGAGTTCGTGGTTCTGCTCGGTCACGCGCACACTCTAGGTCCCGATGAGCCGAGCAGGTGACGGAAAGACGGCTTGATCACGCCCTTCGCGGCGAAGGCGGCGTTCTCGGCGGTCCGCCTCCGGTGGACGGCCGCCCGCTCCTTGACCGCGTCGGGCGCGGAGGCGGCCACGACCGTGGCCGCCGGGCTCCGGTGTCGGATCACCGTCCGCGCCCAAGGAAAGGACGACTTACGGCGAGGTGGACCGCTCCGGGGAGCGGAGCACGAGCAAGGTGATCTCGCTGGGGGCGAAGACGCGGAAGGGCGGGCCCCAGAAGCCGGTGCCGCGGCTGGTGTAGAGGAGGGTGCGAGCGCCGTGGTGGCTGAGGCCTGCGACGACGGGCTGGTCGAGGCGGACCAAGTGGTGGAAGGGCCAGATCTGACCGCCGTGGGTGTGGCCGGAGAGCTGGAGGTCGATTCCGTGGGCCGCCGCCCGGTCGACGAACTTGGGCTGGTGGGCGAGCAGGAGGACGGGCAGGTCGGGATCGGCGCCCTGGAGGGCTCCGGCGAGGTGGGCTCGGTGACCCGCCAGTCCGGAGGACTCGGCGGTGACGTCGTCGACACCTGCGACCACGAGGGTGTCACCGCCGCGTTCGAGCAGCAGATGACGGTTGCGCAGCGGCTCCCAGCCGAGCTCGTCCATCAGGTCGACCCAGCCCTGGGCCTCGCTGTAGTACTCGTGGTTGCCGGTGACGTAGACCCGGGCCCGCGTCGCCCGCACGGTGCCCAGGGGAGCGGCCTGGGCGCGACGGCGTTCGGCCGTGCCGTCCGCGATGTCACCGGTGTGGCACACCAGATCGGCTTCCAGGCCGTTGACCGTCTCGCAGACCCGTGCCGACCAGCGGGCGCGGTCGAGCGGACCGTAGTGGGTGTCGGTGATCAGAACGACCCGGGTGCCGTCCAGCCCGGCTCCCAGACGCGGGAGCGGCACGTCGAGTCGGCGCACGCGCGGCACGCGTCGGGCCTCGGCGTACCCCCATGCGAGCAATACGGCGGCTGTGCAGAGGACGGTCCAGGTGACGATGCGCGCCCGGTCCTGTCCGTCACCGACACCGGCCACGGTCAGGACGAGCCGCAGCGGGACACCCAGCAGAACGGACCAGGTGAACAGGACCCAGATGCCGCCCAGCAGCGTGTCACCGACGATCGCCGCCCGGTCCTGCTGGCGGCGACCGTGGCCGCGTGCCATCGCAAGCGGCATTCCGGTCAGGCCGAGGGCGAAGAGCGCGGTGCCGGTCAGTGCGACGGGGAGCGGCCAGCGCTGACCGGTGTGCAGGAGAACCCAGCACGGCACGGCCCACAGCAGGAGGGGGGCGATCAAGGGGAGGTAGCGCATCAGGCGCCGCAATCGGCTCCGTGAGGCTCCTTGCGCCTCCTGGGCGGCGGATCGGGTGTTGCTGATCTCTGTCACGCTTCCCCTCCTGAGGTCCGGTCCGGCGGACCGTGCGAGTGGCGGCGCCGGGTGACGGCAGCGGCACATTCGTCGTGCCGGCCATCCGCCGGTGGCCTCGACCCGAGCCGCCGCCCACGCCCTGATTCTGCTCCTGCCTTGCTTGCCGGAGTCTCTTGGACCCCATTGTCCGCCGTGGGGGACCGGGCGACCCGCCGCGCAGGTCGTCACCCCGCGGCCACGACCGGTCTTCCCCCACTGCGCGGCAAAGGACGCCCTGGCCCCCCACCGCATCCTGAACCCCGGCGTCCTGCTCGACCGACAGGACGAGGTGGGAGGACGGCGGTGGGGCCGTGCCGCCATGTGTGCTTCGCCTTCGTGGGGCGGGGTCCCCGCGAGGGCGGGCGGCCGGCACCCGGCGCCGCGGGTCGCCGTCATGCATCCGTCCCGGACATCGGAGTGGCCCCGGGGAGGGCGAGCGGCGTGGTTCCCGCATCTTCCGGCGCCACTTCCTGGGGTCGGCGCAGGTACGGCAGTGGGCCCCTGTACGTGTCCGACTACGGCGGCAACCGGGTCGTCGCCCTGCCCACGAGAGGCGGAGATCAGACACCCGTGCCCTTCGAGGGTCTCGTACGGCCGACGGGCATGGTCTGGGACGCTTCGGGCCGCCTCTACGTGTCGGACACCGGCAACAACCGCGTGGTCGTGAGGGCGGGGTACGGCGGTGGCCAGTCCACCGTCCCCACCGACGGCTTGTCGCGTCCCCTGGGGCTCGCCCTCGATCGGGCCGGGAATCTCTACGTCGCCGACGGCTTCAACAACCGGGTGGTCCGCGTCCAGGAGACGGGCGGTGGTCAGACCACCCTCCCGACCACCGGCCTGAACACGCCGACGGGCCTTGCCTTCCCACCGATGGGCACCCGCCCCTGAAACACCACGATCCGGACCTTCAGGTCATCGCGGTGCGCGACAGGGGCATCGGCCGGTTCCGGCTCCTGTCGGACTGCCCACGAGCCGCGGGCAGGGGCTTCTCGGCTCCTCGCGGAGGGACTCGTCGGTCCTGGCCGCTACGGGGCCGGTCGTCCCGGGGTGCGGGGAGCGCGGCCCACCCGCCGCGGGCCGGGACGGGCGGGCCGTGCAGGGGTGTCGACAGGGTTCAGTTCCGGGCGTTCAGTTCCGCGACGATCGAAGCCGGTGTGTGGCCGCTGCCGTCGGACACCCGGTGGAAGTCGACCGAGACGAAGTTCGGGTCGCGACCGCCGGCCGCCGGGCGGCACTGCCGGTCGATGCGGTCGCGCAGCTTGGTTCCGTTGTCGAGGGCGGCGTTGATGACCGTGGGTACGTTCCGGTGGTGGCTCATGGTGAAGAGCCGCCGGAAGCCCGGCTCCTGACGGTCCAACGGCACGTCGGGCCACCGGCTGACGCAGGAGAGGTCGTTGCCGAGGTCTCCGAGGCTCCAGAAGTTGCTGACGGTCCAGGCCTTGTCGTACATGACACCCAGGTGTTCACGGTCGGGCGCGTCGCTGAAGACCAGCAGGCGCTTCCCGGAGCCGACGAGGTCGGTCATCCTCGGCCACCCCTGCCGGCGCACGTTCCACGCGTCGGGCCGGAAGAGCAGCTGGTCGAGGCCGCGTACCCGGCCGAGCGAGTTGCCGAGCTGCTGGGCGCTGACGTAGTCCTCCAGGAAGACGGTCACGACTTCCTGGGGGTTCGCCGTGAGGAAGTCCACCACGGTCTGCATGCTGTTCTGGAAGGACTGCCGGGGCAGGGCGTACGTGACCCCGGCGAAGGTCTTGCACTCGCCGTGGCAGAGGTAGACGTCGCTCGGGTAGCAGTCGCTGCCGAAGCTGATGACGCAGAGCCACGTGCTGCGCTCGTACCAATGGGCGTCCAGGCTGAGGCCGCGCACCCCGTTGTCGAGCTGGTGGCGTATCGACTCGGACTGGGAAACCGAAGTCCATCGCGAGTCTTCGTAGTTGGTGAACGCGTTGTGGGTACCGAGGAAGGAGACCTCGTCGAGCCGCCGATCGCCCCAGCGTGCCCGGGCCTGGGCCACGGCCGTGTCGTTCGCGTTCGACGCCGCCGCGGACGCTCGGGTCGACGCGGGGGGCGGCGCGGCGCTGGCCAGGGCCGGTATGCCGAGGAGGCTCACCAGAAGGAGGAGGACCACGGAAAGCCGTCCGGCTCTCCGTGGCGAAGCGGTCCCGACCGAGCGCGGTCCGAACCGTGGGCCCACGTCTGGGTGGGCACTCCGGGGTGACATGTCCATGATTGGCATGCGGGGAGCGTAACGGTTCGACGGTCGATTCGGTCCTATGGGGAACGCAACGGCCGACATTGCGCGACGTGTTCGTGCTTCATGGCCCCTCGCGTCATCCAGAACGACGGGGGACGGGCCGCGGCAGCCGAGGCGGGCGGAGTTCAGGCAGGAAACGCCTTCCGCCACGCGTGGCGAGGCGAAGGCGCAGATCGAGAACGCTCCTGAGGCTCATCGCGACAAGCACCCCGGTGAGCCCCGAGACCGCGACGAACCGGCCGCGCACCACGGCCCGGCGGGCCCTCGGCACGTTTCGTGCCCGGCTTCTCGGCCAGACGCGTGAGTGGAGTCGTTCGGCGAGCGGAGCGAGGGAAAGGGCTGTCATGTCGAAGGTTTCGCATCTGCCCGGACGGGCGGAGCATCAGTGGGCCTGGCAGAGGGCGGCCGCGTGCCGCGGCCTGGGTACCGAGGTGTTCTTCCCCCCGGAGGGCGAGCGCGGCAAGAGCCGGGCGATGCGGGAGGAGACCGCCAAAGCGGTGTGCGGCCGATGTCCCGTACAGGCTCGGTGTCTGCAACACGCCGTCAGCGTGGGCGAGCCGTACGGGGTCTGGGGCGGTCGTACGGTGAGCGAGCGCCAGGCGTCCGGGGAAACCGACGCGGCCGCGGCGTAGCCGTGTCCGGCGGTGGCGACGCGGGAGCCGTGTCCGGCCCTGACGTACCTCCGGCACGGCACGGCGCGGTTCGGGTCTGGCCGGCCGGGAAGCGGCAAGGCGGCCCGATGACACCTTCTCAACCCGAGGGAAAGCGCCTGGTTCAGCGCCTGCGGACCCGCCCGGGGGATCATGGCCACTGATCCGTAGCCACGGTGGTCGGAGTCGAACCCAGCCCGGAGCGGCACCTTCGGCTCGCGGCGTGTGCGGGTGGCGAGGCGGGCCGTGGTTTCCGGGGCGGGCCGTCGGCCGCGGGGTGCTCCTTGTTCGGCGGCCGGTGGGGTGCCGGTGGAGAGGGCCTGCTCGACGACGGGGCGACCGCTCTCGAAGGCGTCGGCGGCCCGGCGGCCCCGAGGGGGTGGTCACGCGGCCACCGCCACCGCGGGCGGGGCCGGTGCCGGAGCGGTACGCCGGCCTCCGGCGTAAGGTCAGGGGTGTGCAGCCGATCGACACCTCCGGCGCACCGGCCCCGCCCGCAGCGCCCCGGCCCGCCGCGCCGCCGTCGTCGCTGTCGCCCTCGCGGGCGGGCGACTTCATGCAGTGCCCGCTGCTCTACCGGTTCCGGGTGATCGACCGGCTGCCGGAGAAGCCGAACGCGGCGGCGGCTCGGGGCGTCCTGGTGCACGCGGTGCTGGAGCGGCTCTTCGACGTCCCGGCGGCGGAGCGCACGGCCGTCCGGGCCCGGGCCATGGTGGCGGGCGAGTGGGAGCGGCTGCTGGCGGCGCGGCCGGAGCTCGCGGAGTTGTTCGCGCGGGACGGAGGGGCGCCCGCCTCGGAACGGGTCGCGGAGTGGCTGGCCACGGCGGAGCAGCTGGTCGAGCGGTGGTTCACCCTGGAGGACCCGGCCCGGCTGGAGCCCGCGGAGCGGGAGTTGTTCGTCAAGACGACGCTGGACTCCGGGCTGAGGCTGCGCGGGATCATCGACCGGGTGGACGTGGCGCCGACCGGCGAGGTGCGGATCGTCGACTACAAGACCGGCCGGGCGCCCCCGCCCGAGTACGCGGCGGACGCGCTGTTCCAGCTGAAGTTCTACGCCCTGGTGCTGTGGCGGCTGCGGCGGGTGCTGCCGCGCCGGCTCCAGCTGGTCTATCTGGGCAGCGGGGACGTGCTCACTTACGACCCGGCGGAGGCTGATCTGCGGGCCGTGGAGCGCAAGGTGCTGGCGCTGTGGGACGCGATCGGGCGGGCGACGCGGACGGGCGACTGGCGCCCGAGCCCGAGCCGGCTGTGCGACTGGTGCCCCCATCGGGCGCTGTGTCCGGCCTGGGGCGGCACCCCGCCGCCTTATCCCCTGGCCGTCACCACGGACCCGGCCGCGGGGGAGGGCGAGCGCCCGGCCGCCGACGTCGGCTGAGGCCGGAGGCGTCCGACACCCGCACATGCGAGGAGGCATTATACGCCTCCTTACTGACATTTCCGCCTTTTCTGTATTTTTCCTGCGAAAAAGGGTGGATTGTTACCTCTGGGGCGCCTAGTGTGGGTGCAGACAGTAATTCGAATGCATATTCGATCCGAGCGACGGCCACGCGGGGGCACGTCCTGCCGGACGAGGACCGCGTCCCCTGCCGGCCAGGCCCACCCGGAACCGCCGTCGCAGACGCCAGGAGAACGGCGTGAACCTCACCTTCACCACCGCCACCAAGGAACAGGCCAAGGCCCGCATCGCGCTCGCCGGCCCCACCGGGTCGGGCAAGACCTACACCGCCCTGGTCACCGCCGCCGGGCTCGGCGAGCGGGTCGCCCTGATCGACACCGAGCACGGCAGCGCCGCCAAGTACGCCGACGAGTTCGCCTTCGACACCCTCCCGCTCACGACGTTCCAGCCCACCACCCTCGTCGACGCGCTCGCGGTGGCCGCCCACGAGGGCTACGACGTCATGATCGTCGATTCCCTGAGTCACTTCTGGTCCGGCACCGGCGGGATGCTGGAGCAGGTCGACAACGCGGCCAAGCGCCTCGGGGCGGGCGGCAGCTTCGCCGGCTGGAAGGAGGCCCGCCCCCAGGAGCGGGCGATGATCGACGCCCTGCTCGCCTACCCCGGTCACCTCATCGTCACCATGCGCACCAAGACCGAGTACGTCGTGGAGGCCGACGAGCGCGGCCGCAAGGTGCCGCGCAAGATCGGGCTCAAGCCCGAGCAGCGGGAGGGCATCGAGTACGAATTCGACATCGTCGGCGATCTCGACCACGAGAACACCCTGGTGATCTCCAAGTCCCGGGCGAAGCCGCTGTCCGGGACGGTGCTCCACAGGCCGGGCCCGGAGTTCGCCGAGGCCGTCCTCGACTGGCTGGAGGCCGGCAAGCCCGCCCTCTCCGTCTCCGACTACGTCACGGCAGCCACCGCGCCGGGCGCCAGCCACGAGGAGCTGCGCGACCTGTACGAGGAGGCCCGCCGGCACAACCTGCTCGGTGCCGCCGTCCTGGACGACGCCGGGGAGACCCACACGCTCGGCCAGCTGATAGTGCGCCACGGCACCGCGGCGGCGAGGAACAGGGTCGCCGAGGACATCGAGTCCGGGGCCGGGACCAGGCGGGAGAACGGGACCGAGCGGAAGGAAAAGTCCGCATGAGCCTCAAGGAGCACGCCACCCGGGTCGCCGTGCTCCGGGTGCTGCGCGACGCCGTCGACGCCGAGTACCAGACCGAGCGCCACGAGGTCCTCGAGGGGCTGCGCGCGGCCCGCGCCGAGCTGAACCTGAAGTCGGTCCGGGTGGCCCTGCCGGACGACACACCGGTCGCCACCCTCACCCTCGTCGACCCCGAACCCACGGTCGTGATCGCCGACGAAGAGGCCTTCACCGCCTGGGTGGCCGACAACCACCCCGGCGAGGTGGAGACGCTGGTCCGGGTGCGCCCCGGCTGGCAGCGGCAATTCCTCGCCCGGCTGACCTGCCTCGATCCGGTCGCCGACCCGTACACCGGCGAGGCGATCCCGGGGCTGGGTGTGCTGTCGGTCTCCGAACCGCGGTCGTTCAGCCTGCGCCCCCTGCCCGGCGGGCGGGAACGGATCGCCCGCGCCTGGCACACCGGCACGCTCGACCTGCGCCGTCTGCTCCCCCTCAAGGGTGGCGAGGATCCATGACCGCTGTCGTCGCCCACCCCGACCGGGACACGTTCGGCACGGTGTGGTTCCTGGTCTCCCAAGCCGGTCACCTCGATTGCGGCCGCTGGACGTTCGAGGACGACAAGCGGCTGCGATGCGCCTGCGGGGCCGTCCTGTACGTGTACCAGCAGCCGGTGGATGCGGCGGGAAGCGGCGCACCGGCGTCAGCCGGGACGTTCCCCCGCGGAAGGGAAGAGCGAATGCTGCCGGCCGAGACGGCCCAGCTCGTCGCCCTGGTCGCGGCGATGTGCCCGTCGATGCACCTGGAGGACACCACGACGGACGCCTGGCACCTGCTGCTCGCCGACCTGGACGTCGCCGATGTACGGGCGGCTGTGACCAGGCTGGGCAGGCAGCGGTCCGACATCGCCGCCGCCGACATCCGCGCCGAGGTGCGCGCGATCCGGGAGGAGCGGCTCGCCCGCAACCCGCTGCCACTCCCGGACAGCGACCCTGACGACCCGCGCCGTTATCGTGCGGAACTCCTCGAGCTGGTGACCGCGATCGCCTCAGGGCAGCGAGTCGAGCGAATACCCGCCGCGCCGGGCAGTCCGCCCTCCCACCTCACCGGCTCGAAGCACGACCCGCGCGTCCGCTCCCTCCGCGTGCCCTGTCCCTGGTGCGGGGCCGCCGCAGGCCGTCCCTGCACCGTCCCCCGGCTCGGGACCCCGCTGAGGAGGGCCCCTGCCCACCAGGCACGGCTCCTCGCGGCCGGGCTCGCCGAGCCCGGGCCGAGGCAGGAGGGGGAAGCGAGGTGAACCCGGTGATCGCCCCGACTCGAGAAAGGCCGCGTACCGGAGCCCTGCCACCCCTCGCCACCACGACTCCCCCGGAGCCCCGCGCCGCCCAGCTCACCCCTCACACCAGGCCGGAGCGGTGCGGCCTCCCCTCCGGGCACCCTCACCACCGGTACGAGGCTGCCCGTCGAACTCGAACCGGCACGGGGTGAGGAATCACCCGTCGCACGAGAGGAAAACCGCCATGGTCGGTGAAACCGTCATCACCGTCGTCGGCAACCTGACCGACGACCCCGAGCTGCGCCTCACCCCGTCCGGCGACACGGTCGCGCACTTCACCGTCGCGTCCACGCCCCGCACCTTCGACCGGCAGAGCAACGAATGGCGGGACGCCGAGACGCTGTTCCTGCGCTGCTCGGTCTGGCGGCAGGAGGCGGAGCACGTCGCCGAGTCCCTGACCCGCGGCACCCGCGTCATCGTCCAGGGGCGGCTGCGCCAGCGGACGTACGAGACCCGGGAGGGCGAGAGGCGGACCGTCATCGAGCTGGAGGCCGACGAGATCGGCCCGTCGCTGCGGTTCGCCGCCGTGACGATCACCAAACCCCCGCACACCGGCGTCCCCGCCGGTTCCCGCGGCGGCCCCCGTCCTCCCGCCGAGGACCCGTTCACCCGGCCCGACGGCGGCGAGCGGCCGGTCCCCGCCGAGGGCGGACGACATGCCCCCCGCGAGGAGACGGAGCCCTTCTGACGGGCCGGCGCACCCGTGCGCCGGCCGCGACCACACACCGCACCCATCCGAGGCGGACCCCATGAAGGAACAGGACCGCGAGGAAGCGCTCGAACTCGCCCTCGCCCAGATCGAAAAACGGTTCGGCGCGGGCTCGGTGATGCGCCTGGGCGATGAGCCGGGGGTCCCCGTCGAGGTCATCCCCACCGGCTCGATCGCCCTGGATCTCGCGCTCGGCGTCGGCGGCCTGCCGCGCGGCCGCGTGGTGGAGATCTACGGCCCGGAGTCCTCCGGCAAGACGACCCTGGCCCTGCACGCCATGGCCAACGCGCAGAAGGCGGGCAGGATCGCGGCGTTCATCGACGCCGAGTACGGCCTCGACCTCGAGTACGCCAAGCGGCTCGGCGTCGACACCGACGCCCTGCTGGTCTGCCAGCCGGACAACGGCGAACAGGCCCTGCAGATCGCCGACACCCTCATCCACTCCGGCGCCCTGGGCCTCATCGTCATCGACTCCGTCGCCGCGCTGGTGCCGCGCGCGGAGATCGAGGGCGAGATGGGCGACTCGCACGTCGGTCTGCAGGCCCGGCTGATGAGCCAGGCGCTCCGGAAGATCGCCGGCGCGCTGAGCCACTCCGGAACCACGGTGATCTTCATCAACCAGCTGCGCGAGAAGATCGGCGTGCTCTTCGGCTCGCCGGAGACCACGACCGGTGGCCGCGCCCTGAAGTTCTACGCCTCGGTCCGCCTGGACATCCGTCGGATCGAGACCCTCAAGGACGGCACCGAGCCGGTGGGCAACCGCACCCGCGTCAAGGTGGCGAAGAACAAGGTCGCCCCGCCGTTCAGGCAGGCCGAGTTCGACATCCTCTACGGCCGGGGCATCAGCCGCGAGGGCGAGCTGATCGACCTGGGCGTCCAGCAAGGCCTCGTCCGCAAGTCCGGCGCCTGGTACACGTACGAGGGCGACCGGCTCGGCCAGGGCAAGGAGAACGCCCGCAACTTCCTGAAGGACAACCCCGACCTCGCCGACGAGATCGAGAAGAAGACCAGGGAGAAACTGGGCATCGGGGCGAAGCCGGAGGCCCCGGCGGCGGAGTACCGGGCGGATACGGCGAACCGAGTGGCCGCACCCGGCACCGTGCCGTTCGACTCGGCCGCGGCCGGTCGGCGCTCCACCGGGCCGACCTCGTCGGCCCCGAGCGGTCCGGTCCCCCGCGTCCTCCTCGACGGCACCCCGGCCGGGCCGTGAAGACCAGCCGGCCGCTCCCGCACCCCGGCGCGAGGCGAACGCCGGTGAACCGGGGCGGCACCGTGTTCCCCGGCGCCGCCACGCCCGGGGACGAGACGCCGACCCCGGGCAGGACCGCCGCCGACCGACCCATCGCGGCGGAGCCGGTCCACCGGCCGGTCGCAGCCCCCGCCGACGGCGAGGACCGGGCCACCGAGGCGGCGTTGCGCCCCAAGGACCTGGACGGGTTCATCGGCCAAGTACGGGTCCGCGAGCAGCTCGACCTCGTCCTCAGGGCCGCCCGGCAGCGGAGCGCCACCGCCGACCACGTGCTGCTCTCCGGTGCCCCGGGGCTCGGCAAGACCACCCTGGCGATGATCATCGCCGCGGAGATGGGAGCCCCGCTGCGCATCACTTCCGGCCCCGCCATCCAGCACCCCGGGGACCTGGCGGCGGTCCTGGCCTCGCTCACCGGGGGAGAGGTCCTCTTCCTCGACGAGATCCACCGCATGTCCCGGCCCGCCGAGGAGATGCTCTACCTGGCGATGGAGGACTTCCGCGTCGACATCGTCGTCGGCACCGGCCTCGACGCGACCGCCATGTCCCTCGAGCTGCCGCCGTTCACCCTCGTCGGCGCCACCGTCCGGGCCGGCCTGCTGCTCCCGCCGCTGCGCGACCGCTTCGGCTTCACCGCCCACATGGAGTTCTACGACCCGGCCGAACTGGAGCGCGTCATCCACCGCTCCGCCCGGCTGCTGGAGGTGGAGGTCGAGCCCGCGGGCGCCGCCGAGATCGCCGGCCGCTCCCGCGGCACGCCCCGCATCGCCAACCGGCTGCTGCGCCGGGTGCGGGACTACGCCCAGGTCACCGCGGACGGAGCGGTCACCCGCGAGATCGCGTCCGCGGCCCTGGGGGTCTACGAGGTCGACGGCCGTGGCCTGGACCGCTTGGACCGGGCCGTGCTGCACGCCCTGTTGAAGCTGTTCGGCGGCGGACCGGTCGGTCTGTCCACCCTCGCGGTCGCCGTGGGGGAGGAGCGCGAGACGGTGGAGGAGGTCGCCGAGCCGTTCCTGGTTCGGGAGGGACTGCTGGCCCGGACGCCCCGGGGGCGGGTCGCGACGCCCGCCGCCTGGGCCCACTTCGGGCTCGTACCGCCGCCCGGGCCGTCCCGGCCGTCCTGGACCGCGCCCCCGGGACACCGGAATGGCGATTCCGGACAGGACGACCCGCCCGGAGGCCGCACCGGACGGACCACCTCCCCGGCCGCCCCCCGGCACCGGCCCCCGCCACGGTGAGACCCATGGCTGCCCGTACGAGAACCGCCAAGGACCGGCCGCCCTACCGCCGCACCGAGTGGTCCGGATCTCGGTGACGGCCGGGTGCGGGCCCTCGTCGACTCCGGCCCCCCGCTGTGGCGGGCCCGCATGTCCCGGAACCGGACCGGTCGTGTCCCCGTCTACGGCGTGCTCGACGCGGTCGCCCGCGATCCGGTCGCCCGCGATCCGGTCGAACGTCCCTCGACCGCATTCACGGCCCTGCACGCGCCGTCGCCCCGCCTTCTTCGGCACTGTCGACAACGATCGGTCCGGCCGGGCAGCGGCACACTGTCAACGCCTGGGGGAGGGGACCACCGCGGCTCAGATCATCACGTGCTTGGGCCGGGTCCTCGCCTCACTCACCCGGGACACCTCCGGCCGGCACGACGCCCTCACCGGGGACCTCCACCCTCGCCCGCAACACCGCCCGGTACGGGGACGGCACCCCGCAGTCCGCCTCGCCGGCGGGCCGCGAGCTGTTCAAGCTCGCCGCCCTCAAGAACGGCCTCGCCCCGCGCGACCTCCCGCCGTCCGTCTCCTTCTTCCAGGGCGTACGGATCTCCGAGGACGGCTCCACCGAGTTCACCGGCTCCGCCCGCGCCGCCTGGTCCGGGGTCGTCCGCAAGGGCGAGCTGCTGACCGTCACCGACCTGCACGGCAACCAGGCCGCCGACTTCCTGCTGTACGACGCGCACGACACCTCCGTCCGCTACAGCGCCCCCGACACGATCCAGGCGCAGGGCACCGTCTTCCTGACCACCGGCTCGGTGCTGCTGTCCAACGAGCACACCCCGCTGATGACCGTCGTCGAGGACACCTGCGGACGGCACGACACCATCGGCGGCGCCTGCTCCAAGGAGTCCAACACCCTCCGCTACGGCCACCACACCTGGTCGCAGCACGCCTGCGTGGAGAACTTCCTCGCCGAGGGGAGCAAGCACGGACTCGGCAAGCGCGACCTGGTCTCCAACATCAACTGGTTCATGAACGTGCCGGTCGAGAAGGACGGCACCCTCGGCATCGTCGACGGCATCTCGGCACCCGGCCTGCGGGTCGTGCTGCGCGCCGAGACCGACGTCCTCGCGCTGCTGTCCAACTGCCCGCAGATCAACAACCCCTGCAACGGATTCGACCCGACGGCCGTCCGGATGACGATCACCGGCCCCGACGACAGCGACGAGGTCTGACCACGATGACGTTCGACACCCTGCTGGTGGCCAACCGCGGCGAGATCGCGGCACGCGTCATCCGCACCGCCCGCCGACTCGGCCTGCGCACCGTCGCGGTGTACTCCGACGCGGACCGCGGAACCGAGCACGTACGGCTGGCCGACGAGGCCGTCCGGCTCGGTCCGGCGCCCGCCAAGGAGTCCTACCTCGACGCCGATCTGGTCCTGAAGGCCGCCAAGGACACCGGCGCGGGCGCGATCCATCCCGGCTACGGCTTCCTGTCCGAGGACGCCGACTTCGCACACCGCTGCGCCGACGCCGGCATCGTCTTCGTCGGCCCCACCCCCGAACAGCTGGAGCTCTTCGGCCCGATGGACGACCTCTCCTTCCGGCTCGGCAACACCGCGCTCGGCAACGACGCGGGCGCACCCGGTCTGGAGTGCACCCTTCAGGGCCCCTCCCTGCGCTTCACCCACCCGACGACGGTCTGTGTCACCGGAGCCCCGGCGGGCGTGACGATCGACGGCCTTGCCGTGCCGCAGTGGGAGCCGATCACCGTCGACGCCGGACAGACGCTCGCCGTCGGCGCCCCCGACGAACGGGGACTGCGCACCTACGTGCTGTTCGCGGGCGGCCTGGACGTACCGGAGTTCCTGGGCAGCGCGGCCACCTTCACCCTCGGCCGGTTCGGCGGGCACGGTGGCCGCGCCCTGCGCGCGGGCGACGTACTGCACGGCGGCGAGGCGCGGACGGAGACCGCCGTCGTCCCCGTCGACGAGCGGCCCTCCTTCGACACCGTGTGGCGGGTCGGCGCGGTCGAAGGACCGCACGCCGCACCGGAGTTCTTCACCGAGGACGACATACGCGACTTCTACGCCGCGGACTGGAAGGTCCACTTCAACTCGGCGCGCACCGGCGTCCGCCTCGTCGGCCCCAAGCCGCGCTGGGCACGCCCGGACGGCGGCGAGGCGGGGCTGCACCCCTCCAACATCCACGACACGCCGTACTCCGTCGGCGCCGTCGACTACACCGGCGACATGCCTGTCCTCCTCGGCCCCGACGGCCCCTCCCTCGGAGGCTTCGTCTGTCCGGCGACGGTCGTCACCGGACAGCGCTGGAAGCTCGGCCAGCTACGCCCCGGCGACACCGTCCGCTTCGTCCCGGTCACCACGGCGGCGGCGGGGGAGCTGCGGCGCAATCCCGCGTCGGAGCCGCGGGCCGACCGTGACGCCATCGTCGACGGGGGCGTCCTCGCGCGCCTGGACGAAAGCGGAGGCCGCCCGGCGGTCACGTACCGGCGCAGCGGTGACGACAACCTCCTCATCGAATACGGGCCCATGCAACTCGACCTGGCCCTGCGCATGCGCGTCCACGCGCTCGCGGAGGCGCTGGCCGCGCGGGGCCTCCCGGGCGTCGTCGACCTCACCCCGGGCATCCGCTCGCTCCAGATCCAGACGAACCCCGACGCGCTGTCCCCGCGGGCGCTCCTCGACGCCGTGCTGCGCGTGGAGGAGGAACTCCCGGCCACCGACGAGCTGGTGGTGCCCAGCCGGACCGTGCACCTGCCGCTGTCCTGGGACGACCCGGCGACCCGTGAGGCCATCGCCCGCTACACGGCCGGCGTGCGCGACGACGCCCCGTGGTGCCCCTCGAACATCGAGTTCATCCGCCGCGTCAACGGCCTCGACACCGTCGACGACGTGTACCGGACCGTCTTCGACGCCGAGTACCTGGTCCTCGGCCTGGGCGACGTGTACCTCGGAGCGCCCGTGGCCACTCCTCTCGACCCCCGGCACCGTCTGGTCACCACCAAGTACAACCCGGCCCGCACCTGGACCGCGGAGAACTCGGTCGGCATCGGCGGCGCGTACCTGTGCGTCTACGGCATGGAGGGCCCCGGCGGGTACCAGTTCGTCGGCCGCACCACGCAGGTGTGGTCGGGCTGGCGGCAGCGCGGCGCCTTCGAACCCGGCAGGCCCTGGCTGATGCGCTTCTTCGACCGGATCAGGTGGTACCCGGTCGGCGCCGACGAACTCCTGGAGCTGCGTGCGGACATCATCTCCGGCCGGTTCGTCCCGAAGACCGAGGAGGGCACCTTCTCGCTCGCCGAGTACCAGGCATTCCTCTACGAGAACGCCGAGTCGATCACCGCCTTCCGCGACCGGCAGAGCCGGGCGTTCGGCGCCGAGCGCGATGCCTGGGAGGCCGCCGCCGAGGTCACGCCGCCGACCGTCGACATCACCGTGCCCGAGGGCGGCCGGCTGGTCGAGGCCGAGTTCACCGCCTGCGTCTGGCAGGTCGACGTCCGGATCGGGGACCGGGTGTCGGCGGGTCAGCAGCTGGTGGCGTTGGAGGCGATGAAGATGGAGGCGCCGGTACCCGCCCCCGCCGACGGCGTCGTCGCGGAGGTCCTGGTCACGCCCGGCAGCCAGGTCGAGGCCGGCACCGCGCTCGTCGTCCTCGCTCCCGTCGAGACCGTGGAGGCAGCCGCATGATCACCACAGTGGAGCGGGTACGGGCCGCGTACACCCGTGTCGCCCGGGTGGACCGGCCCGAGGTGTGGATCGACCTGCGCCCCCGGGAGGAAGCGGAGGCGGACGCCGCCGCGGTCGACGCGAGAGTCGCGGCCGGCGAGCGGTTGCCGCTCGTCGGCACGGTGTTCGCGGTCAAGGGCAACATCGACGTGGCCGGGCTCCCCACCACCGCCGGCTGCCCCTCGTACGCCTACGCGCCGAAGGACGACGCCCCGGCGGTGGCGCGCCTGAAGGCGGCGGGCGCCGTGCTCCTCGGCACCACCAACCTCGACCAGTTCGCGACCGGCCTGGTCGGCACGCGCAGCCCGTACGGCGCCGTCCGCAACGCCGTCGACCCCGCGTACGTCTCCGGCGGCTCCTCGTCCGGCTCGGCGGTCGCGGTCGCCCTCGGCATCGCGGACTTCGCCCTCGGCACGGACACCGCGGGCTCAGGCCGGGTCCCGGCCGCCTTCAACGGCGTCGTCGGGCTCAAACCGACCTTCGGCCTGGTCCCGACCGAGGGCGTCGTCCCCGCCTGCGCGTCGCTCGACTGCGTGACCGTCTTCGCCCGCACCCTCCCGGAGGCCGAGCGGGCGCTGTCCTCCATGGTGAGACCGACAAGTCGTGAGCTCCCCGCGCTGGAGCAGCGCCGACCGGGTCCGTGGCGGATCGCGGTGCCCGAGCCGGGGCACCTGGGCGAGCTGGACGAAGGCTGGGCCGAGGCATTCGAGGCGGCCGCGGCCCGGCTCACCGAAGCGGGCGCCGAACTCCGGCCCGTCGACCTCGCGCCGTTCACCGAGGCGGCCGCGATGCTGTACGAGGGTGCGTTCGTCGCCGAGCGCTACACCGCCGTCGGCACCTTCGTCGACGGCCATGCGGGTTCCGCGGACCTCGACCCGACCGTGGCCGGGATCATCTCCGGGGCACGTGACGTCCCGGCCCACCGGCTCTACGCGGACCGCGCGAAGCTGTCCGCCCTCCGCGCCAGGGCGCTGGCGGCCCTGGGCGACGCGGACGCGCTCCTCCTCCCGACGACACCAGGGCACCCGACCCTCGACGAGGTCGCCGCCGACCCCCTGGGCGCGAACGCCCGCCTCGGCCGGTTCACCAACTCGACGAACCTGTTCGACATGGCGGCGGTCGCCGTCCCCGCCGGCGAGGTGAAGGGGCGGCCGTTCGGCGTCATGCTGATCGGCAGGGCGTTCACGGACGAGCGGCTCGCGCGCGTCGCAGGCCTGCTCACCGCCCCGCCGGCGCGTCTCGCGGTGGTCGGCGCGCATCTGTCCGGACAGCCGTTGAACGGGCAACTGCTCGCCCTGGGCGGCCGCCTGGAACGCGGCACCACCACCGCGCCCGCCTACCGGCTGTACGCGCTGGACACGGTCCCGCCCAAGCCGGGACTCGTCCGGGTCCGTGAAGGCGGTGCCGCGATCGAGGCCGAGGTGTGGCGGCTCCCCGCCGAGGGGCTGGGCACACTCCTCTCGTCCCTGCCCCGCCCGATGGCGCTGGGCAGCGTGGAACTCACGGACGGCAGCTTCGTGCCCGGCTTCCTCTGCGAGCCCGAGGCCATCGACGGCGCCCGCGAGATCACCACGTACGGCGGCTGGCGCGCCGCCCTCCGGTCCATCGAGGACGAGGACCGCGCCGGCCGTGGCGCGGCGTCCGCAGGGTAGGAGCGCTTCCTCCGGGCCGCCCCGGGCGGAGACGAGTTCGTGATTCCCTGCGCCCGCTGAGCGCTCCGGACAGGGATCCCGCCACCGTCGGTGGCCGTAGCCACCCGGCGTGCCGCGCCGCGCCGAAGACGCTCAGCCCGTGCGCCGCCGATCGGCGGCGGCTTCATACCGCACCTCCGGCTCGCGAGGCCGCCCGCCGAGGGGCCTCAGGCGGGCGGCAGGCGGCGAGCCGGCCTCCGGGGCGGCCCGGCGACGTCCGGCCGACGGCCAAAGGGACCCTTCTGCACGAAACGGAGTGAGGTCGGTGCCCGACAGGTCGGTGACGCGTGCACGCACGTCGTCAGTGTGCGCGGAAGGGTTTCCCGCAGGGTTGATGGCTCATCAGGTAAGTCCGCATTCGGTCAGCGCGAGTTGCCGGGCGTTCCCGAAGGACTGACTGAACAAGCGTCGATGACGGCGGGAAAGCCCAGGTGGGGACCCGTTCGTCTGACCGGAGCGATGTTCCCCACAAACATCGTTCGGCGCGTGCGGATGTACAGTCGAGACCGCCCTTGACCTGTACAAAGCAGGCAGGGAGCCGTCCCAGAGGAGCCCACAGTGCTGCGCACTCCAGGGCAGCATCAGCGGAAAATCCAGCCGAACTCCACGCCCACGAAATTCGGCTCCAGCAACACCGCCGCCGGTCGGGCCTCGGGGTGGACTCCGGGGTCCCGGGAGTGGTGACCCGCATCCGGGGCGCGTCGTTCTTATCGTGGGGTATCAGCAAACGACGGTCGGCGCCGAGGCGGGCAGTGCATGAGGAATCCGCAGATCGACTACGGGGCGGTCTTCCGTGCCCTGCCCGGCATGGTGGCTCTGCTGACTCCTGACCT
>NZ_JNWK01000081.1 GCF_000716445.1 Streptomyces wedmorensis
CCGCGCCATAGAGCTGCTGGGCCTCAACGAGGAGATCGAGGATGTGCTGATCACCCTCGGCAGCCAGTACCACCTCATCCGGCTGCTCAGGGGCCGCGGGGGCAACGGCCTGTTCCTGTACATCGTCCTGGACAAGAGCCGGGCGAACCTGGCCATGGCCAGGCATCAGCTCAAGCGCATCGAAGCCGAACTGGAGGTGTAGGCCGCTCCTGTTTCCCGGCTCCCGTATGCCCACGAGTTGAAAAAGTCTTCAACTCTGCACATCTGAATATGGTCAGCCCAGGGTGACGGGAGCCGGGAAACGGAAGGATGGGGGCTGCACTGAAGGTCTGGCCGACCGGCCTTGGAAGTTTCGTACCCGAGTGGGAGTGTTGTCGCATGCAGGTGCCGCTGTACCAGGCCAAGGCCGAGTTCTTCCGCATGCTCGGACACCCCGTCAGAATCCGCGTACTGGAACTGCTCCAGAACGGCCCTGTGCCTGTACGCGAACTCCTCAACGAGATCGAGATCGAACCCTCCAGCCTCTCCCAGCAACTGGCGGTGCTGCGCCGGTCCGGCATCGTGATCTCCATCCGTGAGGGTTCCACGGTCAACTACGCCCTCGCCGGCGGCGACGTAGCCGAACTCCTGCGTGCCGCACGACGCATCCTCACCGAACTCCTCACCGGGCAAAGCGAACTCCTCGCCGAACTCCGGCACACCGAGACCGACACCGAGATACACGTGCCTCCGCCCACACGGTGACAATCCGACCTGATACTCCCTACAGCTGCCCGCGACATCGTCGGTCCGCCCACCGCCCGCATCTTCCGGCAGAGACCTCGCACGCAGAGCCAATGCGGTGCGGGGTCAGGGGCGACGGCGGCAGACAGTCAGGGTGTCGCGGGGGAGGAAGGCCGCGCCTGCCAGGAGAATCGTTCCCCGTATCAAGCTGTCCAAGATCCGGGGGGGGAACTCCAGCGCCAGCAATACCGGCACGGGCGCGCGGCGCGCCCCGCGTCCGACCGGCCCCCAAAGTTCGGTTGCATGCGGCAGTGGACCGGCTGCGGGACGCGCGCCGCGTACAACGCCACCCGCAGCCGAGAGGCGCCGAGGAGCTGCGCCAGACGCTGCGGGGAGAGGCGCGGGACCGGGCCGGACCATGAAGACCTCCGTACGCCGGGACCGGTCCCCTGCCCCCTCTCCCCGCTCCGGCGCCTGCGGGGGCGGATGCCGGCCACGTCCCGGCCGGTGCCCCGGCCACTTCGCACGGCGTCCGTAGCAGAGAGGAACCGACACCCCTCCCTGCTGCGGCCCTCAGCGCCCGGGGGTCGCGTTGTCAGACCCGGCTCGTACCGTCGTGAGCACGAAGGCCGGAATCCTCTCCTGCCCGCCGGATGCTCGGGAGCGGGTCGTGGGTGAGATCACCGTCAGCGCGCAGCGCCTGGACCACCTGCTGCACGACCCCGCCAGCACCTACGGCGCCCCGTACCAGCAGGCCTACGCCGACCTCGTCGAAACGCACCGCGGCCAGCCGGTTGCCGAGATCGTGCCCCTCCTGCGCGCGGCTGCCGATGCCGCGCTGCTCGGCTTCACGGGCACGGACCCGGCCGAGCAGGCGGAGGCGATCAGCACCGGCGCCCGCTACGAGCCGCGGGTGAGGGTCACCGGCAGCTGACGCCTCCAGCGGCCCGTCGGGGCGTGCGATCACGAAGCTCTGCGGCATAGCCTGGGAGATGTAGGGCCTCGGCACTCGTGACATGTCGATGTTGCGTGACCTGGGCGTTCTTGGCTGTCTCACGGCCTTGTCACCCATGATCAGTCTCAAATCCGTGGCATTTCCTCGCGCGGGCGAAGTCGGGATCAGGGTGTTGTCCGAGCCGGCCGAGTACACCACGCTGAGTCCCAAGCAGGAGGACTACCTGTGAGCTCAGATCGCGCACCGATGAGTTTCCCGCGCCGCGCCGGTATGTACGCGTGAGACCGACTGACGGAAGGCTGGTGCCATGCGGAAACTGATCTACGGCATGAACCTGACCCTGGACGGCTACATCGCCGCGCCTGGCGACGACATTGGCTGGAGCGTGCCGAGCGACGAGCTGTTCCAGTTCTGGTCCGACCAGTTGCAGGCGACCGACCTGTCACTGTACGGGCGCAAGCTGTGGCAGACGATGAGCTCCTACTGGCCGACCGGTGACCAGCAGCCCAACGCCACCCCGTCGGAGATCGAGTTCGCGCGCCGCTGGCGGAACATGTCGAAGGTGGTGTTCTCCTCGACGATCGACAAGGTCGGCTGGAACACCCGCCTGGTCACCGGCGACGCGGTCACCGAGATCACCCGGCTCAAGGCCGAGGACGGCGGCCCGATGGACATCGGCGGCGCGACGCTCGCCGGGGCGGCCATGCAGGCCGGGCTGATCGACGAGTACGTGATCGCCGCCCATCCGGTGCTGGTGGGCGGCGGCACGCCGTTCTTCACTGCGCTGGACCACTGGGTGAACCTGAACCTGGTGGAGACGCGGATGTTTCCCGGCGGCGTGGTCCTGACCAGGTACGAGACGAAGCGCTGAGCAACAGCGCCCACGACCAGCGAGTCTCACGAAGACGGCATAGGTGCCACCGATGTGCCATCGGGCCCGCACCCCGTTAATACCGGGCGGTGGCGTTCCCGAGAGAATCACACCCCTCGGGCTCCCACAGAACCGTGCCAGGTAGCCGCCCGATATACGGCTCTGGTCCTCTTGATCACGCGAGCCCATGTGTCCATGCCCACTGGGCGAAGAACCTCGGGTGCTAACGCGGTACGCCTCCAGTCCGCCCGGGGGAAAAACCGCCAGCAACGAAGCCGGGGCCGTTTCCCATTTCATCTGCCGTACATGGAAAGCAAGTTGCTGCTCCCATACCCTCATCGCCATGGCAGCAGGAATCCTCACTGCGCGCCGCCACGTCGACCAGGGACACATGGCGAGCGCCCTGTGTACGGTCGCACCGGCGCGCTGAACGCGCCCCTCTCCCCCACGGGATCCCCACCTGGCGCCCCCGCCTGACTCCCGTCTTTTCCCCTTCCCGCACCACGGCCGACGCGTCGCACCGTCCGTACGTCCGCCGTGCCCCCTGTGCAGATGCACCCAAGAGGAACGGACATCATGAGCGAGAACCGACGCCCGCAGGTAAGCCGGCGAGGCTTCCTCGGCGGCGCTGCCGCCGTGGCGGCCGCGACCGCAGTACCCGCCCTCGCGCAGGTCGCCGTAGCCGGCCCTGCCGCTGCCGCCGGCCGCCCCAACATTCTGCTGATCGTCACCGACGACCAGCCCAAGCACACCGAATGGGCCCTGCCCAAGACCGTCGCCTGGCTCGCCGACCAGGGCGTGAAATTCACCAACGGCCACGTCACCACCCCGCTCTGCTCGCCCTCGCGCTCCAGCGTCTTCTCCGGGCGCCACGCCCACAACCACGGCGTCCGCAACAACGGCGCCTCGCACTCGCTCGACCAGAGCACCACCGTGCAGAAGTACCTCAAGCAGGCGGGCTACCGCACCGGCCTCTTCGGCAAGTACCTCAACTCCTGGAACCTGGCCGACAACCCGCCGCACTTCGAGGACTTCGCCCTCCTCCAGCCCGGATACGTCGACGCCCAGTGGAACGTCAACGGCACCGTCCAGACGATCAACGGCTACACCACCACCATCGTCAAGAACCGCACCCTGAACTTCCTCGACAAGGCCACCACCGACACCAGGCCCTGGTTCGCCTACGTCACGCCCTACGCCTCGCATGGCCCGCGCACCCCCGAGGCGAAGTACGCCGGCACCCCCGTCCCCGACTGGAACGGCCGCCCCTCCGTCCCCGAGAACGACCGCAGCGACAAGCCCGCCTACATCAAGAACGCCACCGGCACCCTCGCCGACGGCCGGACCATCCGCGCCGAACAGCTCCGTACCCTGCTCTCCGTCGACGACGCCGTGCAGGCCTTCAAGGACAAGCTCCAGGCCCTCGGGCAGCTCGACAACACCCTCGTCATCTACGTCGGCGACAACGGCTTCAGCTGGGGAGACCACGGCTGGACCGCCAAGTCCGTCCCTTACCGCCCGGCACACGAGGTGCCGTTCTACCTCTCCTGGCCAGCCGGCGGACTGGGTTCGGGAACCCCGGACCACCGCATCGTCGCCAACATCGACATCGCGCCGACCATCCTCGATGCGGCCGGCATCACCCCCACTGCCCCGCAGGACGGCCGGTCCCTGCTCTCCTCCTACAGCCGTGACCACCTGCTGGTGGAGTGGTGGAAGCAGGGCACCGGCACCGGCGGGGCCCCGACCTGGTCCTCGTACGTGGCCAAGGACAAGCAGTACACCGAGTACTACGACCTGACGACCGACGCGAACGGCACGGTGTCCGGTACCGGCCAGGTCAAGTTCCGCGAGTACTACGACCTGGTCAACGACCCCTACCAGCTGACCAACAGCCTGTATCAGGCCACGCCGGCCCAGGAGCAGGCCCTCGGCATCCCCGCCCTGGCCGCCCAGCTCGCCGCCGACCGCGTGGCCTGACCCGACGCGCCCGGCCACGCCACCGGGCACGTCCCGTACCGCCGGCCGGCACCCGCACCCTGTGGCGCGGGTGCCGGCCCCATAGTCCAAGGCTGACCAGCTCAACCCGCAGAATCTGCTGCGGACATTCGAGCAGGAGTGCCGGAAGGCCACTGTCTGATCAGGCGGCGACCACTCCGCTCTCGGACCAGATCGCTCCGCACCCCTTGTACCGCGCCACTGGCTGCGCGCCGGCGCTGCCGTACCCTCGATCGTCCCGCCGCAGTGGCGCGGGTGCGCGGCGGTCAGCTCGCGCCGGATGTCCGCGAGGGCGAGCGTGGACTCCGCCCGGGCGGGCGTGCCGGACGCGACCCGGGCCAGGTGCCGCTCCTCGGCGGCGGGCAGAGGGCGGAACGGCCCCGGCGTACTGTCCGCGCGTCCGGACAGCCACAGGGCGGCACGGATCGTGGTCCGCCCGCCGCCGACCGCGTGACAGCGACGGGAATCCGCGGCGTCCTGACGGGCTGCCTCGGCGCGACGGGCCCGGTCGGCCCAGACCAGGTATGTGCCGTAGGGGGTCACGCCGCCGTCGTGGGCATCCCGGGGTAGGGCTCGTAGTCCGTTCCGTCGACGGTCAGGAGTTCCATGGGCGAGGTCGAGGAGCACGTCTCGGGGGTGAGGGTCGACTCGGTGTTGCCCGGGTCCTCTCCGACACGGAGGCCCGCCGCACCAGGCACACTCAAGCGAGCGTCCGTGCGTCCCCGGCAACCCGGATCTCAGGCTCCTCGATCCGCGATGAACAACCGTCCCGGAGAGGAAACGCGGCGCCTCCTGCCAGGAGTACCCACAGGCCAATCCGCGTCCCCATCGGCAGGCGCATAGTGCATCACCGTCCGCCCCAACCGGTCCCGATCAGTCATGCCGACCATCCTCACCCGGCTTGGCCAAACAGATAGGGCCCCTGCCCCGCATCGCAAAGCCGTGCGGGGCAGGAACGGCGGCCCGCCAAGGCAATCGGCAGTGCCTTGGGGTCCCGTCAGCGCTGTAGGTCGGCATAGAGCGTGGTGGTCACTCCCAGTTCACCGGGCACCCTGCGCACGCGCGACAGTGTGCCTGATGTGGTCGATGGGGCGCCGGTGGCGGCTTGCCGAGCTCTGCGAGGCCGTGTCGCGTACCTTCTGGGGCCCAGTCGCATGTGCGACGACGTTCACGGTTTGCTGCGCAGGTCCCGTTGAATGTGTAAGCGCGTGACCTGTTGCGTTCATCAGACTGCGGGTGTTTTACGCCATCCATCCGGAAACGTTGCTGTAGCGGATTACACGTCGTCCAGACACCGTGGTAGGACTGTTCGGCTGACTGATCATCATCCGACGGGGGATTTCACGTCATGGCTGTCACGGTGCCGGACTGGGCGGACACACTGCTGGATCTGGTGGGGGTGAACTGGCCCAACGTCGACGAGGACGCGTACCACTTCAAGGACATGGTGTCCGCGGCCCGTACGATCGCGGACGCACTCGACATGGCGGCGGGCGCGATCGAGGTCATGAAGGGGAAGGCGCTCGTCGAGCTGGGCGTGCTCGCCGGTCAGACCGGCCTCGCCATGGCGCTGATCCCGGTGACCGGTGGTCTGTCCGCGCTGCTCGGTGCCGGAGCGATCGCGTTCACGAAGAAGCAGTTGCTGAAGCTCATCACGGCCGCGATGGAGGAGGCGGGGGTGGCGTCGGGGGCAAGGGCTTCCACATCGAGCACGACGAGCACGACCAGGCCGGTACCCGACTGAACGGTGTGAGCGCCGGCATCCACGGCAAGACCGCCGGAAAGCTGACCAAGGCCAAGGGACACCAGGGCCGCAACAAGGGCCGGGACGACATCGCCGACGCCCTCGACCCGGTCATCGAGAAGGCCATGGGCGCCCTCGTGAAGTCCGCCAGGACCATGGGTGACCACGTCGGCGAGACTCTGCCCAAGGCCGTCAAGCGGATATCCACCGACCACAAGAACAACGACGACGCCACCCGGGACCGACTCGCGCGGCAGCGCAAGGACGGACACGATGACCGGAATCGGGGTAAGAATCCCGGCGATCGTGGTGGCAGGGACAAGGACGCGCGTCTGAAGCCTGATTCGCTGCGCGAGGTGAAGTCCGACCCGCGCCGGCACGGGATCGAGCTCAGTAAGAAGAAGTGCGCGAACGACCCGGTCGACGTGGCGACGGGTGAGATGACTCTCCCCCAGACCGACCTGTCTCTTCCCGGGGTCCTTCCCCTCATCCTTCGCCGCACCCATCTCTCCGAGTACCGCTTCGGCCACTTCTTCGGCCGCAGTTGGGCCTCCACCCTCGATGAACGTCTCGAACTCGACGTGCCCGGTGCCGGAGTGATCTGGGCACGCGAGGACGGTTCCACTCTGGTCTATCCCAGTCGCCCCCTCCCGGACGGCACCCCGGTCCTGCCTGTGGACGGCCCCCGGATCGCCCTGATCCATGGCGGTCAGAGCGAAGACGAGACCACCTACATCACGACTGACCTTCACACCGGGTTGACCCGCTCCTTCACGGGTAGCCCCTACCGCGCCTCTCCCGCTTACTGGCTGACCAGCCTGACCGATAGAAACCACAACCGGATCACCTTTTCCCGCCGCCCGGACGGAACCCCCACCGTGGTCACCCACGACGGCGGCTACACCGTCCAGCTCACGGCCGAAGGCACTCGCATCCGCGAACTCTCCCTGCGCACCGCCGAAGGCCCGGTCACTGTCCTGGAATACGGATACGACGGCCTGGGCGACCTCACCGAGGTCACCAACTCCTCCGGCCTGCCCATGCGATTCACCTACAGCCCGGAAGGCCGGATCACTTCCTGGACCGACCGGAACGACTCGACGTTCCGGTATGTCTACGACGCCGAGGGCCGCGTGATCTCTACCGTCGGCCCCGACGGCTGTCTGTCGTCGACGTTCGCCTACGGTGTCCACCCGGAAACCGGCGACCGGGTGACCCGGTACACCAACTCGCAGAGCGCGACGACCACGTACGTCGTCAACGGTCTTCTCCAGATCACAGCCGAGATCGATCCTCTGGGTCACGCCACACGTTTCGAGTTCGACGCCCACGACCATCTGCTGGTCCAGACGGACGCGCTGGGGCGCTCCACCCGCTTCGAGCGCGATGAGCACGGCAATCTCGTCGGACTTGTCGCGCCGGATGGCGTGCGGACCACCGCCACCTACAGCAAGCTGCATCAGCCTGAGGTGATCACCGAGCGTGCCGGGATTTCCCGCTCCTACGGCTATGACGAGCGTGGGAACCTCATCGTGTCCGTGGACCCGGCCGGCGCCCGCACGGAGTACGCGTTCACCCCCCGTGGGCACCTGTGTCTCGTGCGGGATGCGCTGGGAGCCTCCACACGCATCACGACCGACGCCGCTGGACTCCGCCTACAGCTCACCCGGCCCGATGGGTCGACCGCTTCGTGCACACGCGATGCCTTCGGACGTGTTGTCGAGGTTGTCGACGCTGTCGGCGGGGTCGTTCGGCAGGGTTGGAGCGTGGAGGGCAAGCTCACCTGGCGTGAACTGCCGGACGGCAGTCGCGAGGAATGGACGTGGGACGGCGAGGGCAACCTGGTCTCTCACACCGACCGAATGGGCCGGACCTCCACGCACTCCTCCGGCCCCTTCGACCTGCTGCTCGGTACGCAGACGGGCGAGGACAGCAGTTACCGCTTCACCCACGACACAGAGCTGCGACTGACTGCAGTCACCAACGCCGACGGCCTGGTGTGGGAGTACAGCTATGACGCCGCGGGCCGGCTCGTGGCAGAGCGGGATTTCGACGGCCGCATGCTGACGTACGAGCGCGACCCCTGTGGCCGTGTCGTCCGGCGGACGAACGCCGCGGGCCAGAGCCTCAGCTTCGACCGCGACGTTCTGGGCCGCGTCACTTGCATCCGGCACGGCGACGGTTCGGCCTCGCACTTCGACCACGACGAGAGCGGCCACGTCGCACAGATCGTGAACGCGCACTCCCGCATCCAGCTGGAGAGAGATCCTTTGGGACGCGTCGTCTCGGAGACGGTCAACGGCGCCGCGATGTCCTTCGCCTACGATGCCCTCGGTCGCCGCGTGGCCAGGCGCACACCTTCCGGTGCTGAGAGCCGCATGGAATACGCGCCGAGTGGCCTTGCCTCCTACACGGCCGGGGACCATGTCTTCCGGTTCGAACGCGACGCACTCGGACGCGAGACCGCGCGATTCGTCGACGATGCCCTGGAGATGCGGCAGGACTGGGATCCGGTCGGCCGGGTCACCCACATGGCCTTGGACAACGACCGGTCGCCTCTGCTGCGCAGAAGCTACACCTACCAGGCCGACGGCGTGCCGACGAGTGTCGAGGACAGCCTGGCGGGGCGCCGCACCTTCGCGCTGGATGCCGCCAGTCGCGTGCGTGAGGTTCAGGCCCGCGGCTGGACGGAGCGGTACGCCTATAACGCTGCCGGCGACCAGAGCCGCACAGCGCTCTGCGCCCAGGCACCGGGTCAGGCGGCCTCCGGCGACCGGCACTACGAAGGTACGCGTCTGGCTCGGGCAGGGCGCACGCGCTATAGCTATGACGCGCAGGGCCGTCTCACCCTCCGGCGCACGAAGACTCTCAGCGGCGCGACGCTGACCTGGCATTTCCAGTGGGACGCGGAAGACCGGCTCATCCAGGTGCAGACACCTGAAGGGGATCGCTGGCGCTACCTCTACGACGCTCTCGGGCGCCGCCTGTCCAAGCAGCGCCTCGGCCGGGAGGACGAGGAGGTCACGCAGACTACGACGTTCTGCTGGGATGGCGCGCAGCTGGCCGAGCAGCGGGGCGAGGACGCGACCCTGGTGTGGGACTACGTCGGAGCACGGCCCCTCGGCCAGCGTGAGACGAAGACCGACGGCACGCAGCGGGAAGTCGACCGTCGCTTCTTCGCGATCGTCACCGATCTCGTGGGCAGTCCCACTGAGCTGGTCTCGGCCGACGGGTCACTGGCCTGGCGTGCCCGTAGTACCGCCTGGGGAGCCACTCAATGGAACACCAACAGCACCGCATACACCCCGCTGCGGTACCCGGGCCAGTATTTCGACCCCGAGACAGGTCTGCACTACAACTTCAACCGGTACTACGACCCCGAGGTAGGCAGGTACCTGTCGCCCGACCCTCTGGGTATCGCTCCGTCGATCAACCACTACTCCTACGTCGTGAACCCGTTCGTGCTGTCGGACCCTCTGGGCCTGGCGGCCTGCGAGCCGGATCCCACGTGGGGAGGCCAGGTCAGGTGGGTCCGCGACGAGCACGGGCGTCCCTTCGAGATGCACGCGGTGATCACACGCAACATGCTCGACGAGGGCACGCATGCCCGGAACTCGATCATCCCTCCCGGGTACCAGTCAGACAAGGGACAGGCCCGCGGGCACATGCTGGCGCGGCAGCTCGGCGGGTCCGGCGACCACGACGACAACCTGTTCACGATCTCCCAGAACCCGACGAACACGCCGGAGATGAGCATGTTCGAGCAGCGTGTGTACGACGCTGTCTACGACCACGACGTCGTCCAGTACAGCGTGTACCTGGAGTACGCAGACGACGATCCCGATTCACCTCCCAAGACCATCCAGGTCGAGGCGTTCGGCACGAAGAAGGACCGCGACGGAAACCTTCTGTTCGACGAGGGAACCTTCTTCGACAACCCCGCCCACCTTGAGCCGCGTCCCAGGCGCCGTCCTTAACCACCGAGGAAACCGATGACTTCTCTCGCCGCGCTGACCGCGCTGTGTCCGCCTCCTGCCGCCGTTCCGCCTGCTCCCGACTGGTCACAGGTCGAAGACACGCTGGGTATGGACCTGCCCCAGGACTACAAGGAGCTCATCACCAGATACGGGCCAGGCCAGTTCTGCGGATTCATCACCCTCTACCAGCCGCATGCCCCCAGCGAATGGGCCGATCTGACCGGCCCCATGCCGGCGCGTCTGCGTGCGCAGATCGAAGAGGTCCGGCAGGCCGCACGACACCCCTGGCAACTGCCGCACTCCCCCGAGAACCTCTTCGCCATGGGAGTCACCGGCAACGGGGACTACCTCTTCTGGGTCACCCAGCCCGCCGACACCCCGGACGCGTGGACCATCGCCGTCAACGAGGCGCTGCGCGCGCCCTGGTTCACCTACAACGGGTCCTTGACCGATTTCCTCGCCGGCGTTCTCAGCGGGACCACGAGCGTCCCCATGTTCCCCAGGGATCTCCTTGGCAGCGGACCCGCCTTCACCCCTTCGACTCTCCGTAGCAGCACACCGGTCGCCGGCGCCCGGACAGCCGTCAGTACACGCGCCATCCGCGACTGGGCCAATGCCAACGGATACGACCTGCCCGAACGCGGACGCATCCCGATCGAAATCATCGAGGCATGGAAACAGGAGAATCCCGGCTGACGCACGCCTCCCGCCCACTTTGCAGTGGCAGCCACGCCCTTCGTGTCCGCGTCAATCGTGCGGCAACACGAATCCGATGATGGTGATCTTGTCGACAACGTCGCGCAGCGGGGCAACCAGACCGGGGCGGTCGCCACGGGACGCGGCCTGGAGGAGGTCGGCGGCGGACCGCATCATCGACCACCTCGGGCCGATGCTCGCGCTCCAGGCCCGTAAGCGGTCCGCCGAGGACGCCGTCGGCAAGACCCGCACGATCGCCGACGGCGGCTACCGGGCACCGGACTGGTCCCCCCGCACCGCCGCGAGCGCGGTCAGACCGAACCCCGCGGCTGGAAAGAGGAGCACAACAAGTCCCACAAGCAGGTCCGGACCCGCGTCGAGCCGGACTCGGGTGTCCGGAGTGATGTCGTAGTGCTCCCGGCCGCCATCAGAGGATCCTGCCGGCGTGCATCAGAGGTCTTCGGTCGTCCGCTCGTCGGTGAGGACCGGCTGTGCCCCGCATCGTCGAGCGGTCCAGCACCGAGCGCTGGGCGCCGGGCAGCGGCCTGTTGGCCACCGGGCACGATGCATGCCGGACCCTGGCCTTCGTCCTGACCTGGTGGGAACCACGCAAACGCGGCTTGCCCCCCCCCACGACGCAGAGCCAGACGTCGACGCGCGCAGCATCGTCGCTGAGAACGCCAGCTCGGCCGCCGAGCCGGCGGTGTTCGGCGACGCAGCAGACCGGCTCGGCACCAATCAGCTCAACGAGGTCGAGGTCCACGGCACCGTCCACCGGAGTGCCCGCGCCCGCCGCCTGCTGCGCTGGGGCCCCGACGGACCAGAAGGTCCCCGCCCCTCCGACATCCGCCGTGCCATCAGCATCGCCGCCGCGATGCAGCCCTCGCAGCTCGTTGTCGTGCTGGAACGCAACGGCCGGCCCCGCAGCCGCAGGGCCTGGGTCAACGAACCCACACTCACTTCCCCGAAGTCCTCACAGCCCGGAAGGAAGCCCCGTGGAACTCCACGTCATCGAGCGGTCCGCCAACGCCTTTCAGCAGGGCCTGACCGAACGCCAGATCCTGGCGGTCGCCCGACGCGCCTTCGGGCCCGGCACCGAGGTTCGTCCGCGACGGAGCTGAGCGGCGGCACGTACGACACTGCCTACCGCATCGACCTGGCCGGCCGCGAGGAGCCGGTCGTACTGCGGGTGGCCCCCGAACCGAGCCGCCAGTTCCACTCCGAGCAGGAGCCCATGCGCTGAATGGATGTAACCAGCACCTGGCTGCGTCTCAAGCCCACACCGCTTTGGCCACGGCGTGCCCCGCCGAAGCCGCCCGCCCGTAGAACCCTTGGAGGTTCCTGTGGTGGTCGAGGAGATCCTGCCTGGTCCAGCCGAGGGCGCTGAACCTGGCGCCGACAACGTTCCACAGCTCGTCGAAAGAGACCATCGCGAGAAAACGCGCGGCCTGTGACACCCCCGGCGGATCCAGAAGCATCAGCGGAGGATCGGAGGGGTCGGCGTCAGCGCTGTGCGGCACGGGGCGGCCGCCGTAGATCGGCAGTATCCAGGGCTCGTCGGCGTCTCTGTCGTGGGTAGCGGCTGCTGCATAGAGGTCGTTGACGGAGTCCCAGCCCTTGTTGATCGAGCAGGTGATGCCCGCTGCGTACTCGTCAACGTGGTCTTCCCAAGCGTCAGACATGAACGCAGCAAGCCAAGTGTGGTCGTCCCGGATCTCGGACTCAGCCACAGCACGAAAATGCAGGTAGATGCTCACTACGACGAGTCCCTCAGCTCCACGGCCCACCTGTCGGGCCGAACGGGCAGAACCTACTGGCTGACACTGACAACCACGTGTCGTCGATATCGACTCGCGCCATCCGGCCGAACTTTCGCGACACGTTTCAGGACGTCGGCAGCGTTCTCGATCGGCGCCGGCAGATGAGAGCTGCTGTGGGTTGTGCGGTACGGGGTGGGTTCCGCTGCCGTGGTCGTGCTGGAGCCGTCGGCGGATCGTGGACGGCATGGGGCCGACCAGGTCGACCCGCTCGGTCGGCGCGTCCGGCTGGTACAGGTGGAGGAACCCGCAGAAGGAACCAGGGCCTTAGACATCAGCGAGCTGTTTGCAGTCGGCGGGCAGGCGTCATGCCGAGGGACTGCTCGACGGCTTGCCAGTAGACGGCCGGCGCGCCGGTGGACGGTGGGCGGTGGGCGGTGGGCAGAGTCGGATGGGGTCGTCGGTCGGGGTCAGGGGAGGAATCCTTGGCGGCGTCGCTGCTGCTGGTTCCAGGCGTGCTTGTCGGGCATCGTATGGACAGAACGTTGTCGTCGGCGGTCGTAGGTACCGAGCTGGATGTACCTGGGACGGAGTCTTTCTTGTCGTCGCTGTACTCGAGGGAGACGTCGTAGGTGGCGTGGCCGTGGTGGTTCGCGGAGTTGCAGATCGTCTGTCCCAGGCCCGCATCGGGCTCCCTCTTGTACGGAGGACTCCTTCAGTCGGAGGAAGGAGGGGTGGAGCGGCCGCGGATCGCGCGACCCACAAGCACGGCGAGGGGAATCACGACCACCACGTAGGCGGCGCAGGCGGCTGCGGCCACGGAGCTGCCGGTGATTCCGAGGACGAGTCCCCCGAGGACGAGGGCCGCAGCGAAGGTGCAGAAGAAGAGGCGCATGGGATGTCCAACGACTGGAGCTGGTGGGGGGCTTGAGGGCGGCCCAGGACGCGCGGGGTCGGGGGATGCCGTGGGCGGTCGCTGTGGTGTGGCCGGGCTTCCGCGGTTATCGCTCGCAGGTCTCGCGATCGGCGTTCGTCCGGGTCTCCCTCGGACGTCGCGCGTATGCTGATCAGCCTCTGGCGAGGAGGCAGCGGCCGATTTCGGCGGTGATGAGCGAGGAGCGGTGGCTGTTGCCGCAATAGCCGGCGCCGGGGTGTTCGGCATGGCCGGAACCGCGGGTCGGGCAGCATACCCACCGCACCGGCCTCACCGGCCTGGCCCATTCCCCTGTCTGGATCCGAGAGGGCTACGCCGGCATGACGAGTACCTGGATGAGGACACCGTTCCGATCCGATCGGTGAAGCGTTCCATCTCCCCACGCGGAGTACTCGACGGGCTCGTGGCTCACGATGGTTCCGGGCGGGGCCGGTCAGGGATCGAGTCGGTGGTTTACTGCGAGGATCTCCTTCACCAAGGCCGACACCTGCTCTGTCTCGGTGAGGAACCCGTCGTGTCCGTGCGGTGACTCGATCACCCTGAGGTGGCTTGCGGTGGGTATGAGGGCGGCCAGCTCGGCTTGTTGGGCGAGTGGGTAGAGCCTGTCGGTGTCGACTCCCGCCACCAGGGTGGGGGCGGTGACGCGGCTGAGGGCGGCCCGGGTGCCGCCGCGGCCGCGGCCGACGTCGTGGCTGTTCATGGCTTCGGAAAGCACGACGTAGCTGCCTGCGTCGAAGCGTCGCACGAGCTTGGCGGCCTGGTGGTCGAGGTAGGACTCCACCTGGTATCGGCCGCCGTGCCAGGGGTGCTCCGTGTTCTGCGGCGATCGGCCGAAGCGGCCGGCGAGTTCTGGCTCGCTGCGGTAGGTGACGTGCGCGAGTCGGCGGGCCAGGCCGAGTCCGGTGTCGGGGCCGTGGCCGGTGTCGTGGTAGTTGCCGCCGTGCCAGTGTGGGTCACTGCGGATGGCGCCGAGCTGGATGTTCGCCCAGGCGATCTGCTCGGCGCTCGCCGCCGCCGTGGTGGCGAGCAGGAGCAGCGCGCCGGTGCGGTCGGGGTGGGACACGGCCCACTCCAGGGCGCGCATTCCGCCCATCGAGCCGCCGATGACCAGCGCCCACCGTTCGATGCCCAGCGCGTCGGCCGACTCGGCTTCGGCGGCGACCTGGTCGCGTGGGGTCAGGAACGGGAAGGCGCTGCCCCAGCTGCCGCGTCCGTCGGGACGCGGGGAGGCCGGTCCGGTGCTTCCTTGGCAGCCTCCCAGGACGTTCGGGGCGACGACGAACCAGCGGTCGGTGTCCAGTGCCAGGCCGGGACCGACGATCCCGTTCCACCAGCCGGGGGTCGGATGACCGGGGCCGTTGGTTCCGGCGACGTGGCTGTCTCCGGTGAGGGCGTGCAGGACGAGCACGGCATTGGACCGATCTGGTGCGAGGCGGCCCCAGGTCTCGAACGCGATCCGCACACCGGGGAGTTCGCCGCCGGCCTCCAGTGGCAGCGGCTTGTCGGGCGCGTGCCACCGGCGCCGGCCGGGCGGGTCCCCCTCCCGCCAGGCCCCGGAAGCCGGTGGGAGGGGAACCCCGGTGGCGTGTGCAGTGCTCAGGACACGCCCTTGGCCGCGCGGAAACCGGCCTCGAGGTCGGCCTTGAGGTCGGCGAGGTTCTCGATGCCGACCGACAGCCGGACCAGGCCGGGCGAGGTCCCGGTCGCGGCCAGCTGCTCTTCGTCCAGCTGGCTGTGGGTCGTGGACGCCGGATGGATGATCAGACTGCGTACGTCGCCGATGTTGGCGAGGTGGCTGAACAGTTCGACCGCGTCCACGAACCGCTTGCCCGCTTCGACGCCGTCCCTCAGCTCGAAGGAGACGATCGCGCCCGCACCGCGCGGCAGGTACGTCCGCCCCGTCTCGTGCCACTGGCTGGACTCCAGGCCCGGATAGTGGACGGCGGCGACCTCGTCGCGCTGCTCCAGCCACTCGGCCAGTGCCAGCGCGTTGGCGGAGTGCCTTTCGATGCGCAGGCTGAGCGTCTCCACGCCCTGGAGGAGCAGGAACGCAGAGTGCGGGGAGAGCGCCGGGCCGAGGTCGCGCAGAAGCTGCACGCGCAGCTTGACCGCGTAGGCGCCCGGGCCCAGTGCGGGCCAGTACTGCAGCCCGTGGTAGCTCGGGTCCGGCTCGCTGAAGTCGGGGAACCGCTCGGCGTGGGCGCCGAAGTCGAAGGTGCCGCCATCCACGACGACACCCGCGATGGTGGTGCCGTGGCCGCCGAGGAACTTGGTCGCCGAATGCACCACGATGTCCGCGCCGTGTTCGATGGGTCGCAGCAGGTAGGGAGTCGGCACCGTGTTGTCCACGATCAGCGGTACGCCTGCCTCATGGGCGATGTCCGCGATGGCCCGTACGTCGAGCACGTTGCCGCGTGGGTTGCCCAGCGTCTCGGCGAACAGCGCCTTGGTATCAGGCCGGATCGCCGCCCGCCAGGCGTCGAAGTCGTCCGGGTCGTCCACGAAGGACACCTCGATGCCCAGCTTCGGCAGCGTGTGCCGGAACAGGTTGTAGGTGCCTCCGTAGAGCGAGGCGCTGGAGACGATGTGGTCGCCGGCGCTCGCCAGCGTCAGGATCGCAAGCGTCTCCGCGGCCTGCCCGGAAGCCAGCGCCACGGCCGCGACTCCGCCCTCCAGCGCGGCGATCCGCTGCTCGAAGACGTCCTGGGTGGGATTGTGCAGGCGGGTGTAGATGTTGCCGGTCTCGGCGAGCGAGAAGAGGTCGGCCGCGTGCTGGGTGTCCCGGAACACGAACGACGACGTCTGATAGATCGGCGTTGCCCGTGCTCCGGTCGCCGGGTCCGGCACGGCCCCGGCGTGGATCTGCTTCGTCTCGAACGACCAGGCCGAGGTGTCGGGGCCGGCAGACGTCCCCTCGGGTCCGTGGCCGGCGGTGACGGAGTCTGTGGGCTGGCTCATCGTGCTCCTCGTACGGGATTGCGGAGTGGTGAGTTCGGCGTGCTGCCATGTCCCTGCGTACGCGTAAGAACGTGCGTCGCGGGAGAGGGAGAGAAGAGGAAAGACCGGAGCGGAGCGTCAGCTCACGGCACGACAACCCGTGGCAGCGACACGCACATGGCGTACACAGCGGCGGGTCGCGATCACGGTCATGGACTCAAGGAAACACACACGCGGCCGCCACCGGCCAGGGCCTCGGCACCTACGACATTCAATGTTCATGAATCGCCGGGCCCCTGCTCGGCGCAGTTCGCCAGGCCGCGATCACCGTCCGGTGCGACCTCGGGCTGCGCCTGGCGGCAACCACCGCCAGGCCGCTCCCGTCGGGGGCCGGGCCCGTCGCCCGGCCGTTCTCGTGCCGAGGGCTACGACTCCGACCGCCGGCGAGGATGGCTGCGCCTCGGTCGGATCGTGCCGCATCACCCGCCGCTGCACCGCTGGTTACGCGAGCGGATGATGTCCTTGCCCGAGTGGCTGCCGGCGCTTCGAACGTGGACCGGGCACTGCGTCACCCTCGTCGGAACCGCCGTCGCTCGCTGTCCGTCTCGTCGCCGCTGAGCGGGGTGCCCGGGCGCCACGCCGGGGTGTTACAGCCAGGGGAGCCGGTCGGCGGAGTAGCGGTACGCGCGGAAGACGGAGTTCTGTGCGCCTGCCGAGGACTCCAGGCCCACGCCGTCGGCGAAGGACCGGAACTGTGGGACGACGAACTCCCACACTACGTCCCCGGTGGATGTCACCTCGAAGAGTCGTCCGAAGGAGCCCTCGGCGATGAAGGTGTTCCCGTTGGGGAGGCGTTGCGCGCTGGACATGTAGGGGCTGTAGAAGTTCTGCGGGGGGTTGTCCTGGTACGACCAGACTTCCTTGCCGGTGCGGGGGTCCAGTTCCAGAACCCGGGAATACGGCACGGAGGTGGTGTCACGGTAGGTGCCGTTGTCGAAGACCAGGATGTTGCCGTCCTCCAGCTCGTGGGGGTAGTGCTGCTGTGCGAGGACGTCCGGGCCGATACGCCACGGTACGGAGCCGTCGACGCGGTCGATGGCGATGGTGGAGGACGCGCTGCGGAAGCCCACCACGAGGGAGCCGTCGGCGCGTTCGTTGACGGTGTTGGCCATGGGCCAGTGTTCTCGCGCGAAGTGCGGGTCGAGCGGGTACTCCTCGGGGTCGAGGTGGTCGATGGCGGCCCAGCGCCATACTTCTCGCCCCTCCCATGTCAGTTCGTAGACCACGTCCCCGTAGATCACTCCGCCCGGCGCCTCGGAGCCGGGTATGCCTCCGCGGATGCGGGCCGCGTCGGCCGGGTCCAGGGGTTCGACGGCGGTGATGACGAGGTTGCCGTTGCGCAGGAGGGAGGCGTCGTGGTGGTGGAAGGGGTGCCGGGCTTCGCGCAGGACCGTGGAGTCGGGGGCCAGTTCCTGGAAGATGCCGCCGTGGTAGACGTCCCAGATGGGGAAGAGTGTCGGACTGGCGGTGTCCTTGGCGGCGTAGAAGAGGTTGCCGTCGGGCAGGAGCTGCGCCTGGCGGCCGGGCGGGTGTGGGGAGTTCCAGGTGTGGACGGGGCGGCCCTCGATGTCGACGAGGTGGATCTCCCCGGCGCTGGTGATCGGCGTGTAGAGGGTGTACCCACCGTAGCTGCGGGCGGGGTCGTGGGCGATCAGGCCGACGCCGCGGCGGCGCAGGGTGTTCTGGTCGACGGTCATGGGGGGTTCCTCCGGTGGTGTGGGGTGGGGGGTCAGCGGATGGTGACGGCAGTGGGGTCGGCAGCCGTGAGGGGCGCGGGGTTCAGGTGCTTGAGCAGCACGGTTCGGTCTGCGGAGCCCGGCAGGTTCTGGGCGGTCTTCGCCCAGGCGGCCTCCTGTGCCAGGTCGTCCAGGAGTTCGGGCGTGAGGGTCGCGCCGTAGGCGTAGCGGGGCTGGAAGGAGTCCACGTGGTCGGCCTGGAGAGCGCCCTTGGACTGCGCGAGTACGGCTTTGCGGGCGGCGGGCGGGTCCGCCGCGATCCCCCGCTGGGCCTTGCGCAGTGCCCGCAGCACCGCGGTGGTGGTCTCCTCGCTCGCCTCGGGGCCCGCGACGAGCAGGGTCCGGGCCGTGTAGCCCGTGAAGGGGAGTTCGGCGTAGTGGTCAGCGAGGGTGGCGCGGGTGGGGTCGTAGAAGCTGGGGAAGGTGACGCCGGCGTCGACGTCACCACGGGCCAGGGCCGGGGTGATCTGGTTCGGGGCGAGGTTGACCACCGTCACGTCCGCGGTCGTCAGCCGTGCCGAGGCGAGCATGCGGGAGAGCGCGTACTCGACGTTGGTGCCCTGCGGGACGCCGATTCTGCGGCCCTTCAGGTCGTCGAAGCCGGTGATCTTCCGGTCGGTCCTCGTCAGCAGGCGCCAGTCGGAGAAGCGGGACAGGTCGGCTACGATCCGCAGCTCGCGGCCACCCAGAGCGGCCGAGACCGCGGGCAGGTCACCGACGACGCCGAGCTGGGCCTGGCCGCCGAGCACGGCGTTCAGTGCGTCACGCCCTGTGGGTTGGGTCGTCACCGTGGCGTCGATCCCCTCGGCGGCCCACAGCCCGCGCTCCTGGGCGACGTACAGGGGGGCTCCGCCGAGGTAGTCGCTGGCGGCGATCGAGACGGCGGGGCGGCCTCCGTCCGTGGGGTCGGTGCCGGTGCCGCAGGCGGCGGTGAGGGCGCAGAGCAATGCCGTCATCAGGAGGGCGGCCATCGTGCGAGGTCTGGTCATGGGGTGTCCTCTCGGGGACGAAGTGGGGAGGTTTCCGGGGTCGCAGGGCGCTTCAGTCGGAGCCGAGATGGTGGGCGATCAGTGCGCGGAGGTCCGGGTCGCCGGATCCGGCGGGCACGGTGTGGTCGGCCAGGATCCGGCCGGGGGTGCCTCCGAGGACGATGACGCGCTCGGCGAGCGCCAGCGCCTCGTCGATGTCGTGCGTGACGAAGAGGACCGTGGTACCGCGGCGCTGCCACAGTGCTCGGAGCAGGTGCTGCATCCGGGTCCGGGTCAGTGCGTCCAGGGCCCCGAACGGTTCGTCCATCAGCAGTACTTCCGGTTCGGCGGCCAGCGCGCGGGCGAGCGCCACACGCTGCTGCATGCCGCCGGAGAGCTGTGCGGGGTATTTCTCGGCGCCGTCAGCGAGCCCTACCTCCGCCAGCGCCGCGAGGGCGCGGCGTCGGCGCTCCGGACGCGGCAGGCCGAGTCGTTTGAGGGCGAACTCGACGTTGCCGCGAGCGGTTCTCCAAGGAAAGAGCGCGTAGTGCTGGAAGACCACGCCTCGCTCCGGTCCCGGGCCGCGCACGGGGGCCGATCCGGCCGTCACCCTGCCTTCGGATGCCCGGACGAATCCGGCCACCAGATTGAGGACGGTGGATTTTCCGCAACCGCTGGGTCCCAGCAGCGCGGTGAACGAGCCGGCCGGGAGCCGCAGGTCGGTGCGGTCGAGAACGCGGGTGTCTCCGTAGTGGGCCGAGAGCCCTTCCAGTCGTACCTCCAGGCTCATGAGGTGCTCCAGTGGACGAGGCGACGGCCGGCCGCGGCCAGGAGGAGGTCGATGGTCACGCCGAGCAGCCCGAGTACGAGCAGTCCTGCGAACATCCGGTCCACGCGCAGGAACTGGCCGTCCACCTGGAGGCGGTAGGCCAGCCCGCTGTCCGCACCGCCCAGCTCCGCGGCCACCAGGGCGAGCAGTGCCACCGACGCCCCGTACCGCAGCGCGGCGAGCAGCGCGGGTGCGGCGGCGGGCAGCAGTACCTCAATGAACCTGCGGTGCAGCGGTGCCCCCAGCGACCGGGCCGCTCTGAGGTGGGAGACCGGTACCCGGGAGACCCCGTCGTGGACGTAGAGCCAGACGGCGAGCAGCACGGCGTAAGCGATGAGCAGGCGTTTGGCCGTCTCTCCTATTCCGAACCAAGCGGTCGCGAGCGGTACCAGCGCGATGGCCGGGATCGGCCGCAGGAAGGAGATCAGGGGGGTGACGGCGGCGGAGAGTCGGGGCAGGTAGCCGGTGGCGAAGCCGAGCGCACTTCCCACGACCGCGCCCAGTGCGAAGCCCTGTCCGGCACGAGCAAGGCTGGCGCCGAGGTCAGCGGCCAGAGCGCCGCTGCATGCACTGTCCGCGAGCGCGGCGGCGGTCTGCGCGGGCGTGGGCAGCAGGCCGGGTGCCACGGCACCCGAGCGGGCGAGCAGGTACCAGAGCGTGAGCACGGCACCTGCCACGCCCAGGGCAGGACCGAGTCTGCCGCGGTATCGGCCGGGCGGTGAGGGGGTGGCGTGCACGGGGGCGGCTCCTTGCTGGATTCACGACTCTCATAAGCGAGGTCAATAATTGACCACGCTTATGAAGGGGGTGTTGCGGCGGCATGAAACGTCGCCGGTCCCACAAGCCCCGGATCGGCGATGCGGTACGTTCACCTGCGTGTCTCGCCCCGAACCCACACCCGAGGCCATCGAGGTCGGACGGGTGGTCCGCAACTGCCGCAAACAGAGCGGCGTCTCCATGGCCGTTCTCGCCGACCGCTCCGGCCTCTCGCAGCCCTTCCTCAGCCAGCTGGAACGCGGACTCACCACGCCGAGTCTCAGCTCGATCTACCGGATCGCCGAAGCCCTGGACGTCACCCCCGGCACCTTCCTCCGGCCGCCGACGCGACCAGGTGCGGTCAGCCACGAAAGCGACCCCCAGGTCATCCGCGTCAACGAGGCCGCGGGACAGACCGCCCAGGTGCTCATCCCCGGCGGGCGCAGCACCCTGATGGAGGCATACGAGCACCGATTCGAACCCGGCCGCGGCGAACGCGGCTGGTTCGAGCACCCTGGCGAGGACTTCCTCTACGTGCTGGAAGGCGAGATCGTCCTCGAGGTCGAAGGCGAGGAACCGCTCACCCTGCGCGCCGGCCAGAGCGCTCACCACCGCGGCGAAGTTCCGCACCGCTGCCGCCTGGCGGGCCCGACCGCCGCCCGCACCCTGCTGGTCATCGCCAACGCCTGACACTCTGTTCGGCGGCGCTCGACCGGGCCTGGGTCGGCCGTGGCGCGTGGTGCAGGGGGTGGCTCGGGCACAGGCCGTGGCACGTGGTGCAGGCCGTGACGGCCACGGAGGCTTCCCGGGACTCGTGGCGCGCGGGATCGCCGGCTTCGGCCGGGGCTCGTCGTTCCGGGGCGACGGCCATCGTCGTCAAGGACCCGCGGTATCGAGCAGGACTGCTCGGGCCGCTGCCGGGTACTGCCTCCCGCAGCAAGGGCCGCCGGCGCACACGACGCGGGAAGGCGCTCGTGGTCCGGCCGGTGATGTGTCCGAGCCGCTATGGGCCGTGATCCCCAGGCACGTCAGGCGGTTCTTCGGGGGCGTGCTTCGGGTCGGTGGTGGCCGCCAGTTGTTCGCGCAGACTCTCGAATTCGGTGCGTAGCGTGCCGGTCTCCGGGTGGTCGAGGCCCACCAGCCGCTCGGAGCCGGCCACTGCCTGTTCCAGGAGCGCTACGGCCTCCTCGATGCGGCGCGCCCGCACGTACGAGCGGGCCAGATCGGCACGGGCGCGGACGGTGTCCTTGTGGTTCTCGCCCAGCACGCGCTGCCGGCCGGCGAGCACTCTCTCCGCGAGCTCTACGGCCTCGGGGGTGCGGTTGGCCATTCGGTAGGAAACCGCGAGGTTGCCGAGATCGGAAAAACGTCTGGGTCGTCGGCCGGAAGCAGTCGTTCGTTGGCGGCCACGACGTCCTCCTGGAGGGCGATGGCCTCCGCGAGGCGGCCTGCACGCTGGTAGGAGGCGGCAAGGCTGGCACGGGCGATGAGGGTGTGCGGATGGTTTTCACCCGACACGCACAGCCGATCGGCGAGCAACCCCTCCTCGATCTGCGCCGCTTCCTCGGGGCGGCCCAGTGCCAGAGGGGAGGAGACCACGTTGCCGCGTGCGGTGAGGGTGGCCGGGTGGTCCTCGCCGAGCAGTTGCCGGCTGTCGGCTGTCGGCTGTCGGCTGTCGGCGAGGACTCTCTCCTCGAGCGCGAGGGCTTCTGTTGTCCGACCTGCCTGTTGGTAGCTGATGGCGAGGCTGATACGGGTGTTGAGTATGTCCTGAGGATTGCTCCGGAACTGCTCGCGGTCGGCCAGGACCTGTTCGGCGAGGGCGATCGCTTCGGTGATGCGGCCCGTCTTGCGGAGGACGATCGCGAGGTTCCCGCGGTCCGCGAGGGTGCAGGGGTGTTCATCGCCCAGGATTCGCCGACTGTCCGCCACAACGCATTCCATGAGGGGAACGGCCTCGGTGACACGCCCCGCGTCCCGGTAGATGACGGCGAGGTTGCTCCGGCTCAAGAGGGTGTCGGGGTGGTCCTTCCCCAGCACGCGCTCGCGAACGGCGAGCACTTCCTCTTCGATCGCCAGGGCCTCTTCCGCACGATCTTCCAGCGAGAGGGCCACGGCGAGGTTCGCACGGATGGTGAGGGTGTCGGGGTGGTCACTTCCCAACAGCCGTTCGGAGTCCCTCGTCGTGTCCTGCCAGAACGCGGTGGCGGCGGAGCTCAGTCCGGCGTCGATGAGACTGGTGCCAGCCCGGGAGAGGGTCTGGTGCGCATCCGGTTGCCACAGGTGATCGTTGGCGTGGTCGACCAGCGCGCCGGTGTTCGCGCGCAGCACTGTGACGACGTATCCGGCGGGATCGGCGGCTTCGACAGCGTCCAGGGAGAGCAGCAGCGCCGCCGTGATGCGGTATCCGTAGCCCTCGGTGTCGGCGCTCTCCGGCAGTATCTGCTCCAGGTGCGTCCGGCGGTCGGCGTAGCGTGCCAGGTACGCCGTGCACGTCAACTCCTCGTTGATCAGGAAGGCCGCCGCGTGACTCAGGGCCAGCGGCAGTCGTCCCAGGGCCCCGGCGAGCGCGGAGACGCGGTCGCCCAGGAGGTGGTCCATGCCGTCGCCGCGCAGGCGTGAGCGGACGTACGCCTCGGCTTCGTCGGGCCCGTAGACGTCCACGTCGATGCGGGTCCGGCCGCCTCCGGTCAGCCGAGCGTCCTTCAGCCGGGTCGTTGCCAGGACCCAGCCCGTGCCCGTACGGCCGGCCGCCAGCCGGCGAGATCGGCGGGGGCGGTCACGTCATCGAGGATCACCAGCCAGCGCCGGGTCGTGGTGGCGAGCCAGTCCAGCAGGATACGGGCGTCGGCCTCGTCGTCGTCACCGCTCGCTCCGGGCAGGCGGCTGCGTACAGCGGCCTGCGCGTACTGGGTGATGGCCCTCTGGAGGTCGGTGGCCGTGGCCCACACCACCAGGTCGGCGCCTTCGGCCGGCGCTGTGACGGCGAAGGCCGCGGCCAGTTGGGTCTTGCCCACTCCGCTCCCGCCGCACAGGACCGGGGTCAGAGCACCTGGGCCGCCGGCCGCCCGGACCGCGTCCACCTGGCCGCGCAGGTCGCTGCGTGGCTGGAAGGAGGAGGCGAGGTTCGGTACCGGCCCCACTTCCATCGGCCATGGGGTCGCGGGATCGTCCGCTGAGGCCGCGCCGTCCGATGCGTCGTTTCCTCGGCGTGCGGTCACTTCGTCGATCGTGCCGGTGGTGCCGGGGTGGCCGTGGCGGGTGACGAGGTCGACGAATCCGGCAAGCTCAGTGCCTCGTACAGGGGGACGGCATGGATGCGGCGCCAGTCCATCGCCCGGTCGTCCTCGACCACCACTCCCACCAGTCGGCCGTAACAGAAGACTGCCGACCCGGAAGCGCCCGCCGACGGGCGCCGCCCGTCGGCCGGGGAGGCCGGCTACAAGGGGCAGTCCAGTACCCAGCCGGACGACGTCGTGGAGACCACAGGCAGCTCTCCACGCAGGTACTCGACCTGCGCCCCGCTCCCGGGCCGTGAAGCGAAGGCGGGAAATCCCGCACCCTCGAACGGCACCGGTGCGATCCCGCTGGGCTGCCCCCACCGCACGGGGCCACCATCGGTGGCCACCGGCTCGTCGAGCCACAACAGTGCCACGTCCAAGGCGTCGTCGGCGGGGACCCCCCGCCGGGTGTCGGGCCAGCACACGCGGGCCCGCCTGTCGACGGGTGCCGGGCCATGGCGGGGGTGCCCGACCCCGGCCGTCACCTCCGTCACCCAGCGGCCCTCGTCGCGCACCACATGCAGGGCGGTAAGAACGAGGTGGGGGCCCACGAGGTACCAGAGCCCAACCCACTGGGACCACTTGTGCGTACGAGGACCAGCCGTTCCGGATCCACCTCACGACTCCCAGGGCCGCGGCGCCCTGGCGATGGATGCCGTAGGTGAGCCGTCGCCCACGGCATCCGCGCTGTCCCGGGCGTCCAAGCCGCCCGCGGGTCTCCGGATCCCGGCCCTCTCCCCGTGTCTCGTCACGCATCCGGAACCCGAGGGTGAGCGCCTGCCGCCGGGTACCGACCAGCCCGCCACCGGGCTGCACGCCGGTCCTGCCCCGGGGCGGGCCGACCTCGACCCTCACACCGCCCTTCCCGTCAAGCCGGGACTCCACTGCCGGCGACAGTTCGGCCGGCTCGCCCTCGAACCGGAACTCTGCCAGAGCCCCTTCCGTCTGCGCCGCGTACACCTCGGGCGGCAGCTCCGCCAGTGCCTCGGTCAGTGAGATCCCCACCGATCGCCCCTCCCGCTCCCCCGGCACCGGCTCAGCCGGGCGCCAGAGTCCAGCCTGGACCAACGGTCCCCCGTTGTGCAGCACTTCGGCCTATCCGGTCGCGAGCCCCGTATCGCCTGGTGTGAGCGCGCCGGTGACAGCAAGGCCATCGATGCCGACGAGACCGCCCGCTGGACTGCCCGGTCTTGTCAGCCGAGCAGGACGCCGGGGTTCAGGATGCGGTGGGGGTCCAGGGCGTCCTTGGCCGCGCGCAGTGCCAGCGCGAAGGGCTCCGGGCACTGGAGGTCGTAACCGGCGCGGTGGTCACGGCCGACGGCGTGATGGTGAGTGATCGTGGCACGGTGGCGGTGCAGGACCTCGCCGGCGACGGCCTTGACGTCGTCCCAGACCTCGACCTCGTCGCCGGGTCGGCCGGCGACGGCCACGGTGAAGTAGGGGGCGGCCCCGTCGGGGTAGACGTGGGTCAGGCGGCAGTTGACGGTGGCCGGGTGGCCTGTGGCTTTCATGGCGGCGGTGGCGACCTCGGTGCGGACGGCGTCGATCAGGGCGGGGATCTTGTCCCAGGTGGCGGCGGTTTCGAAGGTCTCGACGACGGCGCCCATGCGGGCCAGGCCGTCACGCAGGTAGGGCATGCGCAGGAACGCCGAACGCCAGGCACTCACGGCCGAGCCGGCCGAGGCGTCACGGCCCGCCGGGTGCTCGTCGGCGTGGCCGCCGTGGGCGCGGGCCAGGTCCATGGCGGTGGCGAGGCGGTCGTCGACGGGCCCGGTGGCGGATTCGAAGCCCAGGACCAGGACGGAAGAACCGTCGTGGGAGGCGCCGGAGAGCAGGGCCTCGCCGGCGTCGAGCAGGCGGCAGTTGGCCGGGGCGAGGTCGGACTGGGCGAGGGCGCGTACGGCGTCCAGTGCGCGGTGGAAGTCGGCGAAGGCGATGGAGGCGGAGGCTTTGTGGCGGGGGCGTTCCTGCAGGCGCATCCAGGCCTCGGTGATGACGCCGAGCGCGCCTTCGGACCCGAGGAAGAGCCGGTCGGGCGAGGGGCCGGCGCCGGAGGCGGGCAGGCGCCAGGAGGTGCCGGCTGCGGCGGGCGTGATGACACGCAGGGACTGCACGAAGTCGTCGATGTGGGTGTGGACGGTGGCGTAGTGGCCGCCGGCCCGGGTGGCGAGCCAGCCGCCGAGGGTGGAGAACTCGAAGCTCTGAGGGAAGTGGCGCAGGGTCAGGCCGTGAGGCCGCAACTGTTCCTCCAGTACCGGGCCCAGGGCCCCTGCCTGGATCCGAGCCGAGCGGCTGACGGTGTCGATGTCGAGGACGCGGTCCATCGCGGTCAGGTCGAGCGACAGCACGGCGCGGTGGGCGTCGCCGCGGTACTCCACGCCGCCGACCACCGAGGAGCCGCCGCCGAAGGGAATGACGGCCACGTCGTGCTCGCCGGCCCAGTCCAGCAGGTCGGCCACGTCCCGGTCGCCGGCCGGGTGGGCGACGAGGTCGGGGATCCGGCCCGGGCGGGCGCGAAGGGCCCGGATGACGTCGCGGTAGGCCTTCCCCATGGCGTGGGCGGCGCGCGCCGACGGGTCGGTGGTGACCAGGTGGGTCAGGGAGGACGGGGGCGTCATGGCGGGTCGGCCGATGGGCAGGTCGGCGATGCGGGGTATCGGCAGCGGGCGGGCCAGGGTGCCTGGCAGCAGAGCCCCGAGGGCGGCGCATTCGGCGTCGTCGGGGTGGGCGTCCGTATAGCCCCAGCCCCACCAGGAGCGGGTGCGGGAGGAGCGGGGCGCGGAGGAGGTCGCAGGCATGAGGGTGCTCCCAGTGGGGTCCGATTCAACTTACCCATTGGTAAATTACCTTAGGGTAAGATCTGGCTCCATGACAACGCCCTCCTCCAAAGCCGGCACCAAGGGCGTGCCGAGAGCCGATCGCGAACGACAGATCCTGGCCGCGGCCACCGAGGAGTTCGGCCGCCACGGCTACGAGGCCACCACCGTGGCCGCCATCGCCGGCCGTGTCGGCGTCACCAAGCCACTGCTGCACCAGTACTTCGGCGGCAAGCAGGACCTCTACCTCGCCTGCCTCGACCCGATCGGCGACCGGCTTCTGGACGCCATCCACACCGCCATGGCCGAACACGACACCGACGCGCCGCCCACACCCCTCCGCGTCCTCAGCGCCCTCTTCACCGCCCTCGACGGCCGGCGCGAGGCCTGGTTCGTCCTCTACGACCCCACGCTCCCCTCCGGCAGCGACGCCGCCCGGCGCGCCGCGTACTACCGCGATGCCATCGACGACCTCGCCGCAGCGGGCACCGCCGAGCTCCTGCACACAGCCGGCACCACCGACCCGCTGGACGCCGACGCCCTCAAATACGCGTGGCGCGGCCTGTGCACCGCTCTGGTCCGCTGGTGGATCAACCACCCCGACCAGTCGCCCGAGGCCATGGCCCGACGCTGCGCCCGGCTCATCGAGGCCGCCCACACCATCCTCAGCACCGGTGACGGCACCATGTGAGCCAGACGGACGCCCGCAATGGATTACCCCGGTGCTGTACGTGCGCGGCGACACCGCGCAGTTGTTCACCTTCGCCGCAGAATCCTCCCAACTCTCGGTCCCGCGGACGCCGCCAGATACCGGTCGGCGCGACGTGCCGTCGCGCGATCTGTACGTGAGGGTCGCTGCAGAGGTGCGCGTGAGCCGCCACGGCCGGGCCATCGAGCTGCTCGACGAGCTGATCACGCTCGACCCGGATTACCCGGCCGCGGTGGCGCTGCGCGAGACCGCTGTGCACCAACGCCGACTCTCCGAGGCTTACGAGCAGGCGACAGACGCCGAGGCCGCCGGTGACCGGACCGCCGCGATCGGTGCGTACACGGAGATCCTCCGGACCGACCAGGGCTACAAGGACGCCGTCGCACGACGCGAATCGTGCCAGGCCCTGCAGCACACATCGCAGATCTGGAGGCTGAACTGCGCTGCCACGCGGATGCCGGCCGGTGGCAGGCCGTCCTCGAGGTCAGCGAGGATATCCGTGGGCTCGACCCGGCCGCCGGCGACCCCGACGGCCTGACCACCCGCGCCCACCAGGCGCTGCAGGAGGCGGACCACGAGCGCCGCTATGCCGAGGCCCGCATGGCGGAGGACGCCGGTGACTGGGCCGAGGCCTTTGCCCGCTACGGCGCACTCGCGGCCGAGGGCGGTTGTCGCGACGCTGCTCAGCGACGTGCCGTCTGTCAAAGGATCGCCGGGCTGCGCACCGCACTGGACGAGTACGCAGCCGCACGAGACTGGGTGAAGGTGCGGGACACGATCACCGAGTTGCCGTCCGTGCAATGGGGTGCGGCCGGCCAATACGCCGCACTGGCCGATCTCGCTCGGGGTGAAATAGCCGTCAACCCGCCCGAGCTGACCAGGATCGACTTCACAGACGAGGTCCTTTCCCTGTCGTGAACCCGAGCGGCCGAAGCATCGCCATCACAGGCAAGTCCCGATGGACCCGCGTCTACGACACCGCCGGTGCAGAGCGATTGAAGATCAGGGGAGGGTCGTGCGCTCCGACGTGTCCGCGCTGGCGTTCAGCGCGGACGGCCACCGAATCGTCACGGGCAACGCAGGCCGTGCTGCTCGGGTGTGGGATGCCACCACCGGCCGCCTGCTGCTCGATGTACGCCACGCCGCCGGCCTGAACGCGGTGGCTTTCAGCCCCGACGGCACCCTCATCGCAACCGGCAGTTCCGACCACGCCGTGCGCCTCTGGCAGGCCGCCGACCTGTAGCGAAGGAACTGCAAGGGAAGGAAGCGCTGAAATGGGACGGCTGGTTGAATTCCCTACGTCGGATGGCGCCACCGTCCTGATCGAGGTCAAGGAGCCGGCAGCCGGGATGGTGACCCGTGGACTCCGCGACACCGCAGTAACCGAACGGGCGCAAAAGACCTTCGAGGAAGCCGTACGCTGTGCGCGGCCCGCGGTAGAAGGCGTGGTCACCCAACTCCGCACCATCGCCGAGTCACCTGACGAGATCCACGTCGAGTTCGGCCTTGACCTGCACGCCGAAGCCGGTGCCTTCATCCCCGCTGCCAGCACCACCACCAATTTCACCGTGGCCGTCACCTGGAACCGGAAGGAACCCCTTCCGACGACCGGGTAACCGGATCACGCAACCTATTGGGAGGGAGGCCCAGAAGCCAGGGCTGAGGGGACGGGGGCGACGCGAAACGGGCAGGGGTGTCGGGGCGAACGCAGGCCGCCAGAGCGGCGGCGGGGTTCTCGTTCCCTTGACCCGGTTGTCCTGGCCCAGCCTCTGATACCCAGCCCCCCAGCGGCCTCCAGCTCGGCGTCAAGTCCGGGATGGCCTGCGCTCTGCGCAGTCGGCTGAGCCGTTACGCGCCACCCGTGTCCACCGCCCCGTCTACGCGCCACCCGCGTCCGCCGCCCCATCGCGAGCAACGTCGCCGTCGGCGTTTCAGCCAACCGCTCCTCCCGCACCCCTGTTGCAGCGCAAGGGTCCGTGCATGCGGCATGCGCCGCCACCCGCTCTGTCCCGGGATTCCGAAGCGACCGAAATACATGCGTTCGATATCTCCGCCGGGTCGTTGAACCTCACGAGCACGCTGAACGACCGCTGCCGATGGCCGCGTCCCCCGTTCCCTGCCCGAGCCCCGCCCGAGTGCGAGCCATGCGTTGAGGAGCCGCGTCGTGAAGACCTCGACCCCCCGAGACCGGATCTCTCTCGTGACGCTGATGCTCGCCTCCGAGTTCGGCATCGTTCCGGCGTCGGTGACCGCCGGGCCGTCCGGGACCACGACGCGTAACTACGTGGCCACCACGAACACCGGCACCGCCTGGTTCGTCAAGACCTACCCGGCCGGCACGGCTCTGAGAACGGCCGAGAGCGCCGCCGCGCTGAGCGAGTACGCCCGGCTCTGCCGCGTGCCGGTCGCTCGCGCCCGCTACACGGTCGACCAGAAGCAGCTGGTCGCCTCCTGCGGGCAGATGACCATGTCGGTCACCCGGTACCTGCGTGACACGGTCACCGCCGACGGCCGGCTCACCGGACGCCGCTGGGAGGCCGTGGGCGAGGCGGTCGGCCGCCTGCACCGTGGCCTGGCCCGCCACCGGTTCGGGCCACCCCGGCTCGAGGAACGCGACAGGGCGGTCGACACCGCGCGCAGCCGGTGCCGGCTGGAAGGCCTCGTCCACCGCTACGAGACGGAACCCCCTCGCACGGACTTCGAGCGGTGGGCACTGGAGACGGCGCGGGAGCGGCTGGCCGGGCTGCCGGCAGTGGAAAAACTTCTGGAGGGGGCTCCGGAGCGGACGGTCTCGCAGCTGGTCCACGGGGATCTGTCCGGACCGAACGTGCTCCTGCGTGGGGACGACGTAGCGGCGCTCATCGACTTCGCCGCGCCGGGGCGACGCAGCCTCATGTGGGAACTCGGCCGGCTGGCGCTCGACCCTCGTACCGTCCTCTCCCAGCCGGACTGGCCCGACGGGCTGGGTCGCCTCGCCGCCGTCTACCGCCGGCGTCATCCGGTGGTGCCGGTTGAGGAGCTGGTGAGCGTGGTGCGGCTGACGGCCGCGCACCTCGGGTGCACCGTGTATCCGCTCAACACAGTCGTGGACAACCTCGGACCTGTCACCGACTCGCTGGAGACCTATGCCCTGGATCGTGTTCAGGCCGCGGTCGTACTGCGTGAGCGGCTCGACGAGGCGGAGGAGGTACTCAGAGGCCACCTCCGGTAGTCGCCTCCGCCGATCCGTGTCAGCGGGTCTCCTAGGCCGTGTTTTAGAACTCGCTGACCTGCCTGGTTGGCCGTCCGGGGAAGTCGCGGGCGGCCATCCAGATAGTCAGGTCGCGGGCGATGTCGTTGA
>NZ_JNWK01000082.1 GCF_000716445.1 Streptomyces wedmorensis
ACTTCCTCCACACCTACAACCACCACCGCTGCCACACCGCACTCGACGGACACCCGCCGATCAGCCGTGTCAACAACGCCGCGGGTCAATACACCTAGGTCCTGTCGGGCATGGTGACCCGGACGCCCCCTGGCGGCGACGGGGCTCGGGCCTGATCCGCCGGACAGGCCCCAGGCGGCGGGCCGGGTGGTCTTCCGGCCCGGGCACGGAGTCCGGCGCCCTCAGAGGGTGGCGGCCCAGGCGTCGAAGGCCGCGACGCACGCGTCCAGGGTGGCCGCCGGGCGGCCGATCGAGGCTCCCGGGCCGGCCGCCAGGGTCAGGGCGAAGCCGTTCGGACCACCGAGCGTGACAGCACAGTCGACGCCCGCCGTCGGGGCCGCGGTGCGCGGCGGGGCCGGGACGGCCAGCAGGAGCTCGCAGGAGGCGGGCGTCAGCGCCAGGGCGGACAGCTCCGCCTCCATCGCCTCGACCAGCGACGGCGCGTTGTCCTCCAGGGATCCGGGGCGGAGGGGGAAGTCCTGGTCCAGGACGGTCACGCCGATCCCGCGGAGTGTGGTGGCCCGCAGGCGGAGGGTACGGGCGTCGAACACCCCGTGGGTGTGCAGGACGTAGACGGCGACGAGCGCCGCCCTGACTCCGGCGGCCAGGTCGGCCGGTTCCGCCCGCAGGGGCCACTGCCACTCCCGTCCCCGGAGCCGTACGGGTCGCAGCCCTTCGGTCAGCGCGAGGAGCCCGTCCCGCACGGTCTCCCCGTGGAGCCAGGCACCTCCGGCACCGAGGGAGAAGAGCCGGCCCTCCTCGTCGACGGCCATCGGGGCGTCCGCGGCGGTGCGGCCGAGGGGAAAGAGCCGAGTGCCGAGTCGGTCGGCGAGTCGGTGCAGCGGCGGGCCTGAGTACCGGGCCTCCTGGGGGTCGACGACACAGCCGGTCGCCGCGACCTCACGACCCCCGTGGGCGGCCGGTTCCGGACGGAGGCCGTGGAACTCCCGGACGGCGCGCTCAGCGGCGGGGAAGAGGGGCCAGGGGCCCATGCCCGCCGTCTTGAGGACGGCGAGCATGGCGGCGTCACCGGCGTCCCGCCCGGGGTGCCAGCCGGCCCGGACCAGGGAGCTGCCGCCCTCGCCGCCGGACATCCCGTCGGCCGCCGCGGCCCGGGCCGCGGCGGGCCCGGCCGTCGGGAGGCCGGCCGTCGAGGGCCCGGCCGTCGAGGGGGCCGTCGTGGTCCGCTCGACCGCTGTCTGCTCCGTCGTTGCCTGCTCGACCGCTGTCTGCTCGGTCGCTGTCTGCTCGGTCGTCATCGTGGTCCCGGGTCAGGAGTCCTGGAGGACGGTGATGCCGAACGCCTCGGCCAGGGCCGCGCACGAGCGGCAGAGGGGGGCGGGCGCGCCGTGCTCGGGGTCTCCGTGGGGGCGCACCTTGCGGGAGACGAGGGCCGCGCCGGCGAAGTGCGCCGGCGCCTCGGCGAGGCTCGTGGTCCCGCCGTCCGCGCGCCGGGCGTCGACCGCGTACAGCCGGTCCGAGACGAGCGCGGACTCGGCGCAGTACCCGAGGAACGGCTCGCGCAGGCTCGGCACGAGCCCGTCGAAGAACTCCCGTACGGCGGGGTGGAGTCGGGGTTCGCCGTCACCGGTCAGGTTGGTCTGGCTGGTGATCGTCCCCTGGACGAGGAGGGAGGAGGCGGTTCCCGGAACGGTGTCAGACAAAGTAGTCCCGCGCTTCCTGCTGGGGGCCGCGCAGCAGACAGCTGATGGCCTCGTACGTGTTCGCTCCCAGGAAATAGGGACCGGTGTGGTGCATGAGGAAGAAGCGTCCGGTCTCGTCGATGAGCACCATGGCCCCGTCGAACGTCTCGTATCCCACGGGGAAGAGCTTCTTCCCCACATTGCGGGCGAGTTCGGCGACGTCCTCGCCGCTTTCCTCGTAGATCCAGTGCGGGGTGAATCCGACGGCGTCCGGCGGCGTTCCCGGAATCACCAGGCGCAGCCCGCCGAATTCCCGGACGAAGTCCTGGGCGGCCTGGAACGCTTCGACCGGATGTCCTTCCTCGGCGAAGCGGTCGGCGACGAAGTCGAGGAGCTCGGGCAGCTGCGCACCGATGTCACGCCCGTGTGACCAGCCCGCCTCGGTGAGGACCGCCTCGACTTCCTCCGCTGTCATTCTCGGCATTTCAGGCTCTCTCTCAGTGGTGCGCGATGACGCCGGCGAGGGGCAGCATTCTCTCACAGGACCGGCAGGGCGGTTTGTACTCGCCGTGCAGCAACTGATCGTCCCCGGGACGCATGTTGCCGATCTGAACCGAATAGACGCGGGACCCTTCCATGGCCTTCCGCACGTCCTCCGGTGTGACGATGCCCGTGCCGTTCGGATCCATGTGGTGCAACCGGTCGGAGATGAGCGAGACTTCCGCGCATTTCCCGTGACCGTTGCCCGGATTCTGGTCGGCCGCCTTCATGTCGTTCTCCACCCGGTCCAGGATCTGTTTCAGAGCCGGGTGGGTGGACATCGCGGAGTCGCCGGTGGTGGAGCTGCTCGTGTGCGCGGTCAGGGTGCCGTCGTGGAGGAGGGTTCCGGCGCACGCCGTCTTGAGCCGGTGCTTGCCCTCCGGATACGGATTGCTGGGCGGCTGGTTCTTGGCGTCGTCGGCGAGGTGGCCGGCCTCGTCGACGAGGGCCTTGCGCTGCTCCTCCTCGCTGAGGTGGCTGACGTCGAGCGCGTCCCTGCGGTGGTTCTTCATGCCCTGGCCGGTCCGGCCGTGCCAGTCGGGCTGGGGAGTGATCGGCTTTCCCCCCGGGTTGTTGCCGCCACCGCCTCCGCCGCCCTGGCCGCCACCGCCGCCCGGGGGCTTGCCGCCGCCTCCCCCACCGGCCGGGTTCTTGCCTCCCGGGCCGCCGCCGGAGCCGTTGCCGGCATCGTGGTCGCCCTTGCGCTGGCGGGCGATGCGGGCGGCCGTGTCGTCGTCGTTGTTCTTGTGGTCCTTGGAGATCTGCTTGACGGCCTTGGGCAGGGTCTCGCCGATGTGGTCGCCCATGGTCCTGGCGGACTTCACAAGGGCGCCCATGGCCTTCTCGATGACCGGGTCGAGGGCGTCGGCGATGTCGTCCCGGCCCTTGTTGCGGCCCTGGTGTCCCTTGGCTTTGGTCAGCTTTCCGGCGGTCTTGCCGTGGATGCCGGCGCTCACACCGTTCAGTCGGGTGCCGGCCTGGTCGTGCTCGTCGTGCTCGATGTGGAAGCCCTTGCCCCCGGCGCCACCGCTGCCACCCCCGGCGGAGGCGAGGTTCAGACCCTCCTTGGCACCCTGCACTCCCTCGTCGAAGCCGTCCTTGCCGGCCTGCTTCGTCTGGTCGAGGTTCACGCTCCGCGACGGCCTTCCACTTCATGGCCTCGATCGCGCCCGCCGCGAGGTCCAGCGCGTCCGCGATCGTGCGGGCCGCGGACACCATGTCCTTGAGGTGCTTGTCCTTGACCTTGCCCCAGTGCGCGTTGAGCGCGTCCATCGCCTCGCCGTGTCCCGAGGACAGCAGGCGCTGCACGTGGTTGTTGGCGAGCTGGCCGTCGTCGGCGAGGTCGTCCGCGAACTCCCGCAGCGCGTCCGCCATGTCGCGGTACGCGTCCTCGTCGACGTTGGGCCAGCGGCGCGCCCCTCCCCCGTGGCCTCACCGATCGTCAGCTCTCGGCTTGGACGATGTCGTACGAAGTGCCGGGGGGCGTCATGAGCCGGAGGGTCCGCTCCGCCTCGGCGGCGAGGGCGGCACGCGCCGCACGCGTCACGCGTGTGAAGGGTTCGATGGTGAGGGTCGTGCGGTCTTTCGCCTCGTCGAGGCGCCAGATGCCGGCGAGGACACCGTCGACGAGGAACGTGCGGTGCGCCTGGTTGCCGGTCCAGGTGCGGCCCTTGTGCTCGGCGGGGACGACGCGGGTGCGGTCGGCGTGCGAGAGGAGCAGGTTGTCGAACTCGGGGAGGAGTCGGGGCGCCGCGGGGGTGTCCTCGTCGGGGCGGGGCGCGTCGGGAAGGTCGAAGAGTTCGGTGCCGCGCTCGTCCCGGAAGACGAGGAGCTCGGGCCGCAGCCGCTCGAACGCCGGACGGAGGCGGGTGAGACCGCACCAGGTCTGCATGTCCTGGACGGAGGCGGGTCCGAAGGCGCCGAGGTAGCGCCGTACGGTCTCGTCGACCTCGGCCGCCTCCCCGTCGGGGCCGCCGAACCACACCCGGGTGGTGGTGAGCGCGACCTGGCCGCTCCGCCTCCACAGGCCGCGCGGGGTGACCTGCACCATCAGGAGCAGACAGCGGGCGGCGATGGTCAGCGCCGTCGGGTCGGCGTCCGGCCACTCCACGAGCAGCCGCTCCCGCAGGTCCTTGGGGGTGCGGGAGCGCTCCTCGACGTACTCGGTCGCCAGGGCGGTGAGCCGGTCGAGGTCGACGCCGTCGAGCCCCTTGCGGAACATCTTCAGTTCCCGGTCGATGGCCCCCGCCTGCACGAGCCGGCGCAGGCCGACGGCGTCGCGGGCGGTGTGGGTGTGGACGGTCGAGCGGAGCGAGACGATGCGGGCGACGCGCCGCGACTCCATCAGGTCCGACAGGTCCTCGGGCCGGAACCCGTCCAGGCGTGCGGCGAGCGCGTAGTACGGGGGCTTGGTGTTCTGGGCCTGGAGGCCGACGAGGTGCGCCACGGCCTCCTCCGCGCCGAGCGCGGCCGGGCGCAGGAGCAGCTGCCGGTCGAGGGTGGCACGGTTCAGGGCTCGGGTGCCGAGCACGGGGTGGGACGTCTTGAGGGCCATGATCGGCACATTATCGAGACTTGCGGACAGCTACCGTCCTCGATGCGAGGTGGGGGCGAGGCGCCCGGAAGAGAGATACCGGCGTGCGGGATTCACCCCATATATCCTGCTCTCGGCCCGCAGACACACCTGTCCCGCAGACACGCCCGTCGCGCGGGCGGCCCGTCGCGCGGACCGAGGAGGAGGTACGCGAAGATGTCCGACCGCCGCCCCCACGCGGCCTGGCGCCGCCGCCCCGGACCGCCGCCCGCCGCCTCGTCCGAGCAGCCGTCCCCGGCGGAGCCGAGCGTCGTGCAGTCGACGCTCTACCGGGACGGCCGCCGGGTCTCCTCCCCCACCACCCTCGCCGACACCTTCCGCCAGCTGCGCGAGCATCCCGACGGCATGGCCTGGATCGACCTCCAGTACCCGACCGTGGAGGAGCTCCACTACCTGGCGGCCGAGTTCGACCTCCACGAACTCGCCGTCGAGGACGCCATGGAGGCGCACCAGCGCCCCAAGCTCGAACGCTACGGCGACACACTCTTCGTCGTGCTGCGCGCCGCCCGCTACCTCGACGCCCCCGAGGAGGTCGACTTCGGCGAACTCCACGTCTTCGTCGGCCCCGACTTCCTCATCACCGTCCGCCACGCCGACGCCCCGGACCTCTCGGCCGCCCGCCTCCGCATGGAGGAGAACCCGGACCTCCTCGCCCTCGGCCCCGAGGCCGTCCTCTACGCCATCCTCGACGCCGTCGTCGACGGTTACGCCCCCGTCGTCGCCGGCGTCCAGAACGACATCGACGAGATCGAGACGGAGGTCTTCGGCGGCGACCCCGCCGTCTCCCGCCGCATCTACGAACTCTCCCGCGAGATGGTCGAGTTCCAGCGCGCCACCCGCCCCCTCGTCGGCATGCTCCACGCCCTCATCGCCGGCTTCGCCAAGTACGGCACCGACGAGGAGCTCCAGCGCTACCTCCGCGACGTCGCCGACCACGTCACCCACACCAGCGAACGCGTCGACGGCTTCCGCCAGGCCCTCACCGACATCCTCACCGTCAACGCCACCCTCGTCACCCAGCAACAGAACGCCGAAATGCGGGCCCTCGCCGAAGCAGGTTTCGAACAGAACGAGGAGATCAAGAAGATCTCGTCCTGGGCCGCCATTTTGTTTGCACCCACACTCGTGGGAACGATCTACGGGATGAACTTCGACAACATGCCGGAGCTGCACTGGGCGGGCGGGTATCCGTTCGCGGTGGTGCTGATGGCGGTGGTGTGTACGAGTCTGTACGTGGTGTTCAAGCGGAAGGACTGGCTGTAGAGCCAAGTCGCAACGCGAGGCGGTCGGGAACGCCGTCGACGTGCGGCCGGCTCGCTCTCCCGCGGAGCGGCCTACTCCCTCGTCGGCACACCGGTGTCCGAGAAGATGGCCTCCGCCTGCCACCTTCTCGACCCGACAGGGTGGGTGTCGCGGAGGGCCCTGTCGAGGATCAGGAGGGTGCGGGCTTCCCCGAGTCGGTGACCTGTGCGGCGGTGCACGGTCAGTGCCTCTTCCGCGTGCGCGGCAGCCGTGTCGAAGGCGGCCTCCGATTCCGCCGTCTCCGACAGGGCCGTCAGGGCTTGGCCCTCCACCACCCGGAACGAGTGACGGCGCGCGAGGGCGAGCGCTTGCTCGGCGTCACGGCGGGCATCGTCGTACCGGCCCAGCCGCTGGTAGGTGAGAGCGAGGCCCAGGAAGCAGTCGGCCTCGCCTCGCCGGTACCTCGACCTCCGGGCCAGCGCGAGCGCCTCCCGGCCGGCCCGCTCGGACAGGTCGAGGTGCCCCCGCTCCCGGTGGCACGCGGCAGTCGTGGTGAGGATGCCGACCCGGATCCAGGGTCGCCCTCGGCTCCCGCACACGGCGAGGGCGCGTTCGGCGTGTTCCGACGCCGCCTCGTGGTCGCCGCGCTCGAGGGCGATCCTCGCGACGGCGTCCAGCATCATCGCGCGGTCGCTCCGGTGGCCGTCCAGGTCGTCGGTGGCAAGTCGCGGGCCCAGGGCGTCGAGACCGTCCTGAAAACGGCCGAGTTCCCAGTACACCAAGCCCAGGTTCTGCAGGGCCAGGCTGTGGTCGCTCCAGCCGATCTCCTCGTTCCGGGCGATGGCCGCTTCGAGGTTGGCGGCGGCCTCGTGCAGGAGGCCCAGATCGCGGCAGGTCACGCCGAGGACGACGAGCCCCAGCGCCTCCAGGTGACGGTTCCCGGTGTCACGGATCATCCGAAGGCCGGTCGTCACATGGTCGTACGCGGACGGGAGGCGGGCCATGGCCCATTCCGTCAGCGCCATGCCACCCAGGGAAGCCGCCTCGCCCTCCTGCCATCCGAGTTCCCTGCTGATGGCCCGGACACGCAGGTGGTGCCCCATCGACTCTCGGGCGTGCCCCCGGTCGGACGTGAGCAGTCCGAGGCTGCTGTGCATGGCCGCCTGACCGAACAGGTCGCCTTCAGCCACGGCTGCGTCCAGCGCGGACTGCGCGGCGTCCTGCCAGGTCGCCCGAGGCAGATGCAGCCAGAAGTAGCCGAACAGGGCGTTGGTCAGGTGCCAGGCCACGGCGCGGGGGCCGTTGCGCCCGGCGTGGTGGATGAGGGCCAGGAGATTCGCGCGCTCCACGTCCAGCCACGGCGCGGCCTCCGGCCCCGACGGGAGGCTCTGCCGGGAAGAGCGGACGAGGTCGCGGGGCAGCTCCGGGAAGAGCCAGGACCCTCCCGCGGAGCGGGCCGCGCCCAGGTACCAGAGCATGGCTCGGCGCAACGCCGCGTCACGCTCCGCCGCGGCTTCCTCAGCCAGCGCCCGCTCCCGCGCGTACTCGCGCAGGAGGTCGTGGAAGCCGTACCGGCCGGCCGCCGCGGGCTCGACGAGGTGCGCGGCGACCAAGGCGCTGAGCAGGCGTCGGGCCTGCGTCGGCGGTACGTCCAGGAGGGCCGCGGCGACGTCGGCGGTGATGTCGGGGCCCGGAAACAGCCCCAGAAGGCGGAACAGGCGGCGGGCGGCGGGCGCCAGAGCGAGGTACGACACGGAGAACGCCGTCCGTAAGGGCGAGGCGTCGCTCTCCTGACCTTCCAGGACCTCCAACCGGCTGCCCTCGCTCAACTCCGCTACCAGGTCGGCCAATCTCAGCCCCGGATCCCCCGCCAACCGGGCGGCGGCCACGCGCAGGGCGAGCGGCAGGCTGCCGCACAGCCGGATCAGCTCGTCGGCGGCCTCGGGCTCTGTGGCCACGCGCGGCGCGCCGAGCGTCCGGCTCAGAAGTACCAGGGAATCGGCCGGGTGAAGGACGTCCAGGGGCAGGGAGTGGGACCCGTCGCGGGCGACGAGATCGCCCAGGCGGTTGCGACTGGTGACGACGACGCAGCAGGAGGGGCTGCCCGGCAGCAGCGGACGGACCTGGTCCGCCGACGCGGCGTTGTCCAGCAGGACGAGCAGACGTCGGCCGGCGAGGAGGGTCCGGTACACGCGCGCTTGGTCCTCCCGGTCCACCGGGATGTCCGAAGCGTCCAGCCCCAGGCTCCTGAGCAGCAGGCTCAGGGCTTCGCCGGCGGTGAGCGGCGGCCTGTCGTGGTCGAAGCCGTGCAGGTTCACGTACAACTGACCGTCGGGGAAGCGGTCACGTACCCGGTGCGCCCAGTGGACGGCAAGAGCGGTCTTGCCGATGCCGGCGGCTCCGCCGATGGCGGAGATGACCACAGTCCGCGCCGGGTCCGCACCCTGGGGCGGAAGCAGTGCCTCCAGAGCGGCCAGTTCCTCTTCACGCCCTGCGAACCCCGCAGTGTCGTGCGGCAGTTCGGCCGGAACCCGCAGAGTGCCACGACTCGACGGCGGACTGGAACGTTCCGGGGCGCCACCGCGGCTCGGGGTGGAACGCGCCGACCCGGCCCCGGGGGACGGACGGCCCAGGGCGGCGTCGTCCCGGCGCAGTACCGCCTGGTGCACCCGGCGGAGTTCGTCGCCCGGATCGACGCCGAGCTCCTCGCGCAGCCGTACGCGCGTGTCCGCGTAGACCTTCAGCGCTTCCGCCTGACGTCCGCAGCCGTACAGAGCACGCATACGCAGGGCCAGCAGCGCCTCGTCGTACCCGTCGGACGGCGACATCACCGCGAGATCGTCCAGGGCGTCGCCGAACCGGCCGAGGGTCACCAGGCAGTCCAGCCGATCGCGGCGGAGCGAGCGCCATCGCTGCGTCAGCCGGTCGCGTTCGGCCTGCGCAAACGGTCCGGGGAGATGCGCCAAGGGCTCACCCGCGAACAGGGCGAGTGCCTCGCCCAGTTGGTCGGCAGCCGTGGCCATGTCACCAGACGCCTTGGTGAGCAGCGCCCGCGCAGCCCGTTCGGTCACATCCGTGAGATCAAGCCGGACCTCCTCGACGTCGAACCGGTACCAGCCCTTTCCGCTGCGGATCACGGACCCGGTGTGCCGGACACCCGCCGCGTCGAGCGTTCTGCGCAGGGGGTTGATGTGACTGGCGAGCACGCTGGCTCCGGTCGCGGGCGGCTCCGAGCCCCAGACCGCGTACAGAAGCCGGTCATGGCTCACGACGGCCCCGTCGCGGAGCAGGAGAGCGGCGAGGACGGCCTGCCTCTTGGCAGGTCCCAGATCGAGCGGGGTCGCCCCCCGCCAGGCCCGAAGGGGTCCGAGCACATCGATCCGCAGCCGCTGCCCCGTGTCCGCGCCCACCGCACAGTCCCCCGATCTCCCGCTCCCTCGCTTCTCCCCCAGCATTGCATCACCCCTACCCGGGGTGCCGCCCACGAGGTCGGGTCAGCGGATGGGCTCGCGTGCGCCGAGGAGCGTGGCGGTCGACGGCCACGTTCCTCGGCGGGGCCGGCTTCCGCCGCATCCGCTTCCACGACCTCCACCACTCGACGGCCGCCCTGCTCCGCCCACGTCCGCTGCCGTTGCCGTCAGCTACTGCCGTCACACACACACCACGAGGCCCTCCCGAAAGCTCGGGAGGGCCTCGTGGCAATGGTTACGAGAATTCCGGCAACCATTCCCAGTCGCCGGGCAGGGACCGCAACCGACTGAATCCCTGTTCGAGACAGTCACTCAGGCTGGAGGATTCGGCACGAATGAATCCCTGCTCGCCCAGTCCTGGACCCGACATCACCACAGTCCAGGGCTCGCCATCTTCCGCCATCCTCTCGTCGTCCACCTTGAGGATCACGGTGACGCCTGAGCGGCCCAGCCTCTCCATGAGCTGCTCCATGTCCATCCTCTGCACTCCCATCAGTAACCCCTCAAGGCTGCCGAGATGCCGCTGACATCGTGCAGCTGACCTTTGCCGACTCGGTCGATGACCCTTCGAAGGTCGGCGGAGGTGGGGCCGCTCGTGACCCGGTTCCGACGCATCAGCTCTTCCACGACAGCCTGGGCAGTGCGCTTGCTTCCGTTGTCGAACATGTGACCACCGGCAATATCGCGAATCACGACGGCCGACTTGTCCCAGAAGCTGTGGTATCGGCTGGCGTTGGCCATGGTGTTGGCCGGTGAACCGCTCAGCAGGGTTTGACCGCCGAAACCACGATTGATCTTGACGATCTCGTCAGGGGTCACACCTACCTTGAAGCCGCCGGTCAGCGAGCAGTTGGAATTGTGAACGAGGACCGGCGTCTGTCCCGCCAGCACATAGTACGTGTGCAGGTCGGAGACGGTGAGGTCGTGTGTGCGGTACGGCGCTTGCTCGTTGCGGGCCTTGGTCACGACGGCCCGGGCGCCATTCGGTGTGTGTAGTTCGTCGCCGGGTCGGAGGTCTCGGGCGTTACTCCACTGCTGGTGGTTCGTCACCCAGAAGGGGTGGTTGTCCGTCGCGGTGATGTCGGCGGAGCCTGGCGCGGTCGTGACGGTGAGGTGGGTGAAGTGTTTGTCGCCGGCGGTGGTGAAGGTGTTGGTCACCGGCCGGGTGGAGGTGAGCCCTGTCCGCGGGTCGCCTGCGGTGACCAGGTCGCCGATGCGGATGTCCTCGATGGCGCGGGTGGTGTGGTCGGCCAGGAGCACCTGGGTGCCCGCGGGGAAGCTGTGCGGCTTGGCGCAGTCCGCGGCGTCGCGTTCCGACCGCGCTTGGTCGGCGAGCTTCTTCGCCTCGACCTTGGCCAGCGCGCGGGCGTCGATGAAGGTGTCGGCACGGAGGGGATAGGTGAGGCGGACCTTGCAGCCGCAGGCCTGGGCGTCGGCTTCTGCCTGGGCTTGGACGCGGGCTGAGACTGAGGAGTAGAGCGGTCCGGCTCCCGGGTTGGTGCACTTCAGGGTGCCGGCGACGGAGTTGCCTCGGACCGGGAAGGTGCGCTGTGGGCTGGTGCAGGAGCCGGCGGGTTTGCCGTCGATGGAGAAGGTCGCGTTCATCACCGCGGTGACTTCGCCTCGGGTGACGCGTTCCTTCCGGGCGATGGAGGTGACCTCGCCCGTGAAGGCTTGGGTGGCGGTGCAGCCCGTGGGGCCGCAGTCCATCTCGCCCGAGCCGTCGAGGGTGAAGGTGATGCCTCCGTCGGTTGCGTCCTCGAGCTGGTCCGCGTACTCGACCAGCGTGTCGAACATCCGGTCGGCGGCGTCGGCGAGAACCGGAGTCAGGTCCATTCCCTCGGCGCCACCGGACGCCAGGGGCCCGGTGGTGACCCTGCGGGGAGCCGTCGGGGCCTCCCCGTTCTCCAGTTGGTCCCTCACGTCGGCGAGCCCTTCGCGGAGGTCGTATGCCTCCAGCCGCAGCACCCGGTGCGGCTTCGCCCTCGTCACCAGCAGACGGCCGGCCGAGGTGTCGATGCCGAGTGCGGGCACGCCGTTCACGCTGTGCGGCGGCTTCGGCCCGTTCGCCGGTGACGGGGACTTCTCCAGGTCGGCCAGAGCCTTCGCCAGCACGGCTGCCAGCTTCGACGGAGCGATGGTGCGAGCCAGCGCCTCGTCCATGAGCGTGGATCCGTCGTCCAGCCCGACGATCCACTCGCTGGGCGGCGCCTTCTCGTCCGCTCCCACGTCCCTGCCGGGAGCTGGGTCGGTCTGCCAGCGTGTGAACGTCCTCCCGCCGATGCGCAGCACGTCTCGACCGGTGTCGCTTCTGCCGGACTTGGTGGTGCCGTAGGTGCTTCCTGCCGCGGTCACCGTGAAGGTGTTCTCGGTGATGCCGAACGAGGAAGTGTCCTTGTAGTGCACACCCGGGGCGGTGGCGAGGCCTTCCACCGCCTCGCGGAACGGCTGCAGGTCACGCGCCGTCGCCCTGGAACCGTCGGGTGCGCTGCCGGAGTTCAGCAAGGTGACTGCGATGACGGCGATCACCAGAGTCAGGATCCAGGCCGGCAGGGCGATCCGCGGCCACGAGCCGAGCCGTTGCCATCCTTCGTACGCCGGGCTTGTCGTACCGGCGGGCCCGAAGCGGGGCTCGCCGTCTTCACCGGAGGCGGGGTTCTGTTGGGACACGCTGTCCCCCTTCGTGTTTCACGCACTGGTCTGGGCAAGCCCGCGGCCTGGACCGGCCGCGGCGGAGAGAGGGACCTGAGACCCAGGCGAGGCACGGCCGGCCCGACACGAGCGCGTCGAGGCGAGGCGATCGTGACCGGGAACGGCCCTGAACCCGTCTGGGCCGGGTCATGCGGCAGCCTCGCGGCTCGCGTTGCAATTCCGTTGAAGCGACGATGAAGTGGACCGGCGTACGGGTCCGGCCCAGCCACATCCGTTCCGCCGGGACCGCTCCGCCTCCAGGCAGGGCGACACTCCGAGGACCCCGACGGAGCCACCGAGAAGTCATCGGAGGCGCTGCGCGCAAAACCGGAATACCCGGAGTACGCACGGAGAATTCGGATGCTCGACAACGGGCGCTCCGTGGCCGTGGCCTTCATCCGTGCTCATATCAATGAAGGAGGAATGAATTTCGACCGCATGCCGGAACAGGACCGGCCGGGGGATATCAGTTCGCGATCGGCTCGACGGGGATGGCCCGCACCGGCTTGTACGTGATCTACAAGCGGCGGGACCGGCCGTTGGACGATCGACCCGCCGGCGTCCAACCGGCCTCGCTCAGAAGCCGGTTCGAGCTGGCCGATCGGTGCCAGCCCCTGGTCGGCGGGTGGGGGTTGGCACGGACATCCGGGACACGGGACACCCGAACACATCCATCTCCGGAGCCTTTTGCCGACTCGTGAAAGGTCAGCCATATCGGATGTGTTGGGGTATCACCGCCGACGCGGAGGCCGCCGCCCGTAAACGGAACTGAAGGGTCGACGACACGCGCTGTCCGCGATTTCAAACGACGTTGACAGTCACGGGCAGACTCGAAATGATCCCGAACATCGAGCAGTTCCCCGTGTCTGACGCGGGGCCTGATCCGGCACGGGGGGAGAGACATCGTGGAGGCCGACGTACGTCGTCCCGCGGTCGGTGGAGTCCCCCGGTCCGAGGAAGGCGCGTGGGCCCCGCCACGCCCCTGGGACACACCCCGCACCGCGCAGGCGCGAAGACCGGGATGACCGCCCCCGCCCCGTTCGGCTGTCATCGGTTCCGTCACCCCAGAGGCACGCAATGCACGCAATGCACGCAGCGCCGGAGAACCCCACACCCCACACACCCGATCTGGTAGAGCGTGACGAGGCCCTCGCGGCGCTCGGCCTGCTGCTCGACAAGTCCGCCTCCGGCAGAGGGCGGATCGCCCTCGTCCACGCCCCGCTGGGCGGCGGCAAGAGCAAACTCCTGCACGACTTCCTCGAAACCGTCGACCCCGCCGAGGGGCTCGTGCTCAGCGCGACCGCGTCCTGCCCCGAGCGCGCGCTCCCCTTCGGAGTCCTGTCGCAGCTCTTCCAGACGTCCCAGGTCCCGCAGCGCGTACGCGACGACATGGACGCCCTGTTCAGCGCGATGCCGGCCCGCGAGGAGGCCGTCGGCCCGGCCACCGCCGGTCTGCCGGCGGAGACGATGACCACCCTCCGCAAGATCGTCCTCGCGCTGGTCGACCTCGCCGAGAACCGCCGGCTCGTGATCGGGATCGACAACCTCCACGAAGTCGACGCCCCCTCCCTGCGCTACCTGGCGTCGATCCTCCCCCGGCTCCGGAACGTGAGTTCGCTGGTCGTCATGACCGACGACACCGGCCGGCGCGCCACCAGCGACCGACTGCGGACCGACCTGCTCCGGCAGCCCAACCTCCACCGGATCGACCTGGGACTCCTGACGCGGGCAGGCGTCCGCCGGCTGCTCACCCAGCACCTCGGCGCGGCGGAGGCGGCCCGGCTCACCGCCGGATTCGCCGAGGTGAGCGGTGGCAACCCGCTCGTCCTTCAGCACCTCCTGAGCGATCACCGCGCCGGTCTCGGAGACGATCCGCGCGCCTACAGCCGCGCCCTGCTGAACTGCCTGTTCCACGGCGAACCCGACCTGCTCGTCGTACTGCGCGCCCTCGCGGTCCTCGGGCACGACGCTCCGCCGCAGCGGCTCGCCCTGCTCGCCGGGCTCGACGTGGCGGCGGTCGAAGGCGCTCTGCACGCCCTGAACAGCGCCGGGTTGGTGAACGGGACCGCGTTCCGACATCCCACGGCGGCCGCCGACGTGCTGGACGACATGCCGGCAGCCGACCACGCCGCGCTGCGGCGCCGAGCCGCCGAACTCCTCCACGCCGAGAGCGCCCCGGCCGTCGCGGTCGCCGAACAGCTCGTGGCCGTCGGACACACCGGGCCGCCCTGGGCCGGGGACGTCCTCCTCGAGGCGGCCCGCGACTCCCTCTCCGCCCACCGGCCCCGACGGGCGGCCGACTACCTGGAGCTCGCCGAGCGCACCGGCGGCGACGACTCGTCACGAGCGGCCGTACGGGCCCGCCTCGGCCGCCTCAAGTGGCAGCTCCAGCCGCCGTCGGCCGTGCACTCCCTGGCACCGCTGATCGAGGACGTGTCGGCCGGACGCACCGGCACGCACGAACTGCTCGACCTGCTGTGGGCCCTGTCCTGGCACGGCGAACCCGACAGGGTCCACGACCTGTTGCGGCAGGCCGAGGCCCGGTGGCACGAGCTCGACGACGAGGACCTCACCGCCCTGCACAGCGTGCGCACCTGGCTGGCCTGCGCGTACCCCGCGTATCCGGGCGGCACGCCCCGGCCGCCGGCGCCCGCCGCCCCGTACCGTGCGCCCGGCCATCAGCTCGACCCCTGGTCGACGGCGGCGGCCCTCGCCGAGGACCTCATCCGCGGCGACGCCACGCGGCTCGCGGCCCGGGCCGATGCCGTGCTGCACACGGCGCGGCCCGATCACCACTCGCTGTGGAACGGCGAGGCCGCGCTGCTCGCCCTCCTGTGCCTGGTGTACACCGACAGCTTCGAGACCGCGACCGGTTGGTGCGACCATCTACTGGACGAGGCCAGTACCCGCAACACCCCGACCTGGTCGGCTGTTTTCACCGCCGTACGGGCCGAAACGGCGCTGCGAGCGGGCGACTTGAACGCCGCTTCGGCAGCCGCGCGGCAAGCGCTCGACCTGCTCCAGGCCGACGCGTGGGGCGTGGCGCTCGGCCTGCCGCTGGGCACGCTGGTGCTGGCCAACGTCCGCATGGGCAGGCTCGACCAGGCGGCGGACCTGCTCGCGGAGCCGTTCCCCGAGGCGATGCTCCGCAGCCGCTACGGACTGCACTATCTGTACGCCCGCGGCCACTACCGCCTCGCCACCGGGCAGGCCCGGTCCGCGCTCGCCGACTTCCTCCAGTGCGGCAAGCTCACCCGGAGATGGGCCCTTCGCGGCACCGGCCCCGTGCCCTGGCGCACCAGCGCCGCCGAGGCCTGGCTCAAGCTCGGCAAGCAGGACCAGGCGGGACTGCTCGCCCGGGACGAACTCAGCAGGCTCTCCCCGGACAGCCACCGGGCCCGCGGCCTCGCGCTGCGCGTGCTCGCGGCGGCGGCGGGCACCGCCGAGCGGCCACGGCTGCTCGAAGAGGCCGTCGACGTCATCAAGGAGTGCGACGACAAGTTCGAGCTGGCCCGCACCCTGAGCGACCTGTCCCAGGCCCACAAGGCGGCCGGTGACCACGGCAGTGCCCGGCGGGCGGCGCGCAGGGCTTGGCCGATAGCCCGGGCCTCCGGCGCGGAGACCCTCTGCCGCGAAGTCGCTCCCGGCCCGCCGGCTCCCGTCGAGCCCGCGGACCGTCCGGCCAGGAAGGCCCCGAAGGGCGGCGCCCCCGCCGCCGTCGCCACCCCCGCCACCCCCGCCGCCGCCGTCGCCGCCCTGACGACCCGGGAGAGGCACGTCGCCACGCTCGCCGGCCGCGGCTACACCAACCAGGAGATCGCGGCCCAGCTGCTGATCACCCACAGCACGGTGGAACAGCACCTCACCCGGGTGTTCCGCAAACTCAATGTGAAGCGCCGTCAGGACCTGCCGTGAAGGCCCCCGTTCGCCCCGGTGGAAGGACACCCGCGTGACCCACGGAAAGCTGTTCGCGCTCAGCGACCAGCACGTCACCCATCAGGAGAACCGGCGGATCACGGAGTCGCTGCGGCCGGAGTCCGACGACGACTGGCTGCTCGTCGCCGGGGACGTCGGCGAGAAGTTCGAGGACATCGCCTGGGCCCTGAAGCTCCTCGCCGGCCGGTTCTCCCGGGTCGTCTGGGCGCCCGGCAACCACGAGCTGTGGAGCCATCCCGCCGACCCGGTCACGCTGCGCGGCGTCGCCCGTTACGACGCCCTGGTCGAGCTGTGCCGCACCCTCGGCGTACTGACGCCCGAGGACCCGTACCCGGTCTGGCACGGCGAGGACGCGCCGGTGACGATCGCCCCGCTGTTCGTCCTGTACGACTACTCCTTCCTGGCACCCGGAGCGCGCACCAAGGAGGAGTCCCTGCGCGTGGCCCACGAGGCGGGGGTGGTGTGCACGGACGAGTACCTGCTGCATCCCGACCCGTATCCGTCGCGGGACGCCTGGTGCCGGGCCCGGGTCGCCCTCACCGAGCAACGGCTCGCGGCCGTCGACCCCGGGCACGGCACCGTCCTGGTCAACCACTATCCGCTGGTGCGGGAACCCACCCGCGTCCTGCGCCATCCCGAGTTCGCGCAGTGGTGCGGCACCGAGCTGACCGCCGACTGGCACCGGCGCTTCCGGGCCGTCGCCGCCGTCTACGGGCACCTCCACATCCCGAGGGTCACCTGGCACGACGGGGTGCGCTTCGAGGAGGTGTCGATCGGGTATCCGCGCGAGTGGCGGCCCCGGCCGCCCCGCTCGCCGCTGCGCCGGATCCTGCCCCGTCCCGCTGCGGAGCGCACGGCGTGATCGAGGCGATCCTTCCCGAAGGGGTGGCGGGTTCCACGTCGTTCGAGGAACTGACGCCCGCGCCGGACGGACCCGACCGGCTCTTTCCCGCCGAGTCGGCGGCGATCGTCCGCGCCTCGGCGGGCCGACGGGCGGAGTTCACCACGGTACGGCTGTGCGCGCGGCGCGCCCTGGCCTCGCTCGGGCTGCCGCCGGCACCTCTCGTGCCCGGCAGGCGGGGCCTGATCACCTGGCCGGGCGGCGTGAGCGGCAGCATGACCCACTGCGCCGGCTTCCGGGCGGCGGCCGTGGCGCGGACCGAGGTCGCGGCGTCCCTGGGCATCGACGCGGAACCGAACCTGCCGTTGCCCGCCGGGGTCCTGGCGGCCGTCTCCCGGCCGCGCGAGGCGGCCGCGCTCGCCGGGCTGGCCCGGCGCCGTCCCGATGTGCACGGGGACCGGCTGCTGTTCAGCGCCAAGGAGTCGGTGTTCAAGACCTGGTATCCACTGACCGGGCGCGAGCTCGAATTCGAGGAGGCCGAGGTGGAGTTCGATCCGGCGGGCGGCTTCTCGGCGCGGCTGCTGGTGCCCGGGCCCGTGGTGGCCGGCCGGCGCCACGACACGTTCTCCGGGCGGTGGACGGTGGGGCGCGGCTTCGTGCTGACCGCGATCACCCTGCCGGGAGTAAGGTGATGATCGGTCCGCCTCGGAGCGGACCTCTCGTCCTGTCTGGAGGTACCGGTGCGGCGTGGTGAGGTCTGGTGGGCCGATTTCGGCGAGCGGCGGGCCGTGGTGCTGCTGTCGGAGGGGACGAACGCCGAGTTCCGCGGGATGCAGATCGTCGAGCCGGTCACCGTCGACATCACGGGACTCGGACTCGAGGTGCCGGTGGGCGCCGCCGACGGCCTGGCGCTCGAAGGAGTGGTGCGGGTCGCCTTCCCGCAGCCGGGCATGACGCCCTGCACCTGGCTCGCGACGCTGACGGAGCGGGACGTGATCGAGCGGGCCGGAGAGCTGTCCGAGGCCAAGCTCGCCGAGATCGAGGAGGCCCTCCGGCTCGGCGGCATCACCACCCGGGTCTGACGGAAGCGTCGCGGGGATCCGCGCGGCGCCCCTCCTGGCGGGGGTCCCGCCGAGCCCCGCCGCAGGCCTCGGCGAAGTGGAACGCCACGTCGAGCGCCGGCCCGCGGTCCGGGCCGCCGGTCGCCGGACCGCCGCCGGACGCGGCCGCCGGATCCACGTGGACGCCGCCCGGATGGCTCCCCGAGGACCGGTGGACCTCGACGAAACCCCGCACCTCGTCGCGTACCTCCTCGCGCGTGGTGTTGGCGCGCACCGGATCGCTCACCCAGCAGACCGAGGCGCCCTCCGCCCGTACCTTCTCGACGACGGCGGGCAGCAGGTCGCGCACCCGGTCCGCGCCCATCGCCGCCACCAGCGTCAGCCGTCCCGGCGCCCGGTGCGGATCGAGCCGGTCCACGGCGGCGAGCACCGTGTCCGGGCAGGTGCCGGGCCCGAGCCGGACGGCGACGGGGTTGTGGACCGAGGAGAGGTGGCCGGCGTGGTCCCCGCCCGGCTCGTGGGACTCCCCCAGCCACAGCAGGTGCCCCGTCGTGGCGTACGGGACGTCGTGGCCCGCTTCCGGGTGCGGCTCGGCGACGGTGAGCGCCCGCTCGTAGTCGAGCAGCAGGCTCTCGTGCCCGACGAAGAACTCCGGCGGTGCGCCGACTCCGCTCCGGTCGAGTCCGTAGGCCCGCAGGAAGTCCAGACTCCGGCCGATCTCGGCCAGCAGCCCCTCGTGCCGGGCGCCGGTGTCGGAGGCGGCGGCGTGGTCCTCGTTCCAGGCATGGATCCGGCGCAGGCCGGGGGCGGGAGCGGCGGTGAGGGCCCGCAGCAGATTGAGCGCCGCGACGGAGCTCTCGTACTCCTGGCGCGGCGCCCGGGCTTCGCGGCCCGGGGGCGGCGGCGCGCACGCCCCCACGGTCCAGCCGACCTTGACGACCGGCAGTGCCGTCGCGTGGGCGAGGAGCATCTCCATCTGGAGCAGGGTCCGCCGACGCTGCCGCATCCCGTCCTCGGTGAGGGCGTGCAGCGGCTCGGCGCGGCTGCCGCCCAGCAACAGGACGGCCTCGCCCCGGGCGACCGAGGCCGTGCGGCGGCGCAGGAGTGCGCACCCCGCCGCCGGGACCGGCGGTGGCATCGCCGCCGGTCGCCGTGCCTCGGAGCCGTCGGGGCCGATGCCGGTGGTGTGGGTCACGGAAGGTCCTCGCCGCCGCCGGTCAGTGGAGCGTGGGGGTCGGTGCGGCCAGCCGGTCCGCGATCAGGTCCGTCACCTTCTCGTGCTGGTCGACGAGGTAGAAGTGGCCACCGGGCAGCGTGATCACCTCGAACGCGGCGGAGGTGTGCGCCCGCCAGGCGGCCGCGTCCTCCGCCGAGACCTTCGGGTCGTCCCGTCCGGTCAGCACCGTCACGGGGCAGCCCAGCGGCGGCCCGGCCTCGTACCGGTAGGTCTCCACGGCCCGGTAGTCCGCGCGGATCACGGGCAGGGCCATGCGCATCAGCTCCTCGTCCGCGAGGACCCGCGGATCGGTGCCGCCGAGCTCGGCCATCGCACGCAACAGGCCCTGGTCGTCCAGCCGGTAGTCGAACTCGGCGCGCTGGATGTCCGGTGCGCGGCGGCCCGACGCGAAGAGCCGGACGGGCGGGTGTCCCTTCTCGGTCAGCAGCCGGGCCACCTCGAAGCCGAGCAGGGAGCCGAGGCTGTGTCCGAACAGCGCGAGCGGCCGGTCCGTCCACGGGACGAGCTCGTCCACGACGCGTGCGGCGAGTTCGGTGAGGGATTCGATCAGCGGCTCACAGCGGCGTTCCAGCCGTCCCGGGTACTGCACGGCGAGCACGTCGACGTCCGGGGAGAGGGCCTTGGCCACGGGGACGAAGAAGGGGGCCGATCCGCCCGCGTGCGGCAGGCAGACGAGCCGGATCCGGGCGTCGGGCGCCGGACGGTACCGGTATGTCCAGCGCGAGTTGCGGGCGTCGGGGGTGGTCATGCTGCTCCTCGGGGGTCGTGCGGTGTCGGTGCGGACGGCGTCGGGGTCACGATGCCGTCCCGTCGTAGCGGAAGAAACCCCGGCCCGCCTTGCGGCCGAGCCGGCCGTCCTCGACCATCCGGGACAGCAGGGGAGGCACCTCGTCGACGAGGTCGTCGGAGTTCTCCCGCATGCTCCGCGCCACGGCGGTGATGGTGTCGATCCCGATCATGTCCAGCAGGGCGAGGGGTCCCATCGGGTGGCCGCATCCGAGGGTCATGCCGCGGTCGATGTCCTCGGCACTGGCCACCCCCCGCTCGTACATGCGGACGGCCGCCATCAGGTAGGGCACGAGCAGCGCGTTGACCACGAAGCCGCAGCGGTCCTGGGTCCTGACGACCTCCTTGCCGAGCAGGTCGACCACGAACGACTCGGCCCTGTCGACGGTCGCGTCGCCGGTGCGGTCGGACCGGACGACCTCCACGAGCGGCATGACCGGGACCGGGTTGAAGAAGTGCATGCCGACGACGGCCTCGGGACGGCCGGTCACCTCGGCGAGGTCCGCCACGAGCAGGCTGGACGTCGTGGAGGCCAGGACGGCGGCCGGATCGGCCACCGCCGCGTCGAGCGCCTTGAACACCCGGCGTTTGGTCTCCAGGTCCTCGGCCACGGCCTCCACCACGAGCTGTCTGTCGGCCAGTTCGGAGGGGTCCACGGCGAACCGGAGGCGGTCGGCGGCCCCCGTGCGCTCCTCGGTGGTCATCCGCCCCTTGGCGACGGCCCGGTCGAGCGCGCGGAGGATCCGCTCCGACGCGGGCCCGATCCGGCCCGGCGACGAGACCACGACCCGTACGTCGAGTCCGGCGCGCAGGGACACCTCGGCGATCCCGGCCCCCATGGCGCCGCAGCCGACGACGCCCACTCGGCTCAGTGCGTCCGCCATCACCGTCCTCCTCGCGGGGTCGACCAGCGCAGCAGACCGGCGCCGACCGCCATGCCCGCGCCGAAGCCGGCGAGCAGCACGAGGTCGCCGTCGCGCAGCGCACCGGAGCGGTTCGCCTCGTCCAGGGCCACGGGGACCGAGGCCGAGCCGATGTTGCCCGAGTGGCGCAGCGGCAGATGGGTGTGGGCGCCGTCGAGGCCGCTGGCCGCGGCGAGTGCCGTCACCAGCGTGCCGTTGGCCTGGTGGGGCACGAAGTGGTGCACGTCGGAGGCTTCTTGACCGCAGCGCTTGAGGAGGCCGGCGAGGACGCCGGGCACGTTGTCGAGGACGAAGTCCTTCACCCCCCTGCCCTGCATGCGCAGCAGATGGCCGCCGTCGGCGACCGTCTCGGCCGAGGCCGGGCGGCGGCTGCCGCCCGCCTCCATGCTGATCAGCTCGTGGGCGTCGCCCCGGCCGACCAGCTCGATGTCGAGGAGGCCGCGCTCCGCGCCGGGGACGGCGCCCGGGAGCGCGCCGACGACGGCGGCGCCCGCGCCGTCGCCGAAGAGGACGCTGGTGGCGCGGTCCTCGAAGTCCACGAACCGGGTGTACACGTCGGTGCCGATCACCAGTGCCTTCGTCTCCGGCCTGAGCGCGACGAACGCCCGCGCGACGGCCAGGGCGGACATGAACCCGGTGCAGGCGATGTTGATGTCGAAGCAGGCTGCCTGGTGGGCGCCGAGCGCACGCTGCACCAGGGAGGAGGTCGCCGGGATCGGGGCGTCGCCGGTGGTGGTGGAGACGATGACGAAGTCGAGCCGTTCGGCGGCCAGTCCGGCCTGGTCCAGCGCGGCGCGGGCCGCGTGCACGGCGAGGTCGGAGGCGGCCTCGTCGGGTGCGGCGTAGCGGCGCGAGAGGATCCCGGTCCTGCTCTCGATCCACTCGGCGGAGGTGTTCGGGACCCGGACGACGATGTCGTCGTTGGTGACCACCCGCTCGGGCAGGTAGGAGCCGGTCCCGAGGATGGTGACGGGCAGGGCGCCGTTCGTCGTGTCGATGCTCACGCGTGCCTCACCCGGCCGGCGGGGCGTCGGGCGCGAAGGAGCGCAGCACGGTCAGCCGGTCCTCGCCGATGCGCGCGCGGAGCTCGGGGTCGGTGACGCCGAGGCCGGGCCGGTCGGCCAGGCACAGCACGCCGACCTTGCCGATGTGCTCGTTGAGCTGGACGAGGCGGGTCGCCTCGCCGATCTGCTCCAGCGGGTACAGGGCGGTCAGCGCCGGCATGATGCTGCCCTGGGTGAACAGCCGGGCGGTGTCGACCTGTTCCTGGAGGTTGGCGACGTGGCTGCCGATGATCCGCTTGAGCCGCATCCACAGGTAGCGGTTGTCGAACTGGTGCTGGTAGCCGGTGCTCGACCCGCAGGTGACGACGGATCCGCCCCGTCGCACGACGAACACCGAGATGCCGAACGTGGACCGGCCGACGTGGTCGAAGACGATGTGCGGGTCTTCTCCGACGCCCTGCCGGATCAGCCGGCCGAGGGCCTTGCCCTGTGCCACGACGCGTTCGGGGTCGTCGCCCAGGTCGTCGCCGATGCCGATGTCGGCCCGGTTGATGACGAGGTCGCAGCCGAGCGCGCGGGCCGCCTTCGCCTTCTCCTCGGAGCCCACGACGCCGACGGCGACGCCGCCGCCGTTCTTCACGAGCTGGACGGCGTACGCGCCGAGGCCGCCCGAGGCGCCCCAGATCAGCACGACGTCGCCCTGCTTCATCCGCGCGCCCCGGTCGCTCACCAGCATCCGGTACGCGGTTCCGGCGCAGGCCGGTGTGGTGGCGGCCTCCTCCCAGGTCAGATGGGCCGGCTTGGGGATGAGCTGGCTGGCCCGCGCCACGCAGTAGTGGGCGAGGCCGCCGTAGTTCGTCTCGAAGCCCCAGGCGAGCTGGTGGTCGCTGAGCATGCCGTCGGCCTGGACCGACGCCTCCTGGTCGTCGACGCACGCGGCGTTGACCATCACGTGGTCGCCGGTCTTCCAGCGGCGTACGCCGTTGCCGGTCCGCACGATCACCCCGGCCGCGTCCGAGCCCAGCACGTGGAACGGCTGGTCGTGCCGGGACGCCCAACCTCCCTCCTTGCCGTACGACTTGAGGAAGCGGAACGTGGAGAGGGGTTCGAAGGTGGCCGACCAGACGGTGTTGTAGTTGATCGAACTGGCCATGACGGCGATCAGCACCTCGTCGGGTGCCAGTTCGGGCATCGGCACGGGGCCGACGCGCAGGGTCTTGCGCACGTCCCGGTCTTCGACGCCCTGGAAGACGTTCTCGTCCTCCACGCGCAGGTGGGCGGCGGTGAATTCGGCCGGCAGCGGGGTGTTCGCCAGGACCTCGGGCGAGGCGCCCGCCAGGACCGCTTCGGACAGTGACATGTCTGGTGTCCTTCTCAGTGGGCCGCGACGGGCTGGAAGTAGGTGGTGTCGATGGTGCGGAGTTCCTCGTCGTTGCGGATGGGCCGCGGGCGCTCCACGCCGTCCTCGACGGACAGGAAGATGTTGGCGATCTGGACGACCTGGCCGTTCTCGGTCCCGCGCCGGCGCCGCCGGACGAAGCGGTCCTCCTGGGCGCCGATGAGTTCGGCGAGCACCCGCCAGTCGCCGGGGTCGCGGGGCCGGGTCGTGAACCGGTACGCGTTCCGCCAGGGCTTGTTGCGGGTCTTGAACTCCAGGAGGTGGAACTCGCCCTGGCGCACCAGCCGGAAGTCGATCCCCTGCTGGGTGCGGGTCTCGCCGGACAGGGGCAGCGGGTCCACGATCGATATGCCGCCGTTGCCGACGTCCACCAGCCAGTCCTCGCCGTCGACGGTGACGACCATGACCATGTGCTCGACGTCGGGCCCCCAGGCGCCGCCGAGGAGCTGCATGCTCGCCGACAGCAGCTTGACCTCGTAGCCCAGCTCACCGAGGAGCCGGTGGAAGAGCAGGTTCAGGTCCGTGCAGATGCCGCCGCGCCCCTTCAGCACGATCGTGTCGAAGACGGCGTCCGCGTCGAACTCGACGAAGTCGGTGCTGTGGATGAAGCCGTTGTCGTAGTGGAAGCGGATCTGGTGCCTGCGGTGGATGTCCTGCAGGGTCGCCAGGTCGGCGGCGGGGGCGGGACCGGAGTACCCGATGTACTCCAGGTAGGTGTCCTTGTCGAACAAGGCCGTTCTCCTTTGGTGCCGTGTGCGGAGGGGAAGTCGTGGGTGTGGTGGCGTGCCGCGTCAGTCCGCGGTGAGCGCGTCGATGCGCTCCAGCAGCTGCTCGGCGAGCATCTCCACCGTGGGGTACTCGAAGGCGAAGGCGGCGGGGAGCCTCAGCCCGGTCAGGCCGGACAGCCGGTTGCGCAGTTCGACGGAGGTCAGCGAGTCGAAGCCGACCTCGAACAGGACGGTCTCCGGTCCGAAGTCGTCCGCCGAGAGGTGGCCGAGGACCGCCGCCGCCTCCTGGACGACCAGTTCGAGGAGGATCGCTCCACGCTGTTCGCGGGGTGCTTTGGCGAGCGCGTCGGCGAGCCGGCTCGCCCCGGCCGCCGTCCCGTCGCCGACCGCCCGGCGGCCCACCCTGAGCAGGCCGCGCAGCAGCGGGGGCACGTGGTCGGCGCTCGTCGTGGCGCGCATGGCGGCGAAGTCGAACTTCGCCGGTGCCAGCACGGCGTCCGGGGCGCGCAGCGCGGCGTCGAAGAGCTCCATGCCCTCCTGTTCGGTGAAGGCGAGGATGCCGAGCCGGTCGATGCGCTGGAGGTCGATCTCGCCGAGGTGTTCCACGATCTCGGAGGTCTGTCCCCACCAGCCCCAGGCGAGGGAGGTGGCGGGCAGGCCGACGGCCTGGCGGTGCTGGGCGAGGGCGTCGAGGAACGCGTTGGCCGCCGCGTAGCTGCCCTGACCGGGGTTGCCGAGGGTGCCGGCGGCCGAGGAGAACAGCACGAACGCGGCCAGGTCGAGGCCGGACGTCAGCTCGTGGAGATGGACGGCCGCGTCGATCTTCGGCCGGAAGACCGTGTCGAGCCGCTCGGGGGTGAGGGCCGTGACGACACCGTCGTCGAGGACGCCCGCCGTGTGGATCACGCCGGTCAGCGGGGCCTCGGCGGGTATCTCCGCCAGCAGCGCCGCCAGGGCCTCGCGGTCGGCGACGTCGCAGGCCGCGATCCGCACCCGGGCGCCCAGGCCGGTCAGCTCGGTCTCGAGCGCGTCGGCGCCGGGCGCCTCCGGTCCGCGGCGCGACACGAGCAGCAGGTTCCCGACCTGGTGTTCCCGCACCAGGTGGCGGGCGACGAGACCGCCGAGCGCTCCGGTGCCGCCGGTGATGAGCACCGTGCCGGCCGGGTCGAGCTTCCGGTGCCGCCCCCGCGCGGGCTCGGCCCGTACCAGTCGCGGCACGTGGACCGCTCCCTTGCGGACGGCCACCTGCGCGTCGAAGGACGCCAGGACGCCCGGCAGGGCGCGCAGCGACTCCTCCGTGTCGTCGGTGTCGACCAGGACGACGCGGCCGGGGTTCTCGGCCTGTGCCGAGCGCAGCAGGCCCCACAGCGCGGCGGCCGACAGGTCGGTCGGCTCGCCCCCGGCGGCGACGGCGCCGTGCGTCACGGCGAGCAGCCTGGTGTCCTCCAGGGTGGGTTCGGCCAGCCATGCCTGGAGCAGCTCCAGGACCTGGGCGGCCACGTCGCGCACCTCGTCGGCGTCGGGGCGGTCGCCGCCGAAGACGTCGAGGAGCAGGAGCGCGGTGTCGGTGCCGGCGAGGGCGCGGACGTCCTCGGCGGTGGCGACGGAGACGGCGGCCAGTTCGGCGTCCTGGGACTTGACCGTGGTCGGCTCCCACTCCACGCGGAACATCTGCTCGGCCACCGCGCCGGAGCCGGCGCGCAGGGCGGCCGGGTCCACCGGCCTGGCCACCAGCGACTCGACGGAGGCGACGGGGGCTCCGGTGCTGTCGGCGAGGTGCAGGGTGATGGTGTCCTCGCCGCTCGGGACCAGGCGCAGCCGCAGGGCGTCGGCCCCGGCCGCGTACAGCCGTACGTCGCTCCACGCGAAGGGCAGCACCAGTTGCCGCTCTCCGTCGCCCGGCCGGAAGACCCCGGCGTGCAGGCAGGCGTCGAGCAGCGCCGGGTGCAGTCCGAAGCCGTCGGCCTTGCCCGCCTCTTCGGGCAGGGCGATCTCGGCGAAGATCTCCTCGCCCCGGGTCCACACCGACCGCAGGCCCCGGAAGGCGGGCCCGTAGCCGTACCCGCTTCCGGCCAGTCCGTCGTACGCGGTGACGGCGGCGTCCTCGACCGGCTCGGCGCCGCGCGGCGGCCACTGGGTCAGCTCGAAGTCGGGTTTGCCGTTCTCGGGCGCCAGTTGCCCCGACGCGAGCCGGGTCCAGGCCGTGGCCGGGCCGGCGTCCTCGCGGCGGGAGTGGATGGTGAACCGGCGGTGTCCCGAGCCGTCCGCGTCGGCGATCTCCACCCGGAGCTGCACGCCGCCCTGCGCGGGCATGGCGAGCGGGGCCTCGATCACCAGCTCGGCGAGCAGCTCGCAGCCGGCCTCGTCACCGGCCCGCAGGGCCAGCTCGACCAGGGCGGCGCCGGGTACGAGCACCGTCCCGGCGGCGGCGTGGTCGGCCAGCCACGGGTGCGAGAACAGCGAGAGGCGGGAGGTGAACAGGAGGGCGCCGGAGCCGGGGATCTCCGTCATCGCGCCGAGGAGGGGGTGCGCGACGGCGGCCAGGCCCAGGCCGGCCGGGTCGCCCGCGCCGGAGGTGGTGTCCAGCCAGTAGCGCTGCCGCTGGAAGGCGTACGTGGGCAGCTCGGCGGCCGGACCACCGGCCTCGCCGAGGACGGCGTTCCAGTCGACGGGCACGCCGCGCACGTGGAGGGCGGCCATCGCCTCCAGGAAGCGGCGGGGGCCGCTCTCCTCGCGGCGCAGCGTCCCGGTCACCAGCGCGGAGGCCACGCCGGCGGCTTCGAGGCTCTGCTCGATCGCCGGGACGAGTACGGGGTGGGTGCCGGCCTCCACGAAGACGTCGTGGCCACCGGCGCCGAGGGCGCGGACCACCGGGTCGAGGCGGACCGTCTGCCGCAGGTTCCGGTACCAGTACCCGGCGTCGAGTCCCGCGGTGTCGAAGAGCCCGCCCGTCACCGTCGAGTAGAAGGGCATCTCGGAGGAACGGGGGGCGAGACCGGCCAGGGCCTCGACGAGTTCCTGCTCGACGGCGTCGACGTGGGAGGAGTGCGAGGCGTAGTCGGCGGGGATCGGGCGGACCCGGACACCGGCGTCCTCGCACCCGCGGACAAGACCGGCCAGCGCCTCGGGGTCACCGGCGACGACGAACGCCTCCGGGCCGTTGACCGCCGCGATGTCGAGCCTGCCGGGCCACGGCGCCATGAGTTCCGCCAGCCGCCCGGGGTCCGCCGCGACCGAGGCCATCGCGCCCCGGCCGGACAGCGCGGTCGCCACGACGCGGCTGCGGATCACGACGACCTTCGCCGCGTCCGCCAGGCCCAGCCCGCCGGCCACGCAGGCCGCCGCGATCTCGCCCTGCGAGTGGCCGACCACCACGTCCGGGACGAAACCCGCGGCCTGCCACAGCGCGCCCAGGGAGACCATGACGGCGAACGACACCGGCTGCACGACGTCGACCGCGTCCAGCGAGGGCGCCCCCTCCGTCTGCCGGATCACATCGAGCAGCGACCATCCGGTCAGCGGGTCGAGTACCTCGGCGCACTCCCGCATCCGGGCCGCGAACACCGGCGAGGAGTCGAGGAGATCGGCTCCCATGCCGGGCCACTGGCCACCCTGCCCGGGGAAGACGAGCACCTTCCGCCCGTGCAGCGGACCGCCCAGACCGGTGACGAGGCCCTGCGCGGGCTCGTCCGCCCCCAGTGCCGCCAGACCCGTCAGCGCCTCCTCGCGGTCTCCCGCGACGAGGACGGCCCGCTCGGGCAGCGGGCCCCGGGTGCGTACGAGGGAACGTGCCGCGCCGGCCGCGCTCACGTCCGGGTGCGCGGCGAGGTGCGAAGCCAGACGCCGGGCCTGTCCCGCGAGAGCCCCTCTGCCACGCGCCGAGAGGACGAGCGGGACGGGCCCGGCGACGAGCGGTTCGGACGCGTCGTCGGTGCGGGCGGGCGCAGGCTCGGGGGCCTGTTCCAGGATGACGTGGGCGTTGGTTCCGCTGACTCCGAAGCTCGACACACCGGCTCGGCGGGGCCGGTCGACCTCGGGCCAGGGCCGGGCCTCCGTGAGCAGCTCCACGGCACCGGACGCCCAGTCCACCTGGGGCGTCGGCTCGTCGACGTGGAGGGTCTGCGGCAGCACGCCGTGCCGCATCGCCATCACCATCTTGATGACGCCGGCGACACCGGCGGCGGCCTGCGTGTGCGTCGCCCAGCGCGGTCCCGGTGCCGTGCGCCTCCACCGCGTCCACGTCGGAAGGACGCAGGCCCGCGTTGGCCAGCGCCCGGCGGATGACCCGCTGCTGGGAGGGGCCGTTGGGGGCGGTCAGGCCGTTCGAGGCGCCGTCCTGGTTGACGGCGGAGCCGCGTACGACACCCAGGATCCGCCGGCCG
>NZ_JNWK01000083.1 GCF_000716445.1 Streptomyces wedmorensis
CGTTCGGGACGACCCCGTCGCAGCCGTTGGCGATCAGCCAGGCCACGTGCTCGGCGTAGGCGTCGTGGTCGACGGAGCCGTCGCCGCGGAAGGGGAGGGTGGTGGCGACCATGATGCCGCGCCAGGGACGGTCGGTGTTCCAGGTGGTGGTGGTCATGTCGACGACCTTTCTGTAATGTGTGACATTTTATAGAGGGTCAAGAGAGAGGCCCTTCACAGGCCCTAGGGGCCTGTCCGGCCCTGATCCGCCGGACGGGCCCTAGGGGGCTTCGGGGTGCGGGGTGTCCGCCGTTCCTTCGAGTGCGGCGAGCGCCGCGAGGCTGACCGGGACGGCGAACGGGCGGCGCTCGGAGGGTGGTTCGGCCACGCCGTCACGCGCTGCGAGGCAGGCGACGGCGGTCCCGCACATCCGCCCCTGGCACCAGCCCATGCCGGCCCGGGTGAGGAGCTTGACGGTCCGCGCGTCCCGCGCCCCGAGGTCGGCGACGGCCTCGCGGACGCGCCCGGCGGGCACCTCCTCGCAGCGGCAGACGTCCGTGTCGTCGTCCAGCCAGGCGGTCCATCCGGGGCCGGGGGCGTGCGCCGTGGCCATCACGTCGGCGAAGGCCCGCATCCGGTCCCTGCGGCGCCGGAGTCCGGCGGTCCGGCCCGTGGCCCCCTGACGGCCCCGCAGCCGGGCGGCGATCGCGATGCCCGCCACCTCGCCCTCGGTGCGGGCGAGTTCGGCGCCTCCCACGCCGCCGGTCTCACCCGCCGCCCAGAGTCCGGCCACCGAGGTCTCCTGGAGGTCGTCCAGGGCGAGGCCCAGGGTCCCGTCCGGGAGCGGACGGGTGGCGCAGCCGACGGCCGTGGCCAACTCGATCTGGGGGACGAGTCCGTGCCCGACGGCCAGCGCGTCGCAGGCGATGCGGCGGCCCGTCCCCGGCAGCGGACGCCAGTCGCCGTCCAGTCGGCTGACGGTGACGGCCTCCACCCGGTCGGTGCCGTGGACCTCGGTGACCGCACGGCCCGGCAGCACCCGCACGCGGTGCCTGAGCAGTGCGGCCCCGTGCACCAGGGCCTCGGCCGCCTTGCGGGGGTTGGTCACGAGTGCCCGGGGGCTGCGGGCGTAGCGCAGGTAGCCGGCGGCCTCGACCACGGCGGGCACCCGCGCACCCGCCGCCGCGAGGGACGAGGCGACGGCGAGCAGCAGGGGTCCGCTGCCCGCGACGACGATGCGGCGGCCGGGCAGGACGAGACCGGACTTGAGCATGGCCTGCGCCCCGCCGGCGCCGACGACGCCGGGCAGGGTCCAGCCGGGGAAGGGCAGTTGGCGCTCGTACGCGCCGGTGGCGAGGAGCAGCGCCCGGGCCCGGACGCGGGCGGGTCGCTCTGCGGCGCCGTCGGCGCCGGTGACCGCGTGCACCGTCCACGTGCCGTCGGCCTCCGGCACCGTGGACCACACGTGGTGCCCCGACAGGTGGGTGACGGAGCTCTCGGCCAGGCGTCGCCGCAGGTCGGAGAAGGCGGACCAGTCGTGGTGGAGCGCCTCGGGCCGTACCGCGCCCAGGGCGGGGGCGGGGTGCCGGTAGAACTGTCCCCCGGTGTGGGCGGACGCGTCGAGGAGGGCCACGGAGAGGCCGAGTCCGGCGGCGGTGACGGCACCGGCGAGTCCCGCGGAGCCCGCGCCGACGACGGCGAGGTCGTACGTGTCGTCGCGCGTGTTCCGCGCCCGCGGCGCGCCCGGTTCAGACGGCGAGGTGGTCATGGCCGTGTCCTTCCTGGGTGGTGATCGCGTCGCCGGGGCGGGCGGGGACCAGGCAGGCGCGGCGGTTGGGCTCGCCGTTGACGGTGGCGAGGCAGTCGTAGCACTGCCCGATGCCGCAGAAGGCGCCGCGCGGCCGGCCGCCGTCCCGGGTGGTGCGCCAGGCGAGGATGCCGGCGCCCCAGAGGGCGGCGGCGACGGTCTGGCCGGGCAGGGCGGTGACGCGCCGGCCGTCGAAGGTGATCTCGAACGGCGGATCGGGTCGTGCGCCGACGAGGTCGGCGGGGGTGCGGGCCACGGGCCCTCCTCTCGTGACGGTGCGCGAGCCTCAGGGCGCGGGCGTGGACTCGGGTGCGGGGAAGCGGTCGGGGCGGAACGGGTGGATGTCCAGGGGCGGTTCGGCGCCGGTCAGGCAGGCCGCGACGACGAGGCCGGTCACCGGTGCGAGGCCGATGCCCGCTCCTTCGTGGCCGCAGGCGTGCAGCAGCCCGGGGGCGCGCGGGTCGGGGCCGATGGCGGGCAGGTGGTCGGGCAGGTAGGGGCGGAAGCCGAGGTAGGTCCGGATGGCCCGGACGGTGCCGAGGACCGGGAACAGAGCGGTGGCCCCGGCGGCGAGACGGCGGAGCACCTCGGTGGAGAGCGTCCGGTCGAAGCCGACGCGCTCCCGGCTCGCGCCGATCAGGACGGGCCCCGCGGGGGTGCCCTCGACGACCGCCGAGGTCTGGAGGGCGGCGGAGCCGCTGGCGACGTCCGCCACGTAGTCGGCGGCGTAGACCTTGTGCCGCACCACGCGAGGCAGCGGTTCGGTGACGAGGACGAAGCCCCTGCGGGGCAGTACGGGCAGGTGCACGCCCGCGAGTTCGGCGAGTGTGCCGCCCCAGGTGCCGGCGGCGTTGACCACGTGCGGGGCGTGGAGGTCGCCTGCGGTGGTCCGTACGCCGCGGATCTCGCCGCCCGGGCCGGTGAGCAGTGCGGTGACCTCTTCTCCGAGGTGCAGCCGGATCCGGTCGCCGCCGGCGCGCAGCAGCCGGGCGGCGGCGTGGGCGGGCATCACCTGGGCGTCCTGCGGATAGAGGAAGCCCCCTGCCAGTCCAGGAGCGAGGTGGGGCTCCAGGTCGTGGAGCCGGTCCCCGGGGACCTCCTGGGCGGTGACGCCCGCCTTCTCCTGACGGGCCGCGAACTCCCGCAGGGCCCGCATCCCGGACTCGCCCGAGGCGACGACGAGGCCGCCCTTGGCCTCGTACTCGACCTGCGGCGGGAGCAGGTCGGCCAGTTCTCGCCACAGGGTGGTGGCGAGCAGGGCGAGTTCGAGTTCCGGTCCTGGTTCCTTGTCGGACACCAGGAGGTTCCCCTCGCCCGCTCCGGTCGTTCCGCCGGCGACGGGACCGCGGTCGACGACGGTGACGGAGAGGCCGGCGAGGGCGGCGTAGTAGGCGCAGGCCGCGCCGACGACGCCGGCGCCGACGACGATGACATCCGAGGGTTTTCTCGTGGGCACAGCAGTAATATTTCACATGGCACTGGAGTTGCCAAGCCCCTCCAGCGGAGGATCGCAGTCGCCACTCGCATCCCCGGGCGACCTTCGGACACGGATGGATAACGGAGCCGCCGATGGGTTGTCAGTACAATTTCACATTACTATGTTACCGGTCACATTCCAGCCCTCGTCGGCTGGCCGAACCGCTGCTCCCGGAGTGACCACCCATGAACAAGCGCACGTACACCTTGGCCACCGCCCTGGTGACGACCCTGGCCCTCGGCATGACGGGCTGTTCCGACGGCAAGAAGTCCGACGGCTCCCGGGACCGCAAGAACCCCGCGACCTCCAACAACGGCGCGGTCGTCGGCGGCACCCCGCAGCGGGGAGGCACCCTCACCGTCCTGTCCAACCAGGACTTCACCCACCTCGACCCGGCCCGCAACTGGGTCATGCCCGACATGGACTTCGGCACCCGGCTCCTCTACCGCACCCTCGTCACCTACGCGGCGCAGCCCGGCGCCAAGGGCACCGAACTGGTCCCCGACCTCGCCGAGGACCTCGGCACGCCCTCCGACGGCGCCAAGACCTGGACCTTCCGCCTCAAGCCCGGCCTGAAGTACGAGGACGGCACCCCGATCACCTCCCGGGACATCAAGCACAACGTCGAGCGCTCCTTCTCCCCCGACCTGCCCGGCGGCCCCGACTACGCGGCCCGCTACCTCGTCGGCGGCAAGGACTACCGGGGCCCGGCCGAGGGCAGGCACCTCGATTCGGTGAAGACCCCGGACGACCGCACGATCGTCTTCGAACTGCACACCGCCTTCGCGGAGTTCCCTTTCGCCGCCACCCTCCCGACCTTCGCCCCCGTGCCGAAGCCGCGGGACAAGGGCCCGCAGTACGACAGCCGCCCGTTCTCCTCGGGCCCGTACAAGATCGAGACGTACGCCCGCGACAAGCAGCTCGTCCTGGTCCGCAACACCCACTGGGACCCCGGGAGCGACTCCGTCCGCAAGGCGTACCCGGACCGGATCGTCGTCACCATGGGCCTCAAGGGCAACCAGATCGACGACCGTCTGATCGCCTCCTCCGGCGCCGACGCCTCGGCCGTCTCCTGGGCCCAGCTCCGCCCCGAGTCCATCTCCAAGGTGCTGACCAAGGCCGACGTGAAGGCCCGGCTGCTCGCCGAGTCCAGCAGCTGCACCGAGATGGTCCAGATGCACACCGGCCGCGCCCCCTTCGACGACCTCAAGGTCCGCCAGGCCGTGCAGTACGCCCTCGACCGCGAGGCCATCGTCACCGCCGCCGGCGGCCCGGCGGTCGTCGACGCCTCCACCGCCGCCATGCCCGGCGCCCTCTTCACCGGCGGCACGCAGCCCGACACGCTGAAGATCCCGCTCTCCGGCGACGTCGAGAAGGCCAAGCAGCTCCTCAAGGAGGCCGGGAAGGCCGACGGGTTCTCCACCCGCCTCACCGTCTCCATGAACGACAAGCGCATCGGCGAGGCCGTCCAGGAGTCCCTGGGCCGGGCCGGCATCAAGGTGACCATCGAGACCGTCGACCCGTCGGCCTTCTACGACACCATCGGCGACACCAAGAGCCGCACGGACCTCGTCTACACGGGCTGGTGCCCCGACTACCCGTCCGGCTCCACCTTCCTCCCCTTCGTCTTCGACGGGCGGTTCATCAAGGCGAAGGGCAACTCCGGCAACCACTCCCTCTTCAAGGACGACGCCACCATCGAGCGGATGGACGAGATCGCCGCCATGTCCGACGGAGCCCAGGCCAACAAGGCGTGGCAGGAGCTCGACGGGCAGATCCTCGCCAAGGCCCCGGTCGCCCCCGGAGCCTCCAAGCGCCGCACGCTCCTCATCGGCACCAACGTCGCCGGAGCCTTCGGGCACACCTCCTGGAGCGGCCAGCTCGACTACGCGACCGTCGGTCTCAAGGACCCGTCGAAGAGCGCGAACTGAAGGACGCCCCTCCCATGACACTCACCACCACCTCCTCCCCTCCGGTGTCCGGAGGCAGCGGGGCCTGGCGGTCGGTCCGCGCGGAACTGCGCCGCCGCACCTCGCTGAAGGTCTCCGTCGCCGTCGTCGCGTTCTTCGCCCTGATGACCGTCGCCGCGCCGCTGATCAGCGCGCTGGGCGGCTGGGGCCCGGAGGAGTTCGACAAGTCCGCCGTCGACCCCTACCTCGGCGGACTGCCGATCGGGCCGCTCGGCGGGGTCTCCGCCGAGCACTGGCTCGGCGTCGAACCCGTCACCGGACGCGACCTGTTCGCCCGCGTCGTGCACGGTGCCCAGGTGTCGCTGCTCATCGCCTTCGCCGCCACCGCGATCGTCGTGGTGGCGGGCGTCGCCGCCGGCGTCGCCGCCGGTTACTTCGGGGGCCGCACCGACACGGCGCTGTCCCGGCTGATGGACCTCACCATGTCCTTCCCGTCCCTCATCTTCATGATCGCGATGATGTCGGTGGCCCGGGACGTCGACCGGACCCTCCTGATGATCCTGGTCATCGGCCTCTTCGGCTGGCCCGGCGTGGCCCGGGTCGTGCGGGGCCAGACCCTCTCGCTCAAGCACCGCGAGTACGTCGACGCGGCCCGCGTCGGCGGCTCCGGCCCCTGGCGGATCCTCGCCCGCGACATCCTCCCGGGCGTCGCCGGACCCGTCATCGCGTACACCACGCTGATGATCCCCGGCATGATCGCCACCGAGGCCGCCCTCAGCTACCTCGGCGTCGGCGTCCGCCCGCCGACCCCGTCCTGGGGCCAGATGATCGCGGAGAGCGTCGCCTACTACGACACCGACCCGATGTACTTCCTCGTCCCCAGCGTCTGCCTCTTCCTCACCGTGCTCGCGTTCACCCTCCTCGGCGACGCCCTGCGCGACATCCTCGACCCGCGAGGGGGCCGCTCGTGATCCTCTACCTCGGCCGCCGGCTGCTCGGGGTGATCGGCGTCCTCCTCGCGATCGCCGCCGTCACCTTCGTCATCTTCTACGTGCTGCCCTCCGACCCGGCCGCCGCGGCCTGCGGCAAGGCGTGCAGCGACGAACGCCTGGAGGCGATCCGCGCCCACATGGGCCTCGACGCCCCGCTGTGGCGCCAGTTCGGCGACTTCGTCACCGGCATCTTCACCGGCCGCACCACCGGCAGCGGCCAGTACGCCCTGCGCTGCGACTTCCCCTGTCTCGGCTACTCCTACGAGAACAGCGAGGGCGTCTGGGACCTGCTCGTCGACCGGCTGCCGGTCTCGGCCTCGCTCGCCGTCGGCGCCGCCGTGCTCTGGCTGCTCCTCGGCCTGACCGCCGGGGTCACGGCCGCGCTCCGCAAGGACACCCTGACCGACCGGGTCCTCATGGTCGGCGCGGTCGCCGCCGCCTCCCTGCCGGTGTACTTCACCTCGGTGCTGCTCATCTACGGGCTGATCCGGCTCACCGGACTCCTGCCCTACCCGCAGTACGTCCCCTTCACCGCCGACCCGCTGTCCTGGGCCTCCAACCTGCTGCTGCCCTGGCTGGCGCTGGCCGTGCTCTACGCGGCCATGTACGCCCGGCAGAGCCGCGGTTCGATGATCGAGTCCATGGCGGAGCCGTACATCAGGACCGCCCGCGCCAAAGGCCTCCCGCGCCGCACCGTCGTCGTCAAGCACGGTCTGCGGGCCGGCATGACCCCGGTCCTCACCATCTTCGGCATGGACCTCGGCGGGCTCCTCGCGGGCGCCGTCATCACCGAGTCCCTCTTCGGACTCCCCGGCATCGGGCGCCTCTTCTACGGCGCCCTCAGCACCGGCGACCAGCCCGTCATCCTCGGGGTGACCCTGCTCGCCGCCACCTTCATCGTCGTCGCCAACCTGGCCGTCGACCTGCTGTACGCCGTCGTCGACCCGCGAGTGAGGTACTGATGGCCGCACCCGAACCCCTGCTGCGGGTCCGCGACCTCACGGTCACCTTCCCGACCCCGCGCGGCCCCGTCCGGGCCGTGGACTCCCTGTCCTTCGACGTGCCGCACGGGCGCACCCTCGGCATCGTCGGCGAGTCCGGCTCCGGCAAGTCCGTGACCTCGCTCGCCGTCATGGGACTGCACACCGGCGCCGAGGTCTCCGGGTCCGTCACGCTCGACGGGCGCGAGCTCGTCGGCCTGCCGGACCGCGAGCTCAACCGGCTGCGCGGCCGCCGGATGGCGATGATCTTCCAGGACCCGCTGTCCAGCCTCCACCCGTACTACACGGTCGGCGAGCAGATCGCCGAGCACCACCGGGTGCACTTCGGTTCCCGGCGGGCCGCCGCCCGCGCCCGCGCCGTCGAGGCGCTCGCCGAGGTCGGCATCCCCGAGCCGAAGCGCCGGGTCGGCGAGTACCCGCACCAGTTCTCCGGCGGCATGCGCCAGCGGGTGATGATCGCGATGGCGCTGGTCTGCGAACCGGAGCTGCTCATCGCCGACGAGCCGACCACCGCGCTCGACGTCACCGTCCAGGCCCAGATCCTCGACCTGCTGGCCCGGCTCCAGGAGGAACGGCGGCTCTCCGTCGTGATGATCACGCACGACCTGGGCGTGGTGGCCCGGGTCGCGCACGAGGTGCTCGTGATGTACGGCGGGCGGGCGGCCGAACGAGCCCCGGTGGACACGCTGTTCACCGAACCCGCGCACCCGTACACGCGGGGCCTGCTCGACTCGCTGCCCCGGCTCGACGACCCCGACGACGTACCGCTGCGGGCGATCCCCGGCAGCCCGCCGTCACTCCTCGAACCGGCGCCCGGCTGCGCCTTCGCTCCGCGCTGCCCGCGGGCCGCCGCCGGCACCGACGCGGAACGGGAGCGGTGCGCGAGCGAACGCCCCGGGCTCGGCGGGCCCGAAGGACACGCCGCCGCCTGCCACTTCCCGTCGTTCCCGGCGCTGTCAGCCGCGCCTTCCCCGTACGAAGGGGTCGACTCATGACCACCGCCCACGCGGCGCTGCCGCACCCGGCGCCCGCGCCGGACCACGCCTCCACCCCGCCGCTGCTGCGGGTGAGCGATCTGACCATGACCTTTCCGGGCCGCCGCCGTTCGGCACCGGTCCGGGCCGTCGACGGCGTCTCCTTCGAGGTCGCCGAGGGCGAGACCCTGGGCCTGGTCGGCGAGTCCGGCTGCGGCAAGTCGACCACCGGCCGCATGATCGTGCGGCTCCTGGAGCCGACCTCGGGCTCCGTCACCTACGCGGGCCGGGACGTCACCCGTCTCTCGCAGCGGGCGCTCAAGCCCCTGCGGCGCGAGATGCAGATGGTCTTCCAGGACCCGCACTCCTCGCTCAACCCGCGCCAGTCGGTGGCCCGGATCATCGCCGATCCGCTGCTGGTCCAGGGCAGTTCGGCGGCGGACGCCCGCACACGGGCGCGGGAGCTGATGGAACTCGTCGGGCTGATCCCGGAGCACATCGACCGCTACCCGCACGAGTTCTCCGGCGGCCAGGCCCAGCGCATCGGCATCGCCCGCGCGCTGGCCACCGGCCCCCGGCTGGTCGTCGCCGACGAACCCGTCTCGGCCCTCGACGTCTCCGTGCAGGCGCAGATCGTCAATCTGATGGAACGGCTCCAGCGCGAACTCGGTCTCGCCTACCTCTTCATCGCCCACGACCTGTCGGTCGTGAAGCGGGTCTGCGACCGGGTCGCCGTGATGTACCTCGGCCGGATCGTGGAGGTCGGCGTGAAGGAGCGGGTGTACGCGGCTCCCGCCCACCCGTACACCCGGGCGCTGCTGTCCGCCGTGCCCCTGCCCGACCCCGCGGCCGAGCGGGCCCGGGAACGGATCACCCTGCTCGGGGACCCGCCGAGCCCGGCCGCTCCCCCGCCGGGCTGCACCTTCCACCCGCGCTGTCCCAAGGCCCGGGAGATCTGTCGCACCGAGGCCCCGCTGCTGCGCATCGCCGCCGCCGGCGAGGCGCGGGAGGTCGCCTGCCACTTCCCCGAGACGGGCTGAGTCCCCGCCGGAACGCCCCGGTCCCGCGCGTGCGGGCCGGGGCGTTCGTCTCTGCGGGGAGGAGGGGTGGTCAGGTCTTGCGGAGCGCCTGGTAGAGGGCGCCGGCGACGGCGAGGTCCTCCCAGGCCATGCCGACGCTCTTGAAGAACATCGGGCGGTCCGTCGCCGGGCCGCGGTGACCGCGCACCAGGTCGGCGAGGGTGCCCGCGATGTGGTCCGGGTCGATCGCCCCCTCGGCCAGCGGGACGAGCAGGTCACCGGCCTCCCTGAGCGCGGCGGCGCGCGCCTCCACGTACACGTCGGCGCGGGCGACGAGGGCGGTGTCGGTCTCCCTGGCCTCCGGCTCGTGCGAGCCGACCGCGACGACGGTGGCGCCGGGGGCCACCAGGGTGCCGTCGAAGAGGGGTTCGCGGGCCGTGGTGCAGCAGACGACGAGGTCCGCCGTGGCGACGTCCTCGGGTGTGCCGGTGCGGGCGGTGGCGCCGAGCGTCCGCGCGTACCCGGCGAGGGCGCGCGCGGCGATCGGGTTGCGGCCGACGACGACCGCCTCGGAGATCCGGCGGACGGCGAGGACGGCCTCCAGGTGTCCGTACGCCTGGGGCCCGGTGCCGAAGAGCACCAGGCGCCGGGGCCGGTCGTCCGGCGTCAGGTGGTGGACGGCGAGGGCGGAGACGGCGGGGGTGCGCAGCTCGGTGAGGGCCGCTCCGTCGAGGAGGGCGAGGGGCTGGAGGTCCGCGCCGTCGAGCAGCAGGTAGGAGCCGGTGATGCGCGGCAGGCCGAGGGCCTGGTTGCCGGGGGCCACGCCCGCGATCTTCACTCCGGCGAGCGGGCCGAAGGCCGCGGGCATCAGGAGGAGTTCGCCGGCCGGGACGGGGACGGAGGTGCGGGGCGGCGCGGCCTCCGGGTCGAAGCCGGCGAGCAGGACGTCGGCGAGGACACGGGCCGTCGCTCCCGGCGTCAGGACGCGGGTCATGGCGGCGGCGTCGATGTGGAGCAGCCCGGTCACAGCAGGAACCCGGTCCCCAGGTCGTCGTGGGCGTCGAGGACGAAGGTGTGGCTGCCGGTGCGGTGGGTGGCTCCGGTGACTTCGGTGACGCCGCCGGGCAGCAGCCGGCCGGTGAAGACGGTGTCGGCGACGGACTCGTGGGTGAGGGTGGCGCCGCCGTCGAGGCGGCCGTCCTCGCCGAGCAGGGCGAGCCGGGCGGAGGTGCCGGACCCGCAGGGCGAGCGGTCGATCTGGCCGTCGGCGAAGACGGTGACGTTGCGCTGGTGCGGTCCTTCGGCGGTGTCGGGGAGGTCGTCGTAGAGGATGACGCCGTACACGTCGTGCTCGGGGAGCGCGGCGCGGATCTCCCGCCCTGCCCTGACGAGTTCGGGCAGGGCGGCCCTGGTGGTGTCGAGGCCCAGGTCCCGTGCGGGGACGGTGACGTAGACGGCGCCGGAGTCGGCGATGTCCGCCTCGACGGTGCCGAAGGCGGTGGTGACCGGGACCTTGCGCGCGAGGACGCGCGTGGGGACGTTGCGGAAGGTGACGCCGGTGGTGCGGCCTCCGGCGCGGTGGACGGTCGCGGTGACGCGGCCGGAGGGTACGTCGATGCGGACGGGGACGTAGCCGTCGTCGGGCGCGGGGACGCGTCCGGTGTCGACGGCCCAGGCGCCGAGGGCCATCGTGCCGTGGCCGCAGGCGGTGGAGTAGCCGTCCTTGTGCCAGAACAGCACGCCGAAGTGGGCGCCGTCGTCGTCGGGCGGGACGATGAACCCGCCGTACATGCCGGAGTGGCCGCGCGGTTCCCGGACGAGGAGCCGGCGCAGCTCGTCGAGCGGTCCGAGGCGCAGCGCGAGGGCGCGGCGCTCGGCGACGGTGTCGCCGGGGATCGGGGGGAGGTCCTCGTCGACGATCCTGAAGGGCTCGCCTGCGGTGTGGTAGTCGGTGGTGCGGACCGATCGCGGGGTGGTGCTCACGTACTGCCTCCGGGAAGGGGTTGCGGGGGAACGGGTGCCGGGCCGGCCACTCCCCCCGTGGAGTGGCCGGCCCGGACGGTGGGTGGTCAGCTGCGCAGCGGGCCCTCGCAGGTGAAGCTCGACGTGCCCGCGACCCGGCTGGACCAGATGTCGACGGGTCCGAAGGAACAGTTCATGTCGGCGAGGTTGTTGGTGGCGGCGCCCGCCCGGTCGAGGATGAAGTAGTCGACGGTCTCGGACATGTCCTTGAAGACCTTGTCCGCGTTGCCGGCGTCCGACAGGTTGGCGGTGATGCGGCCGGTGCAGACGAAGCGGCGCTTGCCGTACTCGCCGGCCTCGACGCAGTCGGGGGTGTTCTGGGTGGCGTTGGCGAAGGCGGTGCGGACGGCGTTGACGTCCCAGTCGCGCAGGTAGCCGTTGGTCGTGTACGTGGTGTTCGGCACGAACAGCGTGTCGACCTTGGCTATCTGGGCGTCCAGGAAGCGGTCGTACGCCTGCTGGAGGCCGGGGTCGGCGCTCAGCCGCTCGCGCCACGCGTCGTAGGCGCTGACGTCGTCGTTCCGCAGGTGCGTGTACATCTCGCGGAGCAGCGAGGGGCGCTCGGTCCAGAGGAACTCGAAGAAGGTGCCCGCGTAGTTGTAGAAGCGGAAGCCGTCGCCGTCGTAGGTGGCGTGGAGGAGCCGGCGGACGCTCATGCGGGGGCCGCCGCCGGCCGTGTCGTTGATGATGCCGCGGACGAGGGACTTGCGGACGGCGATGCCGTTGTCCCGGGTGGCGCCGTCGAAGAACTCGGCGGTGCCCTCGTCCATGGCGGTGGTGCGGTCGCCCTGGTACCAGGGGCCCTGGCCGAAGAAACCGGGGACGGCGAAGCGGCCGTTGAGGTAGTGGACGTACTCGTGCCGGAAGAGCTCTTCCAGGGTGAGGCTGGAGTCCTGGGGGACGCGGCGCTGGTACGTGTAGAAGGTGGCGCCGTTCTCGATGTAGATGCCGCCGTTGTTCGTGCCGTACCCGGTGAGGATCGGGTGGTAGTTCTCGTAGTCGGCGCGGGAGGCGTACAGGACGATGTTCAGGGTGGTGTTGGGGTCGGCCGCGAGCGGCCGGTCGGTGCCGAGGACGCGGTGGTACTGCGCCTTGACCTGCTTGCTCGCGTAGTACAGCTGGTCGACGGTGGCGCGGTCGAGCGCGGTGCGGACCTTGATGGCGCCGTTGTCGTAGGTGTACGTGTACGGGAAGAGCTGCTTCTCGATGTCCTCCTTGCACACGCCGTACGGCTTGCAGGCCTCGTAGAAGTTGAGCCAGGAGACGACCTTGGCCCACTGCTCGCTGCCGCGGCCGAAGGTGGTGACGGTCTGGCCGAGCAGGGTGCCGAGGTCTGCGACCACCCCGTCCCTGAGGCCCGCGATCTGGCCGAAGCGGCCGTACTCGCCGATGGCGTCGCGGGCGACCCAGGAGTTGGCGGTGCCCTTCAGGTGGCCGTAGCCGGCGAAGTCCTTGAAGACGGCGCGGTACGCCGGGTCGGCGGTGACGGCCGCGTGGAAGGCGGCGTCCTGGTTGCCCGGGTAGACGCCGAGGTAGTTGACGGAGAGCCCGGCGAGCGCGGCTCCGGCCCAGGCCGGGTCGAGGTTCGTGGCGGGGTGCGCCGGGTCCATGGTGGCCAGGACCCGCTTGATCAGGCCGAGCTGGTGCTGGCGCAGGCCGGGCGCGCTGGCGGCGTACAGCGCCTCGCGGAGGGTGTTCGCGTTGGTCTTCGTGACGTCGAAGGTGCGCGGAGCGGCGCCGAAGGCGGCGACCGCCTGGCGTATCGCGTCGACGGTGGGCGCGTCGGTGGCGTCGATCTCGCCGCGGGAGAAGTCGTGGTACGCGACGGCGTGGAGGTACGTGAACATCCCCTCCAGGCGGGAGGAGTTGTTGCCGTCGTGGGTCGGCGCCAGGCTCGCGGCGCGTCGGGCGACGGCCTGGACGTGGGCGTCGGACATCACGGGGACGAGCCGGGCGTCCCAGGTCCAGACGAGGCCGTTGACGCATTCGGTGGTGACGGCCGGGTCGGCGAGGAAGGCGGCGAACTGCTCGGCGGTGAGGCCGGTGACGCCGTCCAGGGTGCAGGGCACGCCCGCCGCGGTGGTGTCGGCGGCCGCGGCGAGGGTCCGGGCGGTGGCGCCGGTCTTGGCCTTGGTGTCGGCCTTGGTCTTGCCGGCGACGCGGCCGGCGGCGAGACCGCCGGGGGCGGGCGCGGGCCCGAAGGTCTTGCGGGTGGCGGTGGCGAGGTGCTCGACCTCGTCGAACGGGTTGGCCTCGGCATCGGCCCGCGGCGCCGCCGGGCCGGCCACCGGGGTCGCCGGCGCGGGCCGGTTCTCGGCTTCCGCCGCGGTGACGGCGGACTGACCGGCGGAGGCCATGAGCGTCACCGCGATGGCGGAGGCGAGCAGGGACGAGCGCACACGTCTGTGGAGGGACAACAGAACTCCTGCTGTTGAGGGGGGTTGGTGGGGATGGGTACGCGAACTGGTCTGGTTCGCACGGCGTATGACAGACGTTCATCGGACCGTGTGCGGTGTAACATAGTAATGTGAAATTGCACTGACAAGCCCTCTGACGACATCAGTTCCGCCACCACCCCTCCCGGCAGGGAGCCACCCCCTCCCCCACGGGGGGAGCCGGCCCGCTTCCCCGCCTCCCCCGAGCGGGGAGCCGGCCCGTTTCCCCGCCTCTCCGCGTACGCCCTCGGCGCCAGGTGCGCCCTATGCGTCGTAGTCCGCGAGACCGCGTTCGTACGCGGCGAGGGTCTCCACGAACATCCTGCGTTCCGCCTGGCTGAGCGGGCCGAGGGCCGCGCGCCAGGCGCCGGCACTGCGGCCGAGCCAGCCGTCGATGGCCGGGCGGTGGGCGTCGGCGATCGAGACGATCTTCCGCCTCCGGTCGGCGGGGTCCTCGGTCCGCTCCAGGACGCCCTGCTTGGCGAGGTCGCCGACCATCAGGCTCACCGTGGCCGGGGCCACCTCCAGCCTGGCCGCGAGCTCGTTGACGCCGAGCGGCCCGTCGAAGAGCAGGTAGGCGAGGAGGGAGAGGTGGCGGGGGGCGAGGGTGAGCGACCGCAGCTCGTCGGGGATCCTGATGCGCTTCACCCGGCCGACCATGCGGGGCATGAGCAGCAGCAGCGTACGGACGGCGTCGTCGACGTCCGGTCCGGCGGCGCCCCCGGACGCACCGGAGCCCCCGTCCCCCTCGCGCGCGGTTGACACGGCACACCCTCCCTTTTAGCTTTGCTTTCAAAGCAAATAGATCTGTCGGGATCGATGCTAACGGAGGGCACAGCCATGTCCGGGTTCAATCAGCAGGTCATCGACGAGTTCCGCACCCACGGCGGCCGCGTGGGCGGCATGTTCGACGGCGCCTCCTTACTCCTGCTCACCACGACCGGCGCCCGCAGCGGGCGCGCCCACACCACCCCCGCCGTGTTCGTACGCGACGGCGCCAGGCTCCTCGTCTACGCGTCGAACGGCGGCGGGCCGCACCACCCCGCCTGGTTCCACAACCTCCGCGCCGACGCCCATGTGACCGTCGAGCTCGGCACCCCGGAAGGCACCGTCGAGCGTTTCGCGGCGACGGCAGTGGTGACGGAGGGCGAGGAACGGGAGCGCCTCTTCGCGGAGCAGTGCGAACGGGACCCCGCGTTCGCCGTCTACCAGGCCGGCACGGACCGGCCCATCCCCGTCGTCGCCCTCCACCGCACGGACCTCACGGACCCCGCCCGTCACCGGGCCATCGCCGCCCACCTGGTCAAGGTCCACGAGGAGCTCCGCACCGAACTCGCCGCACTCCGCGCCGGCCTGGACTCCCCGGCCCCCACGCTCGGCCCACAGCTCACCCGCCACTGCCTCACCCTCTGCGGCGCGCTCCACGCCCACCACCACAACGAGGACTCCGTCTTCGACCTCCTCCAGCGGCAGTTCCCCCACCTCGCCGACCCCCTGGACCGCATCCGCCGCGAGCACCACGTCGTCGCCCGTACCGTCGGCGAACTGGAGGTCCTCCTGTCCTCCGGCGCCACCCCCGCGGCCCTCCGGCCGGAGGTCGACCGCCTCGCCGACCGCCTCGAGGAGCACTTCGCCTACGAGGAGTCCCGGTTGCTCCCGGCACTGGCCCCGGACGCGTGACGGTCAGCCGCTCCAGGCGTCGCAGTACTCGATGTGCAGCGAGCCCGGCACGTTCCGCCGGGTCCGCGGCCGCGACCACGGGCCCGAGGTGAACTCGACGCAGTGGTGCCGGTCTCCGGGATGCCGGTTCCGGTGGGACGGGGCCTCGTCGGCGAGGCCGCGCAGCACGGTGCCGTGCTCGCGGAAGGCGGTCGCGCTGCCCACCACGAAGAGCGTGTGGGCGGCGATGTCGAACCCGAGGTGGTCGCGGTACGTCCGGTGGTACCGGCGTTCGTGGTCGATGTCCCCCGCGTCGGGGAAGTCACGGTCCGGGGTGGCCGCCCTCTGCGGCCGGCCGGGGCCGAGCCGCGCCCGGGCCTCCTTCCACGAGGTGGCGCGGAACTGCAGGCTGTGGTGGGCCAGGACCAGGTCCAGCGCGACCGGTTCACCGTCGCCGACGACACCGCCGGGGGCCGGATTGGCCCGGATCGGCAGATGGACCAGGGAGTGGGCGGAGCGGGCGGCCAGCGCCCACAGGCCGGTGAGGCGCTCGGCGCCGTCGCGGTCGACGTACATCGACAGCCAGTGGCCGTCGTCCCGCAGCGCCACCCGCTCCGGCACCGGGTCAGGCCGGATCACCCTGACCTCGGCCCCGCCCATGCGGACCTCGTGCACCCGCACCCGCTGCTCCACGCGCCTCCCTCGAACGATCCCGCAGCGCACCCTAGCCCGCACCACCCGTACTCCCGTCCGGATTTTCCCGGGGTGCGGGGCGCGTGACGTCACAGGGGGCGGGCGTAGCCCTCCCAGTAGGGGTCTCGGAGGCGGCGCTTGTAGAGCTTGCCGTTGGGGTCGCGGGGCATGGCGGGGGTGAAGTCGACCGACTTGGGGCGTTTGAAGCCGGCGAGGCGGTCGGCGCAGTGGGCGAGGATGGAGGCGGCGAGCTCGGGGCCGGGCTCGTGGCCTTCGGCGGCCTCGACGACCGCCTTGACCTCCTCCCCCCAGTCGGCGTGCGGGATGCCGAAGGCGGCGGCGTCGGCGACGGCGGGATGGGCGAGGAGCGCGGCCTCGATCTCGGCCGGGTAGATGTTGACGCCGCCGGAGATGATCATGTCGATCTTGCGGTCGCGGAGGTAGAGGTAGCCGTCCTCGTCGAGGACGCCGAGGTCGCCGACGGTGAAGAAGTCGCCGATGCGGTTCTTCGCGGTCTTGGCCTCGTCCTTGTGGTACTGGAAGCCCCCGGTGTTCATCTTCAGGTACACGGTGCCGAGTTCGCCGGGCGGCAGCCGCTTCCCGTCGTCGTCGAAGACGGCGAGTTCGCTGATGGGCCACGCCTTGCCGACCGTACCGGGCCGCTTCAGCCACTCCTCGGCGGTGGCGAAGGCGCCGCCGCCCTCGCTGGCCGCGTAGTACTCCTCGACGCACCGGCCCCACCAGTCGATCATCGCCCGCTTGACGTGCTCGGGGCAGGGCGCGGCGCCGTGGATGGCGTGGCGCATCGAGGAGACGTCGTACCGTTCGCGCACGTCCTCGGGGAGGGCGAGCAGGCGGTGGAACTGGGTGGGGACCATGTGCGTGTGCGTGCAGGCGTACCGGTCGATGAGCCGCAGCATCTCCTCGGGCGTCCAGCGGTCCATGAGGACGAGCGGGTGCCCGATGTGGAGGGCGGCGGCGGCGAACTGGAGCACGGCGGTGTGGTAGAGCGGCGAGCAGACCAGGTGGACGTTGCCGTCGGCCGGGCGGATGCCGAAGATGCCGAGGAAGCCGCCGAGATGGGTCTCCTCGGGGAGTCTCCCGGGGAGCGGGCGACGGATGCCGCGGGGGCGTCCGGTGGTGCCGGAGGTGTAGTTCATGACCCAGCCGAGGGTGCGGTCGGCGGGTGCCGCCGCGTCCTGGCCGTCGAGGAGTTCGGCGTACGGCCGGAAGCCGGGGACGGCACCCACCGCGTACCGGTGCGTGGGCGCGAGTCCGGCCTCGTCGGCGGCGAGGGCGACCGCCTCGGCGAACCGCTCGTGGGCGAGGAGGACCTTCGCGCCGGAGTCGGCGACGATCCAGGCGATCTCGGGGCCGACGAAGTGGTGGTTGACGGGGACGAGGTAGAAGCCGGCCTGGGTGGCGGCCAGATGGGCCGTGAAGAACTCTGGGCCGTTGGGCAGGACGACGGCGAAGGCGTCGCCGCGTTCCAGGCCGGCCGCGCGCAGGCCGTGGACGAGGCGGTTGGCCTCGGCATGCAGCCGGCCGGCGCTCCATTCCTCGCCGTCGGGCGCGACGAGCACCGTACGGCCGGGGTCGGCGGCGGCCTGGGACCAGAATCCGGTGGGACCGTTGCTCACTGGGAACTCCGTCCGGCGATGCGGTTGATGCGGTCGACGGCCCGCTCGAAGCCCCGGGTGAGCTCGTCGACGACCTGCTGGACGCTGCGCTCGGAGTTCATCCGGCCGACGATCTGTCCGACAGGGGTGCCGAGGAGCGGTTCGACCTCGTGGCGCTGGATGCGGGAGACGGCCTCGGCGACCAGGAGTCCCTGGAGCGGCATGGGGAGCGTGCCCGGGCCGGCCGGGTCGTCCCAGGCGTCGGTCCATTCGGTGCGGAGCTGGCGGGCGGGCTTGCCGGTCAGGGCACGGGAGCGGACCGTGTCGCCGGATCCGGCGGCGAGGAGCTTGTCGGTGAGGGCGCGGGAGTGCAGTTCGGCCTCGGTGGTGGTGAGCCAGATCGAACCGAGCCAGACGCCCTGTGCGCCGAGAGCGAGTCCGGCGGCGATCTGCTCGCCGCTGCCGATGCCGCCGGCGGCGAGCACGGGCAGCGGGGAGACCGCGTCGACGACCTCGGGGGTGAGGACCATGGAGGCGATCTCGCCGGTGTGGCCGCCCGCTTCGTATCCCTGGGCGACGACGACGTCGATGCCGGCCTCGGCGTGGTGTCGGGCGTGGCGGGCGCTGCCGGCGAGGGCGGCGACGAGGACGCCGTGGTCGTGGGCGCGGGTGACGACGTCCGGCGGCGGGGAGCCGAGGGCGTTGGCGAGCAGTTTGATGGGGTAGTCGAAGGCGACGTCCAGCTGGTTGCGGGCGACCTGCTCCATCCAGCCGGTGATCCGCCAGCCGGAGGCCTCGCCCTCGGCGAGTTCCGGGACACCGTGCTTGGCGAGGGTCGCGCGGACGAACGCCCGGTGCTCCTCGGGGATCATGGCCTCGACCTCGGCCTCGGTCACCCCTTCGACCTTCTTCGCGGGCATCACGACGTCGAGGCCGTACGGCAGTCCGTCGGTGTGCGCCTGCATCCAGTCGAGGTCCCGGGCGAGGTCGTCGGGGGCGGTGTAGCGGACCGCGCCCAGGACGCCGAACCCGCCGGCTCTGGTGAGTGCGGCGGCCACCGCGGGGAAGGGCGTGAAGCCGAAGATGGCGTGCTCGATCCCCAGGGTGCGACTCAGCTCCGTCTTCATGGGCGGCAGGATGCCTCAGCCTCGCGGCGGAGGGAAGACCTTTTCTGATGCATCGTCAGATTCTTTGGGTACGGCACGCCACGGTTCGCCCCGGGCCCGCCGTGGGAGAGGGTGGACATGACGGACGACGTGACGAAGAGCAGAGGTCTGAGCCGGCGCGCCTTCGGCGGCGGGGTGGCGGTCCTCGGAGGTGCGCTGATGCTCGGTGCGGTGCCGGGGGCCGCGGCCTCCCCGGAGCGGGGCGGCGCGGGGTCGGGAGCCGGGGGCACGGCTCGGGACGGAGCCGCGGGCGGGGCCGCGCGGCGGACCACGCTGCGGCGCGGCTCTGCCGGGCGCGCCGGGCTGCTCGCGCCGCACCTGGACGCGCTGGTCGCCGAGGCCGAGCGTTTCCTGTCCCCCTCCCCCACGCACCCCTGGTACGCGGGCGCCGTCCTGCTCGCCGGGCGCGGCGGGACGGTCGCCCTGCACCGGGCGATCGGTTCGGCGGTGCGGTACGCGGCGTACGACGAGAAGACGGACACCGGCGTCGAGCTGCCGCCCGACCGGCGGATCCGGATGGCCGAGGACACCGTCTTCGACCTGGCGTCGGTCTCCAAGCTGTTCACCTCGATCCTGGCGGTGCAGCAGATCGAGCGCGGCACCCTGGACCTGGAGGCGCGGGTCACCGCGTACCTCCCGGAGTTCGGGAGCGGGGGGAAGCAGGACGTCACGGTCCGCCAGCTGCTCACCCACACCTCGGGGTTCCGGTCGTGGATCCCGCTGTACCGGGAGCCGACACGGGAGGGGAAGCTGCGGCTGCTGTGGAACGAGCGGCCGGCGAGCCCGCCGGGGTCGGCGTACCTCTACTCGGATCTGAACCTGATCTCGCTCCAGCTGATCCTGGAGGAGATCACCGCTCGCGGTCTGGACACCCTGCTCCACGACGAGATCACCGCTCCGCTCGGGATGCACCGCACGCGTTTCAATCCGCCGCTCTCGTGGCGGCCGCAGATCGCCGCCACCGAGGACGCGCGCCCGCCCTGGTCCGGCCTCGACCGGGGCATGGTCCACGGCGAGGTCCACGACGAGAACGCCTACGCCCTCGGCGGGGTCGCCGGCCACGCCGGGATCTTCTCCCGCGCCTGGGACCTGGCGATCCTGGCCCGCACCCTCCTCAACGGCGGGGCCTACGGAAGCGCCCGCATCCTCTCCCCCGCCTCCGTGGAGCTGATGTTCACCGACTTCAACACCGCCTTCCCCGGCGACGAGCACGGACTCGGCTTCGAGCTCTACCAGCACTGGTACATGGGGGCGATGGCCACTCCCCGCACGGCCGGACACACCGGCTTCACCGGCACCAGCCTCGTCCTCGACCCGAGCACCGACACCTTCCTCGTCGTCCTCGGCAACTCGGTCCACCCGGTGCGCTCGTGGCGCTCCGGCTCCGCGCCCCGCGTCGCGACGGCGGACGCCCTGGCGCGCGCGGTCCCGGTGCGCCCCGCGCGAGGCCGTACCCCCGCCGAGCCCTCGGGTCCGCCCGGCCAGGGACGACCCCCGTGGTTCGCCGGCATGACGAGCGCCACGACCGCGACCCTGACGCTCCCTCGCATCGCCGGAGCCACGCGCCTGGAGTGCGCGCTGTGGTGGGACACCGAGCCCGGCACCGACCCCGTCGTCCTGGAGGCCTCTGCCGACGGCGGCGCCACCTGGCGGCCCGTGCCCTTCACCACCGACGGCCGCCTCCCGCACCCGACGGGCTCGGTCGACGGCTGGTCCGGACGCCGCTGGCACACCGTGTCCGCGCCCCTGCCCGAAGCGCCCGGGCCGCTGCGCTGGCGGTACACCACGGACCGGCGGTACGTCGGGCGCGGCGTGTACGTGGACGGGCTGCGGCTCCTCGACCCGCTGGGGCGGCCGCTGTTCGACGAGACGCGGCCCGCCGACGGGGCGCGGATCGAGGCCAGGGGGTGGGAACGCTCGGCAGACTGAGCCGGGCACGGCGTGCTTCAGGGACGTACCGCCTCCGAGGCACGCCGCGCTTCGGAGGCCGTACCGCCTCCGAGGCACGCCGGGAGCGGGCGGGGAGACGTCCGTACCTGCATACGCCATGCGCGCACATGATCATCTGAGGTACCGTCCGGGCGGAGTGATCTCACCGGGGGGGGATGAGACGAACGCCGAGGCGAGCGTCTGTCGTCGTCGCCCGTTCGCGGTGACGTCCCGCTCCGCGGGGGCCGCCGCAACCGGCCCGCCGACGAACGGCACAACCGTCTCCGAGGCCGCGCCGCCACCGTCCCTCGCCTCCGTTCCCGCCTTCGTATCGAGGTGTTCCTTCATGCTGCCCCTGTCCGAGCGTCGCCCACCGGGCGGCGCTCACCGCTTCGCGCTGTCCGCGTGGCTCTGCGCGCTCTCCCTCGCCGTCCTCGCCGCGGTCGCCTTCGCCGTCACGCCGCAGACGCCCGCCGCGGCGACCACCGCGGCCACCACGGCCGTCGCCGGCCCGCCGACGATCACGCCCCAGGTCTCCACCACGTTGTTCCCGGCCCGCGGCACCTACTACTGCACACGGATCCCGGCCCTGGTCACCACCAAGGCCGGGGTGCTGCTGGCCTTCGCGGAGGGCCGCGACCGGGACGTCGCGACCGGCTGCGACGACGTCGGTGACAACGACATCATCCTCAAGCGGTCCACCGACGGCGGGAAGACCTGGGACGAGGCCCCGACGGTCGTCGTCGGCGGCGGCGACTCGCTCGCACACGGCAACCCCGCGCCGGTCGTGGACGGCGTCACCGGCCGGATCACGCTGCTCTACTCCAGCAGCGACTGGAACCACAACCGGGCGGATCCGGACCGCAAGGGCTACGACCGCACCGTGCACGCCGTCCACAGCATGGACGGCGGCGTGACCTGGTCGGCGAGCGTGCCGCAGCCCCAACTCGACGACCCCGCCTGGTTCTGGGTCTCGACCGGTCCCGGGCACGGCATCCAGCTCAGCCGCGCCGGCCACCACGGCCGACTGGTGGTGCCCGGCGACCACCGCGGCGGGGGCAAGGCCGGCGGCCAGCTCTACTACAGCGACGACGGCGGTCTCACCTGGCGGATGGGCGCCGTCTCCGAGACGCCCGACACCGGCTCCTACCCGGCCGAACTGACGGTCGCCGAGACCGTCGACGGCGGCCTCCACGTCAACGCCCGCAATTCCGAGATCACCCGCTGCACCACCAACGAGCACCGGCTGGCGGCCACCAGCACCGACGGCGGCGCCACCTTCGCGGCGCCCTTCGCCCCGGTGGCCAACCTGGACACGTCCCCGGTGTACGGCTCGCTGCTGCGCCTGCACGCGCCGGACCACGACGGCAAGCCCGCGCAGCTGCTGTACTCGGGCTCCTCCCGCCTCGGCCCGAACCCACTGGAGGACCGGCGGGAGCTGGCGATCCGCTCCTCGTTCGACGAGGGGAAGACCTGGGAGACCCGCGGCAGCCTCGTCACGACCGCGCGCGCCGGCTACTCCGATCTGACGGCGCTCTCCGACGGCTCGCTCGGCATCCTGTACGAGACGGCCGGCAACATCCCGCACGGCAACGTCGTGTTCGCGGCCTTCACCGAGCAGGGCATGAAGGACGCCAAGACCGAACTCCGCCGCCCCCGCACGGCGGACACCCGCGAACGGCCCGCGGGGACGCCCGGCAACCACGCCGTCATCCACGGCGGCGCCCAGCTCGGGACGCGCCTGTCCGGCAAGGCGATGGAGTTCGACGGCCAGGACGATTACCTGCGCCTCGTCTGCTCGCCGACCCTGCGGGTCGACAGCCCCGACGAGGCAGGGGACTTCACGGTCACGGCCTGGTTCCTGCCCAAGGCCGCCACCGGCACCCTGCCGATCGTCTGGGCGTACGGGATGCCGGGCTCCGAGCCCCCGAAGAAGGGCCGCCACTTCTCGGTCCGCGCCGAACCCGAGGCGGGCGTGCTCCGCGCCACCGTCGGCACCGACATCGGCTCCACCGAGGTGACGCTGCCCGCCGTGTACGACGACGACGCCTGGCACCACGTCGTGTTCACGCGCAAGGGACTCACCCTCAGCCTGGCGATGGACGGCGGCACCCCGGCCACGGCGGTCATGCCCGCCGGCGCGAAGGCCACCGACACGGTCCTCACACCGGACGGCCAGTTCAACGTCCACATCGGGGCGCGGCCCGACTTCCCGAGCCAGCCGGTCGGGGTCGGGCAGCTCTTCCACGGCACCCTCGACGACGTGCGGCTCTACGGCCGTGCCCTGGACCCGCTGGAGGCGGGGCAGGTCAAGGACGGCTCCCTGGAGGTGGCCAAGGCGGACGAGCGGCTCCGCCTCGGCTTCTCCACCATCTGGTAGCCGGGCCGACGGACGGAACGGCCGGGGCCCGGAAGGGGCTCCGGCCGTTCCGTCCGGGAGCCGCACCATCAGGGACGGCACGGCCGGGCGGCGCACCCGTCAGAAGCTGAGGGCCGCCACCGCGGCCGTGCGGGCGCGCAGCTCGCAGGCGTTGCCGTAGGTCTCCGACCAGGAGACCCTCCGGCCCTGCCAGACGCCGTCGCCGGTGACCGTGACCGGGGCCCACTCGCGCGTACAGGGGCGGCCGCCCGCTAAGACCGTCAGGGCGCCCAGGTCGCCTCCGGTCGCGGCCAGTTCGGCGCACGCGGACTCGGGGCTGGGGTGGGTTCCGCCGGGGACGGGGGCGCAGCTCAGGGTGACGGCGCGGACGATCGTGGCCGTCTCGGGGCTGTCCCCCTCGCCGACGGCGAGGACGAGTGCCGACGGCGCGTAGAGGGATGCGGGTGAGGCCACGGCCGCACCGGTGTAGGCGGTGCCGATGAGGGCGAGGCCGGTGGCGGTGGCGAGCACGGTGGCGCCGAGGGTACGGAAGTAACGCACGGGGGTGTCCCTTCGCGAGGGGATGAACGGGGGTGCGAGCCGATCGGCTGCGGAGTGGAGTCTTGTCGACGCGCAGCGTGATCGCACATCCGTCGCCCTTTTCCGGCCGCGTACACGCATCCGGACCTACCGACTGGTCGTTCGGGGAGCTGGGAAGGGGTACGGGCCGCGACCCGACGGCGGACCGGCCCGCCCGGCCGCCGGGCCGTACAAGCTTGCACGACCGCTTCACCTGCGAGAACCCGAAAGACGTTCGAGGTTGGAGCACTTGCCCGGGTGCTTGATCGTCCGGAAGTCTGCCGTGGGCGACGGCGGCGGGGACGCCTGCCACGGGGATGCCTGCCCCGGGGACGACGGCGCCGGGACGGCCGGCCCCGTCGGGCGCCGGGCCTGTCCGGCACCGGGCCTGTCCGGCGCTGATCCGGGGACGTTCGCTAGTCTTCTGAGTCAGGAATTCTGTTCAGATGTATAGGCTTGCCCTATGGCACGTACGGGGCGGCCGAAGGCCGAGTTGATCCTGTCGGATAAGGA
>NZ_JNWK01000084.1 GCF_000716445.1 Streptomyces wedmorensis
CACCCGCCCCCGCCGCACCCTCCCCCAGGCCGTCCCCGTCCCCACCGCCGCCTGACCCTCGTCCGCGGACCGGGCGCTCTCCCCCGGAGCGCCCGCCGCCGCTGCCTGCCCCTGTGGGTGTCGACTGCTGATGCCGGACGTCAATGATCGACTTGACAGCCCGATTACGGGGCAAGGCCACTGGGATCAGACAAGCAGCGGCACGACACACACGGTGACCGGCTGATTCGCGGAGTCGAGAATTCCGGCAAGAGCGGCGTACGGAAAGGGCGATGCCGCCTCTCGACCCGGATGCCGCACACGCGGCAGCCCTCCCGCGTGTCCACAATGGGATGCCCTGCCCATCATGTGACCCACGGTTTGACACGCCCGATAGGCGCTACAAGCGTTGCCAAGGACAAACGGCGGAAGACTTCGCCGCGCAGCCGAGAAGGAGGCTGAGTCCAGATGCCGAGGAGACTGACAGCCAGACGGCTGGGGGCCGCACTTGCCGCGGGCGCCGCAGCGTTCGCGTTGGGCATCGGCGGCGCAGGTGTCGCCGACGCCAAGATCCAGCCGGTCGACACCCAATGCACCAACAACGGCGGCCAACAGCCCGGCGGCCAGCAGCCGAGCTGTACGGGCGGCGGGCTCACCCAGGAGAGTGAGAACCAGAACCCGTCCGGCCACGCCCCACCCGGACAGAACTGACGTCACATGACGCGAGGAGGGAAGCACCCTCCGTAGCAGCGGGTCTCGGCGACCCGCTGCTTCCTTACGCGCCTGAAGCTCGCTGAGGGCACCTCGATCCTCCGGCGTGGCGGCGTCATCCTGATCCCATCGGTCGGCACCCGCGTACGGGCCCCCTCCATCCCTGAGCCCAAGCACCCCTGCCGGAACCGGGCGCACGACCTGCGGCACACCTGCGCCTCCCTGCTGCTCGCGCAGGGCGCGGATGCCCGGATCATCATGGAGACGCTCAGCCGCAGCACGATCACGATGGCGCTCGACACCCATGCGCACGTCCACGCAGACGACCCTCAGGGCGGCGGCCGAGCGAATGGACGACGCTTCGGGGTGGGAACCCGACCAGGACGAGGACGACCACGACTCGTCCCCGCCCCGTCAGCCGAACGGGCGCCAGGACCCGAAAGCGGAGTAGCGCGTCTGAGCGCGTGGTCGGACGCTGATGCCATGAACCAACCCCCATCCGGGCAGGAGCCCCGCCCAGATCCGTACCAGCAGCCGTGGGGACAGGGCGCACAGCAGCCTCACGCCGGGGCCGGCTGGCAAACCCCGCCGGGCGGTGGCGCACCTTATGGAGCAGCACCGCCCAAAAAGAAGCGACGGAAGTGGCCGTGGGTGCTGCTCATCCTGGTCCTGCTGGCGGCAGGCGGGTGCGTAGCCCTCATCGCGGGCATCTCCAACGAAGTGTCAAAAGAAGTCACCGTGGAGTACGCGGTCACTGGCGACGCCAGAGACGTAACCATCGCCTACTCCGTCTGGAACGACGACGGCATCTCGTCAAGGTCCGAAACCGTCGAGAAGCTGCCGTGGCGGAAGACCCTGAAGACGAAGGGCTTCATGAAGGGTGGATCACTGCTCATCAGCCTGAGCGGGTCAGGAGGGACGGCCACCTGCTCGGTGAGCGTGGACAACGACTCGCCGAAGACGGCCATCGCCTCCGGGCCATCGGCGGCAGCCACCTGCAGCGGGTTCTGAATCGAGTACGAGTGAAGGACGTTGATGTCACCCGCTGATGTCGAAGGCCCCCTGGACGATGTCCAGGGGGCCTTCGATCTGTGTGCACTCGGCAGGATTCGAACCTGCAACCTTCTGATCCGTAGTCAGATGCTCTATCCGTTAAGCTACGAGTGCTTGTTTTTAGTTTTTGTCTTCGCTCCCCGGTCTTTCGACCCGCTCGCGGCGACAGGAAGAACATTACATGACTGCCGCCGTCATGTGAAATCCATTCCCCACACCCGTTGTGACCTGCGGAAACGTCCTGACGGGGGGCGAGGGGGAGGTGGCTGGGCGGTGGGCGCGAGGGGGGATCGCGGGGGTGGAAAACGCGGAAAGAGACCGGGGTCACACGGGTGGGCCGCGAGGGGTTCGGGGCGGGAATGAGTGAAGCCCCGGCCTTGGGGGCCGGGGCTTCGGTGGCGGAGGCGGAGGGATTTGAACCCTCGATGGGCTTGAAGGCCCAAACCGCATTAGCAGTGCGGCGCCATAGACCGGACTAGGCGACGCCTCCTCGCACCTCGCGCATGCGCGGTGGTGCGTGCAGATGATGACACAGGCGAACCGGCTGTCACCAATCGATTCTCACCGTACTAGGAGGGTGGGGTCCAGGGCAAAGCCCGACGGCGGGGCGCGGAGGAGCGGGAAGGGCCTCGGGCGGGGTGCGCGGGCTGGGGTGGGGCACCGGCGGCACGGGTTGCGGCACGGGTGGCGCACAGGGGTTGCGCAACGTGGGGGCGGCGGGAGCGTTAGAGGGGCGGGCGCGTCGTGCGTCCGCGTCCGTCGTCACCTCGTGCTGCTGGAGATCCGAATGCTGCGCAGTCTCGTCCTCGCGACCCTCGCCACCGCCGCAGGGACCGCGGGGTTCGGCCCGTTGCCGCCGTTGCCGTTGCTGTCGGGGCCCGACGCGCTGACGGTGACGGTGGAGAAGAGCGGGTATCCGACGGCGGACGGCATCTTCGAGCTGACGTGCGACGGCGGGCCGGAGGGGAACCACCCGGCGGCGGCGGACGCGTGCAAGCGGCTGGAGCAGCTGGCGGAGGAGGGGGCGGACCCGTTCAGGGCGGTTCCCGGGGACGCGCTGTGTACGCAGGTGTACGGCGGGCCCGCACTCGCGCACGTCACCGGCACCTGGCAGGGCCGTAAGGTCGACGCACGGTTCTCCCGGGCGAACGGATGCGAGATCGGCCGCTGGGAGAACCTGGAGCCGGTCCTTCCGATCGTCCGGGGATGACGCCCGGAGGCTCCCTTAGACTCCCTTCAGTGACAGGCTGCGGCCCGAGGGGCAAGATGGGGCCGCGGTCGGTGGGCAAGCACGTGCAGTGGTTCTGGGAGGAAGCGTCGTCGTGAGCAGCAGGCCATCCCGAGGCGCTGCTCGCCTCGCAGCGATACTCGACGCCCTCCCCGACGGCCTCGTGCTCGTGAACTGCAACGGCACGGTCGTCAACGCCAACACGATCGCCCTCGGCATGTTCGAGACGCCGGGCACCGCGCTCGTCGGACGCGGTCTGCTCGACCTGCTGCCCGGCTTCGACTCGCGCCTCATCCCCGGTTCCATGCGCCGTCCCGAGGGCACCGACGAGCGGGGCCGTACCAAGCCCGCCCGGATGATCGCCCGCCGTACCGACGGCAGTGAGTTCGCCGTCGAGGTGACCAGCGCCAGCCTGGAGGACGGCCGCGAGGCCTACGACTCGTACGGCGGCTACACCGGCGACGAGCTGCTGATGCTCGTCGTGCGGGACCTCACCGGCACCCTCGACACCGAGGCCGAACTCGCCCGCTCGCAGCGCCAGACCGAGATGATCCTGCGCGCCGCGGCCGAGGGCGTCGTCGGCACGGACACGGACGGCCGGGTCGTCCTGGTCAACCCCGCCGCCGCGCAGATCCTCGGCTACCGCGCCGGCGAGCTCGGCGGCCAGGAGCTGCACCCGCTGATCCTCGCCAAGCGCGCCGACGGAGAGCCGTTCCCGTACGAGGAGTCGCCGCTCGCCGACACCCTCAAGTCCGGACGGAAGCACCGGGTGCGCGGGCAGGTCCTGTGGGCGAAGAAGGGCGACCGGGTGCCGGTCGACCTGACGACCGCTCCGGTACGGGACGGGGACCAGCTCGTCGGCGCGGTGATGACCTTCACCGACCGCAGGCCGTACGAGGAGCTGGTCGAGCAGCACGCCGCCGAACTCGCCGAACTCACCGAGCGGCACGCCGCCGAGCTCGCCGACCGCGCGGAGCGGCACGCCGCCGAGCGGGAGGCGCAGCAGGAGCGGTACGCCTCGCTGGCCGCCCGCCACGAGCAGCTGACGGCCGTCCTCGCCGAGTCGCTGCGCGGTCCCCTCGAGGAGCTGCGCACCCAGTTGGGCACCCTCGCGGCCGACGACGCCGGGCAGCTGTGGCCCGAGGCCAACCAGGTGCTGCACCACCTCGCCGCCGGGTACGCCCGGATGACCGCGCTCGTGGACAACGTCCTGGGCTTCCAGCGCCTCGACGCGGGCGCGGAGGAGCTCGACAAGCGGGTCGCGCTCCTCGACGGGGTCGTGACGGCCGGCATCGACGCGGCCGTCGAGCTGATCGGGCCCGGCCGCGCGCAGTTCGCCGTGCACGCGCCGCCGATCGAGGCCGAGGTCGACCCGGTCCGGCTCGCGACCGCGCTGGCGCACCTCGTCGCGGACGTCGCCGGCGTCGACGCCACCGGCAAGAACCGGACCACCGCCCAGGGCACCGTGCCCGCCGACTCCACGATCGTCGTCGCGGCCGCGCAGCGCGGTGACGTCGTACGCATCGAGGTCCGCGGCCCGTACGCGGGCGGCGACCCGGTCCACGGGCCGGTCGTGCGCGGGATCGTGGCGGCGCACGGCGGTGTCGTGCAGACCCACGAGGTGCCGGGCACGAGCGGGGGCGCGTACGTCCTCGAGGTGCCGGTCGGCGCCGGGCGTGGCACGGTCCCGCCCGCACCGAGGAACGACCCGCCGGAGGGCGGCGGCCGGGAGGCCCTCGCGCTGCCGGCCCAGGCCACCGCGTCGGCGACGGGCACGGGTCCGGGTGCCGGTGCCGGAGCGGGTGCCTCCGCGGGCGGGGGTGCCTTCGCGGGTGCGGGTGCCGCCGCAGGTGCAGGTGCGGCCGTCGATGCCAGTGCCGGTTCCGGCGCCGGTGCGGACGGGTACCCCGCCTCCGCCTCGGACACGTCCGGTGGGGGGCGGCGGCGGGCCCGGCGCGGGTCCACCGACGCCTTCCTGGAAAGCGCGGTCGCGCCCGAAGGGGAGAACCGGGTCGGCGCCGAGCCCAGTGGGCGCCGCCGTGCCCGTACGGGAGAGGCGGCCGGTCCGGCCGAGCTGATCCCGGCCCAGCAGAACGCGGCCGTGGACGCCGTACCGGCCGGAGCCGCTGTCGGCGACCCCGCGGGGCGCGTCGAGCCCACCGGGCGCCGTCGGGGCCGTCCCGCCGAGGGCTCCGTGGTGACCGCCGCCGAGGGCGCGCAGGGGCGTGCCGCGCTGGGGGCCGCCGTGCCGCCGCAGGGGGTCGCCGTCGAGCCCACGGGGGCGCCCGCCCTCGCCCGGGCCCTGCCGGCCGTGTCCTCCGGCGAGGACGTGCCCCAGGAACGGCCGAGCGGACGTCGCCGCAGGGCGCTGGCCGCGGCGCAGGAGCGTGCGGCGGCGGCCGACGCCGGGCCGCGGACGCCGTTCGCGCTGCCGCCGGCCGATGCCGACCGCGCGCCGGACGAGCCGGTCCATGGCGACCCGCTGCCCGCCGGTTCCGTGCCTTCGGGCCCGCCGGCAGCCGGTTCCGTGCCCGGACTCGGTTCCGGTCCCGTACCCCTCGACTCCGTGCCCGCCGATCCGCTGCCCGCCGGGCTGGGCCCCGTCTCCCCGGCCTCGCCCGCTCCGGGAGCCGGTGCGCTGCCCGTGTCCGACGAGGGTCGGCACGAGGCGGTACGGGGTGTGCCGGGGGGCGATCACACGCCGCCGCAGCCGCACCCGATGCCGCGGTCCCCGCTGCCGGACGAGCTCCGGGACGGGCCGGCGGCCGAGGCGACCGGGCGTCGCCTGGCCGTCGCACCGCCGGCCCCGCGGTCCGAGTCCGGGGTCGATGCCCGGAGCGTCACCGGCTCGGGAAGCACGGGTTCGGTGAGCACGGGTTCGGGGAGCACGGGTTCGGTGAGCGGCACCGGATCCGTGCCGTTGCCGCCCGAGTTGCCGATGCCGAAGGACTCGACGCAGGGGCGGGCGTTCAGCGTGCGCACGCTCGGGCAGGGCGTGCCGTTCGTCCCGCCCGCACCGGCCGCCGTGCCGGCCGCGCCGCCCGCCGCGACTCCTGTCGCGCCGTCCAACGGGTCGGGGCGGCGGCGGAAGCTCGCCACGCCGCCCGAGGTGGACCCGCCGGTGCCGGCGGCGCTGCCCGCGCCGGCCGAGGCCGAGGCGAGGCCGCACCCGCAGGCGTCGCCCGAGGCCGCGCTCGGACTGGTACCGGCCGCGCCCGAGGGGCGCGCGTACGCCATAGGGGCGCCCGCCGAGGGCTCCGCCGAGGGGCCCGAGCCGCTGGACGGCCCCGGTGGGGCCATCGAGGTCGCCAACCGGCCGGCCCCGCGTCCCGTGGACGACGAACTGCCCCCGGAGCCCCTCGACAACCCGCGTCGGCTGCTCGTGTGGCCCGCGCCCGACGTCGCCACCCAGCAGGCGCTGAGCGACCGCGGCTACCGACCGGTGATCGTGCACTCCCGCGAGGAGGTCGACGCGCAGATCGCCGCCTTCCCGGCCGCGCTGTTCGTCGACCCGCTGACCGGGCCCATCACCCGTACCGCGCTGCAGTCGCTGCGTCAGGCCGCCGTCGCGGCCGACGTACCGGTGCTGCTGGCGGCGGGTCTGGGGCAGGCGACCCGGGAGGCGGCGTACGGCGCCGACCCGGCCGTGCTCCTCAAGGCGCTCGCGCCGCGCGACAGCGAGCAGCACCCGTCCCGGGTCCTGCTGATCGAGGAGCACGACGACATCGCGCAGGCGCTCGCGGCCACGCTCGAGCGGCGAGGGATGCAGGTGGCGCGGGCCGCGACGGACACGGAGGCGGTCGCGCTCGCCACGGAGACGCGGCCGAACCTGGTGGTGATGGACCTGATGCAGGTGCGTCGCCGCCGGGCCGGGATCATCGACTGGCTGCGGGCGAACGGGCAGCTGAACCGTACGCCGCTCGTCGTCTACACCTCGGTCGACCTCGACGAGGAGGAGCTGCCGAAGCTGTCCTCCGGCGAGACGGTCCTCTTCCTCGCCGAGCGGTCGAACAGCACCGAGGTCCAGGCCCGGATCGTCGACCTGCTCGCGAAGATCGGCACCAACTAGGGCCTGTCCGGAGGGGAGCGCGTCCGGGCGGCAGCGCCTTGTCCGGACGGCAGCGCCCTGTCCGGACGGCAGCGCCCTGTCCGGACGGCAGCGCCCTGTCCGGACGGCAGCGCCCTGTCCGCGCGGCAGCGCCCTGTCCGCGCGGCAGCGCCCTGTCCGCGCGGCAGCGCCCTGTCCGCGCGGCAGCGCCCGTCTGCCCGAGCCGGGCGGGACCTTCCGGCGAGGTCCTTGGTGCCTGTCCGGTCATGACCGGCAGGACACCTCCCGGCAACGGGAGAGGGGAGGGCGCCCCCGCCCTCCCCTCTCCGTACGGGATGTGCCCGGCTACAGCTGGGTCACGTCCAGCTCGCCCTCCGCGTACTGCCTGCGGATGACCTTCTTGTCGAACTTGCCGACGCTCGTCTTCGGCACCGCCGGCACGATCGCCCAGCGCTCCGGCAGCTGCCACTTGGCGATGCCGCCCTCGTCGGCGAGGAAGGACCGCAGCGTGTCGTAGTCGGCCGCCTCGCCCTCCTTGAGGACGACGGTCGCCAGCGGGCGCTCGCCCCACTTCTCGTCCGGTACGGCGACGACGGCGGCCTCGGCGACCGCCGGGTGGGCCATGAGGGCGTTCTCGAGCTCGACGCTGGAGATCCACTCGCCGCCGGACTTGATGACGTCCTTGGCGCGGTCGGTGAGGGTGAGGTACCCGTCGGGGCTGATCACGCCGACGTCTCCGGTCTTCAGCCAGCCGTCCTCGCTGAACTTGTCGGCGGGCCGGATCGCCTCGGCGTCCATGCCGCCGAAGTACGAGCCGGCGATCCAGGTGCCGCGGACCTCCAGCTCGCCCGCCGACTCGCCGTCCCAGGGCAGGTGTTCGCCGCCGGGGCCGACCAGACGGGCCTCGACGCCGGCCGGGAAGCGGCCCTGGGTGACGCGGTACGGCCACTCCTCCTCGGCCGTGAGGCCGTGCGGCGGGTGGGCCATGGTGCCCAGCGGGGAGGTCTCGGTCATGCCCCAGGCGTGGCAGAGGCGGACGCCGAGCCGGTCGTACGCCTCCATGAGGGAGGGCGGACAGGCGGCGCCGCCGATGGTGACCTGGGTCATCGAGGAGAGGTCGCGGGGGTTGGCGGTGACCTCGGCGAGCAGGCCCTGCCAGATGGTGGGCACGGCGGCCGCGTGGGTCGGCTTCTCGCGCTCGATCATGTCGGCGAGCGGGGCCGGCTGGAGGAAACGGTCCGGCATGAGCATGTTGATGCCGGTCATGAAGGTGGCGTGCGGCAGGCCCCAGGCGTTGACGTGGAACTGCGGGACCACGACCAGGGTCGTGTCCTTGTCGGTGAGGCCCATCGACTCGGCCATGTTGACCTGCATGGAGTGCAGGTAGATCGAGCGGTGCGAGTAGACGACGCCCTTGGGGTCGCCGGTGGTGCCGGAGGTGTAGCACATCGCCGCGGCCGAACGCTCGTCGAGCTCGGGCCAGTCGTACGTCGTCGGGCGGCCGGCGATCAGCTCCTCGTAGTCGTGCACGCGCGGCGCCGCCCCGTCCAGGACGGAACGGTCCCCGGGGCCCGCGACGACGATGTGCTCGACCGTCGGAAGGTGCGGGAGCAGCGGCGCGAGGAGGGGGAGCAGGGAGCCGTTGACGATGACGACCCGGTCGGCGGCGTGGTTGACGATCCACACCAACTGCTCGGGGGGCAGGCGGAGGTTGAGCGTGTGGAGTACCGCGCCCATGGAGGGGATCGCGAAGTACGCCTCGACGTGCTCGGAGTTGTTCCACATGAGGGTGGCGACGCGCTGGTCGCCGGTCACGCCGAGTTCGTCGCGCAGGGCGTTGGCCAGCTGGTGCGCGCGGGCGCCGGCCTCCGCGAACGTGCGGCGCTGCGGCTCGGGCTCGCCCGTCCAGGTGGTGATGGTGGACTTCCCGTGGATCGTCATCCCGTGCTTCAGGATGCGGCTCACGGTCAGCTGTACGTCCTGCATGGTGCTGTACACGGGGCGTCCTCCCGGTGGGCGCTACGTGGCAGAAAGGGTGTGGAGATTCTGCGCACATACCAAGCGGTATGTCACTACCCGGGAGTACGGAATTTGCCAGTGATCACTGGCGGATGTGCGCGGACGGGGCCCGACGCCCGTTTCGCTACCGTACGGGGGTCAGCTCCGGGTCCTCCCGGAGCTTGCCGAGCGCCCTGGACACCGCGCTCTTGACCGTGCCGACCGACACCCCGAGCACCTCCGCGGTCTGCGCCTCGCTCAGGTCCTCGTAGTACCGCAGGACCACCATCTGCCGCTGCCGCTCCGGCAGCTTCAGGACCGCGCGCCACATCGCGTCGTGCAGCACCTGACGCTCGGCCGGGTCCGGCTCCGGAAGACCGGTCGGCTCCGGCAGCTCCTCGCAGACGAACTCGTCGACCTTGCGCTTGCGCCACTGCGACGTGCGGGTGTTCAGCAGCGCCCGCCGGACGTAGCCGTCCAGCGCGCGGTGGTCCTCGATGCGCTCCCAGGCCACGAAGGTCTTGGCGAGCGCCGTCTGGAGCAGGTCCTCGGCGTCCGAGGGGTTGGCGGTCAGCGAACGCGCGGTGCGCAGCAGTACGGGCCCGCGCGCCCGGACGTACGAGGAGAAGGTCGGGTACGACGCGTACTGCGAGGCACCGGCGCAGACGGGGCCAGAGGGTGGCGGAGTCATGACTCCACGCTAGGAGGGGACGCACCCCCGGCGGATCGGCCCCAGGTCCCGAACCGCGGTCCGCCTCAGGTTGTAGGGGCGGCGACGGCTCCACCTCCTCTGGGTGGAGTACCCCCACCCCCACCTCAGGGTCGAAACCCACCCCGGGGCGGGCTCGCCGGAGGTCAGGGCGGGGACTCGGCCGGGTCGCGGCCGGCGGTTCGGGCGGTCGTGGGCGGGTGGTGGTCAGGGGGTCGGGGCGGTCGTGACGACGGCGACGGGTGCGTCCACCGCGCTGCGGTCGATCTGGAGACTGCGACCGCCGTGCGACTCGGCGACGTCGCCCACGTACTGGTGGATCCGGGCGTGCGGCGTCCAGGCCGTCGGGTGCAGCGAGGACTCGACGTACAGCGAGGGACTGCCCCGCCAGCGCGCGAACCACATCACGGACGGCAGGTCCTTCGTACCCGCCTTCCGCTGCGCCTCCATGTCCCGCACCCCCGAATCGGCGCTGCTGTAGAAGCCCGGGACGTAGCCGAGGCGCCGCACCTCCCGGTTCCAGGCGCGGACGAAGCTGAGCGTGGTCGCGACGCAGCGCGCGTCATCCCGCCGGTAGGCCTCGATGTCGAGGTAGAGCGGGCTGCCGGCGCCGATCCCCAGGGCCCGCGCCGCCCGCACGGCGTCGCCCGCCTCCTGGGTGCCCTGCAGCGAGGGGCTGGTGCCGATGGCGTACTTCCGCTTGGCGGGTGCGATCACGCACGGTGCCTGGGAGCCGACGAAGAGGGGCAGCAGTCGCCAGCCCATGTCGTGGACCGAGGTGACCCACGCGCGGCTGAGCTCCCGCTGCCCGGGGCATCCTCGGCCGCGGCCCCCGAAGTAGATTCCGACGGCCCCGTACGACGAGCTGCGCCACGCCTTCATCACCGCGAGGGACGGCGCCTCGCAGGTGTCGAAGGCCTTGCCCACGTAGTACGCGGGTGTGGGCGCCGGAGCGGGTGCGGGTGCGCCTGGTCGTGTCCCCGCCGAGGCCGGGGCCGTCAGGAGCGCCGCCCCGGCCACCGCGGCCATCAGCGCGGCCACCGCGGCCCGCACCCCGGGACGGCGACGCGCCGCGGACGGGGAGCGGTTCGACCACTCACGGGGTACGGGTACGGGGCCGGGCTCGGGTACGGCGTCGGGTTCGGGTTCGGGTGCATCGTCGGCGGGGCCGGGTACGAGGTCGGTCGGCGCGGCGGTGGGCGCGTCGTCGTCGGCGGGGGGTCTGGGGGGCCGGGATCCTGTGCTCATGGCGCGAGTGAAGAACCGCGAGCGCCGCCCGGCCACCGCTGGGCCCGTCGCCTCAGCCGTCCGTGCCCAGGATCAACCCGGACGTGGGAACACCGGTGCCCGCCGTGACCAGGGTCCGGGCCGCGCCGGGTATCTGGTTGACCGAGGTGCCGCGGAGCTGGCGTACCGCTTCCGCTATGCCGTTCATGCCGTGGAGGTAGGCCTCGCCGAGCTGGCCGCCGTGGGTGTTGATCGGGAGCGCGTCGGCCGCCACGAAGTCAGCCGCCTCGCCCGGCCCGCAGAAGCCGAACTCCTCCAACTGCATCAGCACGAACGGGGTGAAGTGGTCGTAGAGGATGCCCACGTCGATGTCGGTGGGGGCGAGCCCGGACGTCCGCCACAGCTGCCGGGCGACCACGCCCATCTCCGGAAGGCCGGTCAGTTCGTCGCGGTAGAAGCTGGTCATGGCCTCCTGCTTGCGTCCGGCGCCCTGCGCCGCCGCCAGGATCACGGCGGGCGGATGCCGCAGGTCGCGGGCGCGCTCGGCGGAGGTGACGACGATCGCCTGGCCGCCGTCGGTCTCCTGGCAGCAGTCGAGGAGCCGCAGCGGTTCGACGATCCAGCGCGAGGCGGCGTGGTCGGCGAGGGTGATGGGCTTCCCGTGGAAGTAGGCGGCGGGGTTGCGTGCCGCGTACCGCCGGTCGGTGACGGCGACGTGGCCGAAGGCGTCCGGCGTGAGGCCGTAGGCGTGGAGGTACCGCTGGGCGGCCATCGCGGCCCAGGAGGCCGGGGTGAGCAGTCCGAACGGCAGCTGCCAGCCGAGGGCGGCGCCTTCGGCGGAGGGCTCGCGCTGCTGGACGCCGGAGCCGAAGCGGCGGCCGGAGCGCTCGTTGAACGCCCGGTAGCAGACGACGACCTCGGCGACGCCGGCCGCGACGGCGAGCGCGGCCTGCTGCACGGTGGCGCAGGCCGCCCCGCCGCCGTAGTGCACGCGGGAGAAGAAGGACAGCTCGCCGATGCCGGCCGCCTGGGCGACGGTGATCTCGGGGTTGGTGTCCATGGTGAAGGTGACCAGGCCGTCGACGTCGGCGGGGGCGAGTCCGGCGTCGTCGAGGGCCGCCCGCACCGCCTCGACGGCGAGCGAGAGTTCGCTGCGGCCGGAGTCCTTGGAGAACTCGGTCGCGCCGATGCCGACGACGGCGGCCCGGCCGCCCAGGTCGTCCCGGGTGTGGAGGCTCATCGTCCGACCTCCACGGTGACCGTCCCGGTGACGTGGTGTCCGAGCCCGTTCGCCCCGACGACCCTGACGTCGACCGTGTTCCCGTCCACCTCGGTCACCGTGCCGGTCAGGACCATGGTGTCCCCGGGGTGGTTGGGGGCGCCGAGCCGGATGGCGACCTTGCGGAGGACGGACTCGGGGCCGAAGTGGTCGGTGATGTAGCGGCCGACGAGTCCGTTGGTGGTGAGGATGTTCATGAAGATGTCCGGGGACCCCTTCTCCCGGGCCAGCTCGGCGTCGTGGTGCACGTCCTGGTAGTCGCGCGATGCGACGGCCCCGGCGACGATCAGGGTGCGGGTGATCGGGATCCGCAGCGGCGGCAGCTCGTCCCCGGGCCTCATGACGGATCTCCCTTCGCGAGCAGGTCGCCGAGTTCGGCGAGGAGTTCGGTGCCGCAGCCCAGATAGGCGTCGAGCTGGCGGCCCCACAGGAAGTGGCGGTGGACGGGGTGGTCGAGGTCCGCGCCCATGCCGCCGTGCAGGTGCTGCCCGGCGTGCACGACCCTCTTCCCTGCCTCGGAGGCCCACCAGGCGGCGGTCAGGGCCGCCGCCTCGGCGTCCAGGCCCTCGTCGAACCGCCACGCGGCCTCGTAGGCCGTGACCCGGATGGCCTCGGTGTCCATATGGGCGTCCGCGGCCCGTAGTTGCACCGCCTGGTGCGTGGCGAGCGGCCGCCCGAACTGTTCCCGTACCGAGGTGTACGCGACGGCTCTGGCCAGCGACCCGGCGCACACCCCGGCCTGCAACCCGGCGAACGCGATCCGCGCGGCGGCGAGCACGTCGTCGTGGGCCGCCGCCCGGGCTTCGGTGGGCGCCCCCGGCCGCTCGGCCGCCGCCCCCAGTCGCTCGGCGGGCGTCTCGGCCAGGACGAGTCGGCCGGCCGACCAGGGCGCGGTGAGCTCGACGGACTCGACGGCCGCCGCGTCCTCCGTGCGGACCAGCCACAGGGCGCGGTCCGCGTCCGGGACGAGGACGTGGGTGGCGTCCCGGAGCCACGGCACCCAGTCCACGACGCCGCTGAGCCGTCTGCCGCCCGAGGCCGGAGGGAGTGGCTCGCCGCCGGAGACCGGAAGGAGTGACTCGCCGCCGGAGACCGGAAGGAGTGACTCGCCGCCGGAGACCGGAGGGAGTGGCTCGCCGATCGGGCCGGGCGGTGGGCCCGGCGTCGTCGGGTTCGGAGCGCGGCCCTGGCGAAGTTCGCCGCCATCGGCCGGGGCCGTGGCCCGGCCCCGTGCCTCGTGCGCCGTGGAGACCACGCCTCCTGCCGGCAGGGCGCCGGTGATCACCGTCGTGCCGTCGCGGAGGCCGGGGAGGAGGCGGGCGCGCTGCTCCGCGGTGCCGTGGCGGGTGACGGCGAGGAGCCCGTACACGCAGGTCGCGGCGAAGGGGACCTGGGCGGTGACGCGGCCCTGTTCCTCCAGGAGGAGGACGAGGCCGAGGAGGCCGGTGTCCTCGACGGCGCCGGGGAGGCCGGCCGCGCAGAGTGCCTTCCAGAGTTCGGCGTCGGTGCCGGTGCCGGCGGCCCTGAGCCGCTCGTGGGTGGCGAGGTCGCCGAAGACGCGGGCGGCCAGCTCCCGGGCGGCCTCCTGCTCCTCGGTGGGGGTGAAGTCCATGTCAGTCCTCCCCTCCCGCGCGGAAGACGGGGAGCTCGAGCTCCTCGTCGGCCCGCAGGAACTCCAGCCGGACCGGCATCCCGATCCGCACCTTGTCGTACGGCACTCCCACCACGTTGCTGATCATCCGTACGCCCTCGGCGAGTTCGATCAGTCCCACCGCGTAAGGGGGGTCGAAGGCCGGGAAGGACGGGTGGTGCATCACCACGTACGAGAAGACGGTCCCGGCGCCGCTCGCCTCGACCGTGTCCCATTCCCCCGAGCCGCAGTCGGCGCAGCCCGGCAGCCAGGGGAAGCGGAGGGCCGCGCAGTCGCCGCAGCGCTGGATGAGCAGTCTGTGCGCGGCCACCCCCTCCCAGAACCCGGCGTTGTCCCGGTTGACCACGGGTCGGGGCCGCCTGGCGGGCGGCCGCTCAGCGCCGGTGCCGGTCGCGGGGGGCCGGCCGGCGGGGGCGTACTTGAGGATGCGGAAGCGGTGGGTGCCGGCGAGGGTGCCGCCGGTCCGCACGTCCATCCGCGTCGTCACGAAGTGCCCCGTGCCGAGCTTGGTGGTCTTGCGCGGCGAGACGGACTCGATGACGGCGTCGAAGGTGATCTCGTCGCCCGGCCGCAGGGGCCGCAGGTACTCCTGCTCGCAGTCCGTCGCGACCACCGAGGTGTATCCGGCACCGTCGAGGAGGGCGGACAGCTCCTCGTATGCCCCAGAGCGGTCGGTGTGCCCGGAGAGGCCGCCCATCGTCCACGCCTGGAGCATGGTCGGGGGAGCGATCGCGTCGGGTCCGCGGTAGGCGGGGTGGGTGTCCCCCATGGCCTCGCACCAGTGCCGGATCATGGGCAGGTTGACCGGGTCCTTGCCGGTGCCCCCGGTGGCGGCCGGCCGGCCCTCGTACGCGGCGAGCAGCTCGTACAGCCCGTCCGCGGTCGGTTCGGTGCCGCTCATCGCCGTCCCCTCCCCTTCATGCCGAGCCGCATCCTCGCGACGATCTCGCGCTGCACCTCGCTCACCCCTCCCCCGAAGGTGTTGATCTGCGCGGCGCGGTTCATGCGCTCCAGCTCACCGCCGTCGAACTCCCCCGGCGATCCCGCTCGCACCGTGCCCGCCCCGCCCGCGATCTCCTGACATATTCGATACACCTCCACCGCCGATTCGGTTCCCGCGAACTTCACGCCGCTCGCGTCCCCCGGGGCCAGCCGGCCGGCCCCCACGTCCCCCACGAGACGCCAGTTCAGCAGGCGTGTCGCGGCCAGCCGGGCATGTGCCTCGGCGGCCCTGATCCGGACCCACGACTCGTCAACGCGGCGCCTACCCGTCACCGGATCGGGGGTACGCGCTCGGTCGAGCACGGCCGCGAAGAAGTCCTCCGCCTGCATGCCGATCGCGGCGAGCGCGACCCGCTCGTGGTTGAGCTGGCTGGTGATGAGCCCCCAGCCGCCGTGCTCGGGCCCGACGAGGTTCCCCGCGGGGACCCGGATCCCGTCGTAGTACGTCGCGGTCGTCGTCAGCCCGCCCACGGTCGCGATCGGGGTCCAGGAGAAGCCGGGGGCGTCGGTGGGGACCAGCACGATGGAGATGCCCTTGTGCGGGGGCGCGTCGGGATCGGTGCGGCAGGCGAGCCAGATCCAGTCGGCGTTCTGCGCGTTGGAGGTGAAGATCTTCTGCCCGTCGATCACCCAGGAGCCGACGTCGCCGGGACTACCGCCCGGCGTGCTCCCCGCCGGCCCGGCCGGGTCCCGCACGGCCCGGGTGCGGAGCGAGGCGAGGTCCGTGCCCGCCTCGGGCTCGCTGTACCCGATGGCGAAGACGGTCTCGCCCCGCAGGATCCGGGGCAGGAAGTAGGCCTTCTGCTCCTCGGTCCCGTACGCCATCAACGTGGGCCCGACGGTGTTGAGGGTGACCATCGAGACGGGGGCGCCCGCCCGGTACGCCTCGTCGAAGAAGACGAACTGCTCGTCGGGGCCCCGCCCCTGCCCGCCGTACTCCTCGGGCCAGCCGAGTCCCAGCAGCCCGTCGGCGCCGATGCGGCGGAGCAGCCGGCGCTGTGCGCCGGTGTCGTCCGCGGGAGGCGGGCCGTCGGGCATCAGCTCCCTGAAGTACGCGCGGAGTTCGGCGCGCAGCCGCAGCTGCCGCTCGGTCGGGGCGAGGTGCACGGCGACGGCCTCCCGTGGGACGACTGAGGTTTCTGACTGTCCGTCAGATTCAGGACCCCTGTCAAGGTCGCCGACGGCCGCACCCGCCTCCGGAGCTCGCCGGAACCCCGGGCACGACAGCGCGACGGCCCGCACGCCGGTGCCGAAGCACCGCCGTACAGGCCGTCGTTCACACCGCGGTCACGCCCCCCGTCGGGCCGGCTCCCGTGCTGCCGGTCACCACCACGGAAGGAAGTTGACCACGTTGTTCGACTGGGCGATGTGGGTGAAGGCGGAGCCGTTCACACTCGCGGTGTTGTTCTGGTTGGAGGCACCGGAACCGGTCGCCACCTGCTGCGTCGTGGTCGAGTTGCCGTGGTTGTCCCCGCCCACGCCGCTGCCGATGATCGTGGCGACGCTCGTGTTCGATCCGTCGTCCGCGAACCCGCCGTTGTCGGCCTGGGCCACCCCCGTGAAGAGCGCGGCGGCGAGGGGCAGGGCGGCGGCAGCGGCGAGGATGCGGGCGGTACGGATGCTTGCCATGTGTGTTCCTCCGGGAACTGAAACTGGTGCTGGTGCACGGAGCTGCTTCTGAACTGATCTGAAGTACGGCCATTCCCAAGGCGGTTGGCCCACCGCCCCGGTCGTTCTCTGCTCGACGTCGCGAATCCAGAGTTGCCCACCGAATCCCCGGCGAACCACCCCGGAGCGGCCGATTCCCCCTCAAGCGTGAGGACAAGCAGATAAACCCCGGCACTCCGAGGAAAGCCGCAGCTCACCGCCGTACAGGAGGTTCGGGGCAGGCACGACCGGTGCGCCACAAGAGAGGAAGCGTTCCGGCACGTTTTGCGCCAATCTGCCCCTCGGCCGAACACCACGGCGCGTCCCCACGCCGAGGAGATCGAGCACACCCACGATTCCGGAGCGGACGTTCGACCACCGACGGCGATCCGCCGCCCCCGCCCTACCGGGCGGCGTCCCCCACCGCCGCCTCGAAGGCCGCGTACGCGGACGCGTCGAACAGCACGAACCGCACTTCCTCCACCTCGGTACGGGCCGCCCGTACCGTCTCGACGGCGATCCGGGCGCCGTCGTCCATCGGCCAGCCGTACACACCGGTCGAGATCGCCGGGAACGCGACGGTACGGTCCCCCAGCTCGTCGGCCACCCGCAGGGACTCGCGATAGCAGGAGGCCAGCAGCTCCGAACGGTCCTCGTCACGCGACCAGACCGGCCCGACCGTGTGGATCACGTGGCGGGCCGGCAGCCGCCCCGCCGTGGTCGCCACGGCCCGACCGGTCGGCAGCCCCTTGCCATAGTGCGAGCGCCGCAGGTCCTGGCAGGCCGCGAGGATCTCCGGACCGCCCTTCCTGTGGATGGCGCCGTCGACCCCGCCGCCGCCGAGCAGCGACGAGTTCGCGGCGTTGACCACCGCGTCCGCCGCCTCGGCGGTGATGTCCCCCTGCACGAGCACGATGCGCACCACGACGGGCCCCTTCCTCCGATCGACTCCCACCGGATTCAAGCCCCCCGCGTACGCCCCCTGCCACTCCTTTGAACCCGGGCCCGCTTCCCGCGGTCCGCTTCCCGCGGTCCGCTTCCCGCGGTCCGTCTCCCGCGGTCCGTCTCCCGCGGTCCGCTTCCTGATGTCCGCTTCCTGCAGTCCCGCTTCCTGCGGTCCGCGCACCGCCACTCCGGCTTCGCTCAACCCCGAAGGGGTGCCCCGGGAAGAACCCCGGGGCACCCCTTCACGGTCCGCTGTACGGGCGCGCACGCGTTCCGCCGACTGCGGTCGCGGCACAGCCCTACGGCTGGGGCGGCTGGGGCGGCTTGTCCTGACCCTGCTGCCCCGGGTCGCCACCCAGCTGCTGCTTGAGCTTGTCCTGGGCGGTGTCGACCTGGCCGCTGTACTTGCCCTGGGTCTTCTGGTCGACGAAGTCGCCGGCCTTGTCGATGCCCTGGGATGCCTTGTCCTCGTGACCCTTCAGCATTCCCTTGAGCTTGTCCATCATGGACATTCTGGCCTCCTAGCGCGATTCCAGCCCCTCCAGCATCAGGGCACCCCGCCCAAACCGCATCCGCTGAGCCCCGGCCCCGCCCCCACACGGCTGACGTCCATGAACTTCCACGAACGTCCACGAAGTTCCACGAAGTTCGCCGAACCCTCCGAACTGGCGTACGCCGCATTCGTATGCTCGGGCCATGACATTCTCTCGGCCCTACGGCGGGTACGAAGCCGGTCTGAAGACGATGGAAGTGTTAGCCCAGGTCAGGGCCCTCTACCAGGCGGGACGCTATGCCGAGGCCGAGGCCGAGGCGCGCGCCGTGGCCGCGGCCCAAGCCCGGCCGCACGACGAACCGTTCGCGCCGATGGCGTTGGGCATCGTCGGGCTCGCGGCGAGCGCCCAGGGCCGCCACGCCGAGGCGCTCACCACCTACGACGCCCTGCTGCCGGACTACGACAAGCTCTTCGGCGCCGAACACTCGATGACCCTGAAGCTGCGGACCGACCGGGCCCAGGTGCTGAACATGCTCGGCCGGCACGAGGAATGCGAAGCCGAGTGCGTGGCCGTCATGGAGACCGCGGCCCTCACCGAGACGCCGGAGACGCCGTTCCTCGTGATCGCCGCCCTCAACGGGCAGATCGCGGCCCTCAACGCACGGGGCGACCACCCGGCGGCCGAGGGACTGGCGCGTGAATTCCTCTCCGTCCACTCCGATCCGGACCAGTTCACCCTGATGGTGCGGCTGTCGCTGGCCCTCAGCCTCAATGGCCAGGGTCGCCACGAGGAGGCCCTCGCCGAGGCGAAGCGCGCCGACGAGATCCACCGCGGCCTGCCGCCGGAGCACCGCGGCCCGGAGACCGCGGCCCCCGACCTGGCCGCGGCCACCGCCCTCCACGGCCTCGGCCATGACACCGCGGCCCGCGCCCTGGCCACCACCGCCCACGACGCCTGCCTGACCGCCTTCGGCCCGGACAACATCCGCACCACCCAGGCCCGGGCACTGATCGACCGCATCGACGGCGTCGACGGCGTCGACGGCACCTGAGCGAACACCCCGCGCCCGGCCCACCGGGACGAACGCGGAGGGCGGCCCCCGGCTCCCGGGGCCCGCCCTCCATCCGACCTGCCGCTCGGACCTACCGCTCCGGCCTACCGCACCGACCGCGTCAGACGGGCGGCTCGGAGCGGCAGCACCCGTACCTGTTGGTCATGTCGTACTCGTGGCCGACGAGGATCCTGCGCGTACAGGCGGGGCACACGGCGGAGTTCACGGGATTGACCCGCATGACGTAGACGCCCTCAAGGTCGAACACCGCGTCCACCTGATCCTTGCCGTGCTCCGCGATGCCCTGCTGGACGAACTCGAACGCGCCGTAGACGGCACCGCATTCGCACACGACCCGGTTGGAGTACGAGTGACCCATGTCCTCGACCCTCAGCTCGGTCCCGATCCTCTGCAGCTCCTCGTTCGAGACGGGCTCCAGCCCCCGCTCCGCGACCCGCTTGGGCGTCCAGTACCAGGACTTGACCGCCGCGGCCTGCTCCGGGGTGAGGTAGAACGTCGCGGACCTGCCGTCCCGCAGGGTGTCCTGTACGGCGGCCACGACCGTGCTGTCGTCGGCCGAGATCACGGCCCTGCCGCTGCCGACGACAGCTCCGACGGAGTCGAGCGAGAAGCCTCCCATGACGCGTACCTCCAAGAAGGGCAGAAAGGACAGGGCCTCTCCGACCGCCGGAGATGACCCCGGCCGGGGCCCCGAGCGCCTGCACCGCGGTCACGAGCCCATGCCTGCTGCGATCGTCACCCACCGCACGGCCCCCCGCCATCCGGGACCTCCGACCGGACGACGAAGGGGCACCCCGTCACCGGGACGCCTTTCCTGGTCGGCGACCCGCGGCGACCCGTCCGCGGGAGGACGGCCGCTTTACCACCTCTCCGGACCGGGAAACCCCAGTCCGGAGCATCCGGCGGCCACCGCACGGGACGATGCATACGTACGGGCTGACGACGGTGGAAGCGGCGTCACGCGTACGAGTGGGTGTCGGGACGCCGCGCCCGGCTCCGCGGCAGCCGCCCCGTGGGGACGCGCGCTTCCGGATCCCGTGGGTCGGGAGAAGCGAAATGCCCGGCCCAGAAGGCGTTTCCGGCCCTCAATCGATCAGCGCTGTGTGCGTGTCTAACCCCAAGCCGACGCCTAGATTGTTCAGAATGTCACCTACTGCCCCAGTTGAAACTACGAGGTTTCGTCGCCTAGGAGCGTGTCATGCAGATTCGCAGGTGGCTCCCGGACCAGCCCACTCTCATCGGCCGTCACAACTGGCCGGACGAGGACGGCAAGGGAACACATCTGCGACTCCGGGCCGGCTCCATCGTCGTGCTGGACCGGCGGGCGTGGCGTGTCCTGGAGATCACCGGTTACCCCGACAACGCATGGCCGAAATCCTATGAGAAGGCATGGCGCGACCACGTGGAGCTGTGGTGGCACGCCAACGAACTGCGGCGGGCCGAGAACCAGGCGCTCAAACCGGCTCCCGAACGCGCCGAGTTCTACAGGCGACCGTTGGTGCTCGTGCTGCGCGACGAGAACCTGCCCCGGTCGGCGGTGAAGCACTGGTGCGCCCCCGCCAGCCTGGACTGGCAGGTCCTCCCCGAGCACTACGCCGTCTGCCGGGCCTGCGGCGAACTGCCGCCCTGCCACCACGGGGAGTACTTCCCGGAGGGCGGCCCCCGGCGTCCGGAGCAGAGCGGTGGCATCCCGCTCATCGTGCCGGAGGGCTGCTGCATGGGGTGCGCCGAGCAGATCAAGCCCCGCATGCGGACCGTACGTTTCCCCGGCCCCAACCTCTGGTACCCGGACCTCGGCGACGACACCGCGGTCTTCCACTCCCGCTCCTCCTGCGAGGACCAGGTGGAGTACTACCGCGCGCAGTGGCAGAGCGAGTACCCCCAGCCCGCCGCGCACCCGACGACGCCGACGTTCCCGGGCTTCGACCACATGGTCCTGCCGCGGGCCCGCCAGTCCCAGCTCCCGGCCCCGACCCCCCAGCACGGGAATGCCCCGGCCACGGTCCCGCAACACGACCAGGCTCAGGTCCCCCAGCACGGACAGGGTTCAGTTCCCCCGCACGTACAGGATCACTTCGCGGTCCCCCAGCACGAGCAGAACCACTTCGCGCTCCCGCACACCCGGGAGGAGGCGCGCACCTCCCTGGCCGTCGGCTCCGGCGCCTTCTCGCCGTCCTTCGGCGGCTACCGGACGGAGCCCGAGTCGTACCCCTCCGCCCCTCCGCCTCCCCCTCAGAGCGCGGCGCCCGTGCCCGCGCCCCCTCCCGTAGCCGCCGGTGACGCCGGCCCCGCCGTCCGGGCCGCGGAGGAGCTGAGCCGCTCCCTCACGGACCGGCCGGTCTTCCACAACGCGGAGCAGGCGGCCCGGGTGATCGAGGAACTCACCGCGGCGGTCCGCAACATCGCCCTCTGCCTGAACGACCCACAGGCCCGCAGCCACCCCTGAACCCACCCGCACCACGGCACCACGGCGCCACGGCGCCACGGCGCCACGGCACCGGGAACGCCGACGGCCCCTGACCGTTCCATCCGGTCAGGGGCCGTTCGTCTGCGGTGGGTGTGGGATTTGAACCCACGGTGACTCGCGCCACGACGGTTTTCAAGACCGTTCCCTTAGGCCGCTCGGGCAACCCACCTCGGCCCCGCCTCGCCTGCTGCGGAGCGGCTACAGCCTACCGGCTGGGTGCGGCTGCGGGGGTACCGGCTTTCCCGGGTGGGGAGGGGGGCACGGGGACCGGAGGCATCGGGCGGGAGTCGCGTACGAGGAGGGGAAGAGGAGCGGGGGGCGGGGGATCGTCCCGTTCGGTGCGGGGAACGACTGCGAACCGGGCGGGAGTTCGTGGGCGGTCTCCTTGCGTGACGCTTGTGCTCGGCGTGATCGGTTCACGGCGGGAGTGGCGTTCGGGGGGGGCGCCCCGCCGGCGCGTCGTGTCTGGCGCCGGACTACGGACCTTCCGCCTGACGTGCCGCCCGCCGTGACTGCTCGCGGCTGATTCGGCCGCGGGGGGGGGGACCACGGGTGGGCCTCACACGAGCGAGGGGAGCACCGGTGTCCGGGTGCTCCCCTCGCTCGTGACCGGCGGGGCGGTCAGCTGTCGCCGGTGCGCTCGCCGAGGGTGACGGTCGCGGTGGCGGTCTTGCCGTCGCGCTCGTAGGTGACCTTGACGGAGTCGCCGGGCTTGTGGGTCCAGATCTCGCTGATGAGGGTGGGGCCGCTGTCGATCTGGTGGCCGTCGAAGCCGGTGATCACGTCGCCCGCCTTGAGGCCCGCCTTCGCCGCTGGGCCGTCCGGGGTGACCGGGGCGGTGCCGCCGGCGCCCTGGGCGGCGATGGTGGCGCCGGCACCCTTGCTGTTCATGTTCACGGTCGCGCCGATCACCGGGTAGACCGGCTTGCCCGTCTTGATCAGCTGCTGGGCGACGTTCTTGGCCTGGTTGACCGGGATCGCGAAGCCGAGGCCGATCGAGCCCGCCTGGGACTGGCCGAAGCCGTTGCCGGTGGACTGGATGGCCGAGTTGATGCCGATCACGGCGCCGCTCGCGTCGAGCAGCGGGCCACCGGAGTTGCCCGGGTTGATCGAGGCGTCGGTCTGCAGCGCGCTCATGTACGAGTTGCTGCCGCCGGAGCCGTCGCCCGAGGCGACCGGGCGGTTCTTGGCGCTGATGATGCCGGTCGTGACCGTGTTGGACAGGCCGAAGGGCGCGCCGATCGCGATCGTCGAGTCACCGACGGCGACCTTGTCGGAGTCGCCCAGCGGCAGCGGCGTCAGTCCCTTCGGGGCGTCCGTCAGCTTCAGGACGGCCACGTCGTAGCCCTCGGCCCGGCCGACGACCTCGGCGTCGTACGACTTGCCGTCCGAGAAGGTCACGGAGAGCGCGCCGCCGTCCGCCGCCGAGGCCACCACGTGGTTGTTGGTGACGATGTGGCCTTCCTGGTCGTACACGAAGCCCGTGCCCGTGCCGCCCTCGCCCTCGGTGCCGCCGGACTTCGCCTGGATGGTGACCACGCTCGGCAGTGCCTTCGCCGCCACCGCGGCGACCGTGCCCGGGTCGCGCTTGAAGGAGGCCGGGGCGTCGCCCGAGGAGACCGTGGTCGAGCTGAAGCCGCCGTTGTCGCCGCGCTCGGCCGCCCAGTAGCCGATGCCGCCGCCGATGCCGCCCGCGACGAGCGCCGCCACCAGGACGGCCGCCACGATGCCGCCGGTCCGCTTGCGGGCCCCGGGGGCGGGCGGTGCGGGCGGGAGCGGCGCACCCCACGCCGGTACGGCCGGCGGAGGCGGCGGCCATCCGCCGGCGGAGGCCGCCGTGGCATGGGCCGGGGCCTGCGCGTAGGCGGGCGGCTGGGGGTGGGAGGGGGCCTGGGGGG
>NZ_JNWK01000085.1 GCF_000716445.1 Streptomyces wedmorensis
TCCCGCCTGACGGCAACACCGACGACACGGCGCTGGTCGTCCTGCGCCTGTGACCCGCACCGACGGACCTGAAGGAGTTCGAGACGGGGCAGAGCACCGACGCGGACTGCGCGCTGCTGTGGGGTGCCGGCGAGCTGCCGCTCTGGGGGCGGCTCAGCCGTGGGCAGGCGGCCTCGACGCGGCCCGGACGGGGCTGGCCGCTGCGGTCGAGACGTCCGACGACCGGTGGACAGCGGTGGGCCTGCCCTCATCTCCGTGATCGAGCCGATCAGCGACCGTGAACGCGAAGTCCTGTAGAGCCTGGCGCAGATGATGTCCATGTCCGGACAGACCTTGTTGTTCGGCCAGGTTATCGACGAGGCACATCCCTACGGGCTGCTCGCGCGCTTCCGACCGAAGGGAAGGGTGAGCTGGGCGAGGCCGGCGCCGGGCCCGATGGCGATGAACCCGTCGATCAGGAGGAGGGAAAGGCCTGGGCCAGGAGTGGAGGTGGCTGGGGGAGCGTGTCGGGTACTACCACCGACCCGCCGCAACGGGTCTGCCGTGGCAGCGCGCCCACTTGCGTCCGCCCTCGCACGGGCAGGGCGCGTTGTGCGGCCGTCGCGCGTCGGCTTCCTGGTAGTCGCGCATGATCAGCGCGGAGGCCTGTCCCTGGCGCAGCAGCTCGGCCATCGTGCGCATCGGACGGTTGATGTGGTGGAAGAACGCCTGGAACCCGGCGCACAGGTGGTTGAGGCCCGGCTCGCCGTCCGGTGTGGTGTCGAAACGGTCTTTGGGGCAGCCGCCGTGGCAGGTGAAGCGGACGTCGCAGTCGAGACAGTACTGGGGCAGCGTGTCGTACTTGTCCTGGCCGAACTTCCGTTGCCGTGGTGAGTCGACGAGCTCCAGCATGTGCCGGTCGCCGATGTTGCCGAGCAGGTGGCCGGGCTCGACGAAGTGGTCGCAGGAGTACAGGTCTCCGTTGTGTTCCAGGGCGAGGGCGCTGCCGCAGGTCCGGGAGTGCACGCACAGGGAGGGCGGTTCCCCGTACCAGTTGGCCAGGGCCACGTCGAACATCTGGACGTACACCCGGCCGACGTCGTGGCGTACCCAGTCCTCGAAGACGTCGATGAGGAACCGTCCGTACTGCTCCGCCGTCACCGACCGGTCGGTGACGAGGTCGCCCTCCTGCCGGTACAGGGGGCGGTCCTTGGCGCGGGCGCCCCAGCCGTCGTCGGCCGGCGGCAGCTCTTGCGCGGTGGTGCGTTCCACGATCGGGATGAACTGCATGTGCTCGGCGCCGCAGTCGTCGCGCAGAAAGGCGTAGACATCGCGGCCGTAGCCGGCGTTGGCGTCGTGCACCGTGGTGAGCGCGTTCCACTGCACGCGGTGCTCGCGCAGCTGCCCCAGCCCGCTCATCACGCGGTCGAAGGTCGGCTTGCCGCCCTTGTCGACCCGGTAGGCGTCGTGGAGCTCGCGGGGGCCGTCGACCGACAGGCCGACGAGGAAGTCGTTGTCGCGGAAGAAGCGGGCCCATTCGGCGTCGATGAGCGTGCCGTTGGTCTGGATGGTGTTCACGATCCGCTGGCCGGGACGTGCGTATCGCCGCTCGTACTCCACGGACCGGCGGAAGAAGTCGAGGCCCATCAGCGTCGGCTCACCTCCCTGCCAGGCCACCGTGACCTCGGGCGCCGGGCCGTGCGCCTCGATCAGCTGCCGGATGTAGGTGCCCAGCAGCTCGTCCGCCATACGAAACCTGCTGCCCTCGTACAGGAGCTCCTTGGACAGGAAGAAGCAGTAGTCGCAATCGAGGTTGCAGATCGCACCGGTGGGCTTGGCCAGCAGATGGAACGGTCGGCGCCGGACGGTCGGATCGGGCAGCTCTACGGTGCTCATCGACCCAGGATGGGACCCCACCCCCGCTGAGCACGTCACCCGGCACGGGTGACGGGGGAGGTTCCCCCGTACGCCGTCAGGGTTCCCGCCGCACGACGCACAGGGCCCAGATGACGAAGGCGTACAGCGCGATCAGGATGATCGACCACACGGGGTAGTACGGGATCGACAGGAAGTTGGCGATGATCAGGAGCCCCGCGATGCCGACCCCGACGACCCGCGCCCACGTGGCGCGTGCGAAGAGACCCGTGCTCACAAGGACGGCGATCACTCCGAGGATGAGCTGGATCCAGCCCCAGCTGGTCAGGTCGAACTTGAAGAGGTAGTCGGGGGTGGACACGTAGACGTCGTCCTCAGCGATCGCCATGATGCCCCGGAGGAGGTCGAGGACGCCGGCGATGAACAGCAGGACTCCGGCGAACGTCGTCAGTCCACCCGCCCCCTTCGGGGACGTGTCCGGGCGATTGTGGGTCGTGACCATGGATTTTCCTCACTCGGTCGGTGTGATGGAGCAGACGGCACCACCTCTTCGAGCATGTGACACGGCCGGGCAGGGGAGCTCACCCGCGGCGGGTGAGCTCCGCGTGCCGGATGGCCGGTGCTGCGAAGGCCCAGGGACCGGAAGGCCCGGAGACGAGCGGCGAAGCCTGGACAGGTGTGGCGGTGGCGGGTGCCGCCGCGTACGCGCTGGACTCTTGCCGGCTGTGGCCATGACACCGGTGTCGTCGGCGATGGTGTTTGTCGGCTGCGGGGTGCTCCTGGTCGGCGTGTGCGGCGGCAGACTGCCGGCAGCGGCGCAGGCGACGGGGGCGGCGCGGAGCCGCTGGATGACGCCGTACGCCTACTCCGCGGGACGGTGTGCCGCTCCACTCCAGGACGCTGTCACCCGTGGGGGATGAGGCGAGACGGGCCGTCCCCGGCGAGGGTGGAGGGACAACCGGTCAGGACTCGGGGCAGCGAGGAGAACCGTCATGGGCAAGCGCTTCAAAGGGAAGGTGGCCCTGGACATCCGTGACGCGCAGCCGGACTGGGCTCCGTACCTCGCCCCGAAGGCACCGGAGAACGCCCCGAACGTTCTGGTCATCGCGTGGGACGACGTCGGCTACGGGACGATGGACTGCTTCGGCGGTCCGGTGAGGACGCCGGCGATGTCACGGATCGCCGACATGGGGGTGCGCTACTCGAACTTCCACACCACGGCGCTCTGCTCTCCGACCAGGGCCTCCCTGCTGACCGGCAGGAACGCGACGTCGAACGGGATGGCGACGATCGCCGAGTTCAGTTCCGGCTTCCCCGGCATCTCCACCCGCATTCCGTTCGAGAACGGCTTCATCTCGGAGGTGCTGGGCGAGCGCGGCTACAACACGTACTGCGTCGGCAAGTGGCACCTCACGCCGGGCGAGGAGATCAACATGGCCGCGTACAAGGGGCGCTGGCCCCTGGGGCGCGGCTTCGAGCGGTTCTACGGCTTCCTGGGCGGTGAGTCGAGCAGCTGGTACCCGGACCTGATCCACGACAACCACCCGGTCGACCCGCCGGCGACGCCCGAAGAGGGGTACCACATCGCCAAGGACTTCTCCGACAGGGCCATCGAGTTCATCCGCGACGCCAAGGTCGTCGACCCCGGCAAGCCGTTCTTCATGTACCTCTCGCTCGACGCGGCCCATGCGCCGCACCACGTGTTCAAGGAGTGGGCCGACCGCTACAAGGGCGTCTTCGACGAGGGCTACGAGGCGATCCGGCCCGGAATCCTGCGCCGTCAGAAGGACATGGGGCTGTTGCCGGAGGACACCGAGCTCTCCGCGATCAACCCGCACGGCGAGCCCGAGGCGACCGGGCCGGACGGCCAGCTGTGGCCGGTGCTCGACACGGTCCGGCCCTGGGGCGAGCTGAGCGCCGACGAGCGACGGCTGTTCGTCCGGATGGCCGAGGTCTTCGCCGGATACGTCTCGTACACCGACGACCAGCTGGGCCGGGTGCTCGACTTCCTCGAATCGGCCGGCGAGCTCGACAACACGATCATCGTGGCCGTCTCCGACAACGGGGCGAGCGGTGAGGGCGGACCGGACGGGACCTTCAACGAGTGGCGGTTCTTCAACGGCATGTCCACGCCGACCGCCATGTCCTTGGAACACATCGACGAACTCGGCGGCCCGACCTCGTACAACCACTACAACACCGGGTGGGCCTGGGCGTTCGACACGCCGTTCCCGTACTGGAAGCGCTGGGCCGGCTACGAGGGCGGCGTGGCCGACATGTGCCTGGTCGCCTGGCCCGCGGGGATCGAGGCCCGGGGGGAGGTGCGCGGGCAGTACGTCCACGCGGTCGACGTCGTGCCCACCCTCTACGACCTGCTCGGCATCGAGCCGCCCGAGGTGGTCAAGGGCTACCCGCAGAACCCGATCGAGGGCGAGAGCTTCAAGGCCTCGCTCACCGACCCCGAGGCGCCGGGACGCCGGACGCAGTTCTACGCGATGCTGGGGCAGCGGTCCCTCTACCACGAAGGTTGGCTGGCCTGCACGGTTCACCCGCCGCTGAGCGGCTGGGGCCACTTCGAGAACGACGTGTGGGAGCTCTACGACCTCACCACCGACCGCGCGCAGTCGACGGACCTGTCCGAACGGGAGCCGGCACGGCTGGAGACGCTCAAGAGCCTCTGGTACTACTACGCGGGCATCTACAACGGGCTGCCGCTGGACGACCGCAGCGCCCTGGAACAGATACTGGCCGAGCGCCCGCACGGAAGCCCCGAGCGCGACCACTACGTGTACTACCCCGACTCCGCGGCGGTGCCCGAACAGTCCGGGGTGGTGACCAGCGGCCGGTCGTACACCATCGCCGCCGGCGTCGACGTCGGGTCGACCGACGCCGAGGGCGTTCTCTACGCGCACGGCGGTGTGGCCGGCGGCCACAGCCTCTACGTCAAGGACCATCGCCTGCACTACGCGTACAACTGGGTCGGCAGCACCCTCCAGGTCGTGGACGCGGACCGGGAGATCCCGCCGGGCAAGCACGTGCTCACGGCCGAGTTCGCGGCGAACGGACGCAGCACCGACCCGGCGATGCCCGGCGCAGTGGGCACCCTCACCCTCTACATGGACGACCAGGAGGTGGGCCGCGACGACATCGTCACCCAGCCCGGGAACTTCTGTGTCGTCGGCGACGGGATCTGCGTCGGCCGCGACGACGCCTCACCCGTCACCCCCGACTACCAGGGGCCGTTCCCCTTCACCGGCGGCACGATCGACAAGGTCGTCGTGGACGTCTCCGGTGAACGCTACGTCGACCACGAGGCGCAGGTACGCGGCTGGTTCATGACCGATTGAAAAGGCTCCATGGCACCCTCGTGGCCATCGCCCCCGCGGTCGGCAGCGCCCGCGGGGTGACCGCGGCCCGCGGCATCGGAGAAGCCTTCGGAGGCCACGACGGACAGGGCCACCGTCGTGAACCTCACCAACCACACGTCCTTCAACCTCGCGGGAGAGAGCAGCGGCAGCATCCTCGACGCCACGCCGGCGGGTTTCTCAGGGAAGGTCAACCGCCAGGGTGACGGCTTCTGCTACCGGTTCAACTCGCCGGGCTGGTCAGGACGCAGTTCGGATAGTCGTTGTCCGGATCGCCGACGGGGACCCAGAGCTTCAGGACCTTGTTGTGCCTCAAGGCGTCGTAGGAGTCGGGCTTCCGCTCACCCGTTTCGGGGTGAGGGGCGTCGAAGGTCACGCCGACGAAACTTTGCTTCTTGATGGAGCGGTGCGCCCAGGTGCCTGTTCCGGACGCGGTCAAACCCTCGTCCCAGCTGTGGGCGATGCAGACTTCGTCGGCGATGAACGTCCCGTCCGGCTTCAGCGTGAGGGTGCCGCCGTCGGAGTCGGTCCACGTGGTCGCAAGTTCGGCCGGCCTCAGAACGACCGGTACGCCCTCGGGCGGCGGCATGACGGTGAGCCTGCCGCAGGCCGTCAGGGCGAGGGCCGTGGCGAACAAGCTCAGCGCAGTACGGCGGTAACGCAACACACTCCACCCCTTGCGGGTTCCCGTGCCGCGTCCGCGACCGGTTCTCTCAAGGACCCTCGCCGTACCCTGTCATGGGGTTTGAACATGTTCAAGTCTCGGCCGTCGAGGCCCCTCGCCGTTGTGGCGACTCTGCCGCATTCCGTATTTGTATTTAACTGCATACTTCTAGGACTTGACGCAAAGAATGGCCAGTTCTTGAATCTGGTTTTAACGACGTTTCTCGTGTGAGGAGCCCCGCCGTGCCGCTCGGTCGCCATGCCGGCCCATCGCCGCCCGAACCGCGGACGCGTCGCGCACGATCCCGAGTTCGCGGTCGTAGGGGACGTCAACGTCTTGTGGGCGTCCGTCGCCAGGTCGGCGGCATGGGGGACACCGCAGGACGCCCGCCTGGGGCTCGTCATGCTCCGTCCGGAATCCCACGATTCACGGCTGGCAAGCCTTTGCCATGGCGAGGACTTGCCGTCGCGAGGCCTTCACGACGGCGTTCACGGGTCGATAGACCCATGGCATGTCTTCCCCCTCTCATGCTTCCGCCTTCCGGCGCGGCCGCTGGCGGCTGATCTCGGTTGCCACCGCGGTGCCGCTGCTGGCGTCGGGGCTTGCGGTCCTGCAAGCGCCCGCACAAGCCACTCCGAGCAAGTCCACCGTTCCTGCCAAGCCCTCGGCGACCCACAAGGTCACCCTGGTCACCGGCGACGTCGTCACCGTCACCACGACGGCCGACGGCAGGCAGATCGCCGAGGTCGACCGGCCCGACAGCGCCGTCGGCGGCGTGAAGCTCCAGGAGATCAAGGGCGATCTCTTCGTCATCCCGGACGAGGCGGCGCCGCTGCTGGACACGGACACGCTGGACCGACGGCTGTTCAACGTCACCGACCTGATCGAGATGGGCTACGACGACGCGAAGTCGGCTGAGGTACCGCTGATCGCGACGTACACCCAGCCGAAGTCCCGCGCGGCCGTCGAGCCCACGGCTCCCCGGGGCAGCAGGCTGACCCGAAAGCTCAAGGGCATCCGAGGCGCCGCGCTCAGCACGGAGAAGCGGCAGACCCGCACCTTCTGGAACACCGTCGCGCCGCAGGGCAGCCCGTCGCTGGGCGCGGGCGTGGCGAAGCTGTGGCTCGACGGTCGCGTGAAGGCCAGTCTGAAGGAGAGCGTGCCGCTGATCGGCGCGCCCGAGGCCTGGGCGGCCGGCTACGACGGCAAAGGCGTCAAGGTCGCGGTGCTCGACACCGGCATCGACGTCAACCACCCCGACTTCGCCGGCCTGATCGACGGCACGGCGAGCTTCGTGCCGGGCGAGGCCGTCACCGACGTCAACGGGCACGGCTCGCATGTCGCCGGCACGATCGTCGGTTCGGGCGCCGCCTCCGGGGGCGACCACAAGGGCGTCGCCCCCGGCGCCGACCTGTACGTCGGCAAGGTGCTCGGCGGCGCCGAGGGCTACGGTCAGGACTCCTGGGTCATGGCCGGCATGCAGTGGGCTGCCGAATCCGGCGCGGACGTCGTCAACATGAGCCTCGGCGACTCCTACCCGACGGACGGCAGCGACCCCATGTCGCAGTCGGTCGACGCGCTGTCCGCCCAGTACGGCACGCTGTTCGTCATAGCCGCCGGCAACTCCGGCCCGGAGAGCATCTCCGCCCCGGGCGCGGCCGCCTCGGCACTGACCGTGGCCGCCACGGACAAGCAGGACCGGCTCGCGTCCTTCTCCAGCACCGGCCCGCTGGCCTACTCCGGCGGTATGAAGCCGGACATCGCGGCGCCCGGCGTGGACATCACCGCGGCCCGCTCGCAGGAGATGACCGGCGGTGGTGAGGGCCTCTACCGCACCATCAGCGGCACCTCGATGGCCACCCCGCATGTGGTCGGTGCGGCGGCGGTACTGGCCCAGCAGCACCCGGACTGGACCGGCGCGCAGCTCAAGGAACACCTGATGAGCACCGCCAAGGGCCTGGACGGAGAGTACTCGCCGTACGAGGTCGGCACAGGCCGTCTCGACGTGGCCGCCGCCGTGCGCACCACGGTCCGCGGCACCGGATCGCTCTTCTTCGGCAACCACACGTGGCCGCACGAGCCGAGCGACGGCGCCGTCACCAAGGACCTGACCTTCACCAACACCGGCTCCGCCGACGTCACGCTGAACCTGGCGCTGAGCGACGGCGCCGGCCCGTTCACGCTCGAAGCCACTACGGTCACCGTACCGGCGGGCGGCACCGCCGCCGTCCCGGTGACCGGTGACCCGCAGGCCGCCTCGGCAGGCCGGCACGTCGGCTATGTGACGGCCACCGACGCGGCCACCGGGCAGCCGGTGACCCGCACGTCCGTGGCGCTGCTCAAGGAGGAGGAGCGCTACGACCTGAACATCAAGCTGCTCGGGCGGGACGGCAAGCCCGGCGCCGGCTGGGTCACGATCAACCTGGCCGGCGACTTCTGGCCGTGGCAGGTCTACGTCGACGGCTCGACCACCATGCGCATGGCACCCGGCCTGTACACCGTCGCGGGGTACCTCGACGTGACCGGCGAGAAGGCGGACCGTTCGGGTCTGGCCGTGCTGGTCGACCCGGAGACCGTGCTCAAGGACGGCGCCGCGGACGTGGTGCTCGACGCGAGCAAGGCACGCCTGCTGCAGACCGAGGCGCCGCAGCGCACCGAGGACCGCCAACGCAAGGTGGACTTCAACGTCCACTACAAGGACCTGGACCCGTTCATGGACTACCGCAGCGCGTACGTGCTGCCGCCGACGTACGACGACGTCTACGTCGCGCCGACGGAGCCGATGGAGGAGGGCGAGTTCATGCTGACCACCCGCTGGCGCAAGGGCGAGCCGCAGCTCAGCCTGAGCACGAAGGGCGGTCGACTCCGGTTCGAGGCACTGGTACAGGCGGGAAGCGCCCTGGGCACCGCCACGGACACGCTGGACGCCGTCTACGCGGGCAACGGTGCGCCGGCCGCGTACGAGCGGGTCAAGGGCAGGGGCAAGGCCGTCGTCATCGAGCGCAGCGACGAGGTCTCGCCGCAGGAGCGCACGGAGGCCGCGGTCGCGGCCGGTGCGAAGGCGCTGATCGTGGTCAACGACGGTGTCGGTCCCCTGATGGAGTACGTCGGCGAGTCGGCCATCCCGGTCGCCACCGTGCACCGCGACGCGGGCAAGGCCCTCGTCTCGACGGCCAAGGCCGGCATCTTCAAGCTGACCGTGAAGCAGACCGAGCACACGCCGTTCGTCTACGACCTCACCCGGGAGTACCCCGGCCAGGTTCCGGACCGTGCCCTGGTCTACAAGCCGACCAAGGACGACCTCGCCCGGATCGACGCCCGCTACTACTCGGCCACGGCCGGCGGGCCGGCGGAGGGCTACCGGTCCGACTTCACCCTCAGCCCGTCCTTCAACTTCCCCGAGCGCGAGTGGCACCCGGGCACCCGCACCGAATGGGTGACTCCGGGTCAGGTCTGGAGGGAGTTCCACGCGCAGGGCGTCGACGGCGGCCTGCCGTGGGTGATGGTGTCGGGGGACAACACGTACACCAAGGGCAGCACCACCCGACTGGACTGGTTCGCTCCGGTGACCAGGCCCGGCCAGAGCGAGTCGTTCGGCGTGTACAACTCCCGCTGGCAGAACTACATGACCTGGAACGTGCAGGCGTGGGCCTCCTCCAGCGACACCATGCGGCTGGGCGGCTTCCTGCAGTGGGGTGAGACGCCGACCCACCTGCGGGTCTTCCAAGGCGACACGCTGATCCACGACAACCCGAACAGCACGGACATGCAGTGGGTGGAGGTGCCGGCGGGCAACCTGCCCTACCGCGCCGTCCTGGACGCGGAGCGGCCCGCTGACGTCTTCCGGCTCTCGACGCGCACCCATACCGAGTGGACGTTCATGTCCGACACCGTCGATTCGGACTTCTTCGAGCCGTTTCCGGTGCTGAACCTGGACTACAAGCTGGAGTCGGACCTGCACGGCGACGTCAAGGCCAACGCGACCCAGCAGATCGCGCTCAAGCCGGTGTCGATGGGCCGAGGCACCGTGCCGGGCACCGTCACCACGGTGAAGCTGGACGTCTCGTACGACGACGGTGCCACCTGGCGGAAGGTATCCGTGACGAAGGGCCCTGACGGCTACTGGACGGGTTCGTTCAGGACGGCCACGAAGCCCGGCGGCTTCGTCTCGGTCCGCGCGAGCGCCGAGACGGGCAGGGGCTTCAGCGTCAAGAACGAGATCATCCGGGCGTACGGCCTGCGATGAACCGTACTGTCGGGCCCCGGGGAGGAGACTCCCCGGGGCCCTTCCCCTCGCACCTACTCCCATCAGGGACTATCCAGAGTCTGCCGCCGTGGCACATACTCTCCCCGCTGCGGCAAGCGGAGGAGAGACGGTCGCCGATGTTGGATGTTCTGGGCCTCGAACCCGATGACGAGCGTGTCTACCGGGCGCTGCTCGGACGCCCGAACTCCACCGCGATCGTGTTGTCCGGCCAGCTCGACCTGCCGCACGCGCACGTCGACAAGGCGTTGTCCCGCCTGGTCGAGTGGGGACTCGTGACCAGGTCGGCGGACGAGCGGTTCACCGCCGCACCGCCGGCCATGGCGCTCGGCGCTCTCATCAGCCAGCGCCGGGACGGGCTGCGGATGGCCGAGCACGCCCTGGTGACCTTCGCCGAGGAACACCGGGCGGCGATGACCGGGAGCAGCATCAGCGACCTGATCGAGGTCGTCACGGGCGTCGACGCCATCCGCCATCGCTTCCTCCAGGTGCAGCAGGCAGCCCGTACGCAGGTCCGCTCCTTCATCACCGCACCGTTCGTCGCCCTGCCGCCCGACGAGAACACGGCCGAACCCATGGCCATCGGCCGCGGCGTGCAGTTCCGGGCGGTACTGGACCGGGCCGTGCTGGCTGAGCCGGGCATTCTCGACGACGCGATCGATTCCCTGCGCAGGGGAGTGCAACTGCGCGTCGCCGACCAGCTGCCGATGAAGCTCGTGCTGGCCGACGCCGACCTCGGCCTCGTCCCGCTCGCGGTCACACCGGACGGGGAGCCCGGCGCCGCGCTGCTGCACCGCAGCGGACTGCTGGACGCGCTGGACGCTCTGTTCGAGACGGTTTGGCGTACTGCCGACCCGCTCGCGCTGTCGGCCACGGTCGGAGAGTCCGAACCCACCGTCGAGGTCGGTCCGCACGGCCCGACCGAGCTCGACCGCAGGATCCTCGCGCTGCTCCTGGCCGGTCTGACGGACCTGGCGGCAGCGACGCAACTCGGTCTGTCACCGCGCACGCTGCACCGGCGCCTGCGTCATCTCATGGACCTGGCCGGAGTCCGGACCCGGATGCAGCTCGGGGCCTGCGCGGTGCGAAACGGCTGGGCGGAGCCCCTGCGGGCGTGATGGGCAAGCGTCGGCGCGGCACCGCTTGAGCCGTGCGGGCCGGCGTGGTCGTCCCGGCCACGCGTCAGGCGAGGACGTTGACGGCACGGGCGACCACGAGTCCGAGAATGAGCAGGGAGACGAGGGACTGAATGCCCATGGTGATCTTGGCCCAGGGTGCCAGGGGCATGACGTCGGTGGGGCTGAAGGCGGTGGCGTTGGTGAGCGCGAGGTAGAGGTAGTCGATGTAGTGGGGCCGCCAGTCGGCGCTGCTGAGCCGGGGCTCGAGATGTTGGGGGAAGGCGAGTGCGGGGGTGGAGGGCATGTGGTGGGCGCGGGTGGCGGGCCCTCCGCTGTCGAGTTCGAAGTACAGCAGGGAGAAGGCGAGGACCGTACAGGCCCACACCGTGCCGCCGGTCTGCAGCAGGCTGGTGGCGGAGCTGGTCTCCTTCCCGGCGTGGATGATGTCGTCGACCAGTTGGACGGTCGACCAGACGGCGCTGACGGCCAGGACTCCCACCAGGGCGATCGACAGGCTCCGCAGGGCGGCCGTGCGCCGGTCGATCCGGCCCGGGTCGCCGGCGATGAGCGCCAGCAGGAGCAGTCCCTCGATGGCGGGGAGAACCCAGCGAGGTGCCAGACGGAGGTCGTCGGGGAGCAGGACGGTCAGCACCATGGCGGTGACGACGGCCGCCGCCATCGGCCATCGCGGCTCGCCCAAGGACTCGTCCGGTCCCGGGCTCTCGGTCGTCTCTGGGGTGCGTCCGGTCACGAGGCGGCCCTTACGGTCGAGTGTGGAGTGAATGACGCTGTCCTGCCCTCGGACGGTATAGCCGCCGAGCGGGCGGGCGTCGGATCCCACGCGTGGCGCCCGACAGCGCCGGACCCGACCGCGAGAACAACGGACCACCCGCAGTCGAGGCAGTGTCAACGTCTTCCTTCGCCTGCACCGGCCCGAACCGCCCGCCCTCACCGGCGACTGCCCCCGGCCGGCCCTGCGAGGCACCAGCTGTCTGGGTCAGGCGACCAGCTCGTAAATACTCCGGGCCGTCAGCCACAGGCCGATCAGCAAGGAGAGCGTGACTACCAGCTGTTCCTGGTGCTGCTGCAGCCAGCTCCGTAGGGCGTTCAAGCGGGCGTTCGCGGCCGCGGGCACCCAGACCGTGTACATCTCCATGACGATGAGGCTGAGTGTGGCCAGCAGGCAGTAGCCGGTCAGTACGAGCCAGTCGGTGAGGGTGGAGAGGTTCGCGTCGACGGCGGTCGCGGCGCCGGCGCCGACCAGGCCCCAGGGCTGCAACAGCCACGCCAGACCGGCTGCCGCGACCAAAGAAGCGTTGTCGATCCGGGCGGCCCAGCGTGGCGGGCCGTGCGGGCGGGGCGGTCGGCGGTGCCGGTACGCGCCGAACAGCACCAGTGCCAGGCCGATGGCGAGTTTCGCGGCGGTCGCGGCGGTCGAGGGCGCGCTACGAGGGGCCGGGGGCTGACCGCCGGTCAGCAGTACGACGAGGGCGATCACCGCGACCAGGTTGGCCAGCCATGACAACAGGAACGCCAGACCCTGACGAACGCCGCGCCGCGAGGAGAGCAGCAGGATGAAGGCGCTGTTGTGCAAAGGCCCGAGGGTGATGGCCGTACCGATCACAATCAGGTCGAGGACCATCGGACCAGTCGCTCCTGGGTCTCGGTGCTGTTCGCCACGTATGGGCAGAGAGCCGGTCGGTAGGGGTGAGGCGTTGCTACGGGACCGCATTCCGACTCTGCAGGCGGCTGCCCGGCCGGTCAAGCAGGCCACGCCAGTGAAGCCTTGCCGGCCTGTTCGAAGGCGCACCGCCGCTTACGTCTGCATCGGTTTCACCGAGGCCACGGCGAGGCGATCCCGGGCGCCACCAGCCATCTCTTCAGCCTGGCCGTGTCCGCCCAGGTCTGCAGTCCGGTCAGAACCACGGTCCAGATGCAGTACACGGAGCGATCCCCGCTGCCCGAACTCGAACCGGCCGGGTCGTGACCGAAGCGGACAGGCCCTAGGCGCGGTCTCGTAGGGCGTCGATCAGGACGCCGTACAGGGCCGTGGGGTCCGCGGCCATGTCGATGGCGGGACGGCCCCAGCTGGGCCAAGGTGACGGCGCTGGATGCGATCAGGGTCGAGAACACGAGCCGGGAGAAGGCCCGGAGGTCGAGCGGCTCGGCCATGGTTGTCACCGGCCCCAGGCCGGCGACTACGTGGGCCCGGCGGCCTATGGCACGACGTGGGTGCGGGCATGGAAGCACGTGCTCACGGGCATGGAGCTCACCTCCGGGCTGGGCACGCGACCCATACGATCTCAGGCACGCCGGCATCTCGTTCTGGCCGTACTTCGGTGGGGACCCGACCGAACGCGCTCGAGCAGCCCATGGGGGAGGGGGACCTCATCGGCCGGGGTGAGTGCGGCGCCTGCGAGGTGAGCCGGAGCATTGCTCCGTGACTGGTCTGGAAAGCACTGGTCAGGAGCGGGATACGGGTGGGATGAACTGGGAGTTCCGGCGTAAACGCGACCCCTCCCTACGCGGGGCGAGCGAGAGGCGCCTGACGGGCAGAAGCCCAGGTCAGGCGCCTCTTTTCGTGTCTTTAGAAGAACCCGGGCTTCTTCGGCGAGTAGCTGACCAGCAGGTCTCCGTGTGCTGGTGGTACACGCCTCGTGTGGCCGCTGACCAGAGGAAACGGCCACGATTCGGCCAAGATGCAGGCGGCTGGTCCGCGTATGGCCCGGATCTTGGCCGGCACGGAGTGGACCCTGACCGCCGGCCCGTGGCGGCGGCGAGCTGGCACACAAACGAGGGGTGTGCCCACAGGGCTCCACGGAGCATGCCTCTACCCGACGCCCTACGAGAGAGAATCGTCAGGGCTTGGACCGCGGAGCGGGCAACCCACCGGTTGAAGAACTTCCACGCTGTCACGACCGGCCACGAGATGTGCGGCGGCGTCTTCCCCTGCACACGCTCTGACTGAGCCCGGCTGGCCGGCCGCGGCCCATCTGCCCTGCCGGAAGGCTGCTCCGCTTCATCGCGATCGAACGCGGCCAGTCCGATCGGCGAAGAGCTGGCGCGCGGCCGTTCTGCTCAGCCCGACACGTCTGCCTGGGCATTGCTGCCGCGGTGTTGACTTCGACTGTCTTGGCACGATCTATGGGTATCGAGTCGCGGCCCTGGATCTGGCCGCTCTGCTGTGCGGCGTAAGCGTTTCGGGGCTGAAAGGTGTTGCAGAAGGTCCGCTTCGGGCAGGCCTGAATGGCGTTTGACCTGCCGTCCACGATCCACGACCGGTCGGCGTCCGCCAGCGGTAGTACACGGCCACCAGCAGCACCCGGTCCGGCAGCGGCAGACTCCACGGCCGGCCACCACCCGGCCCGTTCCCAGGCCGCATCGAGCAGCCACAGCAGTCGGAACCAGCGCATCCCGAAGGCGTGGCTACGTGCAGTCAGCGGGCTGCTATCACTCGGCGCCAGGTCGCACAGGTACGCGATGACCGGCTCCACCTGGTGTCCGAGGCCGTTGACAACCATGAAGGGAGGGTGGGCATCACCGGTTTCCACCACGGGGCAGCTGGGCCCGACCCTCCATCAGTTCGTTACGTGGAGCCACTTCACTCTCCTTGATCGTGATGACCAACACCGCGATCAACGAGGAGAAGAGGTGCAGACAACTGTGCACTGGTGCCGGGTCACCCCAGGTCGGCCGTCCTTGTTGAGGATGTGTAGAGGCGTCGAAGCGAATCGATGATCCGGGCCCAGGGTGCCGTCTCTCATGTTTCCGAAAGTGACGCGAAGGACGGGTATTCCGGCGGGCTTGGCTACAGCCCGTGGCGCGGAGTCACGCCGGCGGTGGCCCCGCCGTACAGGAGGGGCACAGCCCGCGGTAGACGATCTCGACGTCGAACACCGCGAAGCCGAAACGCTCCTGCGCGGGCAGGCCGGCCAGCGGGTCGCCGGCCGGGTGGACGTCGCGGATGAGGCCGCAGCCGGAGCACACGAGGTGCTGGTGGGGGCGGTACGCGTTCGGGTCGTAGCGCTTGGCCCGCCCGTGCGTGGAGAGTTCCGCGACCTCACCGAGGGCGACCAGCTCGCCCAGGGTGTTGTAGACGCTGGCCCGGGAGATTTCGGGCAGTCGCCGGGCCGCGCGGGCGTGGACCTCGTCGGCGGTGAGGTGCACGTGCTCGCCGTCGAGGACCTCCGCGACGACACGCCGCTGGGACGTCATGCGCCAACCGCGCCCCCGCAGCCGCTCCAGCAGGTCGCTCATTTCGGTTCACCAGTTCGGGTTCGGCGGAACAAAGGATTCGGCGGGACCGGTCACGGGGCCGAAAAGGGAACTACAGGGTACCCGGCGGTGATAAGCGCCGGGCTTTCCCGACCGGCGGGAGCGATATCGATGATCGTACGATCTTTTCCGTTCTCGCCCTTTCCCGCCCGGCCCGAGCGGGAAAGTTTCTTGGGTGGGGAAGCCCTGCGTGTTCTCTCCGCCGGGCGGTCCGCGGTGCGCGACCATACGGACGCCGTCAAGAGCGAGCAGCCAGATGGAAGCACCGAGACAGGAAGAAGGACGGACGTGTCCGGCAGCGAAAGCGAGAACCCCGCAATCCCCTCCCCCACCCCCGCGCCCACTCGTCCCAGGACGAACCGGGACTGGTGGCCGAACCAGTTGGACCTCCAGGTTCTCCACCAGAACTCGCCCCAAGCCAATCCGATGGGCGAGGACTTCGACTACGCGGAAGAGTTCGCCACCCTGGACGTCGACGCGCTGAAGCGCGATGTCTTCGAGGTGATGACGACGTCGCAGGACTGGTGGCCCGCCGACTACGGCCACTACGGGCCGCTCTTCATCCGGATGAGCTGGCACGCGGCGGGGACGTACCGCATCGCCGACGGCCGCGGCGGCGGCGGTTCCGGCGCGCAGCGCTTCGCCCCTCTCAACAGCTGGCCGGACAACGCGAGTCTGGACAAGGCGCGGCGGCTGCTCTGGCCGGTGAAGCAGAAGCACGGGCGGAAGATCTCCTGGGCCGACCTTCTGGTTTTCGCCGGCAACTGCGCCATGGAGTCAATGGGGTTCAAGACGTTCGGATTCGGATTCGGCCGGGAGGACATCTGGGAACCGGAGGAGGTCTTCTGGGGGCCCGAGGACACCTGGCTCGGAGACGAGCGCTACAGCGGTGACCGGGAACTCACCGGTCCTTTCGGTGCGGTGCAGATGGGTCTGATCTACGTCAATCCCGAAGGCCCCAACGGAAATCCGGATCCCCTCGCCGCCGCCCGGGACATTCGCGAGACGTTCGGGCGCATGGCGATGAACGACGAGGAGACGGTCGCGCTCATCGTCGGCGGCCACACCTTCGGCAAGTGCCACGGCGCGGTGGACCCCGAGTACGTCGGTCCGGAACCGGAGGCCGGTCCACTGGAGCAGCAGGGCCTCGGCTGGCACAATTCGTTCGGCAGCGGCAAGGGCGTCGACACGATCACCAGTGGGCTCGAGGGCGCGTGGACGAGCGAGCCGACGAAGTGGGACAACGGGTACCTGGACAACCTGTTCGCCTACGACTGGGAGCTGACGACGAGCCCGGCCGGGGCGCAGCAGTGGACCCCCAAGGACCCTGCAGCGCAGGGCACGGTGCCGGACGCGCACGATCCCGGCAGGCGGCACGCCCCGATGATGCTGACGACGGACCTCGCGTTGAAGCTGGATCCCGTCTACGCCCCGATCTCCAAGAGCTTCCACGAGAACCCGGACAAGCTCGCCGACGCGTTCGCCAGGGCTTGGTACAAGCTGCTGCACCGCGACATGGGCCCGGTCTCGCGCTATCTCGGCCCGTGGGTTCCCGAACCGCAGCTGTGGCAGGACCCGGTGCCGTCGGTCGACCACGAGCTGGTGACGGCCGGGGACGTCGCCGCCCTCAAGGGCCGGATCCTCTCCTCCGGGCTGACCGTTTCCCAACTGGCCGCCACGGCCTGGGCGTCGGCGGCCAGCTTCCGCGGCACCGACAAGCGGGGCGGTGCGAACGGTGCCCGGATCCGGCTCGCGCCGCAGAAGGACTGGGAGGTCAACGCCCTGCCCGAGGTGGCCGAGACCGTACGGACCCTCGAAGGGATCCGGCAGGACTTCAACGGTTCCCAGAGCGACGGGACCAAGATCTCGCTCGCCGACCTGATCGTCCTGGGCGGCTGCGCGGCGGTCGAGCAGGCCGCGAAGAACGCCGGGCACGACATCACGGTCCCGTTCGCGCCGGGACGCACGGACGCCACGCAGGAACAGACGGATGTGGAGTCGTTCGCCGTGCTGGAGCCGCGGGCCGACGGGTTCCGCAACTACCTGTCGGCGGGCGAGAAGCTGTCGCCGGAGACGCTGCTGCTGGACCGTGCCGGCATGCTGAACCTGACGGCGCCTGAGATGACGGTGCTGGTCGGCGGTATGCGCGCCCTCAACACCGGCTTCAGGCGGTCCGCGCACGGTGTGTTCACCGACCGGCCGGAGACACTGACCAACGACTTCTTCGTCAACCTGCTCGACATGGGTACGCAGTGGAAGGCGTCAGCCACGGACGAGAACGTGTTCGAGGGGCGCGTCGCCGGCGCGGAGGGCGGCGAACCGAAGTGGACCGCCACCGCCGTGGACCTGGTCTTCGGTGCGAACTCCCAGCTGCGGGCCATCTCGGAGGTCTACGCGGCCAAGGACGCGCGGGAGAAGTTCGTCCGTGACTTCGTCGCAGCCTGGGACAAGGTCATGAACCTCGACCGGTTCGACCTCGCCTGACGCGACGTCCCCCGCCGACTACCACCGGATGTCCACCGGACGTCGACCGGACTGCGAATCGGAGTCCGGGCCGTAGTCCGAGGCGGGCGTCCCGGCCGGCTGCTCGTGGCGGCCGGCCGGGACGTCGGGCGGTGTGTCAGAGGGTTCTCGTTCGAGGCGGTCGAGATGGTCATGAACAGCCTTGGGTTCTCATCCGGTGTCGGTGAATATGGCGTAATCAACCTTCGGGAGGGCGCCATCGGCGGACAGGGCGCGGCTCGTCAGTCGGCTCTGGGCGTCACCGTCGCGCGTTCGCAGGCCATGCCAGGTTCTTCGCCTTGCTGGACGCAGGTACGGTGCAAGTGGGGTCGCGGTGCTGCGCCGGCCGTGCAGAGAGAAGGCCTGGACACCGCCAGAGATGAGCCGGACGCCGTACCGGTCCTGCTGGACGAGCTGGGTGCGGCTGATCAACCCCTTGTCCAGAAGGGCGTCGATGGTGGTCCCCTTCCTGTGCGCGGACAGAGGGGCGACGACTTCTCGGGTGCCCGCGGCCCTCTCGTGGACTACGGCCTCACCGCGGGCGAACGCGGCGAGGCCCCTACACTGGGCTTCCCTAAGGATCTTCAGCGTCGCCTCTCGAAGGTGAGGACGGCCTTCGTGCGGCCCGGCAGTGCCGGCGAGTACCAGATCAGCTCGCCCGCGGGATCGGTGACGGCCTGGATGTTCACGCCGTGCCGGCGGGTCTTGCCCGAGTAGTCCTTCTCGTGGTCGCCGACGCGGTCGCACTCGGCGATGGTGCCGTCCACCAGGACGTACTCGGGACGTGCTCGGCGAAGCGCCTGGGTCAGGGACGGCGCCCTTGAGGCGAGGAGCTTGATCACGCTCTGTACGTAGGCGTGGGCGGTGGCTTCGCTGATGCGGAAGCCTGCGGCGAGCTTCGCGTAGGTGGTGCTCGCGCGGGTGGACCAGGGTGATGAGGGCGCGTTGCGAGGGCCGCAGTTTGCACCGGCGGTCACCCTCACGGGTGACGATCAGTATCGTGACCCACTCCACGAGCGCGTGCGGCGGGTCGAGTGCGGCAGGATGGGCGACCAACGAGGCCTCCGGGAGCGGCGGTTGAGACGTCAGACATCTCGAACCACTGCCCGAAGGCCTCGCCCGCTATCCGCCCCCGACCGCCACCCGATCGGTGACCACTCTGAAGATCCTTAGTTACTTGTTGACGGTGAAGCCCTGGCTGTTGCCGTACTTGACGCTGGCGTCCTGCCAGGCCTTCAGGCCGTCGTCGAGCTTGGTGGAGGAGACGTAGGCCTTGCCTACGGTGTCGTTGAAGACCGAGTTCGCGTACACCTGGAAGGGCAGGTAGGACCAGTTCTCACCGACGTTACGGGCGGACTCGGCGAAGATCCGGTTGGCCTGCTGGCCGCCGAAGTACGGGAACTTGGCGTCGAGGAAGGCCTTCGACTCCAGGTCGGCGCGGGCGGCGGGGAAGGCACCCTGGGCGACGCGGGTGCTCGCGCCGGCGCCGGTGGTGGCGAACTCGGTGAAGGCGTAGGCGAGTTCCTTGTTCTTGGCGGCCTTCGGCACGGCGAGCGAGCTGCCGCCGTTCTCGGCGCTCGTCTTGTCGCCCTTCTCCCACTGCGGCAGCGGGGCGACCCGCCAGTCGCCGGAGGCGGAGGCGACACCGGAGGTGAGGTTGGCGGGCATCCAGGCGCCGATGGAGAGGGTGGCGATGGAGCCGTCGGCCAGGCCCTTGTACCAGGCGTCGCTCCAGGAGCTGACGGGTGATGAAGATCTTCGGGTCGGCCTTGTGCAGGGTGCGGGCCGCCTCCACGTACTCGTCCCAGGTGGTCGGCACCTCGATGCCGTGCTTGTCGAAGACCTTCTTGTTGTAGAAGAACGCCATCGGACCGGAGTCCATCGGCAGCGCGAAGATGCCTCCGCCCCGGGAGACGGCGTTCCACGGGCCGGGCGTGAAGCTCGTGCCGTACTTCTGGGCGCCGTAGGGCAAGAGGTCCTCGACGGACTTGCCGGCGGTGAACTGGCCGAGGGCGTAGTACTCGATCTGCGCGACGTCGGGGGCGCCGTTGCCGGCGGCGATCGCGTTCTGCAGGGCGGTGTACTGCTTGTCGCCGGTGCCGGCGTTGACCAGTTCGATGTCGACCTTGGGGTACTTCTTCTCGAAGTCCTCCGCCACCTTCTTCAGGGTGGGCTCCCACGCCCACACCGTCACCTTTCCGCCCTTCTCCAACGCGGCGGCGACGTCCTTCGGGCCGCCGCTGCCGGCGCCGGCGTCCGGGGCGTCGGAGCCGCAGGCCGTAGTGGTCAGCGAGAGTGTGGCGAGCACGGCGAGTGCGCCGAGCAGTCTGCGGGTGGTGTGCGTACGCATCAGGGGTGCTCCGGGTGAGCGGTTCGGTGAGGGGGAGGGCGCCGGAGGGGAAGCACAGGGCCTGAGGCCGTGACTTCCATGACTCCGTGACGCGGGATCCAGGCCGGACCGCCCTTGCCGCTGAAGTGGCAAGGGGCGAGGCGAAGCCGGGAGAAAGGAGGACGATGCGGCGATGTTTGCGCGATCATCGGTGGCGCGATCGTTGCACCGGTGCGCAACGGAAGTCAAGAGCGAACACTCCGGATTAAAGGAGGAACTGAGGTTCCGGTGACGGAGGTCAAAGGATCCGAAGGAGAGGAGAAATCCCCCGCCCTGGCGCGAGCCCCGGTGAGGGCCACTCCGGCGCCGGAGGGCCGGAGCCGCAGTCGCCGTGCCAAACGGGTGGAGGCACAGCTCAGGTCGGCTGTGGGGTTCGGGGCGGCGGGCGGATCTCACGCGTCGGCCTGGCCCGCTCGGGCTTCTCCTGCTGGTGCGGTGCCGCACCGCGGGCACGCGGACGGCCCGGCAGACTGCTGAAGCCGGGCCTTCGGCCCGGATGCACAGAGTGCACCAGGATTCCGACGGCACCTATGGAGCCCCGAGGGCCACCGCCGAGCTCCATGACGAAGGCGGCCCGGTGGTCGATCACAAGTGCGTCGCGAGGATCAGGGCTCCGAACCGGCCGGTGACCAGGGCGCGGGCCGCCGTGCTAGGGCGGTAGCCGAGCGCCTGCATGTCGGAGAGCGCCTTCTCGCGGGTGGCGGAGTCGACGTTCTCCCGGTTGTTCGCCACCCGGGACACCGCCTGCGAGGAGACGCCCGTCATCGTGGCGACGTCAGCCAGGGGCGGCCACTGGCTGGCCAGCCGGGAGCGGGGTGACCGTGCTCTGTTGCCCGTCGCCATACAGGTCACTCTCCGTCAGGAGAGTTCAAGACCCGCCCACGCGAAGGGCCCTCCGCATCCCGGTGTAAACATACCGACCGGTCGTCCTTCGGTGGATCTTGCCCGAAACCTTGACAGTCATTCGCATCCTTCCCAAGCTCTCGTCCCAAGCGCTCGCGTTAACGCAAACACGAGAAGGTGACACCTACTCGTAACGCAGCGGACACTTTCCGGCGGTGACTCCGGATCCCGTCCGGCGGTCGCTCTCTGTTCAGCATGCGCCCCGTCGGGGCGCTCCCTCCAATGGACATCTCCGTACCGGAGGTGCGCCTACGCCTGTCCCATCCGCCCCACCAGACACTTCATCCCCTCAAACCACGAGGTACGCGATCATGCGACGCACGTCCTCGGGGACGGCCGCCCTGCTCACCGCGCTCGATGCCGTTCCCCTGTGCCCCCTCGGCGCCGCCGTCATCCAGTGGAGCTGCGACAACAGCGCCGCCAAGCAGAAGTGGATCCGGGCGGCCGCCTGACCGCCGTCCGGACCCCACCGGGCGGGCCCCGCCTCCCTGTCGGGACCCGCCGCACACGACTGCTCGGGCCGGCACCGCCCGGCCGCACATGCCCCTTCACCGCGCCCCTCTCGGCGATGAACGACCGACTCAGGAGATCGACGATGCCCTCCGACCGTGAACGAACCCCGAACCGCGCGCGCCGAAGAGCCGCGCTCGTCGGCGCCGCCGCCGTGGCCGCGCTCGTCGCGACCGGCCTGACGCCCGTGACCTCCGTGGCGACGGAAAGCACCGGGCAGGCGGTGACCGTCCGCCCCGACCCGAGCTACCAGCAGCAGCCGTTCGAGGGCTGGGGCACGGCGCTCGCCTGGTTCGCCAACGTGACCGGCGGCTGGCCGGACGCCCAGCGCAACGCGCTCGCCGACGCCCTCTACGGCGCGGACGGCCTCGGCTTCAACATCGCCCGCTACAACATCGGCGGTGGCGACAGCCCCGAGACCACCCCCTACATGCGGGCCGGCGCCGCCGTCCCGGGCTGGTGGAACCGCCCGGGGGCGGAGTCTCCCGACTGGTGGGACCCGAGCAACCCCACGCACTGGAACCCGAACGCCGACGCCAACCAGCGCTGGTGGCTCACCGCCGCCAAGGCGCGCGGCGCCGACACGTTCGAGGCGTTCTCCAACTCCGCCCCGTACTTCATGACCAACAGCGGTCTCGTCTCGGGCAACTGGAACGCCTGGCAGGACAACCTCCGGTCCGACCAGTACGAGCGGTTCGCCGCCTACCTGTCGGGCGCCATGAAGCGCGCGCAGGACGCCACCGGTGTCACCTTCGACACCCTTTCCCCCATCAACGAACCCAGCACCAACTACTGGGGTGCGGGCGGCCGGCAGGAAGGCTCCCACTGGAGTACTGCCTCCCAGGCCAACATGATCACCACCATGCGGGCCAAGCTGAACGCCGACGGGATCACCACGCCCATCGCCGCCATGGACGAGACCAACCCGAACCTCTTCCGCACCAACTGGGAGGCCTACAGCACCGCGGCCAAGGCCGCGGTCGGCAAGCTCAACACCCACACGTACAGCACCGGCGGCCGTACCGGTGCCCGTGACATCGCCAAGGGGACGGCCAAGCCGCTGTGGATGTCCGAGGTGGACCTCGGCGGCAGCGTCGGGCAGAGCTTCACCGACATGAGCCCCGCCCTCGACCTCACCCAGCGCGTCAACGAGGACTTCCGCGAGCTGGAGCCCAGCGCGTGGGTGCTGTGGCAGGCCGTCGAGGACTACGAGAACATGACGCCGGGCCGTGAGAACTCCAACTGGGGCCTCATCCAGACCGACTTCACCCCCGCCGACGCGGCCACCGAGCCGATCCGCAAGAACAAGAAGTACTGGGCGTTGGCGAACTACACCAAGTTCGTCCGTCCGGGCGCCCGCGTGATCAACACCGACAACGCCGACACCTTCGCCGCCTTGCGGCCGGCCGGTCAGGGCGCGGTCGTCGTCCACACCAACCCCACCAACGAGCCCCAGCGGCTCACCCTGAACCTCTCCGGGTTCCAGACCGTGGGCACCGGGGCCGTCGAGCGCTACACCACCGACGGCACCAAGAACCTCCAGCGCGAGAGCGACCTGACCCCCGCGGGCAAGACGCTCACCGCCACCGTGGGCGCGGGCTCCGTCACCACCTTCGTCCTGCCCTCCGCGACCGGCGTGAACGCCTCCGACACCACGGCTCCCACCGGCGCCGCGCGGCAGCTGCTCAACGACAACAGCGGCAAGGCCCTCGCCGTCGCCACGAGCGGCGGCCAGAGCACGCTGGTCCAGCGCAACTCCAGCCCGACCACCACCTCGCAGCAGTGGACGTTCACCAAGCTCGCCTCGACCGACTGGGGCAACACCGCGGCCTACCGCATCACGAGCGTCGCCAACGGCAAGGCGCTCGCCGCCCAGGGCGACTCCCTCGCCCTGGTGGACGCGGGCACCTCCGCCGAACAGAAGTGGATGCTCTCCACCACCGGTGAGGGGCACTACACCCTGGTCAACAGCGCCAGCGGCAAACTCCTCGACGTCAGCGGACAGTCCACGAGCGACGGCGCGCCCGTCGGCGTCTACCGTCCGACGACCGGGTCCAACCAGTCCTGGACCTTCCGCTCCGTCGCCGCCGACACCTGGGTCCCGCTGCGCATGCGGCACAGCGGCAAGTGCCTGGACGTGACCGGAGCCTCCACCACGGACGGGGCCCAGGTCATCCAGTACACCTGCGGTACCGGCACCAACCAGCAGTGGTCCCTGCGCCCTGTGGGCGGTGGCTACGTCAACGTCGTCGCCCGGCACAGCGGCAAGTGCCTCGACGTGACCGGTGCCTCCACCGCCGACGGCGCGATCGCCTTCCAGTACACCTGCGGCGGCGGCGCCAACCAGCAGTGGGCGGTGCACAGGTCGGCCGACGGGTTCATCACCCTGCTGGCCCGCCACAGCGGCAAGTGCCTGGACGTGAGCGGCGTCTCCACGGCGAACGGCGCCGAGGTCATCCAGTACACCTGCGGCACGGGCGCCAACCAGCAGCTCACCACCTCCTGACACCTTGGGCTGGTCCGGAAGCCGGATGGCTTCCGGACCAGCCCTCCGGTGTCTTCGGCGGGCTGTACGGCGACCGGCTCGCGCACGGCGGAGGATGAAGGGACGGGCAGCAGGTGGTGACACTCCAACGGCGTGCGCCGAATCCTTGCCCGCGAGCCTGGACGATCGTGCCGATGCGACGGGTGGAGCATCTGGCTCGCCGGAGCGGTCGCCATGACTTCACCTGGGCGAAGGCACGTTCGCCCGGAGCTCGCGGTCGGGCGTGGTCGCGGCCCGGTGTCGCGCGGGAGAACCACAGCGGTGTGCCGTCGGGCCGGGCGATGACCTGCACGTTCATGCCGTGCTTGCGGTGCTTGCGGTGCTTCATCGAGTAGTACGGCTCGTCGGCGGCGACGCGGTCGATGGGGATCAGGGTGCCGTCGACGATGACGTGGTCGCCCTCACCGAGGCCGGTCAGCGCCTCGTGGAGACCGGGCGCCCAGCCGGCCAGAACGTCCAAGGTCTCGTCGACGTACCGCCAGGCGGTGGCCTGGGACATACCGAAACCTGCTCCGAGCCGGGAGAACGTCTCGTTCTTCCGCAGGTGCACCAGGGTGAGCAGTGCCTGCTGGAAGCAGCCGAGCTTGCGCCAGCGGGTGTCGCGGTCCTGTCGGTGCTCGTGCAGCAGCCAGGCGACATGCTCGACGAGCTCGTGCGGGACGTCGAGCGTGGCAGGATACGGAAACCTTCAGGGCCCCTTCGGTCGCCGGTGTGTTGAGTGGAATCACCACGCCGACGACGAGGGGCCCTGCCTCGTCACCGCACCCGCCGAACAGCCCATTTCACCCTCCCGCACAAGATGAAAGTGGCTCAGTGAGGAAGTGGACCCGGCCTGCGTTCCGAACCCGACACAGATTGCTCGCCTGTTGACCGCTGTTGGCGAACAACGGGGACGTGGTCCGCACCTTGAGGCGTTTTCGGCCGCATGTACTACGCGGCCATGCGTCCGGCGGAGGTCATCCACCTGCAGATCTCGCGGTGCCATCTGCAGGAGAGCGGCTGGGGCATGCTCAACCTGAGCGGAGGGTTCGTCACGGCCGGCAAGGAGTGGACGGACGATGGCTCGGTCCACGAAGTGCACTCCTTGAGGCGGCGAGCCGTCAAGGCCACGCGTCCCGTGCCGATACCGCCGTCGTTCGTGTACACACTGCGAAATCACATCGATCGCTTCGGCGTGGCGCCCGATGGTCGAGTGTTTCGCAATGCGGCCGGCGGCACGTTGATGCGGTGGCCTATGGCAAGACGTGGGAGCGGGCCCGTGAGAAGGTCCTGGACGGTCTTCAGGAGCGTTCCAACCGGCTCATCGAGGAGTCGATGCAGGAGTGGAGTCGGCGCAGCGAGGACAACAGTCCCAAGGGCTGAGCCGCGATCTGGCCCGTGTATGGCCCGGACCTGCTGGCCGGGAGCGGGATCCGGGTGGGATGAACCGGGAGTTCCGACGCAAGTCGGCTGCTGCGATGGATGAGATCACAGAGAGGCGCCTGATAGGCAAAAGCCCAGGTCAAGCGCTTCTTTTCGTGCCTCTAGGAGAAGCCGGGCTTCTTCGGTGAGTACGACACCGGGAGGTTCTTCGTCTGCTGGTGGTGCAGCAGTCGCGTCCATGCTCATCAGCGAGAATGGTGCAGCCGGCGGTTCGGATGAAGGGGCTGGTCCGGGAATGGTCCGGATCTTGGCGCGATCACCGGTCTCTTCGGATTCCCGCGGGACGGGAGCGTGCCACCTGCGGGATCATTCGTGCCTGGTGACCGGGCAGGAGGCAGACGGAGACACCGGAGTACACAAGTACGCATCGGGGGGCGGTTGGCAGGGTTCGGCGGACGCCGGTGCACGCTCGGTGCACGCCCGGTGCACAACGCGTGATGCGCGTGCCCTTCACGAGCCTCCGGGGAGCCCCGTGCGCCCTACCGGTGCCCACGGGGCGACGGAAAGGATGAGCGCACCGCACATGAACCAGGTGATCCGCACCCCTGTCCTCGGCCAGGTGGACATGCGGGCGGAAGGAGTTCACGGTGTTGCTTCTCATCTCCCCGGACGGTGTCGAGGAAGCCCTCGACTGTGCGAAGGCCGCGGAACACCTCGACATCGTCGATGTCAAGAAGCCCGACGAGGGCTCGCTGGGCGCCAACTTCCCCTGGGTCATCCGGGAGATCCGCGACGCGGTGCCGGCGGACAAGCCGGTGTCCGCGACCGTGGGGGACGTGCCGTACAAACCTGGCACGGTGGCGCAAGCCGCGCTCGGCGCGGTCGTCTCCGGCGCCACGTACATCAAGGTCGGCCTGTACGGATGCACGACTCCCGAGCAGGGGGTCGAGGTCATGAGGGCGGTCGTCCGCGCGGTGAAGGACCACCGACCCGAAGCGCTCGTCGTCGCCTCGGGCTACGCCGACGCCCACCGCATCGGCTGCGTCAACCCGCTCGCCCTGCCCGACATCGCCGCCCGCGCCGGTGCCGACGCGGCCATGCTGGACACCGCCATCAAGGACGGCACGCGGCTCTTCGACCACGTCCCGCCCGACGCCTGCGCCGAGTTCGTCCGGCGCGCCCACGCCTCCGGCCTGCTCGCCGCCCTCGCGGGCAGCGTCAAGCAGGCCGATCTCGGTCCGCTGACCCGCATCGGCACGGACATCGTGGGCGTGCGGGGAGCGGTCTGCGCGGGCGGGGACCGCAATGCCGGGAGGATCCAGCCGCACCTGGTCGCCGCCTTCCGGGCGGAGATGGACCGGCAGGCCCGGGAACACGCTGTCGGCACCTCGGCCGTGAACTGACCACCGGGATGCCGACACCGGAAGCCGGCCGCGTACCTGGGCGTCGTGCCGCACGCTTCGCCGTCCTCGACCCGGCCACCGGGAAGGCCTTCGACGAGGCCCCCGACCAGCGGCCGGACGAACTGGACGACGTGGTCGCCCGGGCCCAGCGGGCCTGGCACGTCTGGCGCACCGACCCCGCAGTCCGCACTACCGCCCTGCGCGCCGCTGCCGACGCCGTGGAAACAGCCGGCGACGACCTCGCCCGACTCCTCACACGGGAACAGGGCAAGCCCCTGGCCGAGTCGTGCGCCGAAATCGTCCGTACGGCGGCCCGGCTGCGCTACTTCGCAGACCTGGCCCCCAGGACCCGCCGGATCGACGACGGTCGACCCGTGCACAGCGAGGTCCGCTGGCGGCCCGTCGGGCCCGTCGCCGCGATCGTGCCGTGGAACTTCCCGCTCCAGCTCGCGGCGGCGAAGTTCGCGCCCGCGCTCGCGGCCGGCAACACCGTGGTCCTCAAACCGTCCCCGCACACCCCGCTCGCCACCCGGCTGCTCTGCTCCGTCCTCGCCTCCGTCCTGCCCGAGGACGTCCTGAGCGTCGTCACCGGTCGCGAACCCCTCGGTGCCCGCCTCGCCGCCCACCCCGGCATCCGTCACGTCACCTTCACCGGCTCGGTGCCCACCGGTCGGTCCGTCGCCGAGGCCGCGTCGGCCTCGCTCGCCCGGGTCACCCTGGAACTGGGCGGCAACGACGCCGCCGTCCTCCTGGACGACGTCGACGTGGAGCGGATCGCGGACCGGCTGTTCTGGGCCGCGTTCCGCAACTGCGGGCAGGTCTGCATGGCGGTCAAACGCGTCTACGCCCCCGCCCGGCTCCACACCGAGGTCGTCGAAGCCCTCGCCCAGCGCGCGAAGGCCGTCGCGGTCGGATCCGGACTCGACCCGGACACCCGGATCGGTCCGGTCAACAACGCACCACAGCTGGCCAGGGTCGAGCAGGTCACGCGACAGGCCCTGGCAGCCGGCGCCCGGGCCGCGGCCGGCGGCCACCGACTCGACGGAGCGGGCTACTTCTTCGCTCCCACGATCCTCACCGACGTCCCACCCGACAGCCCGGTGGTGACCGAGGAACAGTTCGGACCGGTTCTGCCGGTCCTGCCGTACCGGGACCTCCACGAGGCTGTCGACGCGGCCAACGGCACCGGCTTCGGACTGGGTGGATCCGTATGGGGCACCGATCTCGACCGGGCCGAGGCAGTGGCCGACCGGCTCGAATGCGGCACGGCCTGGATCAACCACCACGCCGAACTCTCCCTCGCCCAGCCCTTCGCGGGCGTCAAGAGCAGCGGCGTCGGTGTCGCGGGCGGACCGTGGGGCCTCTACGGCAACCTCAGGCCGTTCGTGGTGCACCGCCTGCGGGAGGAGGAAACGTGACGAGGAGGTTCCAGGCGGCCGTACTGCGCTCGTACGAGGACCCGTTCACGGTAGAGGAAGTGGCCCTTCGTACGGAGCCCGGCCCCAGCGAGATCCTGGTCGAGATCGCGGGAGCCGGGATGTGCCGTACCGACCTCGCGGTACGGCGATCGGCCGGCCGCAGCCCGCTGCCCGCGGTCCTCGGCCACGAGGGATCCGGGGTCGTGGTGGCGACGGGCGGCGGCCCCGGCATCGCACTCGGCGTCGGCGACCACGTCGTGCTGAGCTTCGACTCCTGCGGACACTGCCGGAACTGCCGCGCCGCCGCCCCCGCCTACTGTGACTCCTTCGCCTCCCTCAACCTCTTCGGCGGGCGCGAGGAGGAACCACCGCGCCTCACCGACGTGGCCGGAAAAGCGTTGGCTCCCCGCTGGTTCGGCCAGTCCTCCTTCGCCGCGTACGCGCTCGTCCCGGCCCGCAACGCCGTCCGGGTCGACCCCGCCCTGCCGCTCGAACTGCTCGGGCCCCTCGGCTGCGGCTTCCTCACCGGTGCAGGCGCCGTACTGAACACCTTCGCCGCAGGACCCGGCGACACCCTCGCGGTCCTCGGCGCGGGAGCGGTGGGCCTCGCCGCCGTGATGGCGGCCACTGCCGCCGGCGTGCGGACCGTGGCCGTCGACCGGCATCCCGAGCGGCTGGACCTGGCCGAACGGTTCGGCGCGACCCCGCTGCCCGCCGGATCGCACGGACTGCCCGAGCGGATCCGCCGACTGACCGACGGCGGAGCCCAGTACGCCCTGGACACCACGGCCTCGGCCCCGCTCATCAACGACGCGCTCCGCGCGCTGCGCCCCACCGGCACCCTCGGCCTCGTGGCACGCCTCCACACCCCGCTACCGCTCGAACCCGGCACGCTCGACCGAGGCCGGTGCATCCGCCACATCTGCGAGGGCGACGCGGTACCCGGACTGCTGATACCCCGGCTGACCGGCCTGTGGCAGGCCGGCCGCTTCCCCTTCGACCAGCTGGTCCGCACCTACCCGTTGGCCGACATCAACGAGGCCGAACGCGACTGCGACGCCGGCCGCGTGGTCAAACCCGTCCTGCTGCCGGAAAGAAGAGACCGATGAGCGAAACCTTCCCCACCAGGGAGTCCTCCCGTTCCACCACCGGAGGAGACACGGCCGCCGCGTCGACCCGGCAGGCCGACGCGGAAGGCGTGGACGGAGGTGTGGGGCTGACCGCCCTCCTGGTCGCCGCGGCCCGGGCGATCGAGACCCACCGCCACGACAGCCTGGCCCAGGACGTCTACGCCGAACACTTCGTACGGGCGGCCCCGGCGTGTGCGGAATGGCCGGTACGCATCGGGCAGGTCCCGGAAGGGGACGACAACCCGCTGTGGGGCAGGTTCGCCCGCTACTTCGGGCTGCGGACCCGGGTCCTCGACGACTTCGTCCTCGGGTCGGTCCTCGACGGTGCCCGTCAAGTGGTCCTGCTGGGCGCGGGGCTGGACACGCGGGCCTTCCGGCTGGACCTTCCGTCCGACTGCGTGGTCTTCGAGATCGACAGGGCGGGTGTGCTGGCCTTCAAGCACCAGGTGCTCACGGACCTGTCGGCCGCCCCGAGGGTGAAGCGCGTCCCCGTACCGGTCGATCTGCGCGCGGACTGGGCCAACGCGCTGATCTCCACCGGCTTCGACCCGGCCGCACCGAGCGTCTGGCTGGCCGAGGGGCTGCTGTTCTACCTGCCGAGCGCCGCCGAGACGTACCTCATCGACACGGTGGACCGGCTGACCACCGGGGGCAGCGCCCTGGCCTTCGAGGCCAAGCTGGAGAAGGACCTGCTGGCGTACCGCGACAGCGCGATCTACACGGCCACGCGGGAACAGATCGGCATCGACCTGCTCGACCTCTTCGACCTGGGACCGCGCCCCGACTCGGCGGGCCACCTGACGGCCAAGGGCTGGACCACGTCGATGCGCACGCCCTTCGACTACACCCGCCGGCACGGACGCGGCCCCCTCCCCGAGCCGAACGACGCCTTGGAGGGGAACCGGTGGGTCTTCGCCCGAAAGCCCGGGCCGTGACGCCCTTCGGGCCGACGGTGCCCGGGGCGGCCGACTCCGCCCCGGGGCACTCGCGACGCGGCCGTGTCACACGGCCGGGGCGCCCACCAGCCGGTCGCCGGGAATCCCGGCCAGGTCCGGTGCGTAGTAGTCCTCGATGCCGGCGGCCCACGTTGCCACGGTGATGCGGTCCTCGGCGTCCGGGGCGAAGGCGTCGAAGAGCGCGTGGATGTTCGCCTCCTCGAAGCCGATCGCCGTCATCAGCGACACGAAGAGCGGACGCTCGATCAGGCCGTCCCCGTCCGGGTCGCCGAGTGCGGAGAGAGCCTCGGCGAACTCGGTGACCGTGGGGCCGAAGCGCTTGGGGTCGAGTACGAAGGGGCGGAACTCGTCGACGGTGATCACGCCGTCACCGTTGGCGTCCAGCTCGACGGCCAGCGTCGTCCACCAGCGGCGGAACGCGGTCCGGATGGCCTCCTTGGCGCCGGCGTCCGATGCGACCGCCGCCTCCAGAACGCGTCCCGTCATGAGGTCGAAGTCGCCGGAGTCGATGACTCCGTTGCCGTTGGCGTCGAAGAGGGAGAAGACCAGCTCGACCCGCTTGGCGGCCTCAGTACGCATGTTCGTCACCTGTCTCGTGCGGCCCGTCGGTCCCGGGCCTGGCTTGATGAGTGCTTCTACGTAACCGTGCTGGGGGGAGTGCCGTGACGGTGAGGCGGTCGCCGTTACCGGAAGGAGTGAGTTCACCGACAATCAGTCCCGGCGGCTCGGACCGGTCACCTGTGATCCAGGGTGATGCCTCCGCGTCATTTACGGGAGGAGGCGTGCTTGCTGGCAGCGTTTCCGCTGGTGAGCCGGCCCTTCGTGGGGTCGGGGTGTGTGGCTACGCGCCGTTTCGGAGGGGTCTCTGGGCGAGTGTGCCTACGTCGCGGCCTTGCGCGTTCGCGCCCGTGACACCTCGCGGATCTCGTCCTCGACCGGTTGTGCGCTGTCGTGCCAACCCCTGGGCGCAGGAGGCCAACGCGGTCGGTCGGGTCGCTCGTAGCGTGAAGAAGTGCCGAGCCGCGGAGGTGGCGGGCACGTTACCGACCGCTTCGAGAGGACCCCTCATGTTCGACATCAACAAGGTGCAGGCCGCCCAGAGTGCGGACCTCCTCACCCCTGACAACGCGGTCATGCTCTTCGTGGACCACCAGCCGCAGATGTTCTTCGACAATGGCAGCGGCAGCGGCAGCGGCAGCGGCAGCGGCAGCGGCAGCGGCGACCGCGCCGCGATCATCAACAGTACCGTGGGTCTCGCCAAGGCCGCTCTGGCCTTCGACGTGCCGGCCGTCCTGACCACGGTGGCCGCCGAGTCGTTCTCCGGACCCCTGCTGCCTCAGCTCGCCGAGGTGTTCCCCAAGCACGAGGTCATCGACCGTACGACGATGAACGCCAGGTGCGGGTGCTCCTGCAACTGCAGCGCGACTGGGCTCGCCAGGAGACGGACGGCGCGGTCATGGAGATCGTCAAGGCCCACGCGGGCGCGTACGGCCTGGGCGTCGTGTACGCGCAGAGCGTCATCGGCGCGCGCGGCGGGCTGACCCCCGTGGACACCGGCATTCTGATCCTGCGTCTGCTGGTACGTCGCCGCCCGTGTTCACCACGCGTCGGTGGCGCCGGCCTCCCGATGCGTCCGCCAGGCCCGCTCGGCGGCCGGCCCTCCACCAGGCCGCGCGGATCGGGCCGGCCGTCGGTGCGGAGGTCGAAGGCGCCCGGGTACTGCCGTGCGCGAGGTCGCACGGTTCCGGCACGCGGCGTACGGCGGGAGTGGTGCTTGTCTGGCTTGGCTCCCCGCGCCACAGTCGACTGACGGCGCTGTCCGGAAGGAACGGGAGAACTTCTGGTCGGCCTCGTGCGGCAGCGCCACGGCCCTGTCCAGTGCCGTTCTGCAGCCCGGACGTCGGACGGCGGCGCAGGGTGGAGGAGACCCGAGTGCCCATCACCGGACGGCGTGCCGCCTGGGGCCTTCTTCGGCGAGTACGAGACCGGCAGGTTCTTCGTCTGCCGGCGGTACAGCAGTCGCACCCACGCTCACCAGCGTAAACAGCCGCTTGTGGCGCTCGTTGGAGGGGGCTGGTCCGGAAACGGTCCGGATCGCGGTCCGGTTGTGGGAGTCGATCGGCACGATCGTCACCTGTTCGACCTCGTGGTCGTTTGGTCGACCCTCACGGCACGTGGTCTCGGGGGTCGGCGTGCGCAGGGGGATCCGGTCAGGAGGTACCTGGGCCGCGGCCAGTGCCGAGGCCGGCTGGTGGGTGTGCTCCGGCTGGAGTGGAGCAGCGGGGAAGTGTCCTGCACGCGCGGTTCGCCTCTCTTGCGAGCGTGAGACAGGTCACTTTCCGTAAGGCATTGCGCATGGTCCTCGAGACCCAGGGCAGGCGGCCGAATCGCCGGTGCTGCCGGCAGGGGGACTCACAGGAACGAAGGGCCGTGCACGACGTGATCGCAGTACAACAGACCATCCATGTCGGCGGAGAGTGGCGCGCAGCCCTCTCCGGCGCCACCCGCGAGATCATCGATCCCGCCGACGCGACCGCCTTCGCGGTGGTGGCGGAGGGCGGTGTCCAGGACACCGACGACGCCGTGGCCGCGGCACGAGCCGCGTTCGACGACGGCGCCTGGCCGCGTACGCCGGTAGCCCAACGGGCCGCCCTGCTGCGTCGGGTCTCCGCCCTCCTCGAACGCGATCGCGAGCGGATCGCTGCTCTGGAGAGCCAGGACGCCGGCAAGACAATGGAGGAGGGCCGCGTCGACGTCGACTGTGTCCGCGATGCCTTCCTGTACTTCGCCGACCTCGTGGCGAACGAGAACGGCGGACGTGTCGTGGACGCCGGTTCCGACGAGGTCCGCAGTGTCGTCGTGCACGAGCCGGTCGGGGTCTGCGCCCTGATCACGCCGTGGAACTACCCGCTGCTCCAGGCAAGTTGGAAGATCGCGCCCGCCCTCGCCGCCGGCAACACGTTCGTGATCAAGCCCAGTGAGATCACCCCGCTGACCACCGTCGTGCTGATCGAACTGCTCCTGGAGGCCGGGCTGCCGCTCGGCGCGGCCAACATCGTCACCGGGCCCGGCGGCACCGTCGGCGCCAGGCTCGCCGAGCACCCCGATGTCGACCTCGTCTCGTTCACGGGCGGCACCACCAGCGGCACGAAGGTCGCCAGGGCGGCTGCCGACAGCGTGAAGAAGGTCGCCCTGGAACTGGGCGGCAAGAACCCCAACGTCGTCTTCGCCGACGCCTGTGCGACGCCCGAGGGGTTCGACACCGCCGTCGACCAGGCACTGAACGCCGCCTTCATCCACAGCGGCCAGGTCTGCTCCGCGGGCTCCCGCCTCATCGTCGAGGAGTCGCTGCGCGAGCGTTTCGTCGCCGAACTCGCCCGGCGGGCCGCCCTGATCCGGCTGGGACGCGGTACCGACGAGGGCGTCGAGTGCGGTCCCCTGGTCTCCGCGGCCCAACTGGCGCGGACCGAGGAGTACGTGGCCTCCGCCCTCGGCGAGGGCGCGGTTCTGCGGGCGGGCGGCGAGAAGCCGGCGGCTCCCGGCTACTTCTACCGGCCCACGGTCCTCGACCGGTGTCACCGCCGCATGCGGGTCGTCCGCGAGGAGATCTTCGGCCCCGTCCTCACCGTGGAGACCTTCCGCACCGAGCAGGAGGCCGTCACCCTCGCCAACGACACCGAGTACGGCCTCGCCGGAGCGGTGTGGAGCTCCGACGAGGACCGTGCCCGACGGGTCGCGGCCCGGCTGCGCCACGGCACCGTCTGGATCAACGACTTCCACCCCTACCTGCCGCAGGCGGAATGGGGTGGCTTCGGCAAGTCGGGCATCGGCCGGGAACTGGGCCCCAGCGGCCTCGCCGAGTACCGCGAAGCCAAGCACATCTACCAGAACCTCGCTCCGCGCCCCGTGCGCTGGTTCGCGGGCGCGACGCAGAAGGAGCAGGCGTGAACGATCAGCACGTGTACGACTACGTCGTCGTCGGCGGCGGCACAGCGGGCTCGGTGATCGCCTCCCGGCTGACCGAGGATCCGGACGTCAGCGTCGCCGTCATCGAGGGCGGCCCCAGCGACGTCGGCCGCGACGACGTCCTCACCCTGCGCCGCTGGATGGGCCTGCTCGGCGGCGAGCTGGACTACGACTATCCCACCACCGAGCAGCCCCGGGGCAACTCGAACATCCGGCACAGCCGCGCGCGGGTGCTGGGCGGGTGCTCCTCGCACAACACCCTCATCGCCTTCAAGCCCCTTCCCTCCGACTGGGACGAGTGGGCCGAAGCGGGTGCCGAAGGCTGGGACGCGGCAGCCATGGCTCCCTACTTCGCCCGGCTGCGCAACAACATCGTCCCCGTCGACGAGGCCGACCGGAACGCGATCGCCCGGGACTTCGTCGACGCGGCGCAGACCGCGCTCGGCGTTCCGCGCGTCGAGGGCTTCAACAAGCAGCCCTTCCACGAAGGCGCCGGCTTCTTCGACCTCGCCTACCACCCGGAGAACAACAAGCGGTCGTCCGCCTCCGTCGCCTATCTCCACCCGTTCCTGGACCGGCCGAACCTGCATATCGCCCTGGAGACCTGGGCGTTCCGACTGGAGATCGACGGGACGCGCGCCACCGGTGTGCACCTCCGCACCAAGGAAGGCACGGAGCACGTCGTACGCGCCCGGCGCGAGATCCTGGTGTGCGCGGGCGCCGTGGACACCCCCCGCCTGCTGCTGCACTCCGGCATCGGGCCGCGTGCCGACCTGGAGAAGCTCGGCATACCCGTCGTGCACGACCTGCCGGGCGTCGGGGAGAACCTGCTCGACCACCCCGAGTCGGTCATCGTGTGGGAGACGCACGGGCCGATCCCGGAGAACTCCGCCATGGACTCCGACGCCGGGCTGTTCGTCCGCCGGGACCCGGAGGCGGAGGGGCCGGACCTGATGTTCCACTTCTACCAGATCCCCTTCACCGACAACCCCGAGCGTCTGGGCTACCAACGGCCCGCGCACGGCGTGTCGATGACCCCCAACATCCCCAAGCCGCGCAGCCGAGGCCGGCTCTACCTGACGAGCGCCGACCCCGAGGACAAACCTGCGCTCGACTTCCGGTACTTCACCGACGAGGACGACTACGACGGCCGGACCCTTGTGGACGGGATCCGGATCGCCCGGCGGATCGCGGCGAGCGAACCGCTGGCCGGCTGGCTGAAGCGCGAGGTGTGCCCGGGCCCGGAGGTCACCTCCGACGAGGAACTCAGTGCGTACGCCCGCCATGTCGCGCACACCGTCTACCACCCGGCCGGAACCTGCCGGATGGGGGCCGTCGACGACGAACTCGCCGTCGTCGCACCCGATCTGAGGATCCGGGGCCTCGACGGCATCCGGATCGCCGACGCGTCCGTCTTCCCGACCATGACCGCCGTCAACCCGATGATCGGCGTACTCATGATCGGCGAGAAATGCGCCGACCTGCTGGGAGGCACGACCCGATGAGGACGCCGCACACTCCGCCGCACGCCACCGCACCTCCGCGGAATTCGGCGTCCGTCTTCTCCGTACGCGATCTGTGGAAGGTCTTCGGTCCGCAGGCCGACCGCGTGCCCGCCGACAAGCAGCTCGGAGCCCTCGGTGCCACCGAACTGCGCGAGCGCACCGGCTGCACCGCCGCCGTTCGCGACGTCTCCTTCGACGTCCGCAAGGGCGAGGTCTTCGTCGTCATGGGCCTTTCCGGCTCGGGCAAGTCGACGCTCGTACGTTGTCTGACCCGCCTCATCGAGCCGACCTCGGGCACGATCACCATCGACGGCGAGGACGTGCTGTCCATGGACACCGGCCGGCTCCGCGAGCTGCGCCGACACCGGGCGGCGATGGTCTTCCAGCACTTCGGGCTGCTGCCGCACCGGACGGTGCTCGACAACGTTGCCTACGGTCTTGAGATCCAGGGCGTCGGGCGCGGTGAACGGCGCGAGCGGGCGGCGGAATTCGTCACCAAGGTCGGCCTGGACGGCATGGAGCACCGCAGGCCGAGCCAGCTCTCCGGCGGCCAGCAGCAGCGGGTCGGACTGGCCCGCGCGCTCGCCGTCGACCCCGAAGTCCTGCTGTTCGACGAGCCGTTCAGCGCCCTGGACCCGCTCATCCGCCGGGACATGCAGGAGGAGGTCGTACGCCTGCACCGGGAGGAGGGACGCACGATGGTCTTCATCACGCACGATCTGAGCGAGGCGCTGAAGCTCGGCGACCGCATCGCGCTGATGTGTGACGGCCGCATCGTGCAGCTCGGGACGCCCGAGGAGATCGTGGGCGCGCCCGCCGACGACTACGTCAGGGACTTCGTCCGGGACGTGCCGCGCGAACAGGTGCTGACCGTCCGCTCGGTGATGCGGCCCGCGCTCGCCGACGAGTACGAGGCCGGGCCCGCGCTCGACCCGAGCGCCACCGTCCACGAGGCCATCGAGGCCGTCGCCCGCACGGGGGCGAACGCGCGGATCGTCGAGGACGGCCGGTGCCTCGGGGTGGTCGACCACGTGGGACTCCTCGGTGTCGTGGCCGGGATCCCGGCCACGACGGGGAAGGCGGTGGCCTGATGTACGCCCATACGACCTGGCCGCCGCCGGGCGGCACGCCCCGCGCCGCTGCGGGAGCATGCCGCACCGGACACGTCCGGGCGCCCCTCGCCGGCCCGCGGCCGGTCCATGACGCCCACCGCACCACCACCGGCCCGGTCCACGGCGGGACGGACGTCTTCGCCCGCCCCGTGGAGCCGACGCGCGACGCGGGCAGGTGGGGCCGATGACCGCCACGGTCACCCCTGCCCCTCCCCGCCGTGCCTCCGCCCCCGACACGGCGCCCGGTGCCCTGCGCGCGTTCGTGTGTCACCGCGGCCGGCTGATCGGCGCCGGTACCGTAGCCGCGCTCGTCCTCGGTTCCCTGCTGCTCGGCGGCGGCAGCTGGCCGGCGTCGCTCGCCGTCGACCTGTCCGGCCCGCTCGACCGCACAAGCGACTGGATCATCGACAACCGCGACGGCCACCCGCTGTTCCTCCACTTCCTCGGCCACGTCAGCAACGCCGTGGTCATCTCCGTCCGCGCGGTCTACCTCGTCCTGCTCGCCCTCGGCTGGGCCGGTGTCACCGCCGCCGCGGGTCTGGTGGCCTGGCGCGTCGCCGGCGTCAGGCCCGCACTGACCTCCGTCGCCGCCTTCGCCGCGTGCGGACTGCTCGGCATGTGGGTCCCCACCCTGCAGACGCTCGCCCTGATGCTCGTCGCCGTCGCCGCGTCCGTGCTGCTCGGAGGCCTCCTCGGGCTGGCCGCCGGCCTGTCCGACCGCATGAACCGGATCCTGCGCCCGGTCCTCGACACCATGCAGGTGCTGCCGGCCTTCGCCTACCTCCTGCCCGTCGTCCTGGTCTTCGGCATCGGCGTGCCCGCAGCCGTCCTCGCCACCGTCGTCTACGCCGCCCCTCCCATGGCCCGTCTCACCGCGCTCGGGCTGCGCGGCGCGGACGCCGGTGTCATGGAGGCCGTCGCCTCCCTCGGCGCCACCGGCGGGCAGCGGCTGCTGACGGCCCGGCTGCCACTGGCCCGCAAGGAGCTGCTGCTCGGCGTCAACCAATCGATCATGATGGCCCTCGGCATGGCCGTGATCGCGTCCGTCATCGGCGCGGGCGGACTCGGCGACCGCGTCTACCAGGCGCTGGCCGCTGTGGACGTCGGTGCCGCGCTCGCCGCCGGCGTGCCGATCGTGCTGCTCGCCGTCGTTCTGGACCGGGTCACCACTGCGGCGGGGGAGCGCGTCGGCGCGGCTCCGGCCCACCGGGCAGGACTCCGCTGGGCCGTCGCCCTCGGGGTGACCGCCGTCGTCGCCGTGGCGGGTCGCCTGTCCGGCCGGCTCTCCTGGCCCGACGGGTGGACGGCGGACATCGCCCCACCCATCAACGGAGCGGTCGACTGGATGACCGCCCACCTCTACTCCGGCGTGCCCCTCGTCGGCGGCACCGCCGACTGGGCCGCGCGGTTCACCGCATGGGTCCTCGACCCCCTGCGCGGCGGCCTGCAGTGGCTGCCGTGGTGGGTGGTCCTGCTCACCGTCGGCGCGCTCGCCCTGCTCATCGGCAGCTGGCGTACCGCCGCGACCGCCGTTCTCGCGATGGCCGCGATCGGTGTGCTCGGTGTCTGGGACCCGGCGCTCGACACCCTGTCCCAGGTCATGGCCGCCGTCGCCGTGACGCTGGTGCTCGGCGTCGCCCTCGGCGTCGCCGCGGCCCGCAGCACCCGTCTCGGACGCGTACTGCGCCCCGTGCTCGACGTCTTCCAGACGATGCCGCAGTTCGTCTATCTGATCCCCGTCGTCGCCCTGTTCGGTGTGGGTCGCGCCCCGGCGGTCGCGGCCGCCGTGGTCTACGCGCTACCGGCGGTCGTACGCATCACGGCCCAGGGGGTGCGCGCGGTGGACCCGGCCGCTCTCGAATCCTCGCGCTCGCTGGGCGCGACCGGTCGGCAGCAGCTGTTCCAGGTCCAGCTGCCGCTGGCCCGGCCCGCGCTGCTGCTCGCCGTCAACCAGGGTGTGGTGCTGGTCCTCGCCGTCGTCGTCATCGGAGGCCTGGTGGGCGGCGGCGCACTCGGATACGACGCGGTCCTCGGCCTCGCCCAGGGCGATCTGGCGACCGGTCTGGTGGCCGGGGCGGCGATCGTCTGCCTCGGTCTGACGCTCGACCGAGTCACCCAGCCGACGGAACGCCGCGACCTCGCCGGAAAGGGGGCCTGAGATGCCTCGCACACGCCTCGCCGCACTCGCGGCCGCCGTCGCCCTGACGGCCCTCACCGGATGTGGCGCCGCCGACATGACCAGCCAGTCCTCCCCGTACGCCGACGCGAAGGACTCCCGCACGGTGACCCTGTCCGTGCAGTCGTGGGTGGGCGCGCAGGCCAACGTCGCCGTCGCGCGGTACCTGCTGGAGCACGAGCTCGGCTACCGGGTGGACACCGTCCAGATCGACGAGGTCCCCGCCTGGGACGCCCTCAGCCAGGGCCGGGTGGACGCCATCCTGGAGGACTGGGGCCACCCGGACCAGGAGAGGCGGTACATCGACGAGAAGGGGACGATCACCCGGGGCGGGGACCTCGGGGTGACCGGCCACATCGGCTGGTTCGTGCCGACGTACTTCGCCGAGAAGCACCCGGACGTCACCGAGTGGAAGAACCTGAACAAGTACGCCGACGAGTTCCGTACCGCGGAGAGCGGCGGCAAGGGCCAGCTCCTCGACGGCTCCCCGTCCTACGTCACGAACGACAAGGCGCTCGTGGACAACCTGGACCTCGACTACCAGGTCGTGTTCGCGGGTTCGGAGGCGGCGCAGATCACGCAGATCGAGCAGTTCGCCAAGGAGGAGAAGCCGTTCCTCAGCTACTGGTACAAGCCCCAGTGGCTGTTCGAGAAGGTCCCGATGACGGAGGTGAGGCTGCCCGCGTACGAGGAGGGCTGCGACGCCGAACCGGAGAAGGTGGCCTGCGCGTACCCGCACACCCCGCTGCAGAAGTTCCTCAACGCCCGCTTCGCGGACGGCGGAGGCGACGCCGCCGCCTTCCTGAAGAAGTTCCGGTGGACGACCGACATGCAGAACGACGTCGCCCTCATGATCGCGGAGGAGAAGTTGTCGCCGGAGGAGGCGGCGGGCCGCTGGGTGAAGGGGAACGAAGCCACCTGGCGGGCTTGGCTCCCTTCCTGACGCGCCCGCGGCGGACCCGGCAGCCGGCCGGGTCCGCCGCACTTCCCCACGGCACGAGCCCCCCGCCCGCGTCGCCGCCGCTGGTCGTCCGTCGCGCCCGCTCCGCCCTCATCCCACGCCCCGAGGCTCCGGCGAGGCGGGCCGACCGCGGGCGTAGCGGCGGCCGATGGGCTCGGCGCTCAGACCGTGCAACACGATGCTGACCATGACGGTGATCACCATCACCCGGCTGATGAAGTCGCCGCCACCGGCCGCAGGCAGTTCGATCGCGGCGAGGAGGCCGAAGACCACCGAGGTCACTCCTCTGGGCCCCATCCACCCCAGGAACAGCCTGTCGGACAGCGACAGATCCGTACCGATCAGCGCGAGCATCACGGGCACCAGGCGCACCAGGGTGACGGCGAGGAGGGCGTAGAGGACGACGGAGAGGTGGAAGCCGTCCCAGAATTCGTCACTGACCAACTGGCCGAAGAGAAACCACAGGGCGAGTGTCAGCAAGGTGACCAGGTCGTCGGTCATCTTCACGGTGTCCCCGGGGAGATGCCGCATCGCCGGCGCGATGCAGACGCCGGCGACGAACGAGGCGACGAACCCGTTGCCGCCCAGCGCCGCGGACAGGCTGTAAGCGGCGATCGGCACGCTCAGCACCGCGAGGCGCGCGGCGCCAGACAGCGTCCAGTCCCTCGCCCAGGAGCGCCGCAACAGCCATCCGGTCACGTAGCCGACGAGCGATCCGGCCCCGACGGCCCAGCCCGCCGCTCCGACGGCGTCGAGGAGCGCCTCGGTGTAGTCGTCGCCGACCGTGTGGTACTCGGCGGCGGCGGCGACACAGAGCAGGAACACCGGTGAGACGATTCCGTCGCTCAGGCCGCCCTCGACGTTGAGTACCTCCCGGAGGCGCGCCGGGATGCGCTTGTCCCGCACGACGGCCGAGGCGGGCGCCAGATCGAGGGGGACGACGACGGTCGCCAGTGTCGCCAGCACCCATCCGGGCTCGTCGGGGAAGAAGGCGAGCGCGGTCAGAAAGGCGGCGACCAGGGTCAGCGGCAGAGCGGCGCCCAGGAGACGGGCGACGATTCTCCTCTCCCGTCGGATGACTCCCGCCGGAACCTCGGTCGCGTCGACGAAGAGCAGCAGGGCGAGGACGACCTCCACCGCGTGCTCGAAGCCGGCCATGTCCCCGAGGTCGAAGACGAGCGGCGGGTCCGAGCCACTGGTGAGGGCGATGCCCGCCACCATCATGGCGATCGGTGCGGTGATGCTCCACAGCGCGAGCCGGCGCGACAGGACGCACCAGGTGAAAAGAATGCCCGCGATGACGGTTACGGCAAGCAACACATCCGCGCTTTCGGAAGGGGTCTCGGGGAGACGCAGCGTAAGGCGAATGCCGCGCCGACTCGTGCGAGCACGCCGACAAGGGCCCCGCACGAGGGGTGCGCGTTCCCTCGCGGGACTTCGGCCCCGCGAGGACACCAGCGGTCTCCGTCACCATGCCCGGGAGCGAGGAGGTCAGGCGGCGGGCGAGATACCGAAGGCCGTACACATGTGCGCGCGCAGGGAGTTCCCGGAGCCGAGGCCGGCGCGGCGGGCGACGAGGGCGATCGGAAGCACGGTCGTCTCCAGCGGTTGCTCGGCCGGCTCGAGGCGCTGTGCCATGAGCCACCGCACGGGTGCCGACCAGGGTGGGATCCGGTTCGGGCCGGTCGACACCCGCTGGCGGGCCGAGCTTGGACCGGAATGAGACCGGAACGGCTGGCCGGGAGCGGGATCCGGGTGGGGTGAACCGGGAGTTCCGACGCAAGTCGGCTGTTGCGATGGGTGAGATCAGTGAGCTCTTTCCGAGCCGGCGGTGCTGACCGCGAGCCGGACATGTCTGCACAACGACGAAGCTCCTAGTAGACGGGTTCTCGACCAAGATCACCCGTGTCCGCCAGGAGCTTCGCGTGCTTGCCTGCCCGTGGGCGATTGATCTGTCCAGCCGTACTCTGCGGTTCCCGGCCGGACGGCTGACAGCCAGGCGGCGGGAGATCCGGACGCGCCGGCGGCGCCTTCCCGCCTCACGACAGGCCCTGCTCGCCCTGGCCCACCTGCGGTGCGGTGACACCTATGCCCGGCCGGCCGCCGGGTTCGGCATCGGGATCGCGACCGTCCACCGCTGCATACGCGAAGCCGTCGAGGCCCTGGCCGCCCTCGCCCCGTCCCCGGCCGAGGCGATGCGAACGATCCGGGAGAAGGCGTTCGCCATCCTCGACGGCACCCTGCTGCCGATCGACCGCATCGCCGCCGACACCCCCTATTGCTCCGGGAAGCACAAGCGCCACGGCACGAACGTGCAGGTCCTCACCGATCCGTTCGGACGGCTGCTCTGGGTCTCGCCGGCTCTGCCCGGCTCGACCCACGACCTGACCGCCGCGCGACACCACGGCCGTGTTCCAGGCGGCGTTCTCGTGGCCCGTGTCGGCCCATGCCTTGGTGATGGTGGGATGATCGCTCGCGATCCGGGACAGCAGGTGGCGGCCATCAGTGCCAGCCCGGAGCCCGCGGCCGTGACCAGCATGGCCGGCAGGAGGCCGAGGGTGTCGGTGACGATGCTCCGCTTGTGTTCGGTGATCTTCCAGCGTGCCCCCGGCGCCCGCCGGCCGAAGACCAGAGTTCGCTGCGGAACTCCTGGGCGCGAGGGCGCCGGGTCCGCCTGCCTTCGCCCGCCCCTCCCGTGACAGGCCCCTGACGCCTCTGACGTACGCTCCTGCCAAGCGTCAAGAGAACGGGGAGGGACGCATGGAACGTCGCGCGTTGATGCTGGCCATGGGTGGATTCGTAGGGGCCTGGGGCGGCGCGTCCGTGCTGGGCGCGCCGGCCGCCGCGGCCGCCGCGGCCGCCGGCGGGGTCGTCGTGGACGCCACCGCCCACGGCGCGAAGGGCGACGGCATCACCGACGACACCGCCGCCTTCCAGAGCGCCCTCGCCGCGGTGAAGGCCGTACCGGGCGCGGCCACCCTGCTGGTGCCGCCCGGCACCTACCCCGTCGGCGTGAGCCTCGTCCTCGCCGCCGACACCACCGTGTCCGCGTACGGAGCCCACATCGTTCGTACCAAGGACAGCGGCGCGTTGCTCAAGAACTTCGACTCGGTCACCCCCGTGTACGGCTACGAGGGCGCGGGGAACATCGCCGTCCTCGGCGGCACCTGGGACATGCGAGGCGCCCAGTTCAGCAAGCAGAGCGACGCCGTCGGCTTCGCCCACTGCGAAGGCGTCCTGGTCAAGGACTGCACCTTCGTCGACACCCCCTCAGCGCACGCCCTCGAGCTGAACGCGGTCCGGAACGCGGCTGTCGTGAACTGCGTCTTCGACGGCCACCATCCCGGGGACGGCGCGAGCCTCACCACCAAGGAAGCCGTCCAGATCACCTGCGCCACCGAGGGGAATCTGCCCGCCCCCGCCTACGACGCCACTGGCTGCGAGGACATCCTCATCACCGGCTGCACCCTGCGCGCCGGCACCACAACCGGGCCCTTCGGCGCCCTGTGCGGGGACCACTGGGGCGCCAAGGGCGTGTTCCACCGGCGAATCAGGGTCATCGGCAACACGGTCCAGAAGAGCGGCGCGTTCGGCATCCGTGCCGCCGACTGGCAGGACTCCGTCATCGCCGACAACACGGTCACCGACGTCGCGCTCCACGGTATCTACCTCAACTCGCCCCAGGGCAATGGCACCAGCGGCATCACCATCAGCGGCAACACGGTCCGCGGAGTCGACGGCAGCGGCGGCATCTCCGCCACCGTCGCCGCAGGCGGCGCCCGCCACCGTGACATCACCGTCTCCGGTAACACCGTCGAGTCGGTGAAGGGCGAGGCCGGCATCTACGTCGCGCAGACCGACGGCCTCACCGTCACCCGCAACACCGTCACCGCCACCCAGCGCCTCACCCCCACCGGCAACTGCCAGGGCATCCACGTCCAGAGCTCCCCTCATGCCGTCGTCGCCCAGAACAGCCTCACGGACATCCAGGGCGACGGCATCGGCGTCGACAGCGGCTCCACCGGCACCCTCGTGGCCGACAACACGGTCCTGACCACGACCGGCCCCGGCATCAACACGGGCGTGAACGGCGCCACCCTGCGAGGCAACCGGATCACAGGAGCCACCGGCTACGCCGTCCGGGTCGGCGGCAACGCGGTGGGCACCTTCGTCCAGGCCACCACCGTAGGTGCGGTCACCGGCGGCGCCTCAGGGGCCGCGATCGGCGTGATGGCGGGCTCCAGCGGTACCTGGCTGGTCGGCAACGACCTCACCGCCCGCGGCATTGGCACCCCCGCGATCACGGACAACGGAACGGGCACCACGCCTGTACAGAACACGATCTGACCTTCCCCTCGCCTACGAACAGCGGGGTCACCGACGACTGCGGGGTGCGGCCGAGCGGGTGGTACAGGTGGCCGGTCGCCGCGAAGCAGTCGAGTACCTGGCGGGAAGTCGATCGGGTACGGCGAATCGGTCCAGGACCGATTCGCCCTCACCCAGGCCGTGACCGTTCCCGCCCTCCAAGCAGCCCACAACCCGTTCTGAAACCACAGCAGTCCCGCGGGGCGGTTGCTCTGGCCGCCTACATGACCGGGCCGAGCGGCTGCCGGATGGGAACATGCAGGTCCTGCAGCAGTTCGTGAACCAGTCGCCGTGGGAACTCCACAGCCTCACCAGGCAGCTCCGCCCGGTTCCGGGGAAACCTGCCGTACTGCGTGTAGAACTTCAGCAGCACGGCGAAGCCCAGTCGCGTCGCACCATGCTTTGGCCGGAACCCCACGGAGAGCAGTCGCTTTACCGGATTTCCTCGGCAACGCGCAAGGGATTCGACAAGGAATTCCCCGTCGGCGCACTAGACTGGCGGGCTGTTTGGCGCCGGATCGGAACAACCCGGGCAGACCCGGGCTCCACCGGCGACCCGGACGTTCCGGGAGCGAGACGCGAGGGCCGATGTCAGCCACACCTGAGCGCGGTGAACTCACTCTGCTCGACAACGGGGAGACGCACGAAGAGTCCGGCAAAGCGGCCCGGTTCTCCGCCGGGCCCGCCGCCCCGCCCCGTACGCTCGTCGACATCCTCGACGCGACCGTCCTGGCGTACCCCGACGAACTCGCCCTAGACGACGGCTCCGCCCAGCTGACCTATCACGCGCTGGCAGCCGAGGTCGAGCGGCGGCGCCGCGCCCTCGCCGCAGCCGGGGTCGGGCTCGGCGACCGGGTCGGCGTACGCGTGCCCTCCGGGACCAACGAGCTGTACGTGGCCATCCTCGCCGTGCTCGCCGCGGGGGCCGCCTACGTGCCGGTCGACGCCGAGGACCCGGACGAGCGGGCCGACCTGGTCTTCGGCGAGGCCGGGGTGCGCGCGGTGCTCGGCGCCGGACAGTCCGTCGAGGTCACCGGGGACCCCGAGCCCGGCCACGCCCCCGCTGCCCGCCCCGGGCCTGAGCACGATGCGTGGATCATCTTCACCTCAGGCTCCACCGGCATGCCCAAGGGCGTCGCCGTCGGCCACCGCAGCGCCGCCGCCTTCGTGGACGCCGAGGCCGCGCTCTTCCTCACCGAGGAACCGATCGGACCCGGCGACCGGGTCATGGCCGGACTGTCGGTCGCGTTCGACGCCTCCTGCGAGGAGATGTGGCTGGCCTGGCGCCACGGGGCCTGCCTCGTGCCCGTCCCGCGCTCCCAGGTACGCAGCGGCGCCGACCTCGGTCCCTGGCTGGTGGAGCAGGAGATCACGGTGGTCTCCACCGTGCCGACCCTGGCCGCGCTCTGGGAGCCGGAGGACCTGGGCGAGGTCCGGTTGCTGATCTTCGGTGGGGAGGCCTGCCCGCCCGAACTGACCCAGCGCCTGGTGACCGAGGGGCGCGAGGTCTGGAACACGTACGGTCCCACCGAGGCCACCGTCGTCGCCTGCGCTTCGCTCCTGACCGGTGGGGAACCGATCCGCATCGGTCTTCCGCTGAACGGATGGGAAATGGCAGTCGTCGACGAGTCCGGCGAGCCGGTGCCCATGGGCGGCAGCGGCCAGCTCGTGATCGGCGGCGTCGGCCTGGCCCGCTACCTCGACCCCGCGAAAGACGCCGAGAAGTACGCCCCGCTCGCCTCCCTCGGCTGGCACCGCGCCTACCGCAGCGGTGACCTCGTCCGCGCGGAGCCGGAGGGGCTCGTCTTCCTCGGCCGGGGCGACGAGCAGATCAAACTCGGTGGACGCCGCATCGAACTGGGCGAGGTGGACGCGGCACTCCAGGCTCTGCCAGGCGTCGCCGGAGCGGCCGCCGCCGTCCGCACCGCGCGCAGCGGCAACCAGCTCCTTGTCGGCTACCTCGTCACAAAGGAGGGATGGGACCATGCCGCGGCGGTCGAGCGGCTGCGCGCCGAACTGCCGGCGGCCCTCGTGCCGCTCCTCGCGCCGGTCGACGACCTGCCGACCCGTACCTCCGGGAAGGTGGACCGGAACGCGCTGCCCTGGCCGGTGCCCGACCTGGAGTCCACCGGCTCCGCCGAGCAGCTCTACGGCACCGAGGCCTGGCTCGCCGAGCGGTGGAGCGAGACCCTGGGCGTGACGGTCACCCGTGCCGACGACGACTTCTTCGCGATCGGCGGTGGCAGCCTTGCCGCCGCCCAGCTCACCACCCGGCTGCGCGCCCGCTACCCGAGCGCAGCCGTGGTCGACATCTACCAGCAACCCACCCTGCGCAAGCTCGCCCGCCACCTCGAGCAGTCCGTACAGGTCGGCGGCACGGCCCGGACCGTCGCTCCCGTCCCGCTCCGGTTCCAGGTGACACAGTCGCTGCTCCTGCTCCCGCTGTTCACTCTGGTCGGACTGCGCTGGACGGTGGCGCTCCTCGCCCTGGGCAACGTCCTGCACCGGTTCGGGTCCTACCCCTGGGCGCCCACCGCCTCCTGGTGGCTCGTCGCCGCCGGCGCCACCCTGCTCTACAGCCCGCCCGGCCGGCTGGCCCTCGCGGCCGGCGGCGCACGCATCCTGCTGCGCGGGGTCGAGCCGGGACGCTACCCGCGCGGCGGAAGTGTGCACCTGCGGCTGTGGACGGCCGAACGACTGGCCGATCATGTCGGCGCGACCTCCCTCACCGGGGCCTGGCTGGAACGCTACGCACGGGCCCTCGGTGCCAAGATCGGCCCGGAAGTCGACCTGCACTCCCTGCCTCCGGTGACCGGCATGCTCAAGCTCGGACGCGGCTGCGCCGTGGAGTCCGAGGTGGATCTCAACGGGCACTGGCTGGACGGGGACCGGCTGGAGATCGGCCCGGTCAAGGTCGGCGCGGGCGCGGTCGTCGGCACCCGCAGCGTGCTCTTCCCGGGCGCGCGGGTCGGCAAGCGGGCCGAGGTGGCCCCGGGTTCCGCCGTGACCGGGCAGATCCCGACCGGTCAGCGCTGGGCCGGAGTACCGGCCGTAAAGCTCGGCAAGTCCAAGCGGAACTGGCCCAAGGAGCGCCCGCCGCGTGCCTTCCGCTGGCGCGCCGTGTACGGAGCGACCGGCTTCTGTCTCCCACTCCTGACCGTGCTCGCCGCCCTGCCGGCGCTGCTCGTCGTCAGCCTGTTCGTACCCGCGGACGCCCGGCTCGCCGAGGCCCTGCGCAGCGCGCTGACGGCCGTGGTGCCAGGAGCGCTCGCCTTCGGGTTCGTGTACGCGCTGCTCCTGCTCGTCTCGGTGCGTCTGCTCAGCCTCGGGCTGCGGACCGGGACCCATCCGACGCACAGCCGGGTCGGCTGGCAGGCCTGGACCGTCACGCAGTTGATGGACCTCTCCCGGGAGACCCTGTTCCCGTTGTACGCGGGGCTGATCACTCCCGTGTGGCTACGGCTGCTCGGCATGAAGATCGGCCGGGGCGCCGAGGTGTCCACAGTGCTCGCGCTCCCGAGCCTGACGACCGTGGGTGACGGCGCGTTCCTCGCCGACGACACCCTGACCGCTCCTTACGAACTGGGCGGAGGCTGGGTCCGCATCGGACATTCCGAGATCGGCCGCCGGGCGTTTCTCGGCAACTCCGGAATGACCGCGCCGGGCCGTAGCGTGCCCGACGAGGGGCTGGTCGGCGTCCTGTCAGCCACTCCGAAGAAGGCCAAGAAGGGCAGTTCCTACCTGGGCCTGCCGCCGGTCAAGCTGCCGCGATCCGCGGCCGGCGCGGATCGGAGCCGTACCTACGACCCGCCCGCCCATCTGCTGTGGGCCCGGGGCCTGGTGGAGCTGTGCCGGCTCGTCCCGGTGTTCTGCTCGGCCGCGCTCTCCGTCCTGACCGCGGCCGCGTTGTGCGCCCTGATCGCGACGAGTGGCGTCGGGGCGGTGGGGGCCGCGGCGCTGTCCGGAGTGGTCCTGCTCGCCGCCGGGGCGACCGCCGGGGTGGTCTCCGTGGCCGGGAAATGGCTGCTGGTGGGCCGGCACCGAACGGGGGAGCACCCGTTGTGGAGCGGCTTCGTCTGGCGCAACGAACTGTCCGACACGTTCGTCGAGGTCCTGGCCGTGCCCTGGCTCGCCGGTTCGGTGCCGGGGACGCCAGTCCTCACCCTGTGGCTGCGTGCTCTGGGGGCCCGGATCGGCCGGGGCGTGTGGTGCGAGAGCCACTGGCTTCCCGAGACCGACCTGGTGCGGCTGGGCGACGCCGTCACCGTGAACCGCGGCAGTGTGTTGCAGACCCATCTCTTCCACGACCGGATCTTGAGGACGGATACTGTGGTCCTCCGCGAAGGCGCCACCCTGGGCCCGAACGGCATCGTCCTGCCCGGAAGCACGGTCGGGGCCCGCAGCACACTGGGACCCGCCTCTCTCGTGATGGCCGGGGAATCCGTCCCCGCCGACACCCGCTGGCTGGGCAATCCGATCGAGGCGTGGCGGTCCTGAAGGGGCTACGGCGTACGAGCACAGTGCAGGGAGCGGAAGCGGCAGTGAGCGGCCAGAGGACAACGGCGTCGGACTCGTACTTCCCGGCCAGCGGCGATCCCCGATACCGCGTGCACCGGTACGAAATCGCTCTGGACTACCGCCCCGGCCCCAACCGGCTGGCCGGGACGGCCCGGCTCAGCGCGATCGTCGGCCGGGCGCAGCTCACCGAGTTCGCCCTCGACCTGGCCGAGTTCAAGGTCGGCCGGGTCCAGGTGAACGGCCGGGCGCCCCGCTACACCCACCGGGGCGGCAAACTGCGCATCCGGCCGGCCAAGCCCCTCGCCGCCGGCGTCGCCTTCACCGTGGAGGTGCACTGGTCGGGCAACCCCAGGCCGGTACGCAGCCCCTGGGGCGGCCTCGGCTGGGAGGAGCTGTCCGACGGCGCGCTCGTCGCGAGCCAGCCGGTCGGCGCGCCTTCCTGGTACCCGTGCAACGACCGGCCCGCCGACAAAGCCTCCTACCTGCTCTCGGTCAACACCCCTTCTGCGTACGCGGTGGTGGCCGGCGGCCGGCTGCTGACGCGGACGACCAAGGCCTCCACGACCACCTGGGTGTACGAGCAGACCGCCCCGACCTCCAGCTACCTGGTCGGCCTGTCCATCGGCATGTACCAGACCGTGCTGCTCGGCGACCCCGGACTCGGCGGTGTTCCGCAGAGCGCCCACGTACCGGCGCATCTGCTGCCGAAGTTCTCCCGGGACTTCGCCCGGCAGCCTGCGATGATGCAGCTCTTCGAGGAACTGTTCGGCCCCTACCCCCTGGGCGAGTACGCGGTCGTCGTCGCCGACGAGGACCTGGACGTGCCGGTGGAGGCCCAGGGGCTGGCCCTGTTCGGAGCCAACCATGTGGACGGCGTGCGGGGTTCGGAGCGGCTCATCGCCCATGAGCTCGCGCACCAGTGGTTCGGCAACAGTGTGACCATCGCCGACTGGCGACACATCTGGCTGAACGAGGGCTTCGCGAAGTACGCCGAATGGCTCTGGTCGGAGCGCTCCGGCGGTCGCACCGCGCATGAACTGGCACTTGCCGCACACCGATTGCTGGCCGCGCAGCCGCAGGACCTGGTGCTGGCCGACCCCGGCCGCAAGCTGATGTTCGACGACCGCCTGTACCAGCGTGGGGGCCTGGCGTTGCACGCGATCCGCTGCGCGCTGGGTGACGGGGCGTTCTTCCGCATGCTGCGCGACTGGGCCGGCGTGAACCGCCACGGCGTGGTGACCACCGCGGGCTTCGCCGCCCATGTGGCCCGCTACGCGGCCGCCCCGCTGGACGGCCTGCTCTCGTCCTGGCTCCATGAGCCCTCCCTCCCCCCGCTGCCCGCCCCGCCGATCCCGGCCCGCCCCGGGAATCCGCCCACGATCGGCGGGCCGAGAGGAGTGTGAGACGAGCCGAGTCGAGGACGCCGGGGTGGAGACCGCCTTCCACGTGGCGCCCGTCGGGCCGACGGGGCTGGTGGGGTTCCGGGTCTTCCGGCCGCGCGGCGTTTCCGCGCGGTCGCCCTTCGTCCTTCACGTCCACGGAGGACGGTGGATGCTCGGGGACGCGCACACCCACGCCCGGCTCATCGGTGAACCGGCGCGCGGAGCGGGGATCACGGCAGTCGTCCCCGAGTGCAGTCGCACCCCCGAGGCGCGACACCCCGTCCCGATCGAGGAGTGTCACGCCCTGCTGACATGGACCGTAGACAACGCCGAGCGGCTGGGCCTGGACGCGGACCGGGTCGCGGTCGCCGGTGACTGCGCCGGGGCGACTCCGGCGACCGCACTCGCGAGGGTGGCGAAGGAGCACGGCGGTCCCGGCATCCAGGCGCAATTGCTCCGCTACCCGTTGACCGACGCCCGTTGCGCCACCCCCTCCCAGCGGCGCTTCGCCACCGGACACCTGCTCACCCGAGCAGCCCTGCGTGAGTACTGGCTGATCTTCGCGGGCGACGCAGCACTGCTCGACGAGCCGATGGTGTCGCCCCTGAGGGCGAGCCTTGAGCAGCTCAGCGGCCTGCCGCCCGCACTGGTCGTCACCGCGGAGGCCGATGTGGCGCGCGACGAGGCCGAGGAGTACGCGGAGCGACCCCGGGGATCGGGCGTCGACGTGACGACCGTACGGTTCCAGGGCACGGTGCATGACTTCGTGTCGCTCGAATCCCTCCGCGACAGCGTCACCGCTCGCGCGGCCGTACGGATGGGTGGGGCCTTTCTCCAGAAGCACCTGAACGGTGAACGGCCCGGCTCACCGTCGGGTCCGTCGTCGGACCAGTCGACCGACTGATGAGTGGGCACGGGAGCGACGGCAGGCTGATGCCATGCCGAGCGAGATGAGAAGGCCTCCCGAGAGCGATGACCGGCGGCGGGGCGCAGCCGTCATGACACCGAGCGGACGCGTGCTGTCGACCAGGACGGCCGCACCATGGAGATGCGCCCCGATGACGCCGCCTTCTTCGAGACCGTCCGCCCGTTCCGTACCCATTTTCCCCATCGCTTTCAGCTGGACATCTTCGCCGTGTCTCGTGACCGTCTCGGTCTGTCCGAGGCTGAGCTGCACCGGATCGCGGCGCGGACGCTGCGCCCGACTCAGGGACTCACGGCCCTCGTCTCCCCGTTCCTGAGTCGCCTGGCGAACATCCGGCGGGCGTACGAGCAGCCGGTCGCCGATCGGCTCGCCGACAGCGCCGTGGACCTGCTGTCCGTCGTGGCGACCGAGCAGCTGGGCCGACACTCGAGGGAACTGCCCGGTGCCGAGCGGGTCCTGCTGCTGAGTGTGCAGCGGTTCATCCGCTGGAACCTGGAATCCCCGGACCTCACACCAGGGACCGTCGCCAGGGCCCACGGCATCTCGGTCCGCATCTGCACCGCCTGTTTCAGGCCGAAGGCACCTCGATGGGCCGCTGGACGCGCGAGCTGTGCCTCCAAGGGTGCCGGCGGGAGCTGTCGGGCGTCCTCCAGGGTGCGGGAGGCGCCTCGGGCGCCGGGGCGACTCCGGGGGCGGTCGCGCGCCGCTGGGGCTTCACCGGACCGGCTGCTTTCGCGCGGGCCTTCCGACGGGAGTACGGCATGTCACCCACCGAGTGGCTGCGGGGCGAACGGTCCCGGCACTCCCCGCAGGGACCGCGGTGACATGACGGGACGCTCACACCTGACGCCCACCCCAGCGCACCCGGTCTTCTCAACCGGGACGATGCCTCCCGAGGACCGGTCGGCCGCCTGGCGGCGTGCCCTGTCGGAGTGCTACGTCCCCGTGGAAGCCGGCATAGGAGCGGCTCCGGAGGAGTGGCCGCCTCTCTCACCGCGTACCGGACGGGCACACTCCAGATCGCTGCCGAGACGTCGGGGCCGGCCCTCGTCCGGCGTATGCCCGAGGGTGTGACGGCGGATGGTCAGACGTACGTCTTCGCCCGAATGCAGCTGGATGGCTCGGCGCTCCTCGTCCAGGACGGCCGGGCCGCGCATCTGACGCCGGGCACCCTGGCTTTCCACGACGCGAGCCGCCCGTTCGCCCTGACGCTGCCGGAAGCCCAGCGGGCGCACGTCCTGATGCTGCCGCGACAGCTGCTGCGCGTGAACGAGACGAGGCTGCGCCGCATCACCACGATCCCCGTCGAGGAGACGTCGGGCGAGACGCCGGCGCTGCTGCTCCCGCTCGTGCACGGCCTCGTACGGGAGGCTCTCGGCCACGCTTCCCCGTACGGGCGCGAGGACCTCGCCCGTACCGTCGTGGGTCTCCTCGCCACGTTGGCGGCGCACCAGGCGGCCGCTGCCCATCGACAGGGGGATGCACCGGGCCCCGCCTCCATGATCGAGTGGATCAAGGCCACGGCCGGGGCCCGGCTCGGCGAGCCTGAGCTGTCACCGCGCGTGCTCGCCGAGGAGCACCACATCTCCCCGCGCTATCTCCACGAGCTCTTCCAGGCCGAGGGCACCACGTTCGGCCGCTGGGTACGCGGGCGCCGCCTTTCGGGATGCCGCGCGGAGCTCGCACGCACCGACAGGGACCACCTCCCGGTGTCCGTGGTGGCCGCCCGATGGGGGTTCACCAGCCCAGCCCGCTTCAGCAAGGCGTTCCGGGCGGCGTACGGGGAGTCGCCGAGCCGTTGGCGTGAGAGCGCCCGCGCCCGGCGGAACTCCGCGACGCCCTGACGGTGACCTGGTAACGGAGTCAGCCGAGCAGAATGGCGCGCAGGTTCGGTACGAGGTGCCGGATATCGGCGCAGCGTGGAGACGCGCACGGGGGACCGGCACCCACCCCGCTGCCCTGCGGCCGGGAGGCAGCAGTCGGATCTCTCTGGGATCCTGGCCGTGAAGCGTGCGCCGGGCACACAGCGAGGAGACGCAATGTCCGGAGAGTTCGAGTCCAGCGTCGAGGTCGACCGCCCGGTGGAGGAAGTCTTCGCCTACCTCGTCGACGGCCGCAACGATCCCGAGTTCAGTCCCAGGGTCCTGGAGATCACGAAGACTCCGGACGGCCCTACCACTGTCGGGACGGTCTTCCGCAGCACCGTGAAGGACGCCGGGATGAAGACCTCCCGCGAGTTCCGCATCACCAGCCTGGACGTGCCACGCACGATCCGCTGGAGTGAGCAGAGCAAGAACCTCATCACGGCCGAGGGAGGCTATGACCTCGAACCGCTGCCTGACGGCCGCACCCGGGTGCGGATCTTCAACGTGCTCGAAGGCCACGGACTTGGCCGAATCCTGCTGGGACCGGCGCTTCGCGCGGCTCGTAAAGATGCTCCCGACTTCGGTCTCCGGATCAAGGCCGCCGTCGAGCGGTCCTGACCCAGCGGCGGCCCGAGGCCGCGTGACATGCGGCTCCTGGAGCGAGGCTTCGCCCTCGAATGGTTCTTGTCGATGGGGATGTGAACCCGGCGACCAGTTCCGGTTTGGGTAGTGGTGGGCGAGATCGGACGAGCGTCCGCCCGACTGATGACCGTGCCGGAGGTGAACATCGCCTCCGTGAGGCCGACGCCCGGCGGCCGCCCACGAGTCGATCTCTGACGGACGTAAACGACTCATCAGGAGTAAGCCATGGGCCTCATCCAGATCGAACTGTTCGCGACCCTCGACCTCGTCGCGCAGGCGCCCGGCGGCCCGGATGAGGACCCCGTGGGCTTCCCGTTCGGCGGCTGGCAGGCGCCCCTGCTGGACGAGGTCGCCGGGGCGCAGATCCTGGCCGCGTACGAAGGCACGGATGCTCTCCTGCTCGGCCGGCGGACGTACGACATCTTCGCCGCCTACTGGCCGCACCAGGAGGGCGGCGAGGACAACGAAATCGCCACGCTCTTCAACAGGGTGCCGAAGTACGTGGCCTCGCGCGGCACGCCCGACCTCTCGTGGGCCGGGTCCACGCATCTCGGCCCGGACCTCGCCGACGCCGTGCGCGAGATCCGAGACCGGCACGAGCACGTGAAGGTCGTCGGGAGCCTGAACCTCGTGCAGACCCTTTTGCGCGAGAAGCTGTTCGACCGTCTCGACCTCTGGCTGCACCTCATCGTGCTCGGAGTGGGGAAGACGGTGTTCGACGCCGGCGCGGTGCCCAGCAACCTCACACTCCTCGCACCTCCGGTAGCCAGCCCGAAGGGCACCGTGTTCCTGCGCTACGGGCTTGCCGACGGCATGCCCGCCACGGGAGACATGAGCGCACCCGATCGCGGTGTTGGAAGCGACGACTGAAGCCCCTTGGATCCGTATGCGGAAAGGGGCGCCTGGCGCATGTTTCACCAGGTCAGACGCCCCATTCCCTGCCTCTAGAAGAACCCGAGCTTCTTCGGTGAGTAGCTGACCAGGAGGTTCTTCGTCTGCTGGCGGTACAGCCAATAAACCCATCCTGACCAGCGAGAACGGCCGGATGCCCGGTTTCTTGGAAGGAGCCGGTCCGGGAATGGTCCGGATCTTGGTGCGTGTGGCGCCGGTGGCTGGGATGACCAGGGGCTGCGATCCTCGACCATCCGGAAGGACGACCGAGTGCGGCGGGGGCAGGTCTTCTGTGGTGCCGCGTCCGGGTGGGGCGCACTGGCCGTGTGCGCATCGTGATGATGACGGCGGGGTCGCGGGGTGACGTCGCGCCGTACACGGGTCTGGGTGCCGGTCTCGTACGGGCCGGGCACGACACGCCGGGCCGGTCCGCACGGCGCCGGGCGCGCCCGGTGCTGCACGGTTACAGCGGGCTCGTCGTCCCCCGGCCCCGGGACTGGCCCGCAGGGCTGGAGGTGTCCGGGTACTGGTGGCCGCACGAGACCGGG
>NZ_JNWK01000086.1 GCF_000716445.1 Streptomyces wedmorensis
CCAGTAGCTCCGCTACGAGGGCGCCCCGGCCGCACGCCGATCGCACGCACCGAACGACCCGGCCTGATCCGACGCGAATTGTCAGACAGGCCCTAGGAGGGCAGCTCCTCCCGGTACGCGGCGATCCCGTCGGCCGTCTTGGTCGCGTAGAACTCCGTGATCCGGTACGCGCACACGCCCTCGACGCTGAAGGGGTCGGCCGCCGCGATCCTCTCGATCTCCGCGCGGTCGACCCCGGCGGCCAGGATCACCCCGCCGTCCCGCGGGTTCTTCCGGCCGGACGCGAGGAACACGCCCTCGGCATAGCACGCGTCGAGCCACTCGACGTGCGCGTCGAGCAGCGCGTCCACCCGCTCGACGGGAGCGGTGTAGGTCAATTCGAGTACGAACATGATCGCCAGGCTACCCGTGCCCCCGGCGGCCGTCCGGCCCCGTCCCGATCCCACGTCCGGTCCACCCGGCGTGACCGGCCCACGGCGGGCGGGCTCTACAGCGGGCTCGCGATCCGGTACAGCACGCTGGGGCGCAGCGGCCCCTCGGGCACGGTGAGGTCGTCGAAGTCGTCCTCCGGGGCGCGGGTCATGCCGATCCGGCGCATCACCGCCTGGGACCGGAGGTTGGCGGCCGTCGTCACGGCGAGGATCTCGGGAAGCCCGAGCGTCCCGAAGCCGTGGGCCAGGACCGCCCGCGCGGCCTCGGTGGCGTAGCCGTTGCCCCAGGCCGAGCGGGCAAGCCGCCAGCCGATCTCCACGCCCTCGAACGGCAGGCCGTCGTCCACCTCGTCCAGGCCGGCGAAGCCGGCGAACGCGCCGGTGTCCCGCACCTCGACCGCCCACCACCCGAAGCCGCGCCGCTCGAAATCGGCCTGGAAGCGGGCCACGGAAGCGTCGCTCTGCTCGCGGGTGAGCAGGTCGCCCAGGTGCTCCCGGACCTCGGGATCGGCGTTCATCGCCGCCCACGGTTCCAGGTCGGAGTCACGCCATGCGCGAATGATGAGGCGGTCGGTACGCAGTTCGGTCATGCCGCACAGCCAACGCGAGCCGTCCGCCCGGGACAATTCCTTTTCCCCGGGTGGCTTCCTGCCGGGCGCCGCCGACCCGGGCCCGATCGAGAGGACGAGGACACCGCCTAGGGTGGGCCCATCATGACGATCATCGGGATTCCGGCGGGCTGGCCCGCCGACGAGGACGCCGCGCGGGGCGTACAGCGGGAGTTGCGGAAGCGGCTCGTGCTCGGGGAGAGCGGGCCGGTGCCGGGGGAGGGGCACGTCACCGGGCTCGACGTGGCCTACGACGACGAGCGGGACCTCGTCGCCGCGGCGGCCGTCGTGCTCGACGCGCGGACCCTGGAGGTGGTGGAGGAGTCCACGGCGGTCGGCCGGGTCTCCTTCCCGTACGTCCCCGGGCTCCTCGCCTTCCGGGAGATCCCGACCGTCCTCGCCGCGCTCGGCGCCCTCACCGCCGACCCGGGCCTCCTGGTCTGCGACGGCTACGGCCTCGCCCACCCCCGCCGCTTCGGCCTCGCCAGCCACCTCGGGGTGCTCACCGGACGGCCGTCCATCGGCGTCGCCAAGAACCCCTTCACCTTCACGTACGAGCAACCGGGCGGCGCGCGCGGCGACTTCGCCCCGCTGCTCGCGGACGGGGAGGAGGTCGGCAGGGCCCTGCGTACCCAGGCCGGGGTCAAGCCCGTCTACGTCTCCGTGGGCCACCGCGTCTCCCTCGACAACGCCTGCGCCCACACCCTGCTGCTCTCCCCGCGCTACCGCGTGCCCGAGACCACCCGCCACGCCGACTCGCTCTGCCGCAAGGCGCTCAAGGAGGCACAGGGGGCACCCGGGTCCGTCTGAGTACCCCGGGTGAGTAGCCGTACGGATGCCAGTTGTCAGACCCTCGCGGCAGAGTGGGGGTCATGACAGTTCGCGTTCCCGCACCCCGTGGTCTCACCGTCGCCCTCGCCGTCGGCGGGGCCTCCGCCCTCGCCTGGGCCTGCGCCATCCTGTACGTCCTCGCGGACTGGACGCTCGGATGACCGTACGCCCGCGCCGTGGCGCGGCCGACCGCCCGGACGCCCGCGGACCGGACGCGTTCCACCGCCGGTCGCCGGCGGAGAGGCGGCGCGCCGAGGCCCGGCGGGCGATCCCCTCCGCCCCGTCCGTCCCTGAGGCGGCGCCCCGCGTCAGCCCCGGTGGGCCACCCGGAAGCGGATGCCCGCCGCGCGCAGCCGTTCGGTGAGGGCATCGCCCATCGCCACCGCCGTCGTGACCTGCCCGGCGGTCTTCGGCAGCGGGTCGAAGGCGAGGCAGAGGGCCGATTCGGCGAGCATCTTGGCCGTCTCGTCATAACCGGGGTCGCCGCCCGACACCTCGGTGAAGACCCGCCGCCCGCCGCCCTCGCCGACGAACCGGACCGAGAACCAGCTGCGGGCGCGCCGCTCGGCCGAAGGGCCCTCGCCCGCCGAGTAACGCTCCATCAGCCAGCCGCGCACCGAGGGGAGTTGGGCGGCCGCGACACCGGCGCCGACGGCGGCCGCACCGCCGAGGGCCATCGGCAGCGTCTTCACGGAGGCGTAGTGCCGGTAGCGGAAGTCCGGCCCGTACCGCTCCAGGCCCGCGGCCGAGCGCGCCACGATCTGCGGGTCGAGGGTCGGCAGCGGGAGCGCCCAGGTGCCGGTCTCCGTGCTGAACCGCGGTCCGCCCAGCGGCGCGCGGGCCCGGCGTCCCACCAGACGCGGTTCGTGCAGGTGCCGTTCGTGCGCGGCCCGCAGGATCTCCCGCCCCCGGCCGAGCGCGGTGAGCGCGGAGGCGAAGGTGCCGCCGGAGAAGGCGGCCCCGGCCCGGACGAATCCGTCGACGCGGAGCGGCACGCCCTCGGGGAGCTGCTGGACGGTGAAGTACACGCCCAGGTCGTGGGGGACGGAGTCGAAGCCGCAGGCGTGCACGATCCGGGCGCCGGTCTCCCGGGCGCGCGCGTCGTGCCGCACGTAGGTCAGGTCGACGAACTCGGCCTCTCCGGTGAGGTCCACGCAGTCCGTGCCGGCCTCCGCGCAGGCGGCGACGAGCCCGTCGCCGTACCAGACGTAGGGCCCGACCGTGGTCGCCACGACCCGGGTCGACTCGGCGAGGTCGCGCAGCGAGTCCGGGTCGTCGGCGTCGGCGACGACGAGCGGCAGCCCGGCGCAGTGCGGCCACCGCTCGGCGAGCCGGTCGCGGAGGGCGGCGAGCGCCGTCCGGTTGCGGCCGGCGAGCGCCCAGCGGCACTCCGCCGGAGCGTGCCCGGCCAGATACTCCGCGGTGAGCTCGCCGACGAACCCGGTCGCTCCGAAGAGGACCACGTCGTACGGCCTCTCACCGGAGGCGGCCGCCGTGCCGGCCGCCGCCTCCACCGCGTCCGAAGGTCCCGCCCCGGCCTCGCGCCCGGTGCCCGCCCCTGTGTCCATGCCTGCCCTCGTCTCGGCCGTGCCGCGCCGCCGCGCGCGGTCGTCGTCGGCGGAGGATAGCGGAAGTCGGCGGCCCGCCGATTTCCAAGCGCTTGCTCGGCCGGGGGGCTTGTGCCGAGTGGAACACGTTCCTAGCATCTCCGGTGTTACATCATTGGTGTCACACACTCCTGGGGGCTCGATGAGCACGACGCACACCGCCGTGAACGGCCCGCTCACCGGCGTACGCGTGGTCGAACTCGCCGGGATCGGCCCCGGGCCCTTCGCCGCCATGCTCCTCGCCGACCTCGGCGCCGACGTCGTCCGCGTCGACCGCCCCGGCGGCGCCGGGCTCGGCATCGACCCGGCCCGCGACCTCACCAACCGCAACAAGCGCTCCGTCCTCGTCGACCTCAAGGCCGAGGACGGCCCCGCCACCGTCCTCGACCTCGTCGAACGCGCCGACATCCTCGTCGAGGGCTACCGGCCCGGCGTCGCCGAACGCCTCGGCGTCGGCCCCGAGCCGTGCCTCGCCCGCAACCCGCGCCTCGTCTACGGCCGGATGACCGGCTGGGGCCAGGACGGACCGCTCGCCCCCACCGCCGGGCACGACATCGGGTACATCGCGATCACCGGCGCCCTCGGCATGATCGGCCCCGACCCCGACGGCCCGCCGACCGTCCCCGCCAACCTCGTGGGCGACTACGCGGGCGGCTCCCTCTACCTGGTCATCGGCGTCCTCGCCGCCCTCCAGCACGCGCGGGCGCACGGCGAGGGCCAGGTCGTCGACGCCGCGATCGTCGACGGCACCGCCCACCTCACCACCATGATCCACGGCATGCTCGCGGCCGGCGGCTGGCAGGACCGCCGCGGAGTCAACCTCCTCGACGGCGGCTGCCCCTTCTACGGCGTGTACGAGACCTCCGACGGCGGCCACATGGCGGTCGGCGCCCTGGAAGAGCGGTTCTACGCCGAGTTCGTCCGCCTCCTCGGCGTCGAGGACGCCGCCCCCGCCCGCCACGACCTCGCCCGCTGGCCCGAACTGCGCAAGGCCGTCGCCGACCGCTTCCGGAGCCGCACCCGCGAGGAGTGGACGGCCGTCTTCGACGGCACCGACGCCTGCGTCGCCCCCGTCCTCTCCCTCCGCGAGGCACCCGGCCACCCGCACCTGGCCGCCCGTGCCACCTTCACCGAGCGGGACGGCATCGCGCAGCCCGCCCCCGCACCCCGCTTCTCCGCCACCCCCGGCACCCTGCGCACGGGCCCGGCCCTCCCCGGCGCCCACACCGCCGACGTCGCCCGCGACTGGGCCGTACCCGCCCTCGACAGCCCGACCGAGACCCAGGAGACCGAAGCATGAAGCGCCAGCTGTACACCGCCGACCACGAGGCCTTCCGGGCGGTCGTCCGCACCTTCCTGGAGAAGGAGGTGCTGCCCCACTACGCGCGGTGGGAGAAGGACGGCATCGTCTCCCGCGAGGTCTGGCTCGCCGCCGGACGACAGGGCCTGCTGGGCCTCGCCGTCGACGAGGAGTACGGCGGCGGCGGCAACCCCGACTTCCGCTACGGCGCCGTCCTCGCCGAGGAGTTCACCCGCGCCGGGGCGCCCGGCCTCGCCATCGGCCTGCACAACGACATCATCGGCCCGTACCTCACCTCGCTCGCCACCGAGGAGCAGAAGCGGCGCTGGCTGCCCGGTTTCTGCTCCGGCGAGATCGTCACGGCCATCGCCATGACGGAACCCGGCGCCGGCTCGGACCTCCAGGGCATCCGTACGACCGCCGAGGACCACGGCGACCACTGGATCCTCAACGGATCCAAGACCTTCATCTCCAACGGCATCCTCGCCGACCTGGTCGTCGTCGTCGCCCGCACCACCCCCGAGGGCGGCGCCCACGGCCTGTCCCTGCTCGTCGTCGAGCGCGGCGCCGAGGGCTTCGAGCGCGGCCGGAACCTCGACAAGATCGGCCAGAAGTCGCAGGACACCGCCGAGCTGTTCTTCACCGACGTACGCGTCCCCAAGGAGAACCTGCTCGGCGAGCTCAACGGCGCCTTCGTCCACCTGATGACCAACCTCGCCCAGGAACGCCTCGCCATCGCCGTCGCCGGCATCGCGGCGGCCGAGCACCTCCTGGAGATCACCACCCGGTACGTCAAGGAACGCGAGGCCTTCGGCCGTCCCCTCGCCAAGCTCCAGCACGTCCGCTTCGAGATCGCCGAGATCGCCACCGAGTGCGCCGTCACCCGGACCTTCGTCGACCGCTGCATCGAGGAGCACGCGGCCGGCGCCCTCGACGCCGTCCACGCCTCCATGGCCAAGTGGTGGGCGACCGAACTCCAGAAGCGCACCGCCGACCGCTGCCTGCAACTGCACGGCGGATACGGCTACATGAGCGAATTCCCGGTCGCCCGCGCCTACACCGACGGCCGCATCCAGACCATCTACGGCGGCACCACCGAGATCATGAAGGAGATCATCGGCCGTTCCCTCCTCGGCTGACCTCCCGCCGCCCCGCTGTACCCACCCTCATCGCGAAAGGCTTCCCGTGAGCACCGAAGCGTACGTGTACGACGCGATCCGCACCCCGCGCGGACGCGGCAAGGCCACCGGCTCCCTGCACGGCACCAAGCCCATCGACCTGGTCGTCGGCCTCATCCGGGAGATCCAGTCCCGCAACCCCGGCCTCGACCCGGCCGCCATCGACGACATCGTCCTCGGCGTCGTCGGCCCCGTCGGCGACCAGGGCTCCGACATCGCCCGGATCGCGGCCATCGCCGCCGGCCTGCCCGACACCGTCGCCGGCGTCCAGGAGAACCGCTTCTGCGCCTCCGGCCTCGAAGCGGTCAACATGGCCGCCATGAAGGTCCGCTCCGGCTGGGAGGACCTCGTCCTCGCCGGCGGCGTCGAGTCCATGTCCCGCGTCCCGATGGCCTCCGACGGCGGCGCCTGGTTCGCCGACCCGATGACCAACCTGGAGACCAACTTCGTCCCCCAGGGCATCGGCGCCGACCTCATCGCCACCATCGAGGGCTTCACCCGCCGCGACGTCGACGAGTACGCCGCCCTCTCCCAGGAGCGCGCCGCCGCCGCCGTCAAGGACGGCCGCTTCGCCCGCTCGATCGTCCCCGTCAGGGACCGCGCCGGACTCACCGTCCTCGACCACGACGAGTTCCTCCGCCCCGGCACCACCGCCGACTCCCTCGCCCGCCTCAAGCCCTCCTTCGCCGACATCGGCGAACTCGGCGGCTTCGACGCGGTCGCACTGCAGAAGTACCACTGGGTCGAGGAGATCGACCACGTCCACCACGCCGGCAACTCCTCCGGCATCGTCGACGGCGCCTCCCTCGTCGCCATCGGCTCCAAGGAGGTCGGCGAGCGGTACGGTCTGACCCCGCGCGCCCGGATCGTCTCGGCCGCCGTCTCCGGCTCCGAGCCGACCATCATGCTCACCGGCCCCGCCCCGGCCACCCGCAAGGCCCTCGCCAAGGCCGGCCTCACCATCGACGACATCGACCTGATCGAGATCAACGAGGCCTTCGCCGCCGTCGTCCTGCGCTTCGTCAAGGACATGGGCATCACCCTGGACAAGGTCAACGTCAACGGCGGCGCCATCGCGCTCGGCCACCCGCTCGGCGCCACCGGCGCGATGATCCTCGGCACCCTCGTCGACGAGCTGGAGCGGCAGGACAAGCGCTACGGCCTGGCCACCCTCTGCGTGGGCGGCGGCATGGGCATCGCCACCGTCATCGAGCGCGTCTGACCGTCCCGCCCGCACCCCTCTTACGGAGAAGCAGAGCCATGAGCGAGAGCACCACCATCCGCTGGGAACAGGACGCGACCGGGATCGTCACCCTCGTCCTCGACGACCCGAACCAGTCCGCCAACACCATGAACCAGGCCTTCCGGGCCTCGATCAAGGCGATCGCCGACCGAGTCGAGGCCGAGAAGGACTCCATCCGCGGCATCATCTACACCTCCGCCAAGAAGACCTTCTTCGCCGGCGGCGACCTCAAGGACATGATCAAGGCGGGCCCCGAGCACGCCCAGGACATCTTCGACTCCGCCATCGAGATCAAGAACGCGCTGCGCCGGATCGAGACCCTCGGCAAGCCCGTCGTCGCGGCCGTCAACGGCGCCGCGCTCGGCGGCGGCTACGAGATCGCCCTCGCCTCCCACCACCGCGTCGCCCTCGACGCCCCCGGCTCCAAGATCGGCCTGCCCGAGGTCACCCTCGGCCTGCTCCCGGGCGGCGGAGGCGTCGCCCGCACCGTACGCCTCATGGGCATCACCGACGCCCTGCTCAAGGTCCTGCTCCAGGGCACCCAGTACAACCCGAAGCGCGCCCTCGACAACGGCCTCGTGCACGAGATCGCGGCCACCCCCGAGGAGATGATGGCCAAGGCCATCGCCTTCATCGACGCGCACCCCGAGTCCCACCAGCCCTGGGACGTCCCCGGCCACCGGATCCCCGGCGGCACCCCGTCGAACCCGAAGTTCGCCGCCAACCTGCCGGCCTTCCCGGCCAACCTGCGCAAGCAGCTGAACGGCGCGCCCTACCCGGCGCCCCGCGCCATCATGGCCGCCGCCGTCGAGGGCTCCCAGGTCGACTTCGAGACCGCGCTCGTCATCGAGAGCCGCTACTTCACCGAGCTGGTCATCGGCCAGACCGCGAAGAACATGATCCAGGCGTTCTTCTTCGACCTCCAGGCGGTGAACTCCGGCGCGAGCCGCCCCAAGGGCGTGGAGAAGCGCCAGGTCCGCAAGGTCGCCGTGCTCGGCGCGGGCATGATGGGCGCCGGCATCGCGTACTCCTGCGCCCGTTCCGGCATCGAGGTCGTCCTCAAGGACGTCTCCGCCGAGTCCGCCGCCAAGGGCAAGGCGTACTCCGAGAAGCTCTGCGCCAAGGCCGTCTCGCGCGGCCGCACCACCCAGGAGAAGGCCGACGCGCTCCTCGCCCGGATCACCCCCACCGGCGACGCCGCCGACCTCGCGGGCTGCGACGCGGTCATCGAGGCGGTCTTCGAGGACACCGCGCTCAAGCACAAGGTGTTCCAGGAGATCCAGCACGTCGTCGCCCCCGACGCCCTCCTGTGCTCCAACACCTCGACCCTCCCGATCTCCGTCCTCGCCGAGGGCGTCGAGCGCCAGACCGACTTCATCGGACTGCACTTCTTCTCGCCCGTCGACAAGATGCCGCTCGTCGAGATCATCAAGGGCGAGCGGACCGGCGACGAGGCACTGGCCCGCGCCTTCGACCTGGTCCGGCAGATCAACAAGACCCCGATCGTCGTGAACGACTCGCGCGGCTTCTTCACCTCCCGGGTGATCGGCCACTTCATCAACGAAGGCGTCGCCATGGTCGGCGAGGGCATCGAGCCCGCCTCGATCGAGCAGGCCGCCGCGCAGGCCGGCTACCCGGCCAAGGTCCTCTCCCTCATGGACGAGCTGACCCTCACCCTCCCGCGCAAGATCCGCAACGAGACGAGGAAGGCGATCGAGGACGAGGGCGGCACCTGGGTCACGCACCCGGGCGAGGCCGTCATCGACCGCATGGTCGACGAGTTCGGCCGCCCCGGCCGCAGCGGCGGCGCCGGCTTCTACGAGTACGGCGAGGACGGCAAGCGCGGGAAGCTCTGGCCCGGCCTGCGCGAGCACTTCGCCAAGCCCGGGTACGAGATCCCGTTCCGCGACATGCAGGAGCGGATGCTGTTCTCCGAGGCCCTGGACACCGTCCGCCTCCTGGAGGAGGGCGTCCTCACCTCCGTCGCCGACGCCAACATCGGCTCCATCATGGGCATCGGATTCCCGGCCTGGACCGGCGGCATCCTCCAGTACGTCAACGGCTACGAAGGCGGCCTCCCCGGCTTCGTCGCCCGCGCCCGCGAGCTCGCCGCCACCTACGGCGAGCGCTTCGCCCCGCCCGCCCTGCTGCTGGAGAAGGCCGAGCGCGGCGAGGTCTTCACCGACTCCTGACCGCGTCCGCGGGCCGCGGGGCCCCACCCGGAGCCGGCCGGTTCCGGGCCGGGGCTCACCGGCTCCGGAACGCCGTCCTCAGCTCCTCGCTCAGCGAGCGCTGGAACGCCGTGACGAGGGCCTGGACCACCATCGGCTGCATGTGCGCCGAGAGCGACTTCATCGCGCTCAGATGGTCCGGGTCCTCCCCGCTCTCCCGGTACGGGCTCCACACCTCGTCCCGGAAGAGCCGGGAGAGTTCCTGGGCGGCGGCGCGCGCGTGCTCCAGGAGGACGGTCCGGGAGGCCAGGATCGTCTCGTGCTCGATCGGAACGTCCAGCAACTCCACGCCGAGCCGGAGCAGCGACCCGTCGAGCCGGTACGTGTCGGCCTCGTCGGTCCGGTCCAGCACCCCCATCGCGGCCAGCCGGGCCACGTCCCGCTCGGTCAGCGCCCGCCCGGCCCGCCGCTCCATCTCCCGCCGCGTGATCGTCTCCGCCGACTCCGGCGCCCACGACGCCACCAGCGCCCGGTGGATCGCCAGGTCCTGCGCGCTCAGGTCCGCCGGCAACTGCTCCAGATACCGCTCGATCGCCGCCAGCGTCATCCCCTGCCGCTGCAACTCCTCGATCAACGCCAGCCGCGACAGGTGCTCCGCCCCGTACCGACCCACCCGCCGCGCCCCGATCACCGGCGGCGGCAACAGCCCCCTCGTCCCGTAGAACCGCACCGTCCGCACGGTCACCCCGGCCCGCGCCGCCAACTCGTCCACGGTGTAACCGGACTCCTGCGCGTCACTCGCCTGCTCCATGGTTCAACAGTATTGCTGTCTCACCAGCTGTGTAAAAGAGTGGCGCGACTGTCGGTGGTGGGCCGTAGCGTGATCGTCATGAACGGGATCACCTGCGTCCGGGGGGACGCGACCGCACCGGGCGGCAAGGGCGTCAAGATCGTCGCGCACGTCTGCAACGACCTCGGGGGCTGGGGCAAGGGCTTCGTCCTGGCCGTCTCGCGACGCTGGCCGGAACCGGAGGCGGCCTACCGGCGCTGGCACCGCGAGCGGGCGCGGAACGACTTCGGACTCGGCGCCGCCCAGTTCGTCCAGGTCGGTCCGTACGTCTGGGTGGCCAACCTGGTGGGGCAGCGGGGGATGCGGACGGCTCGGAGCACCGGCGCGCCCGTGCGCTACGAGGCGATCGACGCGGCGCTCGGAAGGCTCGCGGACAAGGCGGTCGAGCTCGGCGCGTCCGTGCACATGCCGCGCATCGGCTGCGGGCTCGCCGGCGGTTCCTGGGCCAAGGTCGAGCCCCTGGTCCTCCGGCGTCTCGTGGACCGGGGGATACCGGTCACCGTGTACGACTTCGGCGGGTAAGGGACGCGGGGGCGGGGTGTCGTCCGGGCTGTCGGTGGGGCGGGCTAGAGTCGGCGGCTGTTCGAGTCGGGGGCTGTGGAGCAGGGGGAGTGGGATGTACGCGCAACTCAGGGAGACGGCGGACGAGTTGGCCGGAGTCCTGTGGCGGGAGCACACCGTGTACCGGGAGCGGGGCGGTGGGGTGGTGATCCGGGGGGAGCACGTGCGCCGGTGGATCAGCCTCGCGCCGACCGGGGGCAAGGACAGGGCGTTGCTGCGGGCGGGGCGGATCCTGGACGGGGGGACGACGGCGCCGGCGCGTACGGAGGTGGTCGTGGACCTGACCGCCGGGACGGCGGAGCTGGCGGCGGTGTGCCGCCGGCTGCTGGCCGACGTGGCGGCGGCCGCCGAGCCCGTCGCGCAGCCGTCCCGGGCCGGAAGGCCGGGGAGGCCGGAGAAGCGCGGAAGGCCGGGCCGGGCGGCTCGTGCCGCCCGGCCCGGCCGTGGGCCCCGGAAGGAGCGGCACACGAGTGCCGGCTCCTGGGTGGTCCTGCTCTGTGTCGCCGGGGTGGTCGGCGTGTGGCTCTACAGCGTCTTCGGGTCGTCCCCTTACTGAGGGGGCCCGGTCAGAAGCCGGTGACGGGGTAGTGGTCGGAGAGGTTGGTGTAGGTGTACCGCGTGCCCCAGCTGGAGACCGTCCACGGGGCGCTCTGCTCCAGGACCACGTGGTTGGTCCAGCCGGCGGGGCGGGCGTTCCCGGCCCGGTAGAGGACGTAGTCGAGGTCCTCGCGCGGGTCGTCCGGGTAGCGCTCGGAGGCGATCGAGTTCAGCTCGGTGTCGAAGGAGTACGGGTGGCCGGTGCGGGCGTCGGCCCCGGCCAGGCCCGCGTCGGCGAGCATCGTGCCGTACTCGGGGGTGTGCGAGTCGACGTTCATGTCGCCGGCGACGATGACCTGCTCGCCCGCCGGGATGTTCTTGGCGTCGAGGAAGGCGTCGATCGCCTTGAACTGGCGGCTGCGCATCTGCGCCGCCTCGCCCGCCGAGCACCCGGGGTCGGTGGACTGGGCGTGGGTGCCGACCACGTGGACCCGGCTGCCGGCGACGTCCAGGACGGTGTAGGCGAAGCCCTTGTTCGAGTACCAGTCGGCGCCGCACGCGTCCTTGTAGACGTACTGCTCCTTGCGGACGATCGGCCACTTGCTGAGGATTGTCACCCCGCCGTCCTCGGGCGTGGTCGTGGAGTACGCCCCGCCGGTCGCGTCCCAGCCGGTCTTGCTGCGGCCCATGACGGGGGTCTGGTACGGGTACTGCGCGGCGGCGTTCGCCTTGAGGGCGTCCGACGCGGAGTTGTCGAAGGCCTCCTGGACGACCACGACGTCCTGCCCCTGGAAGAAGGGGGCGGCGGGTATCGCCTTGGCCCGGTGGTCCTGGCCCCAGTTCGGGTAGAGCGTCTTGGAGAAGAGGAACGTGTTGTAGGTGAGGACCTTCAGCCGGGGGGCCTCGGCAGCCGCGGAGGAGGCGGACGCGGCCGGGGCGGCGGCCGCCAGGGTGGCGGCGGCGAGCGCGAGGGAGAGGGCGGCACCGGGGACGCGACGGAACGCGGCGATCGACACGTGAACTCCTGTGGAGACGTGGGGGGTTGGGCTGGCGCCGCACATACAATCAGCCGTGGTTACCTTCCGGTAGCCTTTGGGTGCCGGGAATCTTGCCGAGCGAGCACGATCACGCCAACTCTCCTCCCGGTGTCGGAATTGTCCTTGTTTGAACCAGGTAGAATGCGCGCATGACCCTCGCGAACTCGCAGATCTTCAAGACGGACCTCGGTCCCCTCAACCCCGTCTGGGCCGAGCTCATCCTCGGCCTCGTGGTGTTCGGACTGACCTTCCTCATCCTGGCGAAGGGCATCCTGCCGAAGATCAAGCGGACCCTCGAGGAGCGCGAGGACGCCATCGACGGCGGCACCGACCGCGCCGACGACCTGCGCGCCGAGGCCACGCGGATCCGTGAGCAGTACGAGGCGGAGCTCGCCGAGGCCCGCCACGACGCCGCGCGCATCCGCTCCCGCGCCACCGAGGAGGGCTCGGCCGCCATCGCCGCCGCCCGCGCCGAGGGCATCGCCGAGCGCGACGCCATCGTCGCCGCCGGCGTCGAGAAGATCGCCGCCGAGCGCGCCGCCGCCGAGCGCGAGCTCACCGCGGACGTCGACGCCTGGGCCCACGCCCTCGCCGCCCGCATCGTCGGCGAGCCGGTCGGCGCCGACCGCGGCTGACCCGTACACCCCACAGAGGGGCCGTCGCCCGGCCGCGAGAGCCCGGGCGACGGCCCCTTCGTCGTGAGTGGCAGCCTGGAACAGAGGAGGAGAGGAACCATGCCGACCGGGACGCACCCCGACCGGGCCCCGTCCGACGACCCGGCACCACCGCCCGTCGGCGGGGTGCTGTGGACCGTCGCCGGTGACATCCGGGCACTCCTCATGCTGCCCGCCGCCCTCGCCATGCAGGTCGCCCACCCCGCGATCGGTGCCGGAGTCGACGAGCACTCCGTCTTCCGCACCGATCCCTGGGGCCGCGGCGAACGCTCCCTGCGCTCGGTCCAGCTGTGGATCTACGGAGGCGAGGACGCGGCGCGGGAAGGCCGCCGGCTCCGGGAGCTGCACCGGGACATCCGGGGCACCGACGCCCACGGCCGCCGCTACCACGCGCTCACCCCGGCCTACTACTCCTGGGTGCACGCGACGGGATTCCCGGTCTACCTGCGCGGGCTCGGCCTCCTCGCCCGCCCCCTCACCGAGCCGCAGCAGCGGCAGCTGTACGCCGAGTGGCTCCAGGTCGGCCGGGTCCTCGGCATCCACGACCGGGACATGCCGCAGACGATCGAGGAGTTCTGGCCGTACTACCGCAAGGTCCTCGCCGACGAGCTGGAGGCGACCGTCGTCGTGCGGGAGCTGCTCGACACCGACCTCCCGGTGCCCGCCCCGGACCGCGGCCCGCTGCCCGTCCGGCTCGCCCTCCGGCTCCTCTGGCCCGCCCTGCGCCGCCCGTTCCTGCGGCTGCGCGCCTTCCTCACCGTCGGCCTGATGCCGGGGGACGCCCGGGAGGCCATCGGTCTGGAGTGGACCGACGCCCAGGAGCGGACACTGCGCCGGTACGCCCGGATCGTCCGGGCCGTCGTGCCCGTCCTGCCCGAACGGCTCCGCTACCTGCCCCTGGCCAGGAAGGCGCGCGAGGCCGCCCGCAGCGCCGCGCGCTGACGGACGGCCCGGTCACGGCAGGGCTCAGTGGCCGCCGTGCTCGTCGCGCTCGTGGATCGTGTCCGTCGCCGCGATCTTCTTCCACGACTTCGGCTGCACGGGCTTCACGGGCGTCCCGGCCCGGCCGGTCTTCCCGGCCGCGGAAGACGACGCCGCGGGTGCGGCCGACCGGGCTTCCGCGCCGGACGCGGCCGCCGTCGGAGCGGACGGCTTCGACGGCTGGTACAGCCAGGTGTCGAAGAGCGCCGCCAGCGGCTTCCCGGAGATCCGCTCCGCGTACCGCACGAAGTCGCCGACCCGCGCGTTGCCGTAGGCGAACTCCTGCGGCCAGCCCTTCAGGATCGCGAAGAAGTCCTCGTCGCCGATCTCGTTGCGCAGGGCCTGGAGCGCCAGCGCGCCCCGGTCGTAGACGGCGGTGTGGAACTGGTTGTCCGGGCCCGGGTCACCCGGCTTGACCGTCCAGAACGGGTCTTCGGCCGACCGGAGGGCGTACACGTAGTCCGCCAGCTCCTGCGCCGTGCCCTCGCCCTCCTTCTCCGACCACAGCCACTGGCTGTAGCGGGCGAAGCCCTCGTTGACCCAGATGTCCTTCCAGTCGTGGACGGACACGCTGTCGCCGTACCACTGGTGCGCCAGCTCGTGCACGACCACCGACACGTTCGCGCCGTTGGCGAACTGCCGCGGGCTGTAGAACGGCCGGGTCTGCGTCTCCAGCGCGAAACCGCTGGTCACGTTCGGCACGTACCCGCCGAGGGAGTTGAACGGGTAGGGACCGAAGACCGATTCCAGCCACTCGGCGACCTCGGTCGTGCGCTCGATCGAGGCGCGCGCCGCGCCCGCGTTGTCGCCGAGATCCTTGCTGTACGCGTTGAGGACCGGCAGCCCGTTCGCCGTCTTGTCCGTCGTGATGTCGAACTTCCCGACGGCCAGAGTGGCCAGATAAGGCGCCTGCGGCTTGTTGGAGCGCCAGCTGTAGCGGGTCCAGCCGAGCCGAGACGACTGCGACTGCAGCACGCCGTTGCTGATGGCCTGGTGGCCGTCCGGCACCGAGACGGAGACGTCGAAGGTGGCCTTGTCCCGCGGGTGGTCGTTGGACGGGAACCACCAGACGGCCGAGTCCGGCTCCTGCGCGGCGACGCCGCCGTCCGGGGTGCGGGCCCAGGCCGACCAGCCGTCGATCTTGAACTCGGAGGGCTTGCCGGCGTAGCGGACGACGACCGTGACCGCCTTCCCCTTCTCCAGCGGGGTGGCCGGGGTGACCTCCAGCTCGTGGTCGCCCGACGTGGCGAGCCGCGCGATCCGGCCGTTGACCCGGACCTCGCTGACCTTCAGCCCGAGGTCGAGGTTGAAGCGGGACAGGTTCTGCCGGGTGGTGGCGAGGATCGTCGCCGTGCCCTCCAGGAGGTCCGTCGCGGGCTGGTACTTCAGGCGCAGGTCGTAATGGGAGACGTCGTAACCGCCGTTGCCGGCGGCGGGGTAGTACGAGTCCCCGATGCCGGTCGCACCGGGGGTGAAGTCGGCCGCCGATGCCGGGATCGCCAGCAGCAAGGAGGCCGCGAGGGCGCTCGGAACGATGATTCTGCGATGCACGGGTGCTCCAAGTCATAAGAAACGTCGGACGCGTGGGTGGGCGTCGGTCCTTGGCGACGACACTATTCAGCGTCCCGACGCACCGTCACGTCCAGTGGACCCCCTGTCACACGATCGCCATTCGGCCGACATGAACCTTCCGCCACCCCATTCCCTCCGGCACTCTTTTGCACGGCAGTCGACCGGGGTACGTTCCGGCCCATGCCGATGCGAAAGCGGAGAACCCGCGGAGCCCGACTGTCGTACGGAACCCTCGTGGCCACGGCCGCCCTGTTCGCGACCCTGGTCACTCCCGCCGCCGCAGGGCCCGAGCCCGCGGCGGCGACCGGTGTCGGCGGACCGTCGACGACGGAGGCGGCCCCGTCCGCACCCGCCGTCCGCGAGTCCCGGCCCGTCCACTCGTACGCCGACGCCGTCCGCGAGTCCGTCTGGGTCGACACCGGCCTCGACGGCGACGGCGACGGGCGCGGCGACCGGGTCGCCGTCGACATCGTCCGGCCCCGGGAGACGGCCGCGGCGGGCCGGAAGGTCCCGGTCATCATGGACGCCAGCCCGTACTACGCCTGTTGCGGACGCGGGAACGAGGGCCAGAAGAAGACGTACGACGCCGACGGCAACCCCGTACGGCTCCCGCTCTTCTACGACAACTACTTCGTCCCGCGCGGCTACGCCTTCGCCGCCGTCGACCTCGCGGGCACCAGCCGCTCCGACGGCTGCGACGACGTCGGCGGCCGCTCCGACGTCCAGTCGGCCAAAGCCGTCGTCGACTGGCTGAACGGCCGGGCCCGCGGCTACACGACCCGCACCGGCGCGACCCCGGCCCGCGCCACCGGCTGGAGCACGGGCGACGTCGGCATGATCGGCAAGAGCTGGGACGGCACCGTCGCCAACGGCGTCGCCGCCACCGGCGTCGAGGGGCTGAAGACGATCGTCCCGATCGGCGCGATCTCCTCCTGGTACGACTACTTCCACTCCCAGGGCGCCCCGCTCTACAACGCCAACCCGAGCTGGCTCTCCGAGTACGTGAACAGCCCCGAGGCGCAGGCCCGTTGCGGCGCGGTCCAGGACCGGATCGCCGCCGCCACCCCGTACAGCGGCGACCGGACCGCCGCCTGGGACGAGCGCGACCACGTGAAGGACGCGTCCAAGGTCAGGGCCAGCGTCTTCGTCGTCCACGGACAGCAGGACCTCAACGTCCGCGCCAACCAGTTCGGGCAGTGGTGGGACGCGCTGGCCGCCCACGGGGTCGAGCGGAAGATCTGGCTCTCGCAGACCGGCCACGTCGACCCCTTCGACTTCCGGCGCGCCGAGTGGGTCCGCACCCTGCACCGCTGGTTCGACCACTACCTGCTCGGATACGAGAACGGCATCGACCGCGAGCCGGTGGCCGACATCGAGCGCGCCCCCGACCTCTGGACCACCGACCGCCAGTGGCCGCCGCGCGCCACCGCGACCACCACCATGCGCCCCGTGCGGAACGCCCGACCCGGCGCGGGCGGCCTCGGACTGACCCCCGCCGCACCCGGCTCCACCGCGACCTTCACCGACGACCCGGGCCTCGGCGAACTGGACTGGGCCGCCGGGATCGACTCCGCGACCCCCGAGAAGGCCGGCTTCGTCACCCGTCCGCTCTCCCGCGACCTGCGGATCTCCGGCTCCTCGACGGTGACGGTCACCGCGACCCCGACCACCGCCACCGCGCACCTCTCCGCGGTCCTCGTCGACCTGGGCCCCGACACGATCCGCGACTACGCGGCGGCGGGGGAGGGCATCACCACGCTCACGGACCGCACGTGCTGGGGCGCCAGTACCCCGGGCGACAGCGCCTGCTTCAAGGAGACGGCGGCCCGTACCGCGGACGTCGGGTTCACGGTCGTCAGCCGCGGCTGGGCGGACCTCGGCACCTGGGCCGACCCCGGCCGGGAGCGATCGCTGACCCCCGGCAGGGCGTACACCCTCACCCTGGACCTCGCCGCCACCGATCACGTCGTCCCGGCCGGACACCGCCTCGCGCTGATCGTCGGCGGCACCGACAAGGACCTGCTCGACCCCCCGTCGACCACCCCGACCCTCACCCTCGACCTGGCCCGCACCTGGGCGAGGCTGCCGCTCGTCGGCGGCGCGGGCGCCTTCGCCCGGGCCACGGCCGGACCGGTTCCCGCCGTGCCGTCGCCGCCGGTGGCCGTACCGTCCCTGAGCGGCCCCGTGCCGCCGGCCGCCGTGACGGGACCGCGCCTGCCGGGGGCCGTCCGATGAGGCTCCGTACCGCGTACCGGAGTTCGCGGCGCGCCCTCGCCCTCGTGGCGGGGGCGGCCGCCCTCGGAATGCCGCTCGTCACCGTGCCCGCCAAGGCGGCGGACAGCGCGCCCGCGGCGCCGCCGCCCCGCACCGGCTTCGAGCTGAGCCGGGGAGCCCGCTGGACGAGCGAGGCCGAGGAACGGGACTTCCTCGCGACCGTCGACCGGGCGAGCGACCGGATGTCGGTGCGCGTGATCGGGACGACCGGGCAGGGCCGCCCGCTCCGGCTCGCGACCCTCGGCAGCGGGCACGGCGGGACCACCGTGCTGCTCGTCTGCAGCCAGCACGGCGACGAACCCGCGGGCCGCGAGGCCTGCCTGAGCACGGTGCGCGACCTCGCGTACGCCCGGGACCAGGACACCCGCGGCCTCCTCGCCCGGACGACCGTCCTCGTCGTCCCCACCGCCAACCCGGACGGCCGGGCGGCCGACACCCGGGGCAACGGCGCCGGCATCGACGTCAACCGCGACCACATCGCCCTGCGGACCGCCGAGGCGCGCGCCATCGCCGCCGTCCTCCGCGACCGGCGGCCCGAACTCGTCTACGACCTGCACGAGTACGGTGCCACCCCCCGGTTCTACGACAAGGACCTGCTCGCCCTCTGGCCTCGCAGCCTCGACGCCGACCGGCACGTCCACGACGAGTCGCGGACGCTCTCGGAGTCCTACGTCCGGCCCACCGCCGGACTCGCCGGCTACAGCAGCGGCATCTACGGCATCTGGACCGACCCCGTCACCGGGCAGCCGGTCAAGCAGGTCGCCGGCGACGGCCAGGAACGGATCCTGCGCAACACGGTCGGCATCAAGCACTCCGCCGGCCTCCTCGTCGAGACCCGGGTGGACGCGCTCGACGACACGGAGGAGCAGGACCCGGCCCGCAACCACCGGCGGCGTGTCGCCACCCAGCACGCGGCCCTCGAAGGCGCCTTCGCCTACGTGAAGGAGCGGCGCGGGCCGCTCACCGCCGCCACCGCCGCCGCCCGGTACGCCGGGTTCGCCGACCGTGGCCCCGTGTACCTCGGCGGCGCCGACAACGACCCGCCCGCAGCCGACGAGGTCATCGCCGACCCGCCGTGCGGCTACCGCCTGGACGCCGCCCAGTACGCCCAGGTGGGTGACGAACTCGACCTGCACGGGATCACCGTCCGGCCGGACGGTGACGGGGTGTTCGTGCCCCTGCGGCAGTCGCAGCGCGCCCTCGTCCCGCTGATCCTGGACGGGCGCGCCGCCTATCACCTCGTCAGTGGGAGTCCTGTGGAGAGGTGTTGACGATCGGGTGACCCGGTGGCGCCGTGGTGCGATTCCCCTCTTTGCCGAGGTAAAGTTACCAACCGGTACTGACCATGCCTCGAACCGGCCCCCACGGCCGTGAAGTTGGAGAACCACCATGCGCCACATCAAGCCCGCCCGCCGCGCGCTGACGGCCCTGCTCGCCACGACGCTGCTCGCCGGGGGCGTGCTGCTCGGGCAGACCGCCACCGCGGCCCCCGCGGCCGCCGGCACCATCACCTGCAACATCTCCAAGCTGCGGGCCGACGCCCACAAGGAGCGCGACCGCGCCGCGCAGCTCAAGCGCCTCGGCGCCACCACCGAGGCCCGCAAGGCCCTCGCCAGGGCCGACGCCCTGGAGCGGCGCGCCCGGCAGTGCGCCGACGCGGACAACAACAGCAAGCCGCCGCTCTGGAAGTAGCGAAGGCGAAGGACTCGTCCTGAAGGGGCGGGCGGGCTCCCCGGAGACCGCCCGCCCCTTCGCGTGCGCTCGCACCCCGGTGGGGCGCGGTCGTTGACGCCCTGTTGGTGCGCTGTTGGCGGCCGGTTGGCGGGTCTTCGCAGGATGGCCGCAGGCGGTCGGCACCTGCTCCGCGGCGTGCCGCCCCCTCGTCCTGCCAGCCTCCCGGCGCCCCACGGGCGTCGGGTACCCACGAGGTGATCATGAAGATTCGTCCTGTTCTCGGTGCCACCGCCGGCCTGCTGGCCCTGCTGACGGCTGTCGCCCCGGCCGCCTCGGCGGGCGGAAACTGGGACTACGGCACGTCGCGGACCAAGCTGTCCAACGGCTACCTGTTCACGCAGATCGCTGCCGACTGGGACTACCCGATCGAGCAGCCCGACGGCGGCGTGTACTGGAAGATGAACGAGTGGTACGAGAAGACGGGCGGCGGCACCATCACCGCCCAGTTCGGCTTCAACTACCACGGCTACAGCTACAACCAGGGCTGGTTCAACCAGTCCGCCGGCACCACCTCGCACGCGTTCTTCAACGGCCTCGGCTTCAACGACTGCTCCCACGTCGTCGGCTGGCTGGCCGTCCAGGGGCAGAACACGTTCTACAACGCACCGGTGACCGCCTGCTGACGGCGTGCGCCGGCTCCCCTACCGGGGAGCCGGCGCCGCACAGCTCGTGCCCGCCGTCGATCCGCCCCACCGGGAACCATCACCATGATCGATGCCTCACTCGGCGCAAGTCCGTTCCTGATACCGGCCCTTGCCCTGATCCTCCTGGCCACGGCCGTCACCGCCTGGCTGCTGCACCGGCGAAACGGCCGGGTGCCGGCGGCCCCCCTGGGCGCCGCGGCCTCGGGCGCGGCGGTCCTCGCGGCCACCCTCTCGCCCCTCGGGACACACGCACCGGCGATGCGGGTGTGCTCGCTGCCGTCGGACCTGGCGGCCTCGCTCTTCGCGGACCAGGGCCTGATGAACATCGCCCTCTTCGTGCCGTCGGCCCTCTTCCTCACCGTGGCCACCCGGCGACCCGTCACCGTCGTCGCCGCGCTGGCGCTGCTTTCCGGGGCCATCGAGGTGGCGCAGGCGCTGACCCCCGGCATGGCCAGAGCCTGCGACGCCTCCGACTTCGGCGCCAACCTGCTCGGCGCGCTGGTGGGTTGTCTCGCCGGGCGCGCGTGGAGCCGACGCCGCGCCGACCGTACGACCCCTCAGGCCACCGGCCACAGCCGGGCCCGCGACCTCCGCCTCGGCGTGATCGTCTCCGTCTGCGGAGGGATCCTGCTGTCCGCCGTGGCCCTGCCCGCGCTGGCGTTCACGGCGTCCGACGCGCGCGCCGACCAACGGCCGGACGCGGCCCAACTGGCGGCGGCGGCCGATGCCGTGCGGGCCTTCTTCGGACCCGAAGCGGTCCCGACCGACGTCCGGTACACCCCGGCGACGGAACGGCGGCCCGGCAGGGTCGACGTGAGCACCGGATCGGGCAACATCACGCTCGCCTGGCCCTCTCGCGAGGTGACATCGGGCCAACTCGCGGCCGTCGTGCCCGAGAAGGCCTCGCAGGCGAGGCTGACGGAGGGGACGGCCCGCGAGACGGGGGACGCGTTCGCCGCGAAGCACTTCCCCTGGGCCCTGCGGGGCAGCGAGGCGCAGGTCTTCGCCGCCGGCGGGCCCGATCAGCAGGCCAAGGTGGTGCAGTGGCGCAGTCGCGTCGACGGCGTCCTCATGCCGATGCGGCTGGACGTCGTCATCGGAGCCGACCGGAAGATCCTCTCCTTCGCCGCCAGGAACGAACACGCCACCGACCTCCCCCGCGCGACCGTGACCCGGGAGCAGGCCACGGCGAAGGCGCGGGCCGTGTACCCCGACGCGCGCGTCACCAGCAGCGAGTTGATGGCCCGGCTCGACAACCGGGGCCGTTGGCGCGTCTGTTGGATGGTCTCCCTCACCCCGCCCGCCGGAATGGCACCACCCACGACGACCACCGGTCCCGGAACCGCGTCGGGGCGGTCGGCGTCAACGGGCCCCACACTGTTCGGACTTGCGTTCGACGCGGTGACTGGTGATCCTTTCTCGGGCCCGACCACGCCCCGCGCGTAGCCGCCTCACCCGTACGTGTCGCTTCGGGCTTTCCCGCGTCCATACCCCGTGGACCGCACACCTCGGTCCGGAACTCCCGGGCCGGCCGAACAGGAGAAACCGTGTCCCACCGCACCACGATCACCACGTCCCCGCTGCGCCGACTCGGCGTCGCCGCCGCGGCGGCGACCCTCGGCGGCCTCGCCGTCATGAGCGGCGCGAGCCCCGCGGCCGCCGGCAGCAACGGACAGCAGATCGCCTTCCACGACAGCCGGGGCATCATCTACTCGGTCCGCATCAAGGGCAGCAACCAGAACGGCCAGTACGTGGAGGCGTGCTTCAACACCAACTACACGGACAACTACCTCTCCGGCTGGTGGTGGAAGGGACCGGTCAACATCACCGGCTACACCGCGGGTGAGTGCACGTCCGGCGCCACGATCGCCTACATCGGCGAAGTGACCATCCCGACCCAGTACTCCGGGGACTACTTCCCCGTCTCCGGCTAGTCTTCTGAGTCAGGAATTCTGTTCAGATGTATAGGCTTGCCCTATGGCACGTACGGGGCGGCCGAAGGCCGAGTTGATCCTGTCGGATAAGGAA
>NZ_JNWK01000087.1 GCF_000716445.1 Streptomyces wedmorensis
CCCCCCCCCCCCCCCCCCCCCCCGGGGCCGCCCCCCCCCGGCCCCCCCCCCCCCGCCGCGCTCGCCCTGCCCCGCCGCCCCGTCCTGCCCCCGCCTGCCGGCCAGACCCTGCCCTGCCCGCCCCGCCCCGCCGCCCCGTCCTGCCCCCGCCGCGGCCGGCCTGGCGGGACCGGGCGGGTCGACGGAGACTGGGAAGAGCGGCCTGAGGGAGGAGACGGGATGACCGACCTCGCCATCGAGACCGAGGGCCTGGTCAAGGTCTTCGGCACGAACCGCGCCGTCGACGGCGTCGACCTGCGGGTCCCCGCCGGAACCGTCTACGGGGTCCTCGGACCCAACGGTGCCGGCAAGACCACCGCGGTGAAGATGCTCGCGACCCTGCTCCGCCCCGACGAGGGACGGGCCCGGGTCTTCGGCAAGGACGTCGTCGAGGACGCCGACACCGTGCGCGGCCGGGTCAGCCTCACCGGGCAGTACGCCTCCGTCGACGAGGACCTGACCGGCACCGAGAACCTCGTCCTGCTCGGCCGGCTCCTCGGCCACACCCGCCCCGCCGCCCGCGAGCGCTCCGCGCAGCTGCTCACCGCCTTCGGCCTGGAGGAGGCCGCCGACCGGCAGGTCAAGAACTACTCGGGCGGCATGCGGCGGCGCATCGACATCGCCGCGTCCATCCTCAACACCCCCGACCTGCTCTTCCTCGACGAGCCGACGACCGGACTCGACCCGCGCAGCCGCAACCAGGTCTGGGACATCGTCCGCGCGGTGGTCGCCCAGGGCACCACCGTCCTGCTCACCACCCAGTACCTGGACGAGGCGGACCGGCTGGCCTCCCGCATCGCCGTCATCGACCACGGGAAGGTGATCGCGGAGGGCACCAAGGGCGAGCTGAAGGCATCCGTCGGCTCCGGATCGGTGCACGTGCGGCTCCGGGACCCCGGGCAGCGGCCGGCGGCCGAGCGGGTCCTCGGGGAGGCCCTGAGGGCCGGCGTCCAGCTCGACCCCGACCCGGTCGCGCTCACCGCCACCATCGACGGCCACGGCACGGACCTCGGGGCCGCGGAGCAGGCCGCGCGGGCGCTCGCGGAGCTGGCGCGGGCCGGGATCACCGTCGACGACTTCGCGCTCGGACAACCCAGCCTCGACGAGGTGTTCCTGGCGCTGACGGACAGGAAGGGAACGGCGGCATGACCACCGTCACCACCGGCAAGGACAAACGGGCCGCCGACACCGCGGACTTCGTCGCCCCCCGGGCCGACGAGCTCGCGGCGCTGCTCACGGGACGCTCCCGCCCACCGCGCCCGAGCGCCCTCTCCGCCTCGATGACCTTCGGCTGGCGGGCCCTGCTGAAGATCAAGCACGTGCCGGAGCAGCTGTTCGACGTGACGGCGTTCCCGATCATGATGGTGCTGATGTACACGTACCTCTTCGGGGGCGCGCTGGCCGGTTCGGTCTCCTCGTACGTCCAGTTCCTGCTGCCGGGCATCCTCGTGATGAGCGTCGTGATGATCACGATGTACACCGGTGTCTCCGTCAACACCGACATCGAGAAGGGCGTCTTCGACCGCTTCCGCACGCTGCCGATCTGGCGGCCCGCGCCGATGGTCGGCTATCTCCTCGGCGACGTCGTGCGCTATCTGATCGCCTCCGCCGTGATGCTGGCGGTCGGCATGCTCATCGGCTACCGGCCGGACGGCGGGGCCGTCGGCGTCGCGCTCGGGGTCGTGCTGCTGCTGGTGTTCTCGTTCGCGTTCTCGTGGATCTGGACCATGTTCGGGCTGCTGCTGCGCAGCGAGAAGTCCGTCATGGGCGTCTCGATGATGGTGATCTTCCCGCTGACGTTCCTGTCCAACGTCTTCGTCGACCCGAGCACGATGCCGGGCTGGCTCCAGGCGTTCGTGAACAACAGCCCGGTGACCCATCTGGCCACGTCGGTGCGGGAGCTGATGGCGGGCGAGTGGCCGGGCGCCGACATCGCCTGGACGCTGGGCTGGTCGGCGCTGTTCGTGGTCGTCTTCGGCGCGGTGACGATGCGGCTCTACAACCGCAGGTAGGACGTGGGCCGTCCGGGTCTCACCTGCCCCGCGGGGTGGTCTGCTGGACCGCCCAGCGGTTGCCGTCCGGGTCGGCGAAGTAGACGAACGAGCCCCAGGGCTGGTCGTCGATCGGGCTGACGTCGATGCCCCGGGCGCTGAGGTCGCCATGGGCCTCCTCGATGGAGGCGACGACCACCTGCATGTTGTCCAGGGACCCCGGGGCCATCTCCGTGATGCCCTTGCCGAAGGCGATCGAGCAGGCCGAGCCCGGCGGGGTCATCTGCACGAAGCGGACGTCCTCGCTCACCGGGATGTCGTGGTCGGTGTGGAACCCGACCCGCTCGTAGAACTCCTTGGCCCGGTCGATGTCGGTGACGGGCACGCCGATCAGCTCCAGTTTGATGTCCATGAGGGCATCATGCGTCCGGCGGCGGACCGGCGCCTGCGGTGGTACGCGACGGCCACGGCGGCCAGCAGCACGGGCCAGGCCAGGAGCGGCGCGTAGCAGGTGATCAGCAGGGCGTCCTGGGCCGGTGTGGCCGGGATGCCCGGGCCGAGGTCCGCGTAGGAGGCGTACGCGCCCCAGCCGGCGAGCGCGCACAGCCCCGCGACGCCGGCGAAGGCCGCCGCCGTCGCGGCGGTCGCGTTCACCCGGCGTCCGCCGAGGAGCGGCATCCACCGGGGGAAGACCTCGCCCCAGGAGCGGACGAGCCCCAGGGTGAGGAAGGCGAGGAGCTCGGACACGACGCTGAGCGAGACCACGTACAGGGACTCCCCCGGGCCCATCGTGCCGAGCTCCGCGTCCTGCGTCACGGGCAGTCCGGCGACCAGCGCCAGGCGCCACAGCCCGGACGGCAGGGTGATCAGGGGGACGGCGTGCGCGGCGAGTACGGCCCAGCGGGGGACGTCGGGAAGTGCCTTCGGCTTCGTCATGCGTCCAGCGTCCCGCCGCCCCGCGGCCCGGGCGTCGGTCGCGGGGCCGTTCCTCCTCCGCCGCGAGGGGGAGGAGGGGTCCTTCCGGCGGCTGTCCGGCCGCCGGGCCGGATCAGTCCAGTCGCAGATCCGCCAGCCGGCGTTCGAAGGGGACCACCTCGTCCTCGTCGATCGTCCGGGACGGCCGCGCCGCGACCGCCTCGGCCAGTTCGCGGCCCGCCCGGGTGATCCGGGACGGCAGCCCGTCCGTGTACTCGTCGCCGCCCGAGCCCCAGTCCTCCGACGCCGCGTACACGGCGGTCGGGACGGTCAGGGCGCGCAGGTAGGCGAAGAGCGGCCGCAGGGCGTGGTCCAGGACCAGCGAGTGGCGGGCCGTGCCGCCGGTCGCCCCGATGAGGACGGGGGTGCCGGTCAGCGCCGCCGGGTCGATCAGGTCGAAGAAGGACTTGAACAGACCGCTGTACGAGGCCGTGAAGACCGGGGTCACCGCGATGACGCCGTCCGCGCCGGTCACCGTGTCGATCGCCTCCCGGAGCTTCTCCGAGGGGAAGCCGGTGACGAGGTTCTTCGCGATGTCGACGGCGAGGTCGCGCAGTTCGACCACCTGGACGTCGACGGCGTACTCCTGCTCGGCGAGCCGGTAGCGGGCGGCCTGGAGCAGCCGGTCGGCGAGCAGCCGGGTGGAGGAGGGCGCGCTGAGTCCGGCGGACACGGCGACCAGCTTCAACGTCTGCATGGGGTCAGACCTCCTCGGTGGTGCGGGTGACGGCGGGGTGGAGCGGGGCGGTCTCCGGGACTCCGGCCGGGCGCAGGTTCGCGAACTCCTTGCGCAGCACGGGAACGACCTCCTCGCCGAGGATGTCGAGCTGCTCCAGGACCGTCTTGAGGGGCAGTCCGGCGTGGTCGACGAGGAACAGCTGGCGCTGGTAGTCGCCCACGTAGTCGCGGAAGGACAGGGTGCGCTCGATGACCTCCTGCGGCGAGCCGACGGTCAGCGGGGTCTCGCGGCTGAACTCCTCCAGGGAGGGGCCGTGGCCGTAGACCGGCGCGTTGTCGAAGTACGGGCGGAACTCCCGTACCGCGTCCTGCGAGTTCTTCCGCATGAAGACCTGGCCGCCGAGGCCGACGATGGCCTGCTCGGCGGTGCCGTGGCCGTAGTGCGCGTACCGCTGCCGGTAGAGGCGGACCATCTTCTCGGTGTGCTGCTTGGGCCAGAAGATGTGGTTCGCGAAGAACCCGTCGCCGTAGTACGCGGCCTGCTCGGCTATCTCGGGGGAGCGGATGGAGCCGTGCCAGACGAACGGCGGGACGCCGTCGAGCGGGCGCGGGGTGGACGTGAATCCCTGGAGGGCGCTGCGGAACTTGCCCTCCCAGTCGACCACGTCCTCCCTCCACAGCTTGTGGAGGAGCGCGTAGTTCTCGATGGCGAGCGGGATGCCCTGGCGGATGTCCTGGCCGAACCACGGATAGACCGGGCCGGTGTTGCCGCGGCCCATCATCAGGTCCACGCGGCCGTCGGCGAGGTGCTGGAGGGTCGCGTAGTCCTCGGCGATCTTCACCGGGTCGTTGGTGGTGATCAGGGTCGTGGAGGTGGACAGGACCAGGTTCTCGGTCCGGGCGGCGATGTGTCCGAGCAGGGTGGTGGGGGAGGACGGGACGAACGGCGGGTTGTGGTGCTCGCCGGTCGCGAAGACGTCGAGCCCGACCTCCTCCGCCTTGAGCGCAATCGCGAGGGTGTTCTTGATGCGCTCGTGCTCGGTGGGGGTGCGGCCGGTGGTGGGGTCGGTCGTCACGTCGCCGACGGTGAAGATCCCGAACTGCATCGTGCTCACCTCTCGCGGTGCGGTGCCTCGCGGCTTGTTGGTTGAATCTTAAACTGTCACGTCCAACGGCGCGACCCCCCTCCCTATTCCGGCGCCCGTACCCTGGATCCCATGGCCGCGGACAAGACCTACGACAACGAACGCTGGAAGGAGCGGGGCGTCATGCTCCGCGTCTTCGTCTACGTTTTCGCCACCCACGCCTTCGCCGGCTTCGTCTGGCTCCTCTTCTACGTGGGGCAGAACGCCCAGAAGTGACCGTGCGGTAAGCCCCGCCGCCACCTCACGTAAAGTCCCCGACGTGAACGCTGCGATATCGGTGGTGTCGGTCGTCGGGATCGGCGCGGACGGCTGGGACGGGCTCCCCGAGAGCTCCCGCCGGCTCCTGCGCGACGCCGAGGTCCTCATCGGAGGCCCCCGCCAGCTCGACCTGCTGGACCCCGCCGACTGCGGAGGCGAGCGGATCGCCTGGCCCTCCCCGCTCCGCCCCGCCGTCCCCGGACTGCTCGCCGCCCACGAGGGCCGCGCGATCGTCGTCCTCGCCAGCGGCGACCCGTCGTTCCACGGCATCGCCCGCACCCTCGCGGAGACCGCCGGGGCCGACCGCCTGCGGGTCCACCCCCACCCGTCGTCCGTCTCGTACGCCTGCGCCCGCCTCGGCTGGGCCCTGGAGGCCGTCGAGACCGTGTCGCTGGTGGCCAGGCCGCTCGGGGCGCTCGCCGCCGCCCTCCACCCCGGCCGCCGGGTCCTCGTCCTCGGCGAAGGCCCCGGGACACCCGCCGACGTCGCCGCGTACCTCCGCGCGACCGGCTGGGGCGGCACCCGGATCCGGGTCCTCGAACAGCTCGGCGGGCCCCGCGAGCGGGTCCTCGACGCCACCGCCGACGACTGGCCGCACGAGCGGACCGACGCCCTCCACGTGCTCGCCCTGGACTGCGTACGCGACCCGGGCACGCTGCGGCTCGGCGCGACGCCCGGCCTCCCCGACGAGGCGTACGAACACGACGGACAGCTCACCAAGCGGTACGTGCGGGCCGCCACGCTCGCCGCCCTCGCACCCGCACCCGGCGAACTCCTCTGGGACATCGGCGGCGGATCGGGTTCGATCGGCATCGAATGGATGCGGACCCACCGCTCCTGCCGGGCGGTCGCCGTCGAGAAGTCCCCGGAGCGCGCCGCGCGCATCACCCGCAACGCCGACGCGCTCGGCGTCCCCGCCCTGCGGGTCGTCACGGGCCCCGCCCCCGCCGCCCTCGCCGGGCTGCCCACCCCCGACGCCGTCTTCATCGGCGGCGGCCTGACCGCACCCGGCCTCCTCGACGCCTGCTGGGACGCGCTCCCGGCCGGCGGCCGGCTCGTCGCCAACACCGTGACCCTCGAATCCGAGGCGCTGCTCGCCGACCGCTACCGCCGCCACGGCGGCGAACTGATCCGGCTCGCCGTCTCCGCCGCCGTCCCCGTCGGCGGCTTCACCGGCTGGCGCCAGGCGATGCCCGTCACACAGTGGTCCGTGACCAAGGGCTCCGTGACCGAAGCCTCCGTGACCAGGGGTTCCGTAACCAAGGAAGAGGAAGCATGACCGTCTACTTCATCGGAGCGGGCCCCGGCGCGGCCGATCTCATCACCGTGCGCGGCGCGCGGACCCTGGCGAAGTGCGGCGTCTGCCTCTACGCCGGCTCGCTCGTCCCCACCGAACTGCTCGCCGAGTGCCCGCCGGACGCCACCCTGATCGACACGGCCCAGCTCGACCTGGACCGGATCGTCGCCGAGATCGCCCGCGCCCACGAGGCCGGCCAGGACGTGGCCCGGCTGCACTCCGGTGACCCGTCCGTGTTCAGCGCGGTCGCCGAGCAGATGCGCCGCCTCGACGCCCTCGACATCCCGTACGAGGTCGTGCCGGGCGTCCCGGCGTTCGCGGCCGCCGCCGCCGCGCTCAAGCGGGAACTGACCGTGCCGACCGTCGGCCAGACCGTCATCCTCACCCGCATCTCCCAGCAGGCCACCCCGATGCCCGAGGGCGAGGACCTCGCCACCCTCGGCCGCAGCGGCGCCCTGCTCGTCCTCCACCTCGGCGCCCGCTACGTCGACCGCATCGTCTCCGAGCTGGTCCCCCACTACGGCGTCGACTGCCCCGCCGCCGTCGTCGCCATGGCCAGCCGCCCCGACGAGCTCGTCCTGCGCGGCACCCTGGAGGACATCGCCGACCAGGTGAAGGCCTCCGGCATCACCAAGACGGCCGTCATCATCGTCGGCCGCACCCTCGCCGCCTCCGAGTTCCGCGACAGCCACCTGTACGACCCGGCCCGCGACCGCCACACCTGCTGACGGACCCGGCGGCACCGCCACGGCCCCCGGCACGACGACGGCAGGCACGACGGTCCCGCACACGACGACGGCCGGACCCCCACACGGGTCCGGCCTCCGTCATCGCCACGGCTCAGGCGTTGGGCCGCTTGCCGTGGTTCGCCTTCTTCTTCTTGCGCGCACGCTTCTTGTTGCCGCGCTTCGCCATGGGGATTCCTCCCTTTCCGTGGGGGTTCCTGCGCTGTCGAGCCTAGGTTCGGTCCCGGGCGTCCGCATGTCGGTGCCACGGGCTTGAATGGACCCGTGACCGTCTACGACACCGCCCGGGCGCTGCCGGGCATCGAGGAACTGCGCGACCACAGCCGAGGGCTCGCGATGCTGGAGGCCGTGCTCTGCCCGGAGTGGGAGAGCCGCTACTACTCCTTCGACGCGCACTGGTCGGAGACCGAGCAGCTGGCGTCCATGAAGGACGGATCGGGCGACGAGTACACGATCGTCCTCTCGCCCGCCGGGGCGTTCGCCCGCGTCTTCGCCCACGAGTCGCCGCTGAGCCCGTTCGGGGAGCTCGCCGACGGACTGACCTGGCCCGGCGTGGTCGACGGGGTCCCGGAGGCCTTCCGCGAGTACCTGACGGAGCCCGCGTTCACCGACGAGGACGGGGTCCACGTGACCACCGCCTGCCTGTGGCGCGAGACCGGGGACACCGCCTGGCGCACCGGCCCGGTCGAGTTCCCCGACCTGGACGGCCACGAGGACCCGGACGGCTCCGAGGGCCTCCTCCACCTGCTCGTGGACCGCTCGGCCGAGGCCTACGCCACCTGGGCGTCCGACTACTACGAGACCCGGGTCGACCCGGAGGCCGTCCGCCACGTCCTGGCGCTGCGTCCGCTGACGGCCGAGGTCGTGGCGGCCCTCAACCCGGACGCCGACCTCGCCGCCCTCGCGGACGACATCGCGGAGATCGACTACCCGGTCGCGTAGGCCGCCCGGGCGCGCTCACGCCGGAGTGGTCCCCCACTCCGGCGCCAGCACCGACATCACCGTCGCGTCCACCCGCTCGCCCTCCCACAGCAGCGCCCCGCGCAGGACGCCCTCCGCCGTGAACCCGGCCTTCTCGTACACCCGGCGGGCGCGCGGGTTGAACGCGTACACCTCCAGGGAGATCCGGTACAGGCCGAGGGACTCGAAGCCGTACCCGACGATCAGCCGGGTCGCCTCCGTCCCGAGGCCCCGCCCCGTCGCCCCCGGCACGAACACGATCCGGAACGAACAGCTCTCGTTGTCGGCGTCCCACTCGTTGAGGACCGCCTCCCCGACGACCCTCCCCGTCGCCCGCTCGACGACGGCCAGGTCGAGCCGGTCGTCCTGGTCGGACCGCGAGCCGTACCACTTCCGCAGCGTCGGCTCGTCGAAACTCGCGTGCCCGCCGGTCAGCCGGCTCACCTCCGCGTCCTCGAACAGCGGCAGCAGTGCGGGCACGTCCTCCTCGGTGAGGGGACGGAGGACGACGAGGTCGCCGGTCAGCGTGGGCTTGTACGAGAAGTCGGTCATCCCCGGATTCTCGGCGGTCGCCGCGCCCGCTGTCGTCCGGATTACGGCCCCGCCACCGACGAGCGTCCGACGACCGTTCCCGCGCGGTCGATGCAGATCACGTCGACGGCGACCGGGGCGCCCCGCAGGACCGCGAGGGCCTCGTCGCGGGCGCGGGCGGCGACGAGGTCGCCGAGGGGGACGGCGGCGGCCTCGCAGAGGCGGAGGGCGGCGAGGCCGGTGTTGGCGGCGGCGATCTCGGCGGCGAGCGCCTCGGACGCGCCACCGGTGCGGGCGAGGTCGGCGAGGAAGGCCTTGTCGACCTGGGAGCGGGCCGAGTGCAGGTCGAGGTGCCCGGCGGCCAGCTTGGAGAGCTTGGCGAAACCGCCGCAGAGGGTGAGCCGGTCGACCGGGTGACGGCGGATGTACTTGAGGACGGCGCCCGCGAAGTCGCCCATGTCGAGGAGGGCGATCTCCGGCAGGTCGTAGAGCGTTGTCACGGTGCGCTCGGAGGTGGAGCCGGTGCAGCCGGCGACGTGCGTCAGGCCGCCCGCGCGGGCCACGTCCACGCCCCGGCGGATGGAGTCGATCCAGGCCGAGCAGGAGTACGGGACGACGACGCCGGTCGTGCCGAGGATCGACAGGCCGCCGAGGATGCCGATCCGGGGGTTCCAGGTCGAGCGGGCGATCTCGGCGCCGTTGTCGACGGACACGGTGATCTCCACGTCTCCGGCGCCGCCGTGCCGGGCCGCGACCTCGGCGACGTGCTCGCGCATCAGCTGCCGGGGCACGGGGTTGATCGCGGGCTCCCCGACCTCCAGGGGCAGGCCCGGCAGGGTGACGGTGCCGACGCCCTCTCCGGCCCGGAAGACGACTCCGGAGCCCGGCGGCAGCAGCCGTACCGTCGAGCGGATCACGGCCCCGTGGGTGACGTCCGGGTCGTCGCCGGCGTCCTTCACGACGGCGGCCATGGCGGAACCGGCCGCCAGGGACTCGGCGGTCAGCGCGAACGCCGGCGTCTGCCCCTTCGGCAGCGTGATCGTCACCGGGTCGGGGAAGTCGCCGGTCAGCAGGGCCGTGTACGCGGCGGTCGTCGCAGCCGTCGCACAGGCACCGGTCGTCCAGCCCGGGCGGAGACCGGTGTGCTTGAGTTGGGCCTCACGCCCGCCGCCTGAAGTCACGAAGAGGCTCCTGTGCACGTACTCATTCTCGGGGGCACCACCGAGGCCCGCGCGCTCGCCGGACTGCTGCACGGCTCCGCCGGCCTCCGCGTCACCAGCTCCCTCGCGGGACGGGTGGCGAGCCCCCGGCTGCCGGTCGGCGAGGTCCGCATCGGCGGCTTCGGCGGCGTCGACGGGCTCGTCGACTGGATACGGGCGCACGCCGTGGACGCGGTCATCGACGCCACCCATCCCTTCGCCGAGCACATCAGCTTCAACGCGGCCGCGGCGGCCGCCACCGCCCATGTTCCCCTGCTCGCCCTCCGCCGCCCCGGCTGGGTCCCCGAGGACGGCGACGACTGGCGTTCCGTGGCGTCCCTGGAGCAGGCGGCCGACGCCCTCGACGGCCTCGGCGACCGCGTCTTCCTCACCACCGGCCGCCTCGGCCTCGCCTCCTTCGCGGCCTGCCCCCAGTGGTTCCTCGTCCGCTCGGTCGACGCCCCGGACACACCGATGCCGGCCCGCACGGAGATCCTCCTCGACCGGGGTCCGTTCACCCTCGACGACGAGCGGAAGATCCTCGCCCACCACCGCATCGACGTCCTCGTCACGAAGGACAGCGGCGGTGCCGCGACCGCACCCAAACTGACGGCCGCCCGAGAGGCGGGCGTCCCGGTCGTGGTGGTCCGCCGCCCCCCGGTGCCGGACGGCGTCCCGGTGGCGGCGACCCCGGAGGAGGCCGCCGCCTGGGTCGCTACTCGGTGACGGGCGTGCCGAGTTCGGTGACCTCGACCCAGTTCAGGCCCGGGTCGTCGACGCGGAGCGTGTTCTCCCAGTCGTCGACGGCGATCACGCCGTACATGACGGTCTCGCCGTCCGCGGGACTGGGGTGGAGGAACGAGGTGGCGCTCTCGGCGAGGTACTCGACGCGGTGGGCGAGCCAGACGTAGCCGCCGTCGCCGTCGTCGTACCGCTCGGCCTTGAAGACCTCGTACCGCTTGAGGTCGGGCTCCGTGCTCGCGTCCCACTCGATCAGCACGCCGTCCTCGCGCGGCGTCGCCTTGACGCCCGTGACGGGCGCCGGGGCGACCAGGTCGCCCTCGGTGGTGATCGAGGCCTCGGCGGAGAGCGGCGACTCGTTGCCGGCCGCGTCCACCGCCGACACGGTGTACCGGTACGTCGTGCCGTGCCAGACGGCCTGCATGTCCTTGAACGCGGTGAAGGAGGACGTGCCGAGGAGGCTGCCGTTGCGGTAGACGCGGTAGGAGACCACGTCGGTGTCCGCCGGAGCGGTCCAGCGCAGCATGTGCTGCCGTACGGCGTCCGAGGCGTCCGCCACCGTCAGGCCCGTCGGCGCCCCGGGCGCGTAGTCGCCGTGGGAGACGGAGACGGCGGTCCGCGGGGAGACGTTCCCGGCGGCGTCGACCGCGGAGACCCAGTACGTGTAGCCGGCCCGCTCGGCGACGCCGGTGTCCCGCCACGCCGTGCCGGTGACACCGGTCGCGACCTGGGCGACGGGATCGGTGGTGCCGGTGCGCTGACGGTGCACGGCGTACTTCACCGCGCCCGCGACCGGCTGCCACGCCAGGTCGACGCCGGTGGCGGCGTCGGTCGCGGTGACGCCGGCCGGGGCGGCGGTCGGGGTCCGGTCGACCGAGGCGACGGTCAGGTCGGCGCCGCCCCAGGACTCGTTCCCGGCCCGGTCGACGGCGCGGAGTTCGTAGAGGTACGACTGGCCGGTCGGGGGCGGGTAGTTGAGGTAGGAGGTGCCGGTGATGAGGGCGGTGGAGCTGCTGATCCTGGCCCAGGCGGTGGTGGGCAGGCGCCGGTAGAGGCGGTAGCCGGCGAGGTCCATCTCCTTGTTGGGCGCCCACTTCACGGTGGCCTTGTTCAGCGCGGTGTCGTAGGCGACGGACGCGCCGGTCGGCGGGAGGGGGCGGACCTTGTCGACGGTCGCCGAAGTGTTCGGGGCGTAGGTGAACTTGACGTTGGCGGCGCCGGTCCAGGTGGCGTAGTCGACGCGGAGGGTGTGGCGGCCGGCGGGGACGGTGAGGGCGACGGTCTTCTTCTGGGTGGTGGTGACGTTGCGCCAGAGGTCGATCCGGCGGACGCCGTCGAGGTAGACGCGGATGCCGTCCTGGGCTTCGGCGGTGAAGGCGAAGGGGCCGCCGGAGCCGAAGTCGCGGGTGAGGGACCAGCGGACGGAGAAGTTGTCCGTGGGGAGGGTGACTCCGGCGGGGTCGCCCCAGCCGTAGTTCTCGGCGATGGCACTGTCGCAGACGGTCAGTTTCGGGGTGCCGGTGAGGGTGGTGTTGGCGAAGTACTGCGCGGTCCAGACGGGGGAGGCGCAGGTGACGGCCGCGGAGGCCGGGGCGGCGGTGAGCAGACCGCCGGATGCGGCGAGGGCGGCCGTGGTGGCCAGCGCGCTCAGCCGGGTACGAGTCATCACAGAGGGAGGGCCCTTTCCGGACCTACGGGACACAGGTGATGTGGGGGGAGCAGGGCGGTGCGGGTGGGAGCCGGTCCACCGCCGGGAGGGGACTCTACCTGCCGGTTCCTTCCGCGCGACAGGGGATTCCTCCCGGCGTTCAATGGAGGGGTGGGTACCGTCCGGTGGCTGGCCACGGCGGGACTCGTGGCGCTGATGGGCGCCGCGCCGAGTCCCTCGCCGACACCCGCGCCCGAGCCTCCCCCCGCGCAGCCGCCGCCGCTGCTCGACCGGGCGGACGTGGACCGGGCGGTGGGCCGGCTCGACGCGGACGTCGCGGCGATGATGAAACGGACCGGGGTGCCGGGGGTGTCCGTGGCCGTGGTGTACCAGGGCAAGGTGGTGCACCTGGAGGGGTACGGGGTGCGGGAGGTGGGGAAGAGCGCGCGGGTGGACGCGGACACGGTGTTCCAGCTGGCGTCCGTGTCGAAGCCGATCGCGTCGACGATCGTGTCCGGGGCGGTCGGGGTGGAGGGCTGGCAGAAGCCGGTGGCACCGGAGTTGCCGGAGTTCCGGCTGAAGGACCCGTGGGTGACGTCGCACATGACGGTGGCGGACCTGTTCTCGCACCGCAGCGGGCTGCCGGACCACGCGGGGGACCTGCTGGAGGACCTGGGCTACGACCGGGACTACATCCTGGCGCACCTGCGGTACGAGCCGCTGGCGCCGTTCCGGGCGAGTTACGCGTACACGAACTTCGGCCTGACGGGGGCGGCCGAGGCGGTGGCGGTGGAGAAGGGCGTGGCGTGGGAGAAGCTGGCCGAGGACACGCTGTACGGGCCGGCGGGGATGAACGACACCAGTTCCGCCTTCCGGGACTTCGAGGAGAACCCCGACCGGGCCGTGGGGCACGTGAAGGAGCCCGACGGGACGTGGAAGGCGCGGTACGTGCGGGACCCGGACGCCCAGTCGCCGGCGGGTGGTGTCAGTTCGTCGGCGCGGGACATGGCGGTGTGGCTGCGGCTGCAGTTGGCGAACGGGACGCTCGACGGGCGGGAGATCGTCGACGCCGAGGCGCTGGAACTCACCCATCACCCGGAGTCGGTGGCCTCTCCGGCGCGGGCCCCGGCGGGCAGGACCGGGTTCTACGGACTCGGCTGGAACGTGTCGTACGACGACGAGGGAAGGCTGCGGCTCTCGCACACGGGGGCGTTCGCGGAGGGCGCGCACACCAACGTGACGATGCTGCCGGGTGAGGAGCTGGGCATCGTCGTCCTCACGAACGGGGCGCCGGTCGGCGTCGCGGACGCGGTCGCCCTGGACTTCTTCGACACCGCGCAGGAGGGGAAGCCCAGCCGGGACTGGGTGCCGCTCGTCAACGCGCTCTACGAGCAGGAGGCGGACGCCGGCCGGTCGCCGACGGACTACGCGCATCCGCCGGCCGACGCCTCCGCCGCGAAGGCGGCCGACGCGTACGCCGGCACGTACACCAGCGACTACTACGGCCGGATGACGGTGGCCGAGGCCGACGGCGGCCTGGTGCTGCGGCTGGGGCCGGAGCCCCAGACGTACCGGCTGACGCACTACTCCGGCGACACGTTCAGCTTCCCGACGCGCGGGGAGAACGCCGTCGGCCTGACCGGCGTCACGTTCTCCCCGGACGGCAGGACCGTCCGCGTCGAGTACCTGGACCAGGAGGGTCTGGGCACGTTCACCCGTACCCCCTAGGGGGTGGTCACCCGTACCGGCGCGGCGTCCAGGCGATGGTGCGGCCGTCGGCGCGTTCGACCGCGCGGGTCTGCGAGGAGCCGATGAGGAGCAGGGTCCGCATGTCGACCTCGGAGGGCTCCAGGGTCTTCAGGGTGACGACCCGGACGGACTGCTCGGGGCCGCCGACGTCGCGGGCGACGACGACCGGCGTCTCCGGGGAGCGCAGTTCGAGGAGGAGGTCGCGGGCGGCGGCCACCTGGTGGGTGCGCGACTTGGAGCCCGGGTTGTAGAGGGCGACGACCAGGTCGGCGGAGGCGGCGGCGCGCAGCCGGGCCTCGATGACGTCCCAGGGCTTGAGCCGGTCGGAGAGGGAGATCGTGGCGTAGTCGTGGCCGAGCGGGGCGCCCGCGGCGGCGGCGGCCGCGTTGGCGGCGGTCACCCCCGGGAGGACCCGTACGGGCACGTCGGCGTACGCCGGTTCGCAGGCGACCTCCAGGACCGCGGTGGCCATGGCGAAGACGCCGGGGTCGCCGCCGGAGACGACCGCGACCTTGCGGCCGCGCCGGGCCAGGTCGAGGGCGAACTCGGCCCGCTCGGACTCGACCTTGTTGTCGGAGCCGTGGCGGATCTGGCCGGGGCGGAGCACCGGCACCCGGTCGAGGTAGGTGGTGTAGCCGACGAGGACGTCGGCGTTGACGAGCGCGCCGCGCGACTCGGGGGTCAGCCAGGGCGCGCCGGCCGGGCCGGTGCCGACGACGACGACCTCGCCGCGGTCCCGCACGGGGGGCTCCTGGTCGATGCGGGAGGGCAGGACGGCGACCGAGAAGTACGGGACGGTGGCCGGGTCGACCTCCGAGAGGCGCTCCGTCCGCTCGCCCGCCATGAACGCCCGCTCCACGTACCGGGCGTCGTCGAGGCGGCCGGCGCGCTCCAGGGCCCGCTTCACGGTGGGGAAGGTGCGGCCGAGCTTCATCACGACCGCCGAGTCGGTGCCGGCGAGGCGGGCCGTCAGCTCGTCCTCGGGCAGGGTGCCGGGGATGATCGTGAGGACCTCCTCCGCCTCGCACAGCGGCTCGCCGAGCCGGGCCGCGGCGGCGCTGACGGAGGTGACGCCGGGGATGACGGTGGTGTCGTAGCGGTCGGCGAGCCGCTTGTGCATGTGCTGGTACGAGCCGTAGAACAGCGGGTCGCCCTCGGCGAGGACGGCGACCGTGCGGCCGGCGTCGAGGTGGGCGGCGAGGCGGGCCGCGGCCTCCTCGTAGAAGTCGTCGAGTGCGCCCCGGTAGCCGCCGGGGTGGTCCGTGGTCTCCACGGTGAGCGGGTACACGAGCCGCTCCTCGACGTGGTCCTCGCGGATGTGCTCGGCGGCGATGGAGCGGGCGATGGAGCGGCCGTGGCGGGCCGAGTGGTACGCGACGACGTCCGCTTCGGCGATGGCCTTCACCGCGGCCACCGTCATCAGGTTCGGGTCGCCGGGGCCGAGCCCGACGCCGTACAGCTTGCCCTTCGGGTGGGTGCCGCTCATGCCTGGATCTCCGCTTCGTGCGCGATGGCGTTGATCGCGGCGGCCGTCATGGCGCTGCCGCCGCGCCGGCCCCGTACGACGAGGTAGTCGAGGCCGAGGTCGTTCTCGGCGAGCGCGTCCTTGGACTCGGCGGCGCCGATGAAGCCGACCGGTATGCCGAGGACGGCGGCGGGCCTGCCCGCGCCCTTCGCGACCATCTCCAGGAGGTGGAAGAGGGCGGTCGGCGCGTTGCCGATGGCGACGACGGAGCCTTCGAGGCGGTCCCGCCAGAGTTCGAGGGCGGCGGCGGAGCGGGTGGTGCCGAGTTCGGCGGCCAGGGCGGGCACGGCCGGGTCGGACAGCGCGCAGAGCACCTCGTTGTCGGCGGGCAGCCGCTTGCGGGTGACGCCGCTCGCGACCATCTGCGCGTCGCAGAGGATCGGGGCGCCGGCCTGGAGGGCCGCGCGGGCGCGGGAGACGACCTGCGGCGAGTAGGCGATATCGCGTACGAGGTCGGTCATGCCGCAGGCGTGGATCATCCGGACCGCCACCTGGGCGACGTCGGCGGGCAGGCCCGCCAGATCCGCCTCGGCGCGGATCGTGGCAAAGGACCGGCGGTAGATCTCCGCCCCGTCCTTCTCGTAGTCGAACATCGTGTTGCTCTCGCTCATCTCGTCGGATACGTGCGGGCGGTGGCGACCGCTTCGGTCAGGGAGGTACGGGGCGTGGCGCGGCCGTCCACCAGGTAGCCGTCGTCGCCGGTGGCGAGGACCTCGACCCAGTCGCCGTACGGGTGCCCGCAGCGGCGCGCGCACCCGGAGAAGTGCACGGGCAGCGGGCCCGCGGGCGCGGCGAGGGCGTCCGCCCGTACGTCGGCCAGGGACTTGGCGCAGCCGGGCCGCCCGGTGCACGCGGTCACCCCGGCGCCGGGCGCGTCGGAGCGGGTGATGAGCCCGCACGCGTCCAGGGCCCGCAGGCGGTCCGCGGTGGTGGCGTCGGTGTGGGGCGTGGCGGGTTCGGTGGGCGCGGCCGTCGCGACGGCGCCGCGCCAGGGCGTCAGCCGGATCTCGCCGGCGGGCAGCAGGGCCCGCAGCTGGGCGGCGGTCAGCCGGCCGAGGGGTGCGAGGACGTAGACCGCGCCGTCGCGGAGCGCTCCGGGCGCGGGCGGCGGGGACGAGGGCAGCGGCGGTACGGGCACGGGTTCGGCCGCGACGCCCGCGCGGGCCAGGGCGCCGGCCAGGTCCGGGGAGTGCCCGGCGGGCAGTTCGCGGGGGCGCCAGGCTCCGTTGCCGGCCGTGTCGGCGGCGTCGAGGAACGCGAGTGCGGCGGCGAGTGCGGCGCGTACGGCGTCGGCGGCGGCGAGCCGGAAGACCTGCCGCTCGGGGCCGCCGTCGAGCCACAGAGTGACGTACTCGTCCTCGGCTGCGACCAAGGTCACATCCCCGCCGAGTCCGGTGACGTCTCCGCGCCCGTCGTCCAGGACGAACAGGAACCGTCCGGAAAGGGACGCGGCCCGGGGCGCGGCGCACAAGGCGGCGTCGAGCCCCCGCGCCCACAACTGCACGTCCGCGTGGCCGAGTCCGTCGAGGCCCGCGGTCGGCGAGGCCACGATGTTGCGGACGCGTTCGTGAGTGGGGGAGGGCAGCAGGCCCGCGTCGGCGAGCAGCTCCGCGAGCGCGGCCCCGCAGTCGTCCGCGAGGCCCCGGAGCTCCGCGTTGCCGCGCGAGGTGATGCTGATCCGTCCGTCGCCGAGGGTCTCCGCCGCCCGCGCCAGGATCTCGACCTGATGAGACGTCAAGCGCCCTGCGGGCAGGCGGAGTCGGGCCAGCCGGCCGTCGTCGGCCGAGTGCAGGCGCAGCGCCCCGGGGCAGGCGTCGCCACGGTCCCGTATGCGAGGTTCGCCCGGTTCGGCAGCCGGGGGTGGGGTGGGCGGCATGGCGGCGAGCATACCCACGGGCCACCGGCCGACCACCGGGTGTGATCCGGCCGACTCCCCGGCACGCTCCGCCCCGCCGACCTCACGATCTACTATGCACACGGCATGGGGTCGCAGGACCCCGGGGAGGAAGCCCGGTGAGAATCCGGCGCGGTCCCGCCACTGTGAACCCGTACCAGCGATGGCACGGGTGAGTCAGGAACTCCCGCCATCCACACGACCACCCGGGGCGCGGACAACCCCGAGGAAGGCCTGAGCTCGCCATGCTTCTGCTGCTGTCGCACTCCGACACCGACCTGCTCAGCGCCCGTGCGGCGAACGCCGGCTCCGCCGGCGGCCCGGTCGAGTACCGCTTCGCCAACCCCGCCCGCCTCCCCCTCGCCGAACTCCCCGGCCTCCTCGACGACGCCGAACTCGTCGTCGTCCGCCTCCTCGGCGGGCTCCGCTCCTGGGAGGACGGCCTCGACGCGATCCGCGCCACCGGAAAGCCCGTCGTCGTCCTCAGCGGCGAACAGGCCCCCGACGCCCAGCTGATGGAGGCGTCCACCGTCCCCGTCGGCGTCGCCACCGAGGCCCACGCCTACCTGGCGCACGGCGGCCCGGCGAACCTGGAGCAGCTGGCCCGCTTCCTCTCCGACACCGTCCTCCTCACCGGCCACGGCTTCGAGGCCCCCGCCGCCGCCCCCACCTGGGGCCCGCTGGAGCGCACCCCGAAGGCCACGGACGGCCCGACCGTCGCCGTGCTCTACTACCGCGCCCACCACATGAGCGGGAACACCGCCTTCGTCGGCGCCCTCTGCGACGCGATCGAGGACGCCGGCGCCCGCGCGCTGCCGCTGTACGTGGCCTCCCTGCGCGCCCCCGAGGCCGAGCTCGTCGAGACCCTGAAGACCGCCGACGCGATCGTCACGACCGTCCTCGCCGCCGGCGGCACGAAGCCCGCCGAAGCCCAGGCCGGCGGCGACGAGGAAGCCTGGGACGCGGGCGCGCTCGCCGCGCTCGACGTACCGATCCTCCAGGCCCTGTGCCTGACCGGCTCGCGGTCCGCGTGGGAGGAGAACGACGAAGGCCTCTCGCCGCTGGACGCCGCCAGCCAGGTCGCCGTGCCCGAGTTCGACGGCCGGCTCATCACCGTCCCGTTCTCCTTCAAGGAGATCGACGAGGACGGCCTGCCCGCCTACGTCGCCGACGCCGAGCGCGCGGCCCGCGTCGCCGGCATCGCCGTCCGGCACGCCCGGCTCCGCCACATCCCGAACGCCGAGAAGAAGCTGGCGCTCGTCCTCTCCGCGTACCCGACCAAGCACTCCCGCATCGGCAACGCGGTCGGCCTCGACACCCCCGCCTCCGCCGTCGCGCTGCTCCGCCGCCTGATCGCCGAGGGCTACGACTTCGGCCCCGCCGAGGAGCTCCCCGGCCTGGTCTCCGGCGACGGCGACGAGCTGATCTACGCCCTCATCGAGGCCGGCGGCCACGACCAGGACTGGCTCACCGAAGAGCAGCTCGCCCGCAACCCGGTCCGCATCCCGGCCGCCGACTACAAGCGCTGGTACGCGACGCTGCCCGCCGAACTCCGCGAGCAGGTCGAGGAGCACTGGGGCCCGGCGCCCGGCGAGATGTTCCTCGACCGCTCCCGCAACCCGGAAGGCGACATCGTCCTCGCCGCCCTGCGCCGCGGCAACCTGCTGATCCTCATCCAGCCGCCGCGCGGCTTCGGCGAGAACCCGATCGCGATCTACCACGACCCCGATCTCCCGCCGTCCCACCACTACCTGGCCGCCTACCGCTGGATCGCCGCCCGCGCCGATGACGGCGGCTTCGGCGCCGACGCCATGGTCCACCTCGGCAAGCACGGCAACCTGGAATGGCTGCCCGGCAAGAACGCCGGCCTGTCCGCCGCCTGCGGCCCCGACGCGGCCCTCGGCGACATCCCGCTGATCTACCCGTTCCTCGTCAACGACCCCGGCGAGGGCACCCAGGCCAAGCGGCGCGTCCACGCCACGCTCGTCGACCACCTGGTCCCGCCGATGGCCCGCGCCGACTCCTACGGCGACATCGCGCGCCTGGAGCAGCTCCTCGACGAGTACGCGCAGATCTCCTCCATGGACCCGGCGAAGCTGCCCGCCATCCGTGCCCAGATCTGGACCCTGATCCAGGCCGCCAAGCTCGACCACGACCTCGGTATGGAGGAGCGCCCCGAGGACGACGGCTTCGACGACTTCCTGCTCCACGTCGACGGCTGGCTCTGCGAGGTCAAGGACGCCCAGATCCGCGACGGTCTCCACGTCCTCGGCGGCGCCCCCGAAGGCGAGGCCCGCGTCAACCTGGTCCTCTCCATCCTGCGCGCCCGCCAGATCTGGGGCGGCACGCAGGCACTGCCCGGCCTGCGCGAGGCCCTCGGCCTCGACGAGTCCGCCGCCACCCGCACCACCGCCGACGAAGCGGAGGCCAAGGCCCGCGAACTGGTCGAGGCGATGGAGGCCGCGGACTGGTCCGTGGACGCGGTCCCGGCGGTCGCCGCCGCGTACGGCCCCGAGGTGCACGCCGTGCTCCGCTTCGCCTGCGAGCAGGTCGTGCCGCGGCTCGCCGCCACCACCGACGAGCTGACCCACGCCGTGCACGCCCTCGACGGCGGCTTCGTCCCCGCCGGGCCGTCCGGCTCGCCGCTCCGCGGCCTCGTCAACGTCCTGCCGACCGGCCGGAACTTCTACTCGGTCGACCCCAAGGCCGTCCCCTCCCGCCTCGCCTGGGAGACCGGCCAGGCCCTCGCCGACTCCCTCCTGGAGCGCTACCGCACCGACAACGGCGAGTGGCCGACCTCCGTCGGCCTCTCCCTGTGGGGCACGAGCGCGATGCGCACCGCCGGCGACGACGTCGCCGAGGCGCTCGCCCTGCTCGGCGTCCGCCCGCTGTGGGACGAGGCCTCCCGCCGCGTCAACGGCCTGGAGCCCATCCCGCTCGCCGAACTCGGCCGCCCCCGCATCGACGTCACCCTGCGCATCTCCGGCTTCTTCCGCGACGCGTTCCCGCACGTCATCGGCCTCCTCGACGACGCCGTCCGGCTCGTCGCGGGCCTGGCGGACGAGTCCGCCGAGGACAACTACGTCCGTGCCCACGCGCAGGCCGACCTCGCCGAACACGGCGACGAGCGCCGCGCCACCACCCGCATCTTCGGCTCCCGCCCCGGCACGTACGGCGCGGGCATCCTCCAGCTGATCGACTCGCGCGACTGGCGCACCGACGCCGACCTCGCCGAGGTGTACACGGTGTGGGGCGGGTACGCGTACGGCCGCGGGCTCGAAGGGCGCCCCGCCCGTGCCGAGATGGAGACCGCGTACAAGCGGATCGCGGTCGCCGCCAAGAACACGGACACCCGCGAGCACGACATCGCCGACTCCGACGACTACTTCCAGTACCACGGCGGCATGGTCGCCACCGTCCGTGCCCTCAAGGGCACGGCCCCCGAGGCGTACATCGGCGACTCCACCCGCCCCGAGACCGTCCGCACCCGCACCCTCGTCGAGGAGACCTCCCGCGTCTTCCGCGCCCGCGTGGTCAATCCCCGCTGGATCGAGGCCATGCGCCGCCACGGTTACAAGGGCGCCTTCGAACTCGCGGCCACCGTCGACTACCTCTTCGGGTACGACGCCACGACCGGCGTCGTCGCCGACTGGATGTACGACAAGCTCACCCAGGAATACGTCCTCGACCCCGCCAACCAGGCCTTCCTCAAGGAAGCCAACCCCTGGGCCCTCCACGGCATCGCCGAGCGACTCCTCGAAGCCGAGTCCCGCGGCATGTGGGAGAAGCCCGACCCCGACACCCTCGCGGCCCTCCGCCAGGTCTTCCTCGACACCGAAGGCGACCTCGAAGAAAACGCCTGACCCACCCCCGACCCCGCGGGGCCCCCGCCAGTGGGGCCCCTGCCAGTGGGGGCCCCTGCCCGTGCGGGCCCCTGCCCGTGCGGGCCTGCGCCCGTGCGGGCCTGCGCCCCAGGTCCGTGGGGCCCCCGCCAGTGGGGCCCCTGCCCGCCGCCGTGCGGGCCTCCGCCCGCTGCCATGTGGGCTGCCATGCCGCACCTCCGTGTGGGCAATCGTCCCGCTGGGGCGGGACGGGTGGGCACACGGGACGGCGCCCCTTGGCGGCGCCTCCGCCCCC
>NZ_JNWK01000088.1 GCF_000716445.1 Streptomyces wedmorensis
GGCCCTGGCCCCGCCCCCCGGGGCCCGGAGGATGGCACCTCCGCCCCCCCTGCCCCACACACGCCCCTCCGCACCTCAGCATCACCAGGAGAAACGATCATGGCCTCGACCTCCGTCAGCCGCGTCGTGCCCGCCTCGCCCCAGAAGGTCTGGGACCTCGTCGGCGGCTTCGACTCCCTCCCCGACTGGCTGCCGTACATCCCCGAGAGCACCGCGCTCGAAGGCGGCCGGGTCCGCCGCCTGGTGAACCCCGACGGCGACGTGATCATCGAGCGCCTCGTGGACTTCAGCGAGGCCGAACGGCACTACAGCTACGCCATCCTCCAGGCGCCGTTCCCCGTCGCCGGTTACGTCTCCACCCTCCGCGTGCACACCGTGCCCGGCCGTGACGACCTCGCCGAGGTCCAGTGGTCCGGACGCTTCGACCCGGACGACGTGACCGACGCCGAGGCCGAGGACCTCTTCGCCGGGATCTACCGCGACGGTCTCGAAGCCCTCCACCAGGCCCTCTCGGCCTGACTCCGCCCAGTGCCGTGCCGACCACCGGACCGGGTACGCCGCCGGACCGGGTACCTCCCGCGTACCCGGGCCGCGGGGCGGCGGGGACGGGCCCGGGACGATCGCGTCACGCCGGCCGGTGTCACCCCACCGCCCCGCCCCTGTTGCGCGGGGCCGCTCATGGCGGATGGTTGCAGAGGGGGCCGATGGCACGAGGAGGCACGTCATGGGCATCGCCACCGTGAACCCCGCGACCGGCGAGACGCTGCGCACCTACGAGGCCCACGGGCCCGAGGAGGTCGAGCGGCGGATCGCCGCCGCGCACGAGGCGTACCGCCAGTACCGCACCACGTCGTTCGCCGAGCGCGCCCGGCTGATGCGCGCCGCGGCGACGCTCCTCGACGAGGACACCGAGGACATCGCCCGCATCATGACGCTGGAGATGGGCAAGCCGATCGCCGCGGCCCGGGCGGAGGTCGGCAAGTGCGCCAAGGCCATGCGCTGGTACGCGGCCAACGCGGAGGAACTGCTCGCCGACGAGCACCCCGCCGAGAGCGACGTCCAGGACTCCGGCGCCGACCTCGCCCGCGTCCACTACCGGCCGCTCGGCCCGATCCTCGCGGTCATGCCGTGGAACTTCCCGCTCTGGCAGGTGATCCGCTTCGCCGCGCCCGCCCTCATGGCGGGCAACACCGGCCTCCTCAAGCACGCCTCGAACGTGCCGAGGACCGCGCTGTACCTCGGCGACCTCTTCCGCCGTGCCGGATTCCCCGAGGGCTGCTTCCAGGCCCTCCTGATCGGATCCCGCGACGTGGAGGCCGTCCTGCGGGACCGCAGGGTCGTGGCGGCCACCCTCACGGGCAGCGAACCGGCGGGGCGGGCCGTCGCCGCCGTCGCGGGCGACGAGGTGAAGAAGACCGTCCTGGAACTGGGCGGCAGCGACGCGTTCATCGTCATGCCCTCCGCCGACATCGTCCGGGCCGTGAAGACGGCCGTCACCGCGCGCGTGCAGAACAACGGCCAGTCGTGCATCGCCGCCAAACGCTTCATCGTCCACCAGGACGTCTACGACGACTTCTCCGAGCGCTTCACCGCCGCCATGAACGCCCTCACCGTCGGCGACCCGCTCGACGAGTCCACCGACGTCGGCCCCCTCGCCACCGAACAGGGCAGGACCGACGTGGAGGAGCTCGTCGACGACGCCGTACGCCGCGGCGCCACCGCCCTCTGCGGCGGCCACCGGCCCGAGGACCCGGCGCTCGGACGCGGCTGGTACTACCGGCCCACCGTCCTCACCGGCATCACCCCCGAGATGCGGATCCACCACGAGGAGGCCTTCGGCCCGGTCGCCACGGTCTACCCGGTCCGCGACGTCGACGAGGCGGTGGCCGTCGCCAACGACTCCCCGTTCGGCCTCAGCTCCAACGTGTGGACCCGCTCCCCGGAGGACATCGCCTTCTTCGTCCGAGACCTGGAGGCCGGCGGCGTCTTCGTCAACGGCATGACGGCCTCGCACCCGGCCCTCCCCTTCGGCGGCATCAAGCGCTCCGGGTACGGCAGGGAACTCTCCGGCCACGGCATCCGCGAGTTCTGCAACGCGACGACCGTCTGGCAGCGCGCCTGACGCACACCCCCGGGCCTGCCGACAGGACCCCGGCCGCGCCGGGCGTCAGCACCGCGTCCACTCCGACAGCCGGTCCGCCGACCAGGTGTTGATCACCCGATCCTGCGGCACCCCGCACTCCTCGGCCCGGGCGCACCCCAGGATCTGCCACTCCAGCTGACCGGGCGCGTGCGCGTCGGTGTCCACGGCGAAGCAGGCACCCGCGTCCACCGCGAGGCGCAGGAGCCGGCGGGGCGGATCGAGACGCTCGGGGCGGCTGTTGATCTCCACGGCGGTTCCCGACTCGGCGCACGCGGCGAAGACCCGCTCGGCGTCGAACGCCGACTCGGGCCGCAGCCGCCCGCCGGCCACGAGCCGCCCCGTGCAGTGCCCGAGGACGTGCATCAGCGGATCGCGCACCGCGCGCTCCAGGCGGCGGGTCATCGCGCGCGCGTCCATCCGGAGCTTCGAGTGCACCGAACCGACCACCAGGTCCAGGCGGGCGAGCAACTCCCGCTCCTGGTCGAGGGAACCGTCGTCCAGGATGTCGCACTCGATCCCGGTCAGCAGACGGAACGGCGCCCACTCCTCGTTCAGCCGCGCCACCATGTCCAGCTGCTCCCGCAGCCGCTCCGGGGACAGGCCCCGCGCCACCGTCAGCCGGGGCGAGTGGTCGGTGAGGACCGCCCACTCGTGCCCGAGCGCCGCCGCCGCACGCCCCATGTCCTCGATCGTGGCGCCGCCGTCGGACCAGTCCGAGTGCAGGTGGCAGTCGCCGCGCAGGGCCGCCCGGAGCGCCTCGCCGCCGCTCCCCGTGCCGCCGGACGCGAGCGACTCCTCGAGTTCCCGCTCCAGCCCCGCCAGGTACTCCGGCACCTGACCGGCCAGGGCCTCGCGGACCACCGCCGCGGTCTTCGGCCCGAGGCCCTTCACACCCTCCAAGGTGCCCGCGGCGGCGCGCCGGGCCGCCTCGCCCTCGGGCAGCGCGGCGAGTGCGGCGGAGGCCGTCCGGAAGGCCTTCGCCCGGTACCCGGGGGCCTGGGCGCGCTCCAGGAGGAACGCGATCCGGTTCAGCGCGGCCACAGGGTCCATGACGTCCCTCCGCAGTCCTCAGGTGCCGTTCGCCGTGACGTCGGCCGGCACCGTCGCCGGACCGATCTCGCACCACACGGCCTTGCCCTCGCCCCGCGGCTCGACCCCCCACCGGGAGGCGAGCGCGTCGAGGAGGAGCAGTCCGCGCCCCGAGGTGGCGGCCTCCCCGGGAGTACGCCGGCGGGGCCAGGCGCTCGACCGGTCCTGCACCGAGAGCCGTACCCGCCGCACCGGCTCGGGCAGCACCTCGAGGGTCAGCACCGCGCCGCCCTCGGTGTGCAGCAGCACGTTGACGAGGAGTTCGCCCGTCAGCAGCTCGGCGTCGTCGGACAGCTCCGGCATGCCCCAGTCGCTGAGCGCCTGCCCGACCGCCGCCCGCGCGTCCGAGAGGCCCTGCGGATCGGCCTGGTGGATGTACTGGTGGATGCGCGGTGCCCGGGGCGTGCCGGGGTCCGGGCTGCGCCGCAGCACCAGGAGCGCCACGTCGTCGCCCGAGCCCCAGCGTTCCCAGAGCCGCTCGGAGAGGTGGTCGGCGAGGGCCTCCGCCTGCGGCGGGCCGCTGCTGATCGCCTCCGAGAGCGCGGCCAGACCCGCGTCGATGTCGGAGTCGGGCTGTTCGACGAGCCCGTCCGTGCAGAGCACCAGCGTCTCCCCGGGAACCAGGTCGAGCCGGGTCTCCGGGAACTCCTCGTCCCCGAACACCGTCGCCAGGCCCAGCGGCAGGCCGCCCCGCAGCTTGGGCTGCCCGACCCGGCCGTCGGTGTGCCGGATCATCGGACCGAGGTGCCCGGCCCGTACGGCACGCAGGGTGCCGCTCGCCAGGTCGACCTGCGCGTACGTGCACGTCGCGAAGCGGTCGGTGTCGAGATCGGCGAGAAACCGGGAGGCGCGGGCGAGCACCGTCGACGGGGCGTGGCCCTCGCCCGCGTACGCGCGCAGGGCGATCCGCAGCTGCCCCATGATGGCGGCGGCGTGCGTGTCGTGGCCCTGGACGTCGCCCACGACGATGCCGACCCGGCCGCGGGGCAGCGCGATCACGTCGTACCAGTCGCCGCCGACCTGCCGGCCGCTCCACGCCGCGTGGTACCGCACCGCGATCTCGCCGCCGGTGATCTGCGGGATCCGCCGCGGCAGCATCGTCGACTGGAGCCCGGTCGCGAGCTCCCGCTCCTCGTCGAAGAGGATCGCCCGCTGGAGCGACTGGGCGACGATCGCCGCGAGCCCCAGTGCCAGGTTGCGTTCGTCCGGGTTGAACGCGGTGCGCCCCCGGTAGAAGAGCGCCATGCCACCGAGCGAACGGGCCTGCGCCACCAGCGGCAGGTAGCACGCGGCCCGGAACGGGAGCCGCTCCACGTACGGGGCGAGCTCCGGGAAGTCCCGCCCGAGCGTCGGGAACGAGGGGACGAACCGGGGCCGCCCGCTCAGCACCGCCTCGGCCAAGGGCAGCCCCCGGTCGAGCCGCCGGGTGCGGAAGTCGTTCAGCACGTCCAGCGAGTCGCCGCTGAGCGCGATGACGTTGAGGGAACCGTTCTCGACGAGCCCGAGTGCGAGCCCGTCCGCGCCGAGCCGCGCCAGCCCGCCGGGACCCGTCAGGGCGGCCGTGACGTCGTCCACCGTCACCGCCCGCGACAGCGCGTTCGTCGTGCGCTCGACGATGCTCGTCTGGACCTCGCGCCGCTTCTCCAGCTCCTGGACGAAGGCGAAGTTCGTGACCTCGGCGGTCGTGTCCCGCACGATGCCCACGATCCGCCGCGCCCGCCCGTCAGGGGACCGCAGGATCCGCGCCTGTACGTGCGTCCAGTGGGGTGACCCGTCGGCCTGCGGGATCGGGAAGTGCGCCGTGTACGAGACCGCGCCGCTCCTGACGGCCTTCCGCACGACCTCCTCCAGCCGCGACCGCTCCTCGGGAGCCAGGCGCGCGACGAGCGAGACGGGCCGCCCGTCGTGGTCCGCCGGGGCCAGCCCGAAGACCAGCAGCCCCGACTCGTCGACATCGATGGTGCCCGTGTCGAGATCCCAGTCGAAGCTGCCGGTCCGGTTCATGGCGAGCCACTCGGCGGGCCCGATCTCGCCATTGCGCGCATGCCGGTCGTCATCGGTCATCCCCCTCATTGTCGAACCCGCACCCCGTCGACGCCATGGCGGTGACACGGCGTGGCGCGAGTTCGCCGGACCCGAGCCGGATCCGGGCGCGCGGGCGACGAGCCGGTTCCCGGGCGCCCGGGAACCCCGTGCGCCGGACCCGGGCCGGGCCGAGGCGCGCGGCGACCCCGCCGTGGTGGACCCGCGCCCGGCCCGGACGCCCGGAAACCCCGTGATCCTCCGGCCCCCGCCGGGGCAGAATGAGCCGGTGCAGCCGCCCTACCGCGTTCTCGGTCCGTGCCAGGCCCTCCGTACCGACGACGGGAAGGAGGCCGTCCTGGGCGGTGCCAGGCTCCGGGCGCTGTTCACCGCGCTTGCCGCGGCGGGCGGGCGGGCGGTGGTTCCCGGCGCGCTGATCGACCAGGTGTGGACCGACGGCGACACGGCCGACGGACAGGACCGTACGGCGGCGCTCCAGGCCCTCGTCGGGCGCCTGCGCAAGGCCCTCGGCAGGGAGGCCGTCGTCTCGACGCCCGGCGGTGGCTACCGGCTCGCCGGCGGTCCGGACGCCGTCGACCTCCACCGGTTCGAACGGCTGGCCGCCGAGGGAGCCGCCGCCCTCGCCGACCGGCACCCCGAGCGGGCGGCCGCGCTCCTCGACGAGGCGCTGGACCTGTGGCAGGGGCCCGCCCTCGCGGACCTGCCCGGCCGGGACACCGACCCCCTGGCCGTACGGGTCACCCGACGCCACGCACAGGCGCGCCGGGACCGCCTCGCCGCCGACCTCGCCCTCGGGCGGGCCGCCACCGCCCTCGCCCCGCTCGCCGCCCTCGCCGCCGGCGAACCGCTCGACGAGCCCCTCCAGGCCCTCCGGATCCGCGCCCTGCGCGAGGCCGGCCGCCCCGCCGAGGCCCTGGAGGCCTACGAGGAGGTACGCGCGACCCTCGCGGACCGCCTGGGCACGGACCCCGGCCCCGAGCTGCGCTCCCTGCACGCCGAACTCCTCACGGCGGACGCGCCCGGGTCGGCGGCGCCCTCGGGTGGGCACGCGGCGGCGGGGTCCGGCTCGCAACCGGCGGCGCGGCCCGGTTCGCGCGTGGCTGCGTCGCCCGGCGCGCGGGCGGCCGACGGGCCCGGCCCGCACGTGCGGGCACGGACCCCCGGGTACGCGGGCGTACCCGTCCTCCCGGCGCGGCTGACGTCCTTCATCGGCCGTGACGAGGAACTGGACGTCCTCGCGGGCGCGTGGGACCGGCGGCGGTTGCTCACCCTCACCGGGCCGGGAGGAGTGGGGAAGACGCGGCTGGCCCTGGAGGCGGCCGAGACCTACGAGGGCCGGGTCCACCTGGCCGAACTCGCGTCCGTCCGCGACGGGTCCACGGTCGCCGCTGCCGTTCTCACCGCGCTCGGCGCCCGCGACACCCAGCTCTGGCACCGCCCCGCCGTCGCCGAGCCCGACGCGGCGGACCCGTACGCCTCCCTCGTGGAGCACTGCGCGGGACGCCGGATGCTGCTCGTCCTCGACAACTGCGAGCACGTGGTCGACGTGGCGGCGGACCTCACCCAGGCGCTGCTCACCCGGTGCCCCGGTGTGACCGTCCTCGCGACGAGCCGGGAACCGCTGGGCGTGCCCGGCGAGGCGGTGCACCCGCTGGGGCCGCTGCCGGCGGATGCGGCGCTGCGACTGCTCGGCGAGCGGGGCGCGGCGGCGCGCCCGGGGTTCGCCGTGGAGGAGGACACGAAGGCCGCGCAGGAGGTCTGCCGCCGCCTCGACGGGCTGCCGCTGGCGATCGAACTGGCCGCGGCCCGGCTGCGGATGCTGACCCTGCGCCAGATCGCGGACCGGCTCGACGACCGGTTCCGGCTGCTCACCTCGGGCGCGCGGACCCTGCTGCCGCGCCAGCAGACGCTGCGGGCGGTGGTGGACTGGTCGTGGGACCTCCTCGACGACGTGGAGCGCGCGGTCCTGCGGCGGCTGTCGGTGTTCACGGGCGGGTGCGATCCGGCGGCGGCCGAAACGGTGTGCGCCGACGGGGACCCCGGCGGTTTCCACGGCGCGGCCGGGGACCTCCCCGCCGACGGGGCCCCTGGTGGCGTCCACGGCGCGGCCGCCACTTCCGGCGGGGAGATCCCCGGCGGTGTCCACGGCGCGGCAGTCACCTCTGACGGGGCCGTCGGCGGTGGCCACCGTGCGGCCCCCACCGCCGACGGGGAGGCACCCGCCGCCGTCCACCGCGCGGCCGCCCCCGCCGACGTCCTGCACGTGCTCGGCGCGCTGGTCGACAAGTCGCTCGTGGTCGCCGTGCCGGGTGAGGCCGGCATGCGGTACCGGCTCCTGGAGACCGTCGCGGAGTACGCCGGGGGGCGGCTCGACGAGGCGGGGGAGCGGGCTGTGACCGAGCACCGCCACCTCACGTACTACCGCGAGCTGGCCCGCCGTACCGACCCGGAACTGCGCGGTGCGGGTCAGGTCGAGGCGATCGCCCGCTTCGAGCGCGAGCACGACAACCTGCGGGGCGCGCTGCGGACGGCGGTGCGGCGCGGGGACGAGCAGGAGGCGCTCTGCCTGGTGCACTGCCTCGGCTGGTTCTGGCAGCTGCGGAACCACACGGTCGACGCCCGGACCTGGGCCGTGGAGGCGGCCCGGCTGGGCCCGGACCCGTTCCGCGAGCCCGTCCGTGCGGCCGGGCCGTTCGACGGCCGGTGCGTGGACGTGCCGCCGCCGTGGACCGGCGAGCGGCTGTGGGAGGCGCGGCGCGGCGGGCAGATGTACGCGCTGGCGACCGAGGGAGGCGAGGGCGCCACCGCACTCGAACGGCCGGGGACGCACGCCCGGCTCGCGGCGCTCGTCTCCGCGTACCGTCCCGGTCTGCCGCAGACCTGCCGCCAGCCGGCGACGATGTGGTACTTCGCCCGCCTCATGACCGGCGAGCTGCGCACGCTCGACGAGACGCTGGCGCTCACCGTCGCCGACTGCCGCGACCACGGCACCGGCTGGGAGCTGGGCTTCGCCCTCCTGATGCGGGCCAAACTCCTGGGCCACGGTCCCGACGACGCCGCCGAGGCCCTCGCCCTGTTCGAGGCCGCCGGGGACTCCTGGGGCACCGCCGAATCCCTGTCGGCCCGGGGCGAGGCCTACGAACGCGCCGGGCGGCTCCCCGAGGCGGCCGCCGACTTCGAGCGCGCCGCCCGGGCAGCCGCGCGCGTCGGCGCCCGCTCCCAGGTGCCCGTCATCACGGCGCGCCTCGCGGCCGTACGGCTCCGGCTCCGTCCCGAGGGCGACGCGGCGGCCGAGCGGCTCCTCGTCGAGGCGGCCGAGGAAGCGGGGCAGTGGGGCGCCGAGGCCGCCGGCACGGGGCGGCTGCTGCTCGCCCAGCACTACGCCCACACCGGCCGCGTCCCGCTGGCCCGCGCCCAGCTCGACCTCGTCGAGGGAGAGTTCGGTGAGGTCACCCCCGCGCTCTTCTGGGGCCTCGTGGGCGGCGTGCGGGCCTGGCTCGACTGCCTCGACGGCGCGTACGACGCGGCCGTGACGCGGCTGGCCCGCGCCGTCGAGGACGTCGAGCCCCTCGCCCGTCTCGTCGCCCCCTACCTGCTCGTCGCCCAGTGCGCGACGGCCGCCTGGGCCCTGGGCGGACGCGGCGGGCCCGGCGACGCCGAGGCCGGTGCACGGCTGCTCGGCGCGTACGACAGCCACGACGGCTCCCACGGCGGCGGCGGGTTCCGCCCCTTCACCGCCCGGACGGAGACCGCGATCCGCGCCCGCGCCGAGGAGACGCTCCGCGCGGCCCTCGCCCCGGAGACGTACACCCGCCTTCACACGCAGGGCGGTGCGCTGCCTCTCGCGGCCGCCGCCGACCTCGTCCGGAATCCGGGGGAGATCCCGCATGCCTGACCACTACGCATTCCGCGTCGCCACCCGCAGGGGCGACCTCCACCTGATCTGGCGGCTCGGTGAGGGGAACGACCACGACACGCCGGCCGTCGACGACGGCCGAAGGCTCCTCGCCTTTCACGAGGCCGAGGCCCTCCAGGGCCACTGCGAACGCAAGGGGTGGGACCTCGTGGCGGACGCGGAGTCGGTGCTGGACCTCGAAGCGGTCCGGGAGTCGATCGAGGAGGCCGCCCGGGACCCGCGTGCGCGCACGGTCCCGACGGGGCTGCTCCTGGACGCCTGGAACTTCTTCGAGGACCTCGCGCGCAGCGTGGACACCACCACGGCCCTTCCCGCCCAGGGCGCGGTGCACGACGCCGCCTACGACCGGTTCTTCGACGCCGCCGACGGGGGAGTCCGGTCGGACGAGGAGGCCGCCGCCGCGTGGGGGCTCCTGCGTGCGGGCCTCGACGTCTGGGAGGAGGCGGTCCGCGACGCCATCGTCCCGGACGCGGCCCTGCTCACCCGTACGACGGAGTCCGTGCGGTCCGTGCCGCCGTCGTGACGCTCCTCGGGGGGCCGCCCCGGATGCGGTCACGGTGGCCGGACACGACAATGGCCAGTGCCGGAAGAAACGTAGGAGGCGGCATGAACGCAGAGCCCGACAAGACGTCCCTGGGGGACTTCCCGACGCCCGACCGGCTGCTGCACGCCGGGTCGGAGGGTGAGTTCACGGCGGAGGACATCGTCCTCGCCTCCGGCCGTGACGTGAATCCGAAGAGCCTGGCCTGGGCGGAACGCCGCATGGCGGAGAAGGGGCGCGCCTCGATGGACGAGCTCCTGCCCTAGGCCCGCGCCACAGGCCCGGCCTGTCCACGATTCCCGTGATTCCGTGATCGCCCTCGGTCCCGGATCGGTCGCCCCGATCCGGGACCGAGGGCGTTTCCGGCAAGGGTGTACGACGGCTGCCGCCGTCCCGAGGCTTCCGGACGACGGCTGCCGCCGTCCGGAGGGTTCCACATTTATGGAACACGTTCTACCGTGGCGGCCGTCGCGCGTCGCACCACGCCCAGGCGCGCGGCGCACCGAGGACGGCGCAGGGCGCCGCCGCAGGACGCCGCCACGGGAGGCCCCCATGCACCTCGAGTACACGCCCGAGCAGAACCGTCTGCGCGCCGAACTCCGCGCGTACTTCGCCGAACTGGTCCCGGACGACTTCCACACCCGCTACGAGGACCCGGCCGCGCAGAAGCGCTTCTACCGCGAGACCGTGCGCCGGCTCGGCGGCGACGGCTGGCTCGGAGTGGGCTGGCCGACCGAGTACGGGGGCCGCGGGCTGACCCCGATGGAACAGTTCATCTTCTTCGACGAAGCGGCACAGGCGGGCGTGCCGCTGCCGCTCATGGCCCTGAACACGGTCGGGCCGACGATCATGCGGTACGGCACCGACGAGCAGAAGGCGTACTTCCTGCCCCGGATCCTCTCCGGCGAGATCGACTTCGCCATCGGCTACAGCGAACCCGACGCGGGCACCGACCTCGCCGCCCTCAAGACCCGCGCGGTACGGGACGGCGACGAGACCACCGGCCACTACACCGTCAACGGCCAGAAGATCTGGACCACCAACGGCGACACCGCCGACTGGGTCTGGCTCGCGGTCCGCACCGACCCCGACGCCCCGCCCCACAAGGGCATCACCATGCTCCTCGTCCCGACCGACGACCCCGGTTACTCCTGCACCCTCATCAACACCCTCGCCTCGCACGACACCACGGCCAGCTACTACGACGACGTCCGGGTCCCCGCGTCCCGCCGCGTCGGCGAGGAGAACAAGGGCTGGCGCCTCATCACCAACCAGCTCAACCACGAGCGCGTCACCCTCGCCGCCCACGGCACCATGGCGATCCGCGCCCTCCACGACGTGCAGCGCTGGGCCGCCGCGACCCTCCTCACCGACGGCCGCCGCGTCATCGACCTCCCCTGGGTCCGCCGCACCCTCGCCCGGACCCACACCCGCCTCGACGCGATGAAGCTCCTCAACTGGCAGATGGTCAACGCCGTCCAGCAGGGCACCCTCACCCCTCAGGACGCCTCCGCCGTCAAGGTCTACGGCTCCGAGGCCCGCCGCGACGCCTACGCCGCCCTCATGGAGGTCGTCGCCGCCGCCGGAGCCCTCAAGGAGGGCTCCGCCGGCGCCGTCCTCCACGGCGAACTCGAACGCGGCTACCGCTCCGCCGTCATCTTCACCTTCGGCGGGGGCAACAACGAGATCCAGCGCGAGATCATCTCCTGGATCGGCCTCGGCATGCCCCGGGTCCGCCGGTAGGCGTCAAGGTCAGCGGTACTCGCAGAGGTACGCGGTGTCGACCTCGACCTCGATCTGGAACTTGCTGTCGCCGGGGACCTCGAAGCGGGTGCCGGCGCCGAAGGTCTGCCAGTCCGCGGCGTCGGGCAGCCTGACGGTGAGGGCGCCGCTGACCACGTGCATGGTCTCCGGGGCCGCGGTGCCGAACTCGTAGGAACCGGGGGCCATGACGCCGATGGTGGCCGGGCCCTGCTCCTGGGTGAAGGCGATCGACTTGACCGTGCCGTCGAAGTACTCGTTGACCGTGAACATGGGCATCCTCTGGGGAAGCGGGGGAAGGGGGAGTGGGCAGGACGTCGCTGGCCGGCCACAGGAAAGTCGACTTTACCGACGGGGGTTCGCGTCGGCCGTGCTGACCACGCCTCGGACAGCCCCGCGATCCGTGCACCGGCCCGCCAGGGGAGGCGGACGACCCCTGCCCGGTGGACGGGGCGCGGCGTAGCCTGAACTCCATGAGGCAGGACGGTGATCCAGGGCTTTTCGGGCCCCGCTCCGTGACGTGGCAGCTGCACTCCGACCCGGTGATGTGGATCGCCGGGGTCAGGGCGTTGTGGTTGCAGGCACTGCACCCCGTCGCCGTCCGGGGCGTCATGATCAACAGCAGTTTCCGGGAAGACCCCTGGGGGCGGCTGATGAGGACGGCGACCTTCGTCGGCACGCTCAGCTACGGCGCCGCCGAGGCGGCGGAGGCGGCCGGCGCCCGGGTCCGCCGGATCCACCGGCTGCTCGGCGTAGACGACCCCGAACTGCTGCTCTGGGTCCACTGCGCCGAGACCGACTCGTACCTGTCCGTCGCGCGCCGCTCCGGCATCCCGCTCACCGACGCGCAGGCCGACCGTTACGTGGCCGAGCACCGCACCTCGGCCCGGCTCGTCGGTCTCGACCCCGACGCCGTCCCCGCGTCCACCGCGCGACTCGCCGCGTACTTCGAGGCCGTACGACCCCGGCTGGCCGCCGGACCGGACGCCCGGACCGTCGAGGACTTCCTCCGCCGCCCGCCAGTGAAACCCGCCCTGGTCCCGGCGCGCGAGGTGATCTGGCGGCGCGTGACCGCACTCGCCTACGACACCCTGCCCCCCTACGCCCACGCGCTCTACGGCCGCCCCGCCCCGCCCGCCGAGACCGTCACCCGCCGGCTGGTCGCCACGGCCAACCTCCTGCGCCGCGTCCCCGCCCGGCTGCGCTGGCGGCTGCCGCCCCGCCAGATCCTGCGCGCCGTCGAACGGCTCGGCCCGGAGACCCGACCCGATCCGTACGCGCGCCTCGGCCCGTAGGCCAGGCCCGACCCGTACGGGCGGCTCGGTCCCGACACGTACCCCGCCCCGTATTCACTGTCGGACCCGGCGGCCATACTGGAGGAGCCGAGCAGGCAGTACGGAAATCGACGGGGGCGACGGCACACGATGGGGGACTCGAGACTGATCCAGGGCCGGTACCGCCTGCACGAGGTGATCGGCCGCGGAGGCATGGGCGAGGTCTGGCGCGCCACCGACGAGGCGCTCGGGCGCGGCGTCGCCGTGAAGTGCCTCAAGCCGCTCGGTCCGCAGCAGGACCCGCAGGTCCTCGCCGTGGTGCGCGAGCGCTTCCGGCGCGAGGCCCGGGTGGCCGCGGCGCTCCAGCACCGGGGCATCACCGTCGTGCACGACTTCGGCGAGTACGACGGCGTCCTCTTCCTGGTCATGGAGCTCCTGGAGGGCCGCAACCTCAGCCAGCTCCTCGCGGCCAACGCCCAGCAGCCGCTGCCCGTCCAGGACGTCGTCGAGATCGCCGACCAGGTCGCCGACGCCCTCGCCTACACGCACGGACAGGGGATCGTCCACCGCGACCTGAAGCCCGCCAACATCATGCGGCTGCGGGACGGCACCGTGAAGATCTGCGACTTCGGGATAGCGCGCCTGGGCGCCGACATGGGCTTCACCTCGAAGCTCACCGGGACCGGCATCGCCATGGGCACCCCCCACTACATGTCCCCCGAGCAGATCGGCGGCAGCGAGGTCGACCACCGCAGCGACCTCTACTCGCTCGGTTGCGTGCTGTACGAGCTGGCCACCGGCGCCCCGCCCTTCGACCTCGGCGACTCCTGGGCCATCCTCATCGGCCACCGGGACACCGTGCCGCGCCCGCCGCGCGCCCTCCGCGCCGAGCTCCCGCCCTTCTTCGACCACCTCGTCGTCAACCTGCTCGCCAAGGTCCCCGAGGAGCGGCCCTCCCACGCGGGCGACCTGCGCCGCCGCATCGCCGTGGGCCGCGTGTCGACGGTCCTCGACCCCGGTGCCACGCCCCCTCCGCCCGGCCCGTGGCCCGGCGACACGGCCCCGTACCCGGTCCCGGGCCGACCGCCCGTCGGTCCCGGCGCGCCCGGGCCCACTCCCGGCTACGGCCCCGCGCCCGCTCCCGGCTACAGCTCCGCGCCCGGTCCCGCGCCCGCGTGGGCGCGGGGGATCGGCGGCGGACACCGGCCCGCGGCCGAAGGCGACGGCGCCGCGCCGCGCCCCGCCGCCCACGACCCCGCCGCCGCCGTGCTCACCACCGAGTGGACCACCGGCGGCCACGCGCCGGACGGGCCCGCGTACCTGCCGGGCGTGCCCACGCAGGCGCCGCCCCCGTCGCCGCGGACGCCCGTCGGACCCACGCCCGCTCCGCTCCCTGCGCAGGCCGCGGCCCCCGCCCCCTCGGCGGAGCTGGTCGCGGTGCTCGCCGGCCGCTACCGGGCGGGGATGGGACTCGGCCGGCTCGGCCGCTGGGGGGAGGCCGAGGCGGTGCACCGGTCCGTCGCCGAGGACCGCTCGCGGGCCCTCGGCGAGGACCATCCGGACACCCTGGCCAGCTCCTACGAGGTCGGGTTCGCCCTGGCCCGGCTCGACCGCCCGGCCGAGGCGCTGAGCGTCTTCGGGCGGGTCGCCGAGGCGCGTGCCCGGGTCCTCGGCGAGGACCACGCGGACACCCTGGCGGCGCGGCAGGAACGGGCGTACGCGCTCGGCCGCCTCGGCCGGCACACCGAGGCGTACGAGCTGTACGCCGAGGTGCTCGCGGCCCGTGAGCGGACCGTGGGCCCGGACCACCCCGACACCCTGCGCTGCCGCCACAACCTGGCGTTCACCCTCGGCCGCCTGGGGCGCCTGGAGGAGTCGTACCGCACGGCGCACGCGGTCGCGGAGGCGCGCGCCCGGCTGCTCGGCGAGGGCCACCCCGACACCCTGGTGACCCGGCACGAAGTGGCGTACACCCTCGGGAGGATGGGGCGCGGGCAGGAGGCACTCACCGAGTACCGCGCGGTGGCCGACGCCCGTGCCGCCGCGCTCGGTCCCGAACATCCCGACACCCTCGCCGCCCGCTACGAGACCGGGGTCTGCCTCGGTCGCCTCGGCCAGGCCGCGGACGCCCTCGACGTCTGCCGCGACCTCGTCGCCGCCCGTACCCGCGCACAGGGCGCCGACGCCCCCGAGACCCTGCGCGTACGCCACGCCCTCGCCGTCAACCTCGGCCGGCTGGGCCGCTGGCCGGAGGCGCTCGCCGAATCCGAGACCGTGCACGCCGACCGGGCGCGGGTCCTGGGCGAGGAGCACCCGGACACCCTCCTCAGCCGCCGCGAGGCCGCCGTCGCCCTGGGCCGGCTCGGCCGCTGGGAGGAGGCCCTGGACTCGCACCGCGCGGTCGCAGCCGCTCGCACCCGGCTCCTCGGCCCCGCCCACCCCGACACCCTCGCCGCCCTCGACGACGAGGCCCACTGCCTGGAGCGCCTCGGCCGCCACGCCGAGGCCGCCGCCCTCCACCTGCGAGCCGCCACCCCACCCCCGACCTGACCCGCCGAAACCCGCCACGCCCGCCGCGCGCTCTTCCCCGGTCGTCGTGCCCGTGTGAGCATGAGCCATGACCGCCCTCGACGCACTCCACGGCGCCCCGTCCGCACCCCGTTCGTACGACGCCGTGATCGTCGGCGCGGGCCACAACGGCCTGGTCGCGGCCGCCTATCTGGCCCGTGCCGGGAAGAGCGTCCTGGTCCTGGAGCGGCTCGGCTCCACCGGCGGGGCCGCCGTGTCGACGCGGCCGTTCGCCGGGGTCGACGCCCGGCTGTCGCGGTACTCGTACCTGGTCTCGCTGCTGCCGGAGAAGATCGTGCGGGAGCTCGGGCTGCGGTTCGCGGTGCGGAAGCGGTCCGTCTCCTCGTACACGCCGAAGGGCGACGGCGGGCTCCTCGTCGGAGGCGGGGCGGACCGCACGCGCGCCTCCTTCGCCGCGCTCACCGGCTCCGACCGGGAGTACGAGGCCTGGGAGGCGTTCTACGCCCGTACGGCCAGGGCCGCCCGCCGCATCTTCCCCACCCTCACCGAGCCCCTCCCGACCCGTGCGGCACTGCGGACCCGTGTCGACGACGCCGAGACCTGGCGGATGCTCTTCGAGGAACCCATCGGCGTCGCCGTGGAACGGCACTTCGCCGACGACCTGGTGCGCGGAGTCGTCCTCACCGACGCCCTGATCGGCACGTTCGCCGACGCCCACGACCCGGCCCTGTCGCAGAACCGCTGCTTCCTCTACCACGTCATCGGCGGCGGCACCGGCGACTGGGACGTGCCCGTCGGGGGCATGGGCGCGCTCACCGACGCCCTCGCCGGAGCCGCGCGCGAAGCCGGGGCCCGGATCGTCACCGGCCACGAGGCGACCCGGATCGAGACCGACGGGCGCCGCGCCGCGATCACGTACCGCACCGCCGACGGCGAGGGCACGGTCGAGGCGGAACACGTCCTGGTCAACGCCTCCCCGCAGGAACTCGCGGCCCTGCTCGGCGAGACGGCCCCGCCCGCGCCGGAAGGCGCCCAGCTCAAGGTCAACATGCTGCTGACGCGGCTGCCGAGGCTGCGCGACCGCGGCGTCGACCCGCGCGAGGCGTTCGCCGGGACCTTCCACATCGCCGAGGGGTACGGCCAGTTGGCCGCCGCGCACGCCGAGGCGGCCGCCGGGCGGCTGCCCACCGCCCCGCCCTCGGAGATCTACTGCCACTCCCTCACGGACCCGACGATCCTGAGCCCCGGACTCGCCGCCCGGGGCCACCAGACCCTCACCCTCTTCGGCCTGCACACCCCGGCCCGGCTCTTCCGCGCCGACAACGACGGCACGCGTGCCGCGCTCCTCAAGGCGACCCTCGACCAGCTCGACGCCCACCTCGACGAGCCGATCGCCGACTGCCTCGCCCTCGACGCGGAGGGGCGGCCCTGCATCGAGGCGAAGACCCCGCTCGACCTCGAACGCGAACTGCGCCTGCCGGGCGGCCACATCTTCCACCGCGACCTCTCGTTCCCGTACGAGGCCGACGGCACCGGGCGCTGGGGCGTCGAGACCCGCCACGCCAACCTGCTGCTGTGCGGGGCCGGCGCGGTCCGGGGCGGCGGAGTGAGCGGTGTCCCCGGCCACAACGCGGCGATGGCGGTGCTCGGAAGTTGACGCGTGGCGGCCTTCCACCGGGGGTGTGAAGCTGATCTGCGAGCGCGCTTAAGAAATCCTCGATGGACCGCGAGCGCGACGTACGGAAGATTCTCTTCCAGGGATCATGGGCGCGCAGTCGTGCCCGCACCCCCGCATCACAGGACACGCACGTCGGGAGCCGTTGCATTGAAGGCGCTGGTCAAGCTGAAGGCGGAGCCGGGACTCTGGCTCACGGACGTGCCCGAGCCGGAGACCGGCCCCGGGGACGTTCTCATCAAGGTCAAGCGGACCGGTATCTGCGGTACCGACCTGCACATCCGCTCCTGGGACGGCTGGGCGCAGAAGACGATCGCCACGCCGCTGACGATCGGCCACGAGTTCGTCGGCGAAGTCGTCTCCGTCGGCCGTGACGTCTCCGACATCGCCGTCGGCGACCTGGTCAGCGGCGAGGGCCACCTGGTCTGCGGCAAGTGCCGCAACTGTCTGGCCGGCCGCCGCCACCTCTGCCGCGCCACCATCGGCCTCGGCGTCGGCCGTGACGGCGCCTTCGCCGAGTACGTGGCGCTGCCCGCCACCAACGTCTGGGTGCACCGCGTCCCCGTCGACCTCGACGTCGCCGCGATCTTCGACCCGTTCGGCAACGCCGTGCACACGGCGCTCTCCTTCCCGCTGGTCGGCGAGGACGTCCTCGTCACCGGTGCCGGCCCGATCGGCATCATGGCCGCCGCCGTCGCCAAGCACGCCGGCGCCCGCAACGTCGTGATCACCGACGTCAGCGAGGAGCGTCTGGCCCTGGCGCGCAAGACGGGCGTCACGCTCGCCCTCAACGTCGCCGAGCAGACCATCGCCGACGGCCAGCGCACCCTCGGGCTCAAGGAGGGCTTCGACGTCGGCCTGGAGATGTCGGGCAACCCGCACGCCATGCGCGACATGGTCGCCAACATGACCAACGGCGGAAAGATCGCCATGCTGGGCCTGCCCAGTGAGGACTTCGCCGTCGACTGGGCGAAGATCGTCACGTCCATGATCACGGTCAAGGGCATCTACGGCCGTGAGATGTTCGAGACCTGGTACGCCATGTCGGTGCTCCTGGAGGCGGGCCTCGACCTCGCCCCCGTCGTCACCGGCCGGTACGCGTACACCGACTTCGAGGCCGCCTTCGACGACGCGGCCTCCGGCAAGAGCGGCAAGATCATCCTCGACTGGACTGCGGGAGCCTGACCCATGTTCGATTCCGTACGCGACGACATCCGTGCCACCCTCGAAGAGATCCGCGAGGCCGGGCTCCACAAGCCCGAGCGCGTCATCGGCACCCCCCAGTCGGCCACCGTCGCCGTCACCTCGGGCGGCCGTCCCGGCGAGGTCCTGAACTTCTGCGCCAACAACTACCTCGGCCTCGCCGACAACCCCGAGATCGTCGCCGCCGCCCACGAGGCGCTCGACCGCTGGGGCTACGGCATGGCGTCCGTCCGCTTCATCTGCGGCACGCAGGAGGTGCACAAGGAGCTGGAGGCGCGCCTCTCGGCCTTCCTCGGACAGGAGGACACGATCCTCTACTCCTCCTGCTTCGACGCCAACGGCGGCGTCTTCGAGACCATCCTCGGCGCCGAGGACGCGGTCATCTCCGACGCCCTCAACCACGCGTCGATCATCGACGGCATCCGCCTGTCCAAGGCCCGCCGCTTCCGCTACGCCAACCGCGACATGGAGGACCTGGAGCGCCGGCTCAAGGAGGCCACCGAGGGCGGCGCCCGGCGCAAGCTGATCGTCACCGACGGCGTGTTCTCCATGGACGGGTACGTCGCCCCGCTCGCCGACATCTGCGACCTGGCCGAGCGCTACGACGCCATGGTCATGGTCGACGACTCGCACGCGGTCGGCTTCGTCGGCCCCGGCGGCCGCGGCACCCCCGAACTGCACGACGTCATGGACCGCGTCGACATCATCACCGGCACCCTCGGCAAGGCCCTCGGCGGCGCCTCCGGCGGCTACGTCGCGGCCCGTGCCGAGATCGTCGCCCTGCTGCGCCAGCGCTCGCGCCCGTACCTGTTCTCGAACACCCTCGCCCCGGTCATCGCCGCCGCCTCCCTCAAGGTCCTCGACCTCCTGGAGTCCGCCGGCGACCTGCGCGAGCGCCTCAACGCCAACACGGCGCTCTTCCGCTCCCGCATGACCGAGGAGGGCTTCGACATCCTCCCCGGCGACCACGCCATCGCCCCCGTCATGATCGGCGACGCCGCCGTCGCCGGCCGGATGGCCGAGCTGCTCCTGGAGCGCGGCGTGTACGTGATCGGCTTCTCGTACCCGGTCGTGCCGCAGGGCCAGGCCCGCATCCGCGTGCAGCTCTCCGCCGCGCACTCCACCGAGGACGTGAACCGGGCCGTCGACGCCTTCGTCGAGGCCCGCGCCGCCCTCGCCGCCTGACGGCGGAAGCCGGGGGCCCTGACGGCCTGAGCAGGGCCCCGGTACTGCGAGACTAGGAACATGATCGAAGCGCGGCGGTTGCACATCCTCCGTGCGGTGGCCGACCACCGCACGGTCACGGCGGCGGCCGCCGCGCTCTATCTCACCCCCTCCGCGGTCTCCCAGCAGCTCGCCGCCCTGGAGCAGGAGACCGGTCACCGCCTGGTGGACCGCAGCGCCCGCGGCGCGCGCCTCACCCCGGCCGGCGAGATCCTGCTGAGCCACGCCAACGCCGTCCTCGCCCAGCTGGAGCAGGCCGAGTCCGAACTCGCCGCCTACGGTTCGGGCGAGGCCGGTACGGTCACCGTCGCCGCGTTCGCCACCGGCATCGGCCTCGTGGTGGCCCCCGCCATCAGTGCGCTGGCCGACTCCGCCCCCGGCATCCGGGTACGGGTGCGGGACGCCGAGGGCGACGAGAGCCTCATGATGGTCCTCGACCGGCAGGTCGACGTGGCCGTCGCGGTCGAGTACCGGGGCGCCCCGGGCGAGGACGACGCCCGGCTCACCCGCGTCCCGCTCTACGCCGAGCCCTTCGACGCCGTCCTGCCCCCCGGCCATCCGCTGGCGGCCGCCGAGCGGGTCGCGCTCGGCGACCTCGCCAAGGACGCCTGGATCGGCCAGTCTGTCGGCAACCCCTGTCGCGACGTGACCGTCCTGGCCTGCGAGTACGCCGGGTTCGCCCCGCGCCTGGAGCACGCGTCCGACGACTTCCGCGCCGTCGTCGCCCTCGCCGCGGCCGGCGCCGGCGTGGCACTGGTGCCGCGCTCCGCCCTGCGAGGCATGGAGCTCACCGGTGTGGAGGTCCGCCCGGTCGACGGCGTCGCACCCACCCGCCGCGTCTTCGCCGCCGTCCGGCGCGGCGCGGAGGAACACCCCTTGATCAGCCCCGTCCTCGCGGCACTCGGCGACGCGGCCGGCTCCTAGGGCCTGTCTGAAAATTCCCGTCGGGTCCGGCCCGCCCGGCACGCACGCTCGCCGCACGGCCGAAACGCCCCAGTGGCTCCGCTACGAGGGCGCCC
>NZ_JNWK01000089.1 GCF_000716445.1 Streptomyces wedmorensis
GCCCACCCCCGCACCCGCCCCCGAGCCGTCCGCGCCCGCCGCACCCAGCCCCGGTTACCGGGCCGTGTTCGCCGTGCGGGAGTTCCGGTTCGTGTTCGTGGCGCACCTGTTCTCGCTGGTCGGCGTCGTCGTCAGCGAGCTGGCGCTGACGGTGCTCGTGTACGACCTGACACGGTCGCCGCTGCTGTCCTCGCTCACGTTCGCGCTCGGGTTCCTGCCGTACCTCGTCGGCGGCACGCTGCTCGCCGGGCTGACCGACCGGCTGCCGCCCCGGCGGATCCTCGTCGTCTGCGACCTCGTCTGCGCGACCTGCGTCGCCGCGATGGTGGTCCCGGCGACCCCCGTCGCCGTCCTGCTGGCACTGCGCTGCGCGATCGCCGTCGTCTCGCCCGTCTTCAACGGCACCCGGATGGCGACCCTCGCGGACATCCTCGGCGAGGGCGACCTCTTCGTCCTCGGCCGCTCGCTGCTGCGGATCGTCTCGCAGAGCGCCCTGCTGACCGGCTTCGCCGTCGGCGGCGTCCTGCTCACCGCCGTACCGCCGCGCGGCGCCCTCGCGGTCACCGCCACCACCTTCGTCGTCTCCGCGCTGCTGCTGCGCTTCGGCACCGTCCGCCGTCCCGCCCGGGCCGGCAAGGAGACGCGGAGCGGGTTGTCGGGCACCTGGGCCGTCCTGCGCGACCGGCGGGTGCGGGCCCTGATGCTGATGTTCTGGGTGCCGCCGCTCTTCGCCGTCGTGCCCGAGGCGCTCGCCGCGCCCTACGCCGACGAGATCGGCGTCTCCACCGCCGCCCTCGGTCTGCTGATGTGCGCGCTGCCCGTCGGCACCATCGCGGGCGAGCTCTTCGCCGGTTCGTTCCTGAGCGCGGCGACCCGCTCCCGCGTCGTGGTGCCGCTCGCGGTGGTGAGCGTCCTGCCCTACCTCCTGTACGCCCCCCGGCCGGGCCTGGTCCTCGCGGCCCTCGCGCTGTTCCTGGCCGGCGCCACCGGCGCGTACACCCTCGGCCTCGACGCCTGGTTCGTCGCCGCCGTCCCCGAGGAGCAGCGGGGGAGGGCCATGACACTGATGACGGCGGGCATGATGACCGTCCAGGGCGTCGGCATGGCCGGTGCCGGGATCGCGGCCGAGTTCGCGTCCGTCCACACGGTCGTCGCGGGCGCGGGAGTGCTCGGCACGGCCTGTGTCGTCGCCGTCGTCGCGGAGCTGCGGGCGACCGAAGTACGAGACGGGGCTGACCGGCATATGACCAGTCGGTAAGGTCGACGCGTGCCGAAGCCGCTCAGTCTCCCCTTCGACCCCATCGCACGCGCCGACGAACTCTGGCAGAAGCGCTGGGGTCCGGTCCCCTCGATGGCCGCGATCACCTCGATCATGCGCGCCCACCAGATCCTCCTCGCGGAGGTCGACGCCGTCGTCAAGCCGTACGGGCTGACCTTCGCGCGGTACGAGGCCCTGGTGCTGCTCACCTTCTCCAAGGCGGGGGAGCTGCCGATGTCCAAGATCGGCGAGCGGCTGATGGTCCACCCCACCTCGGTGACGAACACGGTGGACCGGCTCGTGAAGTCCGGCCTCGTGGCCAAGCGCCCCAACCCCAACGACGGCCGCGGCACCCTCGCCTCCATCACCGAGAAGGGCCGCGAGGTCGTCGAGTCCGCGACCCGCGACCTGATGGAGATGGACTTCGGCCTCGGGGCCTACGACGCCGAGGAGTGCGCCGAGATCTTCGCGATGCTGCGCCCGCTGCGGGTCGCGGCGGACGACTTCGAGGAGAAGTAGCCCCCCACGTAGATCGCCCGGAACGTGCCGTTACGCTCGACGGCATGAAATCCAGCGTGCTGACCCGCTACCGCGTCATGGCCTATGTGACCGCGGTCATGCTCCTCATCCTGTGCGCGTGCATGGTCGCCAAGTACGGCTTCGGCGTCGGCGAGGACCTGACCTTCGCGGTCTCCCAGCTCCACGGCGTCCTCTACATCATCTACCTGGTGGTCGCCTTCGACCTGGGCTCCAAGGCGAAGTGGCCGTTCGGGAAGCTGATCTGGATCCTGATCAGCGGCACCATCCCGACCGCCGCCTTCTTCGTCGAGCGCAAGGTCGTCGCCGAGACGCTGCCGCTGATCGCCGACGCGCGGCCGGAGCCGGTCAAGGCCTGACATCCCGCCTTCGCACCCATGTGCGGAGGTTCGTCACCGGCGTGCACGGGGACATCCCAGTAAATTCGGTGCATGGACGCTGACGCCATCGAGCAGGGCCGCCGCCGCTGGCAGGCCCGCTACGACAAGGCCCACAAGCGGGACGCCGACTTCACCACGCTCTCCGGGGACGCGGTGGAGCCGGTGTACGGGCCCCGCCCCGGCGACACCTACGAGGGGTTCGAGCGCATCGGCTGGCCCGGCGAGTACCCCTTCACCCGGGGCCTGCACCCGACCGGCTACCGGGGCCGGACCTGGACCATCCGCCAGTTCGCGGGGTTCGGGAACGCGGAGCAGACCAACGAGCGGTACAAGATGATCCTGGAGGCTGGCGGCGGCGGCCTCTCCGTCGCCTTCGACATGCCCACCCTCATGGGCCGGGACTCCGACGACCCCCGGGCCCTCGGCGAGGTCGGCCACTGCGGCGTCGCCGTCGACTCCGCCGCCGACATGGAGGTCCTCTTCAAGGACATCCCGCTCGGCGACGTCACCACCTCGATGACGATCTCCGGCCCCGCCGTGCCGGTCTTCTGCATGTACCTGGTGGCGGCCGAACGGCAGGGCGTCGACCCGGCCGTGCTCAACGGCACGCTCCAGACCGACATCTTCAAGGAGTACATCGCGCAGAAGGAGTGGCTCTTCGAGCCCGAGCCCCACCTGCGTCTCATCGGCGACCTCATGGAGCACTGCGCCCGGGACATCCCCGCGTACAAGCCGCTCTCCGTCTCCGGCTACCACATCCGCGAGGCCGGGGCTACGGCCGCGCAGGAGCTCGCGTACACGCTCGCCGACGGCTTCGGCTACGTCGAGCTGGGCCTCAGCCGCGGCCTGGACGTGGACGTCTTCGCGCCCGGCCTTTCCTTCTTCTTCGACGCGCACCTCGACTTCTTCGAGGAGATCGCCAAGTTCCGCGCCGCCCGCCGCATCTGGGCCCGCTGGATGAAGGAGGTGTACGGCGCCAGGACCGACAAGGCCCAGTGGCTGCGCTTCCACACCCAGACCGCCGGCGTCTCCCTCACCGCGCAGCAGCCGTACAACAACGTCGTGCGGACCGCGGTCGAGGCCCTCTCCGCCGTCCTCGGCGGCACCAACTCCCTCCACACCAACGCCCTCGACGAGACCCTCGCGCTGCCCAGCGCGCAGGCCGCCGAGATCGCGCTCCGCACCCAGCAGGTGCTGATGGAGGAGACCGGCGTCGCCAACGTGGCCGACCCGCTGGGCGGTTCCTGGTACGTCGAGCAGCTCACCGACCGCATCGAGGCCGACGCCGAGAAGATCTTCGACCGGATCAAGGAGCGCGGCCGCCTCGCCCACCCCGACGGGCGCCACCCCGTCGGCCCGGTCACCTCCGGCATCCTGCGCGGCATCGAGGACGGCTGGTTCACCGGCGAGATCGCCGACGCGGCCTTCCGGTACCAGCGGTCCCTGGAGAAGGGCGACAAGCGGGTCGTCGGCGTCAACGCCCACCACGGCTCGGTCACCGGCGACCTGGAGATCCTCCGCGTCAGCCACGAGGTCGAATGGGAGCAGGTCCGCGTCCTCGGCGAGCGCAAGGCGCGCCGTGACGACGCCAGGGTCCGCGCCTCGATCGACGCCATGCTGGCGGCGGCCCGCGACGGCTCGAACATGATCGTCCCGATGCTGGAGGCCGTACGGGCCGAGGCCACGCTCGGCGAGATCTGCGACGCGCTGCGCGACGAGTGGGGCGTCTACACGGAGCCCCCGGGCTTCTGATCCACCCGCACGCGAGAGGGGCGGTGCGGGACTCCCGCACCGCCCCTCTCGCGCGGGGTGACTTACTTCGCGGCCGTGCCGAGGATCTTCGCCGGGGTGATCCGGACCACCACCCGGACCTCCTCCGGCGGCAGCTCCAGGTACTCCCGGCCGGCGCCCTCGCCCTCGTAGCTCTCCGCGAGCGACACGGCCAGCGCGCGGCCGGTGTCCTCGGTGACCGTCGCGGTGCCCCGTATCTCCGCGTAGCGGAGCGGGTCGTGGCGGTCGTGGACGGTGAGGCTGACCCGGGCGTCGGCCCGGATGTTCTTGATCTTGCGGCGGCCGTCCTGGCTGGAGATCAGGAGCTCGTCGCCGTCGCGGCCGACCCACACCACCGAGGTCTGCGGTGAGCCGTCGGGCTGGATCGTGGCCAGTACGGCCGGGTTGACATCGTCGAGCAGCGCGCGGACGGAGTCCGTGAGTTGAGTCGTCACGGCCGCCACCGTAGGGCGTGGCCGGTGGAACGCGCCCGCCGGTTTCAGCCGCCGACCGCCGCCGCTGCGCCCAGGCCGCCCACCAGGAGGGCGGAGAGGCGAGCCACCCACGGGGCGTCGACCGGTTCGGCGCTCACCAGCGCGCGGTGGACGACCGCGCCCGCGATGACATCGAAGATCAGGTCGTCGGTGGCGTCCGTGGCGACCGGGTCGCGGTGCGCCGGGAGTTCACCGCGCTGCTGCGCCCGCTCGCGGCCCGCGAGCACCAGCCGCTTCTGGCGGTCGACGATCGAGGCGCGGATGCGTTCGCGCAGCGGTTCGTCGCGGGTGGACTCGGCGACCACGGCCATCAGGGCCGTCTTGGTCTCGGGCCGTTCGAGGAGCGCCGCGAACTGGAGGACGACGTGCTCGATGTCGGCCTGGAGGGAACCCAGGTCGGGCAGTTCGAGTTCGTCGAAGAGGACGGCGACGGCGTCCACCACGAGTTCGTTCTTGTTGGCCCAGCGGCGGTAGAGGGTCGTCTTCGCAACCCCGGCGCGGCCGGCGACGTCCCCCATTGTGAGCTTGGACCAGCCCAGCTCGACCAGAGCGGCCCGGGTGGCCTCCAGGATGGCCGTGTCGGCCTCGGTGGAGCGGGGGCGCCCGGTACGACTGTTGCGCGGGTTGGTGCGGCTACACATGGAAACCGACCATACCCGCCGGTAGGTATCGCGCCAGGGGCGTGCGGTGTGAGGCAGTTCACCGCGCGGATCGCGCTCCGGCCCTCCCGTCGGCTCCCTCCGCGGAGATACGCTACGACCTGTAGCGAAAGGCATTGAGCGGCCTGAGCGACAACCAAGAGCCGGGTGGGGACCCGGCGGCTCATCGGGTGGGGACCCGATGGCGAACGAAGACGAAGGACCGTGTCGTCCACACGTCTCGCAAACCGGCGGGAGACGCGTGGACGGCGCGGTTCGGCCATGGCTTACCGGTTACGCGCGCGGAAGGGGGAGGATGTACTCATGCAGCCCCGAAACATGTCCATGAGCGGCGTCGTCGACCTCGCCGCGGTGAAGGCGGCCGGAGAGGCCAAGGCCAAGGCGGAGCAGGTGCGCGCCGAAGCCGCCCGGCAGGGTGGTTCCGCCGCGGTGCCCCCGTCCGCCCTGGTGATCGACGTCGACGAGGCGGGCTTCGAGCGCGACGTGCTCCAGCGCTCCGCCGAGGTTCCGGTCGTCCTCGACTTCTGGGCCGAGTGGTGCGAGCCGTGCAAGCAGCTCGGCCCCCTCCTGGAGCGGCTGGCCGTCGAGTACAACGGCCGCTTCCTGCTCGCGAAGATCGACGTCGACGCCAACCAGATGCTGATGCAGCAGTTCGGCATCCAGGGAATTCCGGCCGTTTTCGCGGTGGTCGCCGGCCAGGCGCTGCCGCTCTTCCAGGGTGCGGTGCCCGAGGGGCAGATCCGCGAGACCCTCGACCAGCTGATCCAGATCGGCGAGGAGCGCTTCGGCCTCACCGGCATCGCCGTGGACGCGGACGCCGACGGCTCGGCTCCCGCCGCGCGCCCCGCCGGCCCGTACGACGCGCTGCTCGAGGCGGCCATGTCCGCGCTCGACGCGGGCGACCTGGCCGGTGCCGTCCAGGCGTACAAGAACGTGCTCGCCGACGACCCGGCGCACCCCGAGGCCAAGCTCGGCCTGGCCCAGGCCGAACTCCTCCAGCGGGTGCAGGACCTCGACCCGGGTGTCGTCCGTAAGAACGCGGCGGACAACCCGTCCGACGTGGCCGCGCAGATCGCCGCCGCCGACCTCGACCTGGTGGGCGGTCACGTCCAGGACGCCTTCGGGCGTCTGGTGGAGACCGTGCGCCGTACGGCCGGCGAGGACCGGGACGCGGCGCGGCTGCGGCTCCTGGAGCTTTTCGAGGTGATCGGCGCCGACGACCCGCGCGTGACGGCGGGCCGCCAGGCCCTCGCCCGCGTGCTGTTCTGAGGTCTTTCCCGTCCCCTTGACGGGCGCCGGATCGTCGGACGATTTGGCGACAGAGCGACAGAAGGCGGCCGCGCTTTACCAAAACTTGGTAATCGCGGCCGCTGTTACTTGCAGTAAATCGAACCCGTGATTCTGTCCGGATTCTTACGGCAATCCCCTGATATCAGCGGTCACTTGACCGCACCCTGCGTGCCCGTTCGGCGCCGCCTCGCCATCGCCTGGTTATCCACCCGTTACTAGCGAGTAACGAACCCCCTTGTGCGGGGGGCCGGAATGGACCACGATCGGCGACGCTCGGTCCGAACCGCACCACCCCCGGCAAACCAACCGGGAACGCGGCGAAGGTCCCCACCGGGCGGACCGGTGCCCCGGTACCGGTCGTGGACAGGGGGGTTCCCGCTCTCACCGAGTGGGGCCTGTCCAACTCAGGCCACGCGAAACGCGTGGCCCATGGTTGTCGCTCGGGGGTGATCGCCGGTGATTCGGACGCGCAGCGCGCCGCCCGATGCCTCGGCGCTCTCCTTCCCGAGGACGTAGCTCTTCTCCCATCCCAGGACGGGCCCCTGGCCCTTCCGGAGATGTACGTCCGAGAAGGAGGAATTCTCATGAAGTCCCAGGTTCGTGGCGGAACCAGGTGGAAGCGGTTCGCCGTCGTCATGGTCCCGAGCGTGGCCGCGACGGCCGCGATCGGCGTCGGCCTGGCCCAGGGTGCGCTCGCGGCGTCGTTCGCGATCTCCGGCCAGGAGTTCAAGGTCTCCACCGACAAGCTCGAGGGCACCGAGTTCGTCCAGTACGGCAGCGTCGCCAAGGGCAAGAAGCTGGACGGCACGCCGTTCGGCGCCCCGGTCGCGGTCTCCGGCTTCGACACCGCCAAGATCACCAACATGTGCCAGTCCGTCGTGACCCCGGTTCCGGGCCTCGGCGACATCACCCTCCGCCTGGAGGCCGGCACGCAGGGCGCCTCCGACCCCGACAAGCGGGTCGACGCCAAGGAGCTCTACCTCGACGTCTCGTACCTCGAGGCCGACGCCGAGTTCAAGCAGATCGACATCGGCGTCGCCGCCGGCTCCCTCCCGAAGCACGCGGACGGCCAGGGCATCCAGCCCAACACCCAGGCCAACGAGAACGGCTTCGCGCAGCGCGCCGACAGCGTCACGCTGACCAAGGTCAAGCAGAAGGCGTGGGCCACCACGGCCGCCACCTTCAAGCTCCCCGACCTGAGCCTGTCCCTTCACCGGGGCACCTCGAAGGAGTGCTTCCAGGGCTGATCCGGCCCCAGGGTGCGGGCCGCTCCGGCGGCCCGTACCCGCTCCGGGGCACGGCCCCGCTTCGTACCTCTTCTCAGCAACACCGCTTCCAGGGAGCTGTTTCCATGAGCGCCGAGACCCCTGCCTCCCACGGAGTCCCCCAGCAGGACAACCGGTTCAAGGTCTGGCGGCAGACCCGGCCCTTCTGGGCGGGCCTGTTCACCATCCTCGGTGGTGTGCCGATCGCCTACCTTCCCTACGGGGACATGAGACTCGGCAACATCACCATGGCGATGAAGACGACCGCCGGATCCGGCGCGCTGATCATCGGCGTCCTGCTCATCACGCTCGGCCTGACGATGTGGTACCAGCCCATCGTCCGGGTCTTCGCCGGTGTCGCGACGATCGTGCTGGGACTGGTCTCCATTCCCGTGTCGAACTTCGGCGGTCTCCTCATCGGATTCCTGCTCTCCCTCGTCGGAGGCGGCATGTCCATCGCCTGGGCACCCGCGCCGCCGGTCGAGGAGGTCTTCGAAGCCGAAGGCGACGAGCAGCCGGAGGAGTCCGCCGAGACCGAGGCCCTGTACGCCCCCGGCGTCCCGGAGCAGCGCGAGGCGGAGCACCACCTGACCGAAACGACGATCGACGCCAACGGCGGGAGGAACAGTGCGGGGTGACGAGACTCAGTCGGCGCTCGCGAAGGGGGGCCCGCGGCACGCGGCCCCGCGCAAGACGCTGCTGAACAGGATCCAGGGCCCGGCGGGCAAGGCGATGGCGCTGGCCGCCATGCCGACCGCGGTGCTCGTGGGAATGGGCCTCGCGCCCAGCCCCGCCCTCGCCGACGAGAAGGACCTCCCCTTCGCCCCCGGCCCCTGCGTCACGCGCTCCGACGAGCCGACGCCGGAGGCCACGGAGACCGCGAAGCCGACCGAGACCGCCAAGCCGACGGCCACCCCCTCGGCCACGCCCTCCGGCACCCCGTCCACCACCGCCTCGCCGACGCCGACCGCGACGGCGACCGGGGACACGACCGCGCGGCAGACCCGGGAGCGGGCCGAGCAGCCGGCCGCGACGCCGTCCGCCACGCCCACGCCGACCGCCACGCCCACGCCGACGAAGTCCACCAACCCGCTGGACCCGCTGGGCTGGGGCGACGCCCTCAAGGACATCTTCGACGGCTCGGACCCGAAGCCGTCGGCCACGCCCACGACCGCGGCGCCGACGACCCAGGCCCCGATCGCGCCCGCGGCGGCCGACGACGCGCCGGCCGCGACGACCGCGCCGAAGCCGGCGGCCACGACGGCCAAGCCGGCCGACGAGCCCGCCACCGACCCGGCCGCCGACAAGACGAAGGCCGCGATCCGCGAGGCCGCCGAGAAGGCCGGTGTCGAGACCGCGGAGCTGCCGCAGAAGGCCAAGGGCCTCGACGTCACGGCGGACGAGGACATACCCGAGGGCGCCAAGCCCCGCTTCCCGTGCCCCGAGCGCGACGACGCGGCGCTCGCGGCGGCCGACCTGGAGCCCGGCATCGCCCTGCTCCCGGACGAGCCCTGGCGCCTGGAGAGCTCGCTGCTCACCCTCAAGGGCCTCAAGTACCACGGCATCGTCGAGGTGAAGACCTACGGCGGCAAGATCAAGAAGGTCCTGAAGTTCACCGCCACCGGCGTGGACATCAAGGACCTGCACCAGATGACGGACCACTCCGAGGGCCGTACGGCGCACGTCCGCTCCGCCAAGGGCTCGACGTCCACCATCACCGACGGCACGGTCACGATGTACACGGAGGAGCTGAAGGGCAACCTCCTCGGCATCATCCCGATCACCTTCGGCCCGGAGTCCCCGCCCCCGCTGGACCTTCCGTACGTCTTCTTCACCAACGTGAAGCTCAAGCAGGCCGGCCAGTTCGGCGGCACGCTCAGGGTCGAGGGCCTCCGCAACACGGTCGAGCCGAGCTGACCCCCGTACCACTCCGGGAGCCGCACACGACGAAGCCCCCGTCCGCACCGGACGGGGGCTTCGTCGTGTCTCAGGCGGTCTCGGTGCCGCCGAGGTGGTGGACGCGCACCATGTTGGTGGTGCCGGGGACGCCGGGGGGCGAGCCGGCGGTGATGACCATGGTGTCACCGGCGTTGTAGCGCTGGAGCTTGAGGAGCTCGGCGTCCACGATGTCGACCATGGCGTCCGTGGTCTCCACGAACGGGACGAGGAAGGACTCCACGCCCCAGCTCAGGGTGAGCTGGTTGCGGGTGCCCTCGTCCGTGGTGAAGGCGAGGATCGGCTGCTGCGTGCGGTAGCGGGAGAGACGGCGGGCCGTGTCGCCGGACTGGGTGAAGGCGATCAGCGCCTTGCCGTCCAGGAAGTCCGCGATCTCGCAGGCCGCGCGGGCGACGGAGCCGCCCTGGGTGCGCGGCTTCTTGCCCGGGACCAGCGGCTGGAGGCCCTTGGCGAGCAGCTCCTCCTCGGCCGCGGCGACGATCTTCGACATCGTCTTCACGGTCTCGATCGGGTACGCGCCGACCGAGGACTCCGCCGACAGCATGACCGCGTCCGCGCCGTCCAGGATCGCGTTGGCGACGTCGCTCGCCTCGGCGCGGGTCGGCCGGGAGTTGGTGATCATCGACTCCATCATCTGGGTGGCGACGATGACCGGCTTGGCGTTGCGGCGGCACATCTCCACGAGGCGCTTCTGCACCATCGGGACCTTCTCCAGCGGGTACTCCACCGCGAGGTCGCCACGGGCCACCATGACCGCGTCGAAGGCGGCGACGACGTCCGCCATGTTCTCGACGGCCTGCGGCTTCTCCACCTTGGCGATGACGGGGACCCGACGGCCCTCCTCGTCCATCACCTTGTGGACGTCCTTGACGTCGTTCGCGTCGCGGACGAAGGACAGGGCGACCATGTCGCAGCCCATCCGGAGCGCGAAGCGGAGGTCGTCGACGTCCTTCTCCGACAGCGCGGGCACGTTGACGGCCGCGCCGGGCAGGTTGATGCCCTTGTGGTCGGAGATGACACCGCCCTCGACGACGATGGTCTTGACGCGGGGGCCGTCGACCTCGACGACCCGCAGCTCGACGTTGCCGTCGTTGATCAGGACCTGGTCGCCCTTGGAGACGTCGCCCGGGAGGCCCTTGTAGGTGGTGCCGCAGATCGACTTGTCACCGGGGACGTCGTCGGTGGTGATGGTGAACTCGTCACCGCGCACCAGCTCGACCGGTCCCTCGGCGAAGGTCTCGAGGCGGATCTTCGGGCCCTGGAGGTCGGCGAGGACGCCGACGGCGCGCCCGGTGTCCGCGGAGACCTGCCGGACGCGGTCGTACCGCTCCTGGTGCTCTGCCTGGGATCCGTGGCTGAAGTTGAATCGGGCCACGTTCATGCCGGCCTCGATGAGAGCCTTCAGCTGCTCATACGAGTCGACGGCGGGGCCCAGCGTGCAGACGATTTTGGAACGGCGCATGAGGCGGATCCTATCGGTTTGTTTCACTGCGGAATATTCCGTCTGGCGGAAAGTACAAATGGGCGCGGGCCCGCTCAGGCGTTCACTCGTTCGAGCTCCCGAGGGCGAGAACGAGCGCGTGGCTCTGGCGCGCGATCTCCAGCTCCTCGTCCGTCGGCACCACGGCCACGGCCACCCGCGCGTAGTTCGGCGAGATGATCCGCGCCTCGTCGGAACGTACGGAGTTGAGGTCCGCGTCCACCGCGAGCCCGAGCTCCTCCAGGCCCGCGATCGCAGCCTCCCGCACCGGGGCCGCGTTCTCGCCGACCCCCGCCGTGAACGCCACCGCGTCCACCCGGCCGAGCACCGCGTAGTACGCGCCGATGTACTTCTTCAGACGGTGGATGTACACGTCGAAGGCGAGCGCCGCCCGCTCGTCGCCCTCGTCGATCCGGCGACGGATCTCCCGCATGTCGTTGTCGCCGCAGAGTCCCACCAGGCCCGACTTCTTGTTCAGCAGCACGTCGATCTCGTCCGCCGACATGCCCGCCACCCGCTTGAGGTGGAAGGTGACCGCCGGGTCGATGTCGCCCGAGCGGGTGCCCATCACCAGGCCCTCCAGGGGCGTCAGGCCCATCGAGGTGTCCACGCACCGGCCGCCCGCCACCGCCGAGGCGGACGCGCCGTTGCCCAGGTGCAGCACGATCACGTTCACCTCCTCCGGCGTCTTGCCGAGGAGCTTCGCCGTCTCGCGCGACACGTAGGCGTGGGACGTGCCGTGGAAGCCGTACCGCCGGATCCGGTGCGCGTCGGCGGTCTCCACGTCGATCGCGTACCGGGCGGCCGCCTCCGGCATCGTCGTGTGGAACGCGGTGTCGAAGACCGCCACCTGCGGCAGGTCGGGACGGAGCGCCATCGCCGTACGGATGCCGATGAGGTTCGCCGGATTGTGCAGCGGCGCCACCGGCACCAGCCGCTCGATCTCCGCGAGCACCTCGTCGTCGATGACCGTCGGCTGGGTGAACCGCAGCCCGCCGTGCACCACCCGGTGGCCGATCGCGGCCAGTTCGGGGGAGTCGAGGCCGAGCCCGTCCGCCGTCAGCTCCCCGGCGACCGCCTTCAGCGCGGCCGTGTGGTCGGCGATCGGACCGGTCGTCTCCCGCTTCGCGCCCCCGCCGCCCTGCAGCGGGGTGTGCACCAGCCGGGAGGTCTCCTCGCCGATCCGCTCCACGAGCCCCTGCGCCAGACGGCTGTCGTCACGCATGTCGAGCAGCTGGTACTTCAGCGACGAGGAACCGGAGTTGAGGACGAGGACGCGGGTCGGCGCGGTGCCGGCGCCGGTCGCGGAGGTCTCGGATGCGGCGGTCATGCGGGGAGCTCCTGACCCTGGGAGGGGACCTGGGACTGGATCGCCGTGATGGCGACCGTGTTGACGATGTCGCTGACGAGCGCGCCCCGCGAGAGGTCGTTCACGGGCTTGCGCAGACCCTGGAGCACCGGACCGACGGCCACGGCGCCGGCCGAACGCTGCACGGCCTTGTAGGTGTTGTTGCCGGTGTTCAGGTCCGGGAAGATCAGGACGGACGCCTGCCCGGCCACCTCCGAATCCGGCAGCTTCGTCGCCGCCACCGACGGCTCGACGGCGGCGTCGTACTGGATCGGGCCCTCGATCCGCAGCTCCGGATGGGCCTCGCGGACCAGCTTGGTCGCCTCCCGCACCTTGTCGACGTCCGCGCCCGAGCCGGAGGTGCCCGTCGAGTACGAGAGCATCGCGATCCGCGGCTCCACCCCGAACCGGGCCGCGGTCGCCGCCGACTGGGCCGCGATGTCGGCGAGCTGCTCGGCGTCCGGGTCCGGGTTGACCGCGCAGTCGCCGTACACCAGGACCTTGTCGGCGAGGCACATGAAGAAGACCGAGGAGACGATCGAGGCGTCGGGCTTCGTCTTGATGATCTCGAAGGCGGGGCGGATCGTCGCCGCCGTCGAGTGCACCGAACCCGAGACCATGCCGTCGGCGAGACCCTCCTGGACCATCAGGGTGCCGAAGTAGTTGACGTCCGAGACGACGTCGTACGCGAGCTCGACGGTGACGCCCTTGTGGGCCCGCAGCGCCGCGTACTTCTCGGCGAAGGAGTCCCGCAGCTGCGAGGTCTGCGGGTCGATCAGCTGCGTGTCGCGCAGCTCCACGCTCAGGTCGGCCGCCTTCTTGCGGATCGTCTCCACGTCGCCGAGCAGCGTCAGGTCGCACACGTCCCGGCGGATCAGGACGTCGGCGGCGCGCAGCACCCGCTCCTCGGTGCCCTCGGGGAGCACCACCCGGCGCCGGTCCGCCCGCGCCTGTTCGAGCAGCTCGTGCTCGAACATCATCGGCGTGACCCGGCCGCTGCGGGCGACCGAGATCCGCTTGAGCAGGTCGGCGGTGTCGACGTGCCGCTCGAACAGGCCGAGGGCCGTCTCCGCCTTGCGCGGGGTGGCGGCGTTCAGCTTGCCTTCGAGGGAGAAGAGCTCGGCCGCCGTCGGGAAGCTGTTGCCGGGGACCGAGATGACCGGGGTGCCGGGCGCGAGGCGGGCCGCCAGGGTCAGGATCTCCTCGCTGGGCCGCTCGTCGAGGGTGAGCAGCACCCCGGCGATCGGCGGCGTGCCGGCCGAGTGGGCGGCGAGCGCTCCGATGACCAGGTCGGCCCGGTCCCCGGGGGTGACGACGAGGCAGCCGGGGGTCAGCGCGTTGAGGAAGTTCGGCAGCATCGCGCCGCCGAAGACGAAGTCCAGGGCGTCGCGCGCGAGGCCCGCGTCGTCGCCGAGGACGACGGAGGCGCCGAGCGCGTGGGTGATCTGGGCGACGGTGGGCGCGGCGAGCGCCGGCTCGTCGGGCAGTACGTAGCAGGGTACGGGGACCCGGGTCGCGAGCCGCTCCAGCGCCGCGAGGTCCTCGGGCGCCACCCGGTTGACGACCATCGCGAGCACGTCGCAGCCGAGTCCGTCGTAGGCCCGGAAGGCGTTGCGGGCCTCGGCCCGTACGGACTCCGCCGGCTGGCCCTTGCCCCCGACGACCGGTATGACGGAGGCGCCGAACTCGTTGGCCAGCCGGGCGTTGAGCGCGAGCTCGTCGGGGAGCTGCGTGGCGGCGAAGTCGGTGCCGAGGACCAGGACGACCTCGTACTCGCGGGCGACGGCGTGGAAGCGGTCGACGAGCTGCGAGACCAGCTCGTCGGTGCCCCGCTCGGCCTGGAGCGCCGAGGCCTCGTGATAGTCCATGCCGTAGACCGTCGAGGGGTCCTGCGTGAGCCGGTAGCGGGCCCGCAGCAGGTCGAAGAGGCGGTCGGGGCCGTCGTGCACCAGCGGACGGAACACCCCCACCCGGTCCACCTGGCGGGTGAGGAGCTCCATGACTCCCAGCTCGACGACCTGGCGGCCGTCTCCGCGGTCGATCCCGGTCACGTACACGCTGCGCGTCACGCCGTGGTCTCCTGTCCAGTCCTGCGGAAAGGGCCGAGCTGTGCCTCGCGGCACCTTCGCGGCCCGTGCGTCAATCGACAGTGCTCAGAAAGCCCCGTTAGGGCGGCATTACCCCCTTGACAATACCTCTGTGGATGGCTTAGTCGCCCGCCGGGCGAAGGGCCCGGAACCCCGGGACGAAAGGCCTCCGGAAGGCCGCCGGGAGGGACGCGCGGAATGCCGACGAGCGCGGCCGTCAGGTCCGTCGTGTGAGAATTGCCGAGGCTCACCAAGGACCGCGACCGAGCAGGAGACACAGCACGATGCGCATCGGAGTTCTCACCGCAGGCGGCGACTGCCCCGGCCTGAACGCAGTGATCCGGTCGGTCGTGCACCGGGCGCTGACCGGCCACGACGACGAAGTCATCGGCTTCGAGGACGGGTTCAAGGGTCTCCTCGACGGCCACTACCGCCCCCTCGACCTCAACGCCGTCAGCGGCATCCTGGCCCGCGGCGGCACCATCCTCGGCTCCGCCCGACTGGAGCGGAACCGGCTCCGCGAGGCCGCCGAGTCCGCCCCCGACCTGGCCCGGCAGTACGGCATCGACGTCCTCATCCCGATCGGCGGCGAGGGCACGCTGACCGCCGCCCGGATGCTCTCCGACGCCGGCATGCCGGTCGTCGGCGTCCCGAAGACGATCGACAACGACATCTCCTCCACGGACCGCACCTTCGGCTTCGACACCGCCGTCGGCGTCGCCACCGAGGCGATGGACCGCCTCAAGACCACCGCCGAGTCCCACCAGCGGGTCATGGTCGTCGAGGTGATGGGCCGCCACGCGGGCTGGATCGCCCTGGAGTCCGGCATGGCCGGCGGCGCCCACGGCATCTGCCTGCCCGAGCGGCCCTTCCAGGTCGACGACCTCGTCAAGATGGTCGAGGAGCGCTTCGCCCGAGGCAAGAAGTTCGCCGTCATCTGCGTCGCCGAGGGCGCGCACCCGGCCGAGGGCTCCATGGACTACCAGAAGGGTGAGATCGACCAGTTCGGTCACGAGCGCTTCCAGGGCATCGGCAACCAGCTCGCCGTCGAGCTGGAGCGGCGCCTCGGCAAGGAGGCCCGCCCCGTCATCCTCGGCCACGTCCAGCGCGGCGGCACACCGACCGCGTACGACCGGGTGCTCGCCACCCGTTTCGGCTGGCACGCGGTGGAGGCGGCGCACCGCGGCGACTTCGGCCGCATGACGGCCCTGCGCGGCACGAACGTCGAGATGGTGCCGCTCGCCGAGGCCGTGACCCGGCTCAAGACCGTCCCCGAGGACCGCATGCGCGAGGCCGAGTCCGTCTTCTGACCGGTTCACGGCTCCACCGGCCGGCGAGCCGTCCGACAGGGCCGAGGGGTGTCCTGTCGACCAGACCGGGCTCGTGGCCTGAACGACAGGACACCGCCTCGGGCCCACCGCCCTTCCCGTCGGGACTTCCGTCCCGACCTGTCCCGGATCCGTGCCGGGACCCTGGCGCCGAGGAGTGGCCCCGACCGTCCCCCCGTGGACGGTCGGGGCCACTCGTCTTGTGCGGGGCGTCAGCGGCGGCCCCCGCGGAATTGCCGGGTTCCACTCTTGAGTCCGGGCCCGAGATCAACAAGGCTTGGGGCCTGTCCCGGACATGTCCCAACCCCGTCCGGGGGAAGGGGGAGACGCGGATGACGCCGGGGGAACGGGCCCCTGACCCGCGGGAGGCACGGAACCCCGCCGAGTTCCTCGCGAGGCTCCAGGCACTCAAGGACTGGTCCGGCCTGACCTATCGCGACCTGTCCGCCCGCGCGGAGGAACGCGGCGACGTCCTGCCCCGCTCCACCATGGCCAACATGCTCGCCCGCCCCACCCTGCCCCGCGACGAGCTCCTGGCCGTCTTCGTCCGCGCGTGCGGCGTGCCGCCGGACGAACGGGAGACCTGGCGGACGGTACGGGCCGACCTCGCGCGCCGGAGGACGTACGACCCGGCACCCCCGGAGCCGGACGGCCCCGGCGGGGCCGCCCCGGCGGGGTCCGACGACCCGGCCGGGCAGGACGACGACCCGGCCGGGCAGGACGACGACCCGGCCGGGCAGGACGACGACCCGGCCGGGCAGGGCGAGGGCCCCGCACCCGCCTGGCCCGGTGAAACGGCGGATGCGGATGCGGATCCGGATGCGGCGGGTGGCGAGGCCGGGCCGCGGTCACGGATACGGCGGGCCGCCGTCGCCGCGGTCGCGCTGGCCGGGCTGGTGCTCGCCGGGGTGAGCGTCGTGGCCGTGCTCAAGGACGGGCACGGCGGGCACCCGCCGCGCACGGTCACCGCGCCGGCCGCCGGGGACGTACGCATCCGGGTGGTGGGCACCGACCACTGCCTGGGCGAGCGGCGCGGTTCGCGGACCGGCCAGATCCACCAGGTGCCGTGCGCCGGAGCGGGCGTGCCGCTGTACTCGCTGGCGGAGACCGCCGCCGGCCGGTGGAGGATCGTCTCGGACCACCCCGACTACGGCCCCGGCTGCTCCGGCATGCCCTCCGGCGGCCGGATACCCGCGGCGGCCTTCGAGGACTCCGAGTGCGGCGACCCCAGCCGGGTCGAGGAGTTCGCCCTGGAGCCGTACGGCACCCCCGTCGAGGGCTACCGGATCGTCCCGGTCGGCTCGGCGACCCCCGACAGTTGCGTCACGGTCACCGGCGACCGCGCGGCCGCCTGGGCCCGGCTCGCCCAGGCCCCCTGCGCGGCCGACGCCGCCGGCCAGCTCTTCGACTTCGACCGGCGCGACTGAGCGGGCGGGGCCGGCGGCCCCGCCCTCAGCGCAGGGAGGCGAGTGCGGTCTCGGCGATCCTCGTGGCCTCCGGTTCGCAGTCCTTCGCGGGGTCGGCGCCCTCACCGAAGGAGACCGCGGCGCGGACGACGAGGTTGCCGTCGCGGACGTGCAGGGAGCAGTCCTCGTAGGCCGACGTCTCCGCCCAGTACGCCTCGTCGCCGAAGGCGAGGCCGACGGGACGGCCGCCCGTCGACCGCTGCGCGAAATCGGCCCGCTGACGGTCGGTGGCCTCGCCCCTCGTGCCGGTGGGGAGCTTGAGGGTCCACCAGATCTCGGCGGTCCTGGTGCGCTTGTCCTTCGGGCCCTCGGCCCAGAAGCAGCGGGTCTCCGGGCCGTCGGCGCGCACGACGGAGAAGTCGCGTTCCGTCTCCCACTCGTAGGAGGCGAGCCGGAAGGACGACTCCGCGCAGGTGGGCAGCGTGCGGTAGGGGTCGTCGTCGGTCCTGAGCAGGAAGTAGCCGCCGACGCCCGTCCCCGCCACGGCGAGCAGCCCGGCGGCGACGAGCCCGAGCGTCCTCCCGAGCCGCCGCGGCCTCGGCGTCGGCGCGTCCGGCGCCGGGACACGGGCCGGTGCCGTGACGGTCGAGGCGGGGACCGGAGCGGGCACCGCGTCCCGGACCGTCTCCGGTGCGGGGGCGGGCGGTGCCGGCAGGCGCGTACCGGACGGCGGTTCGACGACCGTGGGTTCACGACCGGGAGCCTCGCCGAGCAACGCACCGATGCGGGACCGCTGTTCGGCGACCATGGCGTGCACCGCCGGGGGCCAGACGCGGGCGGCCGGGGCGACCGGGCCGAGCAGCTCGATCAGCCGGGCCGGGGCGGGCCGGGCGGCCGGGTCCTTCGCGAGGCACTCCTCGACGATCCCGCGCAGCCCCGCGGGCACCCGGCCCAGGTCGGGCACCCCGTGCACCACGTTGGAGAGGGTCCCGAAGGTGGAGGTGCCGGCGAAGGGGGACTCGCCGGTCAGTGCGAGGACCAGGATCGCGCCGAGCGAGAACACGTCGCTCGCGGGGGTGAGCTCCCGGCTCTCGGCCTGCTCGGGCGACATGAACGGCGGCGAGCCGATGACCCAGCCGGTCTGCGTCAGCCGCGTCGGCTCCGCGCCGCCCGGGTGCTGCGCCGCCCTCGCGATGCCGAAGTCGATGACCCGGACCCCGTCCTCCGCGAGCAGCACGTTCTCCGGTTTGAGGTCGCGGTGGATCAGCCCCACCCGGTGGATCTCGACGAGCGCCGTGGCCAGGCCCAGGGCGAGCCTGCGCACCGCGGACTCGGGCAGCGGGCCGGCCTCCCGGACCACCGACCCGAGCGAGGGTCCGATGACGAACACCGACGCCAGCCAGGGGAGTTCGGCGTCCGCGTCGGCGTCCATCACGGCCGCCGTGTACGCGCCGGACACCCGGCGGGAGGCGGCGACCTCGCGCCGGAAGCGGGCCCGGAAGTCGCCGTCGGTCGCGAACCGGGCGTGCACCAGCTTGACGGCCGCGAGCCGGCCGTCGTGGGCCGCGCCCAGGAGTACGCGGCCCATGCCGCCGTGGCCGAGTTCGGCGAGCAGCCGGTACGGGCCGACCCGGGTCACCTCGGAGTCGTCGAGCGGTTTCATCGCAAGCCCCCCACGGCGCCGCGGCGCCCTCTGTCCGTCCCGCCCGCCCGGCTCCCCGCCCTCCGCCGCGAGCGCGGCAAGATCCTACTGACCCGGGCGTCCCCCGGACGGGCAAGGGGCCGATCCGGACGGCCCTACGGTCCCTCGACCAGACGGGCCCTGAGTCGCACCACCACCGCCGGGTCGAGCCCGACGTGCCCGGTGACGTAGCCGTACACCGAGCCGTACCGCTCGCGCAGGTCCGCGAGGAAGAGCCGGATGATCTCGGCGGGGGCGCGGCCGTAGCCGGGCCAGCGCAGCTCGCGGCCCGGGTGGGTCGCGTGCCAGTCGGCGACGAGGCGCTCGGTGGCCAGCTCGGTGAGGGCGAAGTCGGCGAGGACGTCCTCGTCCGCGACGTCGAGGAGGCCGAGGACGACGGCGGCGAGCAGCCCCGTACGGTCCTTGCCCGAGGCGCAGTGGAAGACGAGCGGCCCGTCGGCCCCGGCGATGACCTCAAGGGCCGTACGCAGCTCCGCCGCCCCGTCCTCGGCGACCTCGGCGAACCGGTCGGCGAGGTAGCGCCACGGGTCGACGTCCGGGTCGATCTCCGCCTGGTCGTACGGGCGGTGCTCGATGGAGAGGTTGTGCCAGGCGACGCCCTCGGTCTCGGGCAGACGGCCCTTGGCGGCGATCTCCCACGGATAGCGCAGGTCGATCACGGTGCCGACGGCCAGCGCCCGGAACCGCTGCAGATCGGCCGGGTCGGCGTCCGCGAGCTTCGCGAGGGAGTCCGAGCGGTAGAGGGTCTCCCACCGCACGGTCCCCCCGTCGGCGGTCCGATAGCCGCCCAGATCACGGAAGTTGTGAAGCCGTTCGAAGGCTATGTGTCGTCTCACGGCCTCAATCTACGGCCCGGTAGGACTCTTGTGGTCTAGGGCCTGTCTGAAAATTCCCGTCGGGTCCGGCCCGCCCGGCACGCACGCTCGCCGCACGGCCGAAACGCCCCAGTAGCTCCGCTACGAGGGCCCCCCGGCCGCACGCCGATCGCACGCACCGAACGACCCGGCCTGATCCGACGCGAATTGTCAGACAGGCCCTAGTCTTCTGAGTCAGGAATTCTGTTCAGATATGAGGCGAGGCGTTCGA
>NZ_JNWK01000090.1 GCF_000716445.1 Streptomyces wedmorensis
GACCCTCCGCGGCCTCCTCCTCGGCACCGAGATCGGCCACAACGGCTGGCTCGCCGTCGCCTGGTGCCTCGGCCTCACCGCCCTCGGCTACTTCTGGTCCAAGTCGGTCTTCGACCGCGACCCCAGGTAGACCCGCGGAACACCCGTCCCACCCCGGGGCGGCGCAGACCGACACCCCGTCGGCCTACGCCGCCCCGCCCGCGTCGGCCCCGCCGTCGCTCCCCTTCCGGCGGGCACGAGCGCTCCGCACCGCCCGTACGGCCCGGGTCGTCCCGTACCCCAGCACCCAGGGCGTCACGGTGATGCCCAGGACGTACCCCCCGAGGAAGCCGATGAGGTCGTCGGTCCGGGTCGGCTCGCTCCAGGGCATCAGCATGATCACGAGGCCGACCCCCGTGGGCAGCAGGGGCACCAGTACGGACCACAGCCGCGCCCGCCAACCGGGCCGAAGGGCGCAGCACACCCCCATGCCGCACATGACGAACGGCCCGAAGGGAATCCAGAGGATCATCGGGGCGAAGAACACCACCCACCACTCGTCCGAGTACCCGAACATCATCGAAGCCCCCGTGTGACCGTGCGCCGTCCCCTCCGGCGCAGGACCGTGAGCGTGGGCACACGCTCCTTCCCTCCCAGGACGCCGGGCGCGGGCGGTCCAGTTCTCGGCGATTGGCCTTGGCCCGGCGATTTCCGGCCCTTGTACGGTCGGGGGCATGCGGATCCGAATCGTCGACGCCTTCACCGACCGTCCCTTCTCCGGCAACCCCGCCGGGGTCCTGCTCCTGGACTCGTTCCCGGACGACGCCTGGCTGCGGCAGGTCGCCGCGGAGGTCAACCTCTCCGAGACGGCCTTCGCCCACCCGCTGCCCGCCGGCGGCGACGCGGACTGGGCCCTGCGCTGGTTCACCCCCACCACCGAGGTCGACATGTGCGGCCATGCCACGCTGGCCACGGCACACGTCCTGCACTCCACGGGGACGGCGGACGGCACGGTCCGCTTCGCCACCCGCTCCGGTGTCCTCGCCGCCACCGCCGAGGCGGACGGCACGATCACGATGGACTTCCCGACCTCCTCCCTCACCCCCCTGCCCCTGCCCGACGGCCTGGCGAAGGCGCTCGGCGCCGAGGTCGTCGCCGTCCACGACACGGCCGCCCACATCGGCGACCTGGTCGTCGAGCTGCGCGACGAGGCCACCGTCCGCTCCCTGGCCCCGGACTTCGTCGCCCTGAAGGCGCTCTCCTCTCGGGGCGTCATCGCCACCGCCGCCGCCGAACGCCCCGACTGCGGGTACGACTTCGTCTCCCGCGGCTTCTTCCCGGCCGTCGGCATCGACGAGGACCCGGTGACGGGCAGCGCCCACACCGCGCTCGCCCCCTACTGGTCCGCCCGCTTCGGCCGCGAGGACCTCACCGGCTTCCAGGGCGGCGCCCGCACCGGCCTCGTCCGCACCCGGCTGCGCGGCGACCGCACCCTGCTGACCGGCAAGGCCGTGACGGTCATCGACGGCGACCTGCACGCCTGACGTCCGGAGACGCCCGAGGGGCGTACGGCTCCACCGGCCGTACGCCCCTCTCCCGCCCGTCGTCTGCTGCGCGTCGCTTCCCCCCGGGTGCCCGGGTCAGCCGGTGGGCAGCCACCCCACCTTGCCCGCCAGCAGCCCGTATCCGACGAAGGCCACGATGTCGAGCAGCGCGTGTGCCACGACCAGGGGTCCGACCCGGCCCCAGCGGCGGTACAGCAGGACGAAGACCACGCCCATCACCACGTTGCCGACGAAGCCGCCGATCCCCTGGTACAGGTGGTAGGAGCCGCGCAGCACCGAACTCGCCACAAGCGCGGCCATCGGGGTCCATCCCAACTGCCCGAGCCGGCGCAGCAGGTACCCGACGACGATGACCTCCTCCAGGACGGAGTTCTGCACCGCCGAGAGGATCAGCACCGGGTACTTCCACCACACGTCGGGCAGCGACTCCGGCACCACCGTCAGGTTGAACCCGGACGCCCGCGCGGCCAGGTAGAAGGCGAGGCCCGCGCTGCCGATCCCCGCGGCGACCATCGCCCCGCGCCCGAAGTCCCGCCCCGGATCGGACCGGTCGAAGCCGATCGCCCGCAGTCCGGCGCCCTCGCGCATCAGCAGGTGGGCCACCAGCACGACCGGCACGAGGGCCGACGCGATGCCGAAGAGCTGCCAGGACAGGTCGAGCCACGGCCGCCCCGGGGCGTACGAGCCGTTGAGCGTCGCCGCCTGCTCCTTCAGCGCGCCCGGCTTGGTCAGGGAACCGATGAAGCTGATGAGCGACGACACCGCGCTCGCCCCGAGCGACAGCGCCAGCACGATCAGGGTCTCGGAGCGCAGCACCCTGCGCGGCAGACCGTCCGGGGGCAGGGAAGCGTCCCTCATGTATTGCTCCGACACCACACCTGTCTCCACTTCCCCATCGCGGGCGCACGCCGATCCGGCGGTCTCGCCCGGGCCGGCGCGTTCCCGTCCGGACTCGACCACCTTGACATGATCACCCATGACCCGCCGGAGACCACCGGGGCAGCGCCCGTGCCCCGCCGGGGCCCGCACGGGTGAGGACCTGCGCGCCGGTTGTACGGGGAGGGCGTCCGCGTCTCAGTCGATCCCCACCGGCCACGTGTGCACGGGCTCGCCCTCGTGCATGAGCGTCCGGTAGCGCCGGGTGGTCGCCGCGAGCGCCGCCTCCCGGTCGAGGCCCGATTCGAGGGCCCGGTGGAAGGTGTCGGCCTGCCACGAGGCGCCGTTCACCCGCCGCAGACAGCGCTGTTCGATGATGCCGAGGTAGTGGTCGCGGTCCGCCGGTTCGATGTGCCAGGCGTCGAGCCCCGCGGCGGCCAGCGGCAGCAGTTCGTCGAGGACGAGCCGGACCGCGGGCAGGGTCGCCACGCCGCCCGCGCGGCCGGAGCGGGGCCAGCGGAGCTCCGCTTCGATGCCGTGGCGGCAGGCCGCGTCGAAGTTCGCCTCGGCGTCCTCGAAGGTCATCCGCTTCCACACCGGCCGGGGGTCGTCGGCGAGGGAGCGGACGAGGCCGTAGTAGAAGGCCGCGTTGGCGATGACGTCGGCGACGGTCGGGCCCGCCGGCAGGACGCGGTTCTCGACGCGCAGGTGCGGGACCCCGTCGACCCAGCCGTACACCGGCCGGTTCCAGCGGTAGATCGTGCCGTTGTGCAGGACGAGTTCCTGGAGACGCGGCACCCCGCCCCCGTCGAGGACGAGCAGCGGGTCCTCCTCGTCGCAGATGGGCAGCAGCGCGGGGAAGTAGCGGAGGTTCTCCTCGAAGAGGTCGTACACGGAGTCCACCCACCGCTCCCCGAACCAGGTGCGCGGCCGTACGCCCTGGGACTGCAGTTCGGGCGGGCGGGTGTCGGTGGCCTGGAGGAACAGCGGCGGCCTGGACTCGCGCCACAGTTCGCGGCCGAAGACGAAGGGCGCGTTGGCGCCGAGCGCTATCTGGACGCCCGACACCGCCTGTGCCGCGTTCCACACGGCGGCGAACCGGGCGGGCGTCACCTGGAGGTGGAGCTGGACCGAGGTGCAGGCCGCTTCGGGCACGATCGACTCCGAGGTGCAGAGGAGCCGTTCGACGCCGTGGATGTCGAGCGTGAAGTCCTCGCCCCTGGCGGCGAGGATCTGGTCGTTGAGGAGCGTGTAGCGGTCGGCGGCCGACAGGTTCTCGAAGACGAGGTCGCTCTGCGCGAGCGTGGGCAGTATGCCGATCATGACGACGCCCGCGTCGAGTTCGGCGGCCTTGCGGTCGGCATATCCGAGGCCGGTGCCGATCTCTTCCGCGAGCCGGTCGAATACGCGGCCGCCCAGCTGGTGGGGGGCGATGTTCACTTCGAGGTTGAACATTCCGAGTTCCGTCTGGAAATCGGCACTCGCGATCTTTTCGAGAACGGGTCCGTTCAGCATGCGGGGCAGTCCGTCGGCCCCGGCGAGATTGAGTTCGATCTCCACGCCCATGAGATTGCGCGGCCGGTCGAACCTCTTCTCCGCCAGGAGTCTCGCGAGCCCCGCGAGACACTGCTGGAGCTTTCTCCGGTAGTGCTGCCGGTCGGACGGGCCGAACCCGTCGGCCACGACCTTCTCCCCCATCGTCGCGTCCCTCCGCGAGCGGGCAGCCGCCCACCACGGCCGCGTGTCACGGACGATGATGCCCACACGGTTGATCGACAACGCCTGCGGAATCGAGCCGTCGGACGATAGGCTGGACGGAGAGCTCCCCCGTCACATCCCGTAGGCATGGAACAATCGACATATACCAATGTCCTATTGTCCCGGAACCCGGGGTCACAATTCAGCCGTCCGGCATCGTGGGATTGACGCAGGTGGGAGCGTCGCCACGGTCACGATTCCGCTTCGAATCCTTACGATTAAGGCCTGATGACGCCTTGCCAGGAATATCGGCGACGTCTAGCGGAAACACTGTGTGAACACGTGTCGTATAAACTCCGCGGACGAGGCAGAGTGTTGGCGCCCGGCCATGGCCCCATGGCCCCTCTCTGGCCCCGCCGCCGACAGCGCCGTCGTACCTGCCCACGCATCACCGTGTCTCCTGAGTGAGAGGCGACCCATCATGCTCCGACCCGCCCCGGCCCCTGCGCCGGCCCTCCGCAGTGTCCTCGCGGCCCTCGGCTCGCCGACAGCCGTCCGCGAGGCGCGAACGCCCGCCCTGCGGGCCGCGCAGGGACCATTGAGCCCCGAACACCCGCTTCCCGTGCACGTCCTCGACGTCGCCGGAGCACCGGGGACCGTGCCGCGCACCCGGCTCGCCGGCTGGCGCTTCCTGATCCGGCACGGGGACCGGGCGATCGCCGCCGCGGACACCATGCTCACCCCGGACGGCTGGACCTTCTCGCACTTCTTCGAGGGCCCCTACGTCACCGCCACGGAACGGGCCCTGCTCCAGGCCGAGGCGCTGCCCGTCGCGTACGAGCCCCGGCTGCTCTCCGTACCGGAGCTCTACATGCTGACCCTCTGGCTGCACGCCGGTCCGGAGCCCGGCGGCGCCGCCGTCGCCCCTGCGGCCGCCGATCTGATGGTGCCGCTCGCCCCCGCGCCGCCGGGGATCGCGGCCCACCGGCCGTACCAGGCCGCCGACCTCCTGCCCGTCCTCAGTACGCGTCTCGCGCCGCCGCCCCTCCTGGGCTCTGCGGCGCCCGCCTGATCCGGCGCCCGCGCGGCCCCGCCCCGTGACCCGGCCGGGTCACGGGGCGCACTGCTGTCCGAGCCGTGCGCCCGAACGGCGCCACCGAACAACCCTCCCGTACGGACTAGCCCGCTCGGACCACCCCGAACCACCCGAAGAGACCGTGCAGTTGACCTGAACCGCCCCTGCGGGTGATGCGTCTTCCCCGGAGAGGACGAGCTGATGCGAAATACCTGCGGATGACCTTCCGTAGGGCAAGACTGGGACCGGAACCGAACCGACCGACGGGGGCGGCGATGAGCGCGAAGAGCCGCAGGACATCCACCACGACGCAGCGAAAGAACCCACCCATGTGCCAGCACCAGCCTGCCTGTCCGACCGCCGACTCCGCCGACCGGGAGGCGGCCCGACTGATGGCGCACCACCCGGAACAGGGCTGGAGCCTGCTGTGCAACGGCGTCCTGCTCTTCGAGGACACCGGTGAACTGCTGCCGGACGGGCAGATCATCGCCCCGCACCGGCCGCTGACCGCGGGCCAGGTGACGACCGCCGCCTGAAGGGGCGTCGGCACCGTTCGAGGGAGAACGCCGAGGGCCGGCCCGGAGGAGATCCTCCGAACCGGCCCTCGGCTCATGCTCAGTTGTCGTAGTCGTTCATCGGCGGGCAGGAGCAGACCAGGTTCCGGTCACCGAAGGCGCCGTCGATGCGGCGCACCGGCGGCCAGTACTTGTCGGCGGCCGAGACGCCGGCCGGGAAGACCGCCTCGTCACGGGTGTACGGGTGGTTCCACTCGCCGCCCAGCGCGGCCGCGGTGTGCGGGGCGTTGTGCAGCGGGTTGTCGTCGGCGGGCCACTGGCCCGAGGCGACCTTCTCGATCTCGGCGCGGATCGCGATCATCGTGTCGCAGAAGCGGTCGAGCTCGGTGAGGTCCTCCGACTCGGTCGGCTCGATCATCAGCGTGCCGGCCACCGGGAAGGACATTGTCGGGGCGTGGAAGCCGTAGTCGATGAGGCGCTTCGCGATGTCGTCGACGCTGACGCCGGTGGCCTTGGCCAGCGGACGGATGTCCACGATGCACTCGTGCGCGACCAGCCCGTTCGGACCGGTGTACAGCACCGGGAAGTGCGGCTCCAGGCGCTTGGCGATGTAGTTCGCCGCGAGAACGGCGACCTGGGTGGCGCGCTTGAGGCCCTCGCCGCCCATCAGGCGGACGTACGACCACGAGATCGGCAGGATGCCGGCGGAGCCCCACGGGGCGGCCGAGATCGGGCCGACGCCGGTCTCCGGGCCCGCGGTGGGCTGGAGCGGGTGGTTCGGCAGGTACGGGGCGAGGTGGGCGCGGACGCCGACCGGGCCGACGCCGGGGCCGCCGCCGCCGTGCGGGATGCAGAAGGTCTTGTGCAGGTTCAGGTGCGAGACGTCGCCGCCGAACTTGCCCGGCTTGGCCAGACCGACGAGCGCGTTGAGGTTGGCGCCGTCGACGTACACCTGACCGCCGGCCTCGTGGACCTCGGCGCAGATGTCGGCGACGTGCTCCTCGAACACGCCGTGCGTGGACGGGTAGGTGATCATCAGCACGGACAACTCGTCGCGGTACTGCGCGATCTTGGCGCGCAGGTCCTCGACGTCGACCTCGCCGTCGTCGGCGGTCTTGACGACGACGACCTTCATGCCGGCCATCACCGCGGAGGCGGCGTTGGTGCCGTGCGCGGAGGACGGGATGAGGCAGACCGTGCGCTGGAGGTCGCCGTTGGCGCGGTGGTAGGCGCGGACGGCGAGCAGACCCGCCAGCTCGCCCTGCGAACCGGCGTTGGGCTGGATCGACACCTTGTCGTAGCCGGTGACCTCGGCGAGGCGCTCCTCGAGCTCGGTGATGAGCGTGAGGTAGCCCTGCGCCTGCTCGACCGGGGCGAAGGGGTGGATCTGGCCGAACTCGGGCCAGGTCACCGGCTCCATCTCGGTGGTCGCGTTCAGCTTCATCGTGCAGGAGCCGAGCGGGATCATGCCGCGGTCCAGCGCGTAGTCGCGGTCCGCGAGCTTGCGCAGGTAGCGCAGCATCGAGGTCTCGGAGCGGTGCGCGTGGAAGACCGGGTGGGTCAGGTACGCGTCGGAGCGCAGCAGCCCGGCGGGCAGCGTGTCGTCGGTGACGGCGTCCAGGGCCTCGATGTCGGCGCTGACGCCGAAGGCGCCCCACACGGCGGCGAGCTGCTCGCGCCCGGTGGTCTCGTCGCACGAGATCGACACGAGGTCGGCGTCGACGCGGTAGAGGTTCACGCCGGCCTCGCGGGCGGCGGCCACGACCTCGTCGGCCTTGCCCGGGACACGGGCGGTGACGGTGTCGAAGAAGGCGCCCTGGGTGAGCTCCACGCCACCGGCGGTCAGGCCGGCGGCCAGGATGGCGGCGTAACGGTGGGTGCGCTGCGCGATCTGCTTCAGGCCGTCCGGGCCATGGTAGACGGCGTACATGCCGGCCATGACGGCGAGCAGCACCTGAGCGGTACAGATGTTGCTGGTGGCCTTCTCGCGGCGGATGTGCTGCTCGCGGGTCTGCAGGGCCAGGCGGTAGGCGCGGTTGCCGTCGGCGTCGACGGACACGCCCACGAGGCGGCCGGGCAGGGAGCGGGCGTGCTTGTCCTGGACCGCCATGTAGCCGGCGTGCGGACCGCCGAAGCCCATCGGCACACCGAAGCGCTGCGTCGTTCCGACGGCGATGTCCGCGCCCAGCTCGCCGGGCGAGGTGAGCAGGGTGAGGGCGAGCAGGTCGGCGGCGACGGTGACGACGGCGCCGAGCTCGTGGGCGGCGTCGATCAGCGGCTTGATGTCGCGGACCGCACCGGAGGCGCCCGGGTACTGCAGGAGCACGCCGAAGACACCGCGCTCGGCGATCTCGGCGGGGATCCCCTCGCTCAGGTCGGCGACGACGACCTCGACACCGGTCGGCTCGGCGCGGGTCTCGATGACGGCGATCGTCTGCGGCAGGGCGTCGGCGTCGATGAGGAAGACGCCGTTCTTGACCTTGCCGACCCGGCGGGACAGCGCCATGGCCTCGGCGGCGGCGGTGCCCTCGTCGAGGAGGGAGGCGCCGGAGGTGGGCAGACCGGTCAGGTCGGCGACCATCGTCTGGAAGTTCAGCAGGGCCTCCAGGCGACCCTGGGAGATCTCCGGCTGGTACGGCGTGTACGCCGTGTACCAGGCCGGGTTCTCCATCACGTTCCGCAGGATGACCGGCGGGGTGAAGGTGCCGTAGTAGCCGAGGCCGATCATCGGCGCCAGGACCTGGTTGCGGTCGGCGAGCGTGCGCAGCTCGGCGAGGACCTCGGCCTCCGTGCGCGCGGCGGGCAGGCCCAGCGCCTCGGCGTTCTTGATCACGTCCGGCACCGCGGCGGCGGTGAGTTCGTCGAGCGAGCCGTAACCGACCTGGGCGAGCATCTTGGCCCGCGCCTCGGCGTCGGGTCCGATGTGCCGCTGCTCGAACGGGATGCCCTGTTCGAGCTCGGAGAGCGGAGTGCGGTTGGCGGTCATGTACGGAGGCCTCCTGGTCGTCACGACCTGCGAGGGGCACCACGGCGCGGGTACCCGGACGGCCTCCCCCTCTGTCATCTCAACCTGAGAGTTTCACCGGCACGCCTCGCGGCAGGCCGGCTTTCACCGTCGGTGAGAGCGCGTGCCGTCACCCGACACCGCTCTGCTTTCCAGAGTGACCTCGTCCGCGCGGTACAGGGGCCTGAGAGATTCCGGGGAGGATTTGCTCCTTCGGCGCCCACCGGAAGGTTTCTCCGGGGGACTCTCCCGCACAGGGTCGACAGCCACAACCAGCCTACCAGCGCGGTTGTCGCTCCCTTCGCTCAAGTGGCCGACATCCCAGTTGTGCACTTTCGTAGGGGTGTAGAGCAGTTGCGACCAGTTGGAGGGACCGTGCAGACCGACATCGATCCGCGCAGCCTGATCGGCCGCAAGGCGTTCGACCGGAGCGGCCACAAGATCGGCACCGTGGACGAGGTGTACCTCGACGACGCGACCGGCATCCCGGAATGGGCCGCCGTCCGCACCGGCCTGTTCAGCAGGGACGCCTTCGTCCCCCTGGAACCGAGCGATCTCCTCGCCGACGGCCTCCACATCCCCTACGAGCGGGCCCTCATCAAGGACGCCCCCGACTTCGGGGTCGGCCGACACCTCTCCCCGGAGCAGGAACTCCAGCTCTACCGCCACTACAGCCTCACCCTGCCCCCGCCGCCCTCCGACTACCCCGACACCGACTTCGGCCGGCTCGCCGGCCAGGACGGCACCTGACCCCCCGAGGGCGTCCTGCCGATCCACCGGCCCCCGGGGCCGTCCTGCCGATCAGGGCCCGCGTCCGCGCGGGCCCTGCCCGCGTTCACCCCTCACCCCACGAGCGGCAACGGCTCCCCCTCCACCAGCTCCGGGTCGTCCACGGCGAACGTCCGGACCCTCCCCGGCACCGCGGACCCCGGCTCCTCGAACCGCACGGTGACCCGCCCCACCCCGCTCCCCTGCACCCACCCCGCCCCGTACACCGCGTGCCGAACGTCCCGCCCGGGCGCCCAGTGCCGCTCCACGGGCCCGGACGGCTCTTCCCGACCATCCGTGCCCTCCGCGTCCCCGGAGGCCGCCACCGGGGCCTCCGGGGCCGGAGAGGCGGCCGTGGCGCTCTCCTCCGCACCCGCCTGAGCGAACAGGTCCTCCTGCGTGTAGTCCGCGAGCCCGCTCACCCCCACCCCGAGGAGCCGTACGCCCCCGGTGGTGTCCACCGCCTCCAGGAGCCGCCCGACGGCCTCCCGCACGACGCCGGGGTCGTCCGTCGGTCCCCGCAGCGTCTCGGACCGGGTCAGGGTCGAGAAGTCGTACCGCCGCACCTTCAGGACGATGGTCCGCCCCGAGTGCCCCGAGGCCCGCAACCGCCCCACGCACCGGTCGGCGAGCCGCTCCACCTCGACCCTGATCCGCACCCGGTCGTGCAGGTCCACGTCGAACGTGTCCTCGACCGAGACCGACTTGGCGTCCCGCTCGGCCACCACCGGCCGGTCGTCGTACCCCTGGGCCATCCGGTACAGCGAGGCCCCGTGCGCCCGCCCCAGCAGCCGTACGAGCTCGTCCTCGCCCGCCTCCGCGAGGTCGGACACGGTGGTCATGCCGGCCCGCCTCAGGTGCTCCCCCGTCGCGGGCCCCACCCCGGGCAGGATCCGCACCGACCTCGGCCCCAGCAGCTCCCGCTCGGTGCCGGGCTCGATCAGGACCAGCCCGTTCGGCTTGGCCTCCTCGGAGGCGATCTTCGCGATCATCTTCGACCCCGCGAGCCCCACCGACCCCGTCAGCCCGGTCGTCGCCAGGATGTCGACCCGCAACCGCTCCCCCGCGGCCCGCGCGCTCGCGCTGTCGTGGGCGACGTCCCCGGCCTCGAGGTCGACGAACGCCTCGTCCAGGCTGAGCGGCTCCACGAGCGGCGAGAGCCGCCCGAGCAGCTCCATCACCTGCTCGCTGATCGACCGGTAGAAGGCGAAGCGCGGCACGAGGTAGGCGGCGTTCGGCGCCAGCCGCCGCGCCTGCCCCATGGGCATCGCCGAGTGCACGCCGAACCGCCGCGCCTCGTAGGACGCGGTCGCGACCACACCCCGCGGCCCGAGCCCGCCGACCACGACGGGCTTTCCGCGCAGGCTGGGTTTCGCCGCCTGCTCGGCGGCGGCGAAGAACGCATCCATGTCGAGATGCAGGATCGTCGGCGCTGCTCTCACGGTTCCGATGCTGCCTCACGCCACTGACAACGGCCCCGAGCGAAGGCCGCGGGGCCACGAAGGCTCACGGTCGGAAACCCTGGACGCGCCCCGCACCGCATCGGCGGGGCTCCTCGCCGGCCCCACGGGGACGAACGGGAGCCCGCCTCCGCTCAGACGGCCTTGTCCCGCCGCCGCCTCGCCAGCTCGTCGCCCGGGTTGTGCCCGACGAGCGTCTCGCCCGTGTCGACCCGTTCCCCGTGCAGCTGCGACAGCGCCGCTTCCACGTCCCGCCACACGACCCCGACGGCGATCCCGAAGACACCCTGACCGCCCTGGAGCAGGTCGACGACCTCGTCGGGCGACGAGCACTCGTAGACCGTGGCCCCGTCGCTCATGAGCGTCATCCGCTCCAGATCACGGAATCCCCTGGCCCGCAGGTGCTGCACCGCGGCCCGGATGTTCTGCAGGGCGACCCCGGTGTCGAGGAAACGCTTGACGATCTTCAGCACGACGACGTCGCGGAAGCTGTACAGCCGCTGGGTCCCCGACCCGTACGCGGGCCGCACACTCGGCTCCACGAGCCCGGTGCGCGCCCAGTAGTCCAGCTGGCGATAGGTGATGCCGGCGGCCGCGCAGGCCGTCGGTCCGCGGTAGCCGACCGCCTCGTCCGCCGCGCCGGCACTCGCGTCCGTCCCGAAGTCGCCCACACTGCCGTGAAGCGGATACGGCCCGCTCTCCCCGGACACGCGTCCGAGTGAGCTCCCTGCCGTACCGTCCGCGCTGCTCATCACGCCGACCCTCCGTCCTTGACCTGCCCACACGAAGGTAGGCAGTCACCCGGGGTGCGTCAACGATCGCCACACTCGGCACGCCGAGTGATAATCACCCTGAGAGTGGTTTCCCGTGTCTCTCCCCGGGGAAAGGCTACTCGAATGCGCTGACGGCACCCCTCGAACGGCCTCCGGCCGCGGCGCGCCTCACTGGCTGTTGGTCCCGAAGTCCTCCGGAGAGATCTGGTCGAGGAACTCGCGGAACTTCTCCACCTCGTCCTCCTGCTCATCCGGAATCGCGATGCCCGCGTCGTCCAGCACACCGTCGCTGCCGAAGATCGGCGTTCCGGTCCGCAGGGCCAGTGCTATCGCGTCGGACGGCCGCGCGCTCACCTCGACGCCGCTGGCGAAGACCAGTTCGGCGTAGAAGACCCCGTCACGCAGATCCGTGATGCGGACTTCGGTGAGCTCCTGTCCCACGGCCTCCAGCACGTCCTTGAACAGGTCGTGCGTCAGCGGCCGCGGCGGTGCCATCCCCTGCTGGGCGAAGGCGATCGCGGTCGCCTCCCCCGGTCCGATCCAGATGGGGAGGTACCGATCGCCTCCCACTTCACGCAGGAGCACGATCGGCTGGTTGGAGGGCATTTCCACCCGGACACCCACAACGTCGAGCTCGTTCACACAGCAACCCTAGGACGTGCCCGACCGGTTTGGATAGTCGGGCCCTCCCCGGCTCACTGCAGACGGACGCCCAGAGCCGTCTGGACCAGCGCCGCGTGCAGCCGCACCGACTGCGCCGCGAGCTCCTGCGCGGTGGCCTCCGCATGGGCCCTGGTCTGCGGATTCCGGTGCCGGCGCAGCGGCGCGACCACCTGCTCGATCAGACCGGCCTCGCGGTCCGCTGCGGCCTTCACGGCCCGCAGGTGCCGGGGTTCCAGACCGAATCTCCCCAGATCCGCTACGAGCCTGGCCACCGTCACGCTCTCGGCGTCGTAGCCTCCGCCCTCCGTCTCGGCGATCAGACCGTACGACTCCCACTCGGCGAGCTCGGTCTCGGTCACCTCGGCCGCCGCGATCAGCTCGGCCCGCCCGATCCGCGCGGCGGTCGGCGGCTCCGCGTCCTGTTCCCAGGCGCCCTCCAGCAGATCCCGTCGGCGCCCGGGCGCCGGGAGCTTGATCTGCTCCCCCCGGGCGAGGGCGTCGAGGTGCTCGCGGATGACCTTCAGCGGGAGGTAGTGGTCCCGCTGCATCCGCAGGATCTGAGCGAGCCGCTCCACGTCCTGCGGGCTGAACTTCCGGTACCCGGAGGCCGTCCGCCGGGGCTCGACCAGCCCCTCGGCCTCCAGGAACCGGATCTTGGAGATCGTCACTTCGGGAAATTCGTCGCGCAGCTGGTTCAGCACCGTCCCGATGCTCACCAGCCGGTCGCCCGCGGTGGCGGTGCCGGATCCGGCACCGCCCGTCGGTGTTCGCAGCATGGACCTTCCCTGAAGGCTTCTCCGAGGCGTCACACGCCCCGCTGGCTCGAGTAGAAGACCAGCCGGTACTTGCCGATCTGCACCTCGTCGCCGTTGGACAGAACGACCGAGTCGATCGGCTCACGGTTGACGTACGTGCCGTTGAGGCTGCCGACATCGGCGACGGTGAAGCTGCCGTCCTGCGCCCGCCGGAACTCGACGTGGCGCCTGGAGACGGTGAAGTCGTCCAGGAAGATGTCGCTCTGCGGGTGACGGCCGGCCGTGGTCAGCTCGCCGTCGAGCAGGAACCGGCTGCCGGAGTTCGGCCCCCGGCGCACCACGAGGAGCGCGGAACCCGACGGCAGCGCCTCCACGGCCGCCAGCGCCTCCGGAGAGAGCGAGGGCAGCTGCGTCTGACCGGTGACCTCGGCGTCGTACGCCTCAAGGCCCGAGATGGAGATCGTCGACGTCGTCTCCGACGCGCGCTCGGCGGCGACCCCGCCCCGCAGCGGCGTACCGCAGTGGGAGCAGAAGCGGCTGTCGGCCGTGTTGCGGTGACCGCACCTCGTACACACCGGCATGGACGCGTCCTCCTGCCGCGGCATCCCCGCGGAGGTCTGTGTCGCGTACGGATCGGGGGTAAACCCTCCACCCGTACCTGAGGTTGATGGTTCTCCGAAACCTATGCGGGCGGCACCGGCGGGGTCAACAGACGACGCGCCCTGAGTGCCCGGAATGTCACCGCCCTGGCCGCCGACCTCATCGCGGAAGAGCGGGCGCTCGCCGCCCTGCTCCTCGCTCTGGGCGTGGCGCGACGCGCGGTGCTTGGCGTTACCGCCGTCCTCGCGTCCGCTCTTGCCGAACAACTTCGCAAAAAAACTCACGGGCGATTCCCCTTGACCGAAACAGACCCGCCCGTGGGGCAGGACGAACCGAGATCCATCACACCTGCCGACCCGGACACCTTCACAACGTCCGTATCCTCCGGACAGTTTCCACCACGCACCACCGTTGTGGTGCGCCGACCCCCCGCAACGTCATGCCCTTGTCGCGGGACCCCCTCGTCCCCTCTCACTGCGAGGACGACTGAGCGTAGTCAGGCCGCTTCGCGGGTCGCAAGGCGTCGACGACGATCTTCGCCGACCGCTCCACCGTGGCCGTGGCCTGCTCCTTCTCCAGGGTCTGCACGACACCGCCGGGAATGTTGAGCGCGGGCTCGAGATCCTCCGGCTTGCCGATGACCTTGAAGACGTACGGAGCGCCCACCTTCGTTCCATCGATCCGCATGTCTTCACCGCTGCCGGTGAAATAGGTGTCCGCGACCACCCGCACACCGTTGACCTGGATCGCCTCGGCGCCCGCCGCGCGCAGCTCCTGGATCGCGTCGAGCAGCATGTCCGACTCGACGGCCCCGCCGGGGTCGCCGACGGTCAGGGTGATGCCGGGCCCCTGGGCGGCGACCGTGCCGGCCAGGATGCCGAGCTGCTGCTCCTTCTCCTGGGTCTGCTTGCGGGCCTCCTCGGCCTGGTCCGAGCTGGACTCCAGCTCGGAACGCTGCTTCTCCAGCCGGGCCCGCTCGTCCTCCAGGCGCTGCGTGCGGTCGTCGAGCTCGTCGAGGATGCGCACCAGGTCCTCCTGGCGTGCCCCGCGCAGCGCGCTGTTCTCACTCGTCGACGACACCTGGATCGCCAGGCCGAGTCCGAGGACGAACAGCAGGAGCGCGACGATGAGTTGGGCCCGCGTCACGCGCGGCGGCCACAGTGCGGAGGCGAGCCTCCGCCGGCCGCTCGCCTCGGCCCCGGGGGCCGCGGCGGCAGGAGTCGACGGCACGGACACCGGAACGTCCTCGCCGGCCGCGTCGTCGCCGGCCGCGTCCGCCGGCGGCACCGCGGACGCCTCGGGCTTCCCGGCGCCTTCGAGCTTCGGCTGCTCGTCCGGCTTCGGCTGCTCGTCCGGCTCCGGCCGGACTTCGGGCCCCGAGGGGTTCTCGTCGCCTTCGGGGTTCTCGTGGTTCTGGGGGTTCTCGCTCATCGGCGTCACGCCCGGAAGACGTGGCGCCGGATGGCGGCCGCGTTGGAGAAGATCCGGATGCCGAGCACGACGACCACGCCGGTCGACAGCTGCGCGCCCACGCCCAGCTTGTCGCCGAGGAAGACGATCAGCGCGGCCACCACCACGTTGGAGAGGAACGAGACCACGAAGACCTTGTCGACGAAGATCCCGTCGAGCATGGCCCGGAAACCGCCGAACACCGCGTCGAGGGCGGCGACCACGGCGATCGGAAGATAGGGCTCGACCACCGCCGGAACCTCGGGACGGACCAACAGTCCGACCACGACTCCGACGATCAGGCCCAGTACGGCGATCACGATGTGCCCTTCCCTGTGTCGGCCGTGGCCCGACCGGACGGCGTCGCCGCCCCGGCCCCCCTCGGCTCTGCGGTACGTACGGTCAGGCTCGGCGCGGCCGGCAGGCTCACATCGCCCTCGGCCGAGATGCTGCTCCTGATCCCGAAGTTCTCCACCAGCGCGTGCAGGTACTGCCCGTCGGCGCTGTCCTGGAACGCTGTGCTCAGCCTCTGTCCGTCGCCGATCGCGAGGACGGTGTACGGCGGCACCAGCGGCCTGTTGTCGACCAGTATGGCGTCACCGGCGGCCCGGATCGCGGACAGTGACGTCAGCCGCTGCCCGTTGATCGCGACGGCCTCGGCACCCGACTCCCACAGCCCGTTGATCACCCGCTGCATGTCCCGGTCGCGCACCCGGCCCGTGTCCGAGAAGCCGGTGCTCTCCCTCGGTCCGCCCCCACCGGTGTCGGTCCCCTTGGCGTCGTCGATCACGAGCTTCACCCCGGGCCCGTGCACGGGCGTCGCTCCCGAGAGCAGCGCCACGAGCTCGGCCTGGTCACCGTCCTGCTGCTGCAAGGCCTGTCGCTGACGGTTCCCGACCTCGGCCCGGATCCGCTCGACGTCCTCCCCGAGCCGGTCCGCGGTCGCGGTCTCCGCCTCGATCCGGTCGATCAGCTCCTGCCGCTCCTTGGCGACGACCGGCGCGGAGATCCGCGCCTCGGCGGCGCCGACGGTCACCACGGCGGCCGCGAGCAGGAGCCCTGCGGCGACACCGAGCTTGGCACGCAGGCTACGGGGCAGGCCGCCGCCCTCCGCCGCGCGCCGGGCCGTCGCCTCCGCGTAGCCGTCGTCGAGCGCGTGGTCCATCACGTTGTTCAGCAGCGACATGGACGCGTCCGGGCGCGGCGGCGGTGATCCGGTGCTCCGAACGGGGGGCTGCTGCGACATGCCGCACATCGTCGCACGTCGCACGGCCTACCGCCGAATGCCCCCCGCATCAGGCCGGGAGGCACCCCGCGGGCGCCTCCCGGCCGTACGGTCCGATCCGTCAGCCACCTGCGCTGTCGACCACCGCGGCCCACTCGTCGAGCAGTGCCTGCGCGGAGGCGTCGTCGGGACCTTCCGCCCACAGATGCGTCACGGCCTCGGCGGGGTCGGGCAGCACCATCACCCAGCGACCGTCCGCCTCGACCACCCGCACCCCGTCGGTGGTGTCCACGGAGCGGCTGCCCGCCGCCTCCACCACCCTGCGCATCACGAGCCCCTTCACGGCCCACGGGGTCGCGATGTCCTTCTTGAGGACGTGCGCCCGCGGAATCCGCGCGTCGATCTGGCTCAGCGTGAGCTGTGTCCGCGCCACGAGCCCGATCAGCCGCACGAAGGCGGCGGCCCCGTCGAAGACACTGCTGAACTCGGGCACGATGAACCCGCCGCGCCCGTCACCACCGAAGATCGTCGACTCCTCCCGGCCGACCCTCGTGAGGTCGTCGGGCGAGGTCGTCGTCCACTCCACCTGCGTGCCGTGGTACGCGGCGACCTGCTCCGCGATCCGCGTGGTCGTCACCGGCAGCGCGACCCGCCCCGATCTCCGCTCGGCCGCCACCAGGTCGAGCATCACCAGGAGCGCCCGGTCGTCCTCGATGATCCGCCCCCGCTCGTCCACGAGCGAGAGCCGCTCGCCGACCGGGTCGAACCGCACCCCGAACGCGGCCCGCGCCGACGCCACGATCTCCCCGAGCCGCACGAGCCCGGCCCGCCGGCTCTCGGCCGACTCGGTGGGCCGCGACTCGTCGAGCCCCGGATTGATCGTCAGCGAGTCGACCTGGAGCCGCCCGAGCAGGCTGGGCAACACCAGCCCGGCACTGCCGTTGGAGGCGTCCACGACGACCTTCAGGCCCGCCTCCGCGATCCCGGACGTGTCGACGTTCCGCAGCAGCGAGCCGGTGTACGAGTCGAAGACGCTCGCCGGGAAGGAGAGGTCACCGATCTCCCCGGGGAAGGCCCGCCGGTACTCCTGCCGCGCGAACACCCGATCCAGCTTGCGCTGCCCGCCCTGCGAGAGGTCCGCGCCGCGTTCGTCGAAGAACATGATGTCCACGGAGTCCGGCACCCCGGGCGAGGTCCGCACCATGATCCCTCCGGCGCTTCCCCGCGCGGTCTGCTGCCGCGCCACCGGCAGCGGTACGTTCTCCAGATCCCGTACGTCGATGGCGCTGGCCTGCAGCGCCGAGATCACCGCCCGCTTCAGCGCCCGCGCACCCCTGGAGTGGTCACGCGCCGTGGTGACGGTCGCCCCCTTCTTCAGGGTCGTCGCGTACGCCCCCGCCAGCCGTACGGCCAGCTCGGGCGTGATCTCCACGTTCAGAATGCCGGAGACGCCCCGCGCCCCGAAGAGGTGGGCCTGCCCGCGGGACTCCCAGATGACCGAGGTGTTGACGAAGGCGCCGGCCTCGATCGTCTTGAACGGATACACCCGCACGTTGCCCTGCACGATCGATTCCTCACCGATCAGGCACTCGTCGCCGATGACGGCCCCGTCCTCGATCCGCGCGGCCCGCATGATGTCGGTGTTCTTGCCGATCACGCAGCCGCGCAGATTGCTCTGCTGGCCGATGTACACGTTGTCGTGGACGACGGCCTTGTGCAGGAACGCCCCGCTCTTCACGACGACGTTCGAGCCGATGACGGTGTGCTCGCGGATCTCGGCGCCGGCCTCGACCTTGGCGTAGTCACCGATGTACAGCGGCCCGCGAAGCTCCGCGTCGGGATGCACCTCCGCGCCCTCGGCGACCCAGACCCCCGGCGAGATCTCGAAGCCGTCGATGTCGACCTGGACCTTGCCCTCCAGGACGTCCGCCTGGGCCTTCACATAGCTTTCGTGGGTGCCGACGTCCTCCCAGTAGCCCTCGGCGACATAGCCGTAGATCGGCTTGCCGTCCTTCATGAGCCGCGGAAAGACATCTCCCGACCAGTCCACCGGAACGTCCGCTTCGACGTAGTCGAAGACCTCGGGCTCCATCACGTAGATGCCCGTGTTCACGGTGTCGGAGAAGACCTGCCCCCACGTGGGCTTCTCCAGGAACCGCTCGACCTTTCCCTCTTCGTCGACGATCGTGATCCCGAATTCCAGCGGATTCGGCACCCTGGTCAGGCAGACCGTGACGAGGGCGCCCTTTTCCTTGTGGAAGGAGATCAGATCGGTCAGGTCGAAGTCGGTGAGCGCGTCACCCGAGATGACGAGAAAAGCGTCGTCCTTCAACGCTTCCTCGGCGTTCTTCACACTTCCCGCTGTACCGAGTGGCTTCTCCTCGTTGGCATACGTGAGCTCCATCCCGAGTTCCTCGCCGTCGCCGAAGTAGTTCCTGACGAGAGAGGCGAGAAACTGCACGGTGACGACGGTCTCGTTGAGACCGTGCCTCTTGAGCAGTCGTAGGACGTGCTCCATGATCGGCCGGTTCACCACCGGCAACAGAGGCTTGGGCATGCTCGAGGTCATCGGGCGAAGGCGTGTTCCCTCGCCACCGGCCATCACGACGGCCTTCATGTCGGAAGCGTCCTCCTTGAAGAGACGACGGTCCTGCCGACTTCACCTGTCCGCTCAGTAGCCCTCGGATTGTCCTCGTTGTTGCCGGCGACGCTGCTCGACACAGGACGGACGGGCTCAATCGGCCGCGGTATCCGCCTTCACGAGTCGACGGACCTGGACCACGTAGAGGATCCCTGCCCACCAATACAGAGTTGTACCCCATCCGGCGAAGGCCCACCCGAAAACTTCAGCGAGTGACGAGAGCCAGCCCGTTCCGTCACTGAGGAGCAGCAACGGGAACGCGTACATCAAGTTGAAAGTCGCAGCTTTCCCGAGGAAGTTCACCTGCGGCGGCGGGTAGCCGTGCCGACGGAGGATTCCCACCATCACGAGCAGCATGGCCTCACGCGCCAGCAGGGCGGCGGTCAGCCACAGCGGCAGGATCTCGCGCCAGGTGAGCCCCACGAGCGTGGACAGGATGTACAGCCGGTCGGCGGCCGGATCGAGCAGCCGGCCGAGGTTGCTGATCTGGTTCCAGCGCCGGGCGAGCTTGCCGTCGAGGTAGTCGCTGACACCGCTCAGCATCAGGACGAGGAGCGCCCACCCGTCGCTGTTGGGCCCGCCGAACTCCGGACGGAGAATCAGCCACAGAAACAGCGGCACGCCGGCGAGGCGCGCCATGCTGAGAATGTTGGGGATGGTGAGGACCCGGTCGGTCTGAACGCGAGTCTCCTGGACCTCCACCCGGGGGCCTCCTGCTGGGATGGTGCCGACATTGCCCCCCGACCTTACCCTCAGCCACACCCCCACCCGGCACGGGGCCCCCTCCGCCACCTCAACGCAAAAATGCCTCAACCCCCGGACAATGTCCGGGGGTTGAGGCTAAAAATTGTTCGGCGGCGTCCTACTCTCCCACAGGGTCCCCCCTGCAGTACC
>NZ_JNWK01000091.1 GCF_000716445.1 Streptomyces wedmorensis
TCGGGCGGGGGGGGGGCGGGGGCCGGGGCGGGCGTGGGGGTGAGGGCGGGCGTGGGAGTGGGGGTGGAGGCCGGGGTACGGGCCGGGGGGCCGTCCGGGGACGGATCCGGGGTACGGGCCGGGTTGCCGTCCGCAGACGGTTGCGGGGTACGGAGAGGGGCGCCGTCCGGGGACGGATCCGGGGTACGGACGGGGGTGCCGTCCGGGGGCGTCATGCGTCGTCCCAGTCGTCGAAGTCGGCGCTGGGCCGGGCGGGCCGGGCGGGGCGGGTGGACCGGGAGGAGCCGCGCTCGCGGCCGGGGCGCTCGCGGTCGTAGGGGTCGTCGCGGTCGTACCGGTCGTAGCGTTCGTACCGGTCGTGGCCGCGGTCCCAGTCCCGGTCGCCCCGGTCGCGTTCGCGTTCGCGGTCCGAGCCGGACTCGACGCGGGTCGGCTCGTAGACCCGGGCGGCGGGCGGCTCGTCCCGCCGCTCGCGGTCGCCCGTCTCGGCGGGCGGGTCGTCGTCCCAGTCGGGGCGGCCGGGTTCGGGGTGGCGGTCCTCGATGGCGCGCGGGGAGCGCGGACCCGCGCTGCCGGAGGGGTTGAGGACGCGGTCGGTGATGCCGCCGACGATGGTGCCGGTCTGGGAGCGCAGGTACATGAGCACCTGGTACATCTGCTCGCCGATGTCGTGGCGTTCCAGGACCCCGGTGTCCAGGAGCTGGGTGAAGACGGCGAGGTAGTCCTCCTGTCCTTGGCGCCGCTCCTGCTGGAGCTGGTTGCGGATCTCCCACTGCTTGTCGGGGTGGACCGCCATGTGGTGGGCGATCTGGGCGAGGTCGCCGCGCCGGAAGAGGGCCTCGATCTCCCGGGCGCGGTCGGCGATCATCGCCCGTTCGGCCGCGTCCTTGCGGCGCTCCGCCTCGGCCTCGCGCGCGTCGGCCTCCATGGTGATGTCGATCCGGTCGCGGCGCTGGACCTCGGCCTTGACCGAATCCTCCAGGTCGATGAAGACGTGGACCCGGGTCCGCAGCCCGATGTCCCTGCCGAGGCTGAGGCGGCCGGTGCTCAGCGCCTCGCGCACGGCCTCGTCGGCGCGCTGGGCGTCGGTGATCCGGAACCTCCGGGAGAGCCGGCGGAGCCCGTCGAGCAGTTCGTCGTGCAGCAACTCGGCGACGTCCTCGACCTGTTCCTGGACGACGAGGTGCGGGTCGGTCACCATCCACTGGATCCTGGCGACGGCCTCGAAGAACACGCCGTCGCCGGCGGCGGGCAGCTGGAGCCTGAACTCCGTCACGTTGCGGCCGAGTTGCACCTCGAAGACCGTGTACGGGGATCCGATGAAAGGCTTGTTGACGTCCTCCTTGCGGTCCGGCCAGACCACGCGGTGGCCGCCGTTGCGGTAGAGCAGCACCGCGGCGATCCGGCCGCTCCTGCGGCGGTACGGGGGCGCGTACTCCCGCAGCAGCGGGCCGCGCAGCCGCCCCGGTGCGTCGGCGTTCCCGTCCCGCCCCCGCTCGTCCCCGGCCCGCCCGCCCGGCTCCTCGTACCGCTGCCGGGCCCGCCCGTCGGGTCCCTGGCGGTCGAGTCCCGGACGGTCGGGGCCCCGGCCGTCCGGGCCTTGTCCGGCCGGGTCCCGTCCGTCCCGGCGCGCCCGCTCGTCCGGTCGCGCGTTCCCGTTCTGCTCGGGCCCGGTCATCGGTTGGCTCCTTCCGTGACGGCGTCCCACATCCGCCGTGCCGCGCGTCTGTCCAGGGGCCGGTCGCGGTCCCGGACCAGTTCGTTCAGGAGTCCCCGGAGGCGGTCGCGGTCGCGGCGGTCCACCGCGAGGAGCGGGAGGAAGCCGCAGACGTGCCGGAGCGCCTCCGGGTCCTTCGCGGCCCGCCGGAGCAGGCCGCCGAACGCTTCGAGGGCCACCTCGCCCGACCGCGCCGTGGCGAGGGTGTGCCGCAGCAGCCGGGCCAGGTCGGGCGCGAGGCCGGGCCTGGTGGCGAGGAGTGCGACGAGCAGCGGCCTGGCCGCGTGCGGGTCGAGCTCGGGCACGTCCCGCAGTCCCCACAGGTGCGTGGTCCGGGTGCCGAGTGCCCGGATGACGGTGAGGAGGACCAGGTTGGCGAGGCTGAGGCGCCCGTCGTCGAGCCACTGGCGCAGCCTCAGCAGCACGGGCTCGGGTTCGCCGGAGGCCAGCAGCCGGGCGGCGCTGAAGGCGGCGTGCACGAGGACGTCGGTGTCGCTCGCCTCGCGGGCCCTGACGACGCGGGCGAGGGCGTCGAGCGAGCCGGGTACGTCTCCGGCGGCCAGGACGTAGCCGTGGGCGAGCAGGGCGGTCTCGACGAGGGTGTCCTCGTCGGACGTCGCCCATTCCTTGAGCACGTCGGCGACGGCCGGCCGGACGCGGGGGTCGCGGGCGGACTCGGCGAGTGCGGTCGCGGCGGCCATCCGGGCGACGGGCTCGTCCGTCGCGGCGAGCGGCGCGACCAGTTCGCGGAAGCCGTGGATCCAGTCCCAGGAGCAGAGCACCCCCGCGGCGATGGAGGCCCGGACCCACACCTCGGAGCGGGGGTCGTCGCAGAGGGCGCGCAGCCAACGCGCCACCGGGCCGCGGACGTTGTGGTAGCCGTGCCAGACCTCGCCGAGTACGGCGCCGGCGAGCCCGCCGCCCTGGAAGCGGACGGCCCGCACGGGCACCTTGGCCGGCCCGAGGTCCAGTTCGCCGTCTTCGAGGACCGCGCGGGCGAGCACCGGGCGGTGCTGGGCGTGTGTCCCGAACAGCCTTCTTCCGGGGGCGTGTTCGGGGTCGAGGGTGACGGCGAGTTCCCAGGCGAGGAGCTCGGCGGCCTCGGCGGCAAGGCTGTAGGCGGAGCCGTCGAAGACGGCGACGGCGATGCGGAACGCTCCGGCGTTCAGGACCGGCAGGGCCTCGGGCAGGGTGCCGGGCCGGTCGGCGCCCGCGAACCACTCGCGGGCCTGCGCGGTCACGAACGTGGCGCAGTCCGCGAGGAGTTGCTCGTCGGTGAGCTCGCCGCGCCAGTGGCGGCCGAGGTGGTCGGCGAGCAGGGCCGCCTCGCGCGGCCGCAGCGCTTCGAGGCCGAGCGCCTCGACCACGTCGGGGCGGCGGGCGACGGCCTGCGCGGTGCCGAGGGCCTCGCCGCTCAGCTGGAGCCTGAGGTGGCGGTGGAGGACCTCGTCGGCGGGCGGCGGGGGGCAGTAGACCCCGTACCGGCCGCGCAGGAGCCGGTCGGCGAGCTCGCCGTTCTCGACGAGGACGACGCCGTACGCGTTCCGGCCGCGCAGCAGGTCGCCGAAGCGGTCCAGGTGGAGTTCGGAGAGGCGGGTGGCGGGCCGGGACGCGGCGGCGACCCGGTCGCCGGGGCCGGAACGGGAGTGCCGGGGCTCGCTCTCGGTCCTGATGTCCTCGGTCAGCAGCTCCAGGAGGTGGCCGCCGCCGTCCTCGACGGCCTCCTCCGTGATCTCGTCGACGCCGTGGCGCGGGTCGAGGCGGAAGACCTTCCCGTGGGTGAGTTCGTCGAGGAGGGCGAGCGCGGTGGCCTGGCGGCCGCTGCCGGGTTCGCCGCACAGGACGAGGACCCGGTGGTCGCGCAGCCGGTCCTTCATCCGCTGGTAGCCGGTCGTCTCGCAGTACACCCGGCCGAGGTGGGCGAGCGTCTCGGGCGGGACGGGCCCCTGGACGAAGTGCGGCGCGCGGTCGGGGCCGTACAGGGCGAGCACCTGGGGTCCCTCGTAGACGGTGCCGTCGCCGTGGATGACGGTCTGCCGGTCGCCCGCGCCGCCCGCCAGGGTGCGGACGGCCCGGCGTGCCGTGGCGGCCCCGCCGGTGCCGCTCTCGCCGCCGAGGGGGCCCCGGTCCGCCGACGCGAACACGCTGGGCTCGCGCTGCTGCTCCCCCTCCCGGTCCCCCCGGTCGGCCCGGTCGCCGTCCCGGTCCCCCCGGCCGGCGCCCCGCTCACCACCCCTCCCCGCACCCCGGTCCGCCCCTTGTCCCGCGCCCCGGTCCCCTCCCCGGCCCGCGCCCCGGTCGCCGGCCCGGTCCCCGCCCCGCCCGCCGCTCCGGTCACCGTCGCGGTCCGAGCCCCGTTCGTGCCCGCCCGCCCGGTCGTCCGCGGCGCGGCCCGCGTCCTGGGGTTCGTCCCGGGAGTCGCCGTCGTCCTGGTCGCTCACTCCGGCTCACCCGCCCGCGCGGTCTTGCGGATGCCGGTGAGATCCCCGTGGACGGTGTTGCCGTGGACGTCGAGCAGGTCTCCCCCGACGTGGTACGTGCGGTTCCCGCCCCCGGTCGGGGGCGTTGGGCCGTCCCCCCGCGACGGCCCAACGCCGGTCCGTGCACCCCCCGCCGGCGCCCGATCCCCCTCGGGCGCCGACTCCCCCTCGACGCCGGCGAGCGGCGGCGCGGTCCTGCGCGGCACGTGGAACCAGGCGACCTCGTCGGTCTCCTTGGACCGGACGCGGACCTGCCGGTAGTGGTCCGGTTCCACGTAACGGCCGCCGAGGGCGACCACGTTCTCGTACAGCCAGTCGGAGGTCACGACGAGCAGGTCGACCTCGGGCGCCTCGGCCATGAGCCGCTTGGCCGGCGGGCTGTCGCAGAGCCGGGCGGCGAGGTCGACGGCCCGCCCGACGAGCCCGTGCCGGTCCTGGACCACGAGCCCCGCGTTCATGCCGATCCGCAGCCGCAGCCGTCTGCTCCGCCCCGTGTTGTGCTCGCGCAGGCTCTCGTAGAGGGTGTCGATCCACCGCCCCACCATGAGGGTCGGCGGCACGTCGGGGCGCAGGGCGGCGAGGATGCCGTCGCCCCGGTCCTCCTGGTGGAAGGTGCCGGGCTCGACGCCGACGGAGCTGTACGCCTCGTCGAACGCGGCGTACAGCGCGGCCCGGTGCAGCTCCTTCTCCGCCATGTCCATGGCCCCCGAACCACAGATGTCGCCGAAGACGACGAACCGGTGGATCCCGCCCGCCACGCCGTTCGCTCCCGCACTGCTCACTCGGACTCCCTGTGTGATGCCTGGTGCCGCTTGATGCCGTGGTGCCGTGGTGCCCGTGTTCCTGTTCGGTGCCGTGGTGCCGTTCGGTGCCGTGGTGCCGTTCGGTGTCGTGGTGCCGTTCGGTTCCTCGCGGGTGGCGCATGTCCAGACTGGTCGCCTTCCGCGACCGGCGATGTAGCCGTTTACACATCCGGCGGAGATTCGTCCGCCCGTTCCGCGCCGGGGCGCGCACGCCCCTCGGCGAGCAGCACCAGGACCCGCATGTCGATGACGACGACGGTGCGGTTCGCGGTGCGGACGACGTCCTGCTCCCGGAGCAGGCGCAGGGCCTTCGCCACCGCCTCCCGGGTGGCTCCGATGGCCGCGGCCAGGTCGTGCTGGGGAAGCGGGAGTTCGAGTACGGTGCCCGCGTCGGCGCGCCGGCCCGCGCGCTCGGCCAGTTCGACGAGCCGGGCCGCGAGGCGCTGGAGGACGGTCTCGGAGGCGAGCGCGCGGCGTTCCACGTCGGCGCTGCGGAGCCGGGTGGCGAGCTGGCGCATGATCAGCGAGGTGGCGTGCGGCCGGGCGGCGAGGAAGCGCCGGAAGCGGTCGCCGGAGATGGCCACCGCCTCGACCGTGCCGAGCGCGGTGACGCTGGCGCTGCGCGGGCGCAGGTCGACGGCCGCGAGGTCGCCGACGACCTCGCCGGCGCCGCGCAGGGCGAGGATGAGCCGCGATCCGCGTTCGGTGCCGACGGAGACGACGGACCAGCCGGAGAGCAGCGCGAGGACGTAGGCGCTGGTGTCGCGTTCGCGGATCATCACCTCCCCGGGGTCGTAGACGCGCCGGGCGCCTTCGGCGAGCAGGGTCCGCCGGTCGGCCGCCGGCAGGGCATGGAGGAAGGAGCGGTCCTGGCCGAAGAGACTCATGGCCCGCTCACCCCCCGTACCGTCCGCTGACCCTCCGGGGAAGGCCGCCCGCCGGTGATCGACCGGCTTCTTTCGTGCGCTTGTTCCCACCTCATGTGACCTTCCCCGCCACAGAGTTGACGTTGTGTCACGTCATGGGGTGAAGAACGCTAGAGGGTGCGGAAGAAACGCGACAACGAGCACGAGGGGCGCAGGGGAGCGCCGTTCCCGACACCCCTGCGCCCCCGTCGGCGGCGGAAGGGCGGCTTCGCGAAGCCTTCGTGAAGGGTTCGCGAAGCCGCCCCGGAACCTCGCCTTCGGCGCGGCCGCCGCGGCGGCCGCGTCAGAGCCTCGGGTCGACCGGCTCCGATTCGAGCGCGAGGACCGCGAAGACGGCCTCGTGGACCCGCCAGAGCGGCTCCCCGCCCGCGAGCCGGTCGAGCGCCTCCAGGCCGAGGGCGTACTCGCGCAGCGCCAGCGACCGCTTGTGGCCGAGGAAGCGCTGGCGCAGCCGCTCCAGGTTCTCCGGCCGGGTGTACTCGGGGCCGTAGATGATCCGCAGGTACTCGCGGCCGCGCACCTTGACGCCCGGCTGGCCGAGCCGGCCCTTGGCGTCGCGGACGAGCGCCGCCAGCGGCTTCACGACCATGCCCTCGCCGCCGGCGGCCGTCAGCTCCAGCCACCAGTCGGTGCCGGCCCGGACCGAGGCCTCGTCGCCCGTGTCGACGACGAGCCTGCGGGTGACCTGGAGCAGTCCCGTCGGATCGTGCTCCACCAGCCGGTCGAGCCAGGCGAGCTGCTCGTCGTGCGGGACGGCGGCCAGCGAGCGGCCGCGCGCCGCCAGGAGCTGGAAGGGCGCGAAGCGCACCCCGTCCAGTCCCTCGGTCGGCCAGCAGTACCTGCGGTACGCCTCCGTGAACGCCGCCGCGTCCACGGCCCGCTCCCGCTGCCGGGCGAGCAGCCCCTCGATCCCCTCGACCCCGCGCCCCACCGCCCGCTCCAGGGCGCCGATCGCCCCGGGGAGGACGGCCCCGGACGCCGCGCCGACCGCCGCGTACTGCGCGCGCAGCAGCCCCGCCGACTTGAGCGACCACGGCATCAGCTCGCCGTCGAGCAGCAGCCAGTCCGTGTCGAGCTCGTCCCACAGCCCGGCGGCGCCGATCGCGGTACGCAGCCGCCCGAGCACCTCCTCGGTCACTGCGGCCTCGTCGAAGAAGGGCCGTCCGGTACGGGTGTGCAGCGCGCCGGTCACCCCGGTGACGCCGAAGCGCTCGCGGGCCGCCTCCTCGTCGCGGCAGACCAGGGCCACGGCCCGGGAGCCCATGTGCTTCTCCTCGCACACGACCCGCTCGACCCCGTCCGCCCGGTACTGGGCGAAGGCCTCGGCCGGGTGCTCCAGATACCCCTCGGTGCGCGAGGTGGCGGTCGGTGCCATCGTCGGCGGCAGGTAGGCGAGCAGCCGCGGGTCGACCGCGAAACGGCTCATGACCTCGAGGGCCGCCGCCGCGTTCTCCTCCCGCACGGCCACGTTGCCGAGGTGCCGGGTCTCCACGATGCGCCGGCCGTGCACGTCTGCCAGGTCCAGGGGGCGTCCCTGGTGGCCGCCGGGCGCGTCGGTGGCGAGCGGCCGGGCCGGCTCGTACCAGACCCGCTCGGCCGGCACGTCGACGAGCTCGCGCTCCGGCCAGCGCAGCGCGGTCATCTTCCCGCCGAAGACGGCTCCCGTGTCGAGGCAGATCGTGTTGTTGACCCAGGAGGTGTTCGGCACGGGCGTGTGCCCGTACACGACGGCGGCGCGACCCCGGTAGTCCTCCGCCCACGGGTAGCGCACGGGCAGCCCGAACTCGTCGGTCTCCCCGGTGGTGTCCCCGTACAGCGCGTGGGAGCGGACCCGGCCCGACGTACGGCCGTGGTACTTCTCCGGCAGACCCGCGTGGCAGACGACGAGGTCGCCGCCGTCGAGGACGTAGTGGCTGACGAGTCCGTCGATGAAATCCGCGACCTGGGACCGGAACTCGTCGGTCTCGCCCGCCAGCTGCTCGATGGTCTCGGCCAGTCCGTGCGTCTCCTGGACCTTCCGTCCCTTCAGCCAGCGGCCGAGCTTGTTCTCGTGGTTTCCGGGCACGCACAGCGCGTCGCCCGAGGCGACCATGCCCATGACGCGGCGCAGGACGCCGGGCGAGTCGGGGCCCCGGTCGACGAGGTCGCCGACGAAGACGGCCGTACGCCCCTCGGGATGGTGACCGTCGACGTACCCCAGCTCGGCGAGCAGGGTCTCCAGCTCGGAGCGGCAGCCGTGGATGTCCCCGATGATGTCGAAGGGGCCGGTGAGGTGGCGCAGGTCGTTGAAGCGGCGCTCCAGGACGATCGCGGCCTCCTCCACCTCCTCCGCGGAACGCAGGACGTGGACCTTGCGGAAGCCCTCGCGCTCCAGGCCCCGCAGCGAGCGGCGCAGTTCGCGGCGGTGGCGCTGGATGACGTGCGCGGGCATGTCCGCCCGGTCGGGGCGCCCGGCGTTCCGGTCGCGGCACACGTCCTCGGGCAGGTCGAGGACGATCGCGATCGGCAGCACGTCGTGCGACCTGGCCAGCGCCACCAGCTGACGCCGGGCCTCCTGCTGCACGTTGGTGGCGTCGACGACGGTCAGCCGTCCCGCCTCCAGGCGCTTGCCCACGATGTAGTGGAGGACGTCGAAGGCGTCCTTGCTCGCGGACTGGTCGTTCTCGTCGTCGGCGACGAGGCCCCGGCAGAAGTCGGACGAGACGACCTCGGTCGGCTTGAAGTGGCGTCGCGCGAACGTCGACTTGCCGGACCCCGTGGCGCCGACGAGCACGACGAGGGAAAGGTCCGTGACGGGCAGCGTGCGGGTCATGCCGTGACCTCCTTCAAGGTCTCGTCGGTCGGGGCGGGGTCGGTCGGGGTGGCGTCGTCGCGGGTGAAGACGGCCATCTGGGTGGGCGGTCCGACCTCGGGGTCGTCGGGGCCGACGGGGGTGAACCCGACGCCGTACCCGTACTGCCGGGCGACCTCGGCCGCCCAGTTCCGGAACTCCTCGCGGGTCCATTCGAAGCGGTGGTCGCCGTGCCGGACGTGCCCGGCGGGGAGCGACTCCCAGCGCACGTTGTACTCGACGTTCGGCGTGGTCACCAGGACCGTGCGGGGCCGCGCCGAACCGAACACCGCGTACTCCAGGGCCGGCAGCCTCGGCAGGTCCAGGTGCTCGATCACCTCGCTGAGCACGGCCGCGTCGTAGCCGGTCAGCCGCTTGTCGGTGTACGCGAGCGAGCCCTGCACCAGCTTCACGCGGGCGGCCTGCCGCTCCCCCATCCTGTCCAGTCGCAGCCGGCGCGCGGCGACGGTCAGGGCCCGCACGGACACGTCGACGCCGACGATCTCGGTGTAACGGACGTCCTTCAGCAGGGCCTGCACCAACTGCCCCTGTCCACAGCCGAGATCGAGCACACGGGTCGCTCCGGCGGCGTCGAGCGCGGCGAGGATAGCCTCCCGCCGCCGCTCGGCGAGCGGCACCGGCCGCTCCTCCGTGTCGGTCGTCTCGTCGACGGCGTTGTCGACCTCCTCGACGTCCATCCCCTCGGCCTCGGCGAGCCGCACCAGTTCGAGCCGCTCGGTCGCCTCACGGGCCAGGCCCCAGCGCCGGGAGAGGTACCGGGCGGTGATCAGCCGGCGCTCGGGGTGCCCGGCCAGCCAGCCGTCACCGGCGCGCAGCAGCTTGTCGACCTCGTCCGGCGCGACCCAGTAGTGCTTCGCGTCGTCCAGCACGGGCAGCAGCACGTACAGGTGGTTGAGGGCGTCCGCGAGCCGCAGCTCGCCCTCCAGGACCAGGCGCACGTACCGGGAGTCGCCCCACTCGGGGAACTCCGCGTCCAGGACGACCGGTTCGGCCTCGACCGTGTCCCAGCCCAGCGGCTCGAACAGCGCCCGCACCAGACCGGCTCCGCCCCGCGCGGGCAGCGCGGGAACCTCGATGCGCAGCGGCAGCGGCGCGGCCGCCCGCTCGGGCATCGCCTGGCAGACGCCGTGCAGCGCCGTCTTGAACACCTTGGCGAGCGCGACGGCGAGCAGCGAGGACGCCGCGTAGGGCCGGTCGTTCACGTACTGCGCGAGCGCGGAGTCCGGGGCGCCGCCCCGGCCCTTGCCCTTGCCGCGGCGCACCAGCGCCACGGGGTCCACCTCCAGGAGAAGTGCGGCCGTGCACCGCTCGGTGCTCGCCTCGGGGTAGAGGACGTGCGCGGTGCCGTGCGAGGTCGAGAACGCCTGCGCCCGCTCGGGATGCTTGTGCAGCAGAAAGCCGAGATCGGTCGCGGGTCGCTCCTGGTTGCCGGTCGTACTGATCGTCAGGAACACACTTCCGAGTATGGTTCGCCCGTCCCCCCACCGACCAGGCATTTTCCGCCCCTGCCCCCCGGCCCCGCCTCAGCGCGCCCCCTCCCCGGAACCCGACGAGCCGCCCCTCCCGCCACCGCCCCGGCCACCGCCGGAGCTCGCGGGGTCCCCGGCGTCCCCCGACAGCGCCGCCGCGAGGGCGGCGATCGTGGCCGGGCCGACGCGGCAGCAGCCGCCGATGAGCCGGGCGCCGGCCGTGGCCCAGGCGGCGGAGGCGGTCGGGTCGAAGGCCAGGTCGCCCCGCCAGCCGCGCGCCCGGGCGTCCCAGCGCTCGCCGCTGTTGGGGTAGACGACGGCCGGTCCGCCGGTCACGGCCGCGGCGAGCGCCACGGCGTCACCCGCCGCGGCCGGGTCGCAGCAGTTCACCCCGACGGCGACGACCTGGTCGTTGCCGGCGGCGACCGCGAAGGCCTCCGTCAGCTCCTGCCCGGCCCGGGTCCGGCCGCCCTCGACCGTGTACGAGAGCCACACCGGCACACCGCACCCGTCGGCCGCCCTCAGCAGGGCCTCCGCCTCGTCCACGTCCGGGACGGTCTCGAGCGCCAGCACGTCGGGGGCCGCCGCGGCGAGGGCCTCGATCCTCGGCCGGTGGAACGCCGCCAGCTCACGCACGGACAGCCCGTACCGTCCCCGGTACTCGCTCCCGTCCGCGAGCATCGCGCCGTAGGGCCCGACGGACGCGGCGACCCAGACCTCCTCGCCGACCCGCTCCGCCGCCGCCCGCGCGAGCTCCACGCTCCGCGCCATCAGGCCGGCCACCGCCTCGCGGCCCACGCCCCGCCGGGCGAAGCCCTCGAACGTGGCCTGGTAGCTCGACGTGATGAGCACCCGGGCGCCGGCCCGTACGTACGCCGCGTGAGCGGCCTCGATCTGCTCGGGGCCGTCGGCGAGGAGCCGGGCGGACCAGAGCGCGTCCGAGAGGTCGCAGCCCTGCGCCTCCAGCTGGTTGGAGAGACCGCCGTCGAGGATGACCGTCCCCGACCGGAGGGCCTCGGCGAGCGTGCGGAGCGGCTTCATCGGATCGTCCGTCCCCTCAGCCCAGCTGGGCCTGGACCTGCGCGGAGATCAACTCCAGGTGGTCCAGGTCGTACAGGTCCAGGACCTGGAGGTAGACCCGCGAGGAGCCGATCGCCGCGTAGCGGCCGAGCTTGTCGACGACCTCGGCGGGCGAGCCCGCGAGGCCGTTCGCCTTGAGCTCGTCCACGTCCCGCCCGATCGCGGCGGCGCGACGGGCCACCTCGGCGTCGTCCTTGCCGACGCAGACGACCAGCGCGTTGGAGTACACCAGGTCGTCCGCCGCCCGCCCGGCCGCCTCCGCGGCGGCCCGGACCCGGCCGAACTGCAGCTCGCTCTCCTCCAGGGAGGCGAACGGGATGTTGAACTCGTCCGCGTACCGCGCGGCCAGCCGTGGTGTGCGGCTCGCGCCGTGCCCGCCGATCAGCACCGGGATCCTGCCCTGGGCGGGCTTGGGCAGCGCGGGAGAGTCGGTGAGCCGGTAGAACTCCCCCTCGTAGCTGAAGGTCTTCCCGACCTCGGTCTTCCAAAGCCCCGTCACGATCGCCAGCTGCTCCTCGAGCCGGCCGAACTTCTCCTTCGGGAAGGGGATGCCGTACGCCGTGTGCTCTTCTTCGAACCAGCCCGCCCCGAGGCCCAGTTCGATCCGCCCGCCGGACATCCGGTCGACCTGGGCGACCTGGATGGCGAGGACCCCGGGGAGCCGGAACGTGCCGGCCGTCATCAGCGTGCCGAGCCTGATCCGCCGCGTCTCCCGCGCCAGGCCCGCCAGGGTGATCCAGGCGTCCGTCGGCCCCGGCAGACCGTCGCCGGACCCCATGCTGACGTAGTGGTCGGAGCGGAAGAAGGCGTCGAAGTCGAGGTCCTCGGTGGCCCGGGCCACCCGGAGGAGGGTGTCGTAGTCGGCCCCCTGCTGGGGTTCGGTGAAGATGCGAAGATCCATGCCTCCATCCTGCACCGTCGGGTGCGTGTCAACCTGTCCGTCACCCCGCCGTCCGGTCCGGCACGGTCGGGTGAATATCCGGCCTCCTGGCGGGCCGCGTCCACACTGGCCAGTGACCGGGGCCGGGCACCCGTCGTTGGCTCGGGCGGAGCCGGACCGCCCGGCCCTCGTGCCGGCGGCCGCTGCCGGTGCGTCGCTCTCTCTCGTGGCCCCGTCCTCGGCGGTGGGGTCCCGGTCGAGGAGGCCGCCATGTCCCAGGAAGCCGCGCCGGAGCGGGCCGTTCCCGAGCAGCCGGAGCCGCAGTCCGTACCCGAGCAGAAGGCCCCCGGCGCCCCGAAGGGCCTGCTCCAGCAGATGGAGGAGCTCATGGCGGCCCTCTCCGCCGACCTCTCGCAGCTGGACGCCGACCTCCAGTCCTCGGCCGACCGCCACGAGCCCGACCAGCACGGCCACGACGACCGGCCCCACCGTGCTGACCAGCCCGTCCGGACCGGTCAGCACCGACACGACGACCAGTCCGAGCAGCCCGGCCGGTACGGCCACGACGACCGGCCCGGCATCGACCGTTCCGGTGAGGGCCGGTCGTTCCTCTAGCCACCGCGCCGCTCCCGCGCCGCCTCCGGCCGCTCGCCGGGTGCCGTTCACGTCGGGCCCCTCGCGGGGCCCGCGCGACCGCGGGCGGGGTCGGGCGGGCGGGCCCGCTCCCCGTCCCGTACGGCGAGGCGTCGGAGCATCCCGCGCACCCGGTCGCTCGACTCGTCGGCGGCGTCGATGGCCTCGATGCACTGCCAGTAGAGCCCTTCCTCGTCGGTGGCGCAGGCGACCCCGACGAGCGCGATCCCCACCTCCCCGAGTAACGCCCCCAGCGCGGTCAACGCCCCGCGCGGGTCAGCCACTTCGGTCAGCTGGGCCGCCCGCGGCCCGCCGGCTCCCCACATCGGGTACTCCCCGATCTCGCTCAACCCCCGCGCGTCGCCCCGCAGTTCCAGCGGCCCGCAGAGCGCGAGGTGGCTCCCTATCGCCTGGGCGAGTGCCTGGGCCTGCCAGGCCTCCGCCACGATGTGCTGTGCCGTCCCGCTCTCCGCCAGCGCGCGCCGGCCGAGCGTGACGAGTCGCTCCGCTTCCATCAACGCCGCCCCCGTTCGTACGACTTACTGCCCACTCATTCCACTACCCAGAGTGAAGCCGCCTGAGCCCCGACACCAGAGGAATTCGGAAATCTGTGGACAGGAAGCTCGATGGGGAAAAGTCGATCACTCCGAAGAGTGACGATCTCCGTCGGAATCGCCCCGCCGCCGGACGGGAAACCGGACCTCGTTCCGGTCGATCTTGGCCGCGAGGGCCTCCAGGGGGTCGACTCCGAGCACCTCGCAGAACTGGAGGAGATAGGCGAGCACGTCGGCCACCTCGTCGGCGACGCGGTGCGCCGACTCGGGGTCGTCCATCACCCGCTCCGCTTGCTCCGGCGTCAACCACTGGAAGATCTCCAGGAGTTCGGCCGCTTCGACGCTGAGCGCCGCCACCAGGTTCTTGGGCGTGTGGTAGGGCTGCCAGTCGCGGGCGGCCGCGAACTCGGCCAGCCTGCGCTGGAGTCCCGCCACGTCATGGTTGTTCGTCACCCGGTCAGGTCTACCACCGTCACCCCCGGTGTCCGTCGGGCCTCCCCCGCCGCTCGCTCCCCGACCGCCCCGGCGACCCGGATGTGCCCGTCCGCGGCGATGCCCACCGCGAGCCGGAGCAGTTCGCCCAGTTGACGGTCGTCGAGCCCGCGGTCCAGGTCGTCGGCGAGCAGCGTGAGGCTCTGCATGGCGTCGGGCACCTCGGCGATCCGGTCCATCGCCAGCACGCCCGGGCCGGTGAGCAGGGTGAGGGCGAGCGCCAGGTAGCGGAGTTCGCCGTCGCCGAGCCGCCCGAGCGGGGTCGTGGGCCGGCCGCCGCGTTCGAGGAACGCCCGTACCGTGCCCTCCGGGAGTTCCTGCACGCCAAGGCCGGTGACGGGACCCGCGCAGCCCGCTCCCGCGACGGCCGCGAGGCGCAGGTGCCGGCGCGGGCAGTCGGTGTGGGTGCGGTGCAGGACCTCGGCGAGGTTGCCGCAGCCGCGGCGGAGCCGCCCCTCGCCGGGCGGCACGGGCGCCCGCATCCGCTCGGGCCGCGGATCGCAGGCGAAGGCCGACCTCAGCCCGATGACCACCTGCTCGGCGGCGGCCAGGACTTCCAGCTGCCCGGCGGTCTTGCCCGCCACGCGCAGCGGCAGCAGGGCCGTACCGAGCAGGTCGTCGGGGAGCGGTGCGCGGGTGACGGGGGTGGCGCCGGCCGTGTGCCATTCGGCCTGGACGGTGCTGCGGCCCGGGTCGCGCAGGGCGGTGGCCAGCAGGGTGCGGCCCCGGCCGGTGAGCCGTTCGCCGACGACCCGCAGCCGGGGCTCGGCCTGGACGGCGAGGTCCAGGTGGACGGGGCCGGCCGGTCCGTCCACCGTGCACCCGATCCGGAAGCCGCGCCGGCCCTGGGCGTCGGGCCGGGCCCGCTCGGGGACGCAGTCGGCGGCGTCGGCGAACACCTCGTCGAGCGGGTCGCCCGCACCGAGCTTGGCCAGCGCCTCGTACGCCCGCAGCGCGGTCGACTTGCCGCTGCCGCTGGGGCCGGTGAAGAGGGTGACCGGCCCGAGCGCGTGCACGGCTCCGCGGTGTCCGGCGAACGCCGACAGGCGCAGCTCGGTGACGGCCGGCCGGGCGGCGATCCGCCCGGCCTCCGCCCCACCGCCGGACGGGCCCCGCGCTTCGGGAACGGACACACGCGGCCCGGGGGTACGTCCGGGTGCGGGAGTGGGCGCGTCACCCGCGGGGGCGAGGGCGGAGGGGCGTGCGTCTGACGTGCGGGCGAGCGTGGAGCCGCCGGTGAGGTCCATGCCCGGACCGTACGCAGATCATTCCCTGACGAACCGTTACGGCGAGATGACCTTCCTACGATCGGGGGACGCCGGCGGTCCGGCCGCCCACGACCTCCTCGTCGTCCTCGCCCTCCGCGCCCTCGACCTCGGTGCCTGCCGGGGCGAGAAGGAAAACGTTCCGGTCGACGCGGTGCATCCCGCTTCCGAGACCGAAGACGACACCGCTGCTGAAGTCGAGGATCCGCTTCGCGACCTCGGTGTCGGCGCTCGTCAGATCGAGCAGCACCGGGATCTGGGCGATGAGGTACTCGGCGACCTCGCGGGCGTCGGCGAACACCTGCACCCGGAGCACCACCATGCGGCGCTGTTCTGCGGACTCGTACTGCTCGGGGATCGTGCGGTGATCGACCCTGGACGGCCATTCGTCACGTCCGCGCAGGGGCACGACCTGCGCCAGGCCCTCCCACTGCTCGTCGGTGACGTCGTACCTCTCGTACCTACTCATGGGCACATCCTCCCGCCCCTCACCCGTTCGGCCCAACAACGACACGAGGTCGTGACCGGCCCGTGGCCTGCGCGGACCGGAAGTCACCCGGTCGGCGCACGCCACGAGGAGCGCGGAACGTCCGCGGGGAGTCCCGGGCAGACGGCTCTACCTTCCGGACACGCCCTGGGCGAAGACCTTGGCCAGCCGGCGCAGGCCGTCCCTGATCTCGTCCGCCGAGTGGGTCGTGAACGACAGGCGCATCGCGCGCGGATCCGGCTCGCCGCAGAAGAACGGCGCCCCCGGCACGTACGCCACTTCGTGGCCGACCGCGGTCTTCAGGAGGGCGGTGGCGTCGTGCCCGTCGGGCAGGGTCACCCAGACGAACATGCCGCCCTCGGGCCGGTTCCAGCGGGCGCCTTCGGGCAGTGCGGCCGGGAGGCCTTCGAGCATGGCGTCGCGGCGCTCCCGGTAGGCGGCGCGCATCACGGCGACGTGCGCGTCGAGGTCGCTGTCGCGCAGATAGCGGGCGGCCGCGGCCTGGTCGATGGTCGAGGTGTGCAGGTCGGCGGCCTGCTTGGCGATCACGCAGGCGCGGCGCAGTCCGGCGGGGGCGCGGAGGTGGCCGAGCCGGAGTCCGGGGGCCATGACCTTGGAGAAGGAGCCGAGGAGGACGGTGCGGTCTGCGGCGGCGGGGTCGGAGACGATCCACGGGACGCGCTCGCCGTCGTACCGCAGTTCGCCGTACGGGTCGTCCTCGACGATCCAGAACCCGTGCCGCGCGGCGGCCTCGGCGACGGCGGTGCGGCGCTCGGCGGGCAGGGTACGGCCCGTGGGGTTCTGGAAGGTGGGAATGACGTAGAGGAGGGTGGGCTTCTCGCGTGCCGCGATCTCGTCCAGGGCGGCCGGAACGATGCCCTGGTCGTCGGTGGGCACGGGGACGACCCGGGCGCCGGCGAACCCGAAGGTCTGCAGGGCCGCGAGGTAGCAGGGGTCCTCGACGAGTACGACGGCACCCGGCTCGACGAGGGCGGCGGTGAGGAGCGTGAGTGCCTGCTGCGACCCGGTGGTGACGAGCAGGTCGTCGGCTTCGGTGGGCAGTCCTCGTGCGGTGAGCCGGGCGGCGACGGCCGTACGCAGCTCGGGGTCGCCCTCGGTCGTCGAGTACTGGAGCGCGTGTTGCGGGTTCTCCGCCAGGACCCCGTCGTACGCGGCCCGGATCCCCTCGACGTCGAACAGTTCGGGGGCGGGCAGACCTCCGGCGAAGGAGATCACCTCGGGCCGCGCGGTGAGCGCCAGGATCTCCCGGACCGGCGAAGAGCCGACGGAGGCGAGCCGGCCTGCGGTCGCGGGAGGGGGCACGGTGACGGTTCCGGCGGCGTTCACGGGCGTCGGGGCAGCAATATGCATGTACATAGCATATGGATTTGCATGGCGCTGTCCAGAGGTCCGATTCCCTTTATCCGAAGCCGAGTTGGCGGCCGCGCCCCCGTGACGGGGCGGCCTAGGCCGGCCTCCGGCCCGCCGGTTCGTCGCGGGCGTCGGCCCAGAGCGAGCGGACGTGGCCGAGGTGACGGCGCATGCAGGCCTCGGTGCCGGGTACGTCGCCGGCGATCATCAGGTCGAGGAGTTCGACGTGTTCCTCGGCGGAGGAGACCAGTTTGCCCGCCTCGTCCAGGCCGGTCAGGCCGTAGAGGCGGGAGCGCTTGCGCAGGTCGCCGACGGTCTCGACGAGGCGTTCGTTGCCGGAGAGGGCGAGCAGCGCGAGGTGGAAGCGGCGGTCGGCCTCCAGGTAGCCGATGAGGTCGTGCCGCCGGGCGCGGGCGACGATCTCCTCGGCGATGGGACGCAGGGCTTCCAGTTGTTCGCGGTCGGCCGTCTCCGTGATGCGGCCGACCGTGGGGACCTCGATGAGGGTGCGCAGTTCGGTGTACTGGTCGAGGTCGCGTTCGCTGACCTCGGTGATGCGGAACCCCTTGTTGCGCACGGGCTCGACGAGGCCCTCGCGGGCCAGGTCGAGCATCGCCTCGCGGACCGGGGTCGCGGAGACGCCGAGGTCGGCCGCCAGCCCGGGGGCCGAATAGACCTGGCCGGGGCGCAGTTCGCCGGCGATCAGGGCGGCGCGGAGGGCGTGCCCGACCTGGTCGCGCAGTCGTTCCTGCGCCCTGACGAGACCGTACTGTTTCAGGTCACCCATCGTGCGTCCTCCGAGAAGTCACGGAGGAGCATCGTACAATGTCACGTTTCCCCGGCCGGGGTCAGAGCAGGAACCCCGCCGGGAAGGGGTCGTGCGGGTCGAGGAAGTACTGGGCGGTGCCGGTGATCCAGGCGCGGCCGGTGACGGTGGGGATGACGGCGGGCAGGCCGCCGACCTCGGTGTGGGCGGTGATGCGGCCGGTGAAGCGGGTGCCGATGAAGGACTCGTTGACGAAGTCGGTGTGCGGGGCGAGCAGGCCGCGGGCGTGGAGCTGGGCCATGCGGGCGCTGGTGCCGGTGCCGCAGGGTGAGCGGTCGAACCAGCCGGGGTGGATGGCCATGGCGTGACGTGAGTGGGTGGCGTCGGAGCCGGGGGCGGTGAGGTAGACGTGTTTGAGTCCGGCGATCTCGGGTCGGGTGGGGTGGACGGGCCGGTCGGGTGAGGCGTTGACGGCGTCCATGACGGCCAGTCCGGCGGCGAGCAGGTCGTCCTTGCGGGCGCGGTCGTAGGGCAGGCCGAGGGCGTCGAGGTCGACGAAGGCGTAGAAGTTGCCGCCGTAGGCCAGGTCGTAGGTGACCGTTCCGTGGCCGGGGACCTCGGTCTTGAGGTCGAGGCCGGCGCTGAAGGCGGGGACGTTGGTGAAGGTGGCCGACTCGGCGGCGCCGTCGTGGACGTGGACGTCGACGCTGACCAGGCCGGCGGGGGTGTCGAGGCGGACGGTGGTGACGGGTTCGACGACGGGGACCATGCCCGTCTCGACCAGGACGGTCGCGACGCCGATGGTGCCGTGGCCGCACATCGGCAGCAGTCCGGAGACCTCGATGTAGAGGACGCCGTAGTCGGCGTCGGGGCGGGTGGGCGGCTGGAGGATCGCGCCGCTCATCGCCGCGTGGCCGCGGGGCTCGTACATCAGCAGGGTCCGCAGGTGGTCCATGTGCTCGATGAAGTGCAGCCGGCGCTCGGCCATGGTGGCCCCGGGGATGACCCCGACACCCCCGGTGATCACACGGGTGGGCATGCCCTCGGTGTGCGAGTCGACGGCGTGGAAGACGTGACGCGTACGCACGGAGTTCCTTTCGGGTGAACGGGTGGATGGACGGGCGGAAGGACGGGTCCGGCCTACGCGTGCCCCTCCGCGAGCACCTTCTCGGTGGCCGCGCGGACGACCGCCTCCCGCTCCGGCGCGAGGGGGTGGCGGGGTGGCCGGGTGGCGCCGCCGGGGCGGCCCGCGAGGTCCATGGAGAGTTTGATGGCCTGGACGAACTCGGTCTTGGAGTCCCAGCGCAGCAGCGGGTGCAGGGACCTGTAGAGGGGAAGCGCGGTGGTGAGGTCGCCGGTGACGGCGGCGTGGTACAGCTCGGCGCAGCTGCGCGGGAGGGCGTTGGGGTAGCCGGCGATCCAGCCGACGGCGCCGGCCAGGGCCAGTTCCAGGAGGACGTCGTCCGCTCCGACGAGCAGGTCGAGTCCCGGGGCGATTTCGGCGATCTCGTAGGCGCGGCGGACGTCGCCGCTGAACTCCTTGACGGCGACGATGCTGCCGTCGGCGTACAGGCTCGCCAGGAGCGCGGGCGTGAGTTGGGCGGCAGGAGGAGGACCGACCCGGCGCCGGCCTCGGCGGCCTGCTCG
>NZ_JNWK01000092.1 GCF_000716445.1 Streptomyces wedmorensis
GGGCGAGTTGTTGACCGGCGCCGCGCAGTTGAACTTCGCTCCGGAGGTACCGGTGGCGAAGTCGTAGTCGTTGAAGGGGGTGTTGTCACCGACGCAGTACGGCCAGCCGTAGTTGCCCGGAGCCTTGATCAGGTTCCACTCGACGGTGCCGATGGGGCCGCGGTTGGGGTCCTCGTACTGCGCGTCGGGCCCGTAGTCGGCGGCGGAGATCCAGCCGGTCTCCGGGTCGACCGAGAAGCGGAAGGTGTTGCGGAAGCCCATCGCGTAGATCTCGGGACGGGTCAGCGCGGTGCCGGGCGCGAACAGGTTGCCCGCGGGGATCGTGTAGCCGCCGGCCGCCTCGGGGTGGATGCGCAGGATCTTGCCGCGCAGGTCGTTGGTGTTGGCGGACGAGCGCCCACGCCGACGTAGAGGTTGCCACCGGGTCCGAAATGGAGGTAGCCGCCGGTGTGACCGGGCTCTTCTTCGTCGCTGCCCCGGAAGGCCGGGACCTCGATCACGGTCTCCGCACTGGCCATGTCGAGCGTGTCGTCGGCGTTGACGGTGAACCGGGTGACCCGGTTGATCTCGGCGGTGCCGGCGTCGTAGACGTTCAGCACGCCGGCGACGTGCGTCTCGGGCGCCTCGCCCTCGTGGCTGTGGATGACGTTGACCTTGCCCGAGCGGGAGATGTAGAAGACGTCTCCGTCGGGGGCCACGTCGAGCTGCATGGGCTGGTCGGGTGCGCCGTCCAGCGTCACCTTCTGGTAGCGCTGGGAGACGGTGCCGCCGCAGTCGCCTTCCGCGGCGCCCGCCGCCCACTTGAGGCCGCCCAGGAGGTGCTGCCGGAAGAACGGCTCGGAGTAGGAGGCCGTCTCGTGGCCCATGGCGGTGGCCCAGACCTTGCCGCCCTCGGCGTTGCGGCACCAGGAGATCGGGTGGTCGGCACCCATTCGAAGTTGTACCACTCCTCGACCCGCTGCCAGCGGTCCGGAAGGCCGGCGGTGGACGGGTGCACCTTGTCGGCCACCTTGGCGGTGCCCTGCACGATGCTGGAGTGTGCGGTCATGTGCGCGCCGGCCATGACGACCTCGTCCCACCAGGGGAACTCGGTCTCGATGTTCATGTCGGTGGCGTTGTGCAGCGCCACGATGCCGTGGCCGCCGCGCACGAACTCCTGGGCGGCGGCGCGCTGGGCGGCGGTGTCCCAGACCATGCCCGAGGACTGGACCATGACCACGGCGTCGTAGGTGCTGAGGCCGCTGGTGCTGAAGACGTTCGCGTCGTCGCTCTGGTCCACCTGGATGCCGTTGGCGGCGCCGAGCTCCTGGAAGGCCTGGATGGCCGCGTCCATGGAGGTGTGCCGGTAGGCGCCGGGCGCCGTCTTGGTGAAGAGGAGGACCTTGAACTCGGAGTCGGTCGTGTGTCCTTCGTGGGCGAGGACGGGTGCGGCCTGCAGGGTGGCGAGACCCAGCAGGGATACGGTGAGCGCGGCGAGGCCGCGCTTCACCCATGGTCGTGACATGGGGGTTCTCCTTGGGGATGGCGAAAAGGTGACGGAGAGAGGTCACAGGGTGCGGAGGAACGCGAGTCCGCTCGTGGCCAGTTCGTCCTGGCTCGCCGCGAGCGGGCGCCAGATGGACGCCGCCGTCGCGATGGTGGTGTTGTCCGGCGTGAAGGACTCGATGACCAGCGGGCCGGTGTAGTCGACGTCCTTGACCGCCGCGGCGAAGGCCGACCAGTCGAAGTGGTCGCCGCCGGGGGCGCCGCGGTCCGTGCCACAGACCTGGATGAGCGCGATCCGGGATCCCGCGTCCCGGATCGCCTGGGCGGGGCTCCTCTCCTCGATGTTGAGGTGGTACGTGTCGAGTGCGAGGCCGCACTCGTCGGGGAGGGCGTCGAGGGCCTGTTCGACGATGTTGAGCAGGCTGGTCTCGTACCGGTTGAGGGGTTCGACGCCGACGCGCACGCCGCGCTCCCCCGCGTACGCCACGACGGGCTTGAGGTTCTCCCGCAGTTCGGCGAGTACGGAGCGCCGCTCGTCCGCGTCGAGCTTCCAGGTGCGCCCCACGGAGCGATCCGGGGGACGAGCCGGGCGAGCGAGGTGTCGGTCGACGGAGAGTCCCAGACCCACGTGTTGACGCCGATCGGGAGCATCTACTTGCCGCCCCACTTCTGCGGGTAGCCGTCCATCTTCTCGCAGCCGCACAGCGCGTAGTGCAGGGGCGGCATGCCGGGCTTGAGGTAGTCGTTCAGCTTGTCCTCGGTGATGGCCGGCTGCGGCAGGTTCCAGACCTTGGGCACGCTCTCGCCCTTGAGGATCTTCAGCGCGGCGATGACCGCGGTGCGCCACTGGTAGGTCGGGTAGGTCGGGGCGATCGCCGTGAGCTTCGCGTCCTTCCACTTCTGCAGGAAGTCCTGCTGGTCCTCGCCGTTGAGGGGCGGGACGGGCAGGCCGGCGTCCTCGAACGCCTCGACGGCGGCGACGGAGGTGGCGCCCGCGTCCAGCCAGAGGCCGTCGATCTTGCCGTGGCGCTGGATGTAGTTGGTGACGATGCTCTTGGTCTTGGCTGCGTCGCCGTCGGTGAACTCCACGCCGACGACGTCGAGCTTGCTGTCGTCGAAGGTCTTCTTCGCGGCCGACCACCGCGTCTCCAGGACGTCCACGCCGGGCAGGATGCGCAGGGCGAGGATCTTCCCTCCGGGCTTGACCTTCTGGGTGAGGAACTCCGCGCCGTCCGCTCCGAAGGCGTAGCCGCCGATCGGCTTGATGAAGGTGACCGGACAGTCCGTCCCGACACCGCGGTCGAAGACGATGACCGGGACCTTCGGGCAGGCGCCCTTGACGGCCGGGGTGAGCGTGGCGGTGGTGTTGGGCGAGACGATGAGCGCGTCACAGCCCTTGGCCGTGAGTTCGGCGATGTCGGAGATCTGCTTGTCGTCCTTGCCCTCGGCGTCCAGGACGGTGAAGTCGGCGATCTCCTTGTGCGCGGCGACCTCGGCCTGCATGGTCTTCCAACCCACCTGGCGCCAGGGGTTGTTGGTGGCCGCGTTGGAGAAGCACAGCTTGTAGGGGCCGGCCTTCTTGTACTTGGCCGTGTCCACCGGCTGCGGGTCGATGGACTGCTCCCACGGCTTGTCCGCGGGGCCGGTCGGCTGCTTGGTCCGCATGGCGAGCTGGGCCTCGTAGTCGGCCTGGACGAAGAAGGACGACTGGTCGCCGGTCTTCTTCTTCCCGTCCGCGCCCTTTCCTGCGTCGGACGACGCACCGGAGCCGGGCCCGTCCGCGGGCAGGTCGCTGGAGCAGCCGGTCAGCGCTACGAGCGAGGCCATGGCGGCAGCGGCGAGAACACGTCTGTGGATGTGCGGCATGATGCTTCCTCTATGCGGTGGTGGAGGCGGACTTGGCGCGCCGCGGGAACTGGACGGACCCGAGGGCGACGGCGAGGACGAGGATGAGTCCCTGCACGGTGAACTCGAGGGCGCCCGAGATCCCGTACAGGTTGAGCAGGGTGAAGAGGGCTTGCAGCGTGAAGGCTCCGGCGATGGCCGCCACTGCCGATCCGCGGCCGCCGCCGAGGGCGACACCGCCGAGGACGACCGCGGTGATCGCCTGGAACTCCAGTCCTTCGCCGACCTTGGCGGACACGCCGGCGAATCCGCCGAGCAGGACGGCGCAGACCGCGGCCGACAGTCCGGACAGGACGAAGGCCGTCGTCTTGACGCGCAGGACGCGCACTCCGGACAGGCGGGCCGCGACCGGGTTGTCGCCCGCGGCGAGGAGGGTGCGGCCGAAGTCGGAGCGCATGAGGGCGATGACGGCGGCGACGGCGGCGACGAGGATGAGCACCGACCACGGCACCGGGCCGAGGCTGCCGCGGCCGAACTGCCGGAACTCCTCGGACAGCGCGCCGCGCGGGGAGCCGCCGGTCCACAGGAACACGGCTCCGGACAGGATCAGGAGCATGCCCAGGGTCACGATGAAGGAGGGCACCTTCAGGAGGGTGGTCACCATCCCGTTGACGAGGCCGATGAGGGCGCCGAAGGCGAGCAGGAGCAGCACGACGGGCCAGGTGGCGCCGGGGTCGCCGTCGATCAGCCGGGCGGCGATGACGACTTCGGCGGTGACGAGCGAGCCGACGGAGAGGTCGAACTCGCCGGAGACGATGACGAAGTACTGGCCGGCGGCGAGGATGGCCAGCGGGGCGGCCCGCTTGACGAAGGCCAGGAAGCCCTCGGGTTCGAGGAAGAAGGGGTTGGCGATCGCGATCGCCACGAGCAGGACGGCCAGGACGCCGAGGATGGGCAGGTTGCGTCTCATCGCGCGAGCCTCCGGCGGGCGTAGATCGCCAGGGCGGCGACGAGGACGACGCCCCGCACCACGTCCTTGGCGAAGGAGTCGATCTCCAGCTGGTTGAAGACGCTGTCCAGGACGGCGAGGAGGAGTACGCCGCCGACGGTTCCGGCGACGCCGCCCTTGCCGCCCGCGAGGGCGGTGCCGCCGAGGACGACGGCCGCGATGGACTCGAGGTCGTAGCCTCCGTCGGTACCGACGGTGGGTGCGCCGGCACCGAGCCGGGCGGCGAGGAGCAGGCCGGCGACTCCCGCGGTCAGCGAGCAGAGGACGTGGGTGGCGACGATGACGCGGTCGGTCCGCACGCCCGAGAGCCGGGCGACCTCGGGGCCGCCGCCGACGGCGTAGATGCGGTAGCCGAGCGGGGTGCGGCGCAGCACGAACCAGGCCGCCGCAGCGATCGCCAGCCAGAGGAGGGCCGAGACGGGCACGGGTCCGACGCGGTCGTAGCCGAGGTGCTGGAAGGATTCGGGCACCCGGCCGGCCGGGCCGTCGTAGCGGTACTCGAGGATGCCCTTGATGATGAGCGAGACGCCGAGTGTGGCGATGAACGCGTGCACCTTGAGGGTGGTGATGGCGAAGCCGTTGACGAAGCCGGTCAGCGCGCTGACGGCGAGGACGGCGCCGATCGCGGGGAGTACGCCGTACTGCGCCATGGTCTCGGCGGCGACGAGGGAGCTGAGGCTCATCAGGAAGGCGACGGACAGGTCCAGCGAGCCGGCGAGGATCGCGAGGGTCTGACCGACGGCGACGATGCCGAGGGCGGCGGAGCGCTGCTGGATTCCGACGATGTTGCTCTCGTCGAAGAACTGGCCTCCGTCGAAGGCGAACAGGGCCCAGCCGAGGATGAGCATGACGCCAAGGGCCATGAAGACGGGCCTGGCGGGGCTGTCCGCGGCGATGCCGCGCAGGGCGAGTCCCCTCGTGGGGAGGGTGGTCCGGAGCTGCTGGGTCATGATCCGGCCGCCAGGTGCATCACGGCTTCCTCCGAGGAGTCTGCGGGCAGGTGGCCGGCGATGCGTCCGTCCCTCAGGACGACGACGCGGTCGCTCATGCCGATGAGTTCGGGGAGCTCGGAGGAGATCATGAGGACGGCCATGCCGTCCTCGGCGAGTTCCCGCACGAGTTCGTGGATCGCGGCCTTCGCGCCGACGTCGACGCCGCGGGTGGGCTCGTCGAACAGGAGCACGTTCGGCGCGACCGTCAGCCATTTGGCGAGGACGACCTTCTGCTGGTTGCCGCCGGAGAGGTACCGGACCTCCTTCTCGGGGCTCGGCGGGGCGAGGCGCACCCGCTTCAGGAGGTCGAGGACGGGGGTGCCGACGCGTCCGCGGCGGGCGCGGGCGACGAGGAGGGCGTTGTCGCGTACCGACTGGTGGAGGGCGAGGCCCTCGGACTTGCGGTCCTCGGTGACGAGTCCGATGCCGGCGGCGATGCCGTCCCGGACCGAGCCGGGGCGCCGGGGGGTCATCTCGCCCCGGGTGAAGGGCTCGGCGCCGAAGAGGGCTTTGGCGAGTTCGGTGCGGCCGGCGCCCTGCAGTCCGGCGAGGCCGACGATCTCGCCCGCCCGCAGTTCCAGGTCGATCCCGTCGAGGGTGTCGTTGCCGCCGCCGCGCACCGCGAGCAGTACGTCCCCGGGCGGTCGCGTCGCACGGGCCGGGTAGTAGTCGGTGAGTTCGCGGCCGACCATCAGCCGGACGAGTCCGGCGGTGGTGAGTTCCCCGATGGGGAGGGTGGTGACCTTGGCGCCGTCCTTGAGGACGGTGACGCGGTCGGCGAGTTCGAAGATCTCCCGCAGTCGGTGCGAGATGTAGAGGACGGCGACGCCGCGCTCGCTCAGCCGGCGGACCAGCCGGTAGAGCAGCTCGACCTCGCTCTCGGCCAGGGCGGCCGTCGGTTCGTCCATGACGACGATGCGGGCGTCGACCGAGAGCGCCTTGACGATCTCGACCACCTGCTGCTGGGCCACGGAGAGGCGGCGCACCAGGTCGCGCGGGCCGAAGGAGGCCTCGCCGAGTTCGTCGAGGAGCCGGCCGGTGGCCGTCTCCATCGCCGCCCTGTCGACCAGCCCGCGGCGCTTCGGCTCGCGGCCGAGGAAGACGTTCTCGGCGACGGTCCGCTCGGGGAGGAGGGTGAGTTCCTGGTAGATGATCGAGACGCCCGCCCGCTGGGCGTCGGTGGGGTGCTTGAAGGAGACGGTCCGGCCGTCGAGGGCGATCGTCCCCTCGTCGGGGGTGTGGACGCCGGCGAGGATCTTCATCAGCGTGGACTTGCCGGCGCCGTTCTCGCCGATGAGGGCGTGTACTTCGCCGCGCTCCACGTCGAGGTCGACGTCCGTGAGGACGCGGGCGCCGGGGAAGCTCTTGCAGATGCCGGTCATGGTCAGCACTCGACCCACCCCCCTTCTTGTGCCGACCGGAGGGCGGCGTCGGTGAGCAGGGCGGCGCGGGCGCCGTCCTCGAAGGTGGGGAGCCCTTCGCGGGCGTCGCCCGAGAGGGAGGCGTAGGCGTCGGCGACGAAGGCGTCGAAGCAGTCGTGGAAGCCCTGCGGATGCCCGGCCGGCAGCGGTGAGTAGCGTCGGGCGGCTTCGGAGAGGCTCAGCGGGTCGCGGACGAGCGCCTCGGAGCCGCCGCGGCCGCCGAGCCAGAGCTGTTCGGGGTTCTCCTGGTCGAAGGCGAGGCTGCCGGAGGCGGCGGAGACCTCGAGGAAGAGGCGGTTCTTGCGGCCGGCGGCGACCTGGCTGACGGCCACCGAGCCGAGGGCGCCGGATGCGGTGGCGAACTGGACGGTGGCGAGGTCCTCGGTGAGGACGGGCCCTCCGCCCATGCGCTGCGGTACGACCACGGAGGTCTGGGCGCAGAGCTTGGCGATCCGGTCCCCCGTCACGAACTCGACGAGGTCGAACCAGTGCGAGCCGATGTCGCCGATGGTGCGGCCGGGGCCGCCCTGCTTGGGGTCCACCCGCCAGTTGTCGTCGGTCGATTCCAGCAGCCAGTCCTGGAGGTAGCTGCCCTGGATGAGGCTGACGCGGCCGAGTGCGGTCAGGCGCTCCCTGGCCTCCCTGACCATCGGGTGGAAGCGGTAGACGAAGGGGACGGCGGCCGACACCCCTGTCTCCTTGGCCCGTTGGGCCATCAGCCGGGCCGTGGAGGCCTCGGTCGCGAGCGGTTTCTCGCAGATCACGGCCAGGCCGGCGTCCATCGCCTCGAGCGCGATGGGGGCGTGCAGATGGTTGGGGGTGCAGACGTGCAGGACGTCGATGAGGCCGGAGGTGATGAGTTCCGTGACCGACTCGAAGGCCTTCTCCGCACCGAGCGCCTCGGCGCCCTCCGTGGCATTCGCCAGGTCCGCTCCCGCGACGCCCACCAAGCGGGCGCCGGCCTGCCGCGCGGCTCGGGCGTGGATCCGGCCTATGAAGCCAGTTCCGACGATCCCCACCCTGACTTCCGCCGACTGTCGTCGTATATCGAGCATGTTTCGGATCCTAGAGATGACTTATTACGGCCGTCAACCATAAGTACGCCGAGAGTTATGATTAATGGAGTTGGAACACCCGCAGCACCGACATGGATGGAGACGGGGAGTTGACCACCGAACCGGCAGGCGCCGGCGCCCTACTGGCGATCCTGCGCGACGGCCGCGCGCGTACCCGCACCGAACTGGTGCAGCTCACCGGCCTCGCGAGGTCGACCGTGACCCAGCGGCTTGACGCGCTGGCGGACCAGCAGTGGATCCGGCCGACGGACGACGCGATCTTCTCGGGCGGCAGACCCGCCGTCGCCTTCTCCTTCAACTCCGAGGCGCGCACGGTCCTCGCCGCCGACCTCGGAGCCACCCACGCGCGGATCGCCGTCACGGATCTGGCCACCCGCGTCCTCGCCGAACGCAGCCGCGACATCCGGATCACCGAGGGCCCGGAGCACGTACTCGGCTGGCTGGTCGACGAGTTCACGGAGCTGCTGGCCGAGTCGGGGCGCACCCTCGCGGACGTGTGCGGCGTCGGCATCGGCCTCCCCGGCCCCGTCGAGCACACGTCGGGCCGGCCCGTGAATCCGCCGATCATGCCCGGCTGGGACGGCTTCGACGTGCCCGGCTGGCTCGAACCCCGCCTCGGCGCCCCCGTCCTGGTCGACAACGACGTCAACATCATGGCCCTCGGGGAGCACTGGGCCGCCAGCCCCGAGGTCGAGCACCTCCTCTTCGTGAAGGTCGGCACCGGCATCGGGTGCGGCATCATCACGGAACACCGCCTCCACCGCGGCGCCCAGGGCTCGGCCGGGGACATCGGCCACATCCGGGTGGCCGGGGCCGCGGACGAACCCTGCCGGTGCGGGAACACGGGCTGCCTCGAAGCGGTCGCCGGCGGCGCCGCCCTCGCCGCCCGCCTGCGGGACGCGGGAGCGGACGCCGCGGACGGCCGGGACGTCGTGGCCCTGGTGCGCGCCGGTAACCCTGCCGCGATCCAGCTGATCCGCCAGGCGGGCCGGGACATCGGGGACGTCCTGGCCGCGCTGGTGAACTTCTTCAATCCCGGAGTGATCATCATCGGCGGCGACATCTCGGACGCCGGGGAGCACCTGCTCGCCGGGGTGCGCGAGGTCATCTACAGTCGTTCCCTTCCGCTGGCGACGCAGCACCTCTCCATCCGGGGACGCGAGCTCGGCGACCGTGCCGGCGTCATCGGGGCCGCCGTCATGGTCATCGATCACACCCTCAGCCCCGCCGCGGTGGACCAGGCCATCGCGTCTTCGGACGCGGTGGAGATCGCGTCCTAGGGGGTGTCGTGTCGATCACGCCGCGAGCCCGGCCTGATCGGCAATACACCCCCTGAGGGGCGCCGGGTGGGCGCCCCTCTGCCGTCGGGGACCGGGACACCGGTCGCGCCTCGGTCAGAGGCCGACTACCTCCCATTCCTGGGCGGCCGACGCGGCGGCGGGCGACTGGACGATCGCGGCACCGTCGCCGGTGGAGCCGTTCGCGACGTCCATGCGCAGGCCGCTGGAGACGTTGACCAGGTGGTAGTGGCCGGTCGTCCCCGAAGGAACCGACTTCCACCACTGGTTGGGGCTGTCCGTGTCCGTCCACTGGCCCAACGGCTGCCCGTGGGCCGTGGAGGCCCCCGGGTTGTCGAGGACCTTGCCGCTGTGGACGTTGGACAGACGGAACGATCCGTCGTAGTTCGGCTCCAGGCGCCACCGCTGGTTGTCACCGCCCGTCCAGGACCACTGGATGACGGGCGCGCCGTTGCCGGTCGACTCGTTCGCCACGTCGAGCACCTTGCCGCTGGCGCGGTTGACCAGCCTGTACGTCCCGGAGAACATGCCGACCGCGATCTGCGTACGGACCCCGGCGACGAGGGTCAGCTTCCTGGCGTGGCCGCCGAGCGGCGAGGGCGCCACCGACGCCGTGGTGGACAGCGACGTGATGCCGCGGCGGCAGACGAGGTCGAGGGTCTGGGTGATGTCGGAGACGAGGGTGACCGTGGCCGTGCGGGCCGCGGTGTCCCAGGTGAGGCTCTCGACGAGGACGCGGTTGCGGCCGCGGACACCGCGGATCGTGCCCCGGGCGAACTGTTCCGGCAGGGCCGGGAGGATCTCCAGCAGGCCGGGCCGGGTGTAGAGCAGGGACTCCGCGACGATCGCCGGCAGCGCGTTGGCCGCGTCGCAGTTGTAGGTGTGCAGGTCGGGGTTGTGCGAGGTCACCAGGGAGCGGTGGACCATGTTGCTGCCCAGGACCTTGAGGATGTTGTCGTATACACCGGGGCCGTACTTCAGCCGGCTCCACGCCAGCGCCCGGTGCAGGCTGCCGTGCGCCGAGTAGTTCTCGTCGCCGCGCATCCGGAGCGCCTTGCGCGCGGTGAAGACCAGGTCGGGCTCCTCCTCGGAGTTGATCTCGTGCAGGGGCCACGCGCCGTAGAGATGCTGCACGTGGCGGTGGTTGTAGCGGTCGTGCAGTCCGGGCCAGGACCACTCGGCGAGCGCTCCGTCGCCGTTGACCCCGTACTCCGGCAGCCGCTCCAGCAGCGCCGTCCAGCGCGCCACGCCCTGGCCGGCACCCTGCTCCACGTTCAGTTCGTCGGCTGCGTATACGGCGGCCTGGAGTGCGTGGCGGCCGGCCATGATGTCGCCGGTGGCGTTGGCGGACAGCATCTGGCCGGTGTTGGACGGGGAGTTCTCCATGGAGAACGACGGGACGAAGACCACCTTTCCGTCCGGGTCCGTGCGGGTGAGGAAGTCCTCGTAGAACAGGGCGAGTTCCATCAGGGCCGGTCCGAGCTTGTCGCGCAGGAAGGCCATGTCGCCGGTCACCTGGTAGTACTCCAGGAGCGGGTAGAGCATCCAGTCCGCGCCGCCGGTCCAGCACTGGCCCGGGAAGTCGCCGCCGTTGAAGTGGAGCATGTGGCCGTGCTCCCCGTCGGTGCGGGACGGAGCCAGGAAGCCGCGCGTCCCGTACAGGTTCGTGGCGTTGGTGCGCCAGTCGTCGAGCTGCCCCAGGACGAGGTCGAAGAAGCCGCGCATGGCGTCGCCGTGGCTGAGGATGTTGCCGCCGGCGACCTGGAGGTTGACGTTGGCGTCGGTGGTGAGGTCGTCGGCCCAGGCGCCGTTCCAGCTGCCCGCCCACAGTCCGGTGAGCCGTGGCGGCAGGACGCCGCTGGAGCTGACGAAGAGGTACCGGCCGCTGTCGTACATCTTCTCCAGCAGCGCCAGGTCGACCTTCCACCGGTCGCCGTTCTGCCGCGCGGTCAGCTCCGAGGTGGACAACCGCCGGTCCGCCGCGGACACGTTGAGGTCCAGGCTGGACCCGTCGAACATGGCCTGGTGCAGGGGTGCGTGCCGGCCGAGCAGGGTGCCGTAGTCGGTGGGCAGCGCGGCGAGGGCGGCGTGCAGGGGCTTGGCGTTCCAGCCCCCCGCGTTCTCGTACCGGCCCAGCTTGGTCAGGAGCACCACGCGGGAGGCGCGGCTGACGACGAGCGTGTTGCCGCTGACCGAGACCGAGGCCTTGCCGCCCGTGACGACGACCCGGGTGACGCCCTCGTACCCGAAGGCCCCCATTCCTGCGGGGTACGTGCCCCGCAGGTTGAGGTACCCCTGCCCGCCGCTGACGCCGGCGATGGTCGTGAAGGCCACGTCGCCCGGCACGCCTTCGAGCGCCGTGTTGACCTTGATCGTCGTGTCGACGGTCCGGCCGGTCGCGGGCAGCAGTTCCTGGACGACGACCTTGTCGGCCCTGGAGACGAACGCCCGCCGCCGCCAGACGCCGGCGCTGTCGGACCAGGAGTGCGTGATCTCGCCGGTGCGGAAGTCCGTCACGCGGGCGTAGTCGTTCGCGGTCGTCGCCCCGGGCGTGCTCAGCTGCAGCTCGTAGCCGGGGTGGAAGGTCTGCGTCCAGCGCAGCGACCAGCCCTCCGCGAACTCCCCGGCGGCTCCCCAGTAGTCGCCTGCGAGGGCCCGGTCCCGTACCGACTCGAGACGGCCGGCGATCACCGGGGGCACCACGTCACGGGTCCCGTTCGGCAGGACGAAGCGATGGTGGTTGAGCACGAGCTTCTCCAGCTGCGGCGCCCCGTGGAGCACCGCGCCGTACTCACCGTTGCCGGTGACGAAGCCGTCCGTCCAGGAACCCGCCGGCACGGTGTCGTACATCCCCCGCTCCGGGAGGGTGACCTGGGGCGGTACGGCGGCCGCGGCCCCCGACGACAGGATGCCGCCGGGAACCACGACCGCACCCGCGGTCAGTGCGGCTGCCGAGAGGAAACCTCTGCGGCCGAGAGGCGCGCCAAGGGGAGGCATGGCATGGCTCCTTCAACGAAAGGAGGGGAAGGGAGGTCGAAAGGGCATGACGAAGCGAGCGGCGCGAGCGACGGGGCCGAGCGGCGTCCCGTCCGCATCGGCACACGCTCTCATGGGAACGCAAACATGCGTTTCGTGATAGACCACTGCTGTCGGTGTGCCGGGCCAGTGCAGCACGCACCGCGGCAACACGTCAATAACCCCGCATACCCCCATAAGGCAGGCGGCAGGGGTCACTTGGCGCTGCCCGCCTCATCGATCGACGCCGATCGCCGGCCCCTCCGTGCCTTCCGTACGCGTTCCGCTCGGCGCCTGCGACGGATTTCCGTGCCCTCCGTACGCGCTCCGCGCAGCGCCTGCGTCGGATCCCCGTGCCCCCGTACGCGCTCCGCCCACCGCCTGCGACGGAGCCGCCACGACCGTCCCGGCGCACGGGGAGCCGCTCGTCGGCCCCGCCACTCCCCCGCCTCCGCAGCAGGCCTTGTTCAATCGATTGCACCAGGTCGTAGCCTGGAGCGCCGTCGTCGCCTCGGCGCGACGGCCGCGACGGCGAGGCAGTCACGTCGGCGAGACGGCCGCGCCGGAGAGAGCAGTCGCCTCGGCGAGACGGCCGCGCCGGGCACGGAGAGGGAGACACGAGATGGAACAGCAGCCGGTGACGATGAGCGACGTGGCTCGCGCCGCCGGGGTGTCGGTGACCACGGTCTCCTACGTCCTCAGTGGCAAGCGGCCCGTGGCGCCCGCCACGACGGAGGCGGTCCAGGCGGCCGTCGCGCGGCTCGGTTTCCGGCTGAACACGGTGGCCCAGAGCCTGCGCACCGGGCGGTCCAGCACGGCGGCGCTGATCATCCCGGACATCGCCAACCCGTTCTACGCCGAACTGGCCCGGGGGCTCCAGGACGCCCTGCGGCGGGAGCGCCTCCACGTCGTCATCTGCAACACGAACGCGGACCGCGCGGAGGAGCTGTCCTACCTCGACGACGCGGTCAGACGCCGACTCGACGGGGTCGTCATCACTCCGCAGTGGCTGGTGGCGGACGACCTCGGCCCGCTCCGGGCCGCGGGCATCCCGGTGGTGGTCAGCGCGGACACCGAGCTGGCCGATCTCGACGTGGTACGGGCGGATTCCCGCGAGGCGATCGACCAGGCCGTCGGCCATCTCGCGGAGCGGGGCCACCGTCGGCTGGGCATGGTCGCGGGGCCCACGGGCACTCCGAACGGCGACCCGCGCCTGGCCCTCTACCGTGCCGCCGCCCGCCGGCACGGCCTTGCCCTGCCGGCCGATCTCGTCGTCCGGGGGAAGCACACCCGCGAGGCCGGCGCCGCCGGTCTTCGCCGCATGATGTCCCGCGCGCACCCGCCGACCGCCATCGCCTGCGTCAACGACCGCTCCGCCATCGGCGTACTGGAGGCAGCGGAGGACATGGGCCTGCGGATCCCGTCCGATCTGGCGTTGATCGGCCATGACGACATCGAGGTCGCGTCACTGACGCGCCCCCGGCTCTCCACGATCCGCTATCCCGCCTACGAGGTGGGCTCCACCTGCGGACGTCTGCTCCTGGAACGCCTGGACGGTCGCGTCGCCCCCGTGGAGGTCGCCCTGCGCACCCGGTTCGTCCCCCGCGAATCGACCTGACCTCAGCCGGGGGGAGCGGGGGCCCGTGTGCGGACGTCCGGCCCGTGGCGCCCGCCCGGCCCGTGGCGCCCGCCCGTCGATCGCCTCCGATCGCCTGATCCACGATGCGAGACAAGGGACTTGACAGCCTCCGGCGCTCGCGAACTACGGTAGCGCAATCGATTGCGCAGCACGTCGGAGCAGTCACGGGACCGCTTCGTCCGATCCCGTCCGCAGCGATCGAGGCCACATCTCTCCACACGCCACCGCTCGGCGTCCCGACGGACCGGACGCCGGCTCCGCGCCGTGCGAACGGAAGCCGAGGGACACGTACCGCCGGGCGGAACGCCGTCGAGGTACGACTCACCCGCTTCGCACCCGAACCGATGGGAACCTCATGCCGCTCGACCAGTCAGCCGAAGAGCACGGCGCGGCCCGCCTGGTGCTGCCCACCCCGCGGACGCCCTCTCCCCGCGACGCTCCCCCCCTCAAGTGGGGCGTGATCGCCCCGGGTTGGATCGCCGCCTACTTCGTCGAAGCGCTCCAGACGTACACCGACCAGAAGGTGGTGGCCGTCGGCTCGCGCGACGCCGGGCGCGCCCGTGCGTTCGCCGACCGCTTCGGCATCCCCTCGTCCTACGGCAGCTACGCCGAGCTGGTCGAGGACCGCGACGTGGACATCGTCTACGTCGCGTCCCCGCACTCGGGCCACTTCGAGCAGGCGATGCAGGCGATCGACGCGGGCCGGCACGTGCTCGTGGAGAAGGCGTTCACCCGCAACGCCCGCGAGGCCGAGCTGCTGATCGAAGCCGCCCGCGAGCGGGGGGTGTTCCTCATGGAGGCCATGTGGACGCGCTTCCTGCCGCACATCGACGTGGTCCGCCAGGTCATCGAATCGGGGCTGCTCGGCGAGGTGCACACCGTCATGGCCGACCACGGCCAGCCGATGACTCCCGACGGGTCCCCCCGCCTCTTCGCCCCCGAGCTGGCGGGTGGAGCACTCCTGGACCTCGGTGTCTACCCGGTCTCCTTCGCCTCGATGGTGCTCGGGCCGTTCAGCTCCGTCACGGCGGTGGGCACGAAGACGTTCACCGGCGTCGACGGCCAGGCGTCGATCCTCGTCACGGCCGAGTCCGGGGCCCACGGGGTACTCAACACGACCCTCTTCGGCCGCACCCCGACCACGGCGTCGATCGCCGGAACGCATGCCCGCCTGGAGATCGACGGCCCCTTCTACGGACCCGCCTCGGTCCGGCTCATAGGCCGGGACAACCAGCTGATCGACAGCTTCGTCCCTCCGCAACTCGACGGCGGCCTGTGCTACGAGGCCGCCGAGGCGGCCCGCTGCATCGGCGCAGGGCGCCTGGAATCGGACATGATGCCGCTCGCCGAGACCCTGAGCGTCATGCGCGTCCTGGACGGCATCCGCCGCGATCTGGACGTGTCGTTCCCCGGCGAGTGAGTCCCGTCGCCCTCGGCGTGGGCGGAGAAGGCGAACGGTCACCCCATGTGGACGGGTCCACGGGTCCACGGGTCCACAGGGCGATCAGCGGGCCGCTTCCCCGCCGTTCACCCGCCGACGGCCTTCGTCCAGTTGTCCCTCACCACCCGCAGTGCCGTGTTCAGCTGCGGGTCGGTGGGGAAGGCCGGCGCTGCGCCTTCGACCGTCGGCAGCCTGGACGCCTTGTTCTGGTCGAGGGTGCCGTCCTTCGCCATGACGTCCATGAGCACGGGGCGGGCATAGCCCGAGAGCCGCAGGTTCTGGCCCTCCGTGCCGGCCAGGTACTCCTGCCACAGGCGCGCCGCGGCGGGGTGGGGAGCGTACTTGTTGATCGCCTGGGCGTAGTACTGCGAGAAGCTTCCGTCGAAGGGGATGGACACCTTCCAGCTCACGTCGGTGCCCCGCAGCTCGTCGATGTGCCTGAGGTTGAGGAAGTCCCACTCGATGCTGATCGGGGTCTCGCCGCGGACGATCGCCTCCGGGTTGGGGTTGCCGCGGTTGTAGTTGCCGACGCCGTCGAGCTCGTCGAAGAAGTCGATGCCCGGCTGGATGTCGTCGAACGACCCTCCGTTGGCGAGGGCGGCCGCGTAGACGCCGGCGAAGGCGGACCCGGCGGTCGTGGGGTTGCCGTTGAGCGCGACCATGCCCCGGTACTCGGGCTTGAGCAGGTCGGCGAAGGAGACGGGGCAGACCGCCACGCGGGTCTTGTCGCAGCCGATGGACACGTAACCGCCGTAGCTGTTGAACCAGGCACCGTTCGGGTCCTTCTGGTTCGGCGGGATCCTGTCCCAGTCGGCGACCTTGTAGGGGGCGAGGAGGCCCTGGCGCGCGGCCGACTGGGCGAAGGCGTCCCCGAGGTCGAGCACGTCGGGGGCGCTAGCCTTGCCGCGGCTCGCCTTGATGTCGTCGAGCTCCTGCTGGCTCGACCCGAACGGGTTGCTGTTGACGATCTTGATCCCGTACTTCTTCTCGAAGCCGTCCATCAGTCCGCCGTAGTTCGCCCAGTGGCGCAGCAGGGTCGTCGTGTGGAGCGTGCCCTCCTTCTTCGCCTCCTTGATCAGCGCGTCCATGCCGCCGGCTTCCTCGGCGGAGCGCGCCTCGGCGACGGGGACCACCCGGACCGGCTCGTCCTCCTCCCCACAGGCGCCCAGACCCAGCGCCACTACGCAGAGGCAGGCGGAGAGGGCGACTGCGACCTTCCGGGGAGGTTCGACCACGGCGTCTCCGCGAGGGCAAGGGGAACGGCGGGGGTGTTTTCCCAGCCTACTCGGGGGTCCCCGCGGTGTCTGCGTGGACTTTGCGCGACTCCGTGCTGACAGAGCGCGACTCCGTGCGGGCCGCGCCCGTACGCACCGCGAGCACCCGCGCGCTGACCGAGCGCGACCTCGGTACGGATCGCGCGCACCTCCGTGCTGACCGGGCGAGGCTCCGTACGGATCGCGCGCCATCGTGCGGACCGCGCGCCTCCCTGCGAAGGATGGGCCTCCGGAGGATTCACAGCTCCACGTCGTCCCACTGGCTGAGGATGTCGTCCTCCCCCAGCGCGTCGAGGTCGGGCCCCGCGTCGGGGCCGATCGCCTGGGAGGCCCAGATGGTCTTTCCCCGCGGGGAGTAGCGGGTGCCCCACTTCTCGGCGTACTGGGCGACGAGGAAGAGCCCGCGGCCGCCCTCGTCGGTGTCGCTGGCGCGCCGGATGTACGGGGCGGTGCTGCTTCCGTCGGAGACCTCGCAGACGAGGGAGGCGCCGTGCAGGAGGCGTACCCGGATGGGTTCGAGGCCGTAGCGGACGGCGTTGGTGATCAGCTCGCTGAGGATGAGCTCGGTACCGAAGCCGATGTCCTCCAGGCCCCACTCGGCCAGCTTGCGGGCGCAGGCGTTGCGGACGGGGCTCACGGCCGCCGGGTCGCGCGGCACGTCCCATTCGGCGACCTGGTCGGGGGCCATGCGGCGCACGCGTGCCACGAGGAGGGCGACGTCGTCGCCCGATCCCGTGGGGAGCATCGTGTCGATGACGGAGGCGCAGGTCTCCTCCGGCGTGCGGTCGGGCCCGGTGAGGGCCTCGCGAAGGACTTCCAGGCTCTCGTCGGGGTCCCGGGTGCGGTCCTCGAGGAGGCCGTCGGTGTAGAGGACGAGACGGGAGCCCTCGGGGAGGGTCGTCCGGGTCGTCTCCACGGGCATACCGGCGCCGAGGCCGAGCGGCGGGGAGACCGGGGACTCCAGGAACTCCACGCCTCCGTCGGGCCGGACGACGGCGGGGGGCAGGTGTCCTGCCGTGGCCACGGCGACCTCGCCGGAGACCGAGTCGTAGACGACGCACAGACACGTCGCGCCCGTGATCGTCTCTCCCCAGTCCTCGGCGGACTCGTCCTGGACGTCGAGGAGGGCCACGAGTTCGTCGAGGCGCCAGATCAGCTCGTCCGGGGACAGGTCGAGGGCCGAGAAGTTGTGCACGGCGATGCGCAGCCGGCCCATGGTGGCGGCGGCGTGCAGGCCGTGGCCGACGACGTCGCCGACGACCAGCGCCACCCGGGCGCCCGGCAGCGGGATCACGTCGAACCAGTCGCCGCCGACGCCGGACTCCGCGGGCAGATAGCGGGAGGCCACGTCGAGCGTCGGTTCGTCGGGGAAGCTGCGCGGCATCAGGCTGCGCTGGAGGGTGACCGCCATCGTGTGTTCGCGGGTGTAGCGGCGGGCGTTGTCGATGGAGACGGCGGCCCTGTTGGTCAGCTCCTCGGCGAAGGACAGGTCCTCGTCGGAGAACGGCGTGGAGGACCCCGACCGCCAGAAGTTCGCCACCCCCAGGACCACGCCCCGCGCGCGCAGCGGTACGACCGCGAGGGAGTGGATGCCGTAGTGGAGGATGCGCCGGGCCCGTTCCTCGTCCTGGGCGCGCCATCCGGCCGAGGAGGCGAGGTCGGTCACCACGACCGAGCGGCCCTCGGTGACGCTGGTGTCCACCGGTGTTCCCGTGACGAAGCGGATGAGCTCTCCGGAGGGGTAGAGCGGGTGGTCCTCGGTGAGGCCGGCGATGGCCGTCCGGCGCAGCTCCGTGCTCGCCCCGGCCGGTTCGCCGCCGCTCAGGACGGGGTCCAGGAGCTCGACGGTGACGACGTCCGCGAACCCGGAGGTGGCCACCTCCGCCAGCTCCTCCGCGGTACGGACGACGTCCAGGGTGGTCCCGATGCGCACTCCGGCGTCGTAGAGCAGCGTCAGCCGCTCCCTCGCCACCTCGGCCCGCCCGGACAGGGAGCGCAGCTCGGTGGTGTCCCGCAGGGTCACGACGCTGCCGTGCTGGCCGCCCGGGGGCAGGGTGACCCGTTTGTTCAGGGCGAGGAGGCGGTCGGCGGCGAGGTGCACCTCGTCGGTGGCGATCCGGTCCGACGCCAGGAGCGTCGCGATGGAGGCGTCGAGGCCCAGGTCCGTCACGGGGCGGCCCTCCGCGTCCGGCGGCAGGTCGAGGAGCCGGCGGGCCTCGTCGTTGGCCAGCAGCAGCCGGTGGTCCCGGCCGGTGATGAGCACGCCCTCGCGGACGGCGTGCAGGACCGCGTCGTGGTGGTCGTACATCCGGGTCATCTCCGCCGGGCCCAGGCCGTGGGTCTGGCGGCGGAGCCGTTGGCTCACCAGGCCCGTCCCGAGGGCGACGAGGGCCAGGGCCGCGGCCGCGCTGCCCAGGAAGACGGGCAGCTGCTGGTCCACCGAGTCCCTGACCTTCTCGACGGTCACGGCCGCGGACACGATGGCGACCACGTCTCCCTGGGCGTCCCGGACGGGGGCCGCCGACACCACGGAGAGGCCCAGGGCGCCCTGGAAGGTGCGGGTGAAGGGCCGGCCGGCCGCGGCTTCGGCGTACGGTCCGATGACGTGCTTGCCGAGCTGGGTGGGGTCACTGTGGGTGAGGGTGATCCCGTCGAGTTCGTACACGATCAGGGCGTCGATGCCGGCGGCCTGGCGCGCCCCCTCGGCGAGGGGCTGGAGCTCGACGGTCGGGAAGTCGCTCTCCAGCGCCTTTACGAGGCCGGGGGCGTGAGCGAAGGACTGGGCGGCGGCGATCGTCCGGTGCCGGGCGTCGGTCATGGTGTCGCGCTGGGCCTGCACCACGATCGCCACGACCGCGGCGGCGACGAGGAGGACCACGAGGACCAGCTGGAGGAGGAAGACCTGGCGGGCGACGCTCCGTGTGGTCAGCCACGATCCGAAGCGCCGCGCGCCCTTGGCAGGGCCGCCCAGTGGATCACGTGTCTTATGACCCGTTTCTCCGCTCATAGTCCATATTTATCCCTGCTCGATTCGCGCCTGGCAAGCATGGGCCCGAGGACCGAGACACACGGGGCGAGCGGCCTCCGGACGTACGGCGTCAGTCCCCGCGCCCGCGCACACCGGGGAGAGCGGTGCTGTCCCGTTCCACCAGGGAGGTCGCCACGAGCCGTACGCCCGTCACCGTCTCTCCCGCCAGCTCCCGCAGGACGGCGTCGACGCACAGCGCTCCGACCTGGGCGAAGTCCTGGTGGACGGTGGTCAGGGGCGGGATGAAGGAGGCCGCCTCGGGTATGTCGTCGAAGCCGACGACGCTGACGTCCTCGGGGACGCGTACGCCGCGGTCGTGGAAGGCCCGGAGCACACCGAGCGCCATCTGGTCGTTGGCCACGAAGACGGCCGTGCAGGACGTCTCGTCGGCGAGCCTCAGGCCCGCCTCGTAACCCGACTCGGGAGTCCAGTCACCGCGCAGCACGGCAGGCACCTCACACCCTTCCTCGCGCAGGACCGCCTCCCACGCCTCGGCGCGACGGCCCGCGGCGAAGGACTCCTCGGGTCCCGCGACGTGCCACACCGTGTCGTGGCCGAGCCCGAGCAGATGCCGCACCGCGGAGCGGGCACCCTGCCGCTGGTCCGTGTCCACCACGGGGAAGCGCCCGGTGGCGTCCGAGTCCACCACGACCACCTTGACGTGCGGCGGCAGGGTGAGGGCCACGGCGTCGAGCAGGTGCACCTCCATGATCAGGACGACGGCGTCGACCGCCAGCTCGTCGAGGCGCGTGAACGCCCCCTTCACGTTCTCCTGCGTGGGCGCGTCGAGCGGGATGAGGGTGACCGCGTAACCGGCACGGGAGGCCGAGCCGGTCACGGCGTCCAGGGTCCTGACGTTGCCCGTGCTGGTGAGCCCCCCGATGATCACGCCTATGGCGCGGAAGTCGCCCCGCTTGAGGGCGCGAGCCGCACTGTTGGGGCGGTATCCCAGCTCCTTCATCGCGGCAAGGACCTTCTTCCGGGTCGCCTCGACGACGGCCGCGTCGCCATTGGAGACGCGGGACACCGTCTGAGAGGACACCCCCGCCCGCTGTGCGACGTCCGCCATGGACACCCGGCGCGGCTTGGTGCGCGTTCCCCGCCGCCCCCCGTTCACGGCCGCCGACCGCCCGGTCGCGTTCTGCTCGGTCACCCGCATACCTCTCTCAATCGCTGCCAGTTCGTGCTTGACGCCCCCCAGCGGGAATGCCACCATCACCCTACTGATGGTTGCGTAAACATAGATCCTTTACCAGCCCTTTCACAGGGTCGACCATCGGCCCCAGGCCCCCTTTCCAACCGCTTCCACCCGCTTCCACCCCCTTCAGCTCCCCGCCTCCGGACCGGTCGGTCACCGACGCAAGGAACCACCATGACGCTCCTGTCGACGTCAGCCCAGGCGGCGCCACCGCCGCGCGCACGAGCTCGCCTCCGCTTCCGCAAGGAGGCCTTCGTGGGCTGGGGTTTCGTCGGCCCGTTCGTCGCGGTCTTCGCTCTCGTCTTCCTGGCGCCGATCGGATACGCCGTATACCTGAGCCTG
>NZ_JNWK01000093.1 GCF_000716445.1 Streptomyces wedmorensis
TCAGGTATACGGCGTATCCGATCGGCGCCAGGAAGACGAGAGCGAAGACCGCGACGAACGGGCCGACGAAACCCCAGCCCACGAAGGCCTCCTTACGGAAGCGGAGGCGAGCTCGTGCGCGCGGCGGTGGCGCCGCTGTAGCGCGCGTCGACAGGAGCGTCATGACGGGGTCCTTGCGTCGGTGACCGGACGGTCCGGAGGCGGGGAGCAGAAAAGGGGTGTCGGGGACAGAAGCAACCCCGGGGCTGGCCGATGAGCAATGTTTACGTAATCATCAGGTAGCGAGATGGTGACACTCCCATGAGGGGGCGTCAAGCGTGCAGCGTGAGCGTGAGGGATTCCGTGGCAGAGATGAAACCGGCCGATGCGCCGAAGCCGTTCGGCGGCACGGGCCGCAGAGTGGGGAGGGACAGACCGCGGCGGGTGTCCATGGCGGACGTGGCGCAGCTCGCGGGTGTCTCGTCCCAGACGGTCTCGCGGGTCTCCAACGGGGACGCCGCCGTCGTCGAGAGCACCCGCCTCAAGGTCCTCGAAGCCATGAACCAGCTGGGCTACCGGCCCAACAGCGCGGCCCGCGCCCTCAAGCGCGGCGACTTCCGCGCCATCGGCGTCATCACCATGGGCCTCACCAGCACCGGGAACGTCCGCACCCTGGACGCCATCGCGGGCTCGGCCTCCCGTGAGGGCTACGCCGTCACGCTGATCCCGCTGGACGCCCCCACGCAGGAGAACGTCAAGGGCGCCTTCACGCGGCTCGACGAGCTGGCCGTCGACGCCGTCGTCCTCATCATGGAGGTCCATCTGCTCGACACGGCCGCCCTGACTCTCCCCCCGCACGTCAAGGTGGTCGTCGTGGACTCCGACGCCACCGGGCGCTTCCCCGTCGTGGACACCGACCAGCGGCAGGGAGCACGACAGGCCGTCCAGCACCTGCTCGACCTCGGGCACGAGACGGTGTGGCACCTGGCCGGGCCCGAGGAGTCCTTCGCCGCCGACCGCCGCTCGGACGCCTGGGAGGCGGCGCTGCGCGAGGAGGGCAGGGCGGTTCCGCCGGCCCTGCGCGGGGACTGGACCCCCGAATCCGGCTACGAAGCGGGCCTGCGGCTCGCCGACGAAGCCGGCTGCACGGCGGTCTTCGTCGCCAACGACCAGATGGCCCTCGGAGTCCTGCGGGCCTTCCACGAGCGTGGCCGGCGCGTGCCCGAGGACGTGAGCGTCGTCGGCTTCGACGACATCACCGACGCGGCTTCCTACATCCCCCCGCTCACGACCGTCCGACAGGATTTCGCCCAGGTCGGCGCGTTGTGCGTGGACGCCGCCCTGCGCGAGCTGCGCGGCGAGACGGTGACCGGCGTGCGGCTCGTGCCGACCGCCCTGGTGGAACGGTCCAGCACGGCGCATCCGCGCCCGGCCGGGAGCGTGTGAGGTACGCGGTCCTGAGGCTCCTCGTGGGCGGGGAGGGGAGGGGCGGGGTGAGACGCGGAGCCGGTACGGCTCGGTTTGGAGTGGTTTGGGGCTGGGTCTGGGCCCCGTGAGGCTGGTACGGCCGGCCGCGAGGCGTCGGCGGTGAGGCCGGGAGATGACCCAGAGGTGGGGGCGACCTGGGTCCGGCCTCCGGGTCCGTCCATGCCGGGCGCGGGCTGCGACACGGCGGGTTGTCCGTACCGGGTCGCCGCCCGTGGAAGGGTTCTCGGTAGCGGGTCGACGCCCGCGGAACCGGTTCCTTTGTGCCCGGCCGCCGGCTCTGGAGCGGTTTCCTGCAGGTCCACGTGGTTGCGTAAGGCCGTTCGGCTCCGTACGGCTCACGCGGTGACGTCGTGCGGCGCCCGCGATGGCGTGCTACGGCTCGCGGTTCGGCCCAGCCCGGCCCTGACCCGCGCTCCGCGTGAGGCCCGCCGTAAGGTCGGTCCATGAGGGCCTGCACCGAATCCGGCTCCGCCGAGTAACGGCTTCGACGGCCCCGGCGCGTGCTGTTTCACACAGTGACGCGTGAAACCTGTGAAAGCGAGCCCCGGACTTCTTGACACCTTGGTTTCGCCGCTCCCAAACTCTCCTTTGCAGAGAGTCGTGTTAACGCGAACATCGAGGGGTGGCACCTCGGCGTCGTCACACGGCGGTCTTCCGGGCTGAAGCCCGGGCCGGTCATCGGTGCGCCCTTCCCACGGCACGCCTCCCCTCCGGGCGCTCCGTCGAGCCACGGCGAGGCGACGGCATGCCCGGTTCCGGGTCGGGCCTGCCCCGGCGTGCCCGGAAGCGGCTCCATCCACCCCTGACCGGCGCGTGCTCCCGTCCCGAGCGCGCGCCGCGGCCCGGGGTGCCGCGTCACGGGACGCGGCACCCCGGCCACTGCCCCCACGACACCCGCACCCACCAGGGAGTAGTACGTGCTGTCCTCACACGATCGATCGGCGACCTCCCGTCGCCGACGGAGCCGGCTGCCCGCCCTCGCGGCCGTTCCCGTCCTCGCCCTTCCGGCCCTCGCCATGGCGCCGATCGGCCCGGCAAGTGCCGCCGAGACGGCCCCCGCGGCCCTCACGGTCCGCCCCGACCCCAGCTACCAGCAGCCCGCCTTCGAGGGCTGGGGCACCGCCCTCGCCTGGTTCGCCAACGTCACCGGCGGCTGGCCGGACGCCCAGCGCAACGCCCTCGCGGACGCCCTCTACGGCGCCGACGGTCTCGGCTTCACCATCGCCCGCTACAACATCGGCGGCGGCGACAGCCCCGAGACCGCCCCCTACATGCGGCCCGGCGGCGCCGTCCCCGGCTACTGGAACCGGCCGGGAGCGGAAACCCCGGGCTGGTGGGACCCGAACGACCCCACCCACTGGAACGACCAGGCCGACGCCAACCAGCGCTGGTGGCTGACCGCCGCCAAGGCCCGCGGCGCCACCACCTTCGAGGCGTTCTCGAACTCCGCCCCGTACTTCATGACCAACAGCGGTCTCGTCTCCGGCTCCGCCGACGGCTCATCGGACAACCTCCGGTCCGACCAGTACGACCGGTTCGCCGCCTACCTCTCCGGCTCGCTGCGCCGCGCCGAGCAGGGCTCCGGGGTCTCCTTCACCTCCGTCTCCCCGGTCAACGAGCCCTCCGCGAGCTACTGGAAGGCGGGCGGACGGCAGGAGGGCTCCCACTGGGACCCCGCCTCCGTGGCCAGGATCGTCAGCACCCTGCGTACCACCCTCGACGCGGCCGGCAAGACCACCGAGGTCTCCGCCATGGACGACTTCGGCCCGGACGTCGCCGCCTGGCAGTGGAGCCAGTACAGCCCCGCCGCCCGGGACGCCGTCGGACGGATCAACGTCCACACCTACAGCACCGGCGGGCGCTCCGCCGTCCGGGACATCGCCAAGGGGGAGGGCACCCCCCTGTGGATGTCGGAGAACGACCTCGGCGGCAGTATCGGCCAGAGCTTCACCGACATGCGGCCCGGACTCGACCTCGCCGCCAAGATCACCACGGACATCCGACAGCTGGAGCCCAGCGCCTGGGTGCTGTGGCAGGCGGTCGAGGACTACGAGAACATGACCCCGGAGCGCGAGAACTCCAACTGGGGTCTGATCCAGACCGACTTCACCCCGGCCGACGCGGCCACCGAGCCCCTGCGCAAGAACAAGAAGTACTGGACCATGGCCCAGTACAGCCGGTTCATCCGCCCCGGCGCCCGTGTCGTGCCCACCGACGACCCCGACACCCTCGCGGCGGTCCGTCCGAACGGCCAGGGCCTCGTCCTCGTCCACACCAACCACGGCTCGACCGCCCGCGACGTCACCCTCGACCTCGGCGGCTTCCGGACCACCGGCGGCGCCGTCGAGCGCTACACCACCGACGCCACGCGGAACGTCGAGCGCGGCACGGATCTCGCCGTGACGGGGAAGACCCTCAGGGCCACCGTCGCCCCCGGCTCCGTCACCACCTTCGTGCTTCCGGGCGTCACCGGCGTGAACGCCGGCGCCACCGGCACCCCCGCCGGTGCGGCCCGGCAGATCCTGAACGACAACAGCGGCAAGGCTCTCGCCGTCACCACCGTGGCCGGCAAGGACACCCTGGTGCAGCGGACCCCGAACGCCGCCGACCCCGCCCAGCAGTGGACGTTCACCAAGACCTCCGCGACCGACTGGAGCAGCACCGCCGGCTATCACGTGACCAGCGCCAAGACGGGCAAGGCGCTCTCGGTCACGGCGGGCGCGCTCGGCTTCGCCACCCCCGGCGCCGGCGCGGAGCAGCAGTGGATGCGCTCGACCGCCGGTGACGGCCACACCACCCTGGTCAACAGCGCCACCGGACAACTCCTCGATGTGTCAGGCGAGCCGACGGCCGACGGCGCCCCCGTCGGGGTCTACCGGCCGACCGCCGGAGCCAACCAGTCCTGGACCTTCCGCCCCACGGCCGCCGACGTCTGGCAGGCCCCGGCCTTCCAGCACAGCGGCAAGTGCCTCGACGTGGCGGGCGTCTCGACCGCCGACGGCGCCGAGGTGTTCCAGTACGGCTGCAACGGCGGCACCAACCAGCAGTGGTCCCTGCGCCCCGCCTCCACCGGTTACGTGAACATCGTCGCCCGGCACAGTGGCAAGTGCCTGGACGTGAGCGGCGGCTCGACGGCCGACGGCGCCCAGGTCCTCCAGTACGGCTGCAACGGCGGCCGCAACCAGGAGTGGGCCGCGCACACCGTCGACGCGAGCCGCATCACGCTGATGGCCCGGCACAGCGGCAAGTGCCTGGACATCGAGGGCGGTACGACCGCGGACGGGGTGGCCGTCCGCCAGTACGCCTGCAACGGCGGCACGAACCAGCAGCTCCGGCTCGGCTGACGACGCGCAGAAGGCCGGGCACCGACCGCGGGGTCGGTGCCCGGCCTTCTGACGTCCGCGCTCGGCGGGGCCGGGCGCGGGGCTCCGGGTTCGGGGCCGGCCGCTCCGGATCCGGAGCGCTTGAGGGTCGGAACGCCGGGCTCGGGGCGGGGGAATCCGAGCCCGGCGCTTCGGGCCGCTGGTTACTCCTCGGTGGGCCCGAGATCGGCCGCCTCGCGCAGGCTCACCGTGCGGGACCGGGGGCCCGCGTGGAGCTCGAGGACGACGATCTCGTTCGTTCCCTCGCGCAGGACGGGGGCGGGGACGTACAGCGAGCTCTGCGGGCCCCGGGACCAGTAGCGGCCGAGTGCGAAGCCGTTGACCCAGGCGTTTCCCTTGGTCCAGCCGTCGAGGTGCAGGAAGGTGTCGGCGGGGTCGGTCACCTCGAAGGTTCCCCGGTGGAAGACCGGACCGACGGGGCTCGTGGTCGTGGCCGCGAACGGTATGCCGTCCAGATCGGCCAGGGGGAGTGCGCGCTGAGTCCAGCGCGCGGGCTCGGCGCCGTCGAGGAGTACCTGACCCAGCAGCCCCTTCCGGTCGTGGATGCCCTCGCCGTAGTTCACCCGGCCCTGGTTCTCGACGAGGATCGTGAGCGCGGCGCCGGCCCGGGGGACGGTGAAGGCGATCGCATGCTCGTGGTTCTCGCGCTCCAGGACGCCCACGGGCTGTCCGTCGACGAACACCTGGGCGCGGTCGCGGACCTGCTCGACCTCCAGGAGCGCCGGGCCCTGGAGGGGCAGGGTGGTCTCGTACAGGACGAAGCCGAAGTCCTGCTCCAGCTCCTCCATGGTGAGCGGGCGACGGGACTCCACCGCCGGTGCGAGCGCGGGGGCGCTCGGCAGCAGCCCGGCGCTCTCGGTCAGCGCGACGGCCGGGGCGGCCAGCTTGGGACCTGGCGCCGGCACCGGCTCGGCGGGAACAGGCGCGTACTTGGCGATGACGTCCCGGAAGGCGGTGTACTTCGCGGTCGGGTCGCCGGCCTCGTCGAGCGGGGAGTCGTAGTCGTAGGAGGTGATGGTGGGCCGGTAGGTGTGCTTGTCGTTGGCGCCGTTGGTGAAGCCGAAGTTGGTGCCGCCGTGGAACATGTAGAAGTTCACCGATGCGCCGGTGGCGAGGAGCTCGTCCAGCTCCTGGGCGGCCTCCTCCGGGTCGCGGACGACGTGGCGCGCGCCCCAGCGGTCGAACCAGCCGATCCAGAACTCGCTCGTCATCAGCGGCCCCTCGGGGCGCTGGGCACGCAGGTCGGCCAGGTGGTGGGCCGAACGGCTGCCGAAGTTCGCCGTGGCGAGCACGCCGGGCAGGGCGCCGCGCTCCAGGTCGACCGGCTGGTCGCAGGTGAACAGCGGGACGTCGATCCCGCAGCGGCGCAGTGAGTCGGCGATGCACTCCATGTAGGCGGTGTCGTCGCCGTAGGCCCCGTACTCGTTCTCCACCTGCACGGCCAGGATCGGGCCGCCCTGTGAGGCGAGGTACGGCCGCAGCGGGGTGAGGAGCCGCTCGAAGTAGTCGTCGACGGCCGCGAGGAAGCGGGGGTCGCGGGTGCGCAGGGCGATGTCGGGCTCGGCCAGCAGCCAGGACGGCAGGCCGCCGCCCTCCCACTCGGCGCAGATGTACGGGCCGGGCCGCAGCAGGACGTGCAGGCCCTCGGCGGCGGCGAGGTCGAGGAACCGGGGCAGGTCCAGGCCGCCGTCCATGCGCCACTGGCCGGGGCGCGGTTGGTGCAGGTTCCACGGCACGTAGGTCTCGACGGTGTTGAGGCCCATGAGCCGGGCCTTGCGCAGCCGGTCCGCCCACTGGTCCGGATGGACCCGGAAGTAGTGGAGCCCGCCGGACAGGATGCGGAAGGGATGGCCGTCGAGCAGGAAACCGGCCTTGTCTGTCTGGAGAACGGGCATCGGGTGTGCGGCTCCTGTGTAGAAGGGTGCGATGCGGGCCTGGAAGTCGCCAGCATGTGTATGTTTACGTAAACAGGGCGATGCTGGCAAGCCGGTACGTTCCTTGCGTCGTCGGCGAACACGTCCTTCGGGGGCCTGCCCGTCCTGCTGAAGCTGTGGCACGTGACAACTGCGTGCCGCACGTCTTCGGGCTCAAGGCCGACCGTCAGGCGCACCGGCACGGAGTGGTGTGGCTCGCCGTCGTCGCCGCCCTGCTCGTCTCCGCCGCCCTGCTCGTCTTCTCCGGCGGCGACACCGACACCCTCGTCCCGCTCTTCGCGATCGGCCTCTTCGTTGGCTTCACCATCGCCCAGACCGGCATGGTCCCGCATCGGCGGGCACGCCGGCAATGGGGCACGGTCCTGCTCAACGGCCTGGGCGCGCTGCTCACGGGGGTGTCCGCGGTGGTCGTCACCGCCGCCAAGTCGTTTCCTGCTCTGGTCACGGACACGAACGTAAGAGGCAAGTAGATCTTGACAGTTGTGAAGTGTCAAGGCGTACTTGCCTCATGGCTCTCCCGGACTTGGACGATCTCATCGCGGAAGTCGACCGGAAGTACGACACCGCACACCGCCCCGGCGGACAGGAACAGCCCGACGGGCTCGCGCTGCTCACCGTCGCCGCCCAGCTCGCAGGCCAACTCCAGTCACTGGCAGACGACTTGGTCGAGGACTATGTCGAACACTGCCGGATGCACGGCAACTCATGGACCGACATCGGCACCGCCCTGGGCGTGACCCGGCAAGCGGTCCAGCAGCGTTTCCACGCCCCGCGCAAGCGCTACAGCCCCGAGGTCATGACCGACGACCTCCGCCGGGCGATGGTGCACGTCAAGCAGGCGGCGGTGCACCACCGCAACAACTACATCGGCACCGAGCACCTGCTCTGGGGGCTGACCGCGGAGGACAACGGCGCCAGCCGCCTCCTGCGGGCCGCCGGCGTCTCACCGGACACCGTCCACCGATCCGTCGGAAGCCGGCTGAGCATGGGGGCATCCCAGGCAGTCGAACGGATCGCCTGGACTCCCTACTCCCGCAAGGCCATCGACATCGCGGAGGCGCGGTCCCGGCAGAACGGCTCCGACCGCATCGGCTGCGACGACCTGCTGATCGGCCTCGCCCGGGTCGGCCGCGGAGTCGCCGCCGACGTCCTCACCGAGGCCGGCTTCGACCCGGCCGCCCTCGGCCCGACATCCGTCGACGCCTGAACCTTTCACCGCTCCGGTATCCCCTGCTCCTCGCACTGCGGGAGCAGGGGGTGTCTCGTCAGGTCGTCTTCGTCAGCTGTGCCTCGAAGCCGTCGAGGATCGCGTCCAGGCCGAACTCGAAGGTGCGGTCGGGGGCCGCGCCGTACCCGGTCGCGGCGGAGTCGTCCAGGCGTTCGCGGAGCCTGGGGAAGGCCATGGCGACCTCGGCGGCCGCCGCCATGGTGGCGGCGAGCTCCTTCTCCGGGTCCCCGCCTTTGCCCAGGCGCCGGGTCAGCGTGACCTGGACCGCGCCGCCGAGCGCGCTGCCGAGCACGTGGACGAAGACGGTGGCCGCGGCCCGGTCGGCGTCGGCGGGCGTGAAGCCGGCCTTCTCGTACAGGGCGAGGCTGTGGTCGTCGTGCCGTGACTTGCCGGGGCCGTACATCAGGTGGCTGCCGATGGCCTGCCCGAGCCACGGGTGCCGGGTGAGCATCGCGTGCATGCTCCCGGCCATGGCGGCGGCGGCCGGCCGCCAGTCCATCGCGTCGAGGTCCGGCAGCGCGGCCATGGGGTGCGTTTCCCGGATGCGCCCGCGTGGAGTACGGCGACCGAGGCGCCGCCGGGTGGCTTCCGCTTCCGGGTCGTCGGTCGGTGATCAGCTCCCGTCGAAGAGGTCGGCCAGCCGCGACGGTACGAGTGCCATGTGATCGAAGCTGACGCCGCAGCCCTCTCCCACGGGCGACTGGACCTCGATCCCGATGCGAACGTCGGACACACCTTGCAATCCGAACTGGCGTGCCAAACGCCAGGAGCGGCCGTCGATCGATGCGTGGAAGGCGAAAGCGCCGTCGACGCGGCTGATTCGCAGCCATGCCGCACTGTGGTCCACGGGCCACCCCACCGCGTCGTCCGAAAGGCCCTGCGTGACGACGGAGTACAGCGTGGGCCGGCCGTCGGGTGACCGTTCGAAGTTGAGTTTGGCCCATTGGTCCGGCGCTGCCCAGACCATCAGGGCGCCCGCGTCCCACGGCGCTCGGAAGTCCACGCGGACCCGGGCCGAGAATTGCCAATCGCCCGGCGGCGCGTCCAGCAGGGCGCGAGCCGCGTCGTCGCGGACCTCGCCGTTCAGAGGGTTGGCGAAGATGTCACTTTCCGCGCCCGCCTCCACGGTCAGGACCTCGCCGTCGAGGGTGAGGGCGGCGGGGTGGCGTGCCCAGTTCCGAGTGTTCGCAAAGGTGGATTCCAAGGTCATGGCGTTCACCCTGCCGACGCCGGCACGCTCACTCAACACGAATCAACGAAGATCCAAGAAGTGGCAGAACAGTCCACGTGCGGACCGAGCCGAACCGGCAAGGCCACGGTGTGGCCCGTTGCGCGATCGAACGCCTGATGCGCGAGCTCGGCAGCGCCGGAGCGGTCCGCGGCAGCGGCGTGCCCTGGGACGCGCGGGCCGAACTGCTCCCTCGTCCACGCGGGCGTGGCTCCGGCTTCCCAGCAAGACTCCTTCTCTTTCTCGACTTCCCGTCCCGCGCGTGTCTTCCGGCCGCCGTCCGCACGGTCTTCCCGAGGAGCCGAGATCGTAGTGCTCGACGGAGCTGCTTCCTGTCATGGCGAACTCCTGCGCGAGGCCTGTCGTGTGCGGGGGAGTCCGGTGCCTCGGTCAGGGAGTGGCGTGGTAGTAGCGCACGCAGGTGCGGACCATGCCGTCCGGGGCGATGGTGAACACGTCGACGAAGCGGTGGTCGGCGGTGTCCGGCGCGGCGGTCGTCGGTGCGGGGACGCGGCGGCCCGTGGCGATCACCGTACGGTCGCGGGCGAGGAGGTGCTCGACCTCGTGACGGGCCGCGGGGAGTACGTGCCGCACGTGTGCGCGCACCGCCTCGCTGCGGCCCCGGGCGGGCGGCTGGCCCGGCAGTTCGAAGATCACGGCGTCGTGCAGCAGGGAGGCACAGCCGTCCAGATCGCCGGCGTCGAGGTAGTCGTAGACCAGCCGGATGTGGTCGATGCCCGCGGCGGTCACCAGATCCACCGCACCCGTTCCGTCGGTCCACCCGGTCCTCGTGTCGTCTTGGCTGTTCAACGGTGCCAACCCCTTTCGCTCTCGCTCCAGGATTCTGCGGCGCCTCCCCAACTCGGCGTTATCGCCTCCCTATCCCCGACCGGGATCTTCACGGCATGGACAGGGCGGGAAGAGATGTGGAGACTGTCCTCACTTGAGCCTGACATCCCGGCGTGAAGTCCGGTCCGGTCCTGGCGTGTCGACTCTTCTTGTTGGGTGGGGGATCAGTGGCTGCTGCCGCCGGTGGGTTAGCGGACGAGGACGTCAAGGGCGGGCCGCGCCTGACCTTCCGGGTGCTGGGGCCGCTCCAGGTCCAGGGAGCCGGCGGGCCGCTGCGCGTTCCGCCGGGCCGGCAGGAGGTGATCCTCGCCGCGCTGCTCCTGGAGAGCAACCGGGTGGTGAGCACGAGTCAGCTCGTGGACCTGATCTGGGAGGACAATCCTCCGGAGACCGCCCGTACGCAGGTGCAGATCTGCGTGTCCCGGCTGCGCAAGCTGCTCGCCGGTGCCGAGGGCGAGGCCACGTTGGCGACCCGGCCCCCGGGCTACGTGCTGCACACCGACGCGGGGAACGTCGACGCCGCCCTCTTCACCAGCCTCGTCCAGCGCGCCCGCGCGCTGCGCGAGAGCGGTGACGCGGAGGAGGCCGTCGGCCTGCTCAGGTCCGCCGTCACCCTCTGGCAGGGCGAATGCCTCACCGGACTCGACAGCGGCCCGCTCGCCAACAAGGCGCGCCAGCTCAACGAGGAACGCCTCGCCGCCGTCGAGTTCCGCATCCGCATCGAGCTCGAACTCGGCCGCCACGACCGGCTCGTGGGCGAACTCCAGCGCCTCACCCACGAACACCCGCTCCGCGAGAAGCTGCACGGGCAGCTCATCCAGGCCCTCTACTGGTCCGGACGCCAGGCCGAGGCCCTCGAAGCCTTCCGTACCGCCCGCCGCTACCTCGCCGAGGAGCTCGGACTCGAACCCAGCCGCGAACTCCGCGACCTCGAAGCCGCCATCCTCGCGGGTGAACTCCCGCCGCCGAACGCCGCCGCGCTTCCTGCCGTGCCCGCCGCGAGATCCGTCGAACCGGCCCGCGAGGCACGTGCGGAGCAGACTCCGGCATCGGTCGAGATCCCCGCGACACCTGCTGAAGAAACGCTTCGCCAGGACACCGTCCCCCACCAGCTGCCCGCCGACATCGCCGACTTCGTCGCCGACGGTCAGCGCCTCGCCGCCCTGGAGAAGGCACTCGCCGGCGGCGACGGACGCGGCACCGTCCCGCTCGCCGCGATCACCGGCAAGCCCGGCACCGGCAAGTCCACCCTCGCCGTGCACGTCGCCCACGCCCTCGCCGAGACCGGATTCCCCGACGGACAGCTCTACTGCGACCTGCGCGGCACCACCGGCGCCCCCGCCACCCCCGTCGAGGTCCTCGGGCGCTTCCTGCGTGCCCTCGGCATCCCAGGCCAGCTCATCCCCGAATCCCTCGACGAGCGCGCCGAGATGTACCGCACCAGGCTCGCCGCCCGCCGCGTCCTCGTCGTCCTCGACGACGCCGCCGGAGAGGGCCAGGTCCTCCCGCTGCTCCCCGGCAGCCGGGGCTGCGCCGTCCTCGTCACCAGCCGCGCCCGCCTCACCGCGCTGCCCGGCGCCCACCGCGTCGAGCTCGACGTGCTCGACGAGGACCGCGCGCTCGAACTGCTCTCCCGCATCATCGGCGAGGACCGCGTCACCGGCGAGGCCGTCGCCGCCGAAGCCCTCGTCCGCACCGTCGGGCGTCTCCCGCTCGCCCTGCGCATCGTCGCCGCCCGCCTCGCCGCCCGACCCCACTGGACCCTCGCGTCCATGGTCCACCGGCTCGCCAACGAACGGCACCGGCTCGACGAACTCGCCCACGGCGAGATGACCATGCGCGCCAGCCTCTCCCTCACCTACGAGGGACTCGCACCCGGCGACCGGGGCCTGCTGCGGCTCCTGAGCATGGCCCAGGCGCCCACCCTGCCGAGCTGGCTCGCCGGCGCCCTCCTCGACGACCACCGGCCCTTCCCCTCGGACCTCCTCGAACCCCTCGTCGACGTGCAGATGCTCGACGTCGCAGGAATGGAGACCGGAGGGTTCCGCTACCGCTTCCACGAGATCATCCGCGTCTACGCCCGCGAGCAGCTCGCCGTCCAGCACCCGCCCGAGGAGCGGAAGGCCGCCTTCGCCCGCATGGCCGGCGGCTGGATGCACCTCGCGCAGCAGGCCCACCGCAAGGTGTACGGGGGCGACTTCACCGTCCTGCACGGCGACGCGCCCCGCTGGGAACCCCCGGCCGCCTACACCGACGAGGCGCTCGCCGACCCGCTCGCCTGGCTCGACGCCGAGCAGGGCGCCCTGGTCGGCATGGTCGAGCACGCCGCCGAAGAGGGCCTCCACGACCTCAGCTGGGACCTCGCCACCTCACTCGTCACCCTCTTCGAGGTGCGCGGCCACTACGACCTCTGGGAGAAGACCCACGGCATCGCCCTCGCCGCCGTCCGCAAGGCCGGGAACCTGCGGGGCACCGCAGCGATCCGCGCCTCGCTCGGTTCGCTCTACATGAGCCGCAACCAGTACGACACCGCCCGCCAGGCCCTGCACTCGGCCCTCGACGTCTTCCAGGCACTGGACGAACCCATGGGCGAGGCCCTGTGCCGCCGCGACATGGCGCTCATCGCGCGCACCGGCGGCGACGACGCCACCGCACTGGAGCTCTACGGGCGCTCCCTCGCCGACTTCGACCGCGCCGGCGATGTGGTCGGCCGCGCGATCGTCCTCACCCAGAGCGCCCACATCCGCATGCGCCAGGGCGAGATCGACACCGCACAGCGACAGCTCGACGAGGCGCTCGACATCTACGAGGGCATCGGCTACACCGGAGGCCGGGCGCGGACCCTGCGGCGCGTGGGCCAGCTCCTCCTCGAACAGGGCCGGAGCGACCTGGCGGTCCTCACCTTCACCGAAGTGCTGGAACTCTGCCGGGACTCCGGCGACGCCATCGGGGAAGGGCACCTGCTGCGGGACCTCGGCCACGCCTTCACGGTCATGGGACGACCGGACCGGGCCCGGGACTTCTTCGACCGCGCCGTGTCGGCGCGGGAGCAGATCATGGATTTTAGCGGGGGCGCGCTCGCGCGCCTGGACCTCGCACGGCTCCTTACGACGGAGCCGGGACGCTCACGGGAGCTGCTCACTCCGGCGGTCGAGGTCTTCCGGGACCGTCGTATGGCCCGGGAACTCACGGAGGCGGAGCGACTGCTCGGCGCCTGCTGAGGGGCGACGCCCCCTTCGTACGGGGTCAGTCCCAGGGGTTGTTCTCGGTGCAGGTGGGGGTGCCGGTGGTGCCCGTGCCGGTGGTGCCCGTGCCCGTGGTGCCCGTGCCCGTGGTGCCCGTGCCGGTCGGGTCGCAGACCTCGGGGGTGGTGCCGGCGGTGCTCGACGTGGCGGAGGTGCCCGGGGTACCCGTCGCCGGGACCGGCTCGTCGGCCCAGCTGGTCTGCAGGCCGGCGCCCGTCACCAGGACGATCAGCGTGGCGGTGACGGCGGCGCGGAGGGCGGTACGGGTGGCGGCGGCGGTCTTCGACATCGGTCTCTCCATCTCGATCGGGGCTGGCGTTTCCTTGTGACCACCAACTTAGGAACGAGCGGATTCACCGCACCGACCGCAGCCTTATCACCCCGCTATCACCGGACCGCAACCCCTATCGCGGGCCCCGGCGCCCCTATCCTCGGCCCCGCCGCGCTATCACGGGCGCCTCCCGGACGCCCGCCCCGCCCCCCGCGCCGGTTAGCAGCGAGATGCCCCCCGGATAGGCGGATTCGGAGGATGGTTCCCAGCAGCCGGTGAGACACGGCCGGAAGCAGCCCTGACCAGGCCGCTTCCCGGCAGTCTCGCCCCCATATGACCAGCGGGAGCTCTCCATGACTACCGGTCTCTCCCCCGAGGGTACGCACACGGCCACCGCCGCTCTGGGCACCCTCATCCGCGGACACCGCCTCCGCATCGGCCTCACCCAGCGCGAACTGGCGGATCTCTCCACCATCAGCGTCCGCGCCATCCGCGATCTGGAGAAGGGGAAGGCCCTGCGGCCCCGCGCCGACACGATCCGGCTGATAGCCGACGGGCTTCGCCTCGGTCCACGGGCCCGCACCGCCCTTGAGGAGTCCGTCTCCCGGGGCCATCAGGGCGGCGTCGGCCGGCACCTCCTTCCGGAGCGCTGCGCCCCGCCCGTTCCGCTGCACCCGCTGATCGGCCGGGAGGCCGAGGCCGCGATCCTCGCCGAGGAGCTGCGCTCCGGTGCCGAGCGGCTCGTCACCGTCGTGGGCCTGAGCGGCGTCGGCAAGACCCGTCTCGCCCTGGAGGCCGCCGCCCGCCTGTACGAGAGCGGCTTCCCCGTCCTCTGGCACACCGCCCCCGACGCCGTCACCGACTGCCTCCCGGCAGCCGACGAAGACCCGCTCGCCGACCTCGTCGCCGACTGCTCCGCCTATCTCCAGGGCGCGGGCACAGCCCCGACCGCCCCCACACACGGACGCAGACCCGGCGCCGCCGCCCCCGCTCCCACCCTCACGGCCCTGGCCGGCTCCGCCTCCGACGAGCTGCCGCCCGTCGCCCTCGCCGCCGCCCTCGGCGACCGGGAGGCGCTGCTGGTCCTGGACGGCGTCGACACCGCCCGGCTCGACTTCGCCCGCCTCACCCGGCTCCGCCGGGAACTCCCGGGCCTGCGCCTCCTCCTCACCGCCGACACCCCCTGGAACGTCCCCGGCGAACGCCTCTTCCTCCTCGCCCCACTGGACGCCCCCCTCCCGGCGAACCCCGCCGACCCCGGCGCCGGTGCCGACGCCCCCGCCGTACGCTTCCTGCTCGCCCGACTCCGCCGCGTACGGCCCGAACTGCTCCCCGACGAGCAGACGGTGGCCCACGCCGCCTGGATCGCCCACCGCCTCGACGGGCACCCCCTCGCGCTCGCCGCCGCGGCCTCCTGGCTCAGCGTCTGCGACCTGCCCACCCTGCGCGGCATCGTCGAGACCGACCCCGCCGCCGTCCTCGACCACCTCGCCGACGGGCACAGCGGCTCCCGCCTCCGCGACCGCGTCGCCCGCACCCTCAGCGCCCTCCCGCCGGAGCAGCGGGACCTCCTCACGGCCCTCTGCGCCGCCCAGGACACCCCCGCCCCGGACTTCGGGCTCGACGACGTCGTCCGGCTCACCGGCAGGTCCCTCCCGGACGGCGGCCGCATGGTCCGTGCCCTGCTCATCGGCGGTGTCATCCGCCCCAGCACCGACCACGGCCGCTCCGGCTTCCGGGTGCCGTGCGTCGTCCGCGCGGCCCTGGCCCCTGCCGACGGGACCGGCGCCACGGCGGCGGAGGCCCCTGCCGCCGTTGCCCCCGCCCCTGCCGCCTGACTGCCGCAGCGCCGCCGATCCGCTGCCGTACCGCCGGATCAACTGCCGCTCGTGGGGCCCGCGCACGGGTTGTATGGCCACTGCCCGGCCGCCGAACGCGGCGGCCGACCGCAGAGCGTCCCTGCCGTTCCCCCGTTCCCGGCCGTCGACCCGACCACCGACCCCGGTCACCCACCAGGAGCCTCCATGTCGTTCGACAAGCCCGTCGCCTCCGCACCGGCCGCCGTCCGGTTGCCGCTCTCGGTAGCCCAGCGGGACATCTGGACGGCCCACCTCCTCGACCCCACCGGCATCAAGTACAACGTCGGCGAATGCCGGGAGATCCAGGGTCCTGTCGACCCGGAACTGATGGCGGCCGCCTGGCGGCGCCTGGTCGACGAGGCCGACTTCCTCCGGGTGCGGGGTTTCGAGGACGACGGCGAGCAGGTCTGGCAGCTCGTCGACGCCGACGCCGGGGAACGCACGCTGGCCCTCACCGACCTCAGCGGGGCCGCCGACCCCGAAGGCGCGGCCTGGGACCTGATCGACGCGCTGATCGGCACGCCCTTCGACCTCACCGGCGAGGCCCCGGTCAGGTGCGCGCTGATCAAACTCGCGGAGGACCGTTTCTTCTACTTCTACGGCTTCCACCACCTGGTCGTCGACGGCGTCGGCGTCTCCATGGCCCTGGCCCGGCTCGTCGAACTGTACGAGCGCGCCGTCGCGGGCGAGCCGTGGGGCGACACCCCGTTCGGCACCCTCGTCGACCTGCTCGCCGAGGACGCCGCCTACCGCGCCTCCGATGAAGCCGCCGCCGACCTGGCGGCCTGGCGCGCCCACCTGGCCGACGCTCCCGACGCGCCCGCCGGCCTCGTCCGCGGCCGTGACAGGGCACCGTCCGCACACGGCGGACTGCCCTTCGCCCGCCGCAGCGTCCCCGTCTCCCCGGCCGACGCCGAACGCCTGCGCACCGCCGCCCGCGCCGCCCGCGTCTCCTGGTCCGTGCTGCTCGTGGCGCTCTTCGCCGCCTACCTCCAGCGCGTCACCGGCCGCCAGGAGCTGATGATCGCCCTGCCCGTCACCGGCCGGACCACCCGCGCCGCCCGCAGCACCCCCGGCATGACGTCGAACGTCGTGCCGCTGCGCCTGAAGGTCCGGCCGGAGGACCGCCTCGCCGACCTGGTGCGCACCGTGTCCGCCGAGGTGAAGCACGGCCTGCGCCACCAGCGGACCCGGTACGAGGACCTGAGCCGCGAGGCCGGTGTCATCGACGGCACCCGCCGCCTCGCCACACCGGTCCTCAACATCATGGGCTTCCACGCCGAACTGACCGTCGACGGCCACCCGACCGTCAACCACAACGTCAGCAACGGCCCCGTCGACGACCTCAGCGTCGCCGTCCTCGACCTCGGCCCCGCCCACGGCCTCCGCATCGACTTCGACACCCCGGTCCAGGACGTCGACCCGGCCCTCGTCGCCGCCCACCAGGACCGCTTCACCTCCTTCGTCACCCGGTTCCTGGCGGAGGACGGGGAGGCACACCAGAGCGCCACCGTGGCCGACCTCGCGCTCCTCGGAGACGACGAGCGAGCCCTCCTCACCGGCGCCTGGGCCGGCCCTGTCGCACCGCCGGTGGAGACCACGCTCGTCGCCCGCTTCGAGGAGCAGGTGCGGCTCCACGCCGACCGCCCCGCCCTGATCGACGCCGCCGGAACCGTCACGTACGCCGAACTCAACGCCTCCGCCAACCACCTCGCCCGCGCGCTGCGCGACGGCGGCCTCGGGCGCGGCGCCATGGCCGGCATCCTGCTGGAGCGTGGCATCCCGTTCGCCACCGCCCTCCTCGCCGTCCTCAAGACCGGCGCGGGCCACGTCCTCCTCGATCCCGACTTCCCTGAGGAACGGCTCCGTTCGGCCGCCGTCGACGCGGGCATCACCCACCTCGTCACCACCCCGGCCCTCGCCGCCCGAGCAGACGGCCCCTGGACGGTCACCCACGCCGGACGGCGCCCCGGACCGGACGCCGTCGCCGACGACCTCGGCGTGCCGATCAGCCCCGACGACCCCGCCTGCCTCATGTTCACCTCGGGTTCGACCGGCCGCCCCAAGGCCATCCTGTCCTCGCACCGGAACCTCGTCGCCACCCTCATCGGCCAGCCCTACCTCCCCACCGGCCCCGACGAGGTCTACCTCCAGTGCTCGCCGATCTCCTGGGACGCCTTCAGCCTGGAATTCTGGGGCCCGCTCCTGCACGGCGGCTCCGCCGTGCTCCAGCCCGGCCAGAAGCCCGAACCGGCCCTCGTCACCGAGCTGTCCCGCCGCCACGGCGTCACCACGCTCCTGCTCTCCGCGACGCTCTTCAACTACCTCACCGACGAGCACCCCGAGGCGTTCGAGACCGTCACCACCGCCTTCACCGTCGGCGAGGCCGCGTCCCCGGCCCATGTCCACAAGCTCCAGCGGCTCAAGCCCGGCATCACCGTCCTGAACGGATACGGCCCCGCCGAGGTCATGATCTTCGCCACGACCCACGCGGTCGAGCCCGGCGAGCACCCGCACCCGGCGATCCCCGTCGGCACCCCCCTCGTCAACAAGCCCGCCTACGTCCTCGACGCCCGCCTCGACCTCTGCCCGCCGGGCGTCACGGGCGAGCTGTACGTCGCGGGCGACGGCCTGGCCCACGGCTACCTCGGCCGGCCCGACCTCACCGCCGCCCGCTTCGTCCCGGACCCGATCGGCACCACCCCGGGCGGCCGTCTCTACCGCACCGGCGACCTCGCCCGCTTCGACGCCGACGGGCGGATCGTCTACGAGGGCCGGGCCGACGACCAGATCAAGATCCGGGGCTTCCGGATCGAGCCCGGCGAGACCGAGGCCGCCCTCCTGACCCACCCGCGGGTCACCCAGGCCGTGGTCACCGTCCACGAACAGCGCCTGGCCGCCTACCTCGTGACCGAAGGCGAGGACGCCCCCGCCCCGGAGGACATCCGCGGGCACGTCGCCGAACGGCTCCCCGAGCACCTCGTCCCCACCTACGTCACCGTCCTCGAACGTCTCCCCGTCACCCCCAACGGCAAGATCGACAAGCGCGCCCTGCCCGCTCCCGCCGCCCTCCTGACCGCCCGCCGCGCCCCGCGCAACCAGACCGAGGAAGTCCTCACCGCCCTCTACGGGCTGACCCTCGGCACGGACCCGGACACGATCGGCATCGACGACAGCTTCTTCGCCCTGGGCGGCCACTCCCTGCTCGCGGCCCGTCTGACGAACCGCGTGGCCGAGGTGCTGGGTGTGCGGTTGACGATCCGGGACGTCTTCGGGCGGCCGACGCCGGCGGGGCTCGCGGAGCTGATCGTCGAGCGGGGTGGTGAGTCGGCGGGTTCGGGTCTTCTGCCGGCGTTGGTTCCGGGGGAGGGGGATGGCGAGCTGGTGCCGGTGTCGTACGCGCAGCGGCGGTTGTGGCTGCTGGCCGTTCCAGCGGGTCCTGGCTCCGGAGCGGGCACGGCTGACGATCGAGCGCCGCCGGACCGAAACGGACGGCCTCGACGCCGGCCTCGCCGAAGAGGCGGGACGCCCCTTCGACCTGGCGTCGGCGACTCCCCTCCGCGCCACGGCCTTCGAACTCCCGGACATGTCAGTGGTGTTGGCGCTCGTCCTGCACCACATCGCGACCGACGGCCTGTCGAACGGGATCTTCTTCGCCGATCTGGAGCGGGCCTATGCCGCTCGTGCGGCGGGTGGGGGCTCGGTGCTGGAGCCGCTCGCGGTGCGATACGCCGACTACGCGGCCTGGCAGCGCCGCGTCCTGGGCCCGGCCGGCGCTCGCCCGGGAGGAGGGGTGCACGCCGTTCATGGTGGTGCACGCGGCGTTGGTGGCGGCGTTGTCCCGGTTGGGTGCGGGTGCGGATCTGGCGATCGGT
>NZ_JNWK01000094.1 GCF_000716445.1 Streptomyces wedmorensis
GGACCGTCGCCACCAACCTCCGCTACGGCAAGCCCGACGCCACCGACGAGGAACTCTGGCACGCCCTGGAGGTCGCCCAGGCCGCCGACTTCGTACGCGGCCTCGAAGCGGGCCTGAACGCCCCGATCGCCCAGGGCGGCACCAACGTCTCCGGCGGACAGCGGCAGCGGCTCGCCATCGCGCGGACGCTGGTGCAGCGGCCCGAGATCTACCTCTTCGACGACTCGTTCTCGGCGCTCGACTACGAGACGGACGCCCTGCTCCGGGCCGCGCTGGCCCGGGAGACGGCGGACTCGACCGTGGTGATCGTCGCCCAGCGCGTCTCCACCATCCGGGACGCCGACCGGACCGAGGCGGAGGCAGCCTGATGGCCGGTCCTGGTGGACGCATGATGGCCGGTGGCGGCCCCGACCAGCGGTCGATGGACTTCAAGGGCTCGGGCAAGCGGCTGCTGAGGCAGCTGGCGCCCGAGCGCGGCGCGCTCTGGGTGATGCTGATCGCCGGCGTGCTGTCGGTGGCGGCCTCGGTGGTGGGCCCGAAGATCCTCGGCAAGGCGACCGACCTCGTCTTCGCGGGCGTCATCGGGCACCAGATCGAGACCGGGACCAAGGAGGAGGCGATCGCGCGGCTGCGCGACTCCGGCGACTCCGGCATGGCGGACATGCTGTCCGGGGTCGACTTCACGCCGGGGCAGGGCATCGACTTCTCCGCCGTCGGCGAGGTCCTGCTCCTGGTCCTCGGGGTGTACGTGGCGGCGGGCCTGCTGATGCTGGTCTCCACCCGCATGTCGATCAAGGTGATCAACCGGACGGTCTACCGGATGCGGGAGGACGTCCAGACGAAGCTGGCACGGCTTCCCCTCTCGTACTTCGACAAGGCGAAGCGCGGCGAGGTGCTGTCCCGGGCGACGAACGACATCGACAACATCTCGCAGACGCTCCAGCAGTCGATGGGCCAGCTGATCAACTCGCTGCTCACCATCGTCGGCGTGCTCGGCATGATGCTCTGGATCTCGCCGCTGCTCGCCCTGGTGGCGCTGGTGACGGTGCCCGTGTCGGTGTTCGTCGCGGCGAAGATCGGCAAGCGCTCGCAGCCGCACTTCGTCCAGCAGTGGAAGTCCACGGGCGCGCTCAACGCGCACGTGGAGGAGATGTACACCGGGCACGCCCTGGTGAAGGTCTTCGGTCGGCAGGAGGAGTCCGCGGAGGACTTCCGCGAGCAGAACGAGGCCCTGTACGAGGCCGGGTTCAAGGCGCAGTTCAACAGCGGCGTGATGCAGCCGGTGATGGTCTTCATCTCGAACATAAACTACGTCCTGGTGGCCGTCGTCGGCGGTCTGAAGGTGGCGAGCGGCACGCTCTCCATCGGTGACGTGCAGGCCTTCATCCAGTACTCGCGCCAGTTCTCGATGCCGCTGACGCAGGTCGCGTCGATGGCGAACCTGGTCCAGTCGGGCGTCGCGTCGGCCGAGCGGATCTTCGAGCTGCTCGACGCCGAGGAGCAGGAGCCGGACGCTCCGAAGAGCGAGGCGCCGCGGGACCTCGGTCCGGCGGAGGTCAAGGGCAGGGTCGCGCTGGAGGACGTCGCCTTCCGCTACGAGGCCGACAAGCCGCTCATCGAGGGCCTGTCGCTCACCGTGGAGCCGGGCCAGACGGTCGCGATCGTCGGCCCGACCGGAGCCGGCAAGACGACCCTCGTCAACCTCCTCATGCGGTTCTACGAGGTCACGGGCGGCCGGATCACCCTCGACGGGGTCGACATCGCCAAGATGCCCCGCGAGGAACTGCGGGCCGACATCGGCATGGTCCTCCAGGACACCTGGCTCTTCGGCGGCACCATCGCGGAGAACATCGCGTACGGCGCCACGCGCGAGGTGACCCGCGAGGAGATCGAGAGGGCCGCGCGGGCCGCGCACGCCGACCGCTTCGTCCGCACCCTGCCCGACGGCTACGACACGGTCATCGACGACGACGGGGCGGGGGTCAGCGCGGGCGAGAAGCAGCTGATCACCATCGCCCGGGCGTTCCTGTCCGACCCGGTGATCCTCGTCCTCGACGAGGCCACCAGTTCCGTCGACACCCGCACCGAGGTGCTCATCCAGAAGGCGATGGCCCGACTCGCCCACGGCCGCACCTCGTTCGTGATCGCCCACCGGCTCTCCACGATCCGGGACGCGGACGTCATCCTGGTGATGGAGAACGGCTCGATCGTCGAACAGGGCACCCACACCCAGCTGTTGGCGGCCGAAGGGGCCTACGCCCGGCTGTACGCGGCGCAGTTCGCGCAGGCGGTCGCCGAGGTCGACTGAACGGGCATGTGACCCATGCCGCATGATGTGCGGCATGGGTCACACGGTGAAGAACACGGGGTACTGGGTGCCTTCGGTCGCCCTCCGGGCGCGCATACCGGGGGCGGAGCCGGCGGTGCTGCTCCTCGACGGGTCGGGCCGGGTCCGCGGGGACGCGGATCTGGTCTTCGAGGAGCAGTCCTCGCACCCATCGGGGGCGGTGCTGACCGGCCCTTCGGGCTTCGAACTCGATCTGAACGGGGTCGAGTCCGAGGTCGAGCGGATCGTGGTCGCCGGCTGGAGCCGACACGGCGGATTCGGGATCCCCCCGGTGCTGGACGTGGTCGCGCCGGACGGCTCACCCGTCCTCTCCTACGCGCCGGTGGAAGCGCCCGACGTGCCCGCCGTCGCCTTCGGTGTCTTCTACCGGGAGGCGGGCGGCTGGAAGTTCGACGGTCTCGCGGAGGGGTACGGCTCCGGACTCGCCGGGCTCGTCACGGCGTACGGGGTCGAGGTCGCCGAGGACGAGCGGGTACCGGCTCTCGCGCGGCCGGTACGGCTGACCGGTGTGGTGAAGGTTCCGGGCGGGGCTCCTGCCCCCGGCGGGTACCTGCCGGGGTGCTTCCCGCCGCCGGAGCGGCCGTACGAGCTGGTCGACGGCTGGGAGTTCGGCCCGGTCTTCGAGCCCTTCACCGCCGAGGGCCACGGCCACCAGGTGGTCACCGTCGACGCCTCGGTCCCGCCGGGTCCCGTCCTCGTCGAGATGGCGCACGAGGGAGAGGGGTACGTCTCCGTCCATCCGCTCTCCAAGTGGAACAGGGACGAGGAGTTCCTCTTCGCCAACGCGCTGCCCGACTTCCGGGGCTGCAAGATCCTGGAGGCTCCGGAGGGCCGTCCGCTGCGCCTCCGGATCGTCGCCCCGGGCCGGTGGGTGCTGCGGGTGAAGCCGGTCGCGGCGGCCCGCCGCATCGAGACGGTCCTCCACGGCTACGGCCCCGAGCCGATCCTGTACACCGGCCCGGTGGCCGACCTTCAGGTCGACTTCTACGGCTCGCTGGAGATCGACGGGGGATACATCAGCGCCTACACGTACAGGGTGGAGGGCCGCACGACCGTGCCGAAGGACGACGATCTGCTGATGACCGCCAACGGGAAACTGCGGCGGTCGATTCCGCTCCAGGCGGGTCCGCTGGTGCTGCGCTACTACGCGGCGGGCCCGTGGACGCTGACCCTCTTGGACGTCGACAAGGGCCCGTCCTAGTCCAGGTAGCCGCGCAGTTGGTCCGCGTAGGCGTGGTCGCGGAGTTTGGTGAGGGTCTTGGACTCGATCTGGCGGATGCGTTCGCGGGTGACGCCGAAGATGCGGCCTATCTCCTCCAGGGTGCGGGGCCGGCCGTCGTCGAGTCCGTAGCGGAGCTGGACGACCTTGCGTTCGCGCTCGCCGAGGGTGGAGAGGACGTCCTCCAGGTGGCGGCGGAGCAGCAGGAAGGCGGCGGACTCGACGGGTGAGGCGGCGTCGCCGTCCTCGATGAGGTCGCCGAGGGCGACGTCGTCCTCCTCGCCGACGGGGGCGTGCAGGGAGACCGGTTCCTGGGCGAGGCGGAGGACCTCGCCGACCCGCTCGGGGGCCAGGTCCAGCTGGGCGGCGACCTCTTCGGCGGTGGGTTCGTAGCCGCGTTCCTGGAGCATGCGGCGCTGGACGCGGATGACCCGGTTGATGAGTTCGACGACGTGGACGGGGACGCGGATGGTCCGGGCCTGGTCGGCCAGGGCCCGGGACATGGCCTGGCGGATCCACCAGGTGGCGTACGTGGAGAACTTGTAGCCGCGCGCGTAGTCGAACTTCTCCACGGCCCTGATGAGGCCGAGGTTCCCCTCCTGGACGAGGTCGAGCATGGTGAGGCCGCGGCCCACGTACCGTTTGGCGACGGAGACGACGAGGCGCAGGTTGGCCTCGATCAGCTTCCGTTTGGCGATCCGGCCGAGGACGACGATCCGGTCCAGGTCGATCGCCAACTGCGTTTCGAGGTCGGGGGTGTTGGCGAGCTTCTCCTCGGCGAAGAGTCCGGCCTCGACGCGGCGGGCGAGTTCGACCTCCTCCTCGGCGGTGAGCAGCGGGATGCGGCCGATCTCGCGGAGGTACTGGCGGAAGAGGTCGGAGGAGGGGCCGTTGCCGCCGAGGTCGGTCCGGCGCCGCTGGACCGGGATCTCGGGGAGTTCGGCCTGCTCGTCCGGTTCGGTGGTCTGGATCTCGGTCTGCACGGCGGGCGACCTCCAGGAGGGGCGGAACGACACCGTCACCCAGTGTGGGGTACGACACATCGCCGCCACGAGGGGCGTGCGGTGACTTTTTGAGTCCGCTCCGTGACCGAGGGTCAGAGTGCGCCGGCGCCGTTGTTCCGCAGGGACTGCCCGTACTGGGTGAGTACCCACAGCTCGTTCTGGACGGCCGCGAGCTGCTCCGGGTCGCCGTGCGCGCCGAGCCGGGCCAGGGTGCCCTGGACGTCGCGGATGCGGCGGTCGACGGCGCGGAGCCGGACGGTGACGAGCTGATCGCCCGCGTAGGCCTCGTCGACGTTCTTGGCGAAGATCGTCTCGACGGCGAGTTCGGTGACGAGGGAGCGGACGCCGTCGTTGGGGGCGGCCTCGCGGACGGCGTCGAGGTAGTCGGAAGGGGCGCCGGTGGCGCCGCCGGCGTCCTGGACGCACTGGCGGACGGCGGCGTACGGCGGGGCGGTGAACTCGTCGACGCCGTACGCGTCGAAGGCCGGGGAGACCAGTTCGGGGCGCTGGAGGGCGAGCTTGAGGAGTTCACGCTCGGTGCGGTGGGCGGGGCTGCGCAGGTTGAGCGCGGGCCCGGAGGAGGCGGCCGCCGGGGCCGGGGTGTCGTAGCCGCGCTGCGGGGCGGGCTGCGCGGGTCCCTTGCCGCCGCGGTCGCGGGCCCAGCGGGCGAGCTGGGCGACCCGCTTGACGACGAACTGGGTGTCGAGGATGCCGAGCATGCCGGCGAGCTGGACGGCGACCTCGTGCTGGGCGCCGATGTTCTTGATGCGGGCGACGACGGGGGCGGCCTCGTCGAGGGCGGCGGCGCGGCCGGCGGGGGTCTCCAGGTCGTAGCGCTTCACGATCTGGCGGAGTGCGAACTCGAAGAGCGGGGTGCGGGGCTGGACGAGTTCGGCGACGGCCGCGTCGCCCTTGGCGAGCCGCAGTTCGCAGGGGTCCATGCCGTCGGGGGCGATGGCGATGTACGTCTCGGCGGCGAACTTCTGGTCGTCCTCGAAGGCGCGCAGGGCGGCCTTCTGGCCGGCGGAGTCGCCGTCGAAGGTGAAGATGACGCGGGCCGAGCCGTTGTCCATGAGGAGGCGGCGGAGGATCTTGATGTGGTCGCCGCCGAAGGCGGTGCCGCAGGTGGCGATGGCGGTGGTGACGCCGGCGAGGTGGCAGGCCATGACGTCGGTGTAGCCCTCGACGACGACGGCCCGGCTGACCTTGGCGATGTCCTTCTTGGCCAGGTCGATGCCGTAGAGCACCTGGGACTTCTTGTAGATCGGCGTCTCGGGCGTGTTGAGGTACTTGGGGCCGTTGTCGTCGTCGCGGAGCTTGCGCGCGCCGAAGCCGACGACCTCGCCGCCGACGTCCCTGATCGGCCACATGAGGCGGCCGCGGAAGCGGTCGATGGGGCCGCGCCGGCCGTCCTGGGAGAGGCCGGAGACGATCAACTCCTTGTCGGAGAAGCCCTTGCCGCGCAGGAAGCGGGTGAGGTGGTCCCAGCCGGCCGGGGAGTAGCCGACGCCGAAGTGCTCGGCGGCGGCCTGGTCGAAGCCGCGCTCGGCGAGGAACTTCCGGCCGATCTCGGCCTCGGGCGAGCCGAGTTGGTCGACGTAGAACTGGGCGGCGACCTTGTGCGCCTCGATCAGGCGGATGCGCTCGCCCCGCTGGTGGCCGGGGTTGTAGCCGCCTTCCTCGTACCGCAGGGTGATGCCCGCCTTCGCGGCGAGGCGCTCGACCGTCTCCGAGAAGGAGAGGTGGTCGATCTTCATCACGAAGGCGATGGTGTCGCCGCCCTCCTGGCAGCCGAAGCAGTGGAAGAGTCCCTTGCTGGGGCTGACCTGGAAGGAGGGCGACTTCTCGTCGTGGAAGGGGCAGAGACCCTTGAGGTTTCCGCCGCCCGCGTTGCGCAGCTGGAGGTATTCGGACACGACGGCGTCGATCGGGACCGCGTCCCGTACCGCCTTCACGTCGTCATCGTTGATCCTGCCTGCCACGCATGAAGTCTACGTGGGGGCGGGGGTGATCAGAGCAGGCTCTCCAGGGGTACGGAGGGGTCGGCGAGGGCCTCCGGATCCACGGCCGTACGGGCGCGGATGAGGTCCTGGATCGGCTCTGTGACGTCCCACACATTCACGTTCATGCCGGCGAGGACCCGGCCCTCCTTGAGCCAGAAGGCGATGAACTCGCGCTTCCCCGTGTCGCCGCGGACCACCACCTGGTCGTACGAGCCGGGGGGCGCCCAGCCCGAGTACTCCATGCCCAGGTCGTACTGGTCGGTGAAGAAGTAGGGCACGCGGTCGTACGAGACGTGCCGGCCCAGCATGGCGCGGGCGGCGACCGGCCCGCCGTTGAGGGCGTTGGCCCAGTGCTCGACGCGGAGCCGGGTGTGCAGGCGCGGGTGGAGGGCGGCGGCCACGTCGCCGGCCGCGTAGATGTCGGGGTCGGAGGTCCGCAGGGACTCGTCGACGGCGATGCCGCCGCCGTCGGCGCGGTCGACGAGGGCCAGCCCGGAGTTCTCGGCGAGGGCGGTGCGGGGTGCGGCGCCGATCGCGGCGAGCACGGCGTGCGCCGGGTGCTCCTCGCCGTCGTCGGTGCGGACGGCGAGGACCATGCCGTCCTGGCCGACGATCTCGGTGAGCCGGGCGCCGAAGTGGAAGCGGACGCCGTGGTCGGTGTGCAGGTCGGCGAAGAGCTGGCCGAGCTCGGGGCCGAGGACGCGGAAGAGCGGGGTGGGGTCGGCCTCGACGACGGTGACCTCGGCGCCGTAGCCGCGGGCCGCGGCGGCCACCTCCAGGCCGATCCAGCCGCCGCCGGCGATCACCAGGTGGCCGTTGTCCCGGCCGAGGCCGGCGAGGACCTGGCGGAGCCGGTCGGCGTGGGCGAGCCGGCGCAGGTGGTGGACGCCGGCGAGCTCGGTGCCGGGGACGTCGAGGCGGCGCGGCTCGGCGCCGGTGGCGAGGAGCAGCTTGTCGTAGCGGATGACCGTGCCGTCGCCGAGGCGCACGGTGCGGTCCTCGCGGTCGACGGCGGTGACGGACTGCCCGAGGTGCAGTTCGACGTCGTTCGCCGCGTACCAGGCGGCCTCGTGGACGAAGACGCTGTCGCGCTCCTTGGCGCCGGTGAGGTAGCCCTTGGAGAGGGGTGGCCGCTCGTAGGGGTGGTCGCGTTCGTCGCCGATGAGGATCACCCGGCCGTTGAAGCCCTCGGCCCGCAGGGTCTCCGCCGCCTTGGCCCCTGCCAGGCCCCCGCCGACGATGACAAAGGTCTGATCTGCGTCGACCACGTCGTTTCCTCCTCTTTGCGACCGGTTCCAACCTACGCCCCCGGGCGTTCGTCGGGCGTTCCGGCTCGGGGCGCGCATGCGAGCGTCCCGCACCGAGGAGGGTGAGGGAAGAGGACGTGGGGCCTGTCCGGCCCGATCCGCCGGGCGCCCCCTACGCGTGGTGGGGGCGGAGGCGGGCGTGGAGGGCGCGGGCGGAGGCGTCGGTGAGGTTGGCGATCTGGTCGACGATGACGCGCTTGCGGGCGCGGTCGTCGCGGGCCGCGTCGAACGCGGCCCTGAACTGGGGTTCGAGCCCGTCGGGGGCGCGGACGACGAGCGCATCGGCGAGCTCGGCGACGACGATCCGCTGGTCGGCGCGGAGGGCCTCCTGCTCGGCGCGCTGCATCACGTAACGGTCGGCGACGGCCTTGAGGACCGCGCACTCGTTGCGCGCCTCGCGGGGCACGACGAGTTCGGCGGCGTAGCGGGTGAGGCGGCCCGAGCCCCACTTCTGCCGGGTGGCGCCCTCGGCAGCGAGGCAGAAGCGGCCGATGAGCTGGCTGGTGGCGTCCTTGAGGCGGGCCTGGGCGACGGCCGAGCCGTCGTACCCGTGCGGCCACCACTCCTGGTCGACGAGCCGGTCGAGGGCCTCGGCGAGCTCCTGCGGGTCGGTGTCCTCGGGTACGTAGCGGCCGATGGCGACGGCGAAGACGTCGGCGCGCTCGGGCTCGGCGAGGAGCAGGTTGGGGTCGATGTGCCCGGCGTGCAGGCCGTCCTCGAAGTCGTGGACCGAGTAGGCCACGTCGTCGGACCAGTCCATGACCTGGGCCTCGAAGCACTTGCGGTGGGCGGGGGCGCCCTGCCGGATCCATTCGAAGACGGGCAGGTCGTCCTCGTACACGCCGAACTTGGGCGAGCCGGGGTCCTCGGGGTGACCGCCGCGCGCCCACGGGTACTTGGTGGCGGCGTCGAGCGCGGCCCGGGTGAGGTTGAGCCCGACGCTGACGAGCTCCCCGTCGGCGTCCTTCACGAAGCGCTTGGGCTCGATCCGGGTGAGCAGGCGGAGCGACTGGGCGTTCCCCTCGAAGCCGCCGCAGTCCTTGGCGACGTCGTTGAGTGCCTGTTCGCCGTTGTGCCCGAACGGCGGGTGCCCCATGTCGTGGGAGAGGCAGGCGGCCTCGACGAGGTCGGGGTCGCAGCCGAGCGCGGCGCCCAGCTCGCGGCCCACCTGCGCGCACTCCAGGGAGTGGGTGAGCCGGGTGCGGGGGCTGGCGTCCCAGGCGTGGCTCCTGGTGCCGGGCGTGACGACCTGCGTCTTGCCCGCGAGCCTGCGCAGCGCGGCGGAGTGCAGCACGCGGGCGCGGTCGCGCTGGAAGGCGGTGCGGCCGGGGCGTTTGTCGGGCTCCGCGGCCCAGCGGCCGGTCGCGGCGGAGTCGTAGCCGGGGGTGTCCGTGAGGTCTGCGCTGTCCTTGGTGTCCTCGATGCCTTCCATGCCTCGAAGGTAACCGGAGGGACCGACAGAAGGCCTCAGATGGCGGCGAGTTCCCGCGCGGGGGTGGTGGTGCGGGCCGTGCGGGCGCGGTCGTAGCGGTGCAGGACGAGGCGGGCGAGGGCCGGGTGGGCGCCGAGCGGGTCGGCCGCGATCCACGGGGTGTGGGCGGCGGCCCGGGTGGCGAAGAGGCCGGGCGCGGTGAAGCAGGAGGCGACGGCGACCCGGTGCCGGCCCCGGGCGGTCAGCGCCCGGACGGCCTCGGGGACGGTGGGCGCGGCGGCGGACGCGTACGCGGGGACCACGGGGACGCCGCCGAGGCGCTCGCCGAGCAGTGCGGCGATCCGGCGCGTCTCGGCCCCGGACCGGGGGTCGCGGGAGCCGGCGGAGGCGAGGACGACGCCGGTGTCGCGCGCGGTCCCGTCCTGCGCCGTCCAGCCGGCCTCGGCGAGCCGGCCGACGAGCGCCTCGACGAGCAGGGGGTGCGCTCCGAGGGGCTCGGCGACCCGGGCGCGGAGCGCGGGTGTGGCGGCGACCGCCGCCGGCAGGTCGTGGGTGACGTGGTGCCCGGGGGCGAAGAGCAGGGGGACGAGGACGGCGTCCCGGCCTTCGGCCGCGACGGCCGCGAGCGTGTCGTCGAGCAGCGGGGCGTTCAGCTCGATGTGGGCCAGGCGCACGTCGAGCCCGGGGCGCAGCTCGCGGACCCGTTCGAGCAGCCTGCTCAGCGTGGCCCGCGCCCGGGGGTCTCTGCTGCCGTGTCCGACGGCGACGAGAGTGGGGGCGGGTGCGGTCGGCGGGGGCGTGCTCGGGGCGGCCGTGGCGGTGGCGAGCCCGGCGCGGGTGGGCGTGCTCGGGGCGGCGGTCGCGGTGGCGAGCCCCGCGCGGCTCTGCCCGGCGCGGCTCTGCCCGGCGCGGGTGGGCGTGCTCGGGGCGGCGGTCGCGGTGGCGAGCCCGGCGCGGCTCCGGCCCGCGCGGGCGGGTGCGGTCGGGGCGGGCGTGGTGGTGGCGAGCCGTGTGCGGCTCTGCCCGGCGAGGGCGGGGTCGTTCATCGGTGGGCCTCCTCGTCTTGCTTCCGCTGCCGACGGCCGTCCGGACGCACCCGGGCGGGCCCCGTCCCGAGTCGGCCGGCGGTCCTTCCCGGCAGCCCGGCCCTTCCCGGCAGCCCGGCGGCGCCGGCGGGCGTGCTGTCCGGCTCCGTCATGGGCCGATCCTGACGGCGGCGCGTTGCCTCGCCGTTTCGGGCGCGTGACGTGTCTTTGCCGCCCGCTCACGCCTCCCGGGGCCCGCCTGCCAGCCGGGCCCGGGCGCGTCGGCCCGCGGTCCGCGTGCGGTGGTCGGTGTGGCGGCCCGTGGGGTGGGCGCCGAGAATGGGAGGGCCGGACGGGGTGCGTGACGACGCCCGTGAATCCCGGCAGGGACCCAGGTGATCACGCATGTGCCGATGGCTCGCGTACCGGGGAACGCCGGTGCTGCTCGACACCATCCTCTACCGGCCGGCCCACTCCCTGATCGACCAGAGCCTGCACTCCAAACTGGGCGTGGAGACCACCAACGGCGACGGGTTCGGCGTCGGCTGGTACTCGGCGCACGACGAGACCCCCGCGCTGCTCAGGGACGTCGGCCCGGCCTGGAACAACCGCAATCTGCGGGAACTGGCGGACCACGTCCGGTCCCCGCTGTTCTTCGCTCACATCCGGGCGTCGACCGGTACGGCGGTGCAGCAGTCGAACTGCCACCCGTTCCGGCACGGCCGCTGGATGTTCATGCACAACGGCGCCATCGACGGGTTCCGCCTGATGCGCCGTGACCTGGTGATGCTCGTCGACCCGGGGCTCTACGCCGACATCGAGGGCACGACGGACTCCGAGGTGATGTTCTTCCTGGCCCTCACCTTCGGGCTCGACCGGGACCCGCCCGCCGCCGTCGCCGCGATGGCGGGCGTCGTGGAGCGGGTCGGCCGTGAGCACGGGGTGGAGTTCCCGCTCCAGATGACGCTCGCCCTCACCGAAGGCGAGCGCGTCTGGGCCTTCCGCTACTCCACCGCGGGCGCGTCCCGTTCGCTGTTCTACAGCAACCGGGTGGAGACCCTGCGCAGGCTCCACCCCGACGTCGCGTTCCTGCGGGAGGTGTCCGACGAGACCCGTCTCATCGTGTCCGAGCCCCTCGGCGACCTGCCCGGTGCCTGGAACGAGGTCCCGGAGAGCAGCTACGGCGTCGTCCAGCCGGGGTCCGACGAGCTCCACGGGTTCGCGCCAACGGCGGCGTGACGGCGGGCCGGTCTCCGGCCCCGGTCGACGAGCCGCCGTTACGCGCTCAGCCAGACGCGGAGGGGGCCGGTGGCGGTGAAGCCGGCGGCGAGGGCGGGCGGGAGGTCGTCGCCCGACTCGTAGCCGACGAGGGGGCGGTCGGCGGGGGCGGCGGCGAGGACGCCCGCCCAGGTGACGGAGGGGTCGGTGTCGCCGGTGGCGAAGAGGTTGGAGAGGCCGGTGACGGCGCCGCTGTCGCTGAGGACGGCTCCGCCGATGATCCGGCCGTCGTCCGCGTACCCGGCGACGATCGTGGTGGCCTGGTCGGCGAGGAGCTCGGGGCGGAAGAGCGCCGCGTCGTCGGCGTCGTCGCCGCTCCAGGCGAGCGCCCAGGCGGCGAGTTCGTCCGGGGTGCGGACGGGGCGCCAGTCGCCGGAGGTCCGGGGGGCGGGGAGGCCGGCGGGGCGGGCGATCCACTGGGCCTCGAAGAGGAGGTGGAAGCCGTGGGCGGCCAGGTCGAGGCGGGCGTAGCTGTCCTTGACGGAGGCGCCGGGGGTGGTGCGGTCGATGCCGGAGAGGACGTCCTCGACGTCCGCGTCCTCGGTGAGGGTGACGGCGTCCGGGTAGTAGAGGGGCGTGCGGGCGGCGCTGGTCCAGGCGCGGGGCCCGAAGGTGCCGGAGAGCCCGTGGGCGCGGCACATGGCCTCGCACCAGTCAGCGTTGTTGCGGACCGCGCCCCCGAGGACGTCGTTGATGATCATGCGCGGATCGTACGGGTCCGCCCCCGTTCCCCTCCCCTCTTTTTTCGTTCCGAATCACGGAATATCTTTTCCGCTATGAGAATGTCCCCGCCCGCGCTCCCCCGGCGCGCCGCCGCCGAGTTCATCGGCACCGCCGCCCTCGTCGCCGTCGTCGTCGGCTCCGGCATCCGCGCCGACTCCCTCAGCCAGGACATCGGCGTCCGGCTGCTCGCCAACGCCGCCGCCTCCGCCGTCGGCCTCGGACTGCTGATCGCGCTGATCGGCCCGCTGTCCGGGGCCCACTTCAACCCCGTCGTGACGCTCTCGGAATGGTGGTCGCGGCGGCCGGAGCGCGGCGGCCGGGAGGCCCTCGCCTACATCGCCGCGCAGCTCGCCGGCGCCGTGGCGGGCGCCCTGCTCGCCGAGGCCATGTTCGGGCGGGCGCCCGGCGGCTGGGCGACCGAGCCTCGCTCGGCCCTGCACCTGCTGCTCGGGGAGGCCGTCGCCACCGCGGGCCTCGTCCTCGTCGTGCAGGGCCTGCGGCACATCGGCCGCCCGGGCCTCGCGCCCGTCGCCGTCGCGGGCTACATCGGCGCGGCGATCTGGTTCACCTCCTCCGGTTCCTTCGCCAACCCGGCGGCCACGCTCGGCCGCGCGTTCTCCGACTCGTTCACCGGCATCGCCCCCGCGTCGGTGCCGGCGTTCGCGGCCGCCCAGCTGACCGGGATGCTGATCGGCCTGGTCCTGGCCGGTGTGTTGTACGGAACACACCGGGCGTCCGGTGAACCGAACGCCGCCGAAGCGCGTCGGACGGGGTGACAGGCCGGCACCGTTCCCCCTCGCCACCGGGGCGACGGCGCCACCGATTCCCGCACCACGGAGGTTCCCGCATGCCGGCTCGGCTCTCGCGGCTGGTCCCCCGCACCACCCGGGCCCGCCGCCGTACCGTCCAGGCCGTGATGCTGGGCGCGGTCCTCGCGCTCGCCCCCGTCACCTGGATGCACACGGCCGCCGCCGGGAAGCTACGCACCACCGCGGACGTGCCTGCCGGGGACGTCGCCGTCGTCTTCGGCGCGGGTCTGTGGAACGGGCGCCCCACGCCGTACCTCGCGCACCGGCTCGACACGGCGGCCGAGCTGTACCGCACGGGCAAGGTGCGGGTCCTGCTGGTCACCGGCGACAACAGCAGGACCGCATACGACGAGCCGAGCGCCATGCGCGCCTACCTCGCCGCGCGCGGGGTGCCGGACGGACGGATCGTCAGCGACTACGCGGGCTTCGACACCTGGGACTCCTGCGTCCGGGCCCGGAAGGTGTTCGGCGTCGACCGGGCCGTCCTCGTCACCCAGGACTTCCACATCAAGCGGGCCGTCGCGCTGTGCGGCCGGGCGGGCGTGGACGCGTACGGCGTGGGGGTCGCCGAGCCCCACGACCGCACCTGGTACTACGGCACCACCCGGGAGCTCTTCGCGGCGGGCAAGGCCGCCCTGGACGCCGGACTGCGGCCCGACCCGCACTTCCTCGGGCCGCGGGAGAACGGCGTCACCGAGGCCCTCTCCTCACCTCGTGACCTGCCGTGAGCTGAGCGGAGAGCACCGCGCCCGTAATACGCGGCGCCGCCCCGCGTAACACTCCGGACGCATGCTGGCCGCATGTCCGACGCCACCGCGGTTCCCACCCACTGCCCCTACTGCGCCCTGCAGTGCGGCATGTCGCTCCGCCCCACCGGCACCCCGGAGCTGCCCGCCGAGGTGGTCGAGCGGACCGACTTCCCCGTCAACCGGGGCGCGCTGTGCGGCAAGGGCCGCACCGCCCCCTCCGTACTCTCCTCCCGGGTCCGGCTCACCGAGCCCCTGGTCCGATGCCCTGACACGGGGGCCCTGCGGCCCGCGACCTGGGAGGAGGCACTCTCCGCCGTCGCCGGGGGGCTGTCCAGGACCCGCGCCGACCACGGTCCCGATGCCGTGGGGGTCTTCGGCGGCGGCGGCCTCACCAACGAGAAGGCGTACACCCTGGGCAAGTTCGCCCGGCTCGTCCTCGGCACCTCGCAGATCGACTACAACGGCCGCTTCTGCATGTCGTCCGCGGCCGCCGCGCACCAGCGGGCCTTCGGCCTCGACCGGGGACTCCCCTTCCCCCTGGAGGACATCCCGAAGACGGGCTGCGTGATCCTCGTCGGCTCCAACCTCGCCGAGACCATGCCGCCCGCGCTCCGCTACCTCACCGAGCTGCGGGAGAACGGCGGAAAACTGATCGTCGTCGACCCGCGCCGCACCCGCACCGCCGAGCAGGCCGACCTGCACCTCGCCCCGCGCCCCGGCACCGACCTCGCGCTCGCCCTCGGCATGCTCCACCTCGTGGTCGCCGAGGGACGCGTGGACGAGGAGTTCGTCGCCGCCCGCACCGACGGCTGGGCGGCCGCCCGCGCCGGAGCCATGTCGCACTGGCCCGAGCAGGTCGAGCGGATCACCGGCGTGTCCCTGCCGCGGCTGCGCGAGGCGGTCGCGATGTTCTGCGACGCCGAGACCGGCATGGTGCTCACCGCCCGCGGCCCCGAGCAGCAGTCCAAGGGCACCGACACCGTCGGCGCCTGGATCAACCTCTGCCTCGCCACCGGCAGGGCGGGCCGGCCGCTGAGCGGTTACGGCTGCCTCACCGGCCAGGGCAACGGCCAGGGCGGCCGCGAGCACGGCCAGAAGGCCGACCAGCTGCCCGGCTACCGCAAGCTCGACGACCCGGCCGCCCGCGAGCACGTCGCCGGGGTCTGGGGGGTGGACCCGGAGACGCTGCCCGGGCCCGGGCGGAGCGCGTACGAGCTCCTCGACGCGCTCGGCGGCGACGTGAAGGCGCTGCTGCTGATGGGCTCCAACCCGGTGGTCTCGGCGCCCCGCGCCGCACACGTCGAGGGGCGGCTGCGGTCGCTCGACTTCCTCGCCGTCGCGGACGTGGTGCTCTCCGAGACCGCCGAACTCGCCGACGTCGTCCTGCCCGTGACCCAGTGGGCGGAGGAGACCGGCACCATGACCAACCTGGAGGGCCGGGTGCTGCTGCGCCGGCGGGCCCTCACTCCGCCCGGGGGCGTGCGCAGCGACCTGGAGGTGATGCACGCGCTGGCCGGGCTGCTCGGCTGGGAGAAGGGCTTCCCCACCGACCCGGAGGAGGTCTTCGACGAGCTGCGGCGCGCCTCGGCGGGCGGCCCCGCCGACTACGCGGGCATCAGCTACCGCCGCATCGAGGAGGAACAGGGCGTCTTCTGGCCCTGCCCGGAACCCGGGCACGCGGGGACGCCCCGGCTCTTCCTCGACCGGTTCGCGACGCCCGACGGGCGCGCCCGGTTCGTGCCGGTCGTCCACCGGGCGGCGGCCGAGGAGACGGACGCCGAGTACCCGGTGGTCCTCACCACCGGACGGGTCGTGTCCCAGTACCAGTCGGGGGCGCAGACCCGGCGGGTCGACGAGCTGAACGCGGCGGCGCCCGGCCCCTTCGTGGAGCTCCACCCCCGGCTCGCCGAGCGGCTCGGGGTCGCCGAGGGCGAGCGGCTCGCGGTGGTCTCGCGGCGCGGCCGGGCGGTGGCGCCCGCCCGGATCACCCCGTCCATCCGCCCGGACACGGTCTTCATGCCGTTCCACTGGTACGGCGAGGGGCGGGCGAACACCCTGGTGAACCCGGCGCTCGACCCGGTCTCCCGGATGCCCGAGTTCAAGGTCTGCGCGGTCCGCCTGGAGCGTGCCGGGGACGCGGCGGCTACGGCCGGCTGAACCAGTCGCCGCTCTCGATGACCGGGCCGAGGGGCGCGTCCGGCGCCGCCAGGAACACCCAGGCGGAGACCCGGGCCCCGTCCCGTACCCGGACGACGTCCATCGCCACCCGCTCGTAGCCGACGGGCAGTTCGAGGCGGTCGAGCAGTCCGAACAGCTCGCCGTAGGAGCCGGGCGAGGGCGTGAGGAGGGTGCCGACGACCTGGCCGCCGTCCGCCGGGACGACGTACGGATAGCCGGGCCCGTCGTGCAGGACGGCCCCGTGCAGCACGGCGTCCGCCTCGGTGCCGATGCGGCCGGCGAGGAACCGGTCGTGGTTGTACGCGCCGGGGCGCAGCGTCCCGTAGACGAAGAACGGCCGCTCGTCGTCCACCGGTGCGAGGCCCTCGATCGACGGAGCCGCCTCGGTCTCGCGGTCGACCCAGCGGGCGTAGCCCTCGCTGACCCGGGTCACCCGGGTGGCGAGGATCTCGGGCGTCTCGTAGTCGTGGGCGGCGAGGAGGTGGGACTCGAGGCCCGGGTAGCGAGCCTCGGTGGTCTTGAACACGACCTCCCACTCCTCGGTGGTCTCGATCGCGCCCTGCCAGTGGTAGACGGAGGTGACGGGCCCCGAGATCTGCGCGCAGGCGGCGAGCCGGGCCTCGACGGCGCCGCGCGCCAGGGCCTCGGCCTTGGCGCGCGCGTCGGTGGTGGTGCGGACGGTGACGATCACGCCTTCACCGTACGGGCGAACTGGGCGTCGTGCAGCCGGGCGTACGCGCCGCCCGCGGCGAGGAGCTCCTCGTGGGTGCCCTGTTCGGCGATCGACCCGCCGTCCATCACCAGGATGGTGTCGGCGTCCCGGATCGTGGAGAGCCGGTGGGCGACGACGAAGCTGGTGCGGCCCGCGCGGAGCGAGGCCATGGCCTGCTGGACGAGGAGCTCGGTGCGGGTGTCGACGGAGCTGGTGGCCTCGTCGAGGACGAGGATCACCGGGTCGGACAGGAAGGCGCGGGCCAGGGTGACCAGCTGCTTCTCGCCGGCGCTGAGTCCTCCCCCGTCCTCGTCGAGGACGGTGTCGTAGCCGTCGGGCAGGGTGCGGACGAAGCGGTCGGCGTGCGCGGCCCGCGCGGCCGCGACGATCCGCTCCCGCGACACCTCGCCGGGCACCCCGTAGGCGATGTTGTCGGCGATGGTGCCGCCGAAGAGCCAGGTGTCCTGGAGGACCATGCCGATGCCGGAGCGCAGCTCCTCGCGGGTCATCCCGGCGATGTCCACCCCGTCGAGGGTGATGCGGCCGCCGGTCACCTCGTGGAAGCGGAGGAGGAGGTTGACCAGGGTCGTCTTGCCGGCGCCGGTCGGGCCGACGATGGCGACGGTCCGGCCCGGCTCCACGGTGAGCGACAGGTCCTCGATGAGCGGCTTGTCGGCCTCGTAGCGGAAGGCGGCCTTCTCGAAGGAGACCCGGCCGCGGAGCTCGGCGGGCCTCTCCGGCCGGGCCGGCTCGGGGGACTCCTCCTCGGCGTCGAGGAGGTCGAAGACCCGCTCGGCGGAGGCCACCCCGGACTGGAGGAGGTTGGCCATGGCGGCGACCTGGTTGATGGGGCCGTTGAAGTCGTACGAGTACTGGACGAACGCCTGGACGTCGCCGACGGTCAGGCTGCCGCTCGCCACCCGCAGGCCGCCGGCCACGGCGACGACGACGTAGTTGAGGTTCCCGACCAGGGTGAGGGCCGGCTGGATGAAGCCGGACACGAACTGGGCGCGGAAGCTCGCCCTGTACAGCTCCTCGCCGAGCTCGTCGAAGCGGCGGACGGCCTCGGCGCGGCGGCCGAAGGCGACGACCTCGGTGTGGCCGGTGATCATCTCCTCGACGTGGCTGCCGAGCCGGCCGGTGACCGCCCACTGCTTCACGAACTGCGGCTGGGCCCGCTTGCCGACGAAGGCGGCCACGGCGACCGAGACGGGCACGGTGGCGAGGGCGACGAGGGCGAGCACCGGGGAGATCCAGAACATCATCAGGAGGACGCCGACCAGGCTGAGCAGGGCGCGCGTCATCTGGCTGAAGGCCTGCTGGAGGGTCTGCGTGATGTTGTCGATGTCGTTGGTGGTGCGGGAGAGGACCTCGCCGCGCGGCTGCCCGTCCAGGTAGGTCAGGGGCAGCCGGGCCAGTTTGTGCTGGGCCCGCTCCCGGAGCCGGTGGCCGGCCCGCTGGACGACGGTGGTGGCGATCCTCAGCTGCACCCAGGTGAACAGCGACGAGCCGGCGACGACGGCGACGGAGAGGGCGAGGATCCGTCCGACGGCGGGGAAGTCGACGCCGCCGGCCCCGGTGACCCCGCCGACGACGAGGTCGGTGGCGCGGCCGAGGAGCAGCGGGCCGAGGACGGACAGGGCGACGGCCGTGCCGCCGGCGGCGACGACGGCGGCCAGGCGGGCCCGGTCGGGGGCGAGGGTGCGCAGCAGGCGGAGCCCGGAGGAGCGGAAGGACAGCGACCGTTCGAGCGACGGGGTGGCGAGGCCGGGGCCGCGCTGCGGCGGGGGTCCGGTGCGGGCGGGAGCGGCGGCGGGGCTCGGGGTGCGGGTCGCCGTGGCCGTGCTCATGCGGCTTCCTCCTCGGTGAGCTGGGAGAGGACGATCTCCCGGTAGGTGGCGTTGTCCCGCATGAGGGACGTGTGGGTGCCGGTGCCGACGGTCCGGCCCCGGTCGAGGACGACGATCCGGTCGGCGTCCCGGATGGTGGAGACGCGCTGGGCGACGATCACCACGGTCGAGTCCGCCGTCTCCCGGGCCAGCGCGGCCCGGGGGCGGGCGACGAGGACCCGGGCGATGGCGAGCCGCTGCCGCTGTCCGCCGGAGAAGTTGGTGCCGCCCTGGGAGACGGGCGCGTCGAGCCTCCCGTCGAGGTCGCGTACGAAGTCGGCGGCCTGGGCGACCTCCAGGGCGTGCCAGAGTTCCTCGTCGGTGGCGTCGGGCTTGCCGTAGCGGAGGTTGGTGGCGACGGTCC
>NZ_JNWK01000095.1 GCF_000716445.1 Streptomyces wedmorensis
GCCGCCGCGAACGGAACGATCTTCGCCTCCGCGAGCGCGCGGACCGACTCCCGGAGCATGTCGTGCTCCTCGGAGGGCCGATAAAGGTCGAAGTCCTTGCCCATGATGTGGTCCCCTAGACGCTTGTGGCACTGAGTACCCTCAGCAAAACACACTCAGTGCCATGACGCCAGAGCGCCCCGATGCCGTTCTGCATCGGGGCGCTCGGGGAACCGGACGGTCGGTTCTGTTAACCGTGGATGTCGGCCGGGTTCTGCTCCCGGCGGAGCAGCTCCGCCTCGTACTCGGCGGCCAGCTGGGCGACGCGCCCTTCGGTCAGGTCGAGGCTGGTGAGCAGCGCGGGCGTGCAGACGCTCGGCATGAAGTGCTGGAGGAGGACCGAGACCCGGTGCGCCAGGTCTTCGCGTTCGCACAGGATCTGGGACATCGCCTGGACCCCGGAGAAGGCGCCGCAGAAGAGCCTGGCCGTGTCCGCGACGTTCACGTGCACCAGGAGCTCTCCGCGCGCCTGCGAGGCGGTCAGGATCTCCGACACCTCGTCGATCCACGCCTGGAACGCGCCGACCCGGTCGACTCCCGTGGCGCCGGTGTCAAGGGCCAGACCGACGCTCGCGCGCACGAGGGCGTCGTGCTGCAGGCGGTGGGTGAGCAGGAAGCACTGGTCCGCGAGCTCCTGGAGCTTGATCGCCCGCGGGGACAGCGGAACGTCGAGCATCTGCGCGTCGAGCACGCCGAGGGCCACTTCTTCCTTGGAAGCAAAGTGGAAGTACAGTGCCCCCTTGGTCACGCCGGCGCGCACCAGGATTTCCCCGATGGTCGTCCGCTCGTAACCGCGCTCCGCGAACACGGTCGCGGCCGCCTCCAGGATCGCCCGTCGGGTCTTGATTGCACGCGCTTGCTGCGCCAAGGCGCCTCCTGCCGTCGGTGCTCAACGTGTGACGTGAAGCATTGAAAAGAAAACCGGGCTGTACGTATTCTATGCAGGGCGGACATACCGCCCGGGGCGCGGGGACGCAAGGGGTATCCATGGATCAGGACGGTCACGGAGCGACGACGCGCGTCCCCGGGGAGTTCGTGCACCGCGCCGATCCCGCGGACATCATCCCCACGGGCTGGACGCAGCTGCGGGCCGACCGGTACTCCGTCTCGGCTCACTGGCCTGCCGCACATCCCTTCTTCTCTCCGGTGGCTGGGGACCGGCACGACCCCGTGCTGGTGGCCGAGACGATACGTCAGGCCACCATGCTCGTGGCTCACGCCGAGCTGGGGGTACCCGTCGAGGACCAGTTCGTCATGTGGGGCCTCCACTACACCGCGGACCCCGACGAGCTCGCCGTGGACGGCCTCTCCTCCGACATCCACCTCGACCTGGTCTGCACCGAGCTCGGCACCCGCGGCGGCAGGCTCGGGAACCTGCGCACCACCGTGGTGCTCACCCGCGACGGCCGGCACCTCGCCACCGGCGGCGCCCTGGCCCGCGCGACCTCCCTCCAGGCCTACCGCCGGATCCGCGGCGAGCGGATGGCCGCGCTCGGCAGGCCCGTCCCGCTGATCCCCGGCGTGGAGCCGCACCTGGTCGGCCGCGAGCACGCCAAGGACGTCGTCCTGGCGCCCGGCATCCGCCCGGGTCAGTGGCAGCTGCGGGTCAACACCGGCCACCCCACCCTCTTCCGGCGCCCGAACGACCACATACCGGGGATGCTGCTCCTGGAGGCCGCCCGGCAGGCGGCAGCGGCGACCCTCGGGGCCGGCGCGTACCTGCCCGCCGGCATGGACGTCTCCTTCGCGCGCTACGCCGAACTCGACAGCCCCTGCTGGATCGAGGCCGAGACCGTGCCGACCGCCGACCCCTCGGTGGACACCGTCCGGGTCGAGGGCCGGCAGGACGACCGGTCCGTGTTCGTCGCCACCCTCACCTCCGCCGCCCGGCCCCTGGCGGTGGCCGCCGGGCACCACGCCGGCCGCCTGGCGGGCTGACCCGACGGGAACGACGGTGCCTCGCATCCTGATCACCGGGTCGACCGGGTTCATCGGCGGCCGCGTGGCGGCGACGGCCGCGGGACGGACGGACGTCGGGCACGTCAGGCTGCTCGCCCGCCGCCCGCTCCCGCCGGCGGGAGCCTCGCCGGCGACCGGTCGGTCCGCAGACGAGCGGAACCAGGACGGCCGGCCTTCTTCCGAGACCGTCATCGGCGACCTCCGTGACCCCGCGTCACTCCGCCGGGCGTGCGAGGGGATCGACGTGCTGATCCACTGCGCCTCGGCGATCGGCGGGGACGAGGAGTCGGCCCGCGCGGTCAACGACGAGGGCACCCGGGCCCTGGTCGACGCCGCCGTGCGCGCCGGAGTGACCCGCGTCGTCGCCCTGAGCACCGCTTCGGTGCACGGCCGCGGCCCCTTCCGGGCCGCCGCCCCCGGCACGCTCCCGCTCGCACCCGCCTCGGCGACGAGCCGCACCCGCGCGGCGGGCGAGCGGCACGTCATGGACGCCGGCGGCACCGTCCTGCGGCCGCACTTCGTGTACGGCACGGGCGACCGCCAACTGGTGCCCGGCCTGGTCCGACTGCTCGCGGCGCTGCCCGGCCCGCTCGACGCGGGCGCCTCGCTGCATTCGGTGATCGGGGTCGACGCCCTGGCCGGGGTCCTGGTCGGCGCGGCGCTCTCGGAGCGGACGCGGCCGGGCCCGTACTACGTCAACCATCCCGACCCGGTGCCGGTGGCGGACCTGCTCGCGCCGTGCGAGGCGCTCCTCGCGGGCCGGGCGGGCCCGCCGCGGGGGCCCGCGGTGGGCGCCGACGAGGCGCGCGCGCTGCTCGCGGACCTCCCCTTCGCGCTGCACCATCTCGCCATGCTCGTCCCCGACCACTGGTTCGAGGACGACCGACCGTGGCGTGAGCTGGGCTGCGATCCGGGTCCGGGCTACACGGCGGGGGTCGCCGACCACCTGCCCTGGTACCGGGGGCTCCTGGACCGGGCCTGACCTGACCTTGCTCCGGAACGGTCAGGACCCCGCGTACGACGGGGGAGTGACGAGCCGTCAGGCGGCCGGGGTCGCGGTGTCGGCGGGTTCCGGGTCCGAGAGGGCGTCGGGGCCGGCGAGCAGGGGCAGGAGGGTCCGCCAGAGGCCGGTGACCGTCCGGGGTGACAGCCACTCGTCGTTGTCGCGGCCGAGGGCCTCCAGGCCGACGGTGGCGGCCACGATGGTCCGGGCGAGGTCCTGTCGGTGCTCGGGGCCGAAGGCGAGCAGGCCCTCGTCGGCGGCCTCCGCGAGCCGCTGCTGCACGCAGCTCTGCCACTCCTGGCGCAGATTCAGCTCCGTACGGCGGTCGTTCGCGCAACTGAGCCGGAAGCCCGCGCGGACGACCGCGTCCTCGCGGAGCAGCCGGGCCAGCGCGTGCGTGGTGTCGGCGAGGTTCTGCAGGGCGTCGGACGGCCGGCGGTACTCGAGCCGCGCGGTCCGGCGCAGGCGGGCGGCCGCCTCGTGTTCGACGGCGACGGCGACGGCGGCCTTGTTCTCGAAGTGGAAGTGGAGCGCTCCGGGGCTCACTCCCGCTCCGGAGCTGATCGCGGACAAGGTGGCCAAGTCGTAGCCGCGCCGGTCGAATTCACCGGCCGCCGACCTGATCAGCGCGTCACGGGTCCGCGCGGCCCGCTCTTGTTTGGTCACCCGTGGCTCCGTAGCACCCTGCGTCTCGACGGCACGGCCCCGAACCGCGTCGTACCGATACCGCTCGACAACTCAAAACCGACTGCTTGGTATTGTAGAAGCTTTCCCCTGTCACCCATGCCCCTTTTGGTGATCGCGTGGGCGGGCCCGGCGACCGAGGGGGCGCCGGGCGGAGGTCGCGCAGTTCAAAGTGCCGCAACTCGAGGACGGTTCCTGCGTCACCTCTCAGAGCGCGGTTTCCGGCTACCGCATTTCGGGGCCACTCGGCACCCAGGGTTTCGTCCGGTGCCCTCCGGCAGGGCGGATCACGCTCGCGCTCGGCCGACCGCGAGCGCCAAGGTGCGGAGCAGGCGCACGTACGGCGACCAGCGGGCCGGGCGTCGCAACGTGCCGGTGCAGGCGAGTTCGGCGCGGTCGAGGCCGTCCTCCAGGCAGGCGTCGTGCAGCGGGCGCCAGGCCAGCGGCCAGGTCAGTCGGGCCAGGCCGCTGGGCGCCATGGTGAGGGTGTGGTGCAGTCGCGTGCGGTCCGGGCCGACGGGGAGCACGGCCAGTTCGTGGAAGCCGTGGAAGCCGCGGGGCCCGGTGAACTCGAAGCGGATCCAGCGCCCGGGCGCGTACCCGGCCACGGTGTAGCGCACCGGGCCGTGTCCGCCCACCGCGCCCGGCCCCAGCGGACGGTCGAACTCCATCGGCGACCAGGCCGCGCCGGGCCAGAGCCGGTCGCCCTCCCCGCTCGCCAGGGCGTCGACGAGCGCGCCCACCTCACTTTCCTTGGCGGACAGCAGGCGCTCGTGCACGTTGTGGACGCCCATGCGTCCTCCCCTCCAGCGTATTGGAGACCGATCTCCAATTAATTGGAGGGTACCCTCTGATTCATGGCGAGACCACCCCGCTTCGACACGGACCAGCTTCTCGACGCCGCCGTCCGCCTCGCGGCCTCCGGCGGACCCGCCGCCGTGACCATGTCGGCCGTCGCCCAGGCCGTGGGTGCGCCCAGCGGCTCCGTGTACCACCGCTTCGCCGGGCGCACGGCGCTGCTCGCCGAGGTGTGGCTGCGCACGGTGGAGCGTTTCCAGGAGGGCTACTTCGCCGTCCTGACCGGCGAGCCCGACCCCCGACGTGCGGCCCGCGCGGCCTCCCGGCACGTGGTGGCCTGGTGTCGCGAGAACCCGGACGAGGCGGCTCTCCTCCTCTACGGCGCAGCCGACTTCGGCCGTGCCGACTGGTCCGATGAGCACGCCCGGCGCGCGGACTCCGGCAACGACCGGGTGTTCGCCGCCCTGGCCGACCTCGCGGAAGCGCTGGGCGCCCAGGACGAACAGGCCCGGGATCGCATCGCCCTGGCGCTCGTCGACTTCCCGCTGACCGTGGTCCGCCGCCACCTCCGCGCGGGCACCCCCCTGCCCCCGCACGCCGAAGACCTCACCGAACACTGCACGGCGGCACTCCTGGGCTAGGTCCTGCCCGGAAAGGGGGAGTGCGGGTCGACGGGGTCGCGTGACGCCCGCCCGATCCGGGCCGCGAGGGGTGCTCTCCGACGGCGGGGGAGTACGCCGCCGGTGACTAGAGTGGGCGCACGATGACACGTTTTCGCGAGAGCGTTCGGTCCCTGCTGCGGGAGCAGGTGCTCGACGCCGCCTACCGCCTCGTCGCCGCCGACGGCTGGGGCGGCCTGCGCATGACCGCCATCGCGCGGGCGGCGGGCATCAGTCGCCAGACCCTCTACAACGAGTTCGGGTCGAAGGAGGCCATCGGCAACGCCCTCGTCCAGCGCGAACTGGAGGGCTTCCTGGTCGGCATCCAGCGCGAACTCGACGCGCACCGGGGCGATCTGGAGGCCGCGGCCGCCGCGGGTGTCGGCTACACGCTCCAGCAGGCCGTGGACAACCCCCTCGTCAAGAGCGTCCTGGTCGCCGCGCGGGGCGGCGAGGACGACCTCCTCGCCTATCTGACCACCCGCCCCGAACCGGTCTTCGGCACCGCGATGGCCATGCTCGACGCCTATGCGATCGAAGCCTGGCCCGACGTCGACGACGAGTCCCGCGGCCTCGCCGTGGAGACCATCGTCCGCCTCACCGTGAGCCACATCGTCCAGCCGGTCGCCTCCCCCGAGGCCTCCGCCCGCCGCATCGCCCGCATCACCGCGAGGATCGCCTACCCGGGCCCCGCCGCCTGACCGGTCCGCCGACCGCACCGGGCCACGGCGGTTCGCGGAGCACGAGCGCCTGGTCGAAGGGGGTGCCGGTGCGGGCGGCGTACGTCATGCGCTCGCGCACCTCGCGCAGGGTCCGGGGCCGGTAGCCGGTCCCGCCGAAGCAGCAGTCCTTGTGGAACCGGACGCCGGCGTGGAGCAGCACCGCCAGCGTCCGCCACGCCTCGGTGTCCCGCCGCCCGGGCGCGGCGAACGCGGAGCCCACGTGGATGAGTTCCCCCGCGCAGCGGGGGCAGACCCGCCGGCGGTCGCCGTCGTACGGCTGCTTGTAGGAGGCCCGGCACGGCAGGCACACGTACGCGGTCTTGGCGGGAGGCATACGGGCAGCGTAGGTGCCGCTCGCGAGGGGGGCCACGGGATTGTCCGGAGCGTCGGTGAGGCCCGCTGTCGGACACGGGGGATCTCCGGCAGCGGGCCTCTGTTGAAGATTGTACGAGGTTGTGGGGGGCCGGTGTCCAGTCGGGGGCGCGGGCCCGGATGGCGAGGGGTGGGTGCGCGGGGTAGATGTCCAGGGAGGAGTGTCGCCGCCGACGACAGGGAGGCCGCCGTGGAAGGCAGAAGCGTAGGGTTCGTGCATTCCTTCAACCGTCTCGGCGGGTACGGGTTCGTCGTCCCCGTGGGCTCCGAGGAGCAGGTGTACTTCAGTGCCGAGGACATCGAGGGCGGGGAGAAGGCCCTCTCGGAGGGGCAGCAGGTCTCGTTCGTCCTCGTACTGGGGGAGGGCCGCTTCGAGGCGAAGGAGCTGCGCGTCTGAGGCCGGCGGCGGCTGCCTACGATGGGCCCATGTCTGAGCGAGTGGATCCCCCGGCCGCCTCCCACGCGCACGAGCGGACGCCGGGCCCGCGCGAACTCTCGGCTGCGGCGGGCGTCTTCGCGCTGCTCTCGGACCCGACCCGGCTCCATCTCGTGTGGCTGCTCACCCGCGGTGAGGCCGACGTGACCGCCCTGACGGAGGCCTGCGGGGCCGCCCGGCCCGCGGTCAGCCAGCACCTGGCGAAGCTGCGGCTCGGCGGGCTCGTCCAGTCGCGCAAGGACGGCCGCCGGGTCGTGTACGCCATGCCGGACGGGCACCTCAAGCGCCTGGTGGTCGAGGCGATCAGCCGGGCCGACCACGAGGTGACCGGCGAGCCCTGGCACTCCTGAGAGCCGGGCCAGGCCGGTCCGTACGCTCCCCCCGGTCCGGGTCCGGCGGGTCCGGGGGGTGTCGGTCGTGGGTGTCGTCCGGGTCCGGCCGGTCCGAACGGTGGCGATCGTCGGCGTCGTCAGGGTCCGGTGGAGCGGGGCGGCGCCGGTCGTCGGCGCGAACATGTGCGCACACGTGCACGTGTCGGTTACGGTGGACATCCGTACTCCGCCGCGGCCGACCGGGGGCGTCCATGCTGTCCGTGCTGCGCAACCGCACCTACCGGCGTCTGTTCGGCGCCCAGGTCGTCGCCCTGTCCGGCACCGGCCTGGCGACCGTGGCGCTGAGCCTCCTCGCGTACGACCTCGCGGGCGCCGACGCAGCCGCCGTGCTCGGCACCGCCCTCGCGATCAAGATGGCCGCGTACGTGGGGCTCGCCCCGGTCGTCTCCGCGCTCGCCGACCGCGTGCCCCGGCGCGCCCTGCTCGTCGCGATGGACCTGGCGCGGGCGGCCGTCGCGCTCTCCCTGCCGTTCGTCACCCGGGTGTGGCAGGTCTACGTCCTGATCCTGCTCCTCCAGGCCGCCTCCGCCGCCTTCACCCCGGCTTTCCAGGCGACGATCCCGCAGGTCCTGCCGGACGAGCGGGAGTACACGGAGGCCCTCTCGCTCTCCCGGCTCGCCTACGACCTGGAGAGCCTGGTCAGCCCCGTGCTCGCCGCCGCCCTGCTGACCGTCGTCCCGTACGCCTGGCTCTTCACCGGCACCGCCGCCGGCTTCCTGGCCTCCGCGCTCCTCGTCCACACGACCGCCCTGCCCGAGCCGCCGGAGCCCGCTCCGCCCGGCGACGCCCGGGTTCGCGGGGGCCGGGTTCGCGGGGGCCGGGCGCGGCGGGCGTACGGCAAGGTGGCGTTCGGGACCCGGCTCCTGCTCGCCACGCCGCGGCTGCGGGCCCTGCTCGCGCTGGATCTGGCCGTGGCGGCGGCCGGGGCCGTGGTGCTGGTCGGGACCGTGCTGCTCGTACGGGACACCCTGGGGCGTGCGGCCGGCGACGTGCCGCTCGCCCTCGGCGCGTACGGGGCGGGGTCGATGGCGGTGGCGCTGCTGCTGCCGCGCGTCCTGGGGCGGGCGGAGGACCGGGCGGTGATGGTGCGGGCCGCGTTCGTCCTGCCCGGGGCGCTGGGGATGCTCGCCGTGGGGCTCGCCGTGCCGTCGGGCGTGTGGTCCTGGCCCGCCCTGCTCGTGCTGTGGGCGGTCGTCGGCGCGGCCGGTTCGGCGGTGCTGACGCCCGGCGGCAGGGTGGTGCGCCGCTCGGCCGGGAGCGGCGACCTGCCGGCCGCGTTCGCCGCCCGCTTCTCGCTCTCGCACGCCTGCTGGCTCGTCACCTACCCGCTCGCCGGCTGGCTCGCCGTGCGGTCGGGCCCCGCCGTCGCCGCGGCCGTGCTCGCCGCGGTGGCCCTGCTCGGCGCCGTGGGTGCGGCGCGGCTCTGGCCGCGTACGGACCCGGTCGAGCTGCCGCACGTCCACCCGGAACTCCCCGCCGGGCACCCGCACCTGGCCGGGGCGGCACGGCCGCACGCGCACGACTTCCACATCGACGCGCTGCACCGGCACTGGCCGAAGGCGGGCGCGCCCGCGGCGCCCGGCGCGTCCGCGCCGGCCCCGTCGGCGTCGGGGTCGCGCGCGTCGGGTCCGCCGGGCCCCGGGCAGTCGTCCGGCCGGCCCGCGTCCGGCCGGTCGTGGTCCGGTCAGCGCGTGAGGCGCATCTCCAGGCCGTCGAGGACCACGTCCAGGCCGTAGGAGAACTTGGCGTCCCGGATGGCGACGGGGTCGACGGTGGCGGTGACGGCGGCGTCGGCGTACGCCGAGGCGAGGTGGTCGTGGTCGGCCGCCGCCTGCTGCGCGGCGGGCATGAGGCGGGCGATGAACGCGGCCTCGGTGTCGCCGGAGCGGGCGACCGTGGTGAGCCAGGCGGCCTCGGTGGTGCTCATGCCGATGACGTACGACAGCAGGGTGTCGATCGCGCGGCTCGGTTCGGGGAATCCGGTGGCCGCGAAGAGGGCGGCGAGCCGTTCGGAGTACGCCATGAGGTTGGGGCCCAGATAGGCGAGGCCGGCCTGACCGAGGACGGACGAGAGCCAGGGGTGGCGCAGGGCCGTCGCGCGGAACGAGGCGGCGGCCTCGGTGGCGGCCTCGCGCCAGGGGCCGCCGGGTGCCGGGACCGTGATCTCGGCGGCGACCTCGTCCACGGCGAGCTCCATCAGCTCGTCCTTGGTGGCGACGTGCCGGTAGAGGGAGGTCGCGCCGGCGTTCAGGCGGGCGCCGAGCTTGCGCATGCTGAGCGCCTCGATGCCGTCGGCGTCGAGCATCACGACCGCCTCCCGGACGATCGCGGCGCGGCTGAGCGCGGGCTGATCAGGGGTGGACTGCTCGCGTGCCCACACGGACGGTACGGGGTTCGCCTTGGCGGCCATGGTCCTCCTTCACTGCGTACGGCGTTCGCATTCAGCGTACAGGTCTCCAGGGTTGCGAACGGTGTGCGCATCTGCGTACAGTGTTCGCATCGAAGGAAGACGAACGAAGACCGAGGGGGAACTCCCGATGGAAACCCGCAACCCACGCCGCTGGTGGATCCTGGTCGTGCTGTGCCTCAGCACCCTGGTCCTGGTGGTCGACAGCATGGCGCTGACCGTCGCGGTGCCCTCCATGACCGAGGACATCGGGGCGAGCGCCCAGGACATCCAGTGGATCCTGGACTCCTACATCCTGGTCTTCGCCGGACTCCTGCTCACCTCGGGAAGCCTCGGTGACCGCTTCGGCCGGCGGAAGGTGATGGTCCTCGGCCTGCTGCTCTTCGGAGCCGCGTCCCTGGCCGCGACGGTCTGCACCAGCCCCGGCGAGGTCATCGCCGCCCGGATCACGATGGGGGTCGGCGGCGCGCTGATCATGCCCTCGACGCTCTCCATCCTCATCACCGTCTTCGCCGAGGACGAGCGTCCCAAGGCGATGGCGGCCTGGGGCTCTGTGTCGATGCTCGGCCTGGTCGGCAGCCCCGTCCTCGGCGGCGTCCTGATCGACCACTTCTCCTGGCACTCGATCTTCTTCATCAACGTCCCGGTCGTCGCACTCGCCGTCCTCGCCGCCCTCACCCTGATGCCCGAGTCCAAGGGCCCGTGGCAGAAGCCCGACCCGCTCGGCGCGATCCTCTCCGCCGTCGGCATGACCGCCCTGATCTGGTGGATCATCGAGATCCCGCAGCACGGCGCCTTCGAGGGCCGCTCGCTCGTCACCCTGGCGGTCGCGGTCGTCTCCCTCGCCGGATTCGTGGTCTGGGAGAACGTCACCCCCGAGCCGATGGTGCCCCTGGTCCTCTTCAAGCACCGCAACTTCAGCGGCGGTTCGCTCTCGCTGACCCTGGTGCAGATCGGCAACGGCGGCCTGCTCCTCGTCCTCACCCAGTACCTGCAGTTCGTCCTCGGCTACTCGCCCGTCAAGGCCGGTCTCGCCTTCGTCCCGCTCGCCGTCGCCGCCCTGATCGGCAACGGCGCCGGCGCCGGCCTCGCCGCGAAGATCGGCAACCGGATCCTCATCCTCGCCGGCATGCTCGTCATGGCCTCCTCCTTCGCCCTCCTCACCACCGTCGACGCCGAGTCCGGCTTCACCGTCCCGGCCGTCGCCCTGGGCCTGCTCGGCCTCGGTGCGGGCCTCGCGATGCCGGCCGCCGTCGGCGCGCTGATGAGCACCATCCCCGAGGAGAAGGCGGGCGTCGGCTCCGCGCTGAACGACACCATCCAGCAGGCCGGCACCGCGCTCGGCATCGCCATCCTCGGCTCGCTCCTCACCAGCACCTTCTCCCGTGAGATGCCGGCCGACGCCCCCGAGCAGGCCAAGCAGTCGATCGGCGGAGCCCTCGCCGCCGCCCAGGGCGACACCCGCCTGGTCGACGCGGCCCGCGACGCCTTCACCTCCTCGATGTCCACCACCTTCACCATCAGCGCCGCCGGTGTCCTCGCGGCCGCCGTCCTGGCCGCCCTGGTCATGCGGGACACCAAGCAGGCCGCGCCCACGCCGGCCACCGACGAGCCGGCGGAGGACAAGGTGGAGGCCGCCGCCTGACCCGTCCCGCACACGCGAGAGCCGGTGCCCCCCCGAGGGGCACCGGCTCTTCCTCGTACGTCACCGTGCTCTCGTCGGTGGACCGCCGTCACGGAGCCGCTGTCGCCGAGATGCCGTCACGGAGCCACTGCCGCCGAGATGCCGTCACCGAGCCGCCGTCATCGACCTGCTCCCGGTGTACCGCCGTCAGCGAGCCGCCGTCGTCGCCGGCCCGGAAGCCACGGCGAGCGCGAGGCCGTGCGACAGCTGCCGCCCGAGGTCGGCCTCCGGGTCGGCGCGGACGAGCCGACGGACCGCCTGCATGGCCTCCCACGCGGAGATCTCGGCCAGCGTCCGCCCCCACGTCTCGCCCAGCCGGTCCGAGAGATAGGCGCAGAACCCAAGCTGAATCGTTCCTTCGCGGGCCCGTTCCTCCTGGTGCGCCTTGAGCGCCGCCGTCAGGAACGCCGTCGCCCTCCGTGGACCGAGCGCGCTCAGAATGATCCGGAGGTACGGGTCCACCAGCGGGTGCGGACGATCGTTCGAGGCGGACATCAGACGTTCCCTGTAGTCGTTGGCCATGGGCTCACAGTTATGCGACGTCCCCCGGCCCCACGGCCCGCGACACGGCCCACGGCGACTTCAACGCCCGATCGGACGTGTCGCCCGGCCGCCGGTGGGAAGGGACCGGCGGCCGGGCGGCGGCGTCAGTACACGTCGCGGACGTACCGCTTGTCGGCGGACATCTGCTTGACGTAGGCCGCCGCGTCCTCCGGGCCCATCCCGCCGTGGCGTGCGACGACGTCGCGGAGGGTCTGGTCGACGTCCTTGGCCATGCGGGTGGCGTCGCCGCAGACGTAGAAGTGGGCGCCGTCCCGCAGCCAGGACCAGAGCGCCGCGCCGTGTTCGCGCATGCGGTCCTGGACGTAGACCTTCTTGCGCTGGTCGCGGGAGAAGGCGACGTCGAGCCGGTCGAGGTGCCTCGCCGCCAGCTGCTCCTCGAGCTCCCGGCGGTAGTAGAAGTCGGTGGCCTCGCGCTGCTCGCCGAAGAACAGCCAGTTCGGCCCCGAGTGGCCGCGGGCCCTGCGCTCTTCGAGGAAGCCGACGAACGGCGCCACGCCCGTCCCCGGCCCGACCATGATCATGGGGGTGGCCGGGTCGGCCGGCGGGCGGAAAGCGGGGGAGCGCCGCACGAAGACCTGGACGGGCCCGTCGTCGGCGCCGTCGGCCAGGTAGGTGGAGCACACGCCGCCGCGGTCGCGGCCGCGGTCGTTGGCGTAACGGACGACGGAGACGGTGAGGCTGACCTCGCCGGGGTGGGCGAGCGGGCTGGAGGAGATCGAGTACAGCCGCGGCTGGAGGCGCTTGAGCACCCCCGCCCAGTCCGCGGCGGCAGCCCGTACCGGGAAGGCGCCGAGCAGGTCCGCGGCCTGGAGCCCCCAACTCCACTTGGCGAGCTCGTCCTTGTTGCCGGGGCGCAGGAGCCGCTTGAGCTCGTGGCTGCCGGTGCGGTCCGCGACGAACCTGAGGAGGTCCGGCGTGATGCGGCTGATGTCCAGGCGGGTGCGCAGCGCCTCGGCCAGCGGGACGGTCCCGGAATCGCCGACGCCGACCGGCTCGTCCGGGTCGAGGCCGGTGAGGGCGAGCCACTCGGTGACGAGCCCGGCCCCGTTCACCGGCCAGACGCCGAGGGCGTCGCCCGCCTCGTACGCGAGCTCGCCGCCGCGCGTGTCGAACGCGAACCGGCGGACCTCCTTCCCCGAGCCCGGCAGACTCAGCAGCCGGTTGCCGACGAGGAGCGTCGAGAACGGCGAGGACTTGGAGTAGGGGCCGCGACGGTCGGCGGCCGGGGCCGGAGCGGCCGGCGCGGCCGGAGTCCTGGCGGGCGGGACGGGAGGCGGAGAGGGAGCTCCGGCGGTCGGGACGGCCGTCGGCGGCGCGGCCGGGCCCAGCGAGGCGAGCACCCCGGTCAGCCACGCTCCGGCGCTCTCCTCGTGGTCGGGTTCGCAGTCGGTACGCGGGTGCAGACGGGTCGCGCCGAGTTCGGCGAGGCGCTCGTCCACACGCCGGCCGTGCCCGCAGAAGTCGTCGTAACTGGAGTCCCCGAAGGCCAGTACCGAGAAGCGGACCCCCGTCAGCGGCGGGGCGTCCGGCGAGCTCAGCGCCTGCCAGAAGCCGGCGCCGTTGTCGGGGGCGTCACCGTCGCCGAAGGTGCTCGTGACCACCAGCAGGTCGGTCTCGGGACCGAGCCGGGCGAGGTCGACGTCCGTCATGGGGAGCACCTCCGCCACCCGCCCCGTTCCGGAGAGGGAGCCGGCGACGGTGACGGCGAACTCCTCGGCGTTCCCGGTCTGCGAAGCCCACAGGACCAGCAGCCGGCGGGCGGGCGCGGCGCCCTCGCCGACGGTCCCGCCGCCCGGCGCCCGCACGGCCTCGCCCCACGGGGAGGGAGCGGCGGTGCGGGAGAACATCCCCGCCAGCAGCCCGTCGACCCACAGGGCGCGGTCCGGGTCGAGCGGGGCCCCGGACGGCAGCACCGGAACCGGGACCCGGTCCTCGGGCGGGGCGACGCCCCCCGCGGACAGGCCCGGCAGACCGGAGAGCCCCGACACGTACCCCGCCAGGTAGTGGCGCTCGGACGCGGTGAACGAGGGCGGCGCGGCGAGGTCCGCGACGCCGAGCAGCGCGGCGAGCACGGCCCCGGTCCCCGCGGCGGGCGCTCCGGTCGGTACGGCTCCGGTCCCGGCCGCGGCGGCTGCCCCGGCGGACGGGGCGGCAGGGGCGGCGGCCTCCGGCTCGTCGCTCCGGTGCGCCCGGGGGACCGGGGCAGCCGTCTTGCTGAGGGCGACCGCGCACGCCTTGAACTCCGGCTGGAAGGAGACCGGGTCGACGGCGTCGTTGGTGACGGCGTTGATGCTGAGGTACTCGCCGAAGAGGTCGTTCCAGTGGAAGGGGGCGAAGCAGTCGCCCGGCCGGACCCGGTCGGTCACCACGACGGGGAGCACGGCCCGGCCGCGGCGCGACGATATCTCCAGGTGGTCGCCTCCGGCGACGCCCAGGGCCCTCGCGTCCTCGGGGTGCACCTCGACGAAGGGGCCGGGGGCGAGCTTCGCGAGCTTGGCCACCTTGCCGGTCTTCGTCATGGTGTGCCACTGGTGCTGGAGGCGTCCCGTGTTGAGGACGAACGGGTAGTCGTCGTCGGGCAGTTCGGCCGCCGGAAGGTGCGGCCGGGCGAAGAAGCGGGCGCGTCCGCTCCCGGTCGGGAAGGCCAGCCGGGGGCGGCTGCCGTCCTCGCGCTCCAGCTGCGTCTGGCTGACGCCGTCGTTCAGATAGCGCACGGGGTTGCGGTCGGGGCCGTCGGCGGTGGGGGCCGGCCACTGGACGGGGGTGGCGCGCAGCCGCTCGTACGTCACGCCGCGCAGGTCCCAGCCGGTCTGCGGGTTCCACGCCCGCTTGATCTCCTCGAAGACCTCCTCCGGGCCGGTGTACGTGAACGCGTCGGCGAAGCCCATCTCGCACGCGACCCGGGCGATGAGCTGCCAGTCGGGCAGGGCCTGGCCGGGCGGGTCGACGACCCCCTGGACGAGGGTGAGGTTCCGCTCGGAGTTCACCATGACGCCGTCGGACTCGGCCCACAGCGTGGCCGGCAGCACCACGTCCGCGTAGGCGTTGGTCTCGGTCTCCGCGAACACGTCCTGGGTGACGACGAGTTCGGCGGCCTCCAGGGCGGCGATCACGGTCCTGCGGTTGGCGACCGAGGCCACCGGGTTGGTGCAGATGATCCAGCAGGCCTTGATGTCCCCGGCCGCCATCCGCTCGAACATCTCCACCGTGCCGCTGCCGACGTCCGTACGGACGGAGCCCTCGGGGAGGCTCCACAGTTCCTCGACGAAGGCGCGGTCGGCGTCCACGAGGACCGAGCGCTGCCCGGGCAGCCCCGGTCCCATGTACCCCATCTCGCGCCCGCCCATGGCGTTGGGCTGGCCGGTCAGCGAGAACGGGCCCGACCCGGGCCGGCAGAGGGCGCCGGTGGCGAGGTGCAGGTTGACCAGCGCGTTGGTGTTCCAGGTGCCGTGCGTGGACTGGTTCAGGCCCATCGTCCAGCAGCTCATCCACTCGCCGGCCTCGCCGATCCACCGCGCGGCCTGCCGGATGTCGGCCTCGGCGAGCCCGGTGATCTCGGCGACCCGGGCGGGCGGGTAGTCGGCGAGGAAGCCGGGCATCGCCTCCCAGCCCTCCGTGAACTCGGCGATGAACGCCTCGTCGGTGTGGCCCTCGGCGACCAGCAGGTGCAGCAGCCCGTTGAGGAGCGCCAGATCCGTCCCGGGGCGTATCTGCAGGAAGAGGTCCGCCTTGTCGGCCGTGGCGCTGCGGCGGGGGTCCACGACGATCAGCCTGGCTCCCGCCTTGACCCGTTCCATCATGCGCAGGAACAGGATCGGATGGCAGTCCGCCATGTTGGAGCCGATCACGAGGAACGCGTCGGCCCGGTCGAAGTCCTGATACGAGCCGGGCGGGCCGTCCGCCCCGAGCGAGAGCTTGTACCCGGAGCCCGCGGAGGCCATGCACAGGCGCGAGTTCGACTCGATGTGGCGGGTCCGCACGAAGCCCTTGGCCAGCTTGTTCGCCAGGTACTGCGCCTCCAGCGACATCTGCCCCGAGACGTAGAACGACAGCGCGTCCGGTCCGTGCTCGTCCAGGATCGCGCGCAGCCGGCCGGCCACCGCCGTGATGCCCGCGTCGACGTCCGTCTCGGCGGGCTCGCCGCCCCGCTCGGCCCGCACCAGCGCGGTCCGGGCCCGTCCGGGGGCCGCCAGCATGTCCGCGCTGGTCGCGCCCTTCGTGCACAGCCGGCCGAAGTTCGCCGGATGCGCCTTGTCACCCGAGGCCCTCACCGCCCGCCGCAGGCCCGTCCGCGCATCGCGCGCGACGTCGAGGACGATCCCGCAGCCGACCCCGCAGTACGAGCAGACCGTCCGGACAGCTTCGGCCCGCGAGTCCGACGACGCCACCGGGACTCCTCCCCCTCAGGAACACTCCGCCCGTCCCGACCTGCGCCGGTACGCCGGACCGTGGGAGGTCTCCCACGGCCTCGACCGTACGAACCGCGGGTTTCCGGCCCGTCACACCCCACGGGCACCCGGCGTTACACGCCCTTCACGACGGCCGGGAGATTACCGTGAGCGACACGAGGACGGCTCAAGCCCCGCAAGGGCCGTCCCGCCGACCGCGCCGGATTCCCACGTCCCTGGCGGATCACCGCGGGCGCATCGGGAATCCGTCAAGGTGCGCCACCAGGGCTCACCCGATGGTGTGGATTCGTGGCGGGAGTCGTCGGTGGTCGTGCGCGGGGCGTGCACGCGGCGCACGCCCGGCCGCACGGGGTGACAGACGGTTCCGAGGACGGCGCGCGGACGGCGACGACGCGGAGACGCAGGAATCGGGGGCGGCTCCGGTGATCCCGGGATCCCTAGACTCCCCGCACATGTCGCTCTGGCTGCTCAACCACTTCAGCACCTCCACCCTGACCGTCGTCATCGTCGGCGGGACCGTCGCCCTCGCCGTCGCGGGCAGCATGTACACCCGGCGCAGGTACCCGTCACTGGCCGAAGGCGAGCACAACGACATGGTCGGGGTGACACTGGGGATGTTCGGCGCGATCTACGGAATCATCCTCGCGTTCGTCATCGTCACCCTCTGGACCCAGTTGGAGAGCACACAGACCGTCGTCGCCACCGAGGCCACCGACGCCGCACTCATCGCCCGGGACGCCGCCGCCTTCCCGGCCCCCGTGCGCGACCGCCTCGACGTCGCGCTGAGCGGCTACGTCCACGGAGTGGTGGAGAAGCAGTGGCCCCTGATGCGCGCGGGAACACCCGAGTACGACGCCACCGCCGGCAAGCTCCAGGCCGTGTTCGAGGTACTCCAGTCGTACGAGCCGAAGACCGCCCGCGAGGAGGTCTTCTACGAGGAGGCCGTCAGCCACCTCAACGACGTCGCCGCCCAGCGCCGCGCCCGCCTCACCATGGCCGAACAGCAACTCCCCCCGCTGCTCCAACTCCTGGCCTTCGGCGGCGCCCTCGTCCTGATCCCCCTCACCTTCCTCTACGGCATGCGCCGCAGGCGGATCCAGATCCTCTTCGTCGCCTCGGTCGCCGGCCTCATCGGCTTCAGCCTCCTCCTCGTCCTCGTCCTCGACCGCCCCTTCGCCGGAGAGCTCAGCGTGAGCCCGGCACCGTACCGTCAGGGAGCGCTCGCCCAGTACTGGACCGAGTCCCCGGACCAGCCCCCGACCGCGGCCCCCGCAGAGGAGAACATCCCGTGAGGATCCACCTGACCAGCGTCTTCGTCGACGACCAGACACAAGCCCTGCGCTTCTACACCGAGGTCCTCGGCTTCGTGAAGAAGCACGACGTCCCCGTGGGCGGCGAGGACCGGTGGCTGACCGTCGTCTCGCCCGACGAGCCCGGCGGCACCCAGCTGCTCCTCGAACCCGCTCGCCACCCCGCGGCCCGCGCGTACCGCGACACCCTCGTCCAGGACGGCATCCCGCTCGCCCAGTTCGCCGTCGAGGACGTGAAGGCGGAGTACGAGCGCCTGCGCGGGCTCGGTGTCCGCTTCACCCAGGAGCCCGTGGACATGGGCCCCGTCACCACCGCCGTCCTCGACGACACCTGCGGCAACCTCATCCAAATCGCCACCCAGCCCCGCTGACCGCCCGCGCTCCCGCCGCCGCCTGCGTTGTGGGCTGCGCCCCGCCTCGTTGTGGGCATTCGTTCCGCCGGGGCGGCGCCCACCCCCGCGCCTGCGCCCGCGTGTTGTGGGCTGCGCCCGCGCCCCGCCCGTTGTGGGCAATCGTTCCGCTGTGGCGGTGCCCACCCGCAACCCCGCCCACCCCGTTGTGGGCAATCGTTCCGCTGTGGCGGTGCCCACCCCCGCGCCTGCGCTCCCGCGTTGTGGGCCTTCGTCCCGCCCGTTGTGGGCATTCGTTCCGCTGGGGCGGAACGGGTGGGCACAACGGACGGCGCCCTTTGCCGGGCCCCCACCCGTCCCGCCCCAGCGGGACGATTGCCCACACGGCGGTGGGCGAGGGCGAAGGCCCACACGGCAGCGGGCGCAGGCCCACACGGCGGTGGCACAGGCCGACACGGGGCGGGGCGCAGGCCCGCACGGCGGCGGGCGCGGGCCCGCAGGGGGCGACGGCGCAGGTGGGCGCGGGCCCGCACGGGGGTGCGGTGGGTGTGGGCGCACGGCGGTGCGGGCGCGGGTGGTGGGATTGACAAGTGGGCATGATCCTGACAGCAGTTGCTCTGGATGACTCCCGTGAACGGCGTGGTGACACGAAGGAGACGATCAGAGCGATGAGCGGTCCCGAGGACACGGTCGACGACTACGACGTCGTGATCAGCGGAGCGAGCCTCGCCGGCAGCGCCGCGGCGATCCTGCTGGGGCGGCGCGGTGTGCGCGTCGCGCTGTTGGAGCGGCGCGCGGACCCGGGGGCGTACAAGGTGCTGTGCACGCATTCCATGCAGGCCGCGGCCTATCCGGTGCTCGACGAGCTCGGGCTCGTGCCGGAGCTCGAGAAGGCGGGCGCGGTGCGCAACGAGGGCCGTTGGTACACCCGTTGGGGGTGGATCGAGCCGACCGCCGCGCCGGGGGGTCCGGAGCTGCCGTACGCGTACAACGTCCGGCGCAGCACTCTGGACCCGATGATCAGGTCCCGCGCGGCGGCCACGCCGGGTGTCGACCTGCTCCTGGGCCACCGGGTGACGGGTCTGATACGGGAGGCGGGGCGCACCGTCGGGGTGCGGGCGTCGACGTCGCAGGGGGAGCGGGAGATCAGGGCCCGGCTGGTGGTGGGCGCCGACGGCAGGGACTCGGCCGTGGCGAAGTACGCGGAGGTGCGGGGCCGGCAGCACGAGAACGGGCGGTTCGGCTATCTCGCGCACTTCCGCGACCTGCCGCTGCGCGACGGGATCAGCCACGCCTGGTTCCTCGACCCCGACGCGGCGTACGCGTTCCCGAACGACGACGGCGTGACGGTCGTCGCGGTGCTCCCGGACAAGAAGCGGCTGCCCGCCTTCCGGAGGGATCTGGAGGGCAGCTTCCTCGACTTCCTCCGCGGCCTGCCCGACGCGCCGCCCGTCGACTCCGCCGAGCGCGTCTCGAAGATCATCGGCGCCGTCGACTACTCGCTGCACACTCGCAGGCCGACCGCCCCGGGCCTCGCGCTCATCGGTGACGCCGCCCTGACCGGTGACCCGCTGTGGGGCGTGGGATGCGCGTGGGCCCTGCAGTCCGCCCAGTGGCTGGTCGAGGCGGTCGCCCCGGCCCTGACCGGTCACGGCGACCTCGACAGCTCGCTCGCGGCCTACGCCCGCACCCACCGGCGCCGTCTCGGCGGCCACCAGTTCCTGGGCGTGGACTACGCCAGGTCCCGGCCGTTCAATCCCGTGGAGCGGCTGATGTTCTCCGCGGCGGCCCGTGACGCGTCGATGGCGCGCCACCTGCACCTCTTCGGTTCCCGTCTGATCGGCCCGCTCCGCTTCCTGAATCCGCTGGCCCTGGCCAAGGCCTCGGCGGTCAACATCAGGCACCGCGGCCGGCCCGCGACCATTCCCGCCGGAAAAGGCGAACGGCGCGACTTGTCCGAATGATGTACCTGACGGGTGTCAGTACAGTTCGGCGGGCCGATCGGTAATCTACTGGTTTGGGTAAGGAGTCTTACCGTCGCGTTGGATTCTGCTTTCGCAGCCGGGGGATTGGGGTTGGCGGGGTTTATGTCTCTCACACTGGTCGGGCGTTTCCTGCGTGGGTTCGGGTTGTTGTGTTGGCGGGGAAGAGTGTGACGGCGTATGTGGGTCTGCTCGCGGTGTTGTACGCGGGTGGGACGGTCGTGCCGTTGCAGCCGAATTTCCCGGCCGAGCTGACGCGTCGGATGATGCGGGTGGCCGGTGTGGAGACGTTGATCGTCGATGATCGTGGTCTTGGGGTGTTGCCGGAGGTCGTCGGGGACGGGACGCGGGTGCGGGTTCTGGACACCGGTGGTGTCGGGGACGGGTTCCCGCTGGTCGCGGTGGATTTTGGTGCGGCGCTGGCGGAGCCGGTCGTGGTGGATTCCTCGGAGCCCGCGTATGTTCTGTTCACGTCGGGTTCGACGGGTGTCCCGAAGGGTGTTCCGATTTCGCATCGTGGTTTCTCGTCGTATTTCGACGAGATGGACCGCAGGTGTGATTTCGGTCCGGCGGACGTGTTCTCGCAGACGTTCGATCTGAATTTCGATCCGGGTATTCATGACGTGTTCGCGGCGTGGGGTGCGGGTGCGTTGTTGCTCGCGGTGCCGCCGTCGGCGTATCGGGATCTGCCGGGGTTCGTCGCGGAGCACGGGATCACGGTGTGGCACTCGACGCCGAGTGGTATCTGGATGGCGCGGGAGATGGGGGCTCTGGAGAAAGGCGCGCTGGATGGTGTGCGGTGGTCTTTCTTCGGTGGTGAGGCGTTGCGTTGTCAGGACGTGATGGACTGGCTGGTGGCGGCTCCGGGTTCGAGGGTGGAGAACCTTTACGGTCCGACCGAGTTCTCGATCGGTATCTGCTGGCATCGCTGGGCCGGTGAGGAGTCGCGGCGCAGGGGTGTGAACGGGACGGTGCCGATCGGGAAGGTGCATGCGGGTCATGAGTTCCGGCTGGTCACCGAGGAGGGCGAGGTCTCGTCGGTGGAGGGTGAGCTGTGGCTGACCGGTCTGCAGATCTCCACGGGTTATCTGGACGCGGCGCAGAACGAGGGCCGGTTCGTGGTGGCCGACGGCCGGCGCTGGTATCGGACGGGGGACCGGGTCCGGGCGCACGCGGAGGGTGATCTGGCCTATGTCGGGCGGATGGACTCGCAGGTCAAGGTGCATGCCTGGCGGGTGGAGCTCGCGGAGGTCGACCATGTGGTGCGGGAGTGCGACGGGGTGCGTGACGCGGTGACGGTGCCCAGGCCGGCGGCTCACGGCAACGAGCTCGTCGTCTTCTACACGGGCCGGGAGGTCGACGAGACGGTCCTGGCCGACGGTGTCCGCGCGGTCCTGCCGCACAGTGTCCTGCCCCGGCGGTATGTGCGTCTGGAGCAGTTCCCGTTGAACCCCAACCGGAAGGTCGACCGGCTCGCGCTGCGCAAGCTCGCCGAGAACATGACCATCTGAACAAGACGCCGCCGGAACGCCGAACCGTACCGGCCGGCCTTCGACGCGATCCCCGGCCGCATCCTCCTCGTCCTCGACACCGGACCGAGGAAGGTGCGGCCGGTCGCTCACCCTCAACGCCCCGCAGCGAGCGGTCGGTTGCGCACGGGGCCGGATGTTGATCGAGAAGGGGTATCAGGATGTCGGACAACGACCGTCGGGCCAAGCTCCTGCGTGCGATGGAGTACCGCCAGATATTCGACGATCGGCTCGGTCGGATCGAACGGGAGACGCCCTTCGACTCGCTGCACGACGTGGACACCGCGTCGAACGTCGAACTGTGGGAGCTCCCCGAGAGCGACCGGCTGCAGATCGGCCGGGACGCGCGGTACTCGCCGTCACCGGTCCGCACCGTGCTCAACGCCCTCCGGCACTGCGACGTCGAGCACGAGGAAGTGACCTTCGTCGACGTCGGCTCCGGAAAGGGCCGGGTGCTGCTGCTCGCCACCGAGTTCCCGTTCCGCCGGATCGTCGGCGTGGAGGCGTCGGAGACGCTCTGCGACATCGCGCGGAGCAACGTGGAGAAGGCCTCGGAGACCCGCGAGGGTTGCGACAGGATCGACGTGGTGCACGCCGACGCCACGAAGTTCGACGTCCCGGACGACGCGGGACTCCTCTACTTCTACGAGCCGTTCTCCGTGGACGTGTCGTCCGCCGTGCTGGAAAGGGTCGAGGAATCGATCCGGCGGAACCCCCGCCGCGTGGTCCTCTGCTTCACCGGCAGGGGCCAGCCGGACGGACAGGCGAGCGAACGCGAGACGCCCCCCGTGGCCGCCTCGGCGGCCCAGACGCGGCCCCAGTGGAAGCTCATCGGGACGGTCTCCTCTCCGGACGCCGAGTTCTACGACTCCTTCCTGTACGAGAACGTGAACGTGGATCACGGCTCTCCAGAGGCCTAGAGATACAACGACCTCCCCCGGGAGGCCGAGCCATCCTGAAACTCTGAGAGGCAAACCCATGAGCGATGCCATCGATGTCATGACCGCTGACGAACAGCGGGCCCATCTCGACAAGGCCGTCTCCCTTTCCGATCTCTTCCGCAAGGTCGCGGCCGCCCGTGGCTCCGCCCCGGCCCTCCGGGACGCCGGACGGACGCTGAGCTACCGCGAACTCGACCTCCTGACGGACCGGCTCGCCGCGCGGATGGTCGCCGAAGGCGTCCGCCCCGGCGATCGGGTGGGTCTCCTGCTCCAGCGCTCGGCCGAGATCCAGATCTCGATCCTCGCCGTCATGAAGGCCGGAGCCGCCTATGTGCCCCTCGACCCCTCGTATCCGGCGGAGCGCCTGCGCTACCTCGTCCGCGACGCCGAGATAGGGCTGGTCGTCGGCGACGCCGAACACGTCGCCGCCAAGGGACTCACGGACGTCCGCGTGATCGCGCCGCAGGACGACGGCGTGCCGACTCCGCCGCTGCCGCACATCGAACTCGACGGCGGCGAACTGGCCTACGTCATCTACACCTCGGGTTCCACCGGCGCACCCAAGGGCTGCATGGTCACGCACACCAGCGTGCTGGAACTGGTGCGCGGTGTCGCCTCGGTGGTCGACCTGACCAGCGAGGACCGCGTCGCGATGTTCCTCCCGTTCATCTTCGACGGGTCCGTCCTGCAGTTCTGGCTCTCCATCGCGGCGGGCGGCCTCGCGGTCGTCGTGCCGCTTCCCGTGGCCCAGTCGATGCCGGACTTCCTGGAGTTGATCAGCCGGGAGGCCGTGACCCTCGTCATCCAGGTCCCCACCACCCTGCGGGCACTCGCCCACGCCCACGAGGAGGCGGGCAGGCCCCGACTGGCCCTGCGCTACATCCTCGTCGGTGGAGAGAGCGTCGAACTCGACGTCGTCTCCGCCTTCCTGGAGCGCTGCCCCGGCACCCCGCCCGAGGTCGTCAACATCTACGGACCCACCGAGGCGACGTGCGTCGCCACCTGCCGGGTGCTGACCCGGGAGGACTTCGACGGCCCCGTGCGCTCGCCGATCGGCACGGCGCTTCCGCACCTGCTCGTGGAGGTCCGCGACGAGGCGATGGAGCCGGTGCCGGACGGCGAGGTCGGCGAGCTGGTCATCGCCGGCTCGGGCGTGGCGGTGGGATACCTGGGGCGCCCCGAGCTGACGGCCGAGCGCTTCGTCGTCCTCGACACCCCGGACGGGCCCCTGCGCTACTACCGGACCGGTGACCTGGCCAGGAGGTTCCCGGACGGCTCCTTCGAGTACCTCGGCCGCAACGACCAGCAGGTCAAGGTGCGGGGCATCCGGGTGGAGCTCGGCGAGGTGGAGACGTTCCTGCGCGCCCACGAGATGGTCAGGGACGCGGGCGCGACGGTGGTCGACACCGCCGCCGGCGCCCAGTTCCTGGTCGCCTGCGTGGTGCTCACGGACCAGGCGCCGGAGAAGCCCGAGAAGGTGCTGCGGCAGCACATGCTCGCCTCCCTGCCGCCCTTCATGGTGCCGGACCGCTACCAGTTCCTCCCCGAGCTGCCGTCGACGGACTCCGGCAAGCTGGACCGCCGGGCCCTGCGCGACCTGGCGACCCCGCGCCGGGCTCCGCGTCCCTGAGCGCGCCGCCTCCCGCCGCCCACGGCGGGAGGCGGAAAGCAGACGAGACCGCTGCTGCCCTCCGGGGCAGCAGCGGTCTCGTCCGCACGCGGTCAGTCGATCCAGGTCAGGAAGTGCTTCAGCTCGTCGCGGAGCTGGTCGACGGTCGGTCGCTGCACCTCGATGTGGGTCGTGGGCTCGTCGCCGACCGGCGACGTCCGGTAGACGTTGGTGTGGTCCTCCACGGCGGGCTGCTGGAGGACCAGCGAGGCCGCGGCCTTGCCGGCCGACCGGGAGATGCAGTGCAGCACCCGGTGGTCGATGTGGTAGACCGTGCCCGCGGGCAGGAGCGCCTCGAAGACGGGACAGAGCTGTTCCTTGCCCTGGGCCTCCAGCGAGAAGGTCTTCCCCTGCCCGATCGGCAGGTACTTGAAGTGGTGGTACTCCGTACCGGGGCCGATCTTGAACTCCTGGGCGAAGTACTCGCCGACCACGAGGGCGGTCGTGAAGTCCCAGCGGTGCGAGTGGATGTCCTCCGTGATGGTGCCCGAGGCGTCCGGCTGCGGGTGCCACACGTGGAGGCGGAGCCGCCACGGGTTCTTGTCGCCGGCCAGCAGCACCAGCTTCAGGAAGTTGTTCGCGTGGTAGTACGAGCGGGCGGCGATGTCGGCGAGGGCCTCGTCGTCGGCGATGATCTGGCCTATCAGGGACCGCAGTTCACTCGGTTCGGCGAGCCGGCGGACCACCGATTCCGACCCCTGGAACGTCGTGCCGCGTCCGCTGTCCACGACCACTTCCAGATGGTCCTTGATCTCCCGCAGGGTCGCCCCTGCCAGGGCCTGCACCATGACCTGTACCTCCCATTGCGGATGCTGGCGATCCAGCGAGTCGATAGGTGTGGGGAAGGGGGGACCGCCGGTCAACGGTCGCCTTCCGGTTCTCGGCCCCGTGATCCGGGCCGGGGTGACTGGTTCTCCCCGAGGGCGACGAGGAACTCAGGGGTGCCCTCGAACGCCGACCGGCCCTGGGCCATGATGATGTTGTCGGTGATCAGCAGGTCGCCGCGCCGCCACGCGACATCGATCCGCACCGAGTCGTAGGCGTGCAGGATGGCGGCCAGGTCGTCGTCGGAGAACGGCGATCCGTCACCGAAGTAGGTGTTCATCGGCAGGTACTCGCCGAACGCCTTGACCATGATCGTGCGCTCCGCCGGATCCAGGTTGCCCGCGTTGAGGAACGAGATCTGGTTGAACCAGCACTCCTCGCCGGTCACCGGGTGGTCGACGACGCCGGGCCGCCTGCGCACCGTGTACAGCGTGCCGCCGGGGAGCCATTCGGCGCTGATGCCGGCCGCCTCGAAGAGCTCCTCGAGGGCAGCGCGGTCCGGTACGGAGAACGCCTTGCGCCACGTGATCCCGAACCCCTCGTGGAAGGTCCGGGCGAGGGTCCAGCCCGTGGTCCGGACGCGTTCGGCGAGGGGCGCCGGAAGGTGGTCGAGCAGCCGGCGCGTATCGCTGAGGTGCGTGCGACCGTCGCCGTCCGGAGGGGTGAGGCACGCGGTGAGCACCACCGAGGGGAACGTCCGGCTGAAGGAGCCCTCCTGGAACGGGCAGAGCATCCGCTCGCCCGGCCAGGTGATCGGTGAGAGCACCCCGTCGCCGAAGTCGCCGCGGTCGTTGAACGCCTCGGTGGGCGTGTGGCGGGCGATCCCCAGGGCCTCTCGTGCCGTGGCGACGCCGTCCGGTCCGTCCATGGGAAGGCCGTGGACGAGGACCGCTCCGTGGACCAGCAGATGGTCACGGAGGGTCCCCGCCATGTCCCGCAGCCATGTGTACGGCGAGTCGCCCGGGGCGTCGAAGGAAGGAAGGAGCTCTTCCCGCAGCGTGGGGACGGTCTCGCTCACGTGATCTCCTCCTACGATGCGACGGCGTCGACGGCGCCGCCGAACTTCTCGATCGCCTCGGCCGTGTCGTCGGCGGTCAGCGTCAGCGGGGGCGCGATGCGGATGACACCGCGCTCGTGTCGCGTCATCACTCCGGCCTCGACGGCGGCGGCCGTGATGGCGGCACCGGACTCGGGGCTGTCGGTCTCGACGGCGACGACCAGGCCGAGTCCGCGGACGTCGGTGATCAGCGGGCTCGACTCGAGCTTCCGCAGACCGTCGAGGAGCGCGGCGCCCTGGGTGGCGGAGTTCTCGACGAGCTTCTCGTCGGCCATGATGTCGAGCACGGTGTTCGCGACGGCCGCGGCGACGGCGTGGCCGCCCGTCGTGTGCCCGTAGCGAAGTCCCTGGACGACGGGTTCCCGGACGAACGTCTCCTTGATCGACGAGGTGACCGTCACCGCCGCCAGCGGGAGGTAACCGCCGCTGATGCCCTTGCTCATGGTGACGATGTCGGGCGTGATCCCGTCGTGGTCGAAGCCGAACATCCGGCCGGTGCGCCCGAATCCGCAGAACACCTCGTCCAGGATGAGCAGCGCGCCGTGCTGGTCGCACAGCGTCCTGAGCCGGGCGAGGAACCCGGCCGGGAGGACGACGCAGCCGCCGAGGCCGAGGAGCGGCTCGACCATGACCGCCGCGGCGGGCGGGCCGGCCTCCAGTGCCCGGGCGAACCGGGCGACGAGCGCGTCGGCGCTCTCCTCGGTCCGCATCGCGCGGGCCGCCGCGGGCAGGGCGACGTGGTCGATCGGGAAGGGCGGGACCCACTCGCTGACGGTGAACGGCAGGCCCGAGAGCTGCTGGGCCAGGTACGTCGTGCCGTGGTACGCGGCCTCGAAGGTGATGACCCGGTTGCGGTCCTCGCCGATGTTCCGCCAGTACTGCAGCGCGATCCTGACGGCCGCCTCGGTGGCCTCCGAGCCGCTGTTGAGCAGGACGGTCTCGTTCAGCTCGCCCGGCAGGATCTCGGCCAGGCGCGCGGTCAGCGTCTCCGCGGGGTCGTGGCTGGACACCATGGGGTCGTAGTGGACGAGCTGCCGGAACTGCCGGCTCGCCGCTTCGATGAGCCGCGGATGCCCGTGCCCGCAGGAGGCGTTCAGGACGCCGGAGACGCCGTCCAGGTACCAGTTGCCGTCCGCGTCACGGACGCGGTTGCCCCGTGCCTCCACGATGCGCATCGAGTTGGCCTGCTGGGTGATCGGCGTCCAGGGCCGCCACAGTGAACTCGTCGAAGGGGAACTGTGCATGTCTCAACTCTCCAGGGACCGGTCGTCGGGTCTTCAGGGTTTCCGCTCGGGAAGGCTTGAGATGGCCGTGGTCAGCCAGTGGCGCCAGCGGGCGCCGAACTCCCGGGCTCCGTAGCCGGCGATCTCCTCGTCGAGGAGGAGGCGGAGTCGGAGTTCTTCGCCGCGTACCGTCACGCCGGCCAGGAGCTTGCACACCTCGGGCGGCCGGCTGTCGCGTGCGGTCACTTCCACGGCCGGGACTCCCGCCACGTCGACCGTGGGGGCGCCGGCGTGGGTGTAGCTGAGCATCGCGGTGACCGAGCCGGAGAACGTGGAGCCGAGGCCGGTGACCGTCGTGAACGGCACGTCCGCGTGGTCGACCTCCCGGTACCAGCTCCTGACGAAGTCGCCCGGGGCGTCCGGCGCCTGTCGGGATCCGGGCGGGTCGAGCGAGACGACCGTGTTCATGAAGCACCCGACGACATCGGCGTACGCGGCGTTCCGCCCGCCCCACGGGTAGCCGATGACGCCCGGCCCCGGCTCGGCGACGTCCCGCAGGGCGCGGTGGATCGAGAAGAGGACATAGGGAAACAACGACCCGCGAAAGGAAGGCGGGACGGCGACGGACGGGAACGATTCGATCGGAATGACCCGCGTGGTCCGTCCCGGTACCCGGTCGAATTCACCGGCCCTTTCCAGGCGTTCTGCCCAGAACGTGACGCCGGGGCCGCTTCCGGCGGCCTCTTCCGATGCCTTCCGGTCGATGATGGCCGCTTTATATCGGTCCCGCTGTCGTTCGTCCGGCTCGGAAGGGGCGGCCAGCTGCCGTTTGATGAGCAGCATCGACTGTTCGTCGACCAATGCGTGATCGAGAACGAGCAGCAGATTGTCGCCCTCTGGTGACCGTATGAGACGTGCCGCCATGGCGGGTCCGTCGAGCGAGGCCTCGAATTCCTCGACGATCTCCGTCTGGCATTCCGGTACGGACTCCTCGCTCGCCGCGTGGACTTCGGCGAAGTCGCATTCGTCCGGACACCACTCCGCGTAGGCCTCGCCGCGGGAGAACCGGATGCGGTAGGACAGTGCCGGATTCCGGAGCACCACGGAGCGCAGGACCTGGCGCACGTCCTCCGTGGACAGCCGGGACGCCGGCGTACGGAGCAGCATGGTCACGGTCCCTCTGCGACCCGAGCGCTGGGCGTCCAGGCCGAAGGCCAGTTGGGCGCTCAGCAAGGGAAGCCTGTCTGTCATATGGTCCCCCGTTTCGGCCGTGGCCGCGGTTCCGTGGCCTCGGGCGGCTCGATGATGAGAATTCAAGAAGGAGGCCGCCTGCTGCCGGCCGTTCGGCGAGGTCTCGTTATGCGGAGACGGGCGGAGTGGGCACGGCACCACACTCCTGGCCACTGCGACGTGAACTCATATTGCCCGGTACTCGGCCTCTCGAAGTCCTAACAACTGACAGGACTGGAGGCCTAATTCGGCCGAAGGCGCCATGCTACGTTGACGCCATGACCGAAGTGGCGAAGGATTTGCACGATGTCAGGTCGGAGGCCGATGGCCGGAGCCTATGGCGTCAGCGGGATTTCATACTCCTGTGGAGTGGTCAGACGGTCAGCGAGATGGGATCGGCGGTCACTCGGGTCGCTTTGCCCCTGGTCGCGGTCGTCGCGCTCAATGCGAGCACGTTCGAGGTCGGACTGCTGACCGCGGCCACCACCTTGGCGTTCGCGATCGTCGCACTGCCCGCAGGTGCGATCGTGGACGGCCATTCCAAGCGCTCCATCATGATCATCTGTGATGTGCTGCGCCTGGTGATCCTCGGCTCGGTCCCGCTCGCCGCCGCCATGGACGTCCTGACGATCGGTCAGTTGTATCTGGTCGCACTGGCGGCCGGTGTCTGCACCGTGTTCTTCGACGTCTCGTACCAGAGCTATCTGCCCTCGCTGATACGCACCGAGGACCTGATGGCCGCCAACGGCAAGCTCGGCACGACCCAGTCGTTCGCGCAGCTCGCCGGACCGAGCATGGGCGGTGGCCTGGTCGCGCTGGTGGGCGCCGCCATGGCGATCGTCGTCGACGCCCTGTCGTACGCCGTCTCGCTGCTGGCGATCCTGGGCATCCGGAAGCGGGAGGAGCCGCCGCCCGCGCCGCCGGCCGACGAGCCGCTGCGCCGCCGGATCACCGAGGGCCTGCGCTTCGTCTTCGCCAACCCGATCCTGCGGCGGGTCGTGGCCTGCACCGGCACCGGCAACCTGTTCTCCGGCATGACCGCGGCGCTGGCCATGGTGTTCCTCGTCCGCGACCTGCGCGTGAGCCCCGCCATGACCGGCCTCATCCTCGCGGGCTCGGCGATCGGCGGGATGGTGGGCGGAGCCTTCGCCGGCAAGCTCGCCCAGAAGATCGGTACGGCGCGCATCATCTGGGTGTCGATGCTGGTCTTCAGCGCGCCCCAGGTCATCGCGGCGGCCGCCTGGCAGGGCTGGGGGGTACTGCTCTTCCCGCTCGGCTGGGGCATCGCGGGCTTCGCCTTCATGGTGTACAACATCGCGCAGGTCAGCTACCGGCAGGCCGTCACGCCGCCCGAGCTGATGGGCCGGATGAACGCGGCCGTGCGCTGGATCGTGTGGGGCACGATGCCGCTCGGCAGCCTCCTCGGCGGAGCGCTCGGCACCCTGATCGGCGTGCGCCCCGCCCTGGTGGTGGCCTTCGTCGGCGCCTGGGCCGCGGGCTGGTTCGTGTTCTTCTCGCCGCTCCGGCGCATGCGCGACATCCCGCAGCCCGCGGCGAGTTGATCCGCGACCGGAACCGACCGCGCACCGCCACGGCCGCGGCCCGCTCCCCGCGGGCAGAGGCCCGGGGCGGTCCGCTCCCCACGGGGCTCGCGCCGGCAAGGCCCCCCGCGGTCGCCGGCGGCGGCCACCCGGGGCACGGGACGGGCCGTCCCGTACCGCCGGGCGACCGCCGCCTCGCAGGAGACGGCGCCCGCGATGCCCGAGGGGCGCGCGGATCACTCACCGGACAACCCCGAGACCGAGAGGGCTGACACATGGGCATCGACTTCACCTCGGACATCGCGGACTTCGACCAGAAGCGGTTCGACGCCCTCGACACCACGGCCGGTGCCGCGTCCTCCTTCAGCCGACTGCGGCAGCACCAGGAGGACGGCAGGTGGATCAGCCGCTACCTCGGATGGCGGGACGGCGAGGAGCTGCGGGCGGTCGTTCCGCTCTACCGCTCGCGCATGCGCGTATGGGCCGACCCGTCGTACGACCCCCGCTCATGGGGTCTGCCGGACGGTGTCGGCGACGCCTGCTCGCCCGGCACCTCGCTGCTGGTCGGCGGATGCGCCGACCGGCGCACCGGATTCCACGTCGACGAGGGGACCAGGGCCCCGGGCCGGCTGCGGAAGCTGCTCGTCGAGGCCGCCCGGTTCGCGGCCGACGAGGACCGCTGTCTGGTCTTCCCCTATGTGTACGGCGCTGCCAGGACCGCGCTGGACGCGGCGACCGAAGGCGCCGTCGTCTGGGCCGAACTGGGCCGCGAGGCCCATCTGTTCGGACTGGCCGACCCCGCGTGGGAGAGCGACCTTTCCTCCAAGGTCCGGTACCGGCTCCGCCGGGACCAGCGCACGATCGCCGGCGCCTCCATGACGGACGGCGAGGCCTCGTGGGACGAAGTCGGCTCCTGGGCCGCTGAGTTGATCTCCGAGCACAACGCCGCCAAGGGGCAGCGGGAGCTGGCCGAGTTCGTGGGTTTCCGGTTGTCCACCTGGGCGGAGAACCCGGATGTCGACGTCATGGTCTTCACGGCCGAGACGGGCGGACGGCGCGGCGTGCAGACGATCCTGCTGTGGGGGGACGAACTGGAGGTGTACGAGATCGGATTGCCCGGCGAGGAGGGCGACGAGCGCCTCGCCCTGTACCTCAACCTGCTCTTCCACCTGCCGATCCGGTACGCGCGGGCGCGGGGCATCGACCACATACGTCTCGGCTCCAAGGCGGAGACGGCCAAGGCGCGGCGCGGAGGGGTGTTCGAGCCGTTGTACGGCGGGGTCCTGGGTGTGGCCGACACGCGCCGGCTCGCCCGTGGCGGGTCGGAGGGCTGAACAGACGGGCCTCCCGTCGGCGGCGGTCAGGCGCATTGCGCCCTCGCACGTTTGAGATCGGGAAGCAGCGCCAGGTGTTCCTCCCGGACCAGGTCGAACCGGAGCGAGAACGCGACCAGGGCCTCGCGCTTGGAGTGCATGCGGCCCTCGTCCACGTACTTGGCCCACTGGCCGACCGGAAGCTTCTGATCCGCCAGATAGTCGATGTGGTAGTTGATGCTGCTGCGGTTCGCGCCCTTGAACTGCTTGATCCCGCGCAGCCGTTCGACCACCTCCTGCACGGAGGGGACGGCCGCCATGGAGGAACCGCGCAGCCGCGGCTCGCACAGGGCCACGAGAACGGCGAAGTACTTGCTCGCCGTGTCCAGCTTGGACATCGCGGACTCGGTGAGGGTGGCGGCCTGGTCGGAGCCGAGCAGGCGCGGAGGGGGAGTGAAGACCGTCAACTCGCTGATGGTCTCGCTGGACGGGATCAGGATGCGCGACATCTCGAACGGGATCACCATGCCCAGCTGACGCGGGCGGGCCTTGACCAGTTCGGTGCCGCCCTCCAGGTTCTCGATGACGAACGTGGTGCTCGTCGTGAAGTTCGAGAAGAGCAGGTGATGGTCGGATACTTCGAACGTTCCGATGCTCGGCAGGGCGCCGGGCTGGAATTCACCGGTGGAGCTCGATATGCCGAAGTTCAGGCGCTCGCCGACCTTCAGGTTGATCCGTTCCTTGGCGTCGGAGCTGCCGTGGTGGCGGGTCTTGTTCCGCCAGGTCAGGATCACTTCTACATCGGATTCGATCATGGTATTCAAAGAACGTTTCCTGTCATCCTCGACTACTTGTGGAAGTCCCAAGGTGGACGGGTGCCGAGCGGCCTGCTCGTCGAGGCCGGTCGGAATGTTCAGTGAGACCGCGGTGGAAAGATCCGCGAAGGGCGGGCCAAGGGAGGGCATGGATCCCCTCCCGCTGTGCCGCAGCCGGTCGATATCCGGGATGCGCCGGATCTCCGGCCGGCCCCGTGGTCTCCGTGAAACCGTTCCGGTGGGCAGTGCGCGTGAGGCGAGCGGAGGCGGCAGCGCATTCCGCTTCCGCATCCGGCGAGGCGGGCTCGAGCCCTTCCGCGCCGGAGGTGCCTCAGTGAGCGCTTCTTCGCCCCGGACGGTATTCGCGGTGCGGGCGTTCAGCCGTGGAATGGTGGACGGCGATGGCCGGCAGAAGAGAGTTCTCTGCGCCCTTCATTTGATTCTTCACCCCGTGTTTTGATCGCCGGAGGTGCCGTTTCTGGGGCCTCCGACTATGGATCTATGTATCTTTTTATTCGGCGCCGAATATGAAACCAATTCGGTTGGTCGCGCTCGTTCTTCCTGTCTGCCGGCGGTCGGTATTTATACCGTCGGCAGGAGCTCGGTGTTTTGATCCCCGGTAACACCCTGTTTGGCGATCTTCACTCCGCGTTGCCCGCGGTGTCAAGACCCGAACGAGACTCCGAACGCACCTATAACGGGCGTCACACCAATGTGATCGCAAGTCAGATTCGCCCTACAGTTTGGCGTGCGGCTTGGCAAGTGGATTTTTCGCTTCAAACATCTGCTAAAGGCGGATCATCGCTCTTTGCCCTGGAATGGCACCCTGTGGCGCGGGACGCGGCGAAGCCGCAGCTCGGAGGCCTGGAAGTGATCTACGCCCATGCCGCGCAAGGGCCGTCGTTCCTGCCTGTGGCAGTTGCTCCTGACGGGTGTCAGTACAGTTCGGCGGGCCGATCGGTAATCTACTGGTTTGGGTAAGGAGTCTTGCCGTCGCGTTGGATTCTGCTTTCGCAGCCGGGGGATTGGGGTTGGCGGGGTTTATGTCTCTCACACTGGTCGGGCGTTTCCTGCGTGGGTTCGGGTTGT
>NZ_JNWK01000096.1 GCF_000716445.1 Streptomyces wedmorensis
GGTGGGCGTGGCGGCGGAGGCGGGCGCGGGGGCAGGGGTGGGCGTGGGAGCCGGTTCCGGGGGCCGGGTGTCGTTCGTGGGCATGGGGGCAGCGTGGGGGGCGCGGGGGAGGAGCCCTAGACTTTCGGCTCCAGGCGAATGTCCGGGAGGATCCGTGCCGTACCACCTGCACTTCGGCGAGGCGGATCCGATGCGCATCCGGTTCGCGATCTCGCCGCTGTGGGAGACGCACTCCGCCGTGCGGGTGCTCGCCCGGCCGGCGAAGCAGGGCTACCACCTGCCGTGGATGCGGCGGATCGCGAGCGCCGCGCGCGGGCTCGACCTGGGCCCGCTGCACCTCCTGATGCCGCTGCGCGGGCACAGCCCCGACTCGCTCTATCCGCCGCCGCTGGGCCCTGCCGCGTCCTTCGATGAGGAGATCGCGGCCGTGCGGGCGACGGATCCCGCGGTGGCCCTGTCCGACTTCGAGCGGGCGCTCGCCGAGACGCCGGGGGCGGCGGACACACCGGAGGGGCGGCGGATGCTCGCCGATCCGGCCGGTGCGACGGAGCGGCTCGCCGACCTCCTCGAGGCCGCGTGGGAGGCGCTGATCGCGCCCGACTGGCCCCGGCTGCGGGCGCTCCTGGAGGCGGACGTCGCGTACCACTCGCGCCGGCTCGCGGAGGGCGGGCTGGAACGGCTCCTGGCCGAGCTGCACCCGGCCTTCGACTGGGCGGCGGAGACGGCGACTCTGACGGTCGCCTATCCGGGTGAGCACGTGCGCCCGCTGGACGGGCAGGGGCTGGTGCTGATGCCGTCGGTGTTCACCTGGCCGGACGTGGTGAGCGGCTTCGATCCGCCGTGGCAGCCGACGGTGGCGTACCCGGCGCGCGGGATCGGCGGGCTGTGGTCCGGGCCGGCGGACCGCACGCCGGAGGTGCTGGCCCGGCTGCTCGGCCCGGTGCGGGCGGACGTGCTGTGCGCCCTGGAGGAGCCGATGGGGACGACGGCACTCGCTCACCTGCTCGGCAGGGCGCCCTCGTCCGTCTCCTCCCACCTCGCCGTGCTGCGGGACGCGGGACTGCTGTCCTCCCGGCGCTACGGCCATCAGGTGCTGTACGAGCGGACCCCGCTGGGGATCGCGGTGTCGCAGCCGGACGCGAAGTGACCGACATGTCACGATGACGCCGTATGTCCCGTCGCGTACCCGACCCTGGGGGGCCGGATGTCCCGCCGCACCGTCACCGCCGCCGCCCTGGCCCTCGCCTCCGCGCTGCTCCTGACCGGGTGCGGTACGGACGAGCCGCCGAAGGGGCCCGTCGGCCCGCCGTCGGCGCGCGGCGAGGCCGCTGTCCCCGCGTCGGGCTCCCCGTTCTGGGTGGACCCGGACAGCGACGCCGCCCGGCAGGTGCGCCAGTACGAGGCCCAGGGCAGGACCGAGGACGCCCGGGTGCTGAAGCGGATCGCGGACCGGCCGGTCGCGGACTGGCCGGCCGGCGACGACCCGGTGCCGGAGATCAGGCGCGCGGTCCGCGGCGCGGCGGCCGAGAACCGTACGGCCGTCTTCGCCGCGTACAACATCCCGCACCGCGACTGCGGGATGTACTCGGCGGGCGGTTCGCACGACGCGCAGGCCTACCGGAACTGGGTGGACGCCTTCGCCACGGCGATCGGGGAGGCCTCCGCGATCGTCGTCCTGGAGCCGGACGCGGTGCCGCACATCGTCGACGGCTGCACCCCCGGCCAGTACCACGACGAGCGCTACGAACTCCTCGCCGGGGCGATCGAGCGGCTGAAGCGGCAGCCCCGCACCCGGGTCTACCTGGACGCGGGCAATCCCGCGTGGATCGACGACCCGGCCAAGCTGGTGGAGCCGCTGCGCCGGGCCGGCGTGGCGCGCGCGGACGGCTTCTCCCTGAACGTCTCCAACTTCCAGCGCAACGACATCGTGAAGGGTTTCGGCACCACGCTCTCGGGGCTGCTCGGCGGCGCCCACTTCACTGTCGACACGAGCAGGAACGGCGACGGCCCCCTCCCGGGCGACGGGGCGGAGGCCTGGTGCAATCCGCCGGGCCGGTCCCTCGGCGTGCCTCCGACGGACCGGACCGGGAACGACCTGGTCGACGCCTACCTGTGGATCAAGCGCCCCGGCGACTCCGACGGCCAGTGCCGGGGCGGCCCGTCCGCCGGGACCTGGTGGCCGGAGTACGCCCTCGGCCTGGCCCGTAGGGCGAAGTCCTAGGACCTGTCACTCCACCTGGATCCACTTCGCCTCGGACGGGATGCCGTCCAGGTCGGTGACGAAGAGCATGTACCAGCCGGGCGGGACGAGGGTCCGGTCCTGCGGTACGTCGACGGTGAGGGTGATGCCGTCCTGGCCCTTCAGCAGGCCGAGCTCGATCGAGCGCTGTTCGACGTCCGTGGTGTGGGTGACGGCGCTGGGCCGCATCAGCCGGGCCTTGACGATCCGGTCCGCGTCCTTCGTCTTGAAGGTGGCGCGGCCGTTCTGGTCGAGCTCCGGCGACCCCTCCCCCAGGACGGGCCGGTCGTCGCCCGCCTTGTGGAGGTAGGGCGGGGTGAAGACCTCGATGCGCTGCTCGAAGGTGCCGAGCTTGGTGTTGTCCTCGTCGTCGAAGAGGGGGTCGGAGCCGAAGGTGGCGACCCGGCCGTCGGGGAGCAGCAGCGCCTCGGAGTGGTAGTTGCGGCCGACGGTGGGTTCGGCGGCCTCGGTGAAGGCGTTGTTCGTCGGGTCGTAGAACTGCGCCTTGAGGATGTCGCTGCCGCTGCGGCCCCGGTAGTCCTGGGAGCCGCCGGTGGTGAAGACGGAGTCGTCGGGCATCAGGACGCCGCTGAGGTAGCGGGTGCCCTGCGGGAGCGAGGGGCCGTCGGCGAAGGCGGGGCTGTCCTTCGACAGGTCGATGATGGAGGTGCGGCCGGTGGACTTGGCGGACTCGCCCACTCCGCCGCCGCCGAGCACCATGACCTTCTGGTCCTGGGCGGGCGGCAGCAGCAGGGAGGCGGAGGTCTCCAGCTGGTCGGGCTGGGTGAGGCCGCCGAGCTTGACGAAGGAGTTCTTCTCCAGGTCCCAGATGCCGGGTTCGCGGCCCTTGTCGGCCGGGCCGTAGCCGGCGTTGGAGCCGGTGTAGAGGAGCTTGCCGCCCTTGGTGAGGAAGAGGGACGGGTAGGTGGGGAAGTAGCGGAAGGGGCCCTTGGACCACTTCTTGGTCCCGGGGTCGTAGTACTCGTTGTCGCCGGGGACGACGTCGCCGACGTCGTTGAGCCCGGAGACGGCGAGGACCCTGCCGTCGGCGAGGGTGACGAGGGTCGGGTACCAGCGGGCGTCCTTCATGGGGGCGACCGGGATGTACTTCTCGGCCTTGGGGTCGAACTCGTAGGCGCCCTTGATGCCCTGGAAGTCCTGCTTCTCGGTGGTGAGCTTCTGCGCGAGGCCGTAGACGTTGTCGGCCGCCTCGCCCTTGAGGCCGACGACCTCGTACTGCGCGGCCTCGGTGGTGAGGGCCTGCGGGCCCTCCTCCCGCGCCTCGACGAAGACGCGCGCCTCGGCGGCGGTCACCTTGGTCTCCCACGGCTTCATCTGGCCGCTCTTGAAGTAGGAGATCTCGAACTCGCGCTTGGCCTTGGGGACGGTGACGTCGAACTTGGAGACGTACTCGACCCCGGACGGGGAGCGGAAGACGGTGCCCTTCTTGAGGGTGACCGCCTCGTCGGGGCTCTCGTTCTTGACCCGCATGCCGCCGCCGGCCTTCTTCACCTCGCCGTTGAGGATCTCGTAGCGGGCGGTGCCGCCGGCGACGAGCAGCCGCCCGTCGGGGAGCTGGGAGTGGCCGGAGCAGAAGAAGTCCTCGGGGGTGGGGATCTTCTTGAAGGTGTTCTTCGCCGGGTCCCAGAGGACGGACTCGAAGGTCCCGGCGTCGAAGTTCTTCTGGCTGTTGCCGGAGCCGGCGATCAGCAGCACCTTGCCGGTGTGCAGGAGCGCCGCGTGGATGGCGTTGACGCGGTGGTCGGCGGGGACGGGGACCTCGGCCCAGGAGCCGTACTCCCGCATGTACTCGGGCTGGGCGATCTTGTACGCGTGGTACTTCTCCTCCGCGAAGGAGACGGCGGCGGGAGCGTTGAGCGCCGCGAGGAGCAGGATGGCCGAGGCGCCGAGCAGGGTCTTCTTGAATTTCTTCGACGGCCGGTAGGCCATGGCTCAGTTCCCTCCGGTCGTCGTGGGAGCGGGTGCCGTGGGCGTGGGCGGGAGCGTCGTGACGGCGGGTCGGGCCTCGATCCCCTCGCGGGCGTCGGCGAGGCCGCGGGCCCGCGCGCGGGCCCGGGCGAGCGCGCGGACGCGCCGGGAGCGGCTCGCGCGCACGGCCGTGACGGTCCAGGCGGCGAGCGGCGCCAGCGCGATGACCAGGGCGAGTACGGCCCAGGTGCGCATGGCGGCGTGGGTATGGCCGAAGTGGACGGAGGCGACGAGCGAGGCGATGAGGACGGCCGCCCAGGAGAGGTGGATCCGGAAGGTGAGGACCCGGTCGGGGCTGGAGGCGCCGCCCTTGGGGGTGACGACGAAGCGGCCGCGGGTGCGGAGGATCGCCGAGCCGAGGGACTTCAGGTAGACGGGCGCGGAGACCGCGGACATCGCCATGCCGGCGAGGCCGCCGGAGCCCTCGGGTTCGTGGGGCGAGACGTTGTGCCGCCGGTTCCAGAGGTAGAGGCCGATCTGGAGGGCGACGGCGTCGCTGTAGATCATCAGCCACACCTGGGTGGAGACCTGGGTGCCGGAGGCGCCGAGCCACAGGTACAGCACGCAGCTGAGGATGCCGAGGAGCCAGTTGACGGCCGTCATCGGGTAGTAGACGAGCATCAGGGTGTAGTTGAGGAAGCGCCCCGGCGGGGTACGGAAGGGCGCCTTCCAGAACTGCTTGAGGATCGTCTCGTACGTGCCGCGGGACCAGCGGAGCTGCTGGGTGAAGAAGTCGGTCCAGGAGGCCGGTCCCTCGCCGACGGCGAGGACGTCGGGGGTGTAGACGGAGCGCCAGAAGCGGCCGGTGCGCGGGTTCTTCCTGCGGTGCAGTTCGAAGCCGGTGGCCATGTCCTCGGTGACGGAGTCACACAGGCCGCCGATCTGCTGGAGGGCGGCGATCCGCACGACGTTGTTGGTGCCGACGAACATGGGCGCGCGGTAGCGGTTCCCGGCCCGCTGGATGAGGGCGTGGAAGAGGAACTGCTGCGACTCGGCGGCCTTGGTGACGAGGTTTCCGTAGTTGCCGTAGACCTGCGGGCCGACGACGAAGGCGATGTCGGGGTCGCGGAAGTAGCCGAGCATCCGCTCCAGGAAGTTGGGGAGCGGGACGTGGTCGGTGTCCACGGAGGCGAAGAAGTCGTAGTCGTCCCCGTGCCGGGCGAGCCAGGCGTTGTAGTTGCCGTGCTTGGTCCTCGCCTTGTGGACGCCCTTCCTGCGGTTCCACTCGGGGACGCCGGCGCGGGTGAAGTGGTGGACGCCGAGTTCCTCGCAGAGGGCCTTGGCCTCGGCGGAGTCGCCCTCGTCCAGGAGCCAGATGTCGAGCGGTCCTTCGTGCCGCAGCCGCACGGCGCCTTCGAGGGTGCGGCGGACCATGGAGAGCGGCTCCTTGCCCGGGACGTACGTGGTGAGGAAGGCGACGCGGGTGCCCTTCTCGGCGTACACGGGTATCGGGTCGCGGGCGACCATGGTGGCGTGGGCGATCGAGGTGACGTTCACCAGCATGAAGAAGCAGATGAGCCCGATCGACACGAGCATCACGGTGTCGTACGGCACGCGCCAGGTGTCGTCGCCCTCGCGGACGGTCCAGTGGCTCGGCCAGACGAGGTAGGCGAGGAGCAGCGCCGACAGCAGCGGCGCGAGGCACATCAGCAGGACGGCTCGTATTCGGTGCGGCTCCTTCGAGAGCAGACTTCGGTACCGCACCCTGTAAGCGTCCGGGTCCGCCTCCGTGAGCGGGCCGGCGAGTCGGCTGTAGGTGTCGTAGTCGTAGCCTCCCGGTCGCACGGTGCCTCCAGCTGTCGTCGAACTGGTCGATATCCCATCAAAAGGGGACACCGTTCGGCGTGTCGACCGGAGTGGTCCGAGTGAGGGTTTTTACCGGGCGCGAGCGGTCTGTCGACGCAGCGTGTACGTGACGGCCTTCCGGGCGACCGGGTTCAGCTCCTCGACGGCGGCCATCAGGGCGCCGAGCTGTTCGAGTGCCGCGAAGGCCGCCTCCGCTCCGGCGGGGTCGACGCCCTCGTAGAGCCCGAGGCCGATGAACGAGGCGCCGACCGCGCGGGCGAGCCCGGCGGGGTCGGTGAACTCGGCGAGCGGCGTCCCGGCGAGGACGCGGACGAGCACCTGCTCGATCTCGGCGATCCACAGGTCGAGCCCGGCGGCGGTGGCCGGCGCGAGCCGGGGGTGCGTCTGCGCCCCGGCCAGCAGCTGCCCGAGGAAGGCGACGTGCCCGGCCTCCCGCTCCTCCTCGTGCATCTCGCGCCCGAAGGCGAGCAGCTCGGTGAGGCTGCCGACGGAGCGGAGCCGCTCGCGGTGGCGGGCGACCCGCTGCTCGGCGCCGTGCCGGCACGCGGCGGCGAGCAGCTCGTCGACGGAGCCGAAGTGGTAGAAGACCAGGGCCTGGTTGACTCCGGCCGCGGCCGCGATGGCGCGCGCGGAGGCCTTGGCGATGCCCTGCTCGACGAGGGTGCGCAGAGCGCCTTCGAGCAGCTTCTCCCGGGTCTCCTGGCTCCGGGCGTCCCGCGCCGGCGCCCCGCGGCCCTTGACGCTCCCGCCGGTGACGTCCCCGCTCATGCCCGTACCTCCTCGCGCACCGGGCGCAGCCCCGCGCGCACCCCGTGGGATCGTAGGTCCACGTACTCGGCGGCGAACGATCCCTCGTACCCGAAGATCGGCCCGAAGTACCGGTTGTCCACCCGGACGTCGATGCGGAAGCGGCCGGTGCGCTCGTCGAAGGACTCGCGCACCTCGGCCCGGCCGCCGATCAGTTCCGGCACCCGCACGTCCAACGGGCCCTCGCGGAAGCGGTGTTCGCCGGAAGTGATGAGGAGCGAGCCGTCCGGCTCGGCGGACAGGTGCAGGTCGCTGGCGAGGTGCTGGTGCGTGCCGAGGTAGTCGAGGACGCAGCCGCGCTCGGGGCTGTGGACCATGGTGGCGTCGAAGCGCCGGGGCCCGCCGGGCAGCGCGAAGGTGCGGACGAAGGTGACGGTCTCCCGGCCGTACGAGTCGGCGTACGGCACGTTCTCGATGCGGAAAGGGACGTCGCGGCCGGTGCGGGGCAGCAGGATGTTCCGCAGCCCGCCGACGGCGAGGAACGGCTTCACGAACGCCCGGCCGTGCCAGATGCGGTCCATGACGCCCCGTCCGACGCACAGTTCCCCGCTCGCGAGCCCGACCGAGAAGCGGCGCCTGAGCTCCGGGTGCAGCCGCTCGAACTCGGCGTCCCCCATGGCGGTGCGGAAGATCGAGGGCGCGGTGGAGGACACGGTCGCGGTCACGGCTGCTCCAGGGCGGCGAGGAGCCGGGGCTCCCGGGTGCGGGCGGGTGGGGTGCGCAGACAGCGCCGGGCGGCGGGGGCCCGGGACGAGGGCGGTACGAGGACGGCGACGGCCGGCCCGAGGACGGTGAGCGGGACGGCCGCGAGCGACGCGAACCCCAGCGGCAGCGAGCCGGCGGCCCACGGCACGGCCACGGCCAGCACCCGGGCGAGGAGTTCGAGCAGCCAGCGGTTCCGGGAGCGCTCCGGGGTGATGCCCCGTTCGCACCAGAGCCTCAGCCGGTCGAAGGACCAGGCCGTGGCCCACCCCATGAGGGGCCGGAAGACGAGGCGGTCGGCGGCGCGGCCGAGGAGACCCCAGCGCGGCCGGTAGTCGTAGCCGGTGAGGAAGCGGACGCCGTCGGCCGTGGGCACGTACCGCCAGTAGCCGCTGCCCTCGGCGAGCAGCGACAGCGGGTGCGGGGAGGCGAACCGGAGGGCCGAGACCCGGTCGCCGCCGGCCCGGTGGCGCTCCCCCGCGGAGACACCGGTGCCGGCGACGACCAGGAAGGGCAGCACGCGCGTCGCGTACCGGAAGCGCTGGGGTTCGTCCCCGGCGCGCGGAAGGTAGTCGATCTCCGTGAACCGCAGGTCCCACCGCTGGTGCCGGTCGGGTTCCTGCGTGCGTTCCCAGAGTGTCTCCAGGTCCACGCGCACGCGCGTCTCGATGTAGAGACCCACCATCGTTCTCCCAGCTCATCCGGCATTTTGAGCGACCGCTCAAAACTGCCCGCGAGTGAAGGTAGCCGATTTTGAGCAGTCGCTCAACCGGCGGCCACGAAGAAGCCCCCGGCCCCTTGTCGGGGCCGGGGGCTTCCCGGGTTCGCCCAGCGGACGTCAGGCGCCGAGGTGGCGCTCCACCGTCTCGACCTTCGAGGTCAGACCGTCCGTCACACCGGGCCGGATGTCGGCCTTCATGACGACCGAGACGCGCGGCGCGCGGGCCTCGACGGCGGCGACGGCGCGCTTCACGACGTCCATCACCTCGTCCCAGTCGCCCTCCACGCTCGTGAACATCGCGTCGGTGCGGTTCGGCAGACCGGACTCGCGGACGACCCGGACGGCGTCGGCGACGTACTCGCCGACGTCTTCCCCCACGCCGAGGGGGGTCACGGAGAAAGCGAGGATCACGCCTTCACCGCACCCTCGGCCGCCGCGGCCCGCGCGCGGGAGGCGATGACCGCGTCCTCGGCCTCGCGCTTGAGCTTGCGCTCGGCGTAGAAGCCGCCGAAGGGCAGCACCGAGAGGGCGAAGTAGAGGGCGGCGGTGCCGAAGCTCCACTTGGTGCGGTTCCAGGCGTCCAGCCAGAAGAGGACGTACAGGATGAACAGCACGCCGTGGACCGCGCCCATGACCGGCACCGCGTTGAAGTCCGTCGTCCGCTTGAGCACCGAGCAGACCAGCAGGAGCAGGAACGAGACGGCCTCCGGCGCGGAGACGAGCCGGAGCCGGTGGAGGGAGGAAGCGGTCTTGATGTCCACGGAGGGGGTCACCTTCGTTCGGTCTTGTGAACGGATGCACAAGGGCCCGTCCATTGTGCACGCCGACTTTGCTGTCTCTTTATCCGGGGGCCCAGTACCTTCCTGGGGTGGCAACGTTCCGACTCCAAGGCAGCAAAGTGCTCGCCGTCTCCATGACCGGCGACTCCGTCAAGGCGAAGAACGGCTCGATGGTCGCCTACGACGGCCAGATGGCGTTCAAGAAGATGAGCGGCGGCGGTGAGGGCCTGCGCGGCATGGTGACCCGCCGGCTCACGGGTGAGCAGATGGAGGTGATGGAGGTCCGCGGCCAGGGGACCTGCTGGTTCGCCGACCGGGCCTCCGAGATCAACCTCGTGTCCCTGCACGGCGACAAGCTCTGGGTCGAGGCGAGCAACCTGCTCTGCACCGACGCGGGGCTGCGCACCGGCACCACCTTCACGGGACTGCGTGGCGGCGCGACCGGCAACGGCCTCTTCACCACCACCGTCGAGGGCACCGGGCAGGCGGCGATCACGTCCGACGGCCCGGCGGTGGTGCTGCGGGTGACCCCGCAGTACCCGCTCCAGGTCGACCCCGGCGCGTACATCGCCCACCAGGGCAACCTCCAGCAGCACTTCCAGTCGGGTGTGACCTTCCGCACCCTGATGGGCGAGGGCGGCGGCGAGGCCTTCCAGATCCGCTTCGAGGGGGACGGCCTCGTGTACGTCCAGCCGAGCGAGCGGAACACGATCGGGGGCGACGTCTGATGCCGTTCCGCGAGATCAACTCGAAGATGGTCGAGGCGACCGTCATCCCCGGGCAGCGGATGTTCAGCCAGCGCGGCGCGATGCTCGCGTACCGCGGCGACGTCAGTTTCACGCCGAACATGGCGGGCGGCCAGGGCGGCCTGATGTCGATGATCGGCCGCCGGGTGGCCGGCGAGGCGACCCCGCTGATGACCGTCGAGGGCAACGGCACCGTGATGTTCGGGCACGGCGGGCACCACATCCAGGTGATCGGCCTCACCGGCGACACCCTGTACGTCGAGGCCGACCGCCTGCTCGCCTTCGACGGCACCCTGGAGCAGGGCACGATGTTCATGGGCTCGCAGGGCGGGGTCATGGGCATGGTCCGCGGCCAGGTGACCGGCCAGGGCCTCTTCACCACGACGCTCAAGGGGCACGGCTCGGTGGCCGTCATGGCCCACGGCGGCGTCATCCAGCTGCCGATCACCCCGGGCAACCCGGTCCACGTCGACCCGCAGGCGTACGTGGCCCACCACGGCGACGTGCGGAACAAGCTCTCCACCGCGCTCGGCTGGCGCGACATGGTGGGGCGCGGCTCGGGCGAGGCCTTCCAGCTGGAGCTGAGCGGCAGCGGCGCGGTGTACGTCCAGGCCTCGGAGGAGAAGCTGTGAGCACCCCTGTCATCCACGACCCGCACTCCCTGCCGTCGGACGACAACGTCAACCCGTACACCTTCTGCGTGGAGCTCAAGGGCTCCCAGTGGTTCCTGCAGAAGGGGAAGATGATCGCCTACTACGGGCGGATCGAGTTCAACGGCATCGGTCACGGCCGGCTCGACCGGCTGGTGCGGACGTCCTTCCACTCGCCGCTGCACGCGAGCGACTGGGTGGTGGCCGAGGGCAGCGGCAAGATGCTGCTGGCGGACCGGGCCTTCGACGTGAACTCGTACGACCTGGACGAGGGCAACCTGACGATCCGCTCGGGCAACCTCCTCGCCTACCAGCCCACGCTCGCGCTGAAGCAGTCGATCGTGCCGGGCTTCGTGACCCTGATCGGCACCGGCAAGTTCGTGGCCGCGTCGAACGGTCCCGTGGTCTTCATGGAACCCCCGATGCGGGTCGACCCGCAGGCCCTCGTGGGCTGGGCCGACTGCCCCTCGCCCTGTCATCATTACGACCACGGCTACATGACCGGCGTGATGGGCGGCGTACGGGCCCTGACGGGCATCGGCGGCACCTCGGGCGAGGAGCACCAGTTCGAGTTCGTCGGCGCGGGCACGGTGCTGCTCCAGTCGACGGAGCTCCTGATGGCGGAGCGGCCGATCGGCGGGCCTCCCGCGCAGGCGGGCGTGCCCGGCGGACAGGGGGCGCACGGTTCCGGCCAGGGCGTGCCCGGCTCGGTACCGCGCCTTCCCGGCCAGCTCGGTGACCTCCAGCGTCGCTTCGGTCTGTGAGCGGTAGTCTGCGGAGTGTGACGTCTTCGAACGCGCGCTCCCAGACTTCGTCAAGTTTTCAACTTCTTAGGTAGAATCCATACATGGAGACCGAGACCGCCACCCCCTGGCTCAGCGACGGCGAGCAGTGCGCCTGGCGCACCTTCCTGGACGTCCAGCGCATGCTGACGTACCAGCTGGAGAGGGACCTCCAGCCGTTCGGGCTGACGATGAACGACTACGAGATCCTGGTGAACCTCTCGGAGTCGTCGGACCGGAGGCTGCGCATGAGCGACCTCGCCGCGGCCACCCTCCAGTCGAAGAGCCGGCTCTCCCACCAGATCACCCGCATGGAGAACGCCGGCCTCGTCCGCCGCGAGAACTGCGAGTCCGACCGGCGCGGGCTCTACGCCGTCCTGACCGACGACGGCATGGAGACGATGCGCAAGGTCGCCCCGCACCACGTCGAGTCGGTGCGCAGGCACTTCATCGACCAGCTCAGCGGCGAGGCCCTCGGCGACCTCCACGAGTCCCTGAAGCCGGTCGCGGAGCAGCTGCGCGGCCGCCGCGGCAAGCCGTGACCTGACAAAGACGGGAAGGGCCCCTCCGGACGTCCGGAGGGGCCCTTCCCTTGTGACCGGGGTCAGTTTCCGGTCAGGCTCGCGATCAGCTCGTCGGAAGCCGCGTACGGGTCGAGGGTGCCCGCCACGATCCGCTCGGCGAGCGCGTCGAGGCGCCGGTCGCCGTGCAGGTCGCCGATGCGCTCGCGCAGGGCCGTGACCGCGATGGCCTCGACCTCGCCCGCGGCGCGGTCCCGGCGGCGCTCCGCGAGGACCCCGCACTCCTCCATCCAGGCGCGGTGCTTCTCCAGGGCCTCCACGACCTCGTCGATGCCCTCGCCGCGCGCCGCGACCGTCTTGACGATCGGCGGCCGCCAGTCGCCGGCGGCCCGCGCCTCGCCCAGGCCCAGCATGTGGTTGAGCTCGCGGGCGGTGGAGTCGGCGCCGTCCCGGTCGGCCTTGTTCACCACGTACACGTCGCCGATCTCCAGGATGCCCGCCTTCGCGGCCTGGATCCCGTCGCCCATGCCCGGCGCGAGGAGGACGACCGAGGTGTCGGCCTGGGAGGCGATCTCGACCTCCGACTGACCGACGCCGACCGTCTCCACCAGGATCACGTCGAAGCCGGCCGCGTCCAGGACGCGGATGGCCTGCGGGGCGGACCAGGCGAGACCGCCGAGATGGCCGCGGGTGGCCATGGAGCGGATGTAGACGCCCGGGTCGGAGGCGTGCTCCGACATCCGGACCCGGTCGCCGAGCAGCGCTCCCCCGCTGAACGGGGAGGACGGGTCGACGGCCAGGACCGCGACCCGCTTGCCCGCCCGCCGGTAGGCGGAGACCAGCGCCGACGTCGAGGTGGACTTGCCGACGCCGGGCGAGCCCGTCAGGCCCACCACGTACGCGCCGCCGGTGAGCGGCGCGAGCGCCGCCATCACCTCGCGCAGCTGCGGGGACGCCCCCTCCACGAGCGAGATCAGCCGGGCCACGGCCCGTGGCCTGCCCTCCCGTGCCTGGGTGACCAGAGCGGGGACGTCCACCATGTGCGGGCTCCTTGCCTGCCTGGAGTGACTTACTTGCCGGCGACGCGGACGATCAGCGCGTCACCCTGGCCGCCGCCACCGCAGAGGGCGGCCGCGCCGATGCCGCCGCCGCGCCGCTTGAGCTCCAGCGCGAGGTGCAGCACCACGCGGGCGCCGGACATGCCGATCGGGTGGCCGAGGGCGATCGCACCGCCGTTGACGTTCACCTTCTCGGGGGTAACGCCCAGGTCCTTCATTGACTGGACGGCGACCGCGGCGAAGGCCTCGTTGATCTCGATGAGGTCGAGGTCCTCGACGCCCAGGCCCTCCTTCTTGAGGGCGTGCAGGATCGCGTTGGACGGCTGCGACTGGAGCGAGTTGTCCGGGCCCGCGACGTTGCCGTGGGCGCCGATCTCGGCGATCCACTCCAGGCCCAGCTCCTCGGCCTTGGCCTTGCTCATCACGACGACGGCCGCGGCACCGTCGGAGATCTGCGAGGAGGTGCCGGCGGTGATGGTGCCGTCCTTCGCGAACGCCGGGCGGAGCTTGCCGAGGGACTCGGCGGTGGTCTCGGCGCGGATGCCCTCGTCCTTGGAGAAGACGACCGGCTCGCCCTTGCGCTGCGGGATCTCGACCGGGGTGATCTCGGCCTCGAAGATGCCGTTCTTCTGGGCGGCGGCGGCGCGCTGGTGCGACAGGGCGGCGATCTCGTCCTGCTCCGGGCGCTGGATGCCGAGGCGGGTGTTGTGCTTCTCCGTGGACTCGCCCATGGCGATGCCCTCGAAGGAGTCGGTGAGGCCGTCGTACGCCATGGCGTCGAGCATCTCGATCGCGCCGTACTTGAAGCCCTCGCGGGACTTCGGCAGCAGGTGCGGGGCGTTCGTCATCGACTCCTGGCCGCCGGCGACGACCACGTCGAACTCGCCCGCGCGGATGAGCTGGTCGGCGAGGGCGATCGCGTCGAGACCCGACAGACACACCTTGTTGATGGTGAGGGCGGGGACGTTCATCGGGATGCCCGCCTTGACGGCGGCCTGACGGGCGGGGATCTGGCCGGCGCCCGCCTGGAGCACCTGGCCCATGATCACGTACTGCACCTGGTCGCCGCCGATGCCGGCCCGGTCGAGGGCCGCCTTGATGGCGAAGCCGCCGAGGTCGGCGCCGGAGAAGGACTTGAGCGAGCCGAGCAGGCGACCCATGGGCGTGCGGGCGCCCGCGACGATCACTGAGGTGGTACCGGTCGTTCCAGACATGAGGCACGGCCCCTTGGGATGAGGAGTGAACGAGGGTTTACCGCCAATGTACTGAGAGGCGCGGCGCGCGGTCACCGGCGCGATGGTGTGATCGCGCGCACGTTGCGTAACCACCTTCCCGGCGGTGCACTGGAGGAATGCTGACGCGAATCGACCACATCGGGATCGCCTGTTTCGACCTGGACAAGACCGTCGAGTTCTACCGTGCCACGTACGGTTTCGAGGTCTTCCACTCCGAGGTCAACGAGGAGCAGGGTGTCCGCGAGGCCATGCTCAAGATCAACGCCACCGACGACGGCGGCGCCTCGTACCTTCAGCTCCTCGAACCGACGCGGGAGGACTCCGCGGTGGGCAAGTGGCTCGCCAAGAACGGCGAGGGCGTGCACCACATCGCCTTCGGCACGGCCGACGTCGACGGTGACGCCGACGCCATCCGCGGCAAGGGCGTACGGGTCCTCTACGACGAGCCGCGGATCGGCTCGATGGGGTCCCGGATCACCTTCCTCCACCCCAAGGACTGTCACGGCGTGCTCACGGAACTGGTCACCTCGGCCAAGCCGTCCGCTGACCGCTCCTCAGCGGAGCACTGACCTCCGGATTCCTGGCCCGGTAGAGTGGGCGACTCCGGGCCGGGGCCGGTCGGGGCTGCCCCGCGTGGCACCGAAGTCGGGATGTCGGGGTCGTCCGATCTGCCACGATTCCCCGGGGGTCCGTCCTCGTCCGTGAGGGCGGTGCTCGTTGGAGTGTTGCGACCAGGGGACGGATGGACCGCGCAGTGCGGGGCTACGAACGCCAGGAGAGCCACCGAGCTGAAGACGACCATCTCGCCAGGTTCGAAGCCGAGATGGACCGGCTGAAGACCGAGCGCGAGAAGGCCGTCCAGCACGCCGAGGACCTCGGTTACCAGGTCGAGGTCTTGCGCGCCAAGCTCCACGAGGCGCGCCGCACCATCGCGTCCAGGCCCGCGTACGACAGCGCCGACATCGGCTACCAGGCCGAGCAGCTGCTGCGGAACGCGCAGGCGCAGGCCGAGCAGCTCCGCCAGGACGCCGAGCGGGAGCTGCGCGAGGCCCGCGCCCAGACCCAGCGCATCCTCCAGGAGCACGCCGAGCACCAGGCCAGGCTCCAGGCCGAGCTCCACAACGAGGCGGTCCAGCGCCGCCAGCAGCTCGACCAGGAGCTCAGCGAGCGCCGGCAGACCGTCGAGGCGCACGTCAACGAGAACGTCGCCTGGGCCGAGCAGCTCCGCGCCCGTACGGAGTCCCAGGCCCGCCGCCTGATGGAGGAGTCCCGCGCGGAGGCCGAGCAGTCGCTCGCCACCGCCCGCGCCGAGGCCGCCCGGCTCGCCGAGGAGACCAGCCGCCGGGTCGGCGCCGAGGCGGAGTCCGCCCGCGCCGAGGCCGAGGCCATCCTGCTGCGCGCCCGCAAGGACGCCGAGCGGCTCCTGAACGCCGCCTCCAGCCAGGCGCAGGAGGCCACCAGCCACGCCGAGCAGCTCCGCTCCACGACGACCGCCGAGACCGACCAGGCCCGCCGCCAGGCGACCGAACTCTCGCGCGCCGCCGAGCAGCGCATGCAGGAGGCCGAGGAGAGGCTCCGGCTGGCCCGCGCCGAGGCCGAGAAGGCCCTCGCCGAGGCCAAGGAGGCCGCCGCCAGGCAGCTCGCCTCCGCCGAGTCGGTCAACGAGCAGCGGACCCGTACGGCCAAGACGGAGATCGCCCGGCTCGTCGGCGAGGCCACCAAGGACGCCGAAGCGCTGAAGGCGGAGGCCGAGGAGAAGCTCCGCGAGGCCACCGCCCACGCCGAGAAGCTGCTCTCGGAGGCCTCCGAGAAGGCCATGTCGGCCGCCGCCGAGGACTCCGCCGCCGCGCTCGCCAAGGCCGCCCGCACCGCCGAGGAGATCCTCACCAAGGCGTCCGACGACGCCCGGGAGACCACCCGCAAGGCCTCGGAGGAGGCCGAGCGGGTCCGCCGCGAGGCCGAGACCGAGGCGGACCGGCTGCGCGCCGAGGCAGGCGAGCAGGCCGACGAGCTGCTCGGCTCGGCGAAGGACGACACCAAGGAGTACCGCGCCAAGACGGTCGAGCTCCAGGAGGAGGCCCGCCGGCTGCGCGGCGAGGCCGAGCAGCTGCGCGCCGAGGCCATCGACGAGGGCGAGCGGATCCGCGGCGAGGCCCGGCGCGAGGCCCTCCAGCAGATCGAGGAGGCGGCCAAGACCGCCGAGGAGCTCCTCACCAAGGCCCGCACCGACGCCGAGGAGCAGCGGGCCAAGGCCGGCGCCGAGGGCGAGCGGGTCAAGTCCGAGGCCATGGAGCGCGCCCAGACGCTCCGGACCCAGGCCGAGGAGACCCTGGAGCGGACCCGCGCCGAGGCCGAGCGGCTGCGGACCGAGGCCGAGGAGCAGGCCGAGTCCGTGAAGAGCGCGGCCGAGGAGGCCGCCGCCGGGCTGCGCGCGGATGCCGAGCGGGCCGCGGAGGCCCGCCGGGCCGAGGCCGCCGAGGAGCTGACCCGGCTGCACGCCGAGGCCGAGGCCAAGGTGACGGCCGCGGGCGAGGAGCTGACCGACGCCCGCGCCGAGAGCGAGCTGATGCGGCGCGAGGCCGCGGACGAGACGGAGCGGCTGCGGACCGAGGCCGCCGAGCGCATCCGTACGCTCCGGGAGCAGGCCGAGCAGGAGGCCGAGCGGCTGCGCGCCGAGGCCGCGTCGGACGCGTCGACCACGCGTACCGAGGCCGAGAGCGCCGCGGTACGGCTCCGCACGGAGACCGAGCAGGAAGCCGAGCGCCTGAAGTCGGAGGCGCAGGAGACCGCCGACCGGGTGCGGGCCGAGGCCGCCGCCGCGGCCGAGCGGGTGGCCGCCGAGGCCGCCGAGGCGCTGGCCGCCGCGCAGGAGGAGGCCAACCGGCGCCGCCGGGAGGCCGAGTCGACCCTCGAGTCGGCCCGTTCCGAGGCGGGCCGCGAGCGCGAGCACGCCCGCGAGCAGTCCGAGGAACTCCTCGCCGCCGCCCGCAAGCGCGTCGAGGACGCGCAGGCCGAGGCGCAGCGCCTGGTCGAGGAGGCGGACGCGCGGGCGACCGAGATGGTCACCGCCGCCGAGCAGACCGCCCAGGAGGTGCGGGACTCGGTGGCCGGCCTGCGCGAGCAGGCCGACGAGGAGATCGCCGGGCTGCGCAGCGCCGCCGAGCACGCGGCCGAGCGGACCCGTACCGAGGCGCAGGAGGAGGCGGACCGGGTCCGCGCCGACGCGTACGAGGAGCGGGAGCGGGCCTCCGAGGACGCGGCCCGCACGCGGACGCGCGCCCAGGAGGAGTCGGAGGCCGCGAAGGCGCTGGCCGAGCGGACGGTCACGGACGCGCTCGCCGAGGCCGAGAAGCTGCGGACGGACACCGCCGAGTACGCGCAGCGGGTGCGGACCGAGGTGACGGATTCGCTGGCGTCGGCCGAGCAGGACGCGGCCCGCACCCGGGCCGACGCCCGGGACGACGCCAACCGGATCCGTTCGGAGGCCGCCGAGCGCGCCGAGACGGTGGTCGGCGAGGCGCGCACGGAGGCGGAGCGGATCGCTGCCGAGGCCGCCGAGCTCCGCGCGGAGGCTGAGCAGGAAGCCCAGCGCCTCCGCGCCGAGGCCGAACAGGTCAAGGCCGACGGAGAGGCGCACGCCGAGGCCCTGCGCGACGCCGCCATCGCCGACAGCGAGAAGGTCCTCGACGACGCCCGCAAGGCCGCCGACAAGCGCCGCGCCGACGCCGCCGAACAGGCCGACACC
>NZ_JNWK01000097.1 GCF_000716445.1 Streptomyces wedmorensis
TTGCCGGGCCCAGGCTTCCGCGCCTGAACCCGCACCGGCTGTGCGACGCCGTATCGGTGCGGGTCCGGGCACAAGGGGCGGAGGCGCCGCCAAGCGCGCCGTCCCGTGTGCCCACCCGTCCCGCCCCAGCGGGACGATCGCCCACACGGCGGTGCGGCGGGCGGGCGCGCAGAGCCGCGCGAGGGCCCGGGACGCGCGGGCGCGGGGTGGGCACCGCCCCGGATCGCCCACACGGAGGCCGGTGGGGGCGCGGGGATGCGGCGGGGGTCAGGTGGTGCGGAGGGACCAGCCGTGGTCCTGGAGGGCGGTGGAGAGGGTGGCGGCGGCGGAAGGCTCGACCATGAGTTGGACGAGCCCCGCCTGCTGCCCCGTCGCGTGCTCGATGCGGACGTCCTCGATGTTGACCCCCGCCCGTCCCGCGTCGGCGAAGATGCGGGCGAGTTCGCCCGGCTGGTCGCTGATGAGGACGGCGACGGTCTCGTAGACGGTGGGAGCGGCGCCGTGCTTGCCGGGGACGCGGGCGCGCCCGGCGTTCCCACGGCGCAGGACGTCCTCGACGCCCGCGACACCGTCCCGGCGCTTGTCCTCGTCGGCGGACTGGAGGGAGCGCAGGGCGCGGACGGTCTCGTCGAGGTCGGCTGCGACGCCGGAGAGGACGTCGGCGACGGGGCCGGGGTTGGCGGAGAGGATGTCGATCCACATGCGCGGGTCGGAGGCGGCGATCCGGGTGACGTCCCGGATGCCCTGCCCGCAGAGGCGTACGGCCGACTCGTCGGCCTCCTCGAGGCGCGCGGCGACCATGGACGACACGAGCTGGGGGGTGTGGGAGACGAGGGCGACCGCGCGGTCGTGGGCGTCGGCGTCCATGACGACGGGGACGGCCCGGCAGAGGGCGACGAGTTCGAGGGCGAGGTTGAGGACCTCGGTGTCGGTGTCCCGGGTGGGGGTGAGGACCCAGGGCCGGCCCTCGAAGAGGTCGGGGGTGGCCGCGAGGGGGCCGGAGCGCTCCTTGCCGGACATGGGGTGCGTACCGATGTAGGCGGTGAGGTCGAGGCCCAGCGCCTCCAGCTCCCGCTTCGGCCCGCCCTTGACGCTGGCCACGTCGAGGTAGCCGCGGGCGAGTCCGGCGGTCATGGCCTCGGCGAGGGTGGCTGCGACGTGCGCGGGGGGTACGGCGACGATGGCCAGGTCGACGGGGCCCTCGGGTGCCTCGTCGGTGCCCGCGCCGAGCGCCGCGGCGGTGCTGGCGCGGGCGGGGTCGTGGTCGCGGAGGTGGACGGTGACGCCCCGGCCCGCGAGGGCGATGGCGGCGGAGGTGCCGATCAGTCCGGTGCCGATGACGAGCGCTGTTCTCACTGGGCGATGTCCTTGCGCAGGGCGGCCGCGGCGCCGAGGTAGACGTGCGCGATCGCGGACTTGGGCAGTTCGGTCTCGACGTGGGCGAGGAGCCGTACGACCCTCGGCATCGCCCCCTCGATGTCGAGCTCCTGTGCGCAGATCAGGGGGACGTCGACGATCCCGACGTGGCGGGCCGCGGCGGCGGGGAAGTCGCTGTGGAGGTCGGGCGTGGCCGTGAACCAGATGCTGATGAGGTCGTCGTGGGTGAGCCCGTTGCGCGTGAGGACGGCGGTGAGCAGCTCCTCGACCTGCTCGCGCATGTGTCCGGCCTCGTCCCGTTCCAGCTGGACGGCTCCTCGGACCGCTCGTACCGCCACGTCGTGCTCCTTCGCCTGCGTCAAGTGCTCCGTTCAGCCTAGTCAGCGGTGGGGTGGGCGCGTCGCGGCGCCCGCCTTCCGAGACGGACCGGGCCGGACCGGGGCGGACCGGCCCGGGAGGCGGGTGTCGGCGGCGGCCGGTCAGAGCTGCTGTCGGCGGATGATGCCCTCCAGGGAGCCGCCTTCGGGGAGCGAGCCGTCGGGGGTGAGTTCGTCGACGGCCTGCGGGAGCGAGCGGGCGATCTCGTCGGCGGCCTCCTGCGGGCTGACGCCGGCCTCCGCCGCGGCTTTCCGGAGGGTGTCGTCGGGCAGGGCCTCGGCGATCTGGGCGCCGCTGACGGGCTGGTTCTTGCCGGTGCCGACCCAGGACTGGGTCTGGTCGGCGAGGCCGGACCTGGTCAGCATGTCGAGGAGGCCGCCGAGGGGGTTCGACCCGTTTCCGCCGTTTCCGCCGGCACCGCCGCTTCCGCCGCCCGCGAGGGCCGCGAGCAGGGAGCCGAGGAGGCCGCCGGCACCGCCGGCGCCGCTCTGTCCGCCACCTCCGAGGAGGCCGCCGAGGAGACTGCCGAGGTCGTTTCCCGCCATGGTCGTTCTGCCTTCCGTCCGGTACGGAACACGCCCAATCTCACCTGAACCGTGATGTTCCGCCACTCGGTGTACACACCGACGAGGACGCCGGCCCGGCACGGCGCGGACGGCAGCGCCGTGGACACCCGGACACCCGGTCGCGCCGCACCCCCGGGATGGCGCGCGGCGGCCGGGAGCGGCCGCGCGGTAGAAAGGTCGGATGCTCCTGCACGTCGTACCGCTGGCCGACTGGTCCGCCGCCCCCGAGGCACCCGATGCCCCCTACGCCCCGCCGTCGCTCGCCGCCGAGGGCTTCGTCCACTACTCCGCCGACGAGGCCGCGGCCCTGGCGATCGCCGACGCGCACTACCGGGACGTGCCCGGCCCGCTCCTGGTGCTCGTGATCGACGAGGCCGGTCTCGGCGGCGAGGTCCGCTGGGAGGGCTCGGGGGACGTGCTCTTCCCGCATGTGTACGGACCGGTCGAGCGGGCCGCGGTGACGTCGGTCCTCGAGGTGCGGCGGGACGCGGACGGCCGTGCGAGGGAGCTCGTCGCCCGGGCGTAGGCGTGTTGCGGGCCACGGCACCGGCCCGGCGGGCCAAGCTGGCCCGTATGACTTCACACGCGACGAAACGCCGTACCGTCCTGCTCGCCGCCGCGGCCCTGACGACGAGCTGCGGCTCGGACGACGGGGACGGGAGCGACGGCGGTACGGACACGCGTACCGACGCCCCGGCCACGCCGTCCGAGCCTGCCGCCACCGGCACCACCCCCTCCGAACCGGCCGGCACGACCTCGCCGGGCGGGGACGGCACGGCGCTGGCCAAGACCTCGGAGATCCCGGTCGGCGGGGGCAAGGTCTTCGCCGCGAAGAAGGTCGTGGTCACCCAGCCCGAGACCGGTGAGTTCAAGGCGTTCTCCGCGGTCTGCACCCATCAGGGCTGCCTCGTGAACAAGGTCGCGAACGGCACCATCGACTGCCCCTGCCACGGCTCCAAGTACCGCATCGCCGACGGCTCGGTGGCGGCGGGACCGGCTCCCCGCCCGCTCCCGGCCGAGCAGATCACCGTCTCGGGCGACACGATCACCCTCGCGTAACCTGCCGGGCATGACTCCGGACGACCTGGTGCGCGAGCACACGATCTATTCCTGCGTGATGGGCTCGCGCGCCTTCGGCCTCGCGACCGAGGGCAGCGACACGGACGTCCGGGGCGTCTACCTCGCCCCGACGCCGCTCTTCTGGCAGTTCGACAAGCCTCCCGCCCATGTGGAGGGGCCTGCCGAGGAGCAGTTCAGCTGGGAGCTGGAACGCTTCTGCGAACTCGCCCTGCGCAACAACCCGAACGTCCTGGAGTGCCTCCACTCCCCCGTCGTCGAGCACGTCGACGACCTCGGCCGCGAGCTCCTCTCGCTGCGCGCCGCCTTCCTCTCCCGCCGGGCCCACCAGACGTTCGTCCGGTACGCGGGCGGCCAGCGCCGCAAGCTCGACGCGGACGTCCGGCAGTACGGCCGTCCCCGCTGGAAGCACGCCATGCACCTGCTCCGGCTCCTGACCAGCTGCCGCGACCTCCTGCGCACCGGTGAACTCCGCATCGACGTCGGCGGGGAACGGGACCGGCTCCTCGCGGTCAAGCGCGGCGAGATCGCGTGGCCCGAGGTCGAGTCCTGGATGAACCGCCTCCAGGACGAGGCCGACCGCGCCCACGACACGACCCCCCTCCCGGACGCCCCCGACCACGCGCGCGTGCAGGACTTCCTGATCCGCGCGCGCCGGGCCTCGGCCCTCGACGCGCTCTGAAGGTCTCCGTCGATCAGGCCCGGCCCGCGACGCCCTGCCCGATCGACGAGACGCCCCCTAGGCCTTCAGCCGCGCCCGTACGACCAGATCGTGCAGCGCGTCGTGGACGCGTACCGACTCCGGGAGCTCCGAGGAGGCCTGGGCCTCGTCCAGGACCGCGTGCAGGGCCTGCGTCTCGGCCCGTACGTCCTCGACGACCACCTCCGCGCGCCCGTGCTCGGCCGCCGTCTTCGCCACGACGAGGTCCGGCAGCCGGGCGGGCGCCTCGGGCACCTCGCCGACCAGGGTCGGCAGGTGGGCCTGCACCTCGGCCGAACGCATCAGGTGGATGCCGGTGAGCAGCGCCCGGTAGGTGTACAGCAGCGGCTTGAGCTCTCCGCTGCTCTCGAAGAGCCGCCACTGCGTCCCCGCGAAGCCGCGGTAGTGGTGCGCGTGGTGACGGGTGAGCAGGTCGGGCACGAGGGAGACCATCTCCGCGTGGGTGTCCGTGGTGTGGGCCACGAGCGGCGAGGTGAGCTGCTCCAGGACGTAGCCGTTGCGGCGCAACATCAGCCGGGCGAACTTCCGCAGGTCGTGGGTGACGAGGTCCATCTCGACGCCGTCCCGGTCCCACATCCGGCTGCGGGTCTCCTCCGGCTCGCGCAGGCCTATGAGGGCGTCCACCGGGAGGAGGTGCGCGCCGCGCAGGTCCACGTCCGAGTCGCGGGACGGGAATCCGTACAGGTGTGCGCCGGAGACGGTGGCGAAGAGCAGCGGGTCGGGCTGTTCCGCGACGACGGCGGAGAGGTCCAGGTCAAGGGTGAGCGTCATGGATCAAGCGTCCCAGAGCGCGCCGAAGGTCAGCAGGTCGCTGCGGTACTCGACGCTCTCCGCCCACTCCTTCGGCCACGCGTCGGCACCGAGGTGGGCGCCGGCGAAGGCGCCCGCGAGGGCGGCGATCGAGTCGGAGTCGCCGCGGGTGCAGGCGGCGCGGCGGAGGGCGGTGAGGGGCTCGTCGGGGAAGAGCAGGAAGCAGAGGAGGCCGGTCGCGAGGGCCTCTTCGGCGATCCAGCCGTCCCCGGTGTACTCGCAGGGGTCGAGTTCCGGGTCGGCCGTGCGCTGGACGGCGTCGAGGCGCTCCAGGACGGCCAGGCACTCGTCCCAGCCGCGCTGGACGAAGGCGAGGGCGCTGGGGTCCTGGGAGCGGGTCCACAGGTCGCCGAGCCAGTTCTCGTGGTAGCGGGAGCGGTTCTCGTACGCGTACGAGCGCAGCTGTCCGACGAGGCCGGCCGGGTCCACGCCCTGGGCGAGGAGGTACACGGCGCGGGCGGTGAGGTCGGAGGCGGCGAGGGCGGTGGGGTGACCGTGGGTCAGGGCGGCCTGGAGCTGCGCGGCGCCCGCGCGCTGCTCCTCGCTCAGGCCGGGGACGAGGCCGATGGGGGTGACGCGCATGTTGGCGCCACAGCCCTTGGAGTGGATCTGGCTGGCGTCCTGCCAGGGCCGGTCGCCGTCGAGGAGCCCGCACGCACGGAGGCAGGTGTTGCCGGGGGCCCGGTTGTTCTCCGGGGAGTGGTACCAGTCGACGAACTCGGCGCGAACGGGCCTGGCGAGCCGCCCCGGAGCGAGTACGCCCCGGTCCATGGCTGTACGGATGCCGCGGGCGAAGGCGAGAGTCATCTGGGTGTCGTCGGTGACGTACGCCTTGCGGTTTCTGATGGGCAGCGCCATCTCCCGCCAGGGTCCGACCTTGGCGAGGATCGACGGCACGTCGTTGAACTCGGTCGGGAATCCCAGCGCGTCGCCGAGCGCGAGCCCGATCAGGGAGCCGGTCGCGGCCTGCTTGGTGGCGGTGCGTGCGAGGTTCATGCGGGGCGTCCTTCCGGTCGCAGGAGGGGCGGGTGGAGGGTGGTGGCCTCGCCCGCCCGGTAGAGGGCGGCCGGTTTCCCCCGGCCGCCGGTGAGGCGCGGCGGTCCTGCCACGGCCTGGACGAAGCCGGGCGTGGCGAGGACCTTGCGCCGGAAGTTGGGGCGGTCGAGTTCGACGCCCCAGACCGTCTCGTAGACCTGCCGCAGCTCGCCGAGGGTGAACTCGGGCGGGCAGAAGGCGGTGGCGAGGCAGGTGTACTCCAGCTTGGCGCCGACCCGGTCGTGGGCGTCGGCGAGGATCCGGTCGTGGTCGAAGGCGAGGGGCCCGTGCGTGCCGTACGGCAGCCAGCGCGCCTGCGCCGCGTCGCCGCCGCCGCGCGGTTCCGGCGGGTCCGGTACGAGGGCGGTGAAGGCCACGGAGACGACCCGCATCCTCGGGTCGCGGTCCGGTTCGCTGTAGGTGCGGAGCTGTTCGAGGTGGAGGTCGGCGACGGTGTCGCCGGAGAGTCCGGTCTCCTCGGCGAGTTCGCGGCGGGCGGCCTGCTCGGCGGACTCGCGGGGCAGCACGAAGCCGCCGGGCAGGGCCCAGGATCCGGCGTACGGCGACTCGCCGCGCTCGACGAGGAGGACGTGGAGGCGCTCCTCGCGGACGGTGAGGACGGCGAGGTCGACGGTGACGGCGAACGGCTCGAAGGCGCGGGGGTCGTACCCCTCGGGCGGCTGGTGGGCGGTCATCGGCGCTCCGGCAGCGGGTCGGCGAGGTGGAAGCCCTCGGCGAGGAGGCCGTCGACGGCGGCGACGGCGGCGGCGAGCCGCTCCTCGTGGGGTCCGGTGAGGACCGCCGTGCGCCGCCCCGTGTGGGCGAGCTGGGTGAGGAACCGGGCGGTCATCCAGGGCCGCAGGTGTTCCCCGTCGCGCAGCCCGTCGTCCTCGAAGTCGACGCCCCGGTGGTCGGTGAGCAGCCAGAGGTGCTGGCGGCCGCGGGCGGCGATCTCGCCGGTGTCGGGGCTGGTGGTGCCCATGTACCGCTCGTGCCAGATGGTGGTGGCGAAGGCGTCGGTGTCGCAGAAGAGGACGGGCGAGCCGTCCCTGGCGGCCTCCTCCTCCAGCTCGGCCTGGCGCTGGGCGATGACGGGGAAGTCGGAGGAGCGGAAGGTGACGTCGGACCAGGTGGCGCCGGGCCGCTCGGCGCGGAGTTCGGCGAGTTTGAGCTCGCTGTACTCGCGCCCGTACTCCGGCACGCAGCGGGTGCGGGCCCAGACGCCGCCGCGCCGCCGGTAGTGGTCGGCGAGCGCGAGGGCCATGGTGGTGGTGCCGGTGGACTCGGCGCCGAGGACGACGATCCGGCGGGTGAGGGCGGCCCGTACGGGCGGCTCCAGGAACTCCCAGCAGCCGGCGGGGTCGGCGCGGACGGCGGTGCCGGAGACGGGGTGTCGGGTGCGTTCCTGGTCGACGAGGACGGACTCGGCTCCGAAGCGGCGGCCGAGCTCCTCCCCGTACGGCTCCGAGGTGAAGACGGCGTCGACGCGCTCGGGCACGGCGGCCCGGAAGACGGCCATGTGGGCGGCCCACACGTCGGGGTCGTGGAGGTCGACGGGGACGTCGTCGACGGCTCCGACGACGAGTACGTCGGGGTGGATCTCGCGCATCCAGGCGACCCGGTCCTCCAGGGGGATGCTCTCCACGGAGGAGGCGCAGACGAGCACGGTGAGGCGCTCGCAGCGGTCGCGGGCGGTGCGGACGAGGTGGTGGTGGCCGGCGTGCGGCGGATAGAACTTTCCGAGGACGAGGCCGTGGCCGTAGCGCTTCACGCCGCCTCCCCCACGGGTCGCCCGGCGACGGCGACGTCCCTGGTCCAACCGCGCAGGCCGATGACGCAGAGGGTCATGAAGCCGACGTACAGCAGGGAGGTCAGGTACAGCTCCTTGTACGCGTACAGGGGCACGTAGACGACATCGGCGGCGATCCAGAGCCACCAGGACTCCAGGCGCTTCCGGCACTGGCCGTAGGTCGCCATGAGGGAGAGCGCGGTCGTGAGCGCGTCCCAGAAGGGGACGGTCGAGTCGGTGACGCGGTCGAGCAGCACGGTGAGCGCGAGGGTCCCCACCACCCCCGCCGTGAGCAGCCACGTCCACTCGGTGCGCGTGGTGCGGCGCACCGGGAGGTCGTCGGAGCCTGGTCCACCCCCGTGGGTCCAGGTCCACCAGCCGTACACGGCGAGGGTGATGAAGACGATCTGGAGGCCGGCGTCGGCGTAGAGGCCGGCCTGCGCGAACAGCAGGACGAAGAAGAGGTTGTTGGCGATGCCGATGGGCCAGTTGGCCACGTGCTGCCGGGCGACGAGCCAGACGCAGAGGGCTCCGCTGCCGAATCCGAGGACCTCGGTCCAGCTGACCGGGGTGTCCAGGACGGTGAGGAGCGGCTGCTGCAAGGGTTCGAGGATGTCTGCGAGGCTCACGCCCGCCTCCTTAAGAGTCATGTTGACTATAAAGGTCGGTGGACCGCCCCCACAAGGGCTCGCCCGTCCCGGACGCGACGAAGCCCGTGACCGCCGGGGCGGTCACGGGCTTCGTCGGGTACGGCAGGGGCCTTACATGCCGACTTCCTTCATCAGCATGCCGACCTCGGTGTTGGTGAGGCGGCGCAGCCAGCCAGACTTCTGGTCGCCCAGGGCGATCGGACCGAAGGCGGTGCGCACCAGCTTCTCGACCGGGAAGCCGGCCTCGGCCAGCATGCGGCGCACGATGTGCTTGCGGCCCTCGTGCAGGGTGACCTCGACCAGGTAGTTCTTGCCGGTCTGCTCGACCACGCGGAAGTGGTCCGCGCGGGCGTAGCCGTCCTCCAGCTGGATGCCGTCCTTGAGCCGCTTGCCGACCTCGCGGGGCAGCGGGCCGGTGATGGCGGCGAGGTAGGTCTTCTTCACGCCGTACTTCGGGTGCGTGAGGCGGTGGGCCAGCTCACCGTGGTTGGTGAGCAGGATGATGCCCTCGGTCTCCGTGTCGAGCCGGCCGACGTGGAACAGCCGGGTCTCGCGGTTGGTGACGTAGTCGCCGAGGCACTGGCGGCCGTCCGGGTCCTCCATGGTGGAGACGACGCCGGCCGGCTTGTTCAGCGCGAAGAACAGGTACGACTGGGTGGCGACGGTCAGGCCGTCCACCTTGATCTCGTCCTTCTCCGGGTCGACGCGCTTGCCCTGCTCCAGGACGATCTCGCCGTTGACCTCGACGCGGGCCTGCTCGATGAGCTCCTCGCAGGCACGCCGCGAACCCATGCCGGCGCGGGCGAGGACCTTCTGCAGTCGCTCGCCCTCCTGCTCGGCGCCGGGGAAGGTCTTCGGGGTCTTGATCTCGGGCCGGTTCTCGTACCGCTCCCGGTTGCGCTGCTCGATCTTGGCGTCGAGCTCGCGGGAGCGGGCCGGGGCCTGGCGCTGGCCGTGCGGGCCACGACGGGGCGGCGTGCCGCCCTGAGGGGCCTTGGGGCCGCCCTTGGCGCCGCCGCGGGCCGCGGAGCCGCGGCCCTTCTTCGGGGCCTCGGAGGGGCCGCCTACGTCGTAGGAGCGCTCCTCGGGGCGCGGTCGACGCGGGTTGCTCGGACGCTGGTCGCCGCGGCCACCGCCGCCGCCCTGGTATCCGCCGCCGCCGGAGCCACCCCGGTAGCCACCGCCACCGGACCCGCTGCCGCTGCCGCCACCGGAGCCGCCCCGGTAGCCACCGCCGCCGGAGCCGCTGCCACCGGAGCCCCGGTAACCGCCGCCACCGCCGGAGCCGCTGCCACCACGGCCGCCGCCGCTGCTGCCGCCGCGGCCGCCGCTGTTGCCACCACGGCTCCCGCCGTTGTTTCCGCTGCTGTTCCTGCCGCTGCTGCTTCGCATCAAACTTCCGTCTTGTCGTCGTCCTCACGATCCGGTGCATCCGGATCGAACGAAGGAACCCCTTCCAGCGAGTCCGGCTCGACCGCCTCCGCCTCGGGGAGGAAGGGCGCCAGCTCGGGGAGTTCGTCCAGGCCCCGCAGGCCCATCCGCTCCAGGAAGTAGTTCGTCGTCCTGTACAGGATCGCACCTGTTTCGGGTTCCGCGCCCGCCTCCTCCACCAGACCGCGCTGGAGGAGGGTCCGCATGACGCCGTCGCAGTTGACCCCGCGGACCGCGGAGACCCGGGAACGGCTGACCGGCTGGCGGTACGCGACGACCGCGAGGGTCTCCAGGGCCGCCTGGGTGAGGCGGGCCTGCTGCCCGTCGAGGACGAAGGCCTCGACGGCCGCGGCGTGGGCGGGGCGGGAGTAGTACCGCCAGCCGCCGGCCACCCGCCGCAGTTCGAAGCCGCGGCCCTGGACGGTGTACTCGTCGGCCAGCTCGTGCAGGGCGTCGGCGACCTCGCGCGGGGTGCGCTCCAGGACCTTGGCGAGGTGGGCCTCGGTGGCGGGCTCGTCGACGACCATGAGGACGGCTTCGAGGGCGGGCTTGAGGTCGCTCACGCGGTGGCCTCCTGGTCGAATTCGTCGGTCACGGCCCGGGACGGGTCCGTCTCGCCGCCGGTCCAGGAGACCGTGAGGTCCCCGAGGGCGGTCTCCTGGTCGAGGGCGACAGCCTTCTCCCGGTAGAGCTCCAGGAGCGCGAGGAAGCGCGCCACGACGGTGAGGGTGTCGCCGGCGTCCTCGATCAGCTCGCGGAAGACCGCCGTCCCGCGCTCGCGGAGCAGGGCGACGACCACGGCGGCCTGCTCGCGGACGCTGACCAGCGGCGCGTGGATGTGGTCGACGTACACCTGGGGCTCGGGCTTGGGCCGCATGGCCTTGACGGCCAGCTTCGCGAAACCCTCGGCGCCGATGGAGATGACGACCTCGGGCAGCAGCTCGGCGTGGTGCGGTTCGAGCCCGACGGTACGGGGGTGGCGGCGGCCCTCCGCCTCCCAGCGCTCCTCGAAGATCGCCGCGATGCGCTTGTACGCGCGGTACTGGAGGAGGCGGGCGAACAACAGGTCGCGGGCCTCCAGGAGCGCGAGGTCCGCCTCGTCCTCCACCTCGGCGGCGGGCAGCAGCCGGGCGGCCTTGAGGTCGAGCAGCGTGGCGGCGACGACGAGGAACTCGGTGGTCTGGTCGAGGTCCCCGTCGGGCCCCAGCGCCCGCAGGTGCGCCATGAACTCGTCGGTCACCTGCGAGAGCGCCACCTCGGTGACGTCCAGCTTGTGCTTGGTGATCAACTGCAGGAGCAGGTCGAACGGCCCCTCGAAGTTCGCCAGCCGCACGGTGAACCGCCCGTCACCGGCCTCCCCCTCGCCGACGGCCTCAGCCCCGCCGCCGACGGGCTCGGCTGCCCCGACGGCCTCGGACTCACCGACGGGCTCGGGCTCGCGAACGGGCTCAGCCCCGCCGGCGGCCTCGACCTCACCGACGGCCTCAGCCCCGCCGACGGGCTCAGGCTCGCGGAGGGGCCCGGTCGAGCGGAGGGGCTCAGGCTCACGGAGGGGCCCGGTCGCGCGGAGGGGCTCATCGACGGGATCGGGCTCGGCGACGGGTCCGGACGCCGCGGCGGGCGCGGCCTCCACGGCAGCGCCCGGCGCCTCCCCCGGCACCGGCTCCACGACCGGTACGGGCTCCGCGGGTGCGGGCTCCGGCACGCCCGGGCCGCGGCCCAGGAGGCGGCGGCGCGACGGGCGGGACGTTTCGTCAGAGGCGTGGTGCATGGGATCCAGGGAGAACGGGAGGCGCGGCAGCCCGCAGGCTACCGTCAGCGGCCGCGCAGGCGGCGGACGAGGATGCTCGCGTCGCCGCGGGACTCCAGGTCCGCCAGGACGACCGCGACGGCCTCCCGGACGATCCGGCCCCGGTCGACGGCGAGACCGTGCTCGCCGCGGAGCACCAGCCGGGCGTGCTCCAGGTCCATCAGCTCCTCGGCGGAGACGTAGACCGTGATCTTCTCGTCGTGGCGCTCGCGGCCGCTGGGCCGCCGGTTCGGGGTACGGCCGCCGCGCCGCCGGGCGGCCGCCGGGGCGGGTACCGCGGCGGAGGGCGCGGCCTTCGGAGCGGCGCTCTCGGGCTCCGCGGCCCGGACGCGCGGTTCGGCCGCCTCGGAGTCCGCCGCCGTGTGCTCCGCGGGGCCCTCGGCCGCCGCCGTGTCGCTCTCGCCCGCCGGGGCCGGGACGGCCCGGCGGGGTGAGGACGACTGGAGCGCCGTCCCCCCGGTCGTACGGAAGAGTTCGTCGGCGCCGGGCAGACTCACTCGGCGTGACACCGGGCGAGCACCTCCCTGGCGAGCTGGCGGTAGGCGGCGGCGCCCACGGAGTTGGAGGCGTACGTGGTGATGGGCTCGCCGGCGACCGTGGTCTCCGGGAAGCGCACGGTCCGCCCGATGACCGTGTGGTACACGTGGTCGTCGAAGGCCTCGACGACGCGCGCGAGGACCTCACGGCTGTGCACGGTACGGGAGTCGTACATCGTGGCGAGGATGCCGTCGAGCTCCAGCTCCGGGTTGAGTCGCTCCTGGACCTTCTCGATGGTCTCGGTGAGCAGCGCGACGCCGCGCAGCGCGAAGAACTCGCATTCCAGCGGCACGATGACCTTGTGAGCTGCCGTCAGGGCGTTCACGGTCAGCAGGCCGAGCGAGGGCTGACAGTCGATCACGATGTAGTCGTAGTCGTTCATCAGCGGCTTCAGGGCGCGCTGGAGCGTGGACTCGCGCGCGACCTCGCTGACCAGCTGGACTTCGGCGGCCGAGAGGTCGATGTTGCTCGGCAGCAGGTCCATGTTGGGCACGGCGGTCTTGAGGAGGACCTCGTCCGCCGACATGCCCCGCTCCATGAGCAGGTTGTAGACGGTGAGGTCGAGCTCCATCGGGTTCACGCCGAGGCCGACCGACAGGGCTCCCTGCGGGTCGAAGTCGACGAGCAGCACCCGTCGGCCGTACTCCGCGAGCGCGGCACCCAGGTTGATGGTCGACGTGGTCTTGCCGACGCCGCCCTTCTGGTTGCACATCGCGATGATCTTCGCGGGTCCGTGGTCGGTCAGGGGACCCGGGATCGGGAAGTACGGCAGGGGCCGTCCGGTGGGGCCGATCCGCTCGCGGCGCTGGCGGGCAGCGTCGGGTGCGAGGGTGGCCGCGTACTCCGGGTCGGGCTCGTACTCGGCGTCGGGGTCGTAGAAGTGCCCCTCGGGCACCTCGTCATAGGCGGCGAAGTGGGTGGACTCTCGGCCCATCTCGTTGCCGGCCGTGGCGTTCACGTGTAGGCCGTCCATCGTCTTCATCGTGTGGGCTGTCGTCATGGGCTGGTGCGTCGCGAAGGTCCGCACCGCGACGGAGCCGATCGGAGCACCTGGCGCACCGCTCCCGGGAGTAATTGTCGACTCATTCACAAGTCGTCTTACCTCCTTGGATGTCACCAGGAACATTTATCGATAGGTCAGCGTGGCACCATGCCGACGGTTGGCGACTCTATGGCGTGTCACCGCTCCGCAGCAACACAATCCGCCGGACCCGGCCCGATGTGTCGGCAACCGAACACCTCTCTGTCAAGGGTGCGCAGCCATGCATCCACACGTTTCAGGGGTGTGCGAAACGGTTAAAGGGTTACGTTCGAGGCGAGTTGCCCGAACGTTTCGGCGTGGCCGGAGACACAGCCGGCCGGACCTTGTCGAACAAGGTCCGGCCGGGGGTGCGGCATTGACGGCACGCGTTGACGGCGGTGCCGCGCGGGTCAGCCCAGGAGGGTGCTCAGCTCGACGTGCTCGAGGCCGTGCGCCTCCGCGACCTCCTTGTAAACCACCTTGCCGTCATGGGTGTTGAGACCCAGACCGAGGGCGGCGTCGCGGCGCAGCGCCTCGACCCAGCCGTTGTTCGCCAGCGACACGATGTAGGGCAGCGTGGCGTTGGTGAGGGCGTAGGTGGAGGTGTTCGGGACCGCGCCCGGCATGTTGGCGACGCAGTAGAAGACCGAGTTGTGGACCTGGAAGGTCGGCTCGGCGTGGGTGGTCGCGTGCGAGTCCTCGAAGCAGCCGCCCTGGTCGATCGCAATGTCGACAAGGACACTTCCGGGCTTCATCTTGGCGACGAGCTCGTTGGTGACCAGCTTCGGGGCCTTGGCGCCCGGGATGAGGACGGCGCCGATGACGAGGTCGGCCTCGACGACGGCCTTCTCCAGCTCGTAGGCGTTGGAGACGATCGTCTTCACCTTGGTGCCGAAGATCTTGTCGGCCTCGCGGAGCTTGTTGATGTCACGGTCGAGCAGGGTCACGTGGAAGCCCATGCCGACGGCGATCTGGGTGGCGTTCCAGCCGGAGACGCCGCCGCCGATGACGACGCACTCGCCGGCGTGGGTGCCGGGGACGCCGCCGGGGAGGACGCCGCGGCCGCCGACGGAGCGCATCAGGTGGTACGCGCCGACCTGCGGGGCCAGGCGGCCCGCGACCTCGGACATCGGGGCGAGCAGCGGGAGCGCGCGGTTGGCGGTCTCGACGGTCTCGTACGCGATGGCGGTGGTGCCGGACTCGAGCAGCGCGTCCGTGCACTCGCGGGAGGCGGCGAGGTGCAGGTAGGTGAAGAGGGTCTGGTCCTTGCGGAGGCGGTGGTACTCCTCCGCGATCGGCTCCTTGACCTTGAGCAGCAGGTCGGCGGTGGCCCAGACCTCGTCGGCGGTGGCGAGGATCTCGGCGCCGGCGGCGACGTACTCCTCATCCGTGATCGAGGAGCCGACACCGGCGTTCTGCTCGATGAAGACCTGGTGGCCGTTACGGACGAGCTCGTGGACACCGGCAGGGGTGATGGCCACGCGGAACTCGTTGTTCTTGACCTCGCGGGGGATGCCGACCTTCATCGTCGATCACGGTCCTTGAATCAGGGGGGATACATGGGGCACTGCGATACATACCCGGATGCACTGCGGCGCACCGGGGCAGACCACGTTCGAACGCGGCGCACCCAGTCTAATGAAGGAGTTCCCCCTGTCTAGCCTTTCAAAGTACTAATCTTTCTCGGAGCCACTGCGGATTTCGTAGGCCACGGCTTCCGATTCCAGCAATCTGTCCGCCGCGGCCCGGTGCAGCCCGGCGGCAGCCGGGTCGCCGAGCCGGTCGAGCGTGTCGGCCAGCCGCAACTGGAGCGCCGCCTGGAGCCGGGTGTCCTGGGCCCGGCGGGCGCACTCCACCGCCTCCTCGCAGGTCCGCAGCGACTCCTCGGGCCGTCCGGCGTACTCCTGGACGCGGGCCGCCTCGCTCAACGCCCGTGCGTGGCCCGGCAGATCCGCGAGCCGCCGGTAGCCGGCCGCGGCCGCCCGCCAGTTCCGCAGCGCCTCGCCGTACCGCCCCGCATAGGTCTGTACGGCGCCGAGGCGCGCGTACAGCCGGGCCTGGTCGGCACGCTCGTCCCGGGCGAGGCGCTGCGCGAGAGCCCGCCCGTACCAGTCGCCGGCCCGCTGCCAGTCCCCCAGCTCCTGGTAGGCCCCACCTACGGATTCCATTGCGCGACCGGTCGCATACGGATCATTTGCTTCGCGTCCGGCATCCAAAGCCGACCGATATCGCAGCAGAGCGTCCTTCGTCCTGCCGGTCCTGGCATCGAGATCGGCCAGGTTCAACAGGGCGGCGGCCCGCTCCCTGTGCAGCCCGCGCCGCTCGGCCACGTCGAGGACCAGCCGGTGCAGGCCGTACAGCTCGGGCGCCGCCTCCTCGGCCCCCCGGTGCGCGGCGAGCGCCCTGACCAGGGAGGCGACCAGCCGGCGGGCCAGCGTGTCGAGCTCGCCGTCGGCGACGGCGAGCCGGGCGGAGGCGAGGAGGACGGGCTGCCGGGAGTCCAGCCAGGCCGCGCCGGCGGCCTCGTTCGGGAAGCGCAGGGCACGCGGCAGCCCGGCCAGCTTCCGGCGGGCGGACGAGCCCTCCGGTTCGGTGACCGCACGGCACGACTGGAGGAGCCGTACGGTCCGCTCCAGCATCCGGGCCCGGGCGAGCTGCACCTCGGCGGGCCGGTCGCGCTCCTCCAGCTGGGCGCGAAGCAGGGGGACGAGATGACCGGGCACCTCGTACTGTCCGTCCTCGCCCACGGAGACGAGCCCCAAAGCGGCGAAGTCGGCCAGCGTGGTGCTCGCCGCCGAGACCGAGCAGCCGGCCAGCGCGGAAGCCGTATGCGCGTCGGCCCGTCCCAGCGGGGCGAGCGACAGGAACCGCAGTATCCGCGCGGCGGGCCGGTCCAGTCCCTCGTGGGCCAGGTGGAAGGCACGCGAGAGCGGATCGCCGCTCAGCGCGCGCAGCCGCTTGGCCAGGTCGGCGACGGACGCCTTCGGCCGGGCCGACAGCCAGCCGCCGGCCAGGACCACCGCGCCGGGCAGCCCGCCGCACTCCTCCACCAGACTCTCCGCCGCCTGCGGGTCGACGGTGACCCGGACCGAGCCGGTGAAAGCGGTGAGCAGCTCGATGGCCGACTTCGGGTCGAGGCCGCCGAGCGTGCAGGGCCGTACGTCGGGGATGCCGGTGAGCGGTCCGCGGGAGACCCCCACCACCAGCGCGTCCGGGTTGTCCGGGATCAGCGGATCGGCCTGCTCCGCGTCCACGGCGTCGTCGAGCACCAGCACGGCCCGACGCGCGCCGAGCGCCCCGCGCACCAGTTCCGTCAACTCGTCCTCGGCCGCCCCGGGCGGTTCGGCGACCCCGAGCGCCGCGAGCAGTTCCTGGGCCGCCCGCCCGGTCGGCACGGGCTCCCCTCCCGGCTCCGTCAGCCGGGCCCGGAACACTCCGTCGGGGTACCGGTCCCCCAGACTCGCCGCCAGCTCCTCGGCCAGTGCGGTACGGCCGGAGCCGGGCTTCCCCGCGATCAGCAGCACCCGGGCCCTCGGGACCTTCCGCCCCGTCAGCGTGTCGAGACCAGTCCGTTCGATGTCGGCGCGCAGGGCCTTCAACTCCCGCTGCCGGCCGAAGAACCGCCGGCTGCCCGGCGCCGCCACCGCCTGATCCGTCACGGGCCACGCTCCCGTTCACCTGCACACGAGCCGATCCCGCGGGGGGCTCCGCACGGGCGATCCCGAGCGTAGTTCAGCCCCCTCCCCCACCCCCTCCCACCACTCCCCACACATCCCCCAATCAGATCAACCGATCGTCACACCACAGCGGGCTGCCCCCGCCCCGCCTCGTTGATCGTTCCGCCGGGTCGGTTCCCACCCCCGCGCCTGCGCCCCGCCTCATTGCGGGCATTCGTTCCGCTGTGGCGGTGCCCACCCGCAACCCCCGGCCCCGCCCCCGTTGTGGGCAATCGTTCCGCCGGGGCGGTTCCCACCCCCGCGCCTGCGCCCCGCGTTGTGGGCAATCGTTCCGCTGGGGCGGTGCCCACCCGCAACCCCGCCCACCCCGTTGTGGGCAATCGTTCCGCTGGGGCGGAACGGGTGGGCACAACGGACGGCGCCCC
>NZ_JNWK01000098.1 GCF_000716445.1 Streptomyces wedmorensis
TTGTCATCCGCCGGCCTCTCGCCTTCCCAGACAGCCAGGTCGTAGCTCATGTCAGGAGGCTCTCATGCCGCTCTGACAGCCATAAGAAACGACGTCTTATGCGGCCGACCACGGTGGTCAGCCAGCCGCCGAGGTTGTCGATGGTGTCGGCGTCCTGGCGGGAGAGGCGCAGCCACGTCTCCTGGACCGCGTCGTCCGCGTCGGCGTGGGAGCCGAGCACGCGGTAGGCGACTGCTGTGAGCCGGCCGCGGTGGGCCTCGAAGGCGTCGGCGATCGGGTCGGCGGGATGGGCGCCGGACATGGTTGTTACCTCCCTGGAAGGTGCTCCGTCATAGGAGTGACGGGCACGAGCCCCGCAAGGTAACCCCGACCAAGGAGAGCACCCTGTCATGCAGAACCGACTGAAGAACAAGAACACCGACAACGCCGACGTGTGGAAGGCGGTCGGGCACCTGCAGAAGGCGATCGCCGCCGGGGGCGTCGACCCGAAACTGCTCGCGCTGGTCCACCTGCGCGCCAGCCAGATCAACGGCTGCTCGGCGTGCGTCTACGCCAGTGTCGCCGGAGGGAAGAAGGCCGGTGACACCGACGAGCGGCTGCACAGCGTGGCGGCGTGGCGTGAGGCGCCGTTCTACACCGATGCGGAGCGCGCGGCGCTGGCGCTGGCCGAGGCCGCCACCCGGCTGCAGGACGGTGCGGAGGGAGTCACCGACGAGATCTGGGAAGAGGTCAACGCCCATTTCACCGAGGAGCAGATCGGCGCGATCAACCTGGAGATCGCGCTGACCAACTTCTTCAACAGGATCAACCGCACCATCAAGGAACCGGCCGGTCAGACCTGGGGCTGAGCATCGGGCCTTGTCCCGGCGGCGTGGGCACCTGCTTGTGTCGCCATACGGAGAGGGTGGTGGTCAGCTGCTGTTCAGGGCCGATCAGAAGCCTGGTTGCTCGCCTGGGGCCGCCGCCGGTCTGTCGTCGGTCTGTCGTCGGTCTGTCGTCGGTACGCGGCCAGGGCACGGCATCTCAGGCCAAGCCCGGTCTGGGCCGGGCCAAGCCAGTCCGGGCCAAGCCAGCCCAGGCCAGGACGAGCCGGACCAGGTTCAGGTCGATCCGTCTGTTCACCTCCGGCTCCCCTCGTGACGGCGCGGCGAAGCTCGCGCATCGCGTGAAGAAGCGCTGGCCCGGTCTGGCGGCTCTCCCTGATGAGGAGTCAGGGTCGAATCGGGGTTGGACCGGGGTGATCCCCGTCGTCGCGCGCGCTCCGGGCGGACATGATCGAACCGAACCTGATCACCGCTTCGAGAGGTGGGAGTCGTCCCATGCGTCGTCGTTCCTCGGTCCTTGTCCTGTCAGCCGTTCTGGCGCTCGGTGCCGTCGCGCCCGCCCAGGCCGCCACCGGCAGGCCCGCTTCGGAACTGGACCGGGCCGCGCTGCGCGCGGCGATCGAGCCGCGTCCGGGCGACAGCGCGGCCGGCACAGTGGCGGAGGTGCACAAGAACGGGGAGACGTGGCGGGGGGCGGCCGGGGACGTCGTCACCGGTCGGTCCGTCTCCCCGCGCGCGCACTTCAGGATCGGCAGCATCACGAAGCCCATGGAGGCGGTGATCCTGCTCCAGTTGTCCGCCGAGGGTCGTGTCGACCTGGACGAGAGCGTCCAGCACTATCTGCCCGGTCTGCTGCCGGAGGACCGGTTCAAGGAGCCGATCAGTGTGCGGCAGTTGCTCGACCACACCAGCGGGCTCCCGCACGATCTGGAGGGCGCGCCGGCCACCACGCCGGACGAGGAGATCGAGCGCGTGCTGGACTACGTCACCTTCGACGAGGTGATCCGGGAGACGCTCCGTCCTGAGGGCCGGCCGGGCCCGGGGCCGCGCTTCAGTCCCGGCACGCGGCAGGAGTACAACTCCTTCGGCTACCGGATCGCCGGGAAACTCATCGAGCAGATCACCGGGCACTCTTACCAGCACGAAGCGACCACCCGCATCCTCAAGCCGCTGAAGATGCGGGACACCCGCGCCTCCGTACCGAACCGCAGTACGCCCGTGCCCCGGCCGTACATGCCCGGCTATCTGGCGAGGAGCGGGGGCGAACTGGTCGACGTCAACGTGCAGGGCGGGCTGCCCGCCAGCATGACCTCGACCACGGCGGATCTGGACCGGTTCATATCCGGCCTGTTCGACGGCCGACTGCTGCGTCCGGCGCAGGCCTCCGAACTGTTCGCGATACCGAAGGGCGCCGATGGCAAACCCCTGCCGTACGCGGACGGCTCCCACTGCAACACGGGCCCCGGCAAGGGCACAGCCTGCTTCAGCGTGGGGCTGATGTCCACGCCGCTGCCCGACGGGTCGCTCCTGTGGGGCAAGACGGGATCGGATCCGGGATACCGCAGCGGTGTCTTCGCCTCCCGGGATCTCAGCCTGCGCGCGGTCTACGCGGTGGGCACCGCGGGCCCCATCGACGGCGTCCCTGCGGTGGCTCAGCGACTGGCTCTGACGGCCTTCGGCAGCTAAGGCTTTCGCGCCCAATGGTGGAAGATCGCTCGCGCGGCGACAGGCCTCCGGCAAACCGCCACACGTCTGTGCCCCATGGAGACCTCGAACAATTCGCCGAACTGGAACACCCTGTGCGACGCGGCTCCGGACTACCTGGAGATGGGCGGCGGCGTCCCGGCCCGCACGGAGGCCGAGTCCGTGACCGATGATGCCCAGTTCGTCACGCAGGAGGACAGGAGCGCGTACAAAACCGCACTCAAAGCCGTTGGGGGTCCGCTCAGCGAAGGGACGATCCGGCTTGAAGTCGGCTACTGCGATGACCTCTGGCCTCGACTTTCGGGGGTCGCGATCGCTGCGGCCGGGGTCGAGCGGATCGCAAACCGAGGCGAGTCGTGGGTGCCCGAAGCCGTCGTCAGCCGTGGGGGCGAACGTACGCGGAGACGGCCTGGAAGAGCTACTGGGTCTCGCCGGTTCGGCGAGCTCGGCGGGCGCCGGCTGCGAACCTGATCGGCCCGCTCGGGAAGCATGTGGGCGATGCCCTTGCGGCAGAGTCAGGCGCGGAGGCAGACCGGCGTCGCCGCTCCGGCGCGGCGCGCCGTAGGGGTCCGGCCGGCGTCGCAGGCAGATTGTCGGTTAGGGCAGGGCCGGCGAGCGGGACAGAGGCAGGGTCGTGGCCTCGGCGGCGCCGGCCGGCTGCTGTTTCGAGTTGGCCGTTAGGGCGATCTTCGGGAGCGAAGAGGGTCGTAAATCAGGACAAAATGGGCTGCGAGGGTTAGATTCCCCTTTCAGTGGGCGGTCGGGCATCGGCGTCTGTCACTACCTCGGGCAGGGGGCATCGGTGGAGACCGACGAGCAGGGCGGGCCGGCCGGGTCCGTGCTGTGCGGGGGCTCCGGCGGCGGGGACTCTCGGCCTGCGGCTGGTCGCTCGGGCGAGCCGGTGGTCGCTGCCGCAATGGAACGCTCCCGTCTACGAGGTACGCCATGACACATGCGGAATCCAAGACCGAGGCTTCCTCAGGAGGGTCGCCGCCTACGGCCAAGCTGACGTTGTTGACGCTCACCGCCATGGTGGTCGGCTCGATGGTCGGGGCCGGAGTGTTCTCGCTGCCGCGGCGGTTCGCGCAGGAGACGGGTGTCGCGGGTGCGCTGATCGCCTGGGCGGTGGCCGGGCTGGGCATGTTGATGCTCGCGTTCGTCTTTCAGACGCTCGCGGTCCGGCGGCCAGACCTGGACGCCGGTGTGTACGCGTACGCCAAGGCCGGTTTCGGCGAGTATCTGGGGTTCTTCTCGGCGTTCGGGTACTGGGCGAGTGCCTGCGTGGGCAACGTGACCTACTGGGTGCTGATCATGTCGACGATCGGGGCCATCGCGCCGGCGCTCGGCGACGGTGACACCGCTCTCGCGATCGTGCTCTCCTCCGTCGGGCTCTGGTGCTTCTTCTTCCTCATCCGCCAGGGGGTGAAGGAGGCGGCCGCGATCAACCGGATCGTGACCGTCGCGAAGATCATCCCCATCCTCGTGTTCATCATCCTGGCGCTGTTCTACTTCGAGCCGTCCGTGTTCGCGGACAACTTCGGCGGCGCCGACTACGCGGGCTCGCTGTTCAACCAGGTCCGCGGAACGATGCTCGCCACCGTCTTCGTCTTCCTCGGCGTGGAGGGCGCGAGCGTCTACTCGCGGCACGCGAAGCGGCGGGAGGACGTCGGGCGGGCCACGGTCCTGGGCTTCCTCAGCGTCTTCGCGATCTTCGCCTCGGTGACCATCGTGTCGTACGGCATCATGCCGATGAGCGAGATCGCCGAGCTCCGGCAGCCCTCCATGGCGGGCGTCCTGGAGGCCGCCGTCGGCACCTGGGGCAAGACCTTCGTCAGCGTCGGCCTGATCATCTCGGTCCTGGGCGCCTATCTCGCATGGACGCTGATGGCCGCGGAAGTGCTGTTCGTCGCGGCCAAGGACAAGGACATGCCCCGGTTCCTCGGGCGTTCCAGCGGCGACGACGTGCCGGTCCCGGCCCTGCTCATGACGACGTCCCTCAGCCAGGTCATCCTGGTCGTGACGGCTTTCTCCGACGACGCGTTCAACTTCGCCCTGGACCTGACGAGCGCTCTGAGTCTCATTCCGTTCCTCCTGGCCGCCGCCTTCGCCGCGAAGATCGCGCGGCGACCGCAGGCGGAGCAGGTGGCCGGGCGCAGCACGCGGCGCGAACTGGTCGTCGCCGTGATCGCCACGCTCTACACGGCGTTCCTGCTGTACGCGGCCGGGCTCAAGTTCGTCCTCGTCTCCTTCATCCTCTACGCCCCCGCCACCTTCCTGTTCATCAAGGCCAGGCGCGAGCAGAACCGGCGTCTGTTCTCCCCCGCCGAGACCGTCATCTGCGCGGTCTCCGTCGCCGGTGCCGTCGCCGGTGTCGTTGCCATCGCCGCCGGCTGGATCGAGCTCTGACCCCGTCGGGACACGTATCCGACCTCCCTCGGAAAGGCTGACCATGAATAGCACCCAGACCGGCTCCGCCCCGTCCGCGCTCGGCGTCCACTCCGAGGTCGGACGGCTACGGAAGGTCCTGGTCTGCGGCCCCGGCCTCGCTCACCGGCGGCTGACCCCCACCAACTCCGACGACCTGCTCTTCGACGACGTCATGTGGGTGGAGAACGCCCAGCGGGACCACGCCGACTTCGTCAACAAGCTCAACCAGCGCGGTGTCGACGTCGTCGAACTGCACCAGCTGCTCGCCGAGACCATGGCGATCCCCGAGGCGAAGGCATGGCTCCTCGACCGGAAGATCGTGCCCAACGAGGTCGGCCTCGGACTGGTCGACGACACCCGCGCGTTCCTCGACTCCCTCGACCCGCGTGAGCTGGCGGAGTTCCTCATCGGCGGTCTTTCCACGGCCGACCTGCCCGACGAGTTCCGCTCCGGGTACGTGTCCCTCGCCCGGGAGGGCATCGGGGCACGCGAGTACCTCATGCCGCCGCTGCCGAACACGCTCTACACCCGCGACACGACCTGCTGGCTGTACGGCGGCGTGACCCTCAACCCGCTGTACTGGCCCGCCCGTCACGGCGAGACGCTCCTCATGAAGGCCGTCTACACCTTCCACCCCGACTTCAAGGACTCGACCGTCTGGTGGGGTGACCCCGAACAGGACTGGGGCCAGGCCGCCTTCGAGGGCGGTGACATCATGCCGGTCGGCAACGGGGTCGTCCTGATGGGAATGAGCGAGCGCACCTCGCGCCAGGCGATCACCCAGGTCGCCGCCGCTCTGTTCGGGAACGGCGCCGCCGAGCACGTGGTCGTGGCCGGCATGCCGAAGCTGCGCGCGGCCATGCACCTCGACACGGTGTTCACCTTCGCCGACCGGGACATCGTCACGCTCTATCCGACGATCATGGACGCCGTCCACACCTTCTCGCTGCGGCCGAGTGACAAGGCTCCGGGCGTCGAGATCACCGACGAGGGCACCACCCCGTTCGTCGACGTCGTCGCGAAGAGCCTCGGCCTGCCCAAGCTCCAGGTGATCGAGACCGGCGGAGACGTCTACGCCTCCGAGCGCCAGCAGTGGGACAGCGGCAACAACGCCGTCGCGCTGGAACCCGGTGTCGTCTTCACGTACGACCGCAACACCCAGACCAACACACTGCTGCGCAAGGCGGGGGTGGAGGTCATCACCATCGTCGGCGCCGAACTCGGCCGTGGTCGCGGCGGCGGTCACTGCATGACCTGTCCGCTGATCCGCGACGCGGTCGACTTCTGAACCTCCCCGCCCCACGCGCGCGCTGATGGCCGCGGGCCGCCGACTCCCCTCGAGAGGAGAGGAGTCGGCGGCCCGTGGATGCGCAAGCGTTCACGAGGACGGTCCCAGGGCGGGCGCTGGGGCATCGCCCCGGCCCCTGGGGTCGGTCAGGCCGCCGTCTCGGGGTCGGGCCCGGCGAGCTGCTCGGCGAGTTCCCGCTCGCTGTCCTCCGGGAGGGAGGTCTTGAGTACGGTTCCGCCGAAGGGCTCCATGGCCGCGGCGAACCGGTCCTCGGTGACCTTGGATGCCATGATCACGACGGCTGCCGAGCCGGGCTCGAGAAGGTCACTCACCTTCTTCCGGAATCCGTTGTCGACGCCCATCTGGGTGAGCTTGCCGATGAGGCCTCCGAGAGCCGCGCCCACCACGCCGATGCCCGGGGTGAGGATCAGCATGCCGAAGACCATGCCCCAGAGCGCGCCGGCCGTGGCGGAGAGGGCGATCTCCTCCGTCTTGGCGGGGGTGTCCACATGGGTCTCGCCGTCCTCGTCGACCCTGACGACGGCGAGACCCTTCAGGTCGACGACATGGCCGTCGCGGAGCTTCTGCACTTCCTTGAAGGCCTTGGTCGCAACCTGGTGATCGTCGTACCCGATGACGATGAGCTCGGACATGCGGTGATCCTCTCTCAGTACCTCTGCGCCTTGGTGAGTCGCGGCGTGAGCACCGGCTCGGGGGGCTGTCGACTGATGACCAGGGGCTGCTTCCGCTCGCCGGGCGGGAGGTCCTCGGCGCCGACGAACTGGGTCTCGACGACCTTGCCCGAAGGGTCGAGGAAGTCGACCTGGGCGGCGTAGGACGCCGTCGCGCTCGTCTTGTTGGTGATGGTGACGACGACGGTGAGCACGCCGTTCGTGTCGGCCCGGGGCTTGCCGATCATACCGACCTCGTTCAGGGCGTTGCCCCTGCCCTCGACGCCCTTCAGGGCGTTCTCCGCCGCCTGCCGGGAGCGTTCGATCTCGGCACCGATCGACGCCTGACGTGACGCCTCCCGGGCCGAGGCCGAGGCCGCCGCGGACGATGCCGAGGCCTGCGCGGACGCGATCCGCGACTCCGCAGCCGAGGCGACGGAGGAGGGGTGTTCACCGGAGAAGGAGGCGGTGTCGGGCGCCGTGGGGCGGTCGCTGAAGGAGGGGCTCCCGGTGTCGTCGCCGTCCGAGTCGCAGGACACGAGGCCGACGGCTCCTAGCGCGGTCGCGACGACGGCGACGACGGCGCTCGCCGCCCTGGCGCGGACCGGCCGGCCCCCGCGAGGCGATGGGGTGTTCACGCTGCGTTCCTCCGGTGGTGTGCGGTCGTGGGCGATGGCCGTGGGACGTCGTCAGTAGCGCAGTACCGCGGCGATGCGGTTCACGTCGGCCAGGGCGTCGTCGGGGACGAACCGCACCTCGGCGCCCGTCTCCAGGGCCTGTTCGACGATCTCGTCCACGATGTCGTCGCGGGAGTCGAGGTCGGCCGCGTCCGCGGGTTCGAGGTGGTCGCCGTAGTCGCGGACGACGGTCCGGTAATGCTCCTCGACGGCCAGCAGACGGATCCGGCCCTCCTTCGCGGCCTGGTGCACCTCGTCGAGACCGCCGGCGTACTCGCGCTGTCCCCGTGCCGCGTCCAGCTCGGCCAGCACGGTGGTCGACACGGCCTCCTCGTGGGCGGCGAGCAGCGGCGCCACCGCCGCCCGCACGGCCGCCTCGGGACCGTGTCCGAGACCGCCCTGGTGGAGGGTGGCCGTGCCCTGCGGCAGCGATCCGGTCTCTTCGAAGAGGGAGACCGCGGGCGCCTCGCCGATCAGGTACAGCGGACGGGGCTCCGAGGCCAGGACGGTACGCAGCCCCTCGTACGCGTCCCGGAAGAACTTGCGTGTGTCCTCGTCCCGGAAGGTGCTCGGCAGGTCCCCGACGCGTTCCTTGCGTTCGGCGTCCGGGTCCTCCAGGCTCCGCGTCAGCGGGAAGCCGTCGGCCGTGTGCTCGGCGGCCCGCTCCGGCGCTCCGTCCCACAGGGAGATCCGGTCAGCCGCCACCGTCAGGGCCCAGTAGGGCCGCTCGGCGGAGCGGGCGGCGACGAGGTTGCGCGTGAGGAAGGTGTCTCCGATGACGACCCGCTCCGGGACCGTACGCGCCACCGTCCACACCTGGTGCTCGCCCGGCGCCACGTAGATCACCAGGCCGTCCTCCGCATGGACGAGGTCGACCTCCGCGACAGCCCGCTCCAGCTGGCTCAGCACGTCCGCACGCCGCTCCCGCGTCACGGCGGGGTCGTCCTGGAGTTCCTTCTCCGCCCGTGCCAGGAGGTTGCGCAGCCGTACGGGATCCTGAGCGTTGTCCGGCTCGCGGCGGTGGGTCGGCATCACGAGCGACACGGCGGGATACGGACGAGGCTGGCGCAGCCTGGCAAGCGCAGCGGTACTGAGCGCGGGATGCATGACGCACCTTTCGATTGGCGGGAGGGACCGGGGCCGTACGAGGGCCCGGCTACTACGGAGCGCCGGTGAGCCGCTCGACCGGCTCCCCCCACAGGACACCCGAGGTGGCGGTGGGGCCGAGGGCACGATGCGACGTGCCGGCGGCGTGCGTCCGGCCGGCGGCGCCGACCGAGACGACCGCGACACCGTTCAGGCGCACGAGTGGCGGCGCCGCGGCTCCCCCACCGTGCCGAAGGGCTTCTCGGCCGCGGTGTGGTCGGCGTATCCGTGACGCTGAACGCGGACACCCCTACCCTCCAGGGGGTCCCGCCGCAGGTTGCCGACGCGAGCCGGGAGACAGGGGGTATCGGCGCACCGAAGTCTGGTCCACAATTCGACATCCTCATCCGAAATGGGCCTGTTCGCGAGTCGGTGGGCCTTCCGCTCCTACTTGTCAGACCGCCTCTGGACCGGCCGAGAGCCGCGGCGCGGAACCTCCTTCGAGCGCGGTGCGGGGTCTCCAGGCGGTGCCGGGGCTGTCCGCCATCAGAGGGATGATGAGGGGATGTCGAACGAGAGAGCGGAACCGATGATGGAATTCACTGACCGTCAGGGTCGGGGTGTGGTGCTTGAGGACATCACCGATGAGAACTGGCGGAGCGTCGCCGATGTGGCCCCTGCCGACGACCAGCGCAGATTCGTGGCCGCTCTGGGCGCGCGTTATCTGCTGCTCTCCTTGCGCGGCGGGGTGTGGACCTCCCTCGCCGTGCGGGCGGGCGAGGAGGTCGTGGGGCATGTCATGTGGGCGTACGACGACGAGGACGGCACCCACTGGATCGGCGGGATGATCGTCAACGCCGACGAGCAGGGCCAGGGCGTCGGCCGCCTCGCGGTGCGGGCTTTGTTGCGCCGGCTCGCGGCTCTTCCGGACTGTCGTGAGATCCGGCTCTCCTACCACCCGGACAACGCGCCCGCGGCTGCCCTCTACAAGTCCTTGGGCTTCGAGCCGACCGGCGACTTCGAGGACGAGGAGGTGGTCGCCTCCCTGAGCGCCACTGCGGCGACCACGGCCTGACACTGCTCCTGACGCTGCTGGGGAGTGACGCCACCTGCCGGAGGCCGGCGATGACGCCGGTGATGGCGCCGGCCTCCGGCACCAGGCGGTCGCGGTCGGTCGACGACCGGCTCCAGGCAGAAGCCTCTGGCGGAGACGTCGGTGAGGCGACTGGGGACCGTTCGGCCCCAGCGAGATGGCGGTCCTGGCACCAGACTGGTGGTGCAGGATCCAGGAGGTCTCCATGAACGTCCAGCGAGCGTCACCGCGACAGCCGAGAGCGGAGAAGGACGCACCTGAGGAGATGAGTCGTGATGCGTGCTGTGATCGTGTACGAGAGCCTGTTCGGCAACACGCGCGAGATCGCGGACGCGATCGGAGAGGGCTTGAAGGAGACGCATCCCGCCGCCGAGGTCGAGTGCATGGCGGTGGTCGACGCCTTGCCGGAGCGCATCGGTCGCACTGACCTGCTGGTCGTCGGCGGGCCGACCCATATGCGGGGCATGACCACCGGGATGAGCCGGAGGATGGGGTTGAAGGCCGAGAAGCAGGAAGCCGAGAAGGAGGAGCGTCCCTTCACCCCCGAAGTGGGCGCCGAGGGCCCTGGCGTCCGCGACTGGTTCCACGACACGCTCCCGAAGGCCCACACCGGCACCCATGCCGCCGCGGCCTTCGACACCAGGGCGGACACACGCCTGGCAGGCGCTGCCGCCGGCGGCATCGCACGTCGGCTGCGCAGCCATGGCTACGAACTCGTGGCGGAACCGGAAGGGTTCGTCATCGAGGAGATCGACGGCCCGCTGCGCGCCGGCGAACGGGATCGCGCCAGGGCGTGGGGCGCGGCCCTCCAGGTCGCTTGACCGACCACGTGGGCATGCCAGGCAGCACCGGGCCGTGAGGCGAAGACTTCACCTTTCCGGGAGAACGAGATGACCGCCTCGCGCCACACCGTCAGCGACGTCATGTCCCACACCGCCCTCGCCATCGGGCGCGACGCGCCCTACAAGGAGATCGACGTCACCGTCGTGGACGGTGTGGCCACGATCCGTGGGTCGCTCCCCGACCGGTCGATGGTGCCGCTGGTGGCCCGCGCCGCGCGGGCTGTGGAGGGCGTCGTCGACGTCCGGATGGATCTCGGTTCCCCCTGAGACGCTCCATGACGGACAATCCTTGTGGGGGCGGCAACCACCCGACGTACCACAGGGGTCGCCATGACCGATCTGCCGGCAGCCACCGCACTCACCCGGGTGTTCCTCGTCGATGATCACGAGGTCGTGCGCCGGGGCCTTCGCGACCTGATCGACGACGAGCCCGACATGGAGGTGGTGGGCGAGGCGGCGACGGCGGAGCAGGCGCTGGCCAGGGGGCCCGCCCTGCGGCCGGACGTGGCGGTGCTCGACGTCCGGCTGCCGGACGTCGACGGCGTCGCCGTGTGCCGGGAGCTGCGGTCCCGGATGCCCGAGCTGGCGTGCCTGATGCTGACGTCGTTCGACGACGAGGACGCTCTCCTCGACGCGATCATGGCCGGTGCGGCCGGGTACGTCCTCAAGCAGATCAAGGGGTCCGACCTCGTGTCGGCCGTGCGGACCGTCGCCACCGGGCAGTCGATGCTGGACCCGGCCACCACAGCGCGGCTCATGCGCTCGCTTCGGGACCCGGAGGCGGCAAAGCCACCGGAGGACGAACGGATCGCCCTGCTGTCCGAACGGGAGCGGTCCGTGCTCGAACTGATCGGCGAGGGGCTCACCAACCGGCAGATCGCCAAGCGGCTCTACCTGTCCGAGAAGACCGTCAAGAACCACATCTCACGGCTGCTCGGCAAGCTCGGCGTGGAACGCCGCGTACAGGCCGCCGTCATCGCCGCGCAGGCCCACGAGCACGACGCCGACCACGTGTAGCCCCGTCCCGCTCGGTCGGGGATGGATCCGCCCCTCCAGTACCGTGCCGCTGCCGGGCCCACCCGAGCGCCGGCCGGCACAATGCGGCTCGGTCCGTTCGGACAGGTCGCGCGTCGAGGCCCCCGGTCTTCGCCCCGTCTGACAGTACGGCGACCACCAGGCGCGGGCCTACGCCCCGCAGGTGGGCCTCGTCCACCGACCAGGCAAGGCGCAGGTGCCGGTTCCTGACCGGGTCGATGCCGACGTCGATGCCGACTGTGATGTCGCGTCGGGACGTGGTGCGCGTATCCATGGCTCTCCTCCCGCGGTCCGAGCGGCTTGTTCCCACCCTGGTAGCCGGTGTCGGGCAGCCGGAGGACCGCTGGGGCCGATGGCGGGACCAAAGGTCCCCACACGCCAAGGCTCCCCACACCGGCCGGGCGGAGTTCGGGCGGGCGGTGACGTGCCCGTTCGGTCCTGCGCCGGGACCGTTCGGCCCTCGCCGCCCGCGGGCGGGCGCTGGAGGCTGGTCACACGGGGCAGCACACCTGCCGGACCCCACAGGAGGCGCCGCGATGAAGCACTTGAAGATCGGCGGTCTCATGACCGGCAACGTGATCTCCGCCGTCCCCGCGACGTCGTTCAGGGAGGTCGCGAAGCTGCTCGCCGATCACGACATCAGCGGGGTCCCCGTGGTGGACGAGGACGACCACGTCGTCGGTGTCGTCTCGGAGAGCGACCTCCTGGCCCACCACGAGCTGACCGCACGGGACCTGATGACCGAGCCGGCCGTCACGGTCCACGCCGAGGAGACGGTGGCCGACGCGGCGCGGCTGATGGTGCGTCGCGGAGTCGGACGCCTGCCCGTGGTCGACGTGGAGGAACGGCTGGTGGGCATCGTGACCCGCCGTGACCTGCTCTGCGTCTACCTCCGCCCGGACACGGAGATACGGCGCCGCATCCGCGAGGACGTCCTCACGGATGCCATGGACCTGCCCGGGGACGCGGTCGACGTACACGTGCTCGACGGTGTGGTGACGCTCGCCGGCCGTCTTCGTCGGCGCAGCCAGGCCCTGATGCTCGTCGGACTCGCCGAGCGGGTGGACGGCGTCGTCGCCGTCGTGGACCGGCTGTCCTGCCACGAGGACGACACGCGCCCCGTGTCCCCCACCCGGATTCCGCACGACATCGCTTGGTGACTCACCGCAGAACCGCACGGCGCCCCGACGCGCGGCATGCCGCGCGAGGTCCCCGATCTGCGAACCCTCCGCTTCGGCCGCGGTGCGGCCCTTGCCGATCCGCCGGGGCTGCGCCCCTCAGAGGCGAGCCACGCCGCGTCGGCCCGTCACCGAGGTGCCCGGGTTCGGCTGAACCGCTGCTCGCGGGCGGAGCCGATGCTCACAGGCGGAACCAACGCTCCTGTCCAGGTGCGACGGTGACCTTCCGATCGCCGGGGAGGACGACGGCGATCGGGCCCGCGGGCGAGGCGGGGACCCGGATGGCCAGGCGCCCGGGAAGTATCCGCAGGCGCACCCCTCGATGGCGGCCGACGCACAGGGTGAAGGCGAACCGGGGGATCTCCGCCAGCGGCACCGGAGCCACCCGAAGCCCTTCCGGTCCCGTCTCCAGGCCGGTGACCCCGCGTTCGACGAGGTCGACCGTGCCGGCCATCGCGCCGAGATGGATGCCCTCGCCGGTCGTGCCGCCCTGGACATCGGCCACGTCGGCGAGCAGCGCCTCCTCACAGTAGCGCCACGCTTCAGCGCCCTTCTGCCGGGCCAGCACCCAGCCGTGGACGAGACTGCTGAGCGTCGAGCCGTGGCTGGTGCGCCGCAGGTGGTACGAGACGGTCGCACGCCACATCTCGTCGTCCAGCCCGTAGCCCAGCCGACCGAACAGGCTGTACAACTCATCGAGCCGGAAGAGGTAGCCCAGCATGAGGGTGTCGGCCTGCTTCGACGCCTGGTAGCGGTTGACCGTGTCGCCCTCGGCCTCCAGGATCCGGTCGAGTCTGCGGATGTCGCCGTACCGGGCCCGGTACGCCTCCCAGTCGAGCTCCGCCAGGTCTCCGTATCCCTCGAACTGGCTCACCACGCCCTGGTGGAACGGCACGTACAGGCGACGGGAGACGTCCTCCCAGCGAGCGATCTCGCTGGCGTCCAGCGACAGTTGCTCCGACAGTTCCGAGCGTCGGGCCGCCGGCAGTTCACCGAGCAGGTCGAGGCCCCGGGCGAGCACCCAGGCGGCGGTCGCGTTGGTGTAGGCGTTGTCGTCGATGCCCGGGACCGTCGCGTCGGGATAGGCGTCGTGGAACTCGTCGGGTCCCATGACCCCGCGGATGCGATAGCGATCGAGCGCCGGGTCGAACGTCGCGGTCCCGGCCCAGTGGCGGGCGACCTCAAGGAGGATCTCCGCCCCGGCGGAGTGGAGGAATCCTCGGTCGCCGGTGGCCTGCGCGTACCGCCAGACGTTGTAGGCGACGGCCGAGCCCACGTGGCGCTGAAGCCGTGAACGGTCGGCCAGCCAGCGCCCGGAGCGGGGGTTGAGGTGCAGGGCCTGGGTCTCCTCGCGGCCCGAACTCGCGCTCTGCCATGGATACATGGCCCCTTGCTGACCGGCGAGGCGGGCGGCCTTGCGGGCGGCCGGCAGTCGACGGTGCCGGTACATGAGCAACGCGCGGGCCACCTCGGGGAAGTGGAGGTCGAGGTAGGGCAGGACGAAGAGCTCGTCCCAGAAGACGTGCCCCCGGTACGCCTCACCGTGCAGCCCCCGGGCGGGCACACCCACGTCGAGTTCCGCCGTGTGCGGGGAGAGCGTCTGCAGCAGGTGGAACACGTGCAGCCGCAGGATGCGGCCCGCCTCCCCGGGCACGTGCAACTCACCCTGCTCCCAGACTCGCTGCCAGGCCGCCTTGTGGGTGGAGAGCAGCTGCGGGAAGGAAGGAGCACGGGCGATCACGTCGGTGGCTGCCGAGAGCGGGTCGACTGCGGGCCAGTCCATCGAGGTGTGCAGTGCCAGGGTCTTCACGACCGTCGCCGAGCGGCGGGGAGCGATCGGCAGGCGGTACGTCTGCACGGTGCCGGTACCGGTGGCCGCCTCCCGCGCGGACCGCGCGGGGCGGGTGACCGTGCGCACGGCCATGGCGATCCTGATGCCCGGGTCGACGGTACGGCACGAGACCCAGGCGACGCCGTCGGGCTCGAACCCGGCCCGGTGGTCGGTGAGATGACGCCCGTCCAGGTGCCGGTAGCGCTCGACCCCGGCGTTGGTGACGGCGCCGTCCAGAACGGACTGCACCTCGACGGAACCGCTCCAACCGTAGGCGCGGAACAGGGTGCACTGGGCCGCAAGCCCGGAGTCTCCCATGTGTACGACGCGGACGTGGCTGACGCGCAGACCCCGCCCGCGGGCGTCCTCGAAGAACTGGTGCCTGGTCAGCACGCCCGCGCGGAGGTCCAGACGGACGTCGTAATGGCGCAGTTCCCCGGAGTCGGGGGTCAGCCAGTCGCCCGTCGGACCGTCGTCCGGCAGGCAGCGGTAGCGCAGAAGCGTCCAGTTCGGAAGGTTGACGAGGTCCTCGTTCTCGACCTGCTCGCCCGCGACGACCGAGGTCAGCCGGTCGTAGCAGCCGGCCAGATAGGTGCCCGGGTAATGCGGCCCCCCGGCGGTGCACTCGGGGGCGGAGCCGCGGGTCGCGAACCGGCCGTTGCCGAGCGTGCACAGCGCTTCCAGCAGCCGCTCGCGCTCCGGGTCGTACCGGTCGTACCTCCACGTCCAGCCGGGGGTCATCCGTGCTCACCCCACACGCTCCGGACCCATGTCGCGAGATCGGGCACCACCAGGTCTGCCCCCCGCTGTCGCAGGAGATCGGCAGTGTGCCGCAGCGGCGTGCGGTCGACACCGACGACGAGACCGAAACCGCCGCGGCGCGCCGCCTCCACTCCGGCGAGGGCGTCCTCGGCGACCGCGGTCTCCTGGGGGCGGCAGCCGAGGGCGGCAGCCGCATGCAGGAACAGCGCGGGATCCGGCTTGCCGGCGAGGCCGAGCCGAGCAATGTCCTCACCGTCCACGACCACCGTGAGCAGCCCGGCGAGTCCGGCGGCGCGGATCAGCGCCCGGGCATGCCGGGAGGCGGACACCGCGGCGCGGGGGACTCCCGCCGTCCGCAGGGCCGCGAGGGCCGGCCGAGCGTCGGTGAAGGCCCTGACGCCTCCGGTGCGGAGCAAGGCGAGGAACGCCTGTTCCTTGTGTGCCGCGACGCCCCAGACCGTGCCGCAGCCGGGCGGGTCATGGGGCTCTCCCGCGGGGAGGTGAAGGCCGCGGGCGGTGAGGAAGGCCGCCGCACCGTCGTACCGGGACCGGCCGTCGACGAGCCGACGGTACTCGGCATCCGCGTCGAAGGGCGCCTGTGTCCCTCGGGCGGGCGCGATTCGGTCGAGGCACGCGTCGAAGGCGATCTTCCACGCCGCCGCGTGCACGACGGCGGAGTCGAGCAGTACGCCGTCGGTGTCGAGGACGACACCTTCCGGCGGCAAAGGCCCCTGGCCTGGGCCGTTCATCAGGCCACCGGCGGGGCGGGGCGGCTCACGGCCGTGTGCTGCGGGCCGCCGAGGGCGACCTTGACGGCACCGGTCTCGGCCGCGCTGCCGAAGACCTCGTACGCCTCCTCCATCTCCCCCAGCTCGAACCGGTGGGTGACCAGTTCCGCCGACGGCAGCCGCCCGGCGGCCATCATGCGCAGCAGCAGGGGCGTGGACGAGGTGTCCACCAGGCCGGTGGTGATGGTGACGTCCTTGATCCACAGGTCTTCGAGGTGGAGGGCCGCGGGCTTGCCGTGGACGCCGATGTTGGCGACCCTGCCGCCGGGCCGGACCATCCGCGTGCACATCTCGAACGCCTCCGGGACTCCGACGGCCTCCATCACGACGTCGGCGCCGAGGCCGTCGGTCAGATCCGCCACCAGCTGTTCCGGGCCTTCCCCGGCGTTCACGGTGGTGTCCGCGCCGAGGGCGCGGGCTGCGCCCAGCCGGGACTCGGCCAGGTCGACGGCGACGATCCGGCCGGGACTGTAGAACCGGGCGGTGGCGACGGCGGCGAGACCGATGGGGCCCACGCCGACCACGACCACCGTGTCGGCGGGGCGCACCGCGCCGTTCAGGACACCCACCTCGTAGGCGGTGGGGAAGATGTCGGCGAGCAGGACGGCGTCGAAGCTGTCGATCGAGTCCGGCAGCGGGTGGACGGACAGGTCGGCGAAGGGCACACGGACGTACTGGGCCTGGGTGCCGTCGACCGTGTGGCCGAGGATCCAGCCGCCGCCGCCCCGGCACTGCCCGTAGCGGCCCTCACGGCAGAAGCGACACCTTCCGCAGGCCGTGATGCAGGAGACCAGGACCCGGTCCCCCGGCCGCACCGTGCGGACGTCGCCCCCGGTCTCCACCACAGTGCCGACCGCCTCGTGTCCAAGGACCCGG
>NZ_JNWK01000099.1 GCF_000716445.1 Streptomyces wedmorensis
ACTCAACTGCGGCCACGCCTGACCACCCAACGCACCCAGCGGACCCTCAGCCCACTCCGGAACCTCGATGTCACCCACCGGCGAACAAACCTCCCGATCAACACGAAGAACAACCCACATCACGGGCCGCGCCTCGCCTATCACCCCGCGCAGCGAGCTCGTGGGGAACACGGTGAGCCGAGGCGATGGGTTCGAAAACGTAACCGGGGCCACACAGGGCGGTGGCGTTCAGTGCACCTGCCTGTAAAGGCATCCGGCCTGGTCACGCGGCATGAGTCCCTGGCTGTCGCTGAACGGCCCGCCAGCACCTCGATCGCTTCGTGCGTGCAGCGGTGGTCAACCGGGACGTTCTCGCGCATCAGCTGTTCACGGGGGATCTCCCGGCAGCATCTGGGCTGTCTGGTCGAGGAGCTGGCCGGCCCGTGGCAGGCCGTGGTCGAGGGGCATCGCCACGAGGCTCGCGGTGGGGCCGGGAAATGCGAGGCGGGGGCCGGTGCCCGGCAGCGGCCGGTGTTCGTCGACCGGCTGGCCGCCACGCTGATTCATCTGCGGCTTGACCTGCCGCATGCGGTACTGGGGCTGCTTTTTGGTGTCGACCGCTCCACCATCACCCGAGCGATCGGCGAGATGCGCGGGCTTCTGGCCGAGAGGGGGTGCGCGGTTCCCGGACGTCCTGGTCTGTGGCTTGGGGCCCTGGCGGATGTGTTCGCCGCCGACCACCCCGGCGTCCGCAAGGTGTGGGTCGACGGCGGCTACCGGCAGCACCTCGTCGAGCATGCCACGACCATCGGCATCGACATGGAGATCACCGCCCGCAAGCCCGGGACCAGGGGATTCACCCCGATCCCCCAACGATGGGCAGTCGAGCGGACCTACGGCTGGCTCATGCTGAACCGCCGCCTCGCCCGCGACTGCGAAACCCTGCCCACCCGCTCCGCGGTGCACCAGCGGGTTCACTGTCCCGCCGGGCACATTGGCATACGCCCAAGTGAACTCCCTCACATCTCGCCTCGTGCCTTCGTGGGCAAGGGCTGATTACCAGCCATGGTCACCACGCTCGGATCGTGCCGCAGCGGGTGATCGGTGAGATTCGAATGCAAAGGCGGAGCATGTCGAAGGAGCACGGTTCTGGCCTGCCGTTGACGGCCGCGCAAGCAGGGATCTGGTTCGGCCAGCAGTTGGATCCGGACAGTCCGGCGTACAACATCGGCGTCTACATCGACATCGAAGGGCCGCTCGACGTCTCCTTGCTGGCCGAGGCGTCGCGGCGCTTCCTCCAGGAGACCGAGGGATTCCGCGCGCGGGTGACGCTGCACGACGGCGCCCTCCGGCAGTTCATCGAGCCCATGCACCCGTGGGAACAGGGCTTTGCCGACTTTTCGGCGGAAGTGGACCCCGAGGGTGCCGCGCGCGCCTGGATGGATGCCGACATGGACAGGCCGCGCCCGGCGGGGCTCCCGCCGAACATGACGACCGCGGTGATCCGCCTCGCCGACGGGCGGCACTGGTGGTACCTGGCCATCCACCACGCGCTGACGGACGCGTTCGGCGCAGCGGTCGGCATCCGGCGCATGGCAGACATCTACACCGCGCTGTCCGAGGGGCGTGACCCGTCCGCGGGCGGACTCGCCTCGTTCCGGCTGCTGTTGGACGAAGAGGCCGCGTACCGCGCGTCGGACGACTACGAGGTCGACCGCGCGTACTGGAGCGAGCAGTTGCGCGGCAGGACCGAGCCGGTGAGCCTGACCCGCTGCGCCGCGCCCGCCAGCCCTCGGATGCTGCGCCACAGCGCCCGGCTGGCCCCCGGCATGGAGTCGCGCCTGCGCACGGTGGCGCGCCAGGTGAAGTCGAGCTGGCCCAGGGTGCTCGTGGCTGCTGCGGGGGCCTATCTCCACCGGATGACCGGGGCGCAGGACATCGCCCTCGGTTTCTCGGTCTCCGCGCGCGTGAGCGGTGCGTCGCAGGCCGTCCCGGGCATGGTGTCCAACATCGTGCCCTTGTGGCTGCGGGTTGCACCGGGCATGACACTGACCGACCTCACCGCCCATGCCGCCCACCAGGTCAAGGACGCGGTCAAGCACGAGCGCTATCGCCACGAGGAGCTGCGGCGCGAGCTGGGCATCACCGGGACGGCGCGTCGCCTTCACGGCCCGACGGTGAACATCATGCCGTTCGACTACGACCTGCGGTTCGGCGAGCTTCGCGGTCAGATGTTCAACCTGTCCAACGGCCCGGTCGACGATCTGTGCATCGCTTTCTACGGCGGCCGCCCAGGTAAGCGGGACGGCCTGCGCGTGGACTTCGATGCGAACCCCTCGCTCTACTCGGCGGAAGAGCTGGCCGCGCATCAGAAGCGGTTCCTGCACTTCCTGACCGAAGCGCTGGACGCCGATTGCTCTCTCGCGGACATCGATCTGGCGACTCCCGCCGAACGCGCCCTCACGATGAGCGAGTGGAACGCCACCGGACCCGGCGGTGCGCACACGACGTCCTCGGCCACCCTGCCGGCACTGTTCGAGGCGCAAGCCGAGCGGACACCGGACGCTGTCGCCGTCGTCTGCGGGGACGCGTGCTTGTCCTACGTGGAACTCAACGCTCGGGCGAACCAACTCGCCCGGCACCTGCGCGAGCTCGGCGTAGGGCCCGAAACCCGCGTCGCCGTCACTCTGGACAGGTCTGCGGAGCTGCTTGTCGCTCTGCTCGGCGTACTGAAGGCGGGGGCCGCCTATGTACCGATCGACCCCGCATCCCCGAAGGCGCGGATCGCTCACCTGCTCAGCGAGTCGGCTCCGGCATGCGCGATCACCGAGGACTGGCTCGCGGCCGTGGACCTCAGCGGTCACGAGACCACCAACCTCGCCGACGTCGTGCCGGCCCCGGCCCATCCCGCTTACGTCATCTTCACCTCCGGCTCGACCGGCCGCCCCAAGGGCGTCGTCGTCGAGCACCGCGCTGTGGCGACGTACCTGCGCTTCGCGTCCCATGCCTACCCCGGTGTGCGCGACTCGGCGCTGCTGCACTCGCCCGTCTCGTTCGATCTGACGGTCACTGCCCTCTGGGCCCCGCTGGTCACCGGTGGTCGGGTGTACCCCGCGGCGCTCTCCGAGGACAGCCCGGTGGGTTCCGCGCCCGCTTTCCTCAAGGCCACCCCCAGCCATCTCCCGCTGCTCGCTGCGCTGCCCGAGCGGTTCTCACCGACCGGCGACCTTGTTCTGGGCGGTGAGCAACTGTTCGGTGAGGTTCTCGACGAATGGCGGCGCGGGCATCCGAGTGCCACCGTCGTCAACGAGTACGGTCCGACCGAAGTCACCGTGGGATGCATCGAGTACCGGCTCGCGCCGGGCGACGCGACGCCGTCCGGTCCGGTGCCGATCGGCCGCCCCGTTGCCGGCACGGCCGCCCTCGTGCTCGACGACCGGCTGCGCCCGGTGCCGATCGGCTCCGCCGGGGAGCTCTACCTTGCCGGAGAGCAGCTGGCCCGCGGATACCTGAACCGGCCTGGTCTCACAGCCGAACGCTTCGTCGCGAACCCGTTCGGGGGCGCGGGCGAGCGGATGTACCGGCGATCTGGTCCGCGGGCGAGCCGAGGGGCACTTGGAGTACCTGGGGCGTACCGACGACCAGGTGAAGGTCCGTGGATTCCGGATCGAGCCGGGGGAGATCGAGTCGGCGCTGACCTCTCACCCGGGAGTGGCCCAGGCCGCCGTCGCGGCCTGCGACAACGGTGCCGGGAGCACGCGGCTGGTGGCCTACCTGTGCCCCGCCGACGGCGCGACGCCCAGCCCGGCGGAGCTGCGTGAACTGCTGGGCCGCAGCCTGCCCGCGCACATGGTGCCCGCGCTCTTCGTCGTCCTGGACGCCATGCCGCTCACCGAGAACGGGAAGCTGGACCGGTCGGCGCTGCCGATGCCCGAGTTCGACACCCGCGTCGGGGGCCGCCCCCCGGGCGCGCGGTCGGAACAGGTCCTGTGCGGCGTCTTCTCCGAGGTGCTCGGCGTCTCCGAGGTCGGCGTCGAGGAGAACTTCTTCGAGCTCGGCGGCGACAGCATCATGGCGATCCAACTTGTCAGCAAGGCACGCCGCGACGGGTTGGTGCTGACGCTGCGCGACGTGTTCGCGCACCCCACCGTCGCCGGGCTGTCCGGCGTGTGCGAGCTCGTGGACGAGACGGCCGTGCCCGTGAGCAGGAGCGTCGACGGCGTGGGTCCGGTTCCGCTCACCCCCATCGCGCACTGGCTCCGCGAGCGGGGCGGCCCCACCGCGGCGTTCCACCAGTCGCTCCTGGTCCAGGTACCCGAGGGGTTGCGGGAGGAGGATCTCGTCCGTGCCGTGCAGACCCTCCTGGACCACCACGACGCCCTGCGGTTGCGGCTCACTCGCAAGGCCGCGTGGGTGTTGGAGGTCGCTGAGTGAGGTGCGGTGAAAGCAGTCGACGTGGTACGCCGCGCCACGGCAGTACCCGACGAGGAACGCGCCGCGGCCGTAGGCCGACTGGACCCGGAATCCGGAGTGCTGCTCCAGGCCGTGTGGTTCGAACAGGCGCGTCAGCTACTCCTGGTCGGACACCACCTCGCGGTGGACGGAGTGTCCTGGCGGGTGTTGCTGTCGGACCTGCGGACGGCGTGGCAGGGCGGTGACATGTCCCCTGTCCGGACCTCGCTGCGCGACTGGGCGCAGCGGCAGGTGCTCCGCGCCCACGAACCGGCGCTGCTCGGCGAACTCCCCTACTGGGCCGAGACGCTGGCGGACGACAGGCCGTTCGGCGGCCGCGCGCTCGACCCGGCACTGGACACGATAGCCACTACGGACAGCCTCACCGTCACCCTGCCGGCGGCCGGGCTGACCACATCCGCGCCCGCCGCCTTCCATGGCGATGTCAACAACGTTCTGCTGGCCGCGTTGGCCATCGCGGTTCGCGACCGCATCGGTGACGGCGGGCTGCTGCTTGATGTCGAACGGCATGGGCGGGACGGTGACGATGATCTGTCCGGCACGGTCGGCTGGTTCACCAATCTGTTCCCTGTACGTATCGACGCGGGCTCGCCGGAGGTGCCGGAGGCCGTCAAACGGGTCAAGGAACAACTGCGGGGCATCCCGGGCAACGGCACGGGCTTCGGACTGCTGCGCTATCTGAATCCGCAGACCGCGCCCCTGCTCGCCGGCGGCGCGAAGCCCGGGCTTCTCTTCAACTACCTGGGCCGTGTGGTCGCCGGAGCCGGTGACTGGACAGTCGCGGGCCGGGCCGGAGCGCTTGGCGGAGGGGCGGACCCGGCGATGCCGGTGGCGCACGCGCTGACGGTCGACGCCCTGGTGCTGGACGGCCCGGAAGGCCCGGTGCTGTCGGCGACCTGGACCTGGGCGACCGGTGTCCTGGACGAGGCGGACGTATGGGCGATCGCCGACGCCTGGGTGGGTGCGCTGGCGGACGTGACAGCTGCGGCCGAGGGGGGGCGCGGGCGGGCACACGCCGTCCGACTTCCCGCTGGTGCGCGTCGAGCAGCCCGAGATCGATCTCTTGGAAGCCGCCTATCCGGCACTGGAGGACGTGCTTCCGCTGTCCCCGATCCAGGAGGGCATGCTCTTCCAGTCCCGGTACGACGAGTCGTCCGCGGGGGACTACCTGGTCGAGTGGCGGCTCGATCTGGAAGGCCCGCTCGACGAGGCCCGGTTGAGGGACGCCTGGCAGGCCCTGGTCCGCCGGCACGCGAGCCTGCGCGGGGCATTCGTCCTCGACGGCCTGAGCAGCCCGGTGCAGGCCGTCCTCGCCGACGCCGAGGTCCCATGGACCACGGACGAGCCCACGGGCGGGCAACGCTTCCGGCTCGACCGGGCTCCGCTGCTGCGGGTGGCGCTGCGGCGGCTTGACGAGGACCGGCACCGCATGATCCTCACCCACCATCACATCCTGCTGGACGGCTGGTCCATGCCCGTGCTCCTGGGCGAGTTGTTCGCGCTGCACGACAGCGCGGAACTGCCGCAGGTCACGCCCCCGCGCGCGTACCTGGAGTGGCTGGCCCGCCAGGACTTGCCCGCCGCGCGCGCGGCGTGGCGCAGTGCCCTGGACGGGCTCGCCGAACCGACCCTGGTCGGGCCCCGGCGGAGCCGGACGCTGGACGCCTCTCTCGACGCCGAGCTCACCGCCCGCATCACCGCCGAGGCACGGCGTCGTGGCCTGACGCTGAACACCGTCGTGCAGGGCGCCTGGTCGATCGTGCTGGCAGCGCTCACCGGACGCGACGACGTCGTGTTCGACACACCCGTCGCGGGCCGGCCAGCGGACGTGCCCGGCATCGAGACGATGGTCGGCCTCTTCCTGAGCACCGTCCCCGTCCGCGGACGGCTGGATCCGGACGAGTCCGCCGCGTGCTTCCTGGCGCGACTTCAGGAGCAGCAGGCGCGGCTGCGCGACCACGAACACCTCGGTCTGGCCGAGATCCACCGCACCGCCGGGCCTGGAGCCGTCGCGGACACCATGCTGGTGTTCCAGAACTACCCCGTGGACGCCGACGCGATCCGGCCCGCGCAGGGCCTGCGGCTGACCGACGTCCACCACCGCATCACCACCCACTACCGGCTGAAGCTCACCGTGGTGCCCGGCGACCGGCTGCGCCTGTCGCTCACCGGCGACACGTCCGTGCTGCAGCGGCTGACACACGTGCTGACCGAGCTGGCGCGGGACCTGGACCAGCCGATGGCCAGGATCACCGCGTTGCCCGAAGCCGAGCGCACGCTCGTGCTGCACGAGTGGCAGGGGTCCGAGCGGAGGACCACTTCCGCGACCCTGACGGAGCTGTTCGAGGCACAGGCCGAGCGGACGCCTCACGCGTCGGCACTGGTCTTCGGCGACCTGGAACTGTCCTACGCGCAGTTGAACAGGAGGGCCAACCGCCTCGCGCACCGCCTCATCGCCGAAGGCGTCGCGCCGGAGGACAGGGTCGGCATCCGCATTCCCCGCTCCGCCGACCTGGTCGTGGCGATGCTCGCGGTGCTCAAGACGGGTGCGGCGTATGTGCCCATGGATCCCGCGTACCCGGCCGAACGGCTGGAGCACCTGTGGCACGACTCCGGGGCGCGCCTCGTGCTCACCGAGCGGGACACGGCCGACCTGGACGGCCTGCCGGAGACCGACCCCGGAGTGCGGATCTCTCCGGACAACGCCGCGTACCTCATCTACACCTCAGGTTCCACCGGAGTGCCCAAGGGCGTCGTCGTGCCGCATCGCGGCGTCGCGGGCTACCTCCCGCACATCGGCCTGCGGGCCGACGACGTGGTGCTCAACGTCGCCTCGGTCTCCTTCGACCCCGCCGTCCGGGACATCCTCGGAACGCTGACCAGCGGCGGCTGCCTGGTCCTGGTGCGCCCCGAGGAGGCGGGCGATCCGCACGCGCTCGTACGGGCGATGGGCCGGCACGGCGTGTCCGTGCTGCTGTCAGTCGTACCGTCGTTGCTGGCCGAACTGGCCGAAGCGGGCCTCCCGCCGCTGCGCGCGGTGCACACCTGCGGTGAGGCGCTGACACCGCAGCACCTGACCGCGGTCGCGTGCCCGGTCGTCAACCAGTACGGGCCCAGCGAGGTCGCGATGGCCTCCACGACCCACTCGGTGAGCGCCGAGGACCGGGTCATCCCCATTGGCCGCCCGGTGCCCGGCGCCCGCGCGTACGTCCTCGACCACCGACTCCGGCCGCTGCCGGTCGGCACCGCCGGGCTGCTTTACCTCGGCGGCCCCGCGGTCAACCGCGGCTACCACCGGCAGCCCGGCCGCACCGCGGAACGGTTCGTCGCCGACCCGTACGGCGGGCCCGGCGCACGGATGTACGCGACCGGCGACCTGGCGCGGTGGACGGCCGACGGCGTACTCGAATTCCTGGGCCGCGCTGACGACCAGGTGAAGGTGCGGGGCCACCGCGTCGAACTCGGCGAGGTCGCGGCCGCCCTCGCCGCGCTTTCGGGAGTCGGCAGGGCCGCGGCGGCGGTGCGCGACGGCCGGCTCGTCGGATACGCGGTGACCGCGGAGGACCCGGCAGGGCTGCGCGCGGAGCTGGGTCGCCGACTCCCCGCGCACCTGGTGCCCGCCGCCGTCGTCGTCCTCGACGCGCTGCCGCTGACCCCCAACGGCAAGCTGGACCGGGAGGCGCTTCCCGCGCCCGCGTTCGTGGCCGGAGAGGGCCGGGAGCCGCGTACACCGACCGAGCGTGCGCTCCGCGGGCTCTTCGCCGAGGTGTTGGAGCTGGACCGGGTCGGGGTCGAGGACAGCTTCTTCGACTTCGGCGGGCACTCCCTTCTCGCCACCCGCTTGGCAAGCCGCGTCCGCGCGGCCCTGGAGATGGTCATCGGGATGACGCCCCGGCTGCCCAGGTGTGAGTACAGGTCCGGGAGGTCAGAGATGCGGCAGACGTTGGCGGCCTCGTCGAGGACGCACAGGGCGGGCGGGTCGAGCCGTCCGCCGGAGCGCTCGGCGACGATCACGGCCGCGCGCATCACGGCGTCGGCCGCCGCCGCGATGATCGCGGATGCGCTGCCGCCGCCGTCCTTGCTCAGCAGATACAGCGTGTCGCGGGACGTGGCGAAGGCGAGGGGCTTGAACTCGGGAAGGTCCTCGTTGGGGGTGACCCAGGCGGCGACCTCCGGGTCGAGCAGGCAGCTCGCGTACTGCCGCGCCGTCTCGTAGATGCCGTCCCGGGTCTCGGTCGCGCCGGAGACGGTGCCCTGGAGCTGGGCGGCGACCGCGTCGTGGCCCGCGTCGGTGAGCAGGTCGACCGGAGTCCGGTCGGCGGGTGAGGCGAGCCAGGCCAGCACGTCGGTGATCGGCCGCCGGTGGCTGGCGGCGGCGAGAAACAGCGCGCCGAGCGTGTTGGACGCGGCGGTGGACCAGAAGTCGGAGTCGCTCGACTCGTCCACGCTCGCCGCGACGAAGTGCCCGGCCAGTCGCTTCGCGCCGGCCAGGTCGCGGGCGTCGGCCAGGATGTCCCACCACATCTCGCGCGGATGGTGGGCGATCTGCTGGGGTCCAGCGTCCAGACCGTGCCGACCTCCGCACGGGCGTCCACCGTCGCGGTGAAGGCGTCGTTCGCGGCCTTGTTGCTGGTGAGCAGGACCGGTCCGGGGGCCGCGAGGATGGCGGGGATCGCCAGCCCGGACGTCTTGCCGGAACGCGGGGCCATGATCGCGACGATCACGTCCTCCCAGGACGCGCGAACCTCGGCCCGGCCCGGGTCGAGGGTGCCGAGCAGGATGCCGCGGTCAGAGGGAGCGACCTCTTTTACACTCCCGGTCGCCGAGGGACGGCCGCAGGCTCTTGGCCTTGGCGGTGATCTCCTTGTCCAGCAGCGGCGTCAGATCGGCCTTGCGGGCGAGACCGGTCTTGGCACCGGAGCGCCTGCGCATCCACAGCACCAGGCCGGTGGTGAGCAGGGCCAGAGTGAGCAGGCCGGGAACGACGCGGGCGCCGACAAGCAGCTCGGTGGTGCTCAGGGCCGGCCACAGCGCCTCGGGGTGCAGCAGGGCGTCGGTGGCGCGGAAGGGGGCCCACGGGCCGCTTCCGACAAGGGAGTTGGTGAGGCTGCCGGTCAGCCAGGCTAGGGAGCCGAAGGTGAGGGCGCCGCCCAGGACGCCGAACAGGAGGTAGAGGAGCGCGTCGGAGCCGGTGGTCGTCGACGGCGCGCTGGTGCGCGGGGAGGGCACGGGCAGTTCCTTGGGGTGCGAGCTGGCGGGGGCGGGGCGCGCTCGGCTCTCGTGCAGCTCATGGGCCTACTCCTTCGGGATCGAACGGAATCGTTTCAGCGGGAACGCGGGGCGGGACGTCCTGCGGACGGAGCCGGCGAGGGGGGCAGGAGGAGCGCTGGTGCCGGTGCCCGCCTTTCCACCCGAGGAAGCGAGACCGGTCTGGTGGCCGAGGGCAGCGGCGGCGGGGTCACGGCGCGAGCGACAGGGTCAGGCCGTCGGCGAGGACCGAGAGCCGTTCGCTGGCGGGGGCGGGACTGCCGGCGGTGACGACCCCCGATCACCGCCGAGGACCGGAGGCGTGCGGCGGACGGGCAGACGGGCGGGATTCCACGACATCGATGCCGAAGGCCGAGGTGATGACCTCGGCCTTGGCCGCTGCGGGTGAGGCGGCCAGTGCCGCGCTCCAGGAGGCGGACGGGTTCGAGGAGTGCGTCGGCGCTTCGGCCTGGGACCGGGAAGGGCCGCCGACACGACGCAGCTCGTCCTCCGAGTCGACGAGCTCCGACTGCGCCGAGCAGACGAACTCTGCCGCGAAGCCGAACCGGTCGGCCAGCCCGTACGCCTCGTCGTCGAGGTCGTTGATGTGCTCGCTGGCGGCCTCCAGTGCTTCCCGGACGCGCTCCAGGGCCCCATGCTCGGGGTGGAGGAGCTGGTCGACCGCTCCTCGAAGGCCCTCTCCGTTCGCGGCCGACCTGATCTCGTCGGTGATCTGGAGAAGCGCGGCGCCGGGGGCGTAGCACTCAAGGGGGTTCGCCGGGGTGCTCATCCGGGCTATGTCCAGGGCGGGCGCGAGAGCGACGTCGTAGCGGGCGGCGCGGAGCATCTCGGCGGCGTGGCTGGCGATGGCGACCTGGTTGGCGACCGGCGTGGTGGTGGGAAGCCGGTGGCGCCGACCGTGCCAGTCCTGTATTTGCTGGAAGCCGGCGTGCTTGAGGATCATGGCGGAGAGGTCGTCGGTGGCGCCCTTGGCCACGACGCTGCCGCTGAACTCGGAGGAGATGGTGATCGGAGGAGCGGGCACAGAGGTCTCCTGGGCACGGGAAGTCGGAGGGGAGGCGGTGGTCAGGTACCCCAGCTCGGCTGCGATCCGGCGGCATTCGGCCTGGAGGCGGAAGGCGTCGCGGTAGCCGTGGTGCAGGCCACCGTCCTCGCGGGCGAGAGTGGCCACGATGTGCACTTGCCGGGGCTGGTTGCGCAGGGCGATCCACCGGCAGGCGTCCGGGGCGATGCCGGTGGCGGACACCAGCCGTCGGGCGATGTCGGCCCACTGCGCGTCGGTGAGGTCCGGCAGACGGGGGTCGGACCTCACCGAGCAGACCCACGTGGGTCGAGCGGGCGCACGGGCCCCGAGGCGCTCGACGGGAGCGTCGAGCGCCTGGGCCAAGTACGACAGAGAGCTCGGCTCGGTGAGCAGTTCGATCGGCGCCCCATGGCCGTCACCCGCGACCAGCCGGAGGTTGACGTGGTTAACACGTTCACCCGGCCCGTACAAGTAGGTGAGCAGGCCGGCGGTGTCGCTGGCGCGCTGCAGGTGGGCGATCACGGCGGCTACCTCGGAAGGGAATGACGGAGCGCGGCCCCGAAGGTCGGACCGACAGGGAGAGGATCCGCTGGATTCGGGATTTGGCCCCGCCGGAGATCACTGATAGACGCCGCGCTCACCGGCCCTGACCTGCGGGGAGAGCAGAAGCCGGTGCCCCGCCGCAGCAGGGCAGAACGGCTAGAAGTACGGGTTCTCGTTGGGCCGGTCGGCGTCGGTGGCGGCCTGGAGCAGCTCGGGGAGGTCGTCCGGTTCGGAGGAGCGCTGGTCGATCCACCAGCCGGCGCGGGTGCTCGTGCGAGCGGACTCCTCGATCTCCTCCCACTCCGTCTCGCTGGTGTCGCCTTCGACGACCAGGGCGGTGTAGGCGGCGGCCAGGATCTGGTGGCGGCAGCGCGCACCCCAGGGGGCCGCGCGCTCGGTCCCCTCCAGTGGAGGCATCCGCCACTGCTGGGACCAGGCTTCGGACTCGACCCGTTCCTCAGCCCTGGACCCTACACAAGCTGTAGGGTCCCGTCGCTTGTGGCACGGACCGTGCTGGCTGACCTGCAGCTTTTTTGCTGTTCCAGCTCGATGGCACAGCCGGTGGTTCTCACCACCGTGGTACTTCCTCGCGCTTCCGCCGGACCTGTGGCTGCCGTTCAACTGGCCGCACCATGTGCTCGCTTACCTGCGGGCCCTCCGTATGCGCCGGCGAGATCGGCGCTGGAACCACCATCAGGAGCTCCGACTTGCTGTCGACGCGGGCCGCCCCGGCTTGGACCAGCTTCCAGAACGTCGTCTCATGAATACGGGCCCAGTCAGGCGTCCCGCTGTGACCGGCCTGAGGTCTCTCCGCACCCGCGGAGATGGTCACGGATCGTGTAGGACGAGTACGGCTTGTCGGCCATGACCACCACCTCAGGTAGCGGTCATGGGCCTGCCGACCGGCCGAGGCACCCGTAGGCGGGCCATGACCCAGGTGAATGCGGGTGCGCTACCTGCCTGGCCGGGCGACGTCAGCGGGTAAAACGCAGCCAGCGCCTTCTAGCTGGATTCCTCCGTGCCAGTCTCATCTTCGATCAGGCCGTACGGAGGACGGTCCTCGCTGCGGCTGTACCGCACGACGACGCTGTCTTCGACAAGGTCGGGTGGGCTGTTGTCGACGACGATGACCTGGGCCCCTGCGCCGAGCTCAGCCAGCCAGGCCGTCAGGTGTCGGTAGAAGTCGTCGATGGCGACGGCGTCGGCGATGGTGGAGTCCAGGGTGCCGCCGTGGCCGAGGTTCTTCTGAGGGCTGTCGATCATGAGGAAGCCCGGGTGTGCGGCTGATGTTTCGCTCGCGACCTCGAAGACGGCGAGCTGCCATGCCAGCGTCAGGAGAGTTCGGGCGCCGGAAGAGGCCTCCTGATAGGAGTCGCCGCGCACGTGCGGCGTTAGGTTGGAGTCGATGAACGGCTGGCTGAGCTTGGGGTAGCGCCACTGGCGGAGGAGTTCGCCGTAGCGTCCGCTAATGCGGGCCAAGACGCGGTCACGGTCGCGGGTGGCGTCGCCCAGCTGGTCGAGTTCTTCGCGGAGGCGGGCGATCTGCGCTTCGTGTCGTTCCACGTTGGCAACGCGCTTGGTAATCCCTTCGTTGAGCTTGGTGACGTTCTCGGCGTGCTGGGCTTGGCGCAGCACCTCTTCGCGGCGACGCTGGAGATTGTCGCGTGCGGCCAGGTAGGGCGAAACTGCGGGCGAGGTCGCCTCATCCAGGGCGGCAGCCGCCTGCTGTTCGGCCAGTGCCGCGTCTTCCACCTGAAGTTTCAACTGCGCGAGCGAAGCGTCGAGCCCGTCGATGTAGATGGTGATTTCCTTCAGGCGGGCCTTGGTGGAACGGATCTCGGCCGCGACGTCCAGGCGGTTCTCGTCCGTGCAGGGCTCGGAGTCCGCCGCACCTAGAGTGAGGGTCTCCTCCCCCTCGGGAAGCGTGTGGTGACACAGGCTGCACTGGCCATCTGTCCTCGAAGGCGGACCAGCCAGACGGTGCAGGCACGCTGGGCACGTTGTGACGCTCAGGGGGTCGAACAGCTGTCGTGCCTCGGCCAGCATGCCCAGCTTGAGGAGGTCGTCGGCGTACTGCGCGCGAAGAGGCAGCATGCGGGCGAGCTGCGTCTCGCAGTCTCGCAAGACGGCTGCGGCTCGCCTGGATCTCTGGGCTGCCTGCTGATGCTCGCGGCGGAGCTGGGCAGCGAAGGCCGTACCGGCTTGGGCTTGGTGGTCGAGTGCCTGGATCTGCTCGGCGATCTCGGCGAGCTCGTCGTAGAACGTCTGAGGGGTGAGCGCGTCTCGCAGGTCGATGGGACCACGCTGCTCCTGCACGAACGCCCGGGCGCCGGCGAGCTCGGCCTTCGCGTTGCTGAGGCGGGTCCCGAGCTCGCGGATGCGTTGCCCGAGCTCGACGGCACGGTCGTCGTGGACTCCGAAGACGACGTCCACAACCTGCTTCAGCTTGTGCCTCTTCATGAATTGGTTCTCGAAGAGGAAGTGCTTGTCGGCTACGCGCTCGTTCGGCAGGAACGCCAACGCCATGAGGTCACGGAAGCTCAGTGGGTCCGTGCGGGACTCACGGCTCGTGGGCGCTTCACGAAGCTGCACACCTTCGAGCTTGCAGTGCCCCAGGAGGAGCGAGGACAAGCTGTCGGGTGCTCCGGCCGGCTCGATCGGCCTGCTCTCGGCGCTGGACAGCGCGGGGTTGTCGAGCGTTCCCCGGCGCACGTACGCGACCTTCGACGGCCCGCCGACGGAGCGCTCGATCACGTGCGGCTCGCCGGACAGCTCGACCTCGAGAAGGCAGGAGCGGACCTTCCTCAGCACTTCTGGATGCCGGGGGTGTCTCTTGGCACCGAGCCCGTACGCGATGAACTCCAGCACCGCAGTCTTGCCCGAGCTGAAGGCTCCGGCAACCACGGACAGAGGACGCACGCGCTGTGCGTCCCTGAAGTCGACGTCATAGGTGCGATCGATGCCGGCCAGGCGCAGACGCCGGATTCGAATGCCGGGCAGAGGCTGCATGGTGATCATCCCTCCCAGGGCATGTCGGACGTGTATGGTTCTGGGCCCAGGACGCTCATGAGTGCGGCCCCGGGGCCGCCGTTGCCGTCCGAGCGCAGCCACCGCGCCGTCTGCTCCCGCAGAGCCTTGTCGCTGAGCCGGTGCAGTCGGCGCACGACGATCGACGCAGCGGTGCTGAACGAGGCGGCGTAGGTCGCGGTGAACTGTGCCCCGAGTTCGTGGCCACGGGGGCTGATTGTGTACGCGAGGGCACCCTTGTGGTTGTGGACCTCGCAGCATCCGTAGGCAATAAGGAGCGCGAGGTCGTGCTGGATCCGTTCGCGGCGACTGGTGAACCGCTGCGAGGAGGAGGCGTAGGACAGCACCTGTGGATCGAAGCCGGCCAGTCGCAACAGGTTGGCCTCTCGGTCTTCGGACCGGATCACGAGGAACGGGTTCGCGGACAGGAAGTCGTAGTAGCCGATGCGTTCCAGGCTCGCTCCGTTCGTGTCCTGCCCGGCCACAGCGTCTAGGACTTGTCCGGTCGATCATGTGACTACTCCGTGCCCGAGTCGTTGCTGTGGGCATGGGGCGGGGTGATCTGACGGATGCCGAGTGGGAACGGCTT
>NZ_JNWK01000100.1 GCF_000716445.1 Streptomyces wedmorensis
GGGAAACGCCCGGTTACATTCCGAACCCGGAAGCTAAGCCTTTCAGCGCCGATGGTACTGCAGGGGGGACCCTGTGGGAGAGTAGGACACCGCCGAACACCTGCCCTTTTAGCTCAGTCGGTAGAGCGTCTCCATGGTAAGGAGAAGGTCAACGGTTCGATTCCGTTAAAGGGCTCTGAAAAGAAAAAGGCCCCGCCACTAGGCGGGGCCTTTTTTGCGTTGTCGTGGAGAAGGGGACGGGAAGGGCCGGCCCTCGGGAGGAGGGCCGGCCCGGGGGTCAGCGGGGGTCGGGCTCGCGGAGGCGCATGGCGAGGATGGCCATGTCGTCGGAGGCGGGGGCCTGGGCGAAGCGCTCGACGGCGCGGAGGATGCGGGAGGCGACCGCACCGGCGGTGAGGCCCGTACAGGTCTTGAGGACGTCGGCGAGGCCGTCGTCGCCGAGCATCCGGGTGCCTTCGCGGCGTTCCGTCACGCCGTCCGTGACGCAGAGGAGGACGTCGCCGGGTTCGAGGATGACGGTCTGCTCGTACAGCTCCAGGTCCTCCATGACGCCCAGGAGCGGCTGGGGCTCCGCGGCCGGGACGACGGTGCCGTCCGGGCGGAGGCGCAGGGGGAGGGGGTGGCCCGCGCAGACGACCTTGAGGATCGCGGAGCCGTCCGGCTGGGGGCGCATCTCGCCGTAGAGCAGGGTGAGGAAGCGGCTGCGGTCGCCCTCGTCGAGGATCGCGGCGTTGAGCCGCTCCAGGACGGCGGGGCCGCCGAAGCCCTCGCGGGCCAGGAGGCGCAGGGCGTGACGGGCCAGGCCCGTGACGGCCGCGGCCTGCGGGCCCGTACCGCAGACGTCGCCGATGGCGAAGCCGTAGGCGCCGTCGCGGATGGGGAAGAGGTCGTAGAAATCGCCTCCGACCTCGTTGCCCTCGCCGGCCGCGCGGTAGATGACGTCGACCTCGACGCCCGGGATCTCGGGGAGGCCGGGCGGGAGGAGGCTGCGCTGGAGGGACTGGCTGATCGCCACGCGCTCGGAGTAGAGGCGGGCGTTGTCCAGGGCGAGGGCGGCCCGGCGCGAGAGGTCCTCGGCGAGCTCCAGGATCTCCTGGCGGAAGTGGTCCTCGGAGGGGCGGCCGAGCGTCAGCATGCCGATCACCCGGTTGCGGGCGACCAGGGGCAGGACGACGGTCTCGCCGGCGACCGTCCCGGCGGTGGCCAGGGTGGTGTCGATGCCGGACGAGAGCGGGCTCGCCGGGTGGTCGAGGGCGCGGACCGAGGCGGTCAGCGCGGCCCGGTGGGCGGCGTCGCCCGGCGCGGTCCAGACCCGGGCGCCGAGGGTCGCCACCGGGTCGGGCGGGGCGATGGAGGAGAGCAGGTCCTTGAGGCCGTCGATGCGGTCCTCGTCCTCGTGGAGCACGTACGAGAGGTACGGGTCGGAGGACTGGTCGGCGATCGTGTAGACCGCGCACCAGGTGGCGAGGGTGGGGACCGTCATCTGGGCCATCAGGGCCAGGGTCTGATCGCGGTCGAGGGTGCCGGCCAGGAGGTCGGAGGCCTCGACGAGGAAGCTGAGGGAGCCGCGGCGCAGGCGTTCGAGCTCGCCGAGGCGGGCGGACTCCACGGCGAGGGCGATGCGGTCGGCGGCGAACTGGAGGCGCAGGGCCTCCTCGTTGGAGTAGCGGTTCGCGGTCTCGGCCGCGACGCCGAGGGAGCCGGTGAGGCGGCCCTCGACCTTCAACGGGACGGTGACGACCGCGCGCATGCCGGTGCCTTCGAGGAGTGGTACGGCGCCGGGGACGGCGGCCAGGTCCTCGTGGACGGCGGGCATGCGGGCGGAGCCGTAACGGCTGGCGCCGGTCTCGACGGGGACGCGGGCGAAGCGCTGGCGGGCGGCGGGCAGGCCGGTGGTCGCGCGTACCTCCAGCTCCGTCTCGTCGTCGGTGGCGAGCAGGAGGAAGGCGGCGTCGCCGTCGAGCATGTCGCGGGCGCGTTCGACCGTGCGCTGGAGGAGTCCGTCGAGGTCGTCGGGGGCGGGGGAGCCGATGAAGACCTCGAAGGGGTCGGCGGCGCGGCTCTCCGAGCCCGGATCGGTGGCGGGGCGCTGGGGGGTCTGGAGGACGGCCCGCTCGTGCTCGCGTACCAGGAGGCAGACGGTGGAGGGCTCGCCCTGGGCGTCGCGGACGCGGAGGTGCGAGGCGTAGACGGGGACGACACGGCCGTCGGCGCAGCGGATGCCGTAGCTGCCCTCCCAGCGGGAGAGGCGCAGGGCCTCGGCGAGGCCGGTGCCGATGCCGGGGGTGTGGGGCCAGGCGGCGAGGTCGCCGAGGGGCTTGCCGGTGACCTGCTCGGAGCCGTATCCGAAGAGTTCCTCGGCGTCCTCGTTCCAGGCGGTGACGGTTCCGGCCTCGTCGATCTGGACGACGGCGACGCGGACGCGGCTGTCGGCGACGGGGAGGAGGGCGTCGGGGAGGACGGGGCCGGCGGAGCGGGTGCCCACCGGGCGCTGGGCGAGGTCGAGGTGGAACCAGACGTGCTTGCGGGTGGGGGAGTAGTCGACTCCCCAGCGGTGGGCGAGGGCGGCGCAGAGCAGGAGGCCCCGGCCGTTCTCGCGGTCGGGGCTGCCGAAGGAGCGGCCGCTCTGGACGGGGATCTCGCGCTCCGGGTAGCGGTCGGCGACCTCGACGCGGATGCTGTCGTCGGAGCGGAGGCAGAGGACGTCCGCGGCCGTGCCGGCGTGGATCACGGCATTGGTGACGAGTTCGCTGGTGAGGACGACGGCGTCGTCGACGAGCTCGGGGTGTCCCCACCCCTGGAGGGTGTCCCTGACGAACGCGCGGGCGGCCGCGACGGACCGCCCGACGGGCTCGAAGCTGGCAGTCGCCCGCGCGGTGATCACAGCACTCCTCGTACGCGTCTCGACGCCCGGCTCTGCCATGCTCGGTCTGCCCCTCCCGCTGCCCGGTGGTCGTACGCGCACCACACCGCCCCCGCCGGGCGGACCGGGGCGGTTGGACAGCCGGAAGCCAGGTTACTTACCTTCACTGTCCGAGCGGATGCCGGTCACCGCTGATTCCGTCCCCAGGGGGTAGGGACGCTGTGCGAAGCTGCCGAACTGTTATCGCCTGGTTCGGTCGCGGTGAAACACTGGGCAGGCTACCGGCGTGAGCCGGAGCGGAACGGTCGACCCCTTTCGGGAGGGACACGGTGGAGTCTGGCACGGCGGCGCGGCGTGGCGGCGGCAGTGGCACGCGCGCGAGGGGCGGACGTTCCCGTGGGGGGACGGTGCAGGTGGACGCGGCGGCGCTGGAACGGCTTTTGGCCGCACTGGTGTCGATGCGGGACGGGAACTTCCGCAAGCGGCTCACGGCATCCGGCGACGGGGTCATGGCGGAGATCTCCGCCGTGTTCAACGAGGTCGCGGACCGGCAGATGCACGTGACGGGAGAACTGTCCCGGGTGCGGCGGGTGGTCGGGCGCGAGGGCAAGCTGTCCGAGCGTCTGGAGGCGGGGGCCAGCGAGGGGGCGTGGGCGGCGGCGATCGAGGCCGCGAACGCGCTCGTCGACGACCTGGCCCGGCCGGTGTCCGAGGTGGGACGGGTCCTGTCGGCGGTGGCCGAGGGTGATCTGGACCAGCGGATGGACCTGCGTTCGGAGGGTGCCGACGGGACCGTACGGCCACTGCGCGGGGAGTTCCTCAAGGTCGCGCGTACCGCGAACAACCTGGTCGACCAGCTGTCGGTGTTCGCCTCCGAGGTGACCCGGGTCGCCGTCGAGGTGGGTACCGACGGAAAGTTGGGCGGGCAGGCGCAGGTGCGCGGGGTGTCCGGTTCGTGGAAGGACCTCACGGACTCGGTCAACACGATGGCGAACCGGCTGACGGCCCAGGTGCGGGACATCGCGCTGGTGACGACGGCGGTCGCCGACGGCGACCTGTCGCAGAAGGTCACGGCGAACGTGGCCGGCGAGATGCTGGAGCTGAAGAACACCGTCAACCGGATGGTGGACCAGCTGTCGTCGTTCTCGTCCGAGGTGACCCGCGTCGCGCGCGAGGTGGGTACGGAGGGTGAGCTCGGCGGTCAGGCCGAGGTGGCCGGGGTCGCGGGCGTCTGGAAGGACCTCACCGACTCCGTCAACACGATGGCGGGGAACCTCACCAACCAGGTGAGGGGCATCGCCGAGGTGACGACGGCGGTCGCCAACGGCGATCTGTCGCAGAAGGTGCGGGTCTCCGCGCGCGGTGAGATCGCGCAGCTGGCGGACACGATCAACCAGATGACCGAGACGCTGCGGACGTTCGCCGACGAGGTGACCCGGGTGTCCGGCGAGGTCGGCGCGCAGGGTCTGCTCGGCGGTCAGGCGCAGGTGCCGGGTGCGGCGGGTACGTGGAAGGACCTCACGGACTCCGTCAACACCGTCTTCCGGAACATCACCACGCAGGTGCGGGACATCGCGCAGGTGACGACGGCGGTCGCCAACGGTGACCTGTCGCAGAAGGTCACGGTGGACGTGGCCGGCGAGATGCTGGAGCTGAAGCGGCGGGCACGTGGAAGGACCTCACCGATTCGGTGAACACGGCCTTCCGCAACCTGACCGGTCAGGTGCGGGACATCGCGCAGGTGACGACGGCGGTCGCCAACGGTGACCTGTCGCAGAAGGTCACGGTGGACGTGGCCGGCGAGATGCTGGAGCTGAAGCCGGCCGTTGGCGGGAGCTCACCGACTCCGTCAACTTCATGGCCGGCAACCTGACTTCGCAGGTGCGGCAGATCGCCCAGGTGACGACGGCGGTGGCGCGCGGCGACCTGTCGCAGAAGATCGACGTGGACGCGCGCGGCGAGATCCTGGAGCTGAAGAACACCATCAACACGATGGTCGACCAGCTCTCCGCCTTCGCGGACCAGGTGACCCGGGTGGCCCGCGAGGTGGGTACGGACGGGCGGCTCGGTGGTCAGGCGCAGGTGCCGGGCGTGGCCGGGGTGTGGCGTGACCTGACGGACTCGGTGAACGGCATGGCCGGGAACCTCACCACCCAGGTCCGCAACATCGCGCAGGTCGCCACCGCGGTGGCGCGCGGCGACCTGTCGCAGAAGATCGACGTGGACGCGCGCGGCGAGATCCTGGAGCTGAAGAACACCCTCAACACGATGGTGGACCAGCTGTCGAACTTCGCCGAGCAGGTCACCAGGGTGGCCCGCGAGGTGGGCACCGAGGGCATGCTGGGCGGTCAGGCCGAGGTGCAGGGGGTCTCCGGCACCTGGAAGGACCTCACCCAGTCGGTGAACTTCATGGCGAACAACCTCACCATCCAGGTGCGGAACATCGCCGAGGTCACCACGGCCGTCGCCATGGGCGACCTGTCGAAGAAGATCACGGTCGACGCCCGGGGCGAGATCCTGGAGCTGGTGACGACCGTCAACACGATGGTCGACCAGCTGTCGAACTTCGCGGACGAGGTCACGCGCGTGGCCCGTGAGGTGGGTACGGAGGGCATCCTCGGCGGCCAGGCACGCGTGCGCGGTGTCACGGGCACGTGGAAGGACCTCAGCGACAACGTCAACCTGATGGCCAACAACCTGACCAGCCAGGTGCGGAACATCTCCCGGGTCTCGGCGGCCGTCGCCAACGGCGACCTCACGAAGAAGGTGACGGTCGAGGCGCGCGGCGAGGTCGCCGAGCTCGCCGACACCGTCAACACGATGGTGACGACGCTGTCGTCCTTCGCCGACGAGGTCACCCGCGTGGCCCGTGAGGTGGGCACGGACGGCATCCTGGGCGGCCAGGCCCGGGTGCCGGGGGTGTCGGGCACCTGGCGGGACCTGACGGACTCGGTGAACGGCATGGCCGACAACCTCACCGGTCAGGTGCGCCAGATCGCCGCCGTCACCACCGCCATCGCCAAGGGCGACCTCACCAAGAAGATCGACATCGACGCGCGCGGTGAGATCCAGGAGCTGAAGAGCACCATCAACACGATGGTCGACCAGCTCTCGAACTTCGCCGAGGAGGTCACCCGGGTCGCCCGCGAGGTGGGTACGGACGGTCAGCTGGGCGGCCAGGCCCGGGTCCGTGACGTGGACGGCACCTGGCGGGACCTCACGGAGTCCGTGAACGAGATGGCCGGGAACCTGACCCGTCAGGTGCGGGCGATCGCGGCCGTCGCCACGGCGGTGACCCGCGGCGACCTCAACCTCAAGATCGACGGTGTCGACGCGGCGGGCGAGATCCAGGCCCTCCAGGAGAACATCAACACCATGATCGCGAACCTGCGCGACACCACCCTCGCCAACGAGGAGCAGGACTGGCTGAAGGGCAACCTGGCCCGCATCTCCGGCCTCATGCAGGGCCGCCGGGACCTGGACGACGTCGCCTCGCTCATCATGAGCGAGCTGACGCCGGTGGTCTCGGCCCAGCACGGCGCCTTCTTCGTCGCGATGCCGACCGGACACGCCCACAGCGACGCAGAACTCGTGGGCGAGGGCGACGGCTCGTACGAGCTGCGGATGCGCGGGAGTTACGGCTACTCCACCGGGTCGATGCCGACCTCGTTCCGTCCCGGCGAGACGCTCATCGGGACGGCGGCCGAGGAGAAGCGGACCATCCAGGTCAACGTGCCGCCGGGCTACCTGAAGATCTCGTCGGGGCTCGGCGAGGCCGCGCCCGCGCACGTGATCGTGCTGCCGGTCCTCTTCGAGGGGAAGGTCCTCGGGGTGATCGAGCTGGCGTCGTTCCAGCCGTTCACCCAGATCCAGCGCGACTTCCTCAACCAGCTCGCCGAGCTGATCGCCACCACGGTCAACACCATCAGCGTCAACACCAAGACCGAGGTGCTGCTCCAGCAGTCGCAGGAGCTCACCGAGCAGCTGAAGGAGCGCTCGGCCGAGCTGGAGCACCGGCAGAAGGAGCTCCAGGGCTCCAACCTGGAGCTGGAGGAGAAGGCAGAGCTGCTCGCCCGGCAGAACCGCGACATCGAGGTGAAGAACACCGAGATCGAGGAGGCCCGGCAGGTCCTGGAGGAGCGTGCCGAACAGCTCGCGGTCTCCATGCGCTACAAGTCGGAGTTCCTCGCGAACATGTCGCACGAGCTGCGGACCCCGCTCAACTCGCTGCTGATCCTGGCCAAGTTGCTCGCGGACAACGCCGAGACGAACCTGACGCCGAAGCAGGTCGAGTTCGCGGAGACCATCCACGGGGCGGGTTCGGACCTGCTCCAGCTGATCAACGACATCCTGGACCTGTCCAAGGTCGAGGCGGGCAAGATGGACGTCTCGCCGACGCGGATCGCGCTGGTCCAGCTCGTCGACTACGTCGAGGCCACCTTCCGGCCGCTCACGGCGGAGAAGGGGCTCGACTTCTCGGTGCGGGTCTCGCCCGAACTGCCGGCCACGCTCCACACCGACGAGCAGCGGCTGCTCCAGGTGCTGCGCAACCTCCTCTCCAACGCGGTGAAGTTCACCGACACGGGAGCGGTGGAGCTGGTGATCCGGCCGGCCGGCGCGGACGTGCCGCAGTCGATCCGCGAACAGCTCCTGGAGGCCGGGTCGCTGCGCGATCCGGAGGCGGCCCTCATCGCGTTCTCGGTCACCGACACGGGCATCGGGATCGCGGCCGGCAAGATGCGGGTGATCTTCGAGGCGTTCAAGCAGGCCGACGGCACGACCAGCCGCAAGTACGGCGGTACGGGTCTGGGTCTTTCGATCAGCCGGGAGATCGCGCGGCTGCTCGGCGGCGAGATCTTCGCGGCGAGCGAGCCGGGCCGTGGCTCGACGTTCACGCTCTACCTGCCGCTGAGCCCGACGGAGCTCCCGTCGCACGGGTACGGGCAGGGCGGGGCGGACGCCGAGGACCCGCAGCAGGGTGCGGAGGAGGGTACGGGCGGGGCCATCCACCCGTACCCGCACTTCCCGCCGCCGCCCGTGCGGACCGAGGCCAGGTCCGGGGCCGGGGCTCTGTTCCGCCACCGGCGCAAGGCCGCGGCGGAGGCGACCGGGACGCGGAACGCGGTGCCGGGGCAGCCCGGCGAGCCGATCGCGCAGGACCGGGCGGAGCACGAGGCGGAGGTCGAACCGCGCCGCACCTTCAACTTCTCCGGCGAGCGGGTCCTCATCGTGGACGACGACATCCGCAACGTCTTCGCGCTCACCAGCGTCCTGGAGCAGCACGGTCTGGCGGTGCTGTACGCCGAGAACGGGCGGGAGGGCATCGAGGTCCTGGAACAGAACGACGACGTGACGGTCGTCCTGATGGACATCATGATGCCGGAGATGGACGGGTACGCGACGACGACCGCGATCCGGCGGATGCCGCAGTTCGCCGGGCTCCCGATCATCGCCCTGACGGCCAAGGCGATGAAGGGCGACAAGGAGAAGGCGATCGAGTCGGGTGCCTCGGCCTATGTGACGAAGCCGGTCGACCCCGATCACCTGCTGTCCGTCATGGAGCAGTGGATGCGGGGCGAGTGACCCGGGCCCGGGGGTCCGCGCGGCGCTCCGCGCGGCCCCCCGGACTCTGCTGACGGAACGTCGCCACGGGCGTGTGAGAGGGCGGTATACGGGGAACCTTCTGGTCTCCCACCGCGTTTCTGCTACGTGCACAGTGACATCGCGGTGACAGGGTGTGGCGACGGGCGGGGTGCGGCTACGATGACCGGCACAAGGACGGACGGCGTTACGGAGTCGTCTTCTGGGGCGGCGCCCGGTGCTTCCCCCGGTTCCGGGAGCCGGGGCGAGCCGTTGCCGGGACGAGGAGGACGGGGCATGGTGCAGAAGGCCAAGATCCTCCTGGTCGATGACCGGCCGGAGAATCTGCTGGCGCTGGAGGCCATTCTCTCCGCGCTCGATCAGACGCTGGTGCGGGCATCGTCCGGGGAGGAAGCGCTCAAGGCGCTGTTGACGGACGACTTCGCGGTCATCCTGCTCGACGTCCAGATGCCGGGAATGGACGGATTCGAGACCGCCGCGCACATCAAGCGGCGCGAGCGGACCCGCGACATCCCGATCATCTTCCTCACCGCCATCAACCACGGCCCGCACCACACCTTCCGCGGGTACGCGGCCGGCGCGGTCGACTACATCTCCAAGCCGTTCGACCCGTGGGTGCTGCGCGCCAAGGTCTCCGTCTTCGTCGAGCTCTACATGAAGAACTGCAAGCTGCGCGAGCAGGCCGCCCTGCTGCGGCTGCAGTTGGAGGGCGGGGGCGAGGGCGGTCAGGGCAAGGAGGCCGCGGGTCTGCTCGCCGAGCTCTCCGCGCGGCTCGCTGCGGTCGAGGAGCAGGCGGAGGCGCTGTCGAAGCAGCTCGACGACGACTCCGCCGATGCGGCCGCCGTCGCCACCGCCGCGCATCTGGAGCGCAAGCTCACCGGCTTGCGCCGAGCCCTCGACGCGCTGGAGCCCGGCACGGGCGCCGTGCCGACGCTGCCCGCCCAGAGCTGAGCCGACGCTGCCCGACCGGAGTCGCGTCGGCGCTGCCGCGCGCCGGTGTAGGCGCGCACGAAGCAGACGGCCCCCGTTTCAATCTGACGTATCGTCACTCTTGTCCGGTTTGTCGTGATAGGGCGTCAGTATCGTGCCGCGGCACGGGCGACACGTTCGGGTGAGGCGGACAGCCCGAAGCTTCACCGGTAACCTCAGCACCATGGCTTCACGTACGTCCGGCAAGGGTTCCCAGGGCACGGCGGGCGCCGCGAAGCCGCGCGCCGGTCGTACGGCGGGCGCCGCGAAGAAAGCGGCACCCGCGAAGTCCCCCGCCAAACCCCCCGCCAAGAAGGCGCCGGCGAAGAAGGCCGCGCCCGCCAAGCGTGCTCCCGCGCGGAAGACGGCGGCGAAGAAGGCCGCCCCGCGGCCGGCCCCGTCGCCGACCGGTGGCGTCTACCGGCTCGCGCGCGGCGCCTGGCTCGGCCTCGCCCACGGAGTGGGGGCGATGTTCCGGGGGATAGGGCGTGGCGCCAAGGGCCTCGACCCGGCCCACCGCAAGGACGGCCTCGCACTGCTGCTGCTCGGCATCGCGCTGATCGTCGCCGCCGGCACCTGGTCCAACCTGCGCGGGCCGGTCGGCGACCTCGTCGAGATGCTGGTGACCGGATCGTTCGGCCGCCTCGACCTGCTGGTTCCGCTGCTGCTCGGGGCGATCGGCATCCGGCTGATCCTCTATCCGGAGAAGCCCGAGGCCAACGGCCGGATCAGCATCGGCCTCTCCGCCCTCGTCATCGGCGTCCTCGGCCAGGTCCACATCGCCTGCGGTTCGCCGGGGCGCGGCGACGGCAGCGCCGCCATGCAGGACGCCGGCGGCCTCATCGGCTGGGCGGCCTCGCAGCCCCTCGTCTTCATGATGGGCGAGGCCCTCGCCGTACCGATGCTGGTGCTGCTCACCGTCTTCGGCCTGCTCGTCGTCACCGCCACCCCGGTCAACGCGATCCCGCAGCGGCTGCGCGCCCTCGGCGCCAGGCTCGGCATCGTCGAACCCGCCTACGACCCGGCGGAGGCCGAGGAGCAGGAGGGATACGAGGGGTACGACGAGGAATGGCGGGGTCCGCAGCCCGCCCGGCCCCGGCCCGCCCGCCGTCGCGCCACCGGCCCCGCCGAACCGTACGACGTGGACCGGGCGGAGGCGGAGATGCTGGAGCGCCGCGGCCGGACCCCGCGCCGCTCCGTCGAGGCGCCCGCCTTCGACCCCGGCATGGACCCGGTGGACGTCGCCGCGGCCGCGGCCGCCGCGCTCGACGGCGCCGTCCTGAACGGCATGCCGCCGTCGCCGATCGTCGCCGACCTGACCAGGGACGTCACCGCCGAGCGGGACGCCGCCGTGGCCGCGACCGCCGCGGAGAAGGCCGAGAAGGCGGCGTCGGCCGCGCCCGTACCGCCCGCGCGCGGCGGCGACCGGCGCCCCGGCGGAGGCGTACCCGATCTGACCAAGCCGGCACCCGAGCCGACCGACCTGCCGCCCAGGGCCGAGCAGCTCCAGCTCGCCGGCGACATCACGTACGCGCTGCCCTCGCTCGACCTCCTGGAGCGAGGCGGGCCCGGCAAGACGCGCAGTGCCGCCAACGACGCGGTCGTGGACGCGCTCACCAACGTCTTCACCGAGTTCAAGGTCGACGCGGCCGTCACGGGGTTCACCCGCGGCCCGACGGTCACGCGGTACGAGGTCGAGCTCGGCCCCGCCGTGAAGGTCGAGAAGATCACGGCCCTCACCAAGAACATCGCGTACGCCGTGGCCTCGCCCGACGTGCGGATCATCTCGCCGATCCCCGGCAAGTCCGCGGTGGGCATCGAGATCCCGAACAGCGACCGCGAGATGGTCAACCTCGGCGACGTGCTGCGCCTGGCGGCCGCGGCCGAGGACGACCACCCGATGCTGGTCGCGCTCGGCAAGAACGTCGAGGGCGGCTACGAGATGGCCAACCTGGCGAAGATGCCGCACGTCCTGGTCGCCGGTGCCACGGGCTCCGGAAAGTCCTCGTGCATCAACTGCCTGATCACGTCGATCATGATAAGAGCGACCCCAGAGGACGTCCGGATGGTGCTGGTCGACCCCAAGCGGGTCGAGCTCACCGCCTACGAGGGCATCCCGCACCTGATCACGCCGATCATCACCAACCCCAAGCGGGCCGCCGAGGCGCTCCAGTGGGTGGTGAAGGAGATGGACCTCCGCTACGACGACCTGGCGGCGTTCGGCTACCGGCACATCGACGACTTCAACCAGGCGATCCGGGACGGGAAGATCAAGCTGCCCGAGGGCAGCGAGCGCGAGCTCAACCCCTACCCGTACCTCCTGGTGATCGTCGACGAGCTCGCCGACCTGATGATGGTCGCGCCGAGGGACGTCGAGGACTCGATCGTCAGGATCACCCAGCTGGCCCGAGCGGCCGGCATCCACCTGGTGCTCGCCACCCAGCGGCCGTCGGTGGACGTTGTCACCGGTCTGATCAAGGCGAACGTTCCCTCACGGCTCGCCTTCGCCACCTCCTCGCTCGCCGACAGCCGGGTCATCCTCGACCAGCCCGGCGCCGAGAAGCTGATCGGCAAGGGCGACGGCCTCTTCCTGCCGATGGGCGCCAACAAGCCCGTCCGCATGCAGGGTGCTTTCGTCACCGAGGGCGAGGTCGCGGCCGTCGTGCAGCACTGCAAGGACCAGATGACCCCGGTCTTCCGGGAGGACGTCACCGTCGGCCAGCGGCAGAAGAAGGAGATCGACGAGGACATCGGCGACGACCTGGACCTGCTGTGCCAGGCCGCCGAGCTGGTCGTCTCCACGCAGTTCGGCTCCACCTCGATGCTCCAGCGCAAGCTGCGCGTCGGCTTCGCCAAGGCCGGCCGTCTGATGGACCTGATGGAGTCGCGGAACATCGTCGGCCCCAGTGAGGGTTCGAAGGCGCGGGACGTCCTGGTGAAGCCCGACGAACTGGACGGCGTGCTGGCCGTGATCCGCGGGGAGTCGGGGGCGTAGACCCGTCCGGCGGAACGCGGGTGTGGCGGCGGGGAGGCCGGGTACCCGATCGAGACCGGGCCGAGACTCACTCGTAAGGGAACGGTGGGCAACCGTTTCCCCTGGCCGTACGTCAAGTTGGACGGTGGGACAGAAGGAAGTCCCAACCTCATGGCGTACAAACAGCACCCGCCCGGTTGCCCCACCCTTTCGTACCACCCATAGACTGAACGTCCAGCAGGTGGTTACACGCTCGAAAGGCGCTCTCGTGTCCATCGGCAACTCCCCCGAAGACGACCGGACGTTCCCGGCAGACGACCGGGACCCGATCGGTCGTGCTCTCCAGCAGGCCCGCATCGCCGCCGGTCTCACCGTCGAAGAGGTCAGTGCCTCCACGCGTGTCCGGATTCCGATCGTTCACGCGATCGAGGAGGACGACTTCTCGCGCTGTGGCGGCGACGTCTACGCCCGCGGCCACATCCGCACGCTCGCCCGCGCCGTCGGGCTCGATCCGGCCGCGCTGATCGAGCAGTACGACGCCGAGCACGGCGGCCGTCCCGCGCCCACCCCCGCCGCCCCGCTGTTCGAGGCGGAACGCATCCGCCCCGAGCCGCGCCGGCCCAACTGGACCGCCGCGATGGTGGCGGCCATCGTCGCCGTCGTCGGCTTCGTCGGCTTCACGATGTTCAACGGGAACGAGGCTCCGAAGGGGACCACCGCGGCAGAGGGCGGCCCCGCCCCCGCGCCGGAGAAGGCGACCTCCGCCAAGCCGAAGCCGGTCAAGCCCGTCGCCCCGAAGCCCACCGAGAGCGCGATCGCCGCCGTCCCGCAGGACAAGGTCACGGTCAAGCTCACCGCCGTCGACGACAAGAGCTGGATCTCGGCCAAGGCGCACGACGGCAAGCTGCTCTTCGACGGGCTCCTCCTCAAGGGCGAGTCGAAGACCTACCAGGACGACGAGCGCATCGACCTGGTCCTCGGCAACGCGGGCGCGATCGAGCTGTACGTGAACGGCAAGAAGGTCGCGGACAAGTTCGAATCCGGCCAGGTCGAGCGGCTGACCTACACCAAGGGCGACCCCGAGGCCGGCTGAGCCGCGCTGCCCGGCCCGTGATGTGACCTCTGTCGCGCAGGTGAACCCTGCGCGACGGGGGAACGGCCGGGACGAAGTAGTCTTGAGTCCATGCCCGAACGCCGTACCGTCGCCCTTGTCACTCTTGGCTGCGCCCGTAACGAGGTGGACTCGGAGGAGCTCGCAGGCCGCTTGGCAGCGGACGGCTGGGAGCTCGTCGAGAACGCCGAAGAAGCGGACGTCGCAGTCGTCAACACCTGCGGATTCGTCGAGGCCGCCAAGAAGGACTCCGTCGACGCCCTGCTCGAAGCCAATGATCTGAAGGACCACGGCCGGACCCAGGCCGTCGTCGCCGTCGGCTGCATGGCCGAGAGGTACGGCAAGGAGCTCGCCGAAGCCCTCCCGGAGGCCGACGGCGTCCTGGGCTTCGACGACTACGCCGACATCTCCAACCGCCTCCAGACCATCCTCAACGGTGGCAGTGTCGAGGCCCACACTCCGCGTGACCGGCGCAAGCTGCTGCCGCTGTCGCCCGTCGAGCGCCAGGAGGCGGCCGCGGCCGTGGCCCTCCCGGGACACGGCGACTCCGCCGAGGCCCCGGTCGACGCCCCCGCCGACCTTCCCGAGGGACTCGCGCCGGCCTCCGGGCCGCGCGCGCCGCTCCGCCGCCGGCTCGACGCCAGCCCCGTCGCCTCGGTGAAGCTCGCCTCCGGCTGCGACCGCCGCTGCTCCTTCTGCGCCATCCCCTCCTTCCGCGGCTCCTTCGTCTCGCGCCGTCCCTCCGACGTGCTGAACGAGACGCGCTGGCTCGCCGAGCAGGGCGTCAAGGAGGTCATGCTGGTCTCCGAGAACAACACCTCCTACGGCAAGGACCTCGGCGACATCCGGCTCCTGGAGAGCCTCCTGCCCGACCTCGCCGCCGTCGACGGCATCGAGCGCGTCCGGGTCAGCTACCTCCAGCCCGCCGAGATGCGCCCGGGCCTCATCGACGTCCTGACATCGACCGACAAGGTCGTGCCCTACTTCGACCTGTCCTTCCAGCACAGCGCCCCGGACGTGCTCCGGGCCATGCGCCGCTTCGGTGACACCGACCGCTTCCTGGAGCTCCTGGAGACGATCCGCTCCAAGGCCCCGACCGCCGGTGCGCGCTCCAACTTCATCGTCGGCTTCCCCGGCGAGACCGAGGCGGACTTCGCCGAGCTGGAACGCTTCATCACCCACGCCCGCCTCGACGCCATCGGCGTCTTCGGCTACTCCGACGAGGACGGCACCGAGGCCGCCACGTACGAGCACAAGCTCGACCAGGAGGTCGTCGACGAGCGGCTCGCCCACCTTTCCCGGCTCGCCGAGGAGCTCACGGCGCAGCGCGCCGAGGAGCGCATCGGAGAGACCCTGGAAGTACTCGTCGAGACCCTGGACGAGGAGGACGGCTGGATCGGCCGCGCCGCCCACCAGGCGCCCGAGACGGACGGCCAGGTGTTCCTCACCACGGCCGACGGTACGAGCCCCGACCTCGCTCCGGGCCGTATGGTCAGTGCGAAGGTCGTCGGCACGGAAGGCGTCGACCTGGTGGCCGAGTGTCTTTTCGAGGAGGCAGGCAGATGACCGGAGTCCCGGCATCCGCGACGGGCGGGACCGGTAGGCCGGCGCCCCGCGGCAAGCTGGGCGCGGCTGCCGTCAACCAGGCCAGCCTGTGGAACATCGCCAACATCCTCACCATGATCCGGCTCGTGCTCGTCCCGGGCTTCGTGATCCTGCTGTTCCAGGACGGCGGACACGACCCCGCGTGGCGGGCCTGGGCCTGGGCGGCCTTCGCGGTGGCCATGATCACGGACGTCTTCGACGGGCACCTGGCCCGTACGTACAACCTGGTCACCGACTTCGGGAAGATCGCCGACCCGATCGCCGACAAGGCGATCATGGCGGCCGGACTCGTCAGCCTGTCCGTCCTCGGGGACCTGCCCTGGTGGGTGACCGGGGTCATCCTGGCCCGCGAGCTGGGGATCACCCTCATGCGGTTCTGGGTCATCCGGCACGGGGTCATCCCGGCCAGCCGCGGCGGCAAGGTGAAGACGCTCGCCCAGGGCACGGCCGTCGGCATGTACGTCCTGATGCTCACCGGGCCGCTGGCCACCCTGCGCTTCTGGGTGATGGCGGTTGCCGTCGTGCTGACGGTCGTCACCGGTCTGGACTATGTGCGACAGGCCGTCGTGCTCCGGCGCAAGGGGCTCGCCGCTGAGCGCGCGGCGGCGCGGCCGGAGGCGTCGACGCGATGACCGAGGCCGCCCGGGTGCTGGCGCTGCTCGCGGAGCGTGATCACACGCTCGCCGCGGCGGAGTCGCTCACGGGTGGCCTGGTGGCCGCCGAGCTCACCGGCGTACCCGGAGCGTCGAAGGCCTTCCAGGGGTCCGTCACGGCCTACGCCACGGCCCTCAAGCACGAGCTCCTCGGCGTCGACCGGGCCCTCCTCGCGGAGCGCGGAGCGGTGGACCCGGAGGTCGCGCTGCAGATGGCGGCCGGTGTACGGGACCGGCTCGGCGCCGACTGGGGCATCTCGACGACCGGGGTCGCGGGGCCCGACCCGCAGGACGGCCACGCCGTCGGAACCGTCTACGTGGCGGTCGCGGGGCCGGTCGCGACAGGCGCCCGCGCCGGGAAAGTGGTCTCGTTGAGGTTGAACGGCGACCGCGCGGACATTCGTAGAGAGAGCGTACGGAGCGTGTTGGAACTGCTCCTTGAGGAACTCTCGGGAAATGCGCGGGCACAGGATACGGAACACAACGGGGGGAATTGATGTTTGCAGCCCTGAGTGAACACGACATCGCTCCCCGCACGGCCGCACCCCGAGGCGGTACGGTGGTGCGTGAAGGATGCGGCTACGCGGTCCGAGGAGGGAGCCACCGATGATTCTGCTCCGTCGCCTGCTGGGTGACGTGCTGCGTCGGCAGCGCCAGCGCCAGGGCCGTACTCTGCGCGAAGTCTCCTCGTCCGCCCGAGTCTCGCTCGGCTATCTCTCCGAGGTGGAGCGGGGGCAGAAGGAGGCTTCCTCCGAGCTGCTCTCCGCGATCTGCGACGCGCTGGACGTACGGATGTCCGAGCTCATGCGCGAAGTGAGCGACGAGCTGTCGCTCGCCGAACTGGCCGAGTCGGCAGCGTCGAGCGAACCGGTGCCGACACCGGTGCGCCCGAGGCTCAATTCGGTGTCGGTGACGTCGGTGGCAGGTGTGCCCACCGAGCGGGTGACCATCAAGGCGCCCACGGAAGCGGTCAACGTCGTCGCCGCCTGAACCGAAGCACATGGGGCGAGGCCCCGGTCGACGCCCTGCGGGGCGCCGGTCGGGGCCTTTCTCTTTGTCTTTCTCTTTGCCTTCGCCGGACCGGGGGGCTTCCTTGGTTCTCGGGGCGGGTTCCCGCGGCGCCGTTGGTTCTTTTCGGGGCTTTTCGTCCGAGATGCCGTGTCCCGGTGTGCCGTGCCATGGTGGAAGGCGTAACGCGTGCGCCGGGACTGCCTCGGTGCGCCCTCCCGCAGGGTGATCCTGCCGGTCTAGCGTCGACGGCAGGAGGCGGCCATGGTACGGCGACGGGTTCCGCTGATGACGCTCGCGCTGGTCGCGCTCGGAGTGGCGGCCGGGGGGCTCTGGTGGTGGGCGGTGCTGCGCCTGCTGCTCGTGCCCGCGGAGACCGGGACGGTGGAGGGCGCCGTGGCCGCGGGTGGTTGGGGCCTGAGCCTGCTGCCGGTGCACGTGGCGGCCTCGTCGCGGCGGACGGCTTCGGGGGTGGCCGGGGGAACCGCGGGCGTGCCGGTGGGCGAACCGGGCGCGGCCTCGCGAGGAACTACCAGGGCATGGCGACGCCGCCGTTGGGGCGGAGGATCTGACCGGTCGTGAACGACGAGGCGTCGGAGGCGAGGTGGAGCACCGCGTGGGCGATGTCCTCGGCCTCCCCGACCCGTCCCAGAGGTGAGTGACGGACCATCGCCGCCTCCGCCTGCTCCTGGGCGGCCGGTTCGTGGCGGTCGGTCATGGGCGTACGGATCCACCCCGGGGCGACCGCGTTGACCCGGATGCCGTGCGGCCCGGTCTCCGTCGCCAGGGTCTTCGTCAGCTGGACGACGGCCGCCTTGGCGACGCTGTAGCAGAGGAGGCCCGGGCTCGCGGTGTCCATCGCCCCCGAGGCCATGGTGACGATCGAGCCCCTGGTGCCGGAGGCGATCATCGAGCGGGCCGCCTCCTGGCACGCGTACAGGACCCCCTTGAAGTTGACGGCGAGCACACGGTCGAGGTCCTCGTCGAGGGTCTCCAGGACCGGGCTCGTGTGCATGATCCCGGCGATGGCCGCCATGACGTGGAGCGGACCCGCGGAGCGGACGGCGGCGGCCAGCGCCGCGCGGTCCGTGACGTCGAGCGCGTGCGTGTGCGCGGTTCCCCCGTCCCGCGCGATCAGCGCGGCGGTCTCCTTGAGCCCGCGCTCGTCGAGGTCCGCGCAGTGCACCGTCGCGCCGGCCACGGCGAGGAGGGCCGCGGTCGCGCGGCCGATCCCGCTCGCGGCGCCGGTGACGAACGCGGTGCGGCCGGTGAGGTCGTACGCCGAGAGGGTCATGTCGGGACCGTACGACTGGATCTGACGGCGCGTCAATTGGTGGGGTGGGGTGGGAGTCAGGTGGTGGGGCGGGGGTGTGTGGGTTGGTGGTGAGGTGAGGCGGGGTTCAGGGTTCGGTGCGGGTGGGGCCCGGCTGGCAGGCCGGGCACCAGTAGGTGATCCGGTCGCCGTTTCCCGGCTCGGCGTCGGTCCTGCGGATCGGGGCGCCGCAGCGCAGACAGGGGCGTCCCTCGCGACCGTAGACATGGAGCGGGGTGCCGGGCCGGCGCGTGGTGGTCGTGCGGCGGTCCGGGCGGTCCTTGTTCGCCTCCAGGAGGCGGTGAGCGGTAGCCACCAGCCGGGCGGGGACGTCGGGGCCGAGGTCGCCGACCGGCAGCCAGGGCGAGACGGCGGCGAGGAACGCCAGCTCCGACTTGTACACGTTGCCGATGCCGGCCAGGTTCCGCTGGTCGAGCAGCGCCTCGCCGAGCGGCCGCGCCGGGTCGGCGCACAGTCGGCGCTCCGCCTCCGCCGGGTCCCAGTCGGGTCCCAGGAGGTCCGGCCCCAGATGGCCGACCGCACGGGACTCCTCGGCGGTACGGATCAGCTCCAGGACCGGGAGCCGGTAGCCGTACGCCGTGGACTCGGCGTTCCCGAGGATCGCCCGGATCTGATGCGCGGGGCCACCGCGCGGACGCTCTCCCGTGGCGTACACCCGCCACGCCCCCTCCATCCGCAGATGGGAGTGCAAAGTGAGCCCGCCCTCGATCCGGGCCAGCAGATGCTTGCCCCGCGGCGTCACGTCCAGGAGCGTGCGGCCCGTGAGGTCCGCGGTGGCGAACCGGGGCACACGGAGGTCCGCGCGGGTGAGGACCTGGCCGGCGAGCGCGGTGTGCAGGTGCCGGGCGACCTGCCAGATGGTGTCTCCTTCGGGCACGGGTCCATTGTGTCCCCGGTGCGCCTGGTGGGGGCGTGGCTTGCGGGTTGACTGCGGCTCGCCTTGCTGCCGGGCTGTGGTCGCGCGTCGTGGGCTGCGGCCCGCCCCGTTGCGGCGCCGCGTTGTGGGCCTGCGCCCCCGCTTGTTGTGGGCCTGCGCCCCGCTGTTGTGGGCTGCGCCCCGGTGTTGTGGGCTGCGCCCGCGCCCCGCCCGTGTGGGCCTGCACCCCGCCCGTTGTGGGCA
>NZ_JNWK01000101.1 GCF_000716445.1 Streptomyces wedmorensis
CCGGGTCCTTGGACACGAGGCGGTCGGCACTGTGGTGGAGACCGGGGGCGACGTCCGCACGGTGCGGCCGGGGGACCGGGTCCTGGTCTCCTGCATCACCTCCAGCGCCACGTGAGGTCCCTCGACCTGCTCGGCGAACTGCCCGAGGCCCGCCGTGCGGAACTGGCGGATCGACTGTCGCTGGACGACGGCCGGCTCGCAGCCTGGGAGGACGTCTCCCGCCGTCTCTACGTGGGTGGGTGCCGGCTCGGCAGAAGGGCGCCGACGCGTGGCGCTGCTGCGAGGAGGCCCTGCTCGTCCCTGGTCGTCCCTGGCGGACGGCGGGTGACCGTCGCACCCGGACAGGAGCGCCGGCTCCGTCCGTGAGGGGCGGCTCAGTCGAAGGTGAGCACCTCGGAGACGGGCCGACGCGGCGTGGCCCGCCCCTGGGGGCCGTAGCCCAGGCGGATCACCATGTGGATGAAGCCCGTCGTCGAAGCCGGATCCCGCACGACGGAGCGGAGTTCGGACCACTCAAGGGGCTGGGACATGAGAGAGGTCGACAGACCGTCAAGGGTGGCCCGGAGCAGGACCCGGTGCAGCGCCTGGCCGGCCGTCAGCCACTGCTGCGGAGTGTCCTCGACCGTGCCGAGGAGAGCTATCTGCGGCCGCTCCTCAAAGCGGGCCGAAGCACGGTCCGGGACGTGCCGGGGTGAGTCGAAGTCCCGGACCGGAGAGGTGACGTCGTACTGCCGAGGGCCGAAGGCGTACGACGGGATGCCCTCGGTCTCGGAGCCCTCGTCGGACGCACCCGTGCGCATCCATGCAGCGATCTCCGCGCGAACCGCCGCGTCAGCGGCCTCGAACCTTTCGGAGTCGTGGACGATCTCGAGGACGGCGTCGGTGTGCCAGTCGCCCGGCAGGACCAGCTGGCAGCCCTCCTGGAGGGCTGCGGCCCGCAGACCGTCGATCACCTCGGAGGGGATCCGCTCCTCGGTGAAGGGGAAACGGCTGGTGTGCCGGCGCGGCAGCGCGGGGTGGAGCGCGACGAGACCGCGGTCGACGTCGTCCGCAGCGAGGAGTTCCACGTCGGCGAAGTGCCAGTGGTCCTCGGGATGGGGCAGCAGCCGGACCGCGGCGTGCCGGCCTCTGTACGCGGCGCCCACCCGCAGTCCGAACAGGGCGGCACCGCAGCCGAGGTGGAGGGCACGGTGGTCCGGGTCCTCGTGCGGCATGCCGCGCAGCGGATCACCGTGCAGCTCGATGACGCCCGCGCCCGTCCTGCACACGAACTTCCAGGGCTGTGCGTTGTGCATGGAGGGTGCTGTGACGGCGTCCTCGATCAGTGACGTCACGAGCGGGCGGGTCAGAGCGTTGGTGGACACGGTGCGTCCTGTCTGCGGTGGGTCACCGAGCGATGTCGTGCGGAGTCCGGGTGGAGGATGCGGGGCGGGTGTCGTCTTCCTGGAAGGACAGGCGGTCCACGACGGCGACGACGCCGTCGGCCCTCTCGGCCAGTCCGACGAGCATCACGGCGTGACTCCGCCGCCGAACGCGGCCCCCCAGCGTCACCACGCCGTCCAGGACGTGCACGTCCACCGCGTCCCCGGGCAGGCCCATGGCATCCGTGAGGACGTCCTCACGGATGCGGCGCCGTATCTCCGCGTCCGGGCGGAGGTAGACGCAGAGCAGATCGCGGCGGGTCACGATGCCGACCAGTCGTTCCTCCTCATCGACCACGGGAAGGCGCTCGACTCCACGGCGCACCATCAGCCGTGCCGCGTCCGCCACCGTCTCCTCGGCGTGGACCGTGACGGCCGGCGTGGTCATCAGGTCCCGCGCAGTCGACGCGTGGCGCGCCAGGAGGTCGCTCTCGGAGACGACACCGACCACACGGTCGTCCTCGTCCAGGACGGGAACCCCGGTGATGTCGTGCTCGGCGAGCATCTTCGCCACCTCCCTGAACGACGCCGCGGGGACGGCGGAGACGACGCCGTCGGTCATCAGACCGCCGACCTTCATGTGCTTCATCACCGCGCCTCCTGTTCGAGGGTTCTTCCCGTGTCACCACCCTCCAACGCCCGCTCGGGGGCGAGGAGGGCCGAACGGTCCACTCCTGGGCCCGAAGGGGCTCGTCGCGGCCGGTCCGCGCCTGCCCCGCCCGGGTAGGACCTTTGGTCCCGTCATTGGCCCCAGCGGCCCTCCGGCCACTCGGGACCGGCTGCCAGGGTGGAAGGAGCCCCTGGACCCGCGTGAGGAGGAGCAATGGAGGGAACCCCGGCCCGTCCCGGCCCCGGCAGGGTCGTCGGCGTCGACGGATCACCGTCCGCACGCACGGCGGTGGTGTGGGCGGCATCGGAGGCGGCCCTGCGGGGCAGCACCCTCTTCCTCGTCCATGCGGCTGACACGGGCACACGCGTCCCCTCTCTGCCCCAGGCGGAGATCGCCGGGAGTCGGCAGGCGGGAAGGGAACCGCTCGACCGGACCGTCGAGGCGGGCGTGGACCTCGCGGCGGTGCGGGACGAGGCCCACGTGCCCGGGTTCCCGGCGGCAGCCCTGGCCGCTCCGGCGAACCCCCCTGTCTTCTCCTGGCACATCTTCTCCTGGCACAGCGGTGACACGCTGTGCCACGCCGAACGCGGCCTGCTCTCCGAGACCACCGCCGGCTGGGCGGAGAAATACCCCGACGTCCGGCTCACGCACGAGGTGCTCGTCGGCTCGCCCGTCGAGACGCCCGCGGGCGCCGCCGAACACGTACCGGCCGTCGTCGGCCGCACGGGCGGGGGCGGGCACACCGGGATGCGCGTCGGCTCCGTCGTCCACGGGCTGCTCCACCGCGCCCGCTGCCCGGTGATCACCGTCCCTGTGAGGTGAGCGGGTCATGACCGCGTCGGCAGCGGACCGGGCCCTTGCCTCGGCGCGGGACACCACGGGGCTCACCGAGGCGGAGGCCGCCCGCCGACTGGCCGACACCGGCCCCAACGAGGTCACCGCGAGAAGGCCCGTACCGCTCCACAGCAGGGTCCTGGCCCAACTCACCGACCCGCTGATCATGGTGCTTCTCGGGGCCGTCGTACTGACCCTCGCGATCGGTGACCATCCCGACGCGATCGTCATCGGGCTGGTCGTCCTCGTGAACACGACGGTCGGGGTGGCACAGGAGATCCGGGCCGACAACGCCGTCGCCGCTCTCTCGGCCCTCACCGCCCCGCACGCGCGAGTGCGGCGCGACGGCGTGGTCCGCGACCTCCCGGCGGCGTCGATCGTCCTCGGTGACGTCCTCCTGGTCGGTGAGGGCGACATCGTCGCCGCCGACGCCGAACTCGCCGAGGCCTCCGCCGTACTGGTGGACGAGTCCATGCTCACGGGGGAGTCCGTGCCCGTCGACAAGGAGCCCGGTGCGACGCTGAGCGCGGGCACGGTCGTCGTCCGCGGCCGGGGCGTGGCCTTAGTCGCGGCGACCGGGGCGGCGAGCGCGCTCGGCCGTATCGCGGCTCTGCTCGACGAACGTCGCGAGCCGACCCCGCTGCAGCGCCGACTCGCCGCGCTCGGGCGCGTCCTCGCGGCCGTGACGCTCGCCCTGTGCGTCCTGGTCTTCGCCCTCGGCCTGGTGCGGGGGCTCCCGCTGGGCACGATGGCCGTCACCGCCATCAGCCTGGCCGTGGCGGCGGTCCCCGAATCCCTTCCCGCCGTCGTCACCCTGGCCCTCGCACTCGGAGCCAGACGCATGGCCGCCCGACACGCCCTGGTGCGGCGGCTGCCCGCGGTGGAGACGCTCGGCTCGGTGTCCGTCCTCGCCACCGACAAGACCGGCACCCTGACCGAGGGCCGCATGGTCGTCCAGCACGTCTGGACACCGCGAGTGGCCGCCGAGCTCTCGGGCGTGGGATACGAACCCGACGGCGAGGCCCTCGTCGCCGGGAGACCGGCGGAAGCAGACGAGCTCGAACCGCTGACGGAGCTGCTGACCGTGACCGCCCTGTGCAACGACGCCACACTGCGCCCGGCGGACGACCGGAGGCCCGACGACCGCTGGACGGCTCTGGGCGACCCCATGGAAGCCGCCCTGCTGGCGGCCGCGGCCAAGACGCGATGCCCGGGTCCGGCGGAACTGGCGGCGACCCGCCCCCGGATCGGTGAAGCGCCCTTCGACAGCCTCCGCAGACGCATGACGACGCTCCACAGGACCGGCGGAGACGGGGTGCTCGTCTGCATGAAGGGCGCACCCGAAGCCGTACTCGACCCGGCCGTCCTGCTCGATCCTCCGGACGCGCTCGCGGCGGCCCGGCGGGAGGCCGCACGCCTGGCTGCCCGGGGGTACCGCGTGCTCGCCGTGGCGTCGGGCGCGCGGAACGACATCCCGAGCCCGGTCACCACGGCGGAGTCGGGGCTCGCGCTCCTCGGCCTCGTCGCGCTCAGCGACCCGCCCAAGCCGCATGCCGCGGCGACTCTCGCCTCCTGCCGTGCGGCCGGCATCACTCCCGTCCTCATCACCGGGGACCACCCGGCGACGGCACGGGCGGTCGCGTCCCGCATCGGCCTCCTGGGCGACGACGACGAGACGGAGGGACGGGTCGTCACCGGCGCCGACGTCGCCGCAGGACGCGTCGCCGACCTCACCTCGGTGCGGGTCTTCGCCCGCACGGACCCGCAGCAGAAACTGGACATCGTGGAGGCATGGCGCGCCAGGGGAGCGGTGACCGCCATGACCGGCGACGGGGTCAACGACGGCCCCGCCCTGCGCCGGGCCGACATCGGCGTCGCCATGGGCGCACGCGGCACGGAGGTCGCCCGGCAGGCCGCCGACCTCGTCCTCACCGACGACGAGCCCTCGACGGTCGTGGCGGCCGTCGAGGAGGGAAGGCGTGTCTACGACAACATCCGCCGTTTCCTCGTCTATGGAATGGCCGGCGGCGCGGCAGAGATCCTCGTGATGCTCATCGGCCCGCTGCTGGGACTTCCGCTGCCACTCCGCGCCGGCCAGATCCTGTGGATCAACCTCCTGACCCACGGCCTCACGGGCGTCGCCATGGGCGCCGAACCCGCGTCCCCGGGAGCGATGCACCGCCCGCCGCGCCCACCTGACCAGCACATTATCGGCGGTGGCGCCTGGCAGAGGCTGCTCCTACTCGCGGCCGTCGTGACGGCGGCCTCCCTCGGCGCAGGACTCGCCGCCCAGGCACTGGACCTGGCCTGGCAGAGCGTCCTCTTCCTCGCCCTGCTCTCCGCGCAGCTGGGCGTCGCCCTGGGGCTGCGTAGCCGCCTTCTGACCAAGGAGAACCCGTTCCTCCCCCTGTCCGTCCTAGCCTCTGCCCTTCTGGCAGCGGCAGCGCTGTACGTGCCCTTCCTGAACCCGATCCTGGAGACCGAGCCACTCGGCTGGGCGGGAGCCGGGATCGCTCTCGCGTGCGCGCCGGCCGGATTCGTCGCGGCCCGCGTCGTACGGACCGCCTTCCACCCGGGGGACCCGGCAGGAACGGGTGGTTCATCCGGACTACGGTGAGAGTGCGCGCTTCGGGTGCAGCCCGTGCGCTCGATGCAGCCGGAGGTTTCGATGGGTCGTGAGGGCCCGGAATCCGCGGAGAGCAGGATTCCGCGGCTGAGACTCGACGAGCTGCTCGACGAGCTCCGGGTGCGCATCGACGAGGCGCGGGGCACCCGGGACCGGCTCAGCGGGCTGCTGGAAGCCGTCATGGCCGTGGGCAGGGAACTCGACCTGCCACAGGTGCTCAGGGACATCGTGGAAGCGGCGGTCATCGTTGTGGACGCCGAGTACGGCGCTCTGGGTGTCATCGGCGACGACAGCAGGCTCTCCGCATTCGTCCCCATCGGCATCGGAGACGACCTGAGGGCGCAGATCGGAGACCTGCCCTCGGGTCACGGCCTGCTCGGCGAGCTGATCCGCAACCCCCAGCCGCTGCGACTGTCCGAGCTGTCCGAGCACTCCGCCTCGTACGGGTTCCCGCCGCACCACCCGCCGATGCACTCGTTCCTCGGTGTCCCCATTCGGGTCCGCGACGAGGTCTTCGGCAACCTCTACCTCACCGAGAAGCGCGGAGCGGCGGACTTCGACGCCGAGGACGAGGCCGTCGTGACGACCCTGGCCGTCGCAGCCGGCATCGCCATCGAGAACGCCCGCCTCTACGAGGAGGGTCGCGTGCGTCAGCGCTGGCTGGCCGCCAGCTCCGATTTCATCAGCGCCCTCCTGTCCGGTGCGGAGGAGACCGAGGTTCTCGGCGGGATGCTGGAACAGGCGGTGGACATCGCAGGCGCCGACATGGGGGTCTTCTACCTGGTCGGACCTGGCGGCGAGCTGCGGGGTTCGCTGGCCCGCGGCGAGGGATCCGAAGCGCACCGGGGAGTCGTCCTCCCGAACAGTGAAGGAACCCTGGTCGAGGCCGCCCTCGCGCAGGACGGCCTGGTCACGGTCGCCGACGTCGAGAACGAGCCGCGCATCACGGTGCAGTCCGAACGGTGGAAGGGGTTCGGACCAGCCGTGGCCGTCACGGTCGGCATCAAGGAGCGCCTCAGCGGGGTGCTGATCCTCGCGCGGCGCCACGGGCGGCCCCCGTTCACGGCCGCGGAGGTCACCGCGCTTCCCGGATTCGCGGGGCAGGCGGCTCTGGCGCTCGAACTGGCCGACCGCCGTCGTGACGCCGAACAGGTGAGTCTTCTGGAGGACCGCGACCGGATCGCTCGCGACCTCCACGACTTCGCGATCCAGCGCCTGTTCGCCACGGGGATGACGCTGCAGAGCGCCCGGCGCTTCGTCGAGCACCCTGAGGCCGTGGACCGACTGACCCGAGCCATCGACGACCTCGACGCCACCATCAAGATCATCCGATCGACCATCTTCGGCCTCCGGGAACACGACTCCCCCGGTGTCACACCGAAGCTGCGACACCGTGTCGTCAAAGCGGTCGACTCGGCCGCGTCGGAGCTCGGATTCGCCCCGGCGCTGCGTATGGAGGGCCTGATCGACACCGACGTACCACCGCAAGCGGCCGAGGAGGTGCTCGCCGTCCTCGGTGAGGCCCTCACCAACGTGGCACGGCACGCCCGGGCCCGCAGTGCGGAGGTGTCCGTCGTCGCCGACGACGGCGTACTCGTGGTGACGGTGGGCGACGACGGTGTCGGCATACCGCACGGCGGCAGCCGCAGTGGACTGCGGAACCTGGCCGAACGGGCCGAGCTGCTGGGCGGCACCCTGTCGGTCCACGCGCGGGCGGAGCCGGGCAGCGGCACGGTCCTCGAGTGGCGGATCCCGCTGCCGGCCGAGCGGGAGTAGGAGCCTCTACGTCTCCTCGGCGTCGTGCTCGTGGACCTGCGCGGCGATGACGGCGGCCTGTACGCGGCGTTCCACGCCGAGCTTGCCGAGCAGCCGCGAGATGTGGTTCTTGACGGTCTTCTCCGACAGATAGAGCCGCTTGGCGATCTGCCGGTTGGTGAGTCCCTCGCCGATGAGGTCGAGCACCGACCGCTCCCTGTCGGACAGCACCGCGAGCCGCTCGTCCTCCGGTGGCTTCACACCCTCGGGGTCGCGCAGCGAGTGCATCAGCCGGGCGGTGGTGGCAGGGTCGAGCATCGACTGCCCGGCGGCCACGGTCCGCACGGCCGACACGAGGTCGGACCCCTTGATCTGCTTCAGGACGTACCCCGAAGCCCCCGCCATGATCGCGTCGAGAAGAGCGTCCTCGTCGTCGAACGACGTCAGCATCAGGCACGCCAGATCCGGCATCCGAGACCGCAGCTCCCGGCACACCGAGATGCCGTCCCCGTCCGGCAGCCGCACGTCGAGGACCGCCACGTCCGGCCGAAGGGCGGGGCCCCTGGCCAGCGCCTGCTCCGCCGTGGCCGCCTCGCCGACCACCTCCATGTCGGGCTCGTCGTCGATCAGGTCGCGAAGGCCCCGGCGGACGACCTCGTGATCATCGACGAGGAAGACCCGCGTGGGTTCGGTGGCTGCCGGCAGATCGGACATGCGGACCCCTGCGGTCGATGGGTTCGTATCCGCCCCCACAAGGATTGTCCGTCATACAGCGTCTTCGTGGGCACCGAGATCCATCCGTACGTCGACGACACCCTCCACCGCCCGCACGGCGCGGGCGAGCAGCGGAACCAGCGACCGGTCGGCGAGCGCACCGTGAAGGGTGGCCACACCCTCCAGTACGGACACGTCAAGCCCTGCCGGGGCGGCCGACTCGCCCAGGACGGAACGGCGGATCTCCTCCTCGATCTCGCCGTCCGTACGGAGGAACACCTTGAGCAGATCGCTCCGGCTGACGACCCCCTCCAGCATCCCGATGTCGTTCACCACCGGCAGCCGCTTCACCCTCCGGGTGGCCATGATCCGTGCCGCCTCGGCGAGCGTGGCGTCCGCGTGAACGGTCACGGCCGGGCTCGACATGAGCTCACCGGCCCGCAGGGCTCCGGCCTTGGCCGCCTCGCCGAATTCGCCCGGGCGAGGCCCGTCGAGCCGAAACTCCTCCTTCGGCAGCAGATCCGCCTCCGACACGACTCCGACGACACGGCCCTCTCCCTCCAGGACAGGAAGGGCACTCACCTTCCACTGGTCCAAGAGCGCGACGATTTCCTTGTAGGGCGCGTCACGGCCGATCGCGATGGCGGTGTGGGTCATGACGTCGCTGACGGTGTAGCGCGAGGCAGGCATGACGTTCTCCGGGAGGTGGACGAGGGTCTACAGGCCGCTGCCGTGCGGGGCGTACAGATCGAGCAGTCGTACCCGGGCGGCGACGAGGCGACGAGCGAGCGTCTGCCCGACGAGATACCCGAGGGCGGAGCCAAGGCCCGGATCGGCGTCCATCATCATGCGCACGGCCACCGCGTCGAACTCGTACGCCCGCACACGTGTCATGGCCTCCGCTCCGGAGTGCCGGCGATACGGGGCGAACAGCCATGACCATCCGAGCAGCTCGCCCGCGTTCACGGTGTCGATCACCGCCGGCTGTCTGCCGGGCACCGGGACGTCCAAGGTGACCGTGCCCGTCCGAAGGATCCAGAAGCGCTGGGCGGGATCGCCCTCCTCGAACAGCCGGGTGCTTTCAGGGAGGTCCACCGGGCGGGCGCATGCCATCAGGCGGTCATGTTGGTCGGCGGACAGGGCCGTCGTGAGCCGAGGTGAAGGATCAGACCTCATCGGGGACCTCCTCGTCGGTGTCCGCACCCAGTCTCTGCTCCACATCACGGGGAGAGGGAGGGCCGGATGGTCCCCTTTCCTCTTGGCCGCCTACGTCACGGCTGACCGCGGAGGGCGGCCCGGGGGTTCCTCGAGGACGCTCCAGGAGACCGGGCCCAACAGGTCGGCCAGCCGCTGGAACACGTGGCTCGCTCCACGCTGTTCCAGATGGCCTCGCGGATCGCCTCGGCCCGCTCGGCGGGAGCCTGTACGAGGGTCGCCTGCCCCGTCAGGGGCAGGCGCTGGCAGGGTCGTCGTGGACGAGAGCGCAGATCATCTGGGCGCCGCGCCGGTGATCGGGGTACGTCTTGAGCAATTCGGCCTTGAAATCGTTCCACTGGCGCGTGATCTCGGCGGTGGCTCCGGCCGTGGCGTGCCGGAAGTTGTCGTCCGTCTGGGAGCGGGCTGATGCGGCGGTGTCCTTGTTCAGCGCGCGGTTGTGGGAGACGCGGCCGTCGCAGTCGGCGGGTTTGACACCCGTCGAATCGACATCGGTGTAGCAGCCCGTGGTGAGGTCGACGGGAATGAGGGAGCGCGCGTCCCGGGTCCAGTCGGCGTCCTTCATGGTGCTGTAGCGGCCCATGGCGAGGAACGGCGCGACCTCGGTGCGCTCCAGTCCGGGTGGGTTTTCGAGCCCGACCCGACCAGGGGCGGCCCGGTCCGTCCAGTTGGAGTGCGAGTAGAAGTCCTCGATCTGGTGCCAGCCGCGGCCGAGCTGTTCGAGGACGTCGCACTTGGCCCGTTGGGGTTTCTCGTCCCATGTGCAGTGCGAGGACAGGTCGCTCTGGTCGGCGCGCACCTTGCCGTGGGCGTCGACGAGGCCGTCGGCGGCCTCGACCGCGTTGCGGAAGCGGGTTACGGAGGTACGGATGCACGCGAGGAGCTCGGTGGTCGCCTCGTCCCGAGTGCGGGGGTAGGCGGGGGCGTAGCGGGGCTCGAGGTAGTCGGCGTTGTCGCAGTGCAGGGGGCCGACATCGAAGTATGGAGGGTGGTCGTTGGCGTTGATCGCCCCGTCGTGGCTGTCGGCCATCTCGGTCAGCGTCATGGGCTGCCAGGGCAGCGCGGCCCTGGTGATGTCCTCGTGGTTGCCGCCGGTGAAGGCATGGGCGGGGCCGGTCGGCACGGTGGCCAGAACGCCCGTCAGGAGGGCCGCGAGAGTTGTGCAGGCCGTTCGGGGCAGGTTGGGCGGCAGACGGTGGGACATACGGGCTCCAGGCGTACTGAGGGCGTGGGCCGGCAGGGGAGCGTAGTCGAAGTGGCCCAGGCCGCAGAGTGGGGCAGCGCTGTCCCCGAGGTCCTTCGTGGATGCGGGGCGAACGCGGTGGCGGCGTCGGTCCAGGCGCCGGTGGGTGCCGAAGCTCTCCTGGTCGGCGCCTGCAAGAGGGCCACTTGATCGGGATCCCGGTCATGGTCGGGTGCGCTGGGCACGCAGGCGGTCGAACGGTTCCCCGGGAGCGGGAGTGCAGCCATGCCTCCATGCTGCGCGTCCGCCCTCAGCCCCGCATTCGTTGTCCGAGGACCCTTCACCGGCCCTCATGCGGACCGCCCCAAGAGGTGGCACAGGCGATCTCCGTGCCGGTTGGCACGGCCGTGGGCGCCGGGACACCACCCGCGATCATCTCCGTGAGAACGCGAAACGCGTAGGCGGAGCGAGCCGGTCATCGGTTCGCACCAGAGGGTGGTTGGCCTGGTCAACAGAGACACCAGGCTCGGTCTCGGCCTACGCGCTCTCGAGGCAGTGCCCGAATTCTCCTGTCGCCAAGGAGTCACCAAGGCAGGACGGGCCGTGAGCGGCCGACCCTGGTGGCCGGTAGGCGGCCCGGGCACCAGCGAGCACCGCCCCTCCACGCGCATGCGACGCGGATCCTCCTTCCGCCCTCGTCACTGGCTGCGGTCGACCGTTCCGCCCATTTCGCCGGCGGGGTGCGAACCGCTCGTGCGACGACAACCGCCCCTCGATCCCGTACTCAGGGACGCAGCTTGTGGGTGGGTCGCTCAAGCAGGGGGCGCGGCGCTCTGGGCGCGGCGGCTGTCGTCGTCCGAGAGGAACGGCGCCGGCGCCCTCCTGTGCTCGGCGACGGTGGCGCGGTCGGTGGGGAGGGGTGGTGTAGCGGGTGAGGATCACGGTGACGACCGCGGGAGCGGGATCCAGGGCTGACGCCGCCACCACCCGGTGCCACGATGGAGGGGCAGAGGCTTTGCTGCCGGGCGCTTCAGGGAGGCAACCATGAGCCGCGAGTATCACTTTCATTGCGACCACGCCGGCTGCTCGGTCACCGTGGGCCTGCGGATGGGTGGGACGCGGGAGCTGGAGCTCCTCGTGGACGGGAAACAGGTCGCCGCCGCCCGCGCCCATGGTCACCACGCCCAGACGACGGTGCTGACCACGGTCCTGCCCACCGACCCGCCTCGCGGCATCGATGTCGAGGTGACGCTCCCGGGCATGCTCGGCGGCGATCCGGCCAGCACGCTGCTCGCCGGTGGCGAGCGCAGGCCCATGCCCGCCCGGGAGGTGCCCCGGCGGGCGCGGGCGACGGAGGCCGACTGGTACTCCTGACCGTGTCGGAGCACCCGACACTGCGTGTGAGTCAAGGCTCCGCCGCCGGAGACGTCTGTGGCGGGGCCGCCCGGGAGCGGACTGCCGCGCCTGTTCGGCTCGGCCGGGGTGGGCTCGCCGCAGGCACCTCCGCAAGCCGGGGTCCGGGCAGGGGGCCAAGCCCCTGTCCGGCTGGACTGATCGGTGCCAGGAAGGCACGCTCAGTGTGCGCTGCGGATTGTGTCGATCCCCGGGAAGTCTTGCGAATCGCGCGGGCCCATGGTGTACCTGACGGTAGATCACCGCGCCGGCGCTCCTTCGTGAGCGGGAGCCTGTGCCCCGCCGGTCGGTGGCGGGCTGAGTCGCTTCGACACGACATAGGCGACGACTACGGTGACGATGACGAGCGGCATGACGGTGAGGCCCTGCGATCCCAGCAGCAGGGTGGCCAACAGGACCGAGGTCAGCGGGAGCCCGAGCATGGTGACCGACATGGCTCCGATCCCCATCGCGAACGCGGGGGTGAGCCCCAGCCCAGGAAGGTGTGACAGCGCGATGCCGCCCGCCGCCCCCAGGAACATCGCCGGGAAGATCGGACCTCCCCTGAACGCGCTCAGTGAGACGCAGTACGCCAGTCCCTTGCACGCGACGAGCAGGGTCAACGTACCGACGGAGTATTCCGCGCTGTTCGCGATCAGCGGGCCGAGGGCGGTCTGCCCCGAGTACAGCACCTCGGTCGCGGCTTTCCCCGTGCCTTCGGCGTAGGCGATGGCGAGCCCTGCGACCACCAGCCCCATCAGGACGGTGGCGGGTACCCTGCGCCGCTCGACACGGGGCTGCGCCAGGAGGGCGAGCCGCCGGATGCCGGTACCGACGAGGGCCGCCACCAGTCCGATGACGAGTGCCCAGCCGAACTCGGCGACATCGGGCGTGTCGGCGTGCGGGACCTCCGGAAGCGCCAGGGAGTACGTGCCGAGACCGGTCCAGTTGTCCAGGCCGGTGAAGACGAGCGAGCCGATGCCGGCGGCGAGCAGGCCCGGCACCAGGACGACCCCGAGCATCGGCCCGCCGATTCCCGACGCCTCCATGAGGAGGAACGCCCCGGTGATGGGTGACCCGAGCAGGGTGCTGACCGCGGCGAAGCTTCCGGCCGCGCCGACCACGGCCCCGCCCCGCTCCGGCAGGTCCGGCTTGACCAGGCGTACGAGCCAGACGGCCGCGCCGCTGCCGAGGGCGATGAGCGGTGCCTCGGGGCCGATGACGGCACCGAGGGCCAACGAGGCCACGGCGGCGAGGAAGATGCCGGGAAGTTCGAGCGGCTTCGGCGCGCCGGCCATCGACAGCCCCTCCGCGGGCTTGTGACCGCCGATTCCGGGCAGGTAGCGGATGGTCGCTCCGACCAGCAGGCCTGCGACACCCAGCAGCGGCAGGGGCCACCAGGGAGGGGTTGCCTGGAAGCCCAGCGCCTTGGGCAGGTCGGTGTAGGTCCACGGCTGGAGTTCGTTGACCAGGGCGAGGAAGCCGTACGCGGCTGCCGAGATCGGCACTCCGAGCGCCGCCGCCATGACCAGAAGCCCGACGTAACCGCGGGTCCTGACCAGGGCGAAGGGATCCGGCGGCGGCTTGCCCGGTGCTCCGACGGGGCTGTCGGCCGACACGCGCATCAGCTCCTTGGCTCGACATTCGTCGGGATCGCGGCGATTCACCGGCGTCTTCCTGACGTGGTATCACGTGGCGGGCGCCGCACCGAGCGGGCTCACCGCCTTTGTGCGGCGGTGGAGTGACGATCGTTCAGGCGGACCGAGGTCCTCGTCGGGCGGCTCACCCGAACGGTGGAGAACACCGTGACCGTGAAGTACACGGCCCCCGTATGGGGCAGGGAATCGTAGAAGGAGCCGGACGGACTCCTCGCGATGAGGAAGTAAGCCGATCACGGGGTGCAGAGCGGGGGCGAAGGCACGGGCGAGTTGCTTCACGTACGCCTTGGACAGGTCCGTGCGGCCCTGCCGGGCCTGCCGTGGTCGACATGGCCGCATTGCGGCCGGCCCTTGCCGGCACCGAGGGGCGGCGGGTCCGGTCCAGCGGGGAGGTCCCGGGGGCGCTGTTGTCGTCTATGGCGACGGCGTGGTCGAAAGAACCCTCGAACGACTCGCCCCGTAAGCCGGTGCCACTGACCCGGGGACGGTGGGGCCGGCACGACGTCGGCCACCCGGCCGCGACGTCCGTACGACGTCCGTGCTCATCCGCCCTCTCGTCTTCGGTCCCGTCACCCGGCAGGACGCCGGGGCCTTGCGGACTCCGGGGGCCCGGGGAGTGGTGACCCGCATCCGGGGCGCGTCGTTCTTATCGTGGGGCATCAGTAAACGACGTTCGGCGCCGAGGCGGGCAGTGCATGAGGAATCCGCAGATCGACTACGGGGCGGTCTTCCGTGCCCTGCCCGGCATGGTGGCTCTGCTGACTCCTGACCT
>NZ_JNWK01000102.1 GCF_000716445.1 Streptomyces wedmorensis
CCGACGGCCGCATCGAGGTCTTCGGCACCAGCCACGCCGGCGTCCACCACCGCTGGCAGACCGGCTTCTCCACCTGGTCGGCATGGGGCTGGCTGAACGGTCCTGGCCCCGCGGTGTCCTGACCGGTCCGCACCCCCATCCGGGAAGGCGCCCGCCGCCGTCCCGCGGACCGCACCGGCGGCGAGCGGGACGACGGCGGGCGTGGCGCACCGTCCGGGTCAGGCGGCGAAGGCCCGCTCCAGCCTGGGTATCAGGTCCAGCAGGGACTGTGCCCAGCAGCCCGCGCTGTGCGTCCCGTTGCACTGGGTGCCCCAGCCGGAACCGTCGCCGTAGTTGACGTAGTAGTACGGCATGCCCAGGGCGTCCATGCGGGCCTTGACGTTCTTGGACGCGCCGGAGACCCAGAACTCCATGTCGAGGGGCGAGCCGCCGCCGTCGCCCGTGTAGATGGAGATCCCGATGCCCTTGAGCCGGTCCATGTGCTGTGACGGGTCGACCTCGTTCCACCGCCGGTCGACGTTGAACACCGGATAGGGCGAGCCGAACAGGGCGTCGCTGTCCACGCCCGGCTTGTACGGGGACTCGTTCGGGTCGCAGGAACCGGACGACGAGGCGCACATCGCGCCCATCGCGTCGGTGACGGAGGCGACGACGGCCATCCGCAGGTCCATCGAGTTGGCCGACAGGTCGATGTCGCCCGACAGGGACGCCGTCTGGCCGAAGAGGTCGGGGCGGGCCTGGGCGTAGTGGAAGGCTCCGAAGCCGCCCATGGAGATGCCGGCGACGGCCCTCGACTTCTTGGCCGCGAGGGTGCGCAGGTTCGCGTCGACGAACGGGATCACCTGGTTCAGGTGGAAGTTCTCCCAGTTCTGGGCGCCGAGCACGGTGTTCTGGTTGAGCCAGTTGGCGTACCAGCTGCGCGCGCCGCCGTCCGGTATGACGGTGATCATCCGGTCCGACATGGACAGCGCCGGGTAGTTCTGCGCGATCGGGTCGTCGGGCGAGCCGTGCAGGAAGTAGAGCACCGGGTAGCGCCTGGCCGGGTCGTCGTAGTAGCCGCGCGGCAGAATGATCTTGATGTGCTGTTCGCCCGCGACCTGGGGCGTGGCGACCGTGAGGTAGAAGTCGTGGGCGGTTCCCACGGGCGCGGCGACCTGGGTCAGGCCGAACCCGTCCGTCAGCTTCGGCGGTGGGGTGTCGTCGGCGGCCTGTGCCGAACCGACCGGGGCGACCACGGCCACGGCCACGACGGCGACCGTCCACGCCACCACCGTCCGCCACCAGCGCGATGTCCTGTTCACAACGTTCCTCTCCTTCGTGAAGGGTTTCGTCGTACGGTCCTTCGTCGTACGGGCTTCGTCGTACGGGCTTCGTCGTACGGGCTTCGTCTACGGGCTGCTTCGTACGGCCGGGCTCGTCGGACCGGTCTCAGTCCAGGACCACGACGCGCAGGTCCGGTGCGGCCGCGATCTGCTCCTCGGTGAACCGCTCGGTCACCCACCCGCCCGCCGAGAACAACTTCGTCTGGTCGGCGTGGTGCGGCGAGTACGGGTTCGCCGACTGGGAGTAGGCCAGGACGGAGTACGTCTCCGGCGGCCCGTCGGCCGTGAACCGCACCTGCTGGACGAAGCTGGACCCGAAGACGATGTCCGTCTTGCCGTCGACCTGGCCGGGTTCGATCACGTTCAGGACGCCCAGGGCGCCGAACGAGCCGTGGATCGGGATCTGCTCGCCGCCGCGGGTGATCCTCTGGACGTCCGACAGGGCCGCGTTCAGCGGAACGCCTGCCTTGCGCAGTGCGAAGACGGCCCGGGCGAGGGCGTCGCGGACCGCGGAGCTGCCGCCGTCCAGCGAGTTGGGCGTGTGCACCGGGTCGTTGGCGTCGAACGGCACCCGCCACGGCAGCTTGTCGACCCGCTGTGAACCCTGCAGGTGGTGCCAGTAGTTGGCGAACAGCCAGGACCCGCGGCTGTCCGACGTGAAGTCGTGGCTCTTCCAGCCCGCCAGGATCGGACACGCCTCCCTGATGTCGACCAGGTTGCCGTCCACCAGGACGAGCCCGAAGGCGACGTTCTGGCACGTCGTGACCGTGGTGTTCAGGGTGAGGTCGGCCGCCCGGCTGTTGTCCGCGTACAGCAGCCGCCCCATGGTCTCGGGGGTGAAGCCCCTGCCGGGCAGGCCGTCGGTGCCGTCGATCCGCTTCCGCGCGGTGAGGATCAGCTCCTGGGTGCGCAGCGACCTGGGCGTCGCCATGTCGCCCATGATCCGGGGGAAGGTCAGCGGCTGCGCCGGGTTGGCCAGCCAGGGGCTGTCGTTTGCGTTGCCCACGAAGTCCGTCCGGATCAGCCGTGGTTGCTGCCGGGGGTCGAGGAGTCCCGGTGCGGCGGCGTTCGGGTCGTCGGGCCAGTCGCAGGCGCTGCGCTTGCCGTCGAGGATGGAGACCGGCGGCACGTTCGACAGTGCCAGGGTCTGGTGGAACAGCAGTTTGCCGGTCTCGGTGAGGCAGGACTGCGCGTGCGCGTCGGTGATGTTGGGGACGGCCTGGATGTCCGCGTACAGCGCGTTCCCCTTCCGGTCGGAGGCGACCGTGTTGAAGAAGGGAACGCCCTGTGTGGTCTCCAGGACGTTCACCACGTCGTGGACGTCCTTGGCCCGGTCGAGGCCGAACCAGGTGTTGAGCGCCCGGAGGTTGTCCATGTTCACGTCGCGTACCGCGTGTGCGCTGACCACCCAGGGCAGGGGGTAGCCGAGGACCGAGGTGGTGACCGGGCCGTAACGGGTGGCCCACAGCGTCCTGGTGACCTGGCCGATCGTGCCGTCGTCGTTCCGGACGTCGACGGAGACCCGCTGCGAGGTCATCCGCTCCCAGGCGCCGTCGACCAGGTACATGGTCGGGTTCAGCGGATCCACCTGGACGTCGAACAGTCCGAACGGCGCCACCGTTGCGACCGTGTGGCTCCAGGCGACGTCGTCGTTGTGCCCGATGTTCACCGCCGGGAGTCCGAGGAGGCTGGCGCCGGAGACGTTGACCTTCCCCGGGATCGTCAGGTGGCTCTGCCACATCCGGTTCTTGCCGTGCCACGGGAAGTGCGGGTTGGCGAGCAGCATGCTCGTACCGCCGGAGACGCCCTGCGAGCCGACCGCCAGCGCGTTGCTGCCCATGCCCTGCCGCCGGTTCGCCGCGAGGAGCTCGCCGATCCTCTTCGCGGTCGTCCGCGCCGACCTCGCCCGCTGCGCGGCCGTCGGTGCCGCGGCCGCCGCGGCGGCCGCCGATCCGGGCGGTGCAGCGGTGACCTGGCCGTCGAGCAGCACGTCGGCGCTGCCCATGATGATCTCGGCGTGCGCGTGCCGGTAGACGTCCATCTCGGTGATCGGCCGCACCCAGTCCGCTCCCCGGCAGGCCGGGTCGGAGAGGTTGTCCGCGCCCGTCTCCGCCAGGTACCTGTTGTAGCCCTGGACGTAGCCGCTGATGGCCTCCTTGACCTCCGGCTCCGGCCCGTCGGGCGCGGGCCGGGACAGCAACCGCTCCACCACGCCGTTGTCCTTGATGCGCTGGAAGTACAGGTCGCTGTTGAGGTTGGTCGTGGTGTTCTGGTTCTGGCCGGGGCTCGTCCTGCCGCCCGGTCCCAGGTACCGGGACCTCTCGGCGTCGACCATCAGATAGGTGTCGGCCAGGGTGCAGATGTTGTCCTTGGCCGCCGCGTATCCGTAGCCCGTTCCCAGCCCCCGCCAGTCGGAGGCGATGATGTGCGGGATCCCGTACTCGGTGTAGCGGATCGTCGGTTTCTCCGGCCCCGTCCCGGCCGCACCGGCCGGCGACCCGCCGGCCGCCGTGGTGCTCATCACCGCGACCGCGGCCAGGACCGCCCCCGGCAGTCTCGCCCTGAATCCTCTCCAGGCCATCGAACCGTCCCTCCCTGTGATGCGTGCCGTCGTAGAACGCGGCCACGCTAAGGAGGGGCGATGAAATCCCGATGGCCCGAGCGAACCTACCGGGGCGGCCCTACCGGGCGGCCCTGCCCGGCGGCCCTGCCCGGGCGGACCTACCCGGCGGCCCTGTCCGAGCGGCGGGACATCGCCGGGGTCCGGCGTCAGTGCGCCGTGTGCCGGTCCCGCCCGCCGGTCGCCGTCACGGGCGGCAGCAGGGCGAGGTGGTCCTCCCGTACGAGCCCGAAGCGGAGCGCGAGCCCGACGATCTCCTCCCGCTTGCCGTTGCGGCGCTCGCCCTTGCCCGGCTCACGGCTGCTCCCGGCGCCGATGCGGAGCTTCTCCTCGGCGAGGTAGTCGATGTGCGAGCTGATCGCACGCGCCGTCAGGGCGGCGCATCCGGTGTGGGCGCGGAGCCGTTCGACGATCTGCGGGGTGGTGGGTACGGCGACGCGGGACTGGTCCCGCAGCCGCGGCTCGCAGAGCGCGACGAGGACGAGGAAGTAGGTGGCGGTCTCGTCCAGCGAGTACGCGGTGACCGTGCGGCTCCCCCACGGCGCACCCATGGCCTCGGGGTCGAGGTAGACGTGGTCGGGCGCGAACACCTGGAAGGACACGGGGGTCTCCCCCCGGGTGGGCAGCACGACCCGGGCGAACTCGAACGGGACCGGCGCCCCCACCCGGCGGGGCGGCACCCTCAGGTACTCCCCCGCCCCCTCCGGGTTCTCCACCAGATAGCTGTGGGTGCTGCTGTGGTTCGTCAGCTGCCAGTGGTCGTCCGTCACCCGGATCTCCCCGGCGAGGCGCGAGATCGCCGCGTCGGCGAGACGGAGCTCGACCGGAGTGGTCCGCGAGCCCCGCCCGAAGCGGGCCACCTCGCCGGGACCCAGCCGCAACGTCACCGCCTCGGCGCTCCCTTCGTCACCGTCGGCGCCTCCGCTGCCCCGCGGCACATGGACGACCACGCCGCTCATCGCTCCCCCGTTCCGCACGTCCCGCTGGCCGGACGAGCGGAACGATACCCATCCCTCGCGTCGCGAACGGGTTGTTAGAACTTCTTTCCAGTTTCCTCAGAACCGAAGACCACCGCTCCGGCGGCGGTCCGTCGGCGTTTCGGCCAACCTCCCTCCTCCGCACTCCCGTTGCGGGGGACGGGTCGATGCACCCGCCACGTTCCGACACCCGCTCCAGCTCAGGACTCCGCATCCGGCCTGAACACACCAGTTCGATATCGCGGCCGGGTCGTTGGGCTTCACGACCAGGCCGGACGACCGTCCAGGAGGACCCGCAGTTGACCTCGACCGCCAGGAACGACCAGCAGAAGACCACTCCCCCTCCCCCACCGCCCGCGGAGATCACCTACAGCGGCCAGTACGCCGTCAACCCGCTCGCCGAGGTCTCCTTCCGGCGGATGTGCGCGCGGATCCCGGCCGTCCTGGGCCGCATCGCCCGGCTGTCGTGGCGGATCGACCGGCGGGCCGTACAACTGCTCGCCGGCTGCCAACTGGTCACGGGCGCCTCCGCCGCCGTGCTCCTGACCGCGACCGCCCGCGCCATGGAACCCGTCCTCGCGTCCGGCACCGCCGGGGACCGGCTCCGAGGCGCGCTGCCGGCGCTGCTGGTGGCGGCGCTCGCCGCCGCGCTGGCGCGGACCGCGGGTGCGGTGTCTGCGTACGCGGAGCGGCGGATCACACCGCGGCTGACCACGGAGACGGACTCGGCGCTGGTCGAGGCGGTGTGCCGGGTGGAGGCTACGGCGTACGCGGAGGACGGCTTCTCCGACCGGCGCGAGGCGGCCGAGATGGGGGTGACGCGGACCCACGTGATGGTGACCGACGCGCAGCGGTTCGTGTCGGCGGTGATCCGCATGGTCACCGCCGGGGGTGTGTTGTCGGTGCTGAACCCGCTGATGCTGCCGCTGCTCCTCCTCGCCGTCCTCCCGGCCGGCGTCGGAGCCGTCCTGAGCGCACGGGTCGACTACGAGATCCACTACGGCAACATCGCCGACCGCAATGTGCGCGGCATGATGCGCTGGTGGGCGACCGAGTCGAAGTACAGCGACGAGGTCCGCGCGAACTCCATGACCGACTACCTCGTCCACTGGTACCGGGCCCTGTCCGACCGGTGCGACCGGCGCACCCTGGCCGCCGCCCCGCGGACCCTGCGGATCTCCCTGCTGTCCGCGCTGGCCGGCGGCGTCTTCCTGCTGGCGACGTGGGGCGCCCTGGCCTGGCTGGCGGTCTCCGGCCGGATCGACCTCGCGGTCGCCGCGACGGCCGTCATCGCCGTGCAGACCACCCTCGCCGCCCTGTCCCAGGTCGTCGTCAACGGCGCCGCGGTCTTCCACACCAGCCTGTACCTGGGCGACATGCAGACCTTCCTCGACGACGCCACCGCCCGCGCCCCCCCGGCGCGGCCCCCACCGCCTCACCGCGCCGGTCGACGAGATCCGCCTGCGGGAGGTCGTCTACCAGTACCCCGGCAAGGACAGGCCCGCCGTCGACGGCGTCTCCCTGACCCTGCGCCGCGGCCAGATCCTCGCGATCGTCGGAGCCAACGGATCCGGCAAGTCCACCCTCACCCGTCTGCTCACCGGCATCTACCTGCCCGACAAGGGCTCGGTCGCCTGGAACGGCACCGAACTCGCCGACATGGACCCCACCACGGTGTGGACCCACACCGGCCTGGTGCCGCAGATCTTCGCGCAGTGGCCGTTGCGCGTCCGCGAGAACGTGACCCTCGGCCAGCCCCGTACCCACGACGACGCCCCGGTGTGGCAGGCCGTCGACGCGGTCGGTCTCCGCGACGCCGTCGAAGACCTCCCCGCCGGCCTCGACACCCTCCTCGCCCGGGACGTCTTCGGCGGCACGGAACTCTCCGGCGGCCAGTGGCAGCGCATCGCGTGCTCCCGGGCCCTGTACCGCCGGCCCGGCCTCCTGATCCTCGACGAACCCACCTCCCAGATGGACCCGCGCGGTGAACACCAGATCTTCGAGCGGATCAAGGCCATCGCCGCCGACCGCATCACGATCGTGGTCACCCACTGCCTGGAGAACACCAAGATCGCCGATCACATCATCGTGATGGAACACGGCCGCATCACCGAACAAGGCCCCTACGACGCCCTTGCCCATGGCGCCGGCACCTTCGCCGAGCTCCTGGAACTCTCCCAGGACCGCTGACCCGGCCCGCGTGGGACGGACCCGGCCACGGCAGTGACACCCTGGCCCTCCCCGGCTTCGCCCGGGAGGGCCAGGGTGTTCGCACGTCCCGCGACTGCCGTTACTCGGGCATCAGGACGGTGTCGATGATGTAGACGTTGGCGTTGGCGGTCTTCACGTTGCCGCAGACGACCTTGGCCGTGTCGTTGACGGTGTAGTCCTCGCCGGAACCCTTCGTGGTGATCTTGCCCTTCTGGAGGGTCTCGAAGGAGCCGTTCTCCAGCTGCTCCGGGGTGAGCCGCTCGCCGACCACGTGGTAGGTGAGGATCTCGGTGAGAGCGGCCTTGTCCGCGAGGACCTTGTCCAGGTCCGCCTTCGGGATCTTCGCGAAGGCGTCGTTGGTCGGCGCGAAGACCGTGATGTTCTCCGCGTTGTTGAGGGTGTCGACGAGTCCCGCCTGCTTCACCGCGGTGACCAGGGTGGACAGGTCCGGGTTGTGGGAGGCGGCGGTCGCGACGGGGTCCTTCGCCATGCCCTCGAAGGAGCCCGCGCCTTCCTTCGGCACCCCGGCACAGGCCGGACCGAACGGCTCGTCGGTCGCCGTCGCGCCCTCCTGCGGGGTCGCGGCGGTGGTCGGGGCGGAGGCGGGGGCCGCGGCCTTGGTCTCGCTTCCGGAGGCGGAGCAGGCGGCCAGTGAGAAGGGGAGGACGACGGCGGCGGTCACGGCGAGCGCGCCGCGGCGCATGTGCAAGGTGTTCATCTGAGTTGCTCCTTCAGGTCTCTCTTGGTTCCGGCTTTGCCTTCGCGACGGATGCCGAAGGCTCCCGGTGAATCGGGGGTGGTGGTCGGGGATTCGGCGGCCGCGGCGCCGCGGATGGGCCCATCACCCGGAAGAGTGGCGGCGGCCGTCGTCCTGACGGCGCCGGTCCGCACCGTCCGTGTTCCCTCGACCGGGTCGGCAGGAGACCCCGCTCCCCCCGAAACGGCACCCATCCGTCCGCGTGCCCGCTACGAAGAACGTTCAGAGACAGTCCCCGAACCGCGACGAAGGACCGGCATGCGATGGACCGCCCTGCCCCGACCGGCCCCCCACGGCCTCTCCGCCTGGTCACACCTGACGGAGGTGGTCCGGTGAACGAACCTCTTCCCCTCCGCCGCTCCGCGAGAAGCGCCAGGCCCGATCTCGCCGCGGTCATGCAGAGGGTCGCCCGCGGCGACAAGGAGGCCTTCTCGGCCCTCTACGACGCTCTCGCGCCCATGGTCTTCGGCCTCGTGCTGAGGGTCCTGCGCGACCCGGCGCAGTCCGAGGAGGTCGCCCAGGAAGTCATGATCGAGCTGTGGCGCCAGGCCGCCCGCTACCGCAGCGACGCCGGCTCCGTGACCACCTGGGCCGCCACCATCGCCCACCGCCGGGCGGTGGACCGGGTCCGCTCCGCCCAGGCCGCCACGGACCGCGAGCACGCCCGGGCCGCCCGCGACCACCGCACCCCCTACGACGACGTCGCCGAACAGGTCGAGACCCGCCTGGACAGCGAGCAGGTACGCCGCTGCCTCGGCAACCTGACGGAACTCCAGCGCCAGGCCGTCAACCTGGCCTACTACCAGGGACTGACCTACCGTGAGGTCGCCGAGACCCTGCGCACGCCGCTTCCGACCATCAAGACACGCATGCGCGACGGACTCATCCGGCTCCGTGACTGCATGGGGGTGACCACGTGAAACACCACGCGTCCGACATCCACGCCCTCGCCGGCGCCTACGCCCTCGGCGCGCTCGACACCGAAGAGGCCGAGGCCTTCACCCGCCACCTCGACCAGTGCGAGACGTGCCGGCAGGAGGTGGTCGAGTTCCGCACCACCACGGCCCGCCTCGCCCTCGCGGCGGCGGAGGAACCTCCCGTCGCGCTGAAGCAGCGCACCCTGGACGCGATCGACGGCGTACGACAGATGCCCCCACGACTGAACGGCCCGACCGCCACGACGAGCCTCGGCGGCCGGCTGCGCCGCAAGGCCCTGCCGCTGGGCCTCGCGGCGAGTCTCGTCGCCGCCGTGTCCTTCGCCGGACTCGCCGCCTGGCAGCACCAGGAGGCCCAGCGGGCCGAACAGCAGACCCGGCAGGCCCAGCGGAGCCTCGACGCCGTCAGTGATGTCCTGGCAGCGCCCGACGCGGAGACCGTCCACGGCAAGGCCACCAACGGCACGCTCACCACCGTCGTCACCTCCGCCGGCCGGAACAAGGCCGTCTTCACCGCGACCGGCCTTCCGGCGCCCGCGCCGGGCAAGACCTACCAGCTGTGGCTCCAGCACGACGACACCATGCTGCCCGCCGGCTTCATCCGCCAGGACGGCACCGTCCTCGTCGACGGCGACCCCGCCGACGCCACCGCGCTCGGCCTCACCCTCGAACCGTCCGAAGGATCGCCACGGCCCACCACGCCCCCCCTCCTCCTGATGAACATGCCCGCCTGAGACGGACGGAGGGGAGGGTGTCGGCGCCGCCGACGCACCGGTGCGCGGTCTACCTCCCCGTCCGGACAGAGGTCGCCGCCGCGACGAATGCCGCCACGCCCGCTACCCCGGCAAGCGCGGCGAACAGTTCCGGGTAGCCGCCGAGCGGGCCCGCGAGAAGGGCTGCGGCGAAGGGCGCGAGGGCCGAGGCAGTCATGGCGGGGGCGCTGAGGAGGCCGGAGAGCCGGCCGTAGTGTCGTGTGCCCCAGCGGTCGGTGATGGCGGTGGCCTGGAGGAGGGTGAGGTTGCCGCGGACCATGCCCGCCGCGATCGACACGGCGATGACGAGGCCGTACGGGCCCGGCGTGAGGGCGAGGGCCGCGGTGGTCAGGGCACCCAGGGCGATGAGCGTCGTGGTGCGGACCGTAGTGCCGGTGTGGCGGGCGAGGGGCGCGTACAGGGTGCGGCCGAGGGTCTGTCCCGCGCCGCCGAGGCCGAGGGCCCAGGCGGCTTGGGCCGTGGTGTAGCCGCGTTCGAGGAGGAGCGGGACGAGGGTGACGACGACGGCGAACATCGCGAAGGCCGAGAGGGTGAAGGCGACCGCCAGAAGGAGGAACGGCCGGCTGCGGGCCACCGCGCGGGGGCTCGCGTCCGTTCCGTGCGGGGCGGGCGGCGCCGGCGGCCAGGGGGCGCGGAGGGCGAGGGCGTGAGCCGGGATGGTGACGGCGGCGAGGACCGCGGCCAGCACGAGGTAAGTCTCACGCCACGACAGGTGCGCGGCCAAGGCTGCGGTGACCGGGGCGAAGACGGTGGAGGCGAGGCCGCCGGCGAGGGTGACGATCGTGAGGGCCCGTACGTGGTCGGGAGCCCACCAGCGGGTCAGGGCGGCGAACGCGGGTTGGTAGAAGGTGGCCGCCATGGAGAACCCGGCCAGGATCCAACCGGCGAAGAACACGGGCAGGCTCGGCGCCAGGGCCACGATCCCGAGGCCCAGGACACCGGCCGCGGAGCCCGCCGTCATGACCGCGCGGGGGCCGCGACGGTCGATGATCCTGCCGACGCGGATTCCGGCGAGGCCGGAGACGACCAGTGCCAGCGAGAAGGCCGCCATCGTCGCGCCAGTGGGCCAGCCGGTGTCGACGACGATCTGCGGGTTCAGGACGGGGAAGGCGTAGTAGACGATTCCCCAGCCGGTGATCTGGGTGGCACAGAGTGCGGGCAGGACGGCACGGGGCCGCGACCGGTCCCCTGTTCCGGTCGCGGCTCCGTGGGTGTGGAGGTCGGTCATCGAGTGGTCAGCAGCATCCGACGGGGGCGGCGACCGGTTCACCGGCGTCGGCGGCGGAGGTCGTCGTGCCGGCGCAGCAGGTGCTGTCCTGTTGCTTGGTCAGGGTGTCGGCGTCGGCCTTGACGACGTACACCTCCCATGGTTCGCGGCCGGGGCCGTGGACCCACACCTTGTCCTGGACGGCGTAACAACAGGTGGTGTCGTTCTCCTCCTTCGTCGGCAGACCCTCCTCACCCAGCCTGGCGGTGGCGGCGCGGACCTCGTCGGTGGTGCCGACCTCCACGCCGAGGTGGTCCAGGCGGGTGTCCTCGTTGTCGGCGCCTTCGATGAGGACCAGCTTGAGGGGAGGCTCCGTGATGGCGAAGTTGGCGTAGCCGTCACGGAGTTTGGCCGGCTCGGTGCCGAAGAGCTTGGTGTAGAAGGCGACGGATGCCGCCAGGTCGGGAACGCGCAGGGCAAGCTGTACGCGGGACATCGTGTTCCTCCGGTCATGGGTGAGCGGTCGGGTGGGTCAGCAGCCGGCGGAGGCGGCCGGCGCGCCGATACCGATCTGGAGCGCGGTCGGGGTCGCGCAGCAGCCTCCGCCTTCGGTCCCGGTGTCGGCGGGCTGGTCGAAGAGGCCGGCGCCGCCGCAGACCCCGGTCTCCGGGAGGACGAGCTCGACGCGTTCGGCCGACTCGCGGTCGCCGGCGATCGCGGCGACGACCGAGCGGACCTGCTCGTAGCCGGTGAGCGCCAGGAACGACGGGGCGCGGCCGTAGGACTTCGTGCCGACCAGGTACACGTCCTTCTCCGGGTGCGACAGTTCCTTCACACCATGGGGGTAGACCGTGCCACAGGAGTGCAGGTTCGGGTCGATGAGCGGCGCCAGCTCGACGGGGGCCTGGAGCCGCTCGTCGAGACCGAGGCGGAGCTCGTCGAGGAAGGTCAGGTCGGGGCGGAAGCCGGTCAGGACGATGACCTCGTCGACCGGGTCGAGGCGGCGGCCGTCCTCGGCGATCAGGACGAGCCGCTCGCCGTCGCGCTCGATCGCGTCCGTGCGGAAGCCGGTGACGGCGTAGGCGTGGCCCTCGTCGACGGCGGCCTTGGCGGCGAGGCCGAGGGCGCCGCGGGCGGGGAGCTGGTCGGCGGTGCCGCCGCCGAAGGTGGAGCCGGAGATGCCCCGGCGCAGGATCCAGGTGGCGTGCGTGCCCGTGCCGTCCTCTGACTTCGCCAGGTCGGCGAGGGACGCGAGGGCGGTGAAGGCGGAGGCGCCGGAGCCGATGACCGCAGTGCGCTTCCCGGCGAACCGGGCCCGAACGGCGGGGTCCCTGAGGTCGGGGACGCGGTAGGAGATCCGGTCGGCGGCCGCGCGCTCGCCGAGGGCGGGGAGGCCGTCGCCGCCGGCCGGGCTCGGGACCGACCAGGTGCCGGAGGCGTCGATGACGGCGCGGGCGAGGATCCGCTCCTCGCGCCCGTCGGCGTGGGCGACGTGGACGGTGAAGGGCTGGGTCTCGCGGTCGGCGTCGACGATCCGGTCGCGGCCGACGCGGGAGACTCCGGTGACCCGGGCGCCCACTCGCACCCTGTCGCCGAGGACGTCGGCGAGCGGCTGGAGGTAGTCGGCCGCCCAGTCGCCGCCGGTCGGGTAGGCAGCCGCGTCGGGCTTCACCCACCCGGTGGGGGCGAGGAGCTTCTCGGCGGCCGGGTCGGTGACCTCGCCCCAGGTGGAGAAGAGCCGTACGTGCGCCCACTCGTGCACCGCCGCGCCCGCGCGCGCCCCGGCCTCCAAGACCAGCGGCTCCAGGCCCCGGCCGACGAGGTGCGCGGCAGCGGCCAGCCCGGTGGGCCCGGCTCCGACGATCACGACAGGCAGCCGGTCGGTGGCGGTGATGTTCACGACTCTTCCCCTTTGATTCGACGTTTGTCGATCCCTTGCGCCTCCAGGATGGCACCTGATTCGACAGTCGTCAACATAGACATTCATCGAATTCAAAGGGTCGAGTCCAGGCGTTCGACACTCCGCCTCTTGGGCCCTTGGTTCGACGTGTGTCAACATAGATGCATGTCGAACGTGAAGGTGCTGCCGGTCCTGGAGCCCGAGATGGCGCCGTGCTGCCCGCCTCTGAGCGAGCGCCCACTGACGGCCGAGGAAGCCGAGCGGACCGCCGTCATGTTCAAGGCGCTGGGCGATCCGGTCCGGCTGCGACTCTTCTCGGCCGTCGCCTCCCACGAGGGCGGGGAGGCGTGCGTCTGCGACATCTCCGACGTCGGCGTCTCCCAGCCGACCGTCTCCCACCACCTGAAGAAGCTCAAGGAGGCCGGGCTGCTCTCCTCCGAACGCCGCGGCACCTGGGTCTACTACCGGGTCGAGCCGGCCGTCCTCGCCGCCATGGGGGCCCTCCTCACCAAGGCGGCCTCGGCCTGACGCCCCACCACCCGCGGCGCGCCACGGACCCGGTCCGATGACGCCGACGCGAGTGCGGCCGTGCTCGCCGGAGTTCACACCGCGCGGGCGACGGCATCGTCGGGCGCACGACCAGTGTCCGGGCAGGGCCTTCCCGCACTCCGCGCTCCGTCTGGGAGACTCCGCCCCATGACCGGATCAGCCACACACCCCGTCACCGTAGTACCGCTCACAGCCGACCACGCCGACGAGGTCGTCGCGATCTATCAGGCGGGGATCGACGAGGGAAACGCCACCTTCGAGACCGTCGCCCCGACGTGGGAGCAGTTCGACGCGGCCAAGCTGCCGGAGCACCGTTTCGCCGCGCTCGACGAGAACGGCCGGGTACTCGGGTGGGTGGCCGCCACGCGGGTCTCCGACCGGTGCGCGTACGCCGGCGTCGTCGAGCATTCCGTGTACGTCCACCCCGACGCCCGCGGCCGGGGTGTCGCCTCCGTACTGCTGGAGGCGCTCGTCGAGTCCACGGAGGCGGGTGGGGTCTGGACCATTCAGTCCGGCATCTTCCCCGAGAACTCCGCGAGCCTCGCCCTCCATGCCCGTGCGGGCTTCCGGGTCATCGGCACACGCGAGCGCGTCGGCCGTCACCACGGAGTCTGGCGCGACACCGTCCTCGTCGAACGCCGCAGCCCGCACATCCACTGACCCGGACAAGCCGGGACGCCGCCACCCCGGGGCACAGGGAGATGGCGGCGAGCGTCAGGAGGCCTGGGCCGTCGGCAGGGCCTCTTCCTTGCCGACACGGTCGGCGTCGGCATCGACGTCGGCGTCGGCGTCGGCGTCGGCGTCGGCGTCGGCGTCGGCGTCGGCGTCGGCGTCGGCGTCGGCGTCGGCGTCGGCGTCGGCGTCGGCGTCGGCGACGGCGAAGGCGACCGTGCCCGAACCCGTGACCGTCGGTGGCGGTGGCGGCGGCGGCGGCGGTGGCGGTGGCGGTGGCGGTGGCGAGCATGCCGATGAGGGGGATGAAGTCACCGCCGAGGCGTGCGTTGATCTCGACGAGCCGGGGGCCTTGGGGGGTGAGCTTGAACTCGGTGTGCGTGGCTCCGTGTTCAAAGCCGAGCGCCTGGTGGATACGGTGCAGTTGGTCCAGGAGCTCGGGGTCCCGCAGCAGGGGGCGTCGGCGTCGACGGTGTGACCGGTCTCCTCGAAGTACGGGTCCATGCCGACCTGCTTGCGCGCCACGATGAGCGGGGTGCACACGCCGTCGGCGACGACCGCGTCGATGCTGATCTCGGGACCGGTCAGGTACTCCTCGACGAGGACGTCCGCCTCGTAACGGGGCACTCCCGGCCAGTTGACGGAGCTGGCGGCCTCGAAGGCCGCTTCGACGGCGTCGCCGTCGTCGGCGCGGACGACGCCGAGGCTTCCGGCGAGTCCACGAGCCTTGATCACCACGGGGTAGCCGGTCTTGTCGGCCGCGGCGCGGGCCTCAGCGGCCGTGGCGACCGGCGTGCAGGCCGGCTGCGGGACGTCCGCGGCCGTGAGCCGTGCCCGGGTCGTCGCCTTGCGCGGCACGCGAGCACCGCTTCGGGTGCGCTTCCGGGCAGGCCGAGGGCTTCGGCGAGCCGCGCGGCGGCGTGTACGAGCGACTCGTCGTAGGTGAACACCCCGACGACGGGCAGCCGTTGCATGACCTTCTTCGCCTCGGTGGGGAGTTCGTCGAGGTTCTTGGTGTCGAGGAGCGAGGTCCCCTCCACGTACGGCAGCTGCCAGCTCGGCTCGTGCGCGTCGAGGAGCCACAGCCGGAAGTGGCCGGAGACGGCCGCCACGATGCACTCCCGGTAGCGGCGGTCGCCGCTGCCCATGAGGAGCAGGACCGGTGCCTCGGTGGCGGCCTCCACGCCGTGGCCGGCATGGTGGGAAACCTTCGTGTCGACGTGTGGCCGGGGCCGGGGCCGGCCGACGGGGCGGGGTCAGAGCCCAGGTCGGCAATACGCTGTCCGCCAAAGGCCGGAACCCTGCCAGCCTTGAGCGATGTATGTCAATAGATCGATGAATGATGACGGAGTCCCCCCCGACTGACGCCGTCACCAAAGCGTGGAGCCCGGCTCGCTCACCGCACGCCCCAGTTCAATCGGCAATCATCGATACCCTGGGGCATGCCAAGCACCGCTGGGGCAGCCTCGCCCGGCGCGACATCGACATGGCCGAGCCATCGACGCAGGAGTCGCCAGGGAGGCGACGAGCGAGTAACGTTCGCGCACGGATCGCGTATCCGCGGCCTGCCGGGTCAGGGCGGGCCGGCATCGAGACCTGAGCGCTCCGAGGAAGCGGCGTCCGGGTCCTCAGCCGCAAGGCCGCCGCGCCGGGGCCGTCTCCCGTGCCCCGTCGGTCAGGTCGCCGAGGAACGCCACGAGGTGGGTCAGTGAGCTTCTTCAGCGTTGCAGCTCCAGTGTGAGGACGGCCTTGGCGATTGACGTCATGCGGTTGGGACTGCATCGGGACCTGCGGAAGATCCGCC
>NZ_JNWK01000103.1 GCF_000716445.1 Streptomyces wedmorensis
ACGACATCGCCCGCGACCTGACTATCTGGATGGCCGCCCGCGACTTCCCCGGACGGCCAACCAGGCAGGTCAGCGAGTTCTAAAACACGGCCTAGACGTACCGGTGCGGGATCATCCCCGCAGGCGCGGGGAGCAGAGGACCTTGGCGGCGGCGGCGTTGTTGAAGGGGGGATCATCCCCGCAGGCGCGGGGAGCAGCAGGGATACCCATACCGCGAGGCTCTGGCGTCGGGATCATCCCCGCAGGCGCGGGGAGCAGGCCGTTCATGAGGGAGGCCAGGAATTCGGCCTGGGATCATCCCCGCAGGCGCGGGGAGCAGGTCGATGCCGAGGACGGGCCGGATGCCGTGCTGGGATCATCCCCGCAGGCGCGGGGAGCAGACTGCGTGACCTGCGATTTTACGACGCCCCCAACCCGTTCCACACCACTTTCACCGAAACCGACAAACCGCTCACCACCCCCTCCCCCGCACAACCAGGAGCCATCCCCCCGGGCGCAGGGAGCAGTTCGGTCTTGGGTCCGAGGGTGACCTCGGCCAGGGACCACCCCGCGAGTGCGTGGAGCAGACTGTGTGACCTGCGGCTTTACGGTGCACCAAATCTGTTCCGCACCACTTTCACCGAAACCCCCAAACCGGTCAAAACTCTCAACTCGACCCGTACACACAAAGAGCAGTGGCTTTGCGCCGGCCTCCGCCTGTCACTCCTCGCCGGAGAAGCGTTCCCACGCAGACTGACGAGTGATGCCGAAGGTCTCGCCGATCCGCGTCCAGGTCACCCCACGTCGCCGCAGTTCCTGAACCCACAGGCGCAGCTCAGCCTCGGCTCGGTCGATTTCCGCGGCGACACGAGGGAGATGATTCAAGATCTCTTCGTCCGTCATGGAGACCCAGGCGCGGATACCCTGCGCCGAAGGCTCCCCGATCGTCCCGGCAACGATCCGCTCCGCCAGTGCCACGCACTCGCCGCAGATGTAGACACCGGGTCCCGAGACCAGCTTGCCGACCTCGGAGCCCGGCTTCCCGCAGAAGGAGCAGTGGGTGGGGTCCTCGGACTGTGCAGTGACTGACATGACAACCTTCCCGTTCTGTCAGGGTTCCCCTGACAGAATATGGACGTCAGGGGAACCCTGACAAGACAGTCACCCGGCTCACACCCCGGCCGCTACAACCCCTAAAAAATGAAGGAGATCACCCCCGGAAGAGCAAAAACCACCCCCACACAAACAGGGAACAGGCCGAGTTCCTTCTTCTCCCACTCGGTCTGCGGGAACCACCCCCGCGCGTGCGGGGAGCAGCGGAGGCTGCTCAGGTAGGCGTCGAAGAGCCGGGGACCATCCCCGCGCGGGGAGCAGGGTGACACTCTCGCCCGGTCCATCCAGGCGATGGGGCCATCCCCACACCAGCGGGAGGCAGTCGGTCAGGGCAGTTTCCGGATCCTCGGTGACAGGTCCAACGCCGCGAGCTGCCGGCGTCAGGGCCGCGGCCGCGGGGGCACGCTCCGCTGTCAGCAGTGTGCTTGGAGCCGGACGGAGAAGTGAGTCATGCCGGTGGCGAGTGTTTAGGACGGGCGGGGGCGAGTAGGCGGGGGGCAAGACCAATCCGGTTGCTTCACGAGGAGGTCCCGATGTCGGGCACGGAGAAGAGCAAGGCCCATACCGAGCAGGCCAAGGGCAAGGTCAAGGAGACCGTAGGCCGCGCCGTCGGCAACGAGCGCATGGCCGCCGAAGGCCGCGCCGACCAGACCAAGGGCCACGCACGCCAGGCCAAGGAAGACATCAAGGACACCTTCCGGCATTAAGCCACCCCACACCCCACATCCCGTAGGGCCCCGGCCACTCCCCCGGTCGGGGCCCTACGGGTTTTCAGAGCGTGTCGGCGCGCCGTGACGTGAAGAAGTCTCCGAATGCAGCGCCGGCCAAGTAGCGGGGGGACAGGATGTGAACCTGTGTGGCCAGGTTGGGACCATCCCCGCGCGTACGAGGAGCAGTCGGCCTCCTTGTCGATCTGTCCTTGGACCGAGGGACCATCCCCGGGCGAGCGAGGAGCAGCACTTCCCGTGGGCCACGCCTGAGGACGTGACGGGACCATCCCCGCGCGTGCGGGGAGCAGCCGGCCAGGACGTTCAGCAGGCCCGACTTGCCGGGACCATCCCCGCGCGTGCGGGGAGCAGCTGGGCGGGTTTGTCGAACGCCTTGACCCTGGGGACCATCCCCGCGCGTGCGGGGAGCAGCGGACCCGCAGTTTGCCCGGGGCGTCTGCGTTGGGACCATCCCCGCGCGTGCGGGGAGCAGGTCCGCGATCCTCGCCTATCAGGCACCGGGGAGGGACCATCCCCGCGCGTGCGGGGAGCAGTCGGCGTCGTCCTCGCGGAACTCGGTGTCGTAGGGACCATCCCCGCGCGTGCGGGGAGCAGGCGGTGGAGCTGGAGTGGTACCTGCCGGTCGCGGGACCATCCCCGCGCGTGCGGGGAGCAGCCGTCCGGGTCGCATCCGGGCGGCCCTTTCGCGGAACCATCCCCGCGCGTGCGGGGAGCAGCTCGAACTGAACCGCGTCGAGTACGACTCGCGGGGACCATCCCCGCGCGTGCGGGGAGCAGTACCGGCTGTACGTGGACGGCACCACGATGTGGGGACCATCCCCGCGCGTGCGGGGAGCAGCGGGCATGCGAATCAAGATCTTGAGCCTTGTGGGGACCATCCCCGCGCGTGCGGGGAGCAGTTCTTCGTGATCTTGTGTTGGAGGATCTGGTAGGGACCATCCCCGCGCGTGCGGGGAGCAGTCACCGGGGGCCACGCCCAACTCGCTCCGCTCGGGACCATCCCCGCGCGTGCGGGGAGCAGCGACGCCAGGGCCCGCTTGCCCTTCTCGCCGAGGGACCATCCCCGCGCGTGCGGGGAGCAGCGTTGCGTTACGGACGGCGCTGGCCGAGGCTGGGGACCATCCCCGCGCGTGCGGGGAGCAGGAGAGGCGCTTTCATGTCGCTGCGTCCTGTGAGGGACCATCCCCGCGCGTGCGGGGAGCAGGCCGTAGCCGACCACGGGGTTGGACTCGAACCGGGACCATCCCCGCGCGTGCGGGGAGCAGTGGCCACCCCGCGAACGGAACCACCAGTGATCGGGACCATCCCCGCGCGTGCGGGGAGCAGAGTTCGAGGGTGGAGCGGACGTCCCAGGTAGCGGGACCATCCCCGCGCGTGCGGGGAGCAGAGCCACATGAACTCGCCGAGCGTCCGGTCCTCGGGACCATCCCCGCGCGTGCGGGGAGCAGCTTCAGCTAGCTTGCTCCTGCGGTCGCCGATTGGGACCATCCCCGCGCGTGCGGGGAGCAGACGTGGCCGAGATCCTTCAGGGCGACGTCAACGGGACCATCCCCGCGCGTGCGGGGAGCAGTTCGTCGCGTTCAGCGGCATGGGGGTGCCGTTGGGACCATCCCCGCGCGTGCGGGGAGCAGTCTGGATGACCTGCTGTTTTACCGCACGAGCACCCCCGCCGGAACCACTTTCACCGAAACGAATAAACCAGACATAACCCACCCTCACCTGGCCCCAACCTCACAGGCACGAGCGCAGAACGCATCAACAGAACCTTCACTCGCCTGGTCCGCACCTCTCCCCTACCGATCGGCAGGCGTGCCTCGACACCTCCTGACAGCCCCGCGGGAGCTAGAGCGATTGATGTACCAGGTGAGGTTGAACTTCGGGGCGGGGCCGTCCCTGCTGGAGCGGGCGCAGTCTGTGCCCCTCTGTGAGTGCTTACCTGCGTCCGAATCTGCGTCGCTTGGAGGCGTTGCTCCAACCGGGCTTGCCCTGTGTGCTGCTCGCCGGCCCAGAACCGGCGCCGCCTTCTGTGGGGCGGTGGATGAGGGTCAGGCCCTCGTGGTCGACGGGGTTCCAGGCGTGGTCGAAGGTGCGGAAGGTGTATCCCTGCTCGTTGTTGGTCGTGTGGGCGAGCAGTGCTCTGCCCTGCCCGGCGTACTGCTGAACCTCGTTCCACAGGACGTCACGGATCCTCGCTGAGGGGTTTCCGATGAAGACGCCGGCGGAGATCTCCAGAAGCCAGCGGGTCAGGAACCCTCTGAGGCCCGCCGGGCAGTTGGTCAGAACGATCACGGTCACCAGGTCAGCGCCATCTCTTCAAGGCCGCTTCCCTCTCCGCCGCCGTCGCCGTCACCGTGGTTCCAGCCGGCCGGCACCCGCCCACCACGGTCGCTTTGCAGCATGACGATGTCCCGGGCACCTTCCAGATCGATCTCCCCGGTCTCGTCCGGCCCCAGGAGGAGCCGCTTGATGTCGCCGACGCAGCGGTCCAGCAAGGACGTGTCGTGGATGCGATCACGAAGGGCCCTGCGCGTACGGGAGCCGACGTCTTCCTCCCCTTCGGCTGCGATCTCGAAGGCCACAGGGATGCCGATGTCCGTCTTGTAGAGGTCGGCCACGTCCAGGACGAAGGAGAGCTCGTGGCCGGAATGGACGAAGCCGAGCGCCGGACTGCATCCCAGGGACGTGACCACGGCATGAGCGACGCCGTACATGCACTGTGCCGCTGCCGTGATCGCCTGGTTGACCGCATCGCCCGCGGTGAAGTCGCCAGGAACGTACCTGCGACCGCGCCACGGCACTCCCGTCCGGGCGGACTGTGCGCGGTAGCACTTCTTCACACGGTCGCCCTCGCGGCCGAGGAGTTCACGGCGGGTCGCTCCGCTGGGGTCCTCGTCAGGGAATCTCAACCGGTACATGGCACGCGCGACAGCGAGCCGCGAGCGGGCATTGGCCCACTGGATGGCCTGGGACTCGGCCAAAGCGGAGGAGCGGCTCAGTGCGCGCCCGCTGGCGTAGTACCGCACTCCCTGCTCCCCCACCCAGACCACGGCCGCGCCGGTTTCCCCCAGGACGCTCATCGCCTGGTGGGTGACGCGGGTGCCGGGTCCGAGCAGCAGGGTGCCGATCGTCGCCGAGGGGATGTGGGTGACGCCGTCCGCGTCGGTGGCGGTGATGGCGTTGGCGTCCCGGTGCACCGTGCAGCGCTCGAGGTAGACGAAGGACATGCGCTCGCTGACGCGGGTCAGCTCTCGTGGGGAGAGCGCCCCGCGTTGTGAGACGGTCGTCAACGCACCGCTCCTTGTGTGAGGGGTGCCAGCGTCATCAGGCCGCATCCGTAGGCCTTGGCCTTGCCAAGTCCTTGTGTGAGGGTTCGGCGCATCAGAGCGGGATCGGTGACCTCGAGCCGTCCGTCGAAGGTGACCGTGACGAGGGTGACGGGCTTGCCGCGCCTGGCGCCGGTGGGCCGGGATTTTTCGAAGGCGTGGGAGCGGTGGTCGCGGACCGTGACTTCGTAGCGGTCGCCGTGGTGCTCGCGCCCCTGGTGGGTGGTTCCGCCCGGCAGCAGCCGCTTGTCCTTGGGTTTTTCGAGGATGCGGAACCCGCCGCGCTCCTGCCGTCCTTCGTCCAGCAGCCAGCCGATCTGGTGGTACGCGGTCAGGTGGGCCGTGCGCTTGCGCGGCTCATCGTCCGTGCGGCGGATGTGGTGCACCGGGTTGGCCGTCAGACGGAACCCCCACTGGCCTCCTTCCACCAGGCGGTCCAGGAGCGGGGTGTAGGAGCGGGTCTGCCAGCCGGGGCCGTCGACCATGGCGGTCGGCCAGCCAGCCTGTTCGACCAGGTGCGTGAGGTCGGGGGCGTCGGGACTGACGAGGAAGAGGAAGACCTCGCCCGGTGCGTTGTGGTCCAGGCGCCAGAGCACCCGGGGGGCGTTGGGGGCCGGCTGGTCGGTGGGCAGCAGTTGGGGGAACGATGCCATCACGGCGGCATGCATGATCTGCCGTGAGGACAAAAGGCGGCGGGCACCGGTGCGGGCGGCGTTGAGCCGGAAGCGGGTCAGGTACATCAGTCGCTCATTTCCGCCACGGCGGCCATCGGATCGTGCTGGTGGGGCACGCGCGGGTTCGAGACCGGGCGCGAGCGCTGGTCCGGGTTGGCGGGCACTCGCGGATTGGGGTGCGCGTGGGGGTTGGGCGCCTCGACCTCGCGTCGCACCGTGGCGCGAAGGGCGTGGCGCCGGTGTTCGGCGGCGAAACTCACGGGCTGGTCACGGGTGAGGTCCGCAGCCAGGTCGTCCGCCGACGTCTCGTAGAGGGCGGCGAGTGGCACCGTGGGCTTGTTGCTCTGGCGCCTGGCATACCACCGGGATGCCTGCCACGGCTCCGTGCTCAGGGCTTCGTGCAGGCCGCTGTTCGGGTGGAGGCCCAGTTCCACAGGGTGGGCCGGAGGGCAGGAGCGTCGTCCGAGGAACGGCGGATACACCGGTGCTTTCAACGCGGTGTGCAGGTCGGCGAGGAGGTCGTGGTCTCCCTCGAGTGCGGCGACGAACACGGCGTCGGCGAGGTAGAACCGTTCGGACAGCGGCATCGCCTTGTCGGTGTCGGCGTGGTGGGCGGTCTGGAAGTCCCGGAGTCGGGTGCCGGGCTGGTCGATCCGCACGGCGAAGCGCAGGGCCGCCAGGGGCGCCAGCCACTCGTCGTCGCCCCGCTGGATGCCTTTCGCTGCGGCGAGGAGGCCGATGACGCCGCTTTTGGTCGGGGCGGACTCGGTGGTGCGGCGGGCGAACCGGGCCGCGGCCCCCCACGACTGCAGGGGGCCGGCGAGCCTGAGGGTCAGCACACTCATGCGGGCGTCTCCAGGTGCTCCGCGACGGCCTGGCCGACGGCCGCGACCAGCTCGCTCAGCGTCCGGGTCTCGGTGCCGATGCCGCTGAGCTGCTGGGTGTTGGGGCCGATGCGCAGGACCCAGGTGAGGGTCGTGGCGTCGTCGCCGTATGCCGTCTCGACGTCCGGGATGTATTCGGCCAGGCGCTCGACGGCTTTGCGGAGGTGGCCGCCTTGGCCGCTGGGCACCGGGTCCTCGAAGGCGGAGACGAAGCTGAAGGGGCGGGTGGTGCGGAGCTTGACGATCACGGCGTCGGGCAGGGTGTGGTTGCCGAAGGTGTTGATCTTGCCTTGGGGCAGGGAGTGGATGAACCCGTTGACGAAGGCTTCGACGGCCCGGCGGACCGGTGTCGTGCGCGGCTCGTCCTCCTGCAGTCCCTGCCCGAGGTTCTCGGCCAGCTGGTGGACGCCCAGGGCGGCGTAGCGGTACAGGGTGGCGGAGTTGAACTCGACGGTGCCGATCATGCCGGCGCCGGGCTCGTCCTCCTCGTTCCTGTCGTCGACGGCCGTGAAGTAGTCCGACTCGTTGTCGACCTTGTGGACGCTGATGGCGTGGGCGACCTGCACGGCGGCGTCGACGTTGATGTCGGTGACGTCGGCGACCATCCGGCCGAAGAGCGCGATGTCGACGGAGTGGCGGGTGTCGGCCAGCCGCTTGGCCCGGGCCTTGTTCTCCTTGTCCTTGAAGAAGGCCTTGGCGTCGGCGGCGCCCTCCACGGCAAGTCCGGCCAGGCCGTCCAGCTGGCGGGAGCTGAGGAAGAGCAGGTACTTGGCCTCGGGCAGCGGGTTGAGCCCGCCGTTCTTCGCGGCGTTGTCCGCCTTGCGCTTGGGCACCGCGATCTGCAGACCGGCGGCCTGGACGACGTCGGCGGCGAGTGCTTCCGCCTGCTCGCCCTTGAGGGAGGTCTCCAGGGACCCGATCCTGTCGGCGAGTACCTCGACGATCTTCTTGGTACGGACACCGAGCTCGCCGGGGTCCAGCAGCTGCTTGTCCTCGAAGTACTCCCGGGTCGCGCGCTTCCAGGCCTGGCTGGATACGCGGGCGCGCGGCACTCCTCCGTAGACGGCGGTCTTGGGGGCGCCGGTGTCGTCCCGGTTGAGGTTGCTCGGCGGGACGGTCTGCAGCGCGTGTACGTCCAGGAAGAGCTGGTTCACGAAACGTCCTTGTCAGTGGGGTCGAGAGTGGTACGGGGGCGGTGCGATCGGCGGTGGCGGCGCTCAGGCACCTGCCTGCGGCTCCTGCGCCGTCTTGTCGTCTTTCTCGCGCCAGGCGTGGAAGGAGCGGCCCCAGGCGGTGCGGACCGCGTCCGTGCCACCGGGCCACTGCCACTGGTAGAGCTGGCCGGCGAGCAGGGCGTAGTCCAGGGGCGCGTCTGCCCGGCGCAGAAGCAGGACGATGTCGCGCAGTCGCTGGGCAAGAGTGGGCAGGTCGGATGCCTTTCCTGCCCGTACGAGGCGCTTGAGCAGCGCGTCGTCGATCTCACTGGCCGGCATCAGGCGCCGCACCGCGGAGCCCAGGCCCCGGGGCGAGCCGTTCTTGTTCAGCTGGTGTACGCCTGTGCTGCGTGACTGCTGGTGCAGAGCCCAGAGGGTGAAGGCCATGAGCAGGGCTTCTTCGGCCCGCTCCAGCTCCGCTTCGCTCAGGGGGCGTCCGTCGGCACGAGCCTGTTGCAGTGCGTCGAGGTCGACCAGGTCCCACAGGTCGAACACCTGTGCCGCGGTCTTGCCTGCTTCGCGGCTGAGCCGGGCGCGGGCGGCGACGGCCTTGGCCTGGTCGGTGGTGTAGCCGCGCTGCCAAGCGCCGATGCGCTGGTGGGCGAGGTCGGAGACCAGCTTGTGCACCGGTACCAGGGCCGTTGTGGTGGTCATGATGCATGCACCTCTGAATAGATCTCCTGCGCCGCGGCCGGGTCGGACGGGCTGTCGGACGGGGAGGACTGGCCCAGGCACGTGCGCAGGCGTGCGGTGAACCATCGTTCGGCCAGGGCGGAGTTGAGCCAGAGGCTGCCGTGTTTGGAGGCAACGGTGCGGCCTGTCCAGGCGAGGTCTCCCGCGTCGGCGACCAGCTGTCTGCCGAGCCGCAGGACGATCCCGTACGCCGTCTGTTGCCATACGGCACGCTGCTCGTGGGGGTCGTCGGCCGAGCCCAGGGCGGCGAGCCACGTCCGGTAGGGGCCCTCGAGCTCGCCGAAGGCGCGGTCCCGTGCGACGTCACGGCGGCCCTCGTTCTCCGAGCCTGCGGCACGTTCCAGGTCGGTCGCGAGGTCGCCGAGCGTCTTGACCGCTTCGTCGGCGTCGCCGGCCGCGTCGATCGCCTGCTGTGCGTACTCGCGGTCCTGCTGGTCCAGGAGGACCACGTCCATCGTCAGATGGTCGTCGACGACTTCGTCGACGACGGACTGCTGTGTGCCGTAGACGGTGGCGATGGTCCTGGCCCGCACGAGGAAGCCGCGGCGCAGTTTCCGGCTCGTGACGAGGCGGGCGACCCATTCGAGGACGCCCGGTCGCAGGGACAGCAGGACACCGTCAGCGCCCTTTGTCGCCTGGTGGCGGTCGGCCACCAGGGAGGCGACACCCCGCCACGCCGAACGCGCGGGATCGTGCTCGCGCGGCAGGTAGATGGGGGCCTTGCTGCCGTGCTTCTTTTCCTGTGCCTGGCTGCGACGCCAGGCCGTCATCGGCTCGTGCGGGTGCATATCGCGCGCAGGGAGCGGATCACCATAGCCCAGGACAACTCCGTGCACGCCGTCGGTATCGGCGTGCAGCCGCAGGCGGCGGCTCTGCCATGTGTACAGGTCACGTGGCCCGGTCACGGTCCGCTGCGCGCCCCCGGGCCCGGTCGGCTCCCGTCGCCACGCCGGCCGGTCGTCCGTAGCGGACACGAGACCCGGGGTGTCTGCGGCGATGAGGTTGAGCAGTAGGGTCTCGCGCAGGTCGCCGCCTTCGACGAACACTCCGCCGAGGTTCCCGGCCCAGCCCACGCCCAGGGGGTAGACCTTTCCGCCCTTGGCGCGCTCGTCGCCGACCACACCGCTCTTGATGCCGGAAGTGTCATACGCGTGGGCGTGCACCACCCACCTGGCGGCTTCTGCGAAGCTCAGCCGTTCGACACCCGGGGGGCGTGCGGAGAAGAACGGCTCGCCGTTGGGCACGTCGGCCACGATCCTGTTGAGCGAGGAGATTTCATCCTTCGCTGTTCTGAGCCCGGCGGTCTGGAAGAACGGCGCCTGAGCGTCGAGCAGGTCGAACGATCCCCGGTGGAAGTCGAGATAGTCCCCCACGGGCGCGAAGCAGTCCTTGTCGTTCCACAGCCGCGCCCAGTGCTCGATGTCCTTCGGACCGTCCAGGGCGTCATGGGCGAGGGCGAGGAGGAGCCGTGTCAGGGCGAACTCCTGCGTGGGCAGATCGCCCGCGATCCTGCGGATACCAGCCGCGCGCGCAAAGACCTCACGTAACGAAAGTTCGTCCTCCTGCCCGTCTCGTTGGAGCACTCTGATCCACGGGCGGTCCGTCAGGTCGAACGACAACGGGCCTGCGCCCGCCTGGCTCGTCCCACTGGTCTCAGACACGGGTCACCTCAAGTCCCTCCGTCTTGGAGTACCGGAGCGAGAAGCCTGCCAGCTGGGTCTGACACTCCTCGTCCAGAGCGAGAATCAGCTGGCCGGCGAGCCAGGGACTGTCCTTCGACTGCCAGGCCGGTACATACAGTTCCTCAAGCTCAGCGATGGCCCGGCTCATCACTTCCTGGTACGAGAACTGCACGGGCAACCGCAGTCCGCATGCCGCCGCCGTACGCGCGGCCCGCCGTTGCGGTACCTGGTCCCACGGCAGTTCCAGCCCGCCCCGCTGTCTGCCTCGCCGGTCCTCGCCAAGCCAGGGCACGGTCGTCATCGTCCCGTCAGCGCGCCGCTGCACGACCAGGACCTCGAGGCCGTCACGGGTATCGCGGACCTGCGCCCGCCCCTCAGGGGTGTCATCCGCATCGCCCACGCCCGCGGCCACCCATCCGATGAGCGGCTCCCCGGCCTTGCGCACATCGTCCAGCCGGTAGGTCGCCGCTCGCCTGGCCTGGTCGGCGCAGTGCTCCTCGTGCCCGGCCCGGGCCTCGTCCATCGCCCCGGCCCATCCCTCGGGCGGGATCTGCCCGCCGGCGTAGGCGCCCTGCACGAGCGGGCTGATGTCCTGCGGCAGCCGCACGGGAGCAGGATCCGCCCCTTCGAGATGCGGGAGCAGGACGGCGGCCGAACGCAGCAGCAGGTACTTTCCGTACACGGTGGCCGAGCCCCGCACCGGCTCAGGCACGGTCCTCGTCCAGTCGGCTCCGGTCACCAGGCACCGCGGCTCGCGCAGACCAGCGGGACGCTCCGTCTGACCTTCGCCGCGCGGGTGGCGGTGCAGGCGTCCCATGCGCTGAAGCAGCAGGTCCACCGGACACAGGTCGGTGACCAGGAGGTCGAAGTCCACATCGAGGGATTGCTCGGCGACCTGGCTCGCGACCACGATGTGCCGGCCCCGGGGGCGGCCGGTCGCCTCTCCGGGCGGTCCGAACCGCCGCAGGAGTTCCTTGTCGTTGGCCGCACGGTCCAGGTCGAGGAAACGGGCGTGCGCCACGGTGACGTCGTCGTCGCCGAACCGCTCCCGCAGCACGCGTGCCGTCTCCAGTACCCGGCTCACGGTGTTGCGCACCACCAGCGCGCACCCGCCGTCGCGCAACTCCTCATCCAGTCTGTCCGTAAGGACCTCGGGATCGTCGTCGAGGCGTTCCAGCCGTACCTGGACACCGCGGCCCGACGCCCCGGGACACCGCACGAGCGGGGTTCCGCCCGGCGCGACCGCCGTCAGCAGCGGGTAGGCTCCCGCCGAGGCGACAGCGTCGAACGCCTCCCGTTCCGTGACACCGCCTACACCCGCACGCGCGTAGGCCTCGACGAGCTGGCGGCGGCGGGCTGCGGGAAGAGTCGCCGACAAGATGACCACCGGCACCCGGTAGGCGCCCAGCCACGACAGGACCCGGTCGAGATACGCGCCCATATACGTGTCGTAGGCGTGTGCCTCGTCGATGACGACGACCTTGCCCGCGAGCGCCAGGTGCCTGAGCGCCAGGTGCTTGCTCTTGAGCCCGGCGAACAGCAGCTGGTCCACGGTCCCGGCCACGAAGGAGGACAGCATCGCCTTCTTCCGGCCCCTCAGCCACACGTGGGCGACGAGTTCCGCCAGCGCCTCGCGGACCCCCGTAGCCGGCCGCTGAGGCTGCGGCTCGGCGTCCAGGTCGACGGCGGCGACCTTCCCGGCCCCCTTCATCAGGTCGGTGTACTCCTCGTTCAGCGCGGCCTTGGAGTGGGCGAGCAGCACCGAGTGACGCCGGCCCTCCAGGGACGGCAGCTTCTTCAGCCATTTCAGCAGCCGGGGGAACATCGCGTTGCCGGTGGCCATGGTCGGCAGGGCGAAGAACACTCCCCCGGCCCCGGACCGGGCGGCGAAGACCTCCGCCACGGCCAGCGCGGCCTCCGTCTTCCCCTCCCCCATCGGCGCCTCGATCACCATCAGCCCCGGCGCCGTCATCGACCTGGCCAGCTCGACCGCGGCCGCCTGCACAGGACGCACCCGCGCGCCCTTGGGCAGGGCGAACCTGGAGCCGAACAACTCCTGCACGTCCGCGGGCGGCTCCGCCGGCTGCCACGGCGCCGGCAGGTCCAGCCCCCGCCACGCGGCCGCCGCACGCTCGGCACTGCTGCGCGGCACATCCTGCGGGTAGTACGGGAACAGCTCCGGGTTGCTCGCGATCCAGTCCGCGACGATCACCAGCGCGGTCACAAGCACCTGCACCGGCTGCGGCAGCCGCACCTCCCGCCACTGCCCGAGCCTGTCGCGCACTCCGAACTCCTCGGCACACGCCTCCAAAAGCTCGCTCTGCACCCGCCGCCACAGCGGCCGGCTCGCCCCCGCCGAGCGCAGCAGGTGCCCGCGGTTGTCCAACGCGCTGATCTGCCCGTGCTCGGGCGGCACGCCGTGGTGCCCGCCCACGACGACCGAGAACTGATCACATTGTTCCGGCGCCCAGCCACAGGCCTCCTCCAGCCACTCCCCCAGCAGCACCTGGCTGGCCAAAGCGTGCGGCGCCATCCTGCGATCGGCACCCATCTCCCGCAGCGACCGCATCGACAGGCCCACATCCCGCATCCGGTCGGCCAACGCCTCCACCTGACAGGCGAACGCGGGCGTGGCCTTCCCGATGTCATGCACCGCGGCCAGCCACCTCACCAGCCGCCGCCCGTCCACCTCACCCCCCGGCAAGACCTCAGCGATCAGCCGCCGGACCTGCGCGGGAACCCACTCGTCCCACAGCAACCCCGCCACAGCCGCACTGTCGTCCATGTGCTGCCACAACGGCAGCCACCCATCCGAATCCCGGTCGTACTTCCCCCACAACACCAGCACCGGACCATCAAGCCTGCACCGAAGGCCTAACCGGCCCTCCCCCACACGCGCCATGCCAGATAAATACACCCCGACACAGACACCAAAGACCCGAACACCACAAGATCCAGAGCTCTCCACGAACTTACGCAGAACAGACCCCGAGCAGGCAAACGACCGCGTAATGTGACGAACATTTAAGCCCCCCCTGAACCCCACAACAGGCGAAAGACCATCCCACAGGCAACAGGCAACAGGGAACAGATCCACACGGCCCGAGGTCTCCACCTCCGGGCCAGGACCATCCCTGGGGGTGCGGGGAACAGGGCGGCGGCCGGTCTTCCAGAGCGCGCGCCTCGGGACCATCCCCGCGGGTGCGGGAAGCAGGAGCCGACGACCATGAGGTGTCGGATCACGTCGGGGCCATCCCCGCGGGCGCGGGGAGCAGGTCGCCAGGCCGATCGCGTTCATCCGGGTCCAGGGACCATCCCCGCGGGTGCGGGGAGCAGACTCGACACCTGCCAGGTTAGGAGGCAGGGCCGGGACCATCCCCGCGGG
>NZ_JNWK01000104.1 GCF_000716445.1 Streptomyces wedmorensis
GGGCGGAACGGGTGGGCACAACGGACGGCGCCCCTTGCCGGGCCCAGGCTTCCGCGCCTGAACCCGCACCCGGTGCGCGCCGACCCAGTGGTGCGGGTCAGGGCTCAGGGGGCGGAGGCGCCGCCGAGGGCGCCGTCCCGTGTGCCCACCCGTCCCGCCCCAGCGGGACGATTGCCCACACGGCGGGTGGGGGGCGGAGGCCCGCAGGGGGAAAGCGGGCAAAAGGGGTCTGGGGGGAGTCGGAACGCATAACGTTGTGGCCACGGGACGGGCGGAGACGGTCGATTACAGTGCGGCGAGGGAGATCCGCCGACCGGGGGAGGGCACGTCGTGGCAACGACCGCCGCAGCCGTCTGGGGCCGTGCAGAACAGCAGGACTTCCGGGCGAGGGTGCGGGGCTGTCTGCTGGGCGGGGCGCTCGGCGACGCACTGGGCGCGGGGGCGGAGGGGCGTACGCTCGCGGAGTTGCGGGAGGCCCACGGACCTGACGGACTCGGCGACCCGGTCCCCGCGTTCGGCCGCCGCGGTGCCGTCACCGCCGCGACGCAGATGAGCCTGTTCACGGTGGACGGCCTGATCCGGGCGCAGGTCCGCCGGGACATCGGCGCCTGGCATCCGCCGACCGATGTCCACCGGGCCCATCTGCGGTGGGCGGCCACCCAGCGCGACTGGGGTCCCGACGAGCGCCGCAAGGACAACGGCTGGCTCGCCTGCGAGGAGTGGCTCTACACCCGCCGGAACCCGCCCCGCGCCTGCCTCACGGGCCTCGGCGACGAGCGGCTCGGCACTCTCGACAAGCCGAAGAACCCGGACGCCGCCGACTCGGGCGCGCTGGTCCGCTCGGCGCCGTTCGGGCTGCTCGTCGGCTGGGAGCCGCAGCTCGTCTGCCAGCTCGCCGTCGAGTGCGCGGCGCAGACGCACGGCGCCCCGGCGGCCACGCTCGCGTCGGGCGCCTTCGCCGTCGTCGTCCACGGTCTCGCGCGCGGGGCGCACATGGAGGCGGCGGTCGCCCGGGCGGTGGAGCAGGTGGCGGTGCGCCCGGGGCACGAGCCGGTCTCCGAGGCGTTGGCCCGCGCCCTCGGAGCCGTACGGGAGGGGGCGCCGGACGCGGAGCGCGTCGCCGCTCTCGGGGCCGGCGAGGACCGGGCCGAGGGGCAGTTGGCGGCGGCCGTGTACTGCGCGCTGGTCGGCGAGGACGTCCGGCAGGGGCTGCGGCTCGCGGTGAACCACGACGGTCCGTCCGCCGTGACCGGCGCGCTCACCGGCGCGCTGCTCGGCGTCCTGCACGGCGAGACGGCCCTCCCGCCGGCCTGGCTGGCCGATCTGGAGGGCCGTGCGACGGTTCTGGAGCTGGCGGACGACTTCTCGATGGAGATGACGCAGGGCGCCGCCCTCCACACCGCGGCCGAGTCCGCACCGGGCTGGCTGGCGCGCTACCCGAGGGCCTGACGCCCGGTCCTCGCGGGCCGCGGGGCCGCGGCCTCCGCGACGAGCCCGGTCCTCGCGGCCTCCCGCAGCCGGCTTCGACCGTTCACCCCCGGGGCTGTTCGGCCCGTTCGCCGGCCTGGGCGGGGATGGTGGAGGCGCCGTCCCCGTCCGACCCGATCCGGTCCAGGAGCGCGTCCCGCTCGGGGGTGTCCTCCGGCTTGATCAGGCCGATGAGGACGTACAGGACGAGGGAGGTGGCGAGCGGGGAGACGATCTGGATCTGGAGTTCGACGCCGTCGAGGCCGTAGTTGGTGAGCCAGAAGACGAAGAGTCCGGCGGCCCAGGAGACGAGGGCGGCGGTGGGGCCGGACTTCCGGAAGGTGCGCAGCAGGCCGAGCATGAAGGGGATGGCGATGGGGCCCATGAGGCCGGCCACCCACTTGATGACGACGGTGATGATGTCCTTGAAGGTGGGGGAGTTGACCTGGGTGGCGACGGCCATCGACAGGGCGAGGAAGGCGATCGTCGACCAGCGTGCGGCGAGCAGTCCGGCCTGTTGGGTCCAGCTCCGTGCCGCCTTGCTGAGGACGGGGGCGATGTCGCGGGTGAAGACGGCCGCGATGGCGTTGGCGTCGGAGGAGCACATGGCCATGGTGTGCGAGAAGAAGCCGACGACGACGAGGCCGAGGAGGCCGTGCGGCAGTAGCTGTTCGGTCATGAGGGCGTACGCGTCGGAGCCGTCGGGCTTCTTCGGGTCGACGAGCAGCGGCGCGCACCACATGGGGAAGAAGAGGACGAGCGGCCAGACGAACCAGAGCACGGCGGAGAGGCGGCCGGAGCGGGTGGCCTCGCGGGCGGACGGGGTGGCCATGTAGCGCTGGGCCTGGTTCCACATGCCGCCGCTGTACTCGAAGGTCTTGATGAAGAGGTACGCGAGGAGGAACGTCAGCGTGTAGGGGCCGGCGGTAGGCGCGGTGTGGCCGTGGAGCTCGGGCCGGTCCCACACGGTCCACAGCGCGCTGAACCCGCCGAGCTCGCCGAGGACGGCGACGAGCATCGCGATGCCGGCGAGGAACTGGATGACGAACTGGCCGAGTTCGGTGAGGGCGTCGGCCCAGAGGCCGCCGACGGTGCAGTAGATCCCGGTGACGACGCCGGTGATGAGGATGCCCTGGTTGAGGGAGATGCCGGTGAAGACGGAGAGCAGGGTGGCGATGGCGGCCCATTTGGCGCCGACGTCGACGATCTTCAGGAGGACGCCGGACCAGGCGAGGGCCTGCTGGGTGGGCAGGTCGTAGCGGTCCTTGAGGTATTCGAGCGGGGAGGCGACCCGGAGGCGGGAGCGGAGGCGGTTCAGGCGGGGTGCGAAGAGGTGGGCGCCGATCGCGATGCCGATGGCGATGGGGAAGGACCAGGTCACGTAGGACGTGACGCCGTAGGTGTAGGCGATGCCCGCGTATCCGGTGAACATCACCGCGCTGTATCCCGACATGTGGTGCGAGATGCCGGAGAGCCACCAGGGCATCCGGCCGCCGGCGGTGAAGAAGTCGGAGACGGTGTCCACCCGCTTGTGGGACCAGACGCCGATCGCGACCATCACGCCGAAGTAGCCGATGAGCACGACCCAGTCGAGACTGTTCATTGCGCCCCTCCATGAGAACCGGTCCGTCTTGTGAACGCGGTTCATCGTGTGGGGAGTTGTGAGGGCGCGACAATGCAAGGGAGGGTCAAGGGCGAGTAAAATCGTTCTGCTTACTGACCCTTGTTCATGGATGTGAATGTCCTGGAGTCTGTCAGCGCATCAGCTCGCCCGCGTTGACCAGCAGCGACTGGCCCGTGATCGCCCGCGCCCGGTCCGAGGCGAGGAAGGCGGCCGCCTCGGCCACGTCGCCGTCCGTCGCGAGCTCCGGCAGTGCCATCCGCTCGGTGAGCCGGGCCAGGACGTCGGCCTCCGGCACCCCCTCGGTGTGCGCGGCGAACCGGACGTACGCCTGCACCGGCGGTCCCCACATCCACCCCGGCAGCACCGTGTTGACCCGGATCCGGTGCGGCCCCAGCTCGTGCGCGAGCGAGTACATCGCCGAGGTCAGCGCCCCCTTGGAGGCCGCGTACGCCGCCTGCCGGACCTGCGTGGGCGCCGCCACCGCCGACTGCGTCCCGATCAGGACCACCGAACCCCCGCCCTCCTTCAGTGCCGGCAGGCAGGCCCGGGTCATCCGCAGCGTGCCGAGCAGGTTGACGTCCAGGACCGCCTGCCAGGTCGCGAAGTCCGCGTCCTGCAGGCCCCCGAAATAGGAGTCCCAGGCGGCGACGTGCACGACCGCGTCGATCCCCCCGAACCGCTCGACGGCCAGCGCGGCCAGCGCCCCGCACTGTCCTTCGTCGGTGATGTCCGTGGCCCGGTACGCCGTCCGCCGCCCCTCCGGGTCGATCTCCGCGGCGGACTTGGCGAGGTTGGCCGCCGTACGGGCGCCGAGCACCGCGTTCCCGCCGTCCCGCACCACCGTCTCGGCGATCCGGTGTCCGAGCCCCGCGCCGACCCCCGACACGACGACCGTCTTCCCCTGGAGCAGCATCCGGACCCTCCTCGACCCTGGCCAAGTATCTGACGGTCCGTCAGAGTAGGTCTCCGTCACCGACTTGGGAAGGGGTACGAGAGTGAGCGAGGAGACCCGCAGCGAGACCTACGCGGAACTGGCGTCCGTCGGACCGTACGGCGTGCGCCCCGGCCACGCGCTGATCACCATGGTCGAACCGCATCCGGGCCAGGAGTACGCGTACAACCGCTGGTACGAGGACGACCACTACTACGCGGGCGCCATGGCCATGCCCTGGATGTACGCCGGCCGCCGCTGGGTCGCCACCCGCGACCTCCAGGAACTGCGCCGCCCGGAGAAGTCCGCCGTCGCCCAGCCCGTCACCGCCGGCTGCTACCTCTCCACCTACTGGATCACCGACGGCCGCTACGACGACCACATGAAGTGGACCGTCGGCATCAACAAGCGGCTCAACCGCGACGGCCGCGTCCACCAGAGCCGCACCCACGTCTTCACGTCCTTCCAGGACCACGCGGCGACCGTCTACCGCGACGGCGCCGCCGGCCCCCGCGACTTCCACGCCCTCGACCACCCCTACGCCGGCCTCGTCCTCCAGGTCGTCGACACCGAAGGCCCCGAAGCCCGGGTACGACTCCTCGACCGCCTCCGCACCCACGACCTGCCCCGCCGGCTCACCGGCTCCCCGGCCGCGATGGTCACCGTCTTCCGCCCCACCCCCCTCCCCGGCGACCGCATGACCTACGTCAAACAGGTCGAAGGCGTCGAGACCCGCCTCACCCTCCTCTGGTTCCTCGAACAAGACCCCCGCCACTGCTGGGCCGACCACTTCGCCGACCTCGACACCCTCGCCTCCGACACCGCCCGCGTCGAACTCGTCGCCCCCTTCATCCCCACCGTCCCCGGCACGGACCTGTACGTGGACCAGCTGCGCTGACCGCTCCCGAGAACGACCGAGCCCCCTCGGCCAGGTCGGCGGACCGGACGAGAGGGCTCTTCAGGTACTGCTGGTGACGTCGTGCGTGCACGGGGCTCAGAGGGCCCCGGTGCTCACCTCGCCGACGAAGACGTTCCACGATCCCGGTCCGAAGTTGATGGACGGGCCCTCGGGGGCCTTGGAGTCCCGCACCGCGATCGCGGCCATGACCGGGGACTTCACTTCGACGCAGGCTCCGTTCCCACCCGAGTAGGAGGACTTGGTCCACGTGTCGGTCGCACCCTGGATGATCGCCATTCTGCTCAACTCCGGTTCTGCCAGTGGGTTTGTCGAGCCGACGTTCTTGCCGGCGTGATCGACGCTACTCGCCGGTCCCGCCGGTCGGGACCGGCGTTCACACGACCGGGTGGCATATTCCAACTGGACTTCCGTGGGAGCGATCACGGGGTGTACCGTGCCTGCCCCGGTCGACCCGGAGTCAGCCCTGGGCGTGCTTCTTGGCCATCTTCGCGATGAACTCGCGGGTCTGGTCCACGTTCAGCGCCTGCGCCCTGAGGTGCTCGTACATGACGCTGTACTTGCCGACGTCCTGCGCCTTCTCCAGGTACAGGTCGCTCGTCACGCCCTCGATGTACACGACGCTGGAGTCCGAGGTGTCGGGGAACTCCAGGATCGAGTACTGCCCGCTGATCCCCGGATGCGCGCCCATCTCGAACGGGATCACCTGCACGGTGACGTGCGGCAGGTGCGACTGCTCGATCAGGTGCTCCAGCTGCTGCACCATCAACTGCCGGCTGCCCACGATCCGGTGCAGCGCACCCTCGTCGATCACCGCCCACAGTCGCAGCGGCCGCTCCTCGTCCCGGATCCGCTCCTGGCGGCGGGTGCGCACGGTGACCCGCTTCTCGATGTCCGCCGGCGTCGACTCCGGCATCGCGCCGGAGATCACGGCCTCCGCGTACGCGGGAGTCTGCAGCAGCCCCGGGATGATCTGCGACTCGTACATCCGCAGGCTCTCCGCGTCCGTCTCCAGACCGATGTACACGCTGTACGGGATGTCACCGAAGGCGTGCCACCAGCCCTGCTGGCGGGAGTCCTTGGCCATCTGCATGAGGGAGTCGACCATGCGTTCGTCCTCGACCTCGTAGACCCCGCAGAGGTCGCGCACGTCGCGCTGGCTGATGGAGCGGCGGCCGTTCTCCAGTCGGCTGATCTTGGACTGGGAGACGAGGAGGCGCTCGGCGACCTGTTCGGCCGTCATGTTCTTCGCCTCGCGGAGCTTGCGCAGCTCCTGGCCCAATCGGCGTCGCCTGACGGTGGGGTTGACGTTGGACGCCACGGAAACTGCACCTCCGGCTGGTCTGCTGCGTAGCTGTGAGTATCTACCGCTTGGCAGACTGCCACCAATGGCCGGGTGTGCGCTGGGAAACGACGACAACACACGTGTGCGGGACGGCCGTCCAGACCGCCCCGCACACGCGTGCGGCTCCCGGGTTGGTACGTGGTGTGCGGCCGGGGCCTGTCCGGCGGATCAGGATCGGACAGGCCCGGGCACGCGGTGGATCAGTGCACGGCCGCGCGGGCCATGCCGCCCCGCGGCTGCGCCGGAACACCCGCGGCCGGCGCGCGGCGTGGTGGCGCCGCGGCACCGTTCTGGACGTCCATCACGGCGTGCGCCACGAGGCCGCCCATCGGGTCGTGCCGGATCAGGTCGCGCAGCCGGGACCGCGACGACCGTCCTTCGTTGCCGGGGTAGAGGTGCTTGCCGAGACCGACCGCGTGGGCCAGCGCGGCAAGCGCCGCGGTCCGCGGGTCCGGCGGTACGCCGGTGCGGATCGCACTGTCCAGCCGGGAACGGATCTCCCGACTGATCGCCGTGTCCGTCGCCTGGTAGCGAGTCGTCGGCAACACCCCGCACATCTGGGTCTCCACGGCATGCACCATGCCGCATCGCTCCAGATGCGAGAGATACGTCTGACGGAGCCCCAGTCGGGGCCCGCCGATCCAGTGGACGGCCCGGACCGGGCTGCCGCGCCTGCGCAGCAGCTCCAGTGCGGAGTCCAGTGTCGGATCTCCGGTCGGCCGTGGCATCACCACGGCGATACGATCCCCGTCAGGGGCTATCCGGCCTGCCAGCGCCAGCTCCACTAGCTGTGCTCCGGCCAGACCGAGGTCGAGCGACTGCGGCTGCGCTGTGGTACCCGTGGTCGGGTCCAGAGCGAGCAGCAGAAGCTCTTCCGGAATGGTTCTGCGGCTCCTGCCCATCCATGCCTCCCCGCGTGGATGAATGACAGGGTGACCCCTCTCACATTCATCTGTCGAGAGTGCCCGGGTGGTTCATCCGGGAACCAGTAGGTATGTCGTTCTCGTCTAGCACGGGAGCCAAGGGGTTCACACAGGACACTGGTAGACGGTTCGGACGTACGCATGACGCATGGAGGAGGCACGGTGGCGGGCGAGTCCCCCGACAGGGCGGAGCAGCAGGGGTCGTCGCAGGAGACGGTGACCCCGGGCGGCGGCCGGGATCCGCGGCTTTCCGTACTCCGCGAGTCAGAGCCTTCGTCGTCCGAGCCCGCCGCACGGGTCCAGGTCGACCAACCCACCGCCGTATTCAAGACCCTGGCACCCCGAACTCCGGAGGACGACGCGCCGCGCCAGGCGGACGACGTGACGGAGTCGGCGGACGCCGGGACGGAATCCGCGAAGGACGCCGGGACGGAATCCGCTGCGGACGTCGTGACGGAGACTTCCGCTTCCGGGACCGCCGAGACCTCCGGGACCGCCGAGACCCCCGGGACCGCCGAGGCCCCCGAGGCCTCCGGGGCCTCTGGCGCCGAGTCGGAGCCGGAGAGCGCGCGCCTGAAGGCGGCCGTGACGGCCTGGATGGCCACCGCTGACCGTGCGGCCGCGCCTGAGGCGGACGGTGGGGCCGCGGCGGGGACCTCTGAGGCGTCCGGGGCGTCTGAGGCCCCCGAGGCCCCTGAGGACGCTCCTGAGGTCGACAGCGACGCTCCTGAGGCCGACGACCCGGCGGACGAGCCGGCCGACGAGCCCGAGGCCGACGAGCCCGAGCCCGGCGACGACCCCGAGGACGACGACCCCGAGGACGAGCCCGAGCCCGAGGTGGACGACGAGGGCGACGAGGAGCCGGTCGAGGACCGGGCCGCCGTCGAGGACAAGGCGGCCGACGAGGACCGGACCGCGGCCGAGGCTTCCGCCGCGTCGTGGTTCGCCGCCCGGAAGTCGGACGCTGCCGCGAAGGCCGCCGAGGAGCCGGCGAAGGCTTCGGCGGGCGAGCCGGCGGTCAAGCCGGTGGCCGAGCCGGCGGCGGAAGCGCCGGCCGAGCCGGCCGACGACGCGCCCGCGCCCGCCTCCGCCCCCGCCCCCGACGAGCCCGTCGACCAGCCGACGACCATGTTCAAGATGGTCCGCCCGCCGGCCGCGCCCGCCGTGGACCAGCCGACGACCGCGCTGAAGCTTCCGCCCGGCCTGGCGGCGGACGCCGACAGCGAGCGCACCAGCACCTTCCTGCCGCTGCGGCCGGACATCCCCGCCGAGCGGAAGGCGGAGGAGGCGCGGGCGGCGCGGCAGGCCCCGGCGGCTCCCTCGGCGCCGTCGCGTCCGTCCCCGGCGGCTCCCTCGGCGCCGTCCCCGGCCCAGGCACCCGCGGCCGCCAAGCCCGCCGCGCCCGCGGAGCGGGCCGACGTGCCGCCCGCCGCGCTCGCGGAGCCGGAGCGGACCCGGCAGCAGCCGTTGCCGCCGCTGCCGCCGCTCGACCTGCTCGCGGAGCTGACGAACACGCCGCCGCCGGCGCCGAGCGCCGTGCGGACGACCGTGCGACGGGTCCGGATCTGGACCCCGCTGGTGCTGCTCATGCTGATCGTCTTTGCGATCGTGCAGATGGTAAGGCCGCTGCCCGCGCCCGTCCTGACCCTCTCGGCCGCACCGACCTTCACCTTCCAGGGCGGCGCGCTCGACCTGCCGTGGCCCAACGAGGGCCAGGGCGCCATCGAGGTCGAGGGCGTCGGCTCCATGGGCCAGTACGGGCCGCAGACGCCGGCCCCGATCGCCAGCGTCACGAAGACGATGACGGCGTACGTGATCCTCCGCGACCACCCGATCAAGGGGAAGGCGGGCGGTCCCGAGATCACGATCGACAAGAAGGCCGCCGAGCAGGCGGGCGCGGCACACGAGTCGACGGCGGCGGTCAAGGAGGGCCAGGTCTACACGGAGCGCGAGCTCCTGGAGCTCCTGATGGTCCCCTCCGCGAACAACGTGGCCCGGCTGCTCGCCCGCTGGGACGCCGGTTCCGAGGCCGCGTTCGTCGAGAAGATGAACGCCGCCGCCAAGGACCTGGGCATGACCCAGTCCGTCTACACCGACCCGTCCGGCCTGCTCGACACCACCATGTCGACCCCGCAGGACCAGCTGAGGCTGGCGAAGGCGGTCATGCAGTTCGACGTGTTCCGCGAGATCGTGAACATGCCGAACATGACGGTCGACGGCATCCCCGGCCGGATCGAGAACAACAACAACATCCTGCTCCACGACGGTGTCAACGGCATCAAGACCGGCTCGTCCACGCCCGCCGGCGGCAACCTGCTCTGGTCGGCGAACACCGTGGTGGACGGCAAGAACCGCCGCATCCTCGGCATCGTCATGGGGGCGAAGGACGCCAAGCTGCTCAACGACAAGCTGCAGCTCGCCATCGACAACAGCCTCAAGCTGATCCAGGCGGCCCAGAAGGACGTCACCTCCGCCGCCGTCGTCAAGAAGGGGCAGGTCCTCGGCTACATCGACGACGGTCTCGGCGGCCGCACCGAGGTCGTGGCCACCAAGGAGCTCAAGGCGATCGGCTGGCCGGGCCTCCAGGTGAAGCTGGAGCTCACCGACGGCGGCAAGGTCGTCCCGCACTCGGGCAAGGCGGGCGACATCATCGGCCAGGTCTCCATCGGCACCGGCGCCGGCAAGGTCAGCTCCCCGGTCGCCCTCGGGTCGGACCTGGTGGAGCCCGGTTTCGACAAGAAGCTCACGCGACTGGGCTGAGGCGCACCACCTGATCGGCTGGGCGCCCCGGATCCCCGGGGCGCCCGGCTGTTAGCGTCTCCGGGGGACGAGATGCGCGCGTGAACCACGCGAGAAGCGAGCAGCGAGACGGGAAGCACGGGAAAGGGCCGCAGTGACCACCGCCGAGCCGACACGCGCCGACCGCGCGGACCCCGACCCCGTCCACCAAGAGCCGACACGCTCCGACCGCGCGGACTCCGACCCCGACGTCTACCGTGAGACGCGTGACCCACGCGAAGCCGGCGAAGCCCGTGACGCCGATGCCGGTGACGCCGACCGCGGCCCCGGCACCGGCAGCGATACCGGGCGCTCTTCGCTCCAGCGAATAGTGCTTCCGACCCAGCGGCCCGCCCCCGCACCCGCCTCGACGCCGCCGCCGGCACCCGCTCCGCGGCGTAAGCGCCGCTACACGGTCATGGCGGCCACCGGCCTCGCCGCACTCACCCACGTCCTGTGGTTCTACTTCTTCGCGAACAGCGGGGGAGACCTGGCCGCACAGGACGCGTGGGCCGAGTTCGTCGGACGGCACCCGGACTCCGCGTACAACCTGGCCTGGTACGGCGGGATGCACCCCGTCTCGTACAGCGTCGTCTCGCCGTATCTGATGTCGCTGCTCGGCGTCCGCAGCACGATGATGGTCGCCGGCACGCTGTCGGCCGCGCTGACCGCGCTGATCCTGGTCCGGGTGCCGGCGGTCCGCAATCCGCTGACCTGCTCGGTCGCGGCGGTCTTCGCGTTCCTCTGCAACGCCCTGTCGGGGCGGGTCACCTTCGGTCTCGGCATGATGTTCGCGCTCGGCGCGGTCGCCGCCGTCTTCTGCTGGCCGCACCGCTGGCGCCGCAAACGCTGGGCCAAGGCGGCTGTCGCCGCCCCGCTCGCCGGTCTCGCGACCGCGTGCAGCCCGGTCGCCGGGCTCTTCCTCGGGATCGCGGCGGCGGCGCTCTTCCTCAACAAGCGGCGCCCCGGCGCGTACGCCCTCGGCCTGGCCCCGGTGGCCGTCGTCGCCCTGTCCTCCTGGCTCTTCCCCTTCTCCGGGACGCAGCCGATGGCCTTCGGCTCGACGGCGCTGCCCCTGCTCTTCGGCGTGCTCGTCTTCCTGCTGGTCCCGGCGGACTGGCGCACGGTCCGCACGGCCGCCGCCGTCTACACGGTCGGCACGCTGCTCACCTGGCTCATCGACTCGCAGATCGGCTCGAACATCTCGCGGCTGCCGATGCTCTTCGCCGGGGTCGTGCTGCTCGCCGCCCTGCCGTACACGGCGCCCCGCTCACGCCGGTGGTACGCCCTCCTGCTCGCCTTCGCCGGGCTGAACTTCTGGATCGGCTTCAAGGGCGTCGACGACGTCATCCGCACCGCCCCGGACGCCTCCTGGGCGCGCGAGCTCGCCCCGCTGGTCAACCAGCTCCAGGTGCGCGACGCCCGCAAGGCCCGCGTCGAGGTCGTGCCGGCCTCCAGTCACCGCGAGTCCTCCGCCCTCAGCCCGTACATCAACCTCGCGCGGGGCTGGAACCGTCAGGCCGACATGGAGCGCAACCCGCTCTTCTACGACGACACCCTCAACGCCGTGAACTACCAGGACTGGCTCGACCGCTGGGCCGTCCACTACGTCGTGCTGCCCACCGGCGCCCCCGACTCGGGCGCCGAACGCGAGGCGGAACTCGTCGAGGGCGGCCTCCCGTACCTGAAGCAGGTCTGGTCCGACGCCAACTGGCGCCTCTACGAGGTCGAGAACCCGACGCCCCTGGCGGACGCGCCCGCCCAGGTGCTCAGCGCCGAGGAGAACGAGGTCGTCATCCGCGTCGACCGGCCCGGCCGCGTCCTCATCCGCGTCCCGCACTCCCCCTGGCTCGCCCTCCTCGACGACCAGGGCCACAAGATCGAGGCCCCCCAGGAGACCGAGGCCTCCAAGCTCGCCCGCGAGGAGTCCGACACCGAACTCCCCAAGGTCTTCGCCAACGAGAACGGCTGCCTCTTCAAGACCGAGGCCGACGTCGAGGGCGACGAATGGACCACCCTCATCGCCCCCAAGGCCGGCGTCTACCGCCTCGCCGCCCCCTACAAACTCTCCCGCGGCACCCCCTGCCCGGAAGAACTCCGCTGACCCCCGTGGCCCTGGTCCCCGGCCGCCTCAGCCCTTCCGGTAGCCGGCGAGCATGCGCCGCATCCCGATGGCGTGCCCGCCGCTGCCGATGACGAGCAGTCTGTAGATCCGCCCCGCCATCCCCGGGAACGCGGCCCTCGTCTCGGCGCGCAGCCGTGCCCTTCCGTCCTCCAGGTCCTCGATCCGGAACACCAGGCTGTACGTCGAGAACCGGTGCGCCCCCGCGAGCGCCAGCTCCCTCCCCCGCACGGCACGCACCACCCTGAACCCGGGGTACGCCGATCCCTCCGCGAGCGGTCGCGGCCCACCCGCCTCCCTCGGCTCAGCCCGCACCAGCCGCGCGTACCGCGCTCCACCCTCCCCCGACAACGACCTCTCAAGGCCCCCGACGACCCGCCCCCACAGCTCCTCGCCCCCGACCTCCACCTCCACCACGTGCTCATCCACGAACGGCAACGCCCCTGCCCCGCCCGTTTCCTCAGCCATCCACGACCACCCCCGCCAGAAACCAGCCACCCACGAACGAAAACAGCCGCACACGACACGGCCCACACGAAAGAGACCGCCCAGTGAAGCCACTAGGCGGTCTCTTTCCCGGTGCCCCCGGCAGGATTCGAACCTGCGACACCCGCTTTAGGAGAGCGGTGCTCTATCCCCTGAGCTACGAAGGCGGACGGCGATGGACCGGTGGGGTCTGGTCGCCGCCGTCAGTGTAGCGGGTGGTGGGGTGGGGGGACGGGGGGATATGGGG
>NZ_JNWK01000105.1 GCF_000716445.1 Streptomyces wedmorensis
TTATCCGACAGGATCAACTCGGCCTTCGGCCGCCCCGTACGTGCCATAGGGCAAGCCTATACATCTGAACAGAATTCCTGACTCAGAAGACTAGCGGGCGTTGCGGACGGTCAGGGCCCGCAGCAGGCAGGCGAACCCAGCTGTCGTGAGGACTGCGCGGACCGCGTTCCAGGCGACCCAGGGGCCCGCGAAGGCGGCGCGGGCGGCGGTCGGGTCCTGGGCCGAGGCGAGGGCGTCGTTGAGGGGGACGTTCGCGGCGGAGGTGACGAGGAAGACCGCGACGGCGAGGACGAGGGCGGCGAGCGTCCAGGGGCGGGCGCGGCCGGCGCGGTGCTGCCAGGCGGCCACGGCCGCCAGGAGCGGGGCGCCGAAGAACACGGCGAAGAAGGCCGGGTTCTGGATGACGTCGTTGATGTCGCGCATCACCTGGACGTAGACCCGGTCGTCGCTCCGCGCCAGCGCCGGCATCACCGAGCAGACGTACGCGAACCACACCCCCGCGAGCAGTCCCGTCGCGGCCGTCGCCGTGCCGAGGACCGCCCCGGCACCCTTCCCACCCCTGTTTTGTGTCATGTCCTCATTCAACGGGGGGAGGGACTCCCGCACCATGCTCCGGCGTCGCACCGACATGTGCGGGCGTCCAGGCGCGCCGGACGGGCTTCAGTCGCGGCGGCCCGTCGGGGGCCTGCGGCTGCCGGCGCGGTAGGGGGCGGGCCAGGGCGCTGCGGGGCCTTCGTAGCCCTGCTCGGCGGCGGCGTGGAGGGTCCAGTGCGGGTCGTAGAGGTGGGGGCGGGCGAGGGCGCAGAGGTCGGCGCGGCCGGCCAGGAGCAGGGAGTTGACGTCGTCCCAGGAGGAGATGGCGCCGACGGCGACGACGGGGACGCCGGTGGCGGCACGTATGCGGTCGGCGTAGGGGGTCTGGTACGAGCGACCGTAGGCGGGGGTCTCGTCGGGGACGACCTGGCCGGTGGAGACGTCGATGGCGTCGGCGCCGTGGGCGGCGAAGGCGCGGGCGATCGTGACGGCGTCCTCGGCGGTGGTGCCGCCGTCGGCCCAGTCGGTGGCCGAGACGCGGACGGTCATGGGCCGGTCGTCGGGCCACGCCTCCCGTACGGCGTCGAAGACTTCGAGCGGGAAGCGCAGCCGGGCGTCGAGGCTTCCGCCGTAGGCGTCGGTCCGGTGGTTGGTGAGCGGGGAGAGGAAGCCGGAGAGCAGGTAGCCGTGGGCGCAGTGGAGTTCGAGGAGGTCGAAGTCGCAGCGTGCGGCCCGGCGGGCGGCGGCCGCGAACTCCTCGCGCACGGCGGCGAGTCCGGCGCGGTCGAGGGCACGTGGGGTCTGGTTGACGCCGGGCCGGTACGGGAGGGGGGAGGCGGCGACGAGCGGCCAGTTGCCCTCGGGCAGCGGCTGGTCGATGCCCTCCCACATGCGGCGGGTGGAGCCCTTGCGGCCGGAGTGGCCGAGCTGGACGCCGATGGCCGTGCCGGGCGCCTGGGCGTGCGCGAAGGCGGTGATCCGGCTCCAGGCGTCGGCCTGCTCGTCGGTCCAGAGGCCGGAGCAGCCGGGGGTGATGCGGCCCTCGGGGCTCACGCACACCATCTCGGTCATGACGAGTCCGGCGCCGCCGAGGGCCCTGGCGCCCAGGTGGACGAGGTGGAAGTCGCCGGGTACGCCGTCCTCGGCGACGTACAGGTCCATGGGCGAGACGACGATCCGGTTGCGCAGGGTGAGTCCGCGGAGTCGGAAGGGCGTGAACATGGGCGGAGTTCCGGGTGGGCAGCCGAAGTCGGCTTCGACCGCTTCGGTGAAGGCCGGGTCGCGCAGCCGCAGGTTGGCGTGGGTGACGCGGCGGCTGCGGGTGAGCAGGTCGAAGGCGAAGCGGCGGGGCGGGCGGTCGACGTGGTCGGCGAGTTCCTCGAACCAGCGGAGGCTGGCGGCCGCCGCGCGCTGGGTGGACTCGACGACGGGGCGGCGCCCGTTCTCGTACGCGGTCAACGCCTCGGCCAGGTCGGGGTGTTCGCCGACGGCGGTGGCGAGGGCGAGGGCGTCCTCGACGGCCAGTTTGGTGCCGGATCCGATGGAGAAGTGCGCGGTGTGGGCGGCGTCGCCGATGAGGACGGTGTTGCCGTACGACCAGCGCTCGTTGACGACGGTACGGAAGGCGGTCCAGGCGGAGTTGTGGGCGCGCAGCTCCCGGCCGCCGAGCGCCTCGGCGAAGATCTTGGCGCAGCGGGCCGTGGACTCGGCCTCGTCGAGCTCGTGGAACCCGGCGGCCCGCCACACCTCCTCGCGCATCTCGACGATGACGGTGGAGGAGCCGGTCGAGTAGGGGTAGGCGTGCAGCTGCATCACGCCGTGTTCGGTCTCGGCGATCTCGAACCGGAAGGCGTCGAAGGGGAAGTCGGCGGCGAGCCAGATGTACCGGCAGCGGTGCGCGGTGATCCTGGGCCGGAAGTGCGCGGCATGGGCCTCCCGGGTGCGGCTGTGCACGCCGTCGGCGGCGACGACCAGGTCGTGGGTGGCGGCGAGCTCGTCGGCGGGCGGCGCCTCGGTGCGGAAGCGGAGCCGTACGCCGAGCTCGGCGCAGCGGGCGTGCAGCAGCTCCAGGAGCCGGCGGCGGCCGAGCGCGGCGAAGCCGTGGCCGGTGGAGGTGGTGCGGTGGCCCCGGTGGACGACGTCGATGTCGTCCCAGCGGACCAGTTCCCGGCGCAGCGCCTCGTACACGGCCGGGTCGGCGTCCCGGATGCCCCCGAGGGTCTCGTCGGACAGAACCACGCCGAAGCCGAAGGTGTCCGACGGCGCGTTCCGCTCCCACACGGTGACCTCCCGCCCGGGGTCGAGCCGCTTGAGCAGGGCGGCGGCGTAGAGCCCGCCCGGCCCGCCCCCGATGACGGCGATGCGGGAGGAGGGTGCGACGGCGCTCGGGCGGGGCGTGTCCGGGGTGGCGGGGGACGGTGCGGGGGCGCCCGTACGGGCCGCTTCCGGCGATGCGGCGGCCGCATCGGGGGTGTCCGGCGCCGCACCGCCCGGGCGGGGGGTGTCCGGGGTGGCGGGCATGTCAGCGGCCCTGCCATTTCGGGGGGCGTTTGGCGGTGAAGGCGGCGTGGAACTCGGCGTAGTCCTCGCCGTGCATGAGGAGGGCCTGGGTGGCCGCGTCCAGTTCGACGGAGGCGGCGAGGGGCATGTCGAGTTCGGCGGTGAGCAGGGCCTTGGTCTGGGCGAGGGCGAGGGCGGGGCCGTCGGCGAGGCGGCGGGCGAGGGCGGTGGCGCGGGTGTCGGCGGCGCCTTCCTCGGTCAGTTCGCTGAGCAGGCCGATGCGCTCGGCCTCGGCGGCGTGGACGGGTTCGCCGAGCATGAGGAGCCGGGTGGCGTGGCCGAGGCCGACGACCCGGGGCAGCAGGTAGGCCGCGCCCATGTCCCCGCCGGAGAGGCCGACCCGGGTGAAGAGGAAGGCGAAGCGGGTGGTGGGGTCGGCGATGCGGAAGTCGGCGGCGAGGGCGAGTACGGCGCCGGCGCCGGCCGCGACGCCGTGCAGGGCGGCGATGACCGGGAAGGGGCACTCGCGCAGCGCCCGCACGACCTGGCCGGTCATCCGGTTGAAGTCGAGGAGCCCGGCGGTGTCGAGCGAGAGGGTGGCGCCGATGATCTCGTCGACGTCGCCGCCCGAGCAGAAGCCCCGTCCCTCGCCGGCGAGGACGAGGGCTCGGACGGTCCGCTCGCGGGAGAGCTCGGCGAGCAGGTCTCGTAGGTCGGCGTAGGCCCCGAAGGTGAGGGCGTTCAGCTTCGCCGGGCGGGCGAGGGTCACGGTGGCGACGCCTCGGTCGATGTCGAGGCGCAGGTGCTGCCAGTGGGGCGTCCGGGGCGTGGAGCCGGTAAAGGGGCTCATACGGAACGGCCTCCTTCCTCCGTTCGGAGGGTATCACCGTACTGTGACTATCGTCACGAGTGCGCGATAAAGGAGCTGTGCGTGCGGCCCTCACAAGGTCCCTGGACCGTCGTGACCGAAGTCCCCCGCGGCGAGGAAGGGGTGCCCTGGGGAGCGGATCTTGCCTCTCCTATGGTTGAAACCAGGACGTCTCGGGATGCCTCCGTCCCACTCGCCCACCGTCCACTCGGTGAAGGGAGCCCGCACATGCCCGAAGCCACCGGATCCGACGCCACCGGCCCCGAAGCCACGGGGCCCGCTCCGGACCGGCCCGCCGCCTCGTGGCGCATCCGGCTGCCGCACACGACCGCGGCCGTGCCGATCGCCCGCGCCCTGATCCGTGCCGCGCTCGACGACATCGGCCCGGAGGCCGCCGGCCGCCCCTGCGGCGACACGGCCGAGCTGCTCACCGCCGAGCTCGTCGCCAACGCGGTCGAGCACACCGCCGGGCGGGGCCCCATCGAGCTGGTCGTGGAGCTGCGCGCGGCGCCCGGCGGCTGCCAGATCGAGGTCCACGACTCCGAACCCGCCCGGCCCGGCCGGCTCCCCTGCCCCGACCCCGGCACGGAGGTCGACCCCTGGCAGGAGCACGGCCGCGGCCTCCTCCTGATCCGGGCGCTCAGCAGCGACTGCGGCCACCGGCCGACCGCGCACGGCAAGGCGGTCTGGTTCACGCTCCCGGGAGTACCGGCCCAGGGCCGGCGCCGGGAGCCGTGAAGCAGGGGGCGTCCGGTCGAGACCGGCCTGATCGACCTGACCGGCCTGATCGACCTGACCGGCCCGGCGCGCCTAGGCTCCCGTCGGACCGGCCAGGGTCGCGACGAGGACCGCCTTGATCGTGTGCATCCGGTTCTCGGCCTCGTCGAAGACGACCGAGTGGGCCGATTCGAAGACCTCGTCGGAGACCTCGAGCTCGGTCAGGCCGTGCCGGGCGTGGATGTCCCGGCCGACGGCCGTGCCCAGGTCGTGGAAGGCCGGCAGGCAGTGCAGGAACTTGACGTCCGGGTTCCCGGTGGCGCGCAGCACGTCCATGGTCACGGCGTACGGGGAGAGGGCGGCGATCCGCTCGTCCCAGACCTCCTTGGGCTCGCCCATGGAGACCCAGACGTCGGTGGCGACGAAGTCGGCGCCCCCGACTCCTTCCGCCACGTCCTCGGTCAGGGTGATCACGGCGCCGCTGGTCTCGGCGAGCTTGCGGGCGGCGGCGACGATCCCCTCGGCCGGCCAGTACGCCTCCGGGGCGACGATCCTCACGTCCATGCCGAGGAGGGCGCCGGTGACCAGGTAGGAGTTGCCCATGTTGAAGCGGGCGTCGCCGAGGTAGGCGAAGGCGATGCCGTCCAGCGGCTTGTCCGTGTGCTCGGTCATGGTGAGCACGTCGGCGAGCATCTGGGTGGGGTGCCAGTCGTCGGTGAGCCCGTTGAAGACGGGAACGCCCGCGTGGGCGGCGAGCTCCTCGACCGCCGCCTGGCTGTCACCCCGGTACTCGATACCATCGAACATCCGACCGAGGACCCGTGCGGTGTCCCTGACCGACTCCTTGTGACCGATCTGCGAACCCGACGGGTCCAGGTAGGTCGTGGAGGCGCCCTGGTCCGCGGCGGCGACCTCGAAGGCGCAGCGGGTGCGGGTCGAGGTCTTCTCGAAGATCAGGGCGATGTTCCTGCCGCGCAGTCGCTGGACCTCGGCGCCCGCCTTCTTGGCGGCCTTGAGCTCGGCGGAGAGCGCGATCAGGGCGCGGAACTCCTCGGCGGTGAAGTCCAGCTCCTTGAGGAAGTGGCGGCCGATGAGGTCTGTGGCCATGGGACGCGCTCCTGGGGGTTCGGGTCGGGGGACGACGAGGGGACGACCGTCGGGACCCTGGAAGTCTATACGAGCATCAGCATTTATATACAGCCCCCCTCGCGTGGCCTTCCCGTGCGGCCCTCAGGCCGCCTCCCGCTCCACCGGGCAGCTCATGCAGCGCGGTCCGCCCCTCCCCCGGCCCAGCTCGCTGCCGGGGATCTCGATCACCTCGATGCCCTGCTTGCGCAGGTGCGTGTTGGTCGTGACGTTGCGCTCGTACGCGACGACCACTCCCGGCTCCACCGCCAGCACGTTGCACCCGTCGTCCCACTGCTCCCGCTCGGCCGCGTGCACGTCCTGGGTCGCCGTGAGGACCCGGATCTCCTGGAGGCCGAGGGCCGCCGCGATGGCGCTGTGCATCTGCTCCGGGGGATGGTCCGTCACCCGCAGGGGGTGGCCCGCGTCGCCCGGCTCGATCGTGTACGAGCGGAGCATGCCGAGCCCCGCGTACTGGGTGAACGTGTCCTGGTCGACCATCGTCATCACCGTGTCCAGGTGCATGAACGCCCGCCGCTTCGGCATGTCGAGCGCGACGATCGTGCGCGCCGAACCGGCCGCGAACATGCCCCTGGCCAGCATCTCCACCGCCTGCGGCGTGGTGCGCTCGCTCATCCCGATGAGGACGGCGCCGTTGCCGATGACCAGGACGTCGCCGCCCTCGATCGTCGACGGGTAGTCGGCCTGCCCCTCCGACCAGTGGTGGAAGCCCCCCGCCTCCGGGCCCGTGAAGAGCGGGTGGTGCTTGTAGATCGCCTCGAAGTGCACGGTCTCGCGCTGCCGGGCCGGCCACCGCATCGCGTTGATGGAGACGCCGTCGTAGATCCAGGCCGACGTGTCCCGCGTGAAAAGGTGGTTCGGCAGCGGACCGAGGAGGAAGTCGTCCAGGTCGAGGGCGTGGAAGCGGACCGAGGTCGGCTCCCGGTGCGCCGCCAGGAACTCCCGCTTCGTCATCCCGCCGACGAGCGCCTCGCCGAGCGCCACGGCGTCCAGCGAGTCGAACGCCGACTTCAGATGGTCGGCGGCCAGCGGCCCGTACTCCTTCTCGTCGAAGACCCGGTCAAGGACCAGCGCGCGGGCGGCCGGCACTTCCAGGGCCTCGCTCAGCAGGTCCCCGAAGAGGTGCACCACCACCCCCCGGTCGCGCAGCACGTCGGCGAAGCCGTCGTGCTCCTGCCGGGCCCGCCGCACCCACAGCACGTCGTCGAAGAGGAGGGCGTCCTTGTTGGACGGGGTGAGCCGCTTCAGCTCCAGATCGGGCCGATGCAGGATGACGCGGCGCAGCCGCCCGGTCTCGGAGTCGACATGGAATCCCATGCGCCCATCCTGACGGAGCCGGGCTGCCACGGCCCGCCTTTCGGATCAGGCCGGGCGTCGCCGGCCGAGCCGGGGCGGGTGCGAAGCGGGTCTCATCTGATGCGGGCTCGGCCGTGTCGGATGCGGGCTCGGCCGTGTCGGGTCCGGGGAGGGGTGGGCCGGGATGGGGCGGGCCGGGGTGGGGTGTCCCGGTCGGCCGGGGCGGTGGGCGTCGTGTGGGGTCAGGTCAGCATGCCCCACAGGCCGATCAGGGCGATCGCCAGCACCAGGCCGCCGAGCAGCAGCGCGACGCGGGTCAGGAAGCGGCGCGTGTAGCCGTTGCCGGGATCGTCCGGGTGGGCGGCGGGCGGGGACACCGGAACGCCGGGCCTCGGCGGGGTACGGGGCATGCCGTACGCCTCCTTCAGCAGCGACAGCCAGACCGCGTCCGGCAGCCCGGGGCGCTCCCCGTCGACGATCAGCCAGAACGTCTCGCGGGCCGACGGTTCCGGGCTCGTCCGCAGCCGCGACAGCAGCTCGGCGACCGTGCCGACCCGGCCGTCCCCGCCGCCGAGCAGCGGGCGGACCGCCCAGCGGTACAACTCGGCCGCGTTCGCCGCGCGCTGCTCCTCCGGCGGCTCCGAGGGACGCGCCCGGGCACCGGGCGGCGCCACGGCCCACAGCTCCCGGTCGAGGGCCACCTCACACAACTCCCGGCGCAGCGGGTGCTCCCAGGACGGCAGCCGTCGGGCGATCTCCTGGAGCAGGACGGTGAGGACGGCGTACTCCAGAGGGCGTCGCAGCACGTCCAGCAGCTCACGGCTGCCGCCGCGCCGCACCATCTCCCGCGCCTCCTCCGGCCCCCGCGCCGTCGGCAACCTGTGCACGAGCCCGGTCTCCGCCTCCCGTTCCCTCCCCCGCTTCCACGACCGCCCTTGCCGCTCCCCCGGCCCGCTCCACTCAGCCGGCACATCCGGCAGGACGGGACGCGGATACGCGTCGCCGGCGCCCGCACCACTCCGGGCGGGGCGCGGCGGGTGGGCGGCCGGCTCGGCTACGGGAGGTGCGGCGGGTGGGCGGTCGGGGGTGTAGGGGGTCTGGTCGTGGTGCCGGTCGTGGTGCCGGTCGCGCTCCTGCTCATCCTCCGCCGGATCGGAGCGGAGCGACGGGGCGGCGGGGGCCGGGGGCCGGCTCGGCATCTCGGGCCGGCCGAAGTCACGCCCCTCGCGGGACTCACGCCCCTTGCGGGACTCACGCGCATCGCGGGGCTCGCGGGGCTCGTAAGGCTCACGGGGTTTGTGGGGCTCGTGGGACTCACGCGAAGTCGAGGAGTGAGGGTCGCGCGGCACCGGAGGTTGCGGGTCCAAGGCGGGAGGCCGTGGGGGCGGAGGGGGCGCGAGGGGCGCGGCGGGCGCGGGGCGCGGGGGGGTCGGGGGGTGTGGGGTGGGTGCGGTAAATGGGGTGGGTGTGGGGTGCGGCGTCGGTGTCGGGCGTGGGGTCGGTGTGGGGCGTGGGGGTTTTCCCGTCGTGGGAGTGGGGGGCCACAGGGCGGGGTCGCCGGTGCGGCGGTCGAGGGTTTCGAGGGCACGGGTGGCGGTGTCGAGGAGAGGGGCGCGGCGGGGGGGGGGGGGGGGGGGGGGGGGGGGGCCCCCGGGGGGCCGGAAACGCGGCGGCGCTCGGTGTTGTGGCTCGCCGCGCCCGACCAGCGGCCGACGAACACGAAGCGGAGCGCGGTGACTTCGGCGGTGTCGTGGGTGGCGAAGGTCCACCGGCGGTTGGTGGTCGCGCCGAACATGCTGTGCAGGCCCCAGAGGACGCCGAGGGCGGTGTCGCCCCGTTCGTCCAGGACGGTGAACCGCTCGTCGGGGTGGCGCAGCAGCTCGGCGACGGTGCCGACGAGTTCCTCGGACACTCCGGCGAGGCCCAGGTCGAGCGCCCACTGTCCTTGGCCGGCGGCGGCCGACACCAGGGCCTCTTCGGGGACGACCGGCAGCCCGCCGCGCGCCTGGGCGGCGTCCACGGCGGCGGCGCCGTCCCAGTCCCAGGCGTGGAGGCCGAGGCAGGTGGAGGGGGTGAGGAGGTCGGGCGAGCCGACGAGGGCGTGGCAGAGGACGGAGGTACCGCCGGCGGCGTCGGTGTAGGGGGCGCGCCGGATCAGCATGACGCCGGCGTTCTGCTGGAGGCGGATCAGCGCGGGCCGGGTCTCGTCCCCGGTAGCCCGCAGGACGGGTCCGGAGATCCGGAAGAGGTTCTCCGCCTCGTCGCGGGGCCCCGACCAGGCGACGGGGCCGAAGCCGGTGTTGCCCGACGGGTTCTCGCTGTCCCAGCGGAAGACGATCTGGTCGACCTCGTTCTCCGGCCGTGTCATCGGGCGATCCCCTCTCCGGGCTCCGCCCCGGGCAGCAGCCCGCACATGGCGAAGAGCGACAGCAGTGGTGCGAGGACGCGGCGCGGCCGGGCCCCGTGCGGAAATCGGTCGCCGCGCGCCTGTCCGCCGGTGGCCGCGACGAAGTGCAGGGTGCAGTCCGCGCAGTCGTCGAAGGGCTTGAGCCAGGCGGCACTGGCGTGGTGGGCGAGGAAGGCGTACGCGTCCCGGCTCTCGTCCCGGAGCGCCGCCGGGTCGTGCCGACCGGGCAGGGACCGGCCGAGCCAGCGGTCGACGGACGGTTCGAAGCGCACCAGGTCGCTCTTGTTGACGGCGAGCGCGGCCGGGGCGGCGACGAGTCCGCCGCGCTGCCGTGGAATGCGGTTGAGCACGGTGGTGAAGGCCTCGTCGCCGAGGTCGCGGCGGCGCAGCCCGCTCTGCTCGCGCAGCGGGTCGAGGGAGGGCAGCCGGAGCGCGCGCAGCGGGTCGAGGACGAACACGAAGGCGTCGACGCCCATGAGGAAGCGGCCGACCTCGCCGTCCTGCGCGAGGTCCTCGCCCGCGAGGTCGAAGAAGACGACGGGCCGGGGGGTCGCGCCGCCGGCCGAGACGAGCAGCCCGTCGGCGAACCGCGCGAACGTCTGCTGCCCGGTACGGCCCAGCTGCCGGCCGTCCTTGAGGCTCTGGACCCGTTCGCGCAGGTAGGTGCGGTGCGCCTCGGGGTTGAGCGGCCGGCACTTCAGTCCGTACGGTTCGAGGCCGCCGAGCTCGACCTCGCCGAGCATCGCGGCGAGGAGGTGGGTCTTGCCGACGGACGAGCTGCCGACGAGGGCGACGGACAGCGGTTCGCCGGTGGTGAGGTAGGGCACGGGGAGTTCGTGCTCCTCGTCGCCGTCCACCGTGTGCGGGCACAGGTGGTAGGCCTTGCGCAGCGCGTCCGCGACGTGGCCGGGGCGGCGCTCGCCGCTCAGGTCGAGCGGGATCCGGTTGCCCTTGGCGTCGATCGTGACGAGCAGCCGTTCGTCGTACTCCACGGGAAGCAGGCAGTGCGGGCACATCCGGCTCCGCGCCTGTGGTTCCGGCGGCGACGCCGGTGGAACCGGTTCGGCGGGGTGGCCCGGGTCGTCCCCGCCGCCGAAGATCCGGCCGAGGAGGGAGATGCGCGGCGTGCGTGGCCCGGGCATGTCCCGGCCGACGGGGTCCGGGTCGGGGTGCTCTGCGGCGCCCGGCCCGTTCCCGGCGCGCAGGGAGTGCTTGCGGGCGATCTGGAGGTCGTACTCGGCGCGCCACCGTCCGAGCGGGTCGGCCGTTCCGACGCCGGTCGCGAGCGGGTCGGGCACGTGCAGGAGGCGCATGAGCTCGGCGGGGTGCGGCCGTTCCGCCGCACGCGGGGAGAAGAGGCCGCTCTGTCCGAGGGCGGCGAGGCGGCGGTAGTCCACCAGGTCCGCCGGGGGGCCCTCGCCCCGGTCGGGCCGTCCGGAGAGCAGGTAGTAGGCGAGGTGGGCGACGGACCACAGGTCGTCGCGCGGGTCGGCGACACCGGCTCCGGCGCGCTGCTCGGGCGAGGCCCAGGGCGCGCCCCCGAAGGGTTCGCGGGCCTCTCCGGCGCGCACGGCCGCGTACGGTTCACAGAGCCGTACGCGCGAGCCGTCCCACCGTACGGTGTCGGGCGCGACGGCCCGGTGCACGAGGTCCAGGTCGCCCAGGAGCCTTACGGCCATGGCGAGTTGACCGGTGATCCGTTCCTGGTCCTCGGCGCCCAGGCGCCCCGCCCACTCGGTGAGCGGCCGGCCGCCCGGCGGCCGGTACAGCACGAAGGGTTCGGCGGCGGTCAGGTCGAAGCCGACGATCCTGGCGAAGACGGCCCCGAACTTCTGCTGTCCGTAACGTCGTTCGAGCGCGACGGCGGCCGCCACCTCCCGTTCGAGGAGTCCGTACGCGTGCGGGTCCCCCTGCGCCGACGCCGTCAGCCGGTACTGGAGGACCGACCACCCCGCGCCGAGCACCACCCGGCGCGCGAGCACACCGGCACGGCCGGGCGGTCTGCGGTCCTCGCCGTACCGCACGGCGAAGCGGACCGGAACCTCCTCCTGCGTGAGGAACTCCAGCTCCTGGTAGTAGGGGTGGGGCGGCCGGCCCGGTTCGCTCAGGTGGTCCGGGTGGTCGGTGCCGATCGGGGAGTACGGGTCGTCCGTGCGGTTCGGCTGGGACGGATCGGCCGAGCGGTCCGGCGAGTTCGGGCCGTTCGATCCGTTCGGTCGGTTCGGTCGGTTCGGTCGGTTCGGTCGGTTCGGTTGGTTCGGTCGGTTCGGTTGGTTCGGGTCGGTCACGGTTCTCCCGCCTCCTCGGCGCGGACGGTGTTCACGACGTCCGCGCGCAGCGGTACGAGGCGGAGGATGCCGGCGTGGCGGCCCGCGCCGGTCCACACGACGTCCTCCGCCGTGCCGCGCCATACGTCGTCGCCCGCCGCCCCGCGCCGCATCGCCTCGGGCACGAACCGGACCTGCCGGGCGGCGAGCGGGTCGTGGGAGAGCAGCCGCAGGTGCTCGGGGCCGCAGAGCGCGACCGTACGGCCGGGGTCGTCCTCGGCGAGGAGCAGCCGGGCCACCGCGTCCGGGGCGACCCCGGTCAGCCGGGCCGCGTCGGGCCGGTCCGAGCGGTCGGTGAACGCGGCGAGCGCGGTGAGACCCTCCCGGTCGCGCAAACCGTCGTACGCGGGCGGCGGCGACGCGGCCACGTCGCGCTCCAGGCGCAGCCGGGTCTCGGCGAGCAGCTCGTCCAGCCGCTGCTCGTGCACCGCCGACACGGTCGCGCCGGGATCGCGCTCGATGCCCGCCCAGCACCTGTCGAGGATCAGCACGGTGCCCGCGACGAGGTCGCCGACGAGCGTGTCGACGAGTGCGGGGCCGCCGTCCCCGTACCGCCGCTCCAGCCAGCCCGGCGCGGGCCCGGACGGGGGCGGGGGGCCACCGGCGGCCCCGGGGACCTGCCCGTACGGCGCGGACGCGCCGTACGGATCGGACGCGCCGTACGGATCGGACGCGCCGTACGGATCGGACGCGCCGTACGGATCGGACGCGCCGTACGGATCGGACGCGCCGTACGGGGCGGACGCGCCCGGCCCGTCGAACGGGTCGAACGGGTCGCCGGGCGACGAAGGCCCGTGGCGGGACGGGGCCGAGGCCCCGGCGGGGGGCTCATCGTCCAGGTCGGACCAGGTGTCGGTCTCGTCGTCCCCCCAGTCCTCCCAACTCCAGGATGCCGCACCGCCGTCGGGGCTCGGGGGTGGTGCGGTCCCCGTCCGGTCGGAGCTCTCGCGGGGTGCGTACGGCTGCCCGTGCGCGTCGGCGGTCGCCGCGAGGGCGCGCAGCAGCCGGGCGACGGCACCCGCGCCGGCCGAACAGTGGTGGCGCACCTCGGCGAAGAGCCAGTCGTGCACGGCGGTCGTGACGACGAGGGCCTGGATCTCCCGGAGGATCCGGCCGGCCGCCTCCGGGTCCGCGCGGGCCCACCAGTCGTCCACGGCCCGGCTCCAGTCGCGCAGCGCGAGGAGGACGACGGCGGTCGTGGACAGCGCGGCCACGAGGGCGCCCGCCCAGGCGGGCGGGCCCAGGAACTGGCCAAGGGCCGCGCCGGCGACGCCCCCGACGAGGCCGCCGAAGAGGCGGGGCGCCGCGCCGGTGGCGCCGCCGCCGTCGATCCGGCCGTCCGGCGAGCGGTTGGGCCTGCGCCGCAGCGCCAGGTGGGCGAGCCCGGCGGCGAGGACGCCGACGGCCGGGCCGAGGACCCACCCGACGACCGGCCAGACCCCGGCGAGCAGGGCGAGGAGCCCCGTCACGGCGAAGGCCGCCGGGCGCGAGCCGCCGGCCGTGAAGGGATGACGGCCGCCGAGCCGCCGCAGCCGCTCCGGGCCGCAGATCGCGTCGAGGCGGGCGAGCCGGGCGGCGCTGCCCACCGGGGCGGTGCGCGCGGAGAGCGCGGCGAGCCGGGCCGCCACGGAACGCAGGGGCAGGCCCTTGGCGATCAGGTCGTGGGTGTGGTCGCGCAGCGCGGGCACGATGCCGGTCCGCGAGATCTCCCGCGGCATCTCGGGGAGTTCGACCCCCCGGTCCCGGAGCAGGCCGCGGTGTTCGGCGGTGAGCCGGGTGCCGCCCGCGGCGCCGAAGGCGTCCGCGACCGCGGCGCGGAACCGGGCCAGCTCCTCCGTCACCCGCTCGACGTCCCCCGGCAGGTCGACGGTCCGGCCCACCCGGGTGAGGAGTCCGGCCGCGCCGCGGACGCGTTCATAGCCGTCGACGGCGTCGCCGAGCGCCTCCTCACAGGCGGCCATCCGGGCCCCGGCCCTGCCACGGGGCGGGAGCCAGTGGTGGCCGGAGAGCGAGCGCGGCACGCCCTCGTCGAGGAGCAGCGCGAGGGCCCCGGGCAGTTGCTCGGCGGAGACGCCTCCGGTCGCCGGGACCTCCGGGCCGGTGAGCCCCTCCACGGCCTGCCGCCAGGCGCGCGCCCGTGCCTCGTCGGTGAGGTCGTGCTCCAGGACGCGGACGGCGGGCACGGCGACGCCGTGCACCACCTCGCCGAGTGCGCGGAGCACGGCGTCGAAGACCTCGGGGGTGGACAGGACGTCGACCAGCGGCCGCAGTGCGGCCTCGCCCGGCACGCCGTCGTCGGCCGTGTCGAACACCCACAGGATCCCGGCCGCCGGCGGGCGCAGGGTGAGGGAGCGGCTCACGGTCCGCTCCCCCCGCGCCCCGACGGCCAGGCAGACGATGTGGGCGGGGCCGTAGGAGGAGAGCCGCTCGTAGAGCAGCTGGTGGGCGACGAGCCGGTCGGCCGCGTCGACGACGAGGAACCGGCGCTCACCGGCGGGCTGCGGTGCGTCCAGGGCCGCGCGTACGGCGGCCTCCGCGCCGTACGCGTCGGCCGCCGGGCCGGGCCCGTGCCCCGCCGTTCTCAGGTCGAGGCAGACGGCGTGTCCCGGCAGCGGACGTTCGGGGAGGACACGGGAACTCACTCCGCCTCACCGGCCCGGTCGCGGCGGCGCGGCTCGTCCGCGAAGTCGTCCTCGAAGTCCGGGCCGAAGTCCGGGCCGAAATCCGGGCCGAAGTCCGGGCCGAAGTCCGGGCCGAAGTCCGGCTCGGGCTCCAGCTCCCAGTCGCCTTCGTAGACGGACTCCCTGTTCTCGTGCCGCCCTCCGTTCCGGTGCGCGTGCGCGTCCCCGTACCGGCCCCCGTTCTGGTGCGCGGTCTCCGGCCGGGGTTCGTACCGGCCCCGCGGAAGGCTTCCGTCAGGTCGGCCTTGCCCGGGCGGCCTGGCCGGCCCCCGGGCCGGTCCCCGCTGCCTGCCCGGCCCCGGCTGCCGGTCGTGGCGCGGCGCGTGCCGTTCGTACAGGGCGCGGAGGTTGGCGCGGGTGGCGCGGGAGGCACTGGGGAAACGCATGTCGAGGGCGCCCGGGTAGGTGACCTCCCAGAAGTGGCGCAGGGGCGCGAGCCATCCGGTGTCCGACTCTCCGTATTCGGCCGCGAGTTCGTCGATGAGGCGCAGTTGGCGCGGGGCGATGTCCTCCACGAAGTCGACGAAGAGCGGCGACGGGGGTGCGGGGACCTGGGCGAGGCCCTTGGGGAGGGTGCGCATCAGCCGTTCGCAGAACTGCTCGATGATCTGGCCCTCGTCGAGCAGGGCCCAGCGCTCGTACGCGCGGAGCAGCCCCGCCCAGCTGGAGAGCGAGCCGTCGAACCCCTCCAGGCGCAGCGACATGGTCGCGGACTCGCCCTCCTGGAGCCGGATGCGGACGAGGTGGGGCGAGGAGACGGGGCCCTCGGTGGCGATGTGGCCGTTCCACATGGTGCAGAGCAGCCGGTGCAGGATGCGCTGGCGGTCCTGTTCGGTGGAGACGAGCCAGTCGTCCTGGTAGCCGAGGCGCTGGCGCCAGTGCAGGAAGTCGTCCTCGCCGCCCGAGTCGCGGGCTTCGGACCAGAGGCTGAGGACGCTGCGGACCTCGGAGATGTCGGTCAGGTTCATGCCGCTGCGGAAGAGGACGACGGTGATGGAGTCGGTGTCGACGGCCCGGCACTCCGGGAACACCCGGGAGGGCAGGTTGAGTTCCTGCGAGAGGAAGCCGGCGGCCCGGCCGTCGGACTCGCTGGCCGGGTGGACGATGAGGATCTTGAGCGGGCCGCTGCCGTCCGGGATGAAGCCCACCGGGAGCAGTCCGGCGAGCCGCGAGCGGAACTGGTCGAGCCAGCGGGGGTCGATCTTCGCCTCGGCGGTCTCGTCGCCCGACGCGGCCCGCAGCAGGAGCTCCATGGACGGCAGCAGGGGGCGGGCGAAGACGTCCTCGTTGGCCTCGCCGAAGAGGCGCTTGACCCGGCGCTCGACGACCTGCTTGATCTCCTTGACGGCGGCCCCGGAGGAGCGGCGGACCGCGTCCAGGGCGCGCCGCCAGTCGTCGGGTCCGACGAGCCGGTCGAGGAGGGTCGCGGGGTCGGTGGTCTCGGGCAGGCCCTCGCTCTGGGCGAGCCGGTCGACGACGTCGTCGTAGAAGGCGCGCAGGGTGTTCTGCGGGGGCAGCAGGTAGGCGATGCCGGCGCGGTCGTCGCGGTAGAGCTCGCGGCGGCGGTCGGCGAAGGCCTTGCCCTCGTCCTGTTCGTGGGCGCGGAGCACCTTGGCGAGTTCGGCGACCTCGTTGGTGACGCGGTTGAGGGACGGCCGCCACTGGGCCTCCCCGGCCTGCCAGCCACGGTGCCAGAGGACCCGGGCCCGCCACTGGTACCAGGCCTCCTGCGCGGCGAGCGCCTCCTGCACGTCGGGGTCGGTCCACCGGGCCGGGACGACCCCGCCGACGCTGCGCTTGATCCGGGGGATGGCCGGGGCCGAGGTCTGGACGTGCGGGGGCCGCTCGGGCTCGTTGCGCCGGTTGTCGAGCATGCCGGTGAAGCCTTCCCTGGCGACCCGGTCGGGGTGGCCCGGCAGGCCGGCTAGGACGGTTTCGAGCTGGAACGGGCCGACGGCGCCGAGGAGTTCGCGGGCTCCCGCGCCGGGCCTGAAGTCCTCGGTGAGGCGCGGGATCTCGCGGGAGAGGTGGACGTCGAGGCGGTGCAGCGACTCCTCCATGTCCTGGAGGCGCTGACGCAGCTCCTGGGTGATGTCCCTTGTTCCTCTGGGGAGTTGCTCGGGCAGGGGCACGTCGGGTGCCTCGCGGCTCCACAACCGGCCGATGCCGGAGCGGGTGAAGAGCTCGCGGACGAGGTCCTGTCCCTCCCGGGCGGGTCGCCGGGAGCGCTCGGACATGCCGCGGACGGCCTGGGCGAGGAGCCGGGCGGCGACGATCTCCGCGAGGTCGTCGACGGGGACGGTGAGGGAGGCGGCGAGGCTGGTGGACATGCCGCGGTAGCCGATGCCGGTACGGGCGGGGGTCGCGCGCTCCACGCTCTTGTTGATGAAGCTGGCGGCGAAGGACTGGTAGTCGTCCTCGGCGCGGTTCACCCCGCCGCTGTCCTCGCCGAGTTCGGTGCCGATCAGCGACATCACCATGGCGGTGATGGAGCGGCGCAGGTCCTCGGAGCCGATGACGGCCGGCTTGGAGAAGAGGAACGCGGTCTGCATGGTGGCGGGGCGCAGCGCGACGAGCCCGTCGCCCGGGTAGGTGACGCTGAGCCGGCCGTGTTCCTCGACGTCGCCGACGGTGTCGAGGGCGTCCGGCACGTTCTGGTCGTCGACGAGCCGCGAGAGGTCCACGAGGGCGCGGGCGGCGTTGAGTTCGGCCTCCCGGCCGCCGCCCGCCTCGGGCGGGAAGGCGGAGGGCATGACGACGAGCGGGTAGATCTTCACGCCGGGCACCTTGGCGTTGCGGAACTCGTGCCCGATGAGGTGGATGAAGTCGTAGAAGATGCCGGCGCCCGTGCCGCCGGCGACGGAGAAGGCGACGAAGACGTCGCAGCCGCGGATGCGGCCGCCGCCGACGCGCTTGAGGTCTCCGGCCGCCTGCCCGATGGCCCCGATGGCCTCGCGCAGCTGCCGCAGGACGGGTTCGAGGCCGGAGCGCACGGTCGCGAAGAACGCGGCGCGCCCGACGGTGGGCAGCTGCCCGGCGCCGCTGTTGAGGGGGGCGACGCGCGGCTGCCGGGCCTGCGGCGGCAGCCAGAGCCGGGTCTCCTCGTGGACGGAGACGCGCAGCATGCGGGTCACCTCGGGCGAGGAGTCGAAGTCGGTGGGCAGCAGGTCGCGGACCATGCGGGAGGTGCGGGCGAAGGCGGCGCCCTCGGCCCCCTTGGCCCGGAACTGCGGCTGGCTCAGCAGCTCGCCCTCGCTGAAGTCGGCGTACACGAACTGGAGGCAGTCGGGCAGCTGGAACGGCAGCCGGCGGCCGCCGTCGACCAGGTCGGTGCCGTCGGGGCCGCACAGCTCCCGGCGCAGGCTGCGTTCGAGTTCGCTGCCGATGCGTCCGCCGGTGCCGCCGAGTCCCACGAAGAGCATGGGCTGGTAGATCTTCATGTCGTCTCCTCGGTGACCCGTTCAGAAGTTCTCGTCGTACGCGCCCGCACCGGGGACGGCCTCGCCGGAACCTGACCCGGAGCCGAAGCCGGAGCCGGGTCCGGACCCAGAGCCGAAGCCGGACCCAGAACCGAAGCCGGAGGCGGAGTCGAAGCCCGTGCCCGAGTCGGACCCCGAGCCCGGATCGAATCCGGTGCCCGTGCCCGTGCCACCGCCGGCGACGGAGCCGGAGCCGTTCCCCGTGCGCCCGCTCCTTCGCGTACGGCCCCTCCTGCCCGTCCCGTCGGCCGTCCCCGCACCCCTACCGCCGCCGGTGCTCCGGGGGCCTCGGGCCCGGCGGGACCACGGGAGGTCGCGGGTCGTGCCCGGTTCCACGCGGCCGCCGCGGACGACGAGTTCGTGGTCGCCGAGGGCGATCGGCTCACCCGTCCTGACGGGGACCTGCGGGCCGCCCCTGAGGCGGAGCAGCAGCTCGCCGCTGCCGGTGCGGCGCAGGACGTGGGCGGCGGATGCGGTGCCGCCGCGGATCCGGCGGAGCGTGGGCGGGGCTCCGTACGGCTCGTCGACGGTGAAGGCGAAGACGCCGCCGGGACTCTGGCCGCGCCGGATCGGCAGCGAGTAGAGGTCACGGCCCTCGTGGCCGAGTTCGAGCGTGAGACCGGTGAGGTCGCGACGGCGACGCCGGGCGGCGAACCGGATGCCGGTGAACGCGGCGAGGAGCAGGAACGCGGCCGTGCCCGCGGCCGCCGCCTTCCACCACCGGTCCCACCAGGTCGGCGGCGCCACCACCCGGGCGTCCAGGTAGTCGGAGTCGAGGGCGGCGTCGCCGTCGGTGTCCACGACGGTGACCTGGCCGCCCAGTTCGCCGAGGGGCGTGGAGCCGCCGAGGGTGACCGTGAAGGGGACGCTGATGCTCTTGCCCGGCGGCGCCGTGACGGTGGTCGGCGCGAGGGTGAGCTCGGTGCCGGGCGTCACGTCCTTCAGCGCGAGGCGCAGGGTGTGCGGCGCGGAGTCCTCGTTGGTGACGTCGAGGGTGCCGCGGACGGTTCCCCCCGGGTACACGGTGGCCTGGTCGACGGCGAGCCCGGCGATCACGAGTCGCGGCCCCTCGGCGACCCGGGCGTACAACGGGCGCAGGTCGGAGGTGATGCCGGGCGCGGCCATGCGGGTGACGAACTTCAGCTCGCCGGTCGCCCCCGCGGGGACGGTGAGCCGGCCGGTGAAGCGGACGTCGCCGGCCTTGCGGTCGGGTGCCTTGCCGTCGTCGGCGAGCCGGAACGTGACGGGCCGGAAGCCCGCGCCGCTCATCTCGGCGGTGACCGCGAGACCCGCGAGCTGCCCGGGGTCCGAGATGACGACGCCGCGCCGGGTCTGCATCCTCGCCTGCACGGTGATCTCCTCCCCCGCGCGGGGAGACGCCGGGTCGAGGGTGACGTCGGAGCGGAGGCGGCCCTGCCAGATCGCCCGGACGGCGACCTCGCGGTCGCGGTGCCCCTCCGGCGCCTCGATGTGCACGCGCCAGCGGCCGGGCAGCGGGTTCTTCACGCGCAGCGCCTCGACCGGGCCGTCCTGCCCGCTGACCTCGAAGAGCGAACCGTCGAACTCGCCCCGGGCGGGCACCTTGCGGCCCGCCGGGTCGAAGTACGTCACGCGCACCTTCGGGTCGTGCTTGGAGACCGTGAGGGAACCGTCGGTCGCGATCGGCGGGATGGACACGCTCAGGTCGGCGGGCGGCTTCCCGACGGTGCCCTGCGCGATCCGGGCGCAGCGGGCGGCGGCGAACGTCTCCTGGAGCGCCGTGTCGATCTCGGCGGACGTGCCGACGACCCTCATGCGCGGGGTGGAGCCGGGGACTTCGGAGCAGGCGCCCCGGTAGCCGCCCTCGGCCATCGCGGTGAGCGCGTCCCGGTCGATGGCGGTGCCGAAGCCGAGGGGCCAGATCTGCACGCCGGCGGCCCGTGCGCGGGCGAGCTCCTCGGTGAGCCGCCGCTCCCCGTTGGCCTGGCGGCTGTCACGGTCGGTGCCGTACTCGGGGCTGTCCCCGACGTCCAGCTTGCCATCGGTGAGCAGGAAGACGACCTTGGGGACGGCCGGTCCCTTCGCCCCGGCCCCGTCGCCGTCCTCCGCGAGGCGGCTGACGGCCTGGCGTACGGCCGCCGGGAAGTCGGTGCCCGGCCCCATCCGCGCCTCGTCGCGGCGGCCCAGTCCCTGGACGCAGTCGCTGAGACGCTCCCGGCCGGCGGCGTCGGCGACGGTCAGCTGGCACACCTCGCGCACCGGCGACTGGCCGGGCTTCTCCGAACTGCCGAACCCGATCACCACCGCCCGGGAACGCTCCGATATCTCACCCTGGACCAACAGCGCGGCCGCCTCGGTCTCCCGGGCCAGGTCCTTGTCCGCCAGGCTCTTCGACTGGTCGACGACGACGGCGAAGTCGATCGGCTCCGGGCCGTCGGACGGCTCGGCGGCCGACCACGGCGCCCTGGGACTGCCCGGCGCTCCGCCGGCCCCCGAGGCGGTGGCGGCCGTGAACGGGGTGAGCGCGAGGAGCGCCCCGGCGAGGAGCAGGGCGCTCCCCTTGTCGGTCCACTGCATCTTCTGTCTCACCACAGTTCGCTGAAGAGGGCCAGGAGGGCGCCGAGCGCGAGCGCGCACACGCCCAGGCGCAGCCACCGGTACTTCGCCGCGAGCACGAGCCCGTGCACGCTGGCCTGTTCGAGGAGCCAGCCGGTCGCGTCCGTGCCCGACGCGGTGAGCCGCTCCCGCAGCACGGGCTCCGACGGTCCGGACGTCAGCTCGCGCAGGAGCGTGCGGTCCGCCCCTATGCGCGTGCGGGGCAGCACGACCGAGACGAGCATCAGCACCCCCGCCGTCCACAGCGCCCCCGCCACCAGCAGGAACACGAGCCCGGCCCCTGCGTCCGGCAACGGGCCCCGGTCCCCGGAGAACACCACCGCGAGGAAGGCGAGCGCGCCGGAGAGCAGGATCGCGGCCTTCGTGTCGGCCCGCCCGATGTCCTCTCGCACGGTGGCGAGCAACCGCTCGGCCATGAAGCGAAGCTCTTCGGGCGGGGTGGGTGCGGGGGCCGGGGCGGGCGTGGGGGTGAGGG
>NZ_JNWK01000106.1 GCF_000716445.1 Streptomyces wedmorensis
TCTCCAGGAACGGGACCACGTCGTCCGGGCCCTCGGGGCCGCCGAAGGAGAGCAGCAGCAGGGCGTCGTACGGGGCGGGATCGTGCTGATCGGACATGGGGTGCATCCTCGCGGAGTGGTGAACGGCTCAATGTCGTGCTTCTCGTTCCGGCGCGTTCGGGATGCACTCCGCCACGGACGGGTCGGGTGAACGGTTCGCTCGTGCCTCGCCGCCACGACGTGCATCCGGCAGCGCGGTCGTCGCCGAACGTCTTCGACCGAGGAGCATGCGGCAATGCGTCGACGCCGGATCGCCGTGGGAGGCGCCTCCGCCGGCCGACGTCCTCGAAGCGATCCGGCGCGCCGGGCTCGACCCGGCGGACTTCCGCACGACCCGTCAGGACGGCGGAGACCCCGGCCGACGCCCGGTCCCCTGACACGCCGTGCCGACGCCGGACGCCGGCCCGTTGGTCCCCCTGGAGCAGCGGGGGATAGGCGAAGGAGCTCCGGGGGAACCCTGACCGCGGCATCGGACCCACCGGCCGGGGCGCTCGACGAGCCGACGAGAGGAGACGTGGCCCATGCACTGCGATGTCGTCGTCATCGGGGCGGGGGCCGCCGGGCTGTCGCTCGCGTGGCGGCTGCTCCGGCCTCCGCCCGGTGTCGACGTGCCTTCCGTGGTCCTGATCGACGCGCCCCCGGGCCCCCTCCGTCCACCACCGCGCACATGGTGCTACTGGGAGCAGGGACCCGGTGACTACGACGCCTGGCTCACGGCCTCGTGGAACAGCCTGCGGCTCCGGACGCCCGGCGGACCACCGGTCCGGCGGGACCTCGGCGGGCTGACCTACAAGATGCTCACCTCGGAGTCGTTCGGCCGGGCCGTGCGGCCGAGGCTGACCGGACTGCGCCTGATCGAGGCGGTCGCGGAAGGCATCACGGACCGACCCGACGGTGTCACCGTCTCCTGCCGCGCCGCCGACGGCACCGAGCGGCACGTCCGGGCGCGCTGGGCCTTCGACAGCCGCCCGCCGGCTTCCCGGCCGCCCGCCCGCGTCCGCCTCGTCCAGCACTTCCAGGGGTGGTTCCTCCGCACCGAGCGGCCCGCCTTCGATCCCCGCACCGTCGACCTCATGGACTTCCGCACCCCGCAGCCCCCCCACGGACTCTCCTTCGGGTACGTGCTTCCGCTGTCCGGCTGCGAAGCGCTCGTCGAGTACACCGAGTTCGGCAGGGAACCGCTGACCGATCACGCGTACGAGGAAGCCCTGAGGCACTACACGGGCTGCGTCCTCGGGCTCGGGGCGTTCGAGGTGGCCGCGGTGGAACGCGGACGCATTCCGATGACCGACGCCCGGCACGACCGTCGGGCGGGAACGAGCACCTTCCGGATCGGCACGGCCGGCGGAGCCGTACGCCCTTCCACGGGCTACGCGTTCGCCGCGATCCAGCGGCAGACCCGCGCGGTGGCGGCCCTCGTCCACTCGGGCCGTGTGCCGCTGCCCCCGGCGGCCTACCCGGGGCGCTCCCTCGCGATGGACGCCGTTCTCCTGCGCGGCATCGACACCGGCAGGCTCTCCGGGCCCGAGTTCTTCACCCGGCTCTTCGAGAGGGTCCCGGCCGAGCGCCTCCTCAGGTTCCTCGACGGCCGGACGAAGCCGTACGAGGAGTTCCGCATCGGATTGCACACCCCCGTCGTCCCCATGCTCCGCACCACGGCGGAGATCCCCTTCCTCGCCCGCCGCGCCTGAACCGGCGGGCCTGCCACGAGAGCGAGCCCAGGATGCGCTTCACCCGGTACGGCACCGCCCGGCGCGGCCGCGACCGCCAGGCGGTCGTCATCCCCGCGGCCGACGGATCGCGCCGAGCGGACGCCCGCCTCCGTCCCACCTGTTCCGTCGTCGGCGGCGGGATCGCGGGAATCGCGGCGGCCACGATCCTCGCCGAGCGCGGCGTCGACGTCACTCTCTACGAGCGCGAGCCCACCCTCGGCGGACGGCTCGCCGGCTGGCGGGACCGGCTGAGCGACGGATCCGAGGTGACCATGAGCCGCGGGTTCCACGCCTTCTTCCGCCAGTACTACAACCTCCGCGGTCTCCTCCGCCGGGTCGACCCCGGACTGGAACGGCTCACCGCGCTCCCCGACTATCCGCTGCGGCACAGCTCCGGCCTCTACGACAGCTTCGCCCGGGTGCCCCGGACCCCGCCGCTGAGCGCCCTCGGCTTCGTGGCGCTCAGCCCGAGCTTCGGCTGGCGGGACCTGGGCCGCATGAACGCCCGGGCGGCACTGCCCCTCCTCGACGTCCGGGTCCCCGAGGTGTACCGGCGTTACGACGGAGTCAGCGCCCGCGACTTCCTCGACGGCATCGGCTTCCCGCCGGCGGCGCAGCACCTGGCCTTCGAGGTGTTCTCCCGCAGCTTCTTCGCCGACCCCGGTCACCTGTCCGCCGCCGAGCTCGTCCTCATGTTCCACATCTACTTCCTGGGGTCCTCCGAGGGACTCCTGTTCGACGTGCCGGACGAGCCGTACCCGCAGGCACTGTGGGACCCGCTGGCCTCCTACCTGGAGGGACACGGCGTCCGCATCCTGACCGGGACCGGGGTCGAGGAGATCGCACCCGCCCCCGGGGACGGGCACGTCGTCTCCTCCCCGGCGGGTGCGCGGCACGCGGACGCCCTCGTGCTCGCCACCGACACGGGCGGGCTACGGACGATCGCCGAGGCGTCGCCGACGCTGTGCGACGCGCCGTGGCGTGCCAGGGTCCGCGCACTTCGCACGGCGCCGCCCTTCCTCGTCTCCCGCCTGTGGCTCGACCGGCCCGTGGACGCGCAGCGACCCGGCTTCCTCGGAACCAGCGGATACGGCCCCCTCGACAACATCAGCGTCCTCGAGCGCTGGGAGGGAGAAGCCTCCCGCTGGGCCGCCCGGACAGGCGGCTCGGTGGTCGAGCTGCACGCCTACGCGGTGCCCCCCGGGGCCGACCCCCGCGTCGTCTCCCGCGAGCTCGTCGCCCAACTGCACCGCGCCTGGCCCGAGACACGCGCCGCCGTGATCGTCGACCAGCGACACGAACTCCGCTCCGACTGCCCCCTCTTCGAGGTCGGAGGCCACCGCAACCGCCCCACCGTCCACACGCCGGACCCCACCGTCACGGTCGCCGGGGACCTCGTCCGTACGGAGTACCCCGTGGCCCTCATGGAGAGGGCCGCCACCACCGGGTTCCTCGCGGCCAACGCCCACCTGCGACGGTGGGGACTTCGAGGACAGACCCTGTGGACCGTCCCCGCCGCAGGGCGCTCGGGCGCCCTCAGGCTCCTCGCCCGGGTGGGCACGGCATCCCCGGCCGGCTGAACGGAAGTTACCGAACCGCCGAACGGCATCCCCGGCCGGCTGAACGGAAGCCACCGACCGGGGCCGTTCCGCCACACGGCCCGGAGCCCAGGGCCCCGACGCGGCACGTCACGAGCCCGGGAACCTCCCCGTGCTCCGCAGCTCCCAGCGGCGCTCCGCGTACGCCAGGTCGTCCCGCCACAGGCGCCCGGACGCCGACCGCAGCGCCGGCCGCAACAGAGGCGCCAACGACCGGGCCACCGCGAATCCCGGCCGGTGCGACGTCGCCATGACGGCCTCGACCACGGCCGTGCGCGGGCGTGCCGTTCTGTGGGGGGTCAACGGGGTGGCGTGGGTCTCGACCACGGAGCCCGCGCCCTCGCCCTCGGTGATCCGCATGGTGACGGTGCGGGGCTCCGGCGCCGTGAAGGCTGCCGTCACCGGCACCACGACACGACTGGAGAGCTTGAAGGAGACCCGGACGACCAGGGCGTCCTCCTCTTCGGGGGCACCGCCCTCCGGGACCGAGAGGACCTCCAGGTCCACGAAGGAATACGGATGCAACCAGGCGCCGTGCCACGGATCGAGACGGTTGGCGACGACGTCCTCCGCCTCGCAGACGCCGACGCCGGTGTAGACGGCCGCGACCGCCCGGTCCACCGGCGGCCGGGGTGGCACCACGGGCCGCTCCGTGGGCTCCTCCCCGCCGACGCGGTCCAGCCGCACCCACACCAGCACGCCGTCGTCGTGCACCGGCCAGGGTTCCCAGCCCGCGAACGGCGAGCCGTCCAGGGCCAGACCGTGCCAGCGGCAGATCAGGGTCCCGCACCGCACCACGCCGTCCTTCAGGGCGGCCCCGAGGTGGGGGCAGACACCCGGACCCGCGTGGAGACCGCCGTCGGCGTCCCGCCACAGCACCACCTCGATGCCCGCGACGGTCCTGCCCGCGGGCCGATCCGCGCGGATCCCCCGACTCGACCCCACGACGTACCAGTTCCCGGAAGGCCGGGACGACGCCCGCTTCAGCCCTGCGGCGATCTCCGCGGCGCGGGCCTGCCGCCACGTCGCTCGCTGCTCCTCCCACGGCACCGCCTGACGCCGGAACCTCAGCGGCAGAAGCGGCCGGTCAGTGCCGGTCGGTGGTTCCGTCACCTCGAATCCCCTCTCACCTGTTCATCGCCCTCCGCCCGGCCGACCGACGCGTGCGGCGCCACTTCTGCCTGCGCCCGTACCCCCAGGGACGGCGGACGCTCCGTGCGCAGCCCGGCGCGTGCCGCCAGCGCCCGCACGAGGCCGGGCAGGGCGATCGATGCCCGCCGGCGGGCACCCACCACGGCCCGTCGGTGCACCACCGCGTACCCCTCCCTCTCGATCACCGTCAGGATCTCCCGGTACAGCACGAAAGCGGTGCGCACACACGGAGCCGATACGGGATCGAGGAGGGCGATGCCGGGCTCCGCCCGGCGGTAGACGTCCTGGGTGAGGGCGGCGGCGTCACACAGGGCGGCCGTGATGCGCCGGTCGCGGCACCCGGTCCTCCGGCTCCACCGCAGCAGCTCCCGGTCGACGCCGGACGCGGCCAGCAGGTCGGCCGGCAGGTACACCCGGCCCCGGTCCAGGTCCTCCCCGACATCGCGGAGGAAGTTCGTCAGCTGGAAGGCGACTCCCAGCGCGGCCGCGTACGGCTCGGCCTCCTCCCGGGGGACGACGGTTCCGAGGACCGGCACCATCTGGAGGCCGATGACGGCGGCCGACCCGTGCATGTACGCGCGCAGATCGGCGTACGTCGCGTACTCCCGTACGAACAGGTCGCTGCGCATGGACGCGAGGAAGTCGTCGAAGTGCCGTGCGGGGATGTCCAGGCGTTCGCGGGTGTGCGCGGCCGCCGCCACCGCGGGGTCCGTTGTGGGCCTTCCGCGCAGCGCACCGCGCCATTCGGTCTCCAGCGCGTCCAGCGCCGCCGCCCGCTCGGCGGGCGAGGTGGAGGCCGTCTCGTCCACGATGTCGTCCGCGCGCCGGGCGAAACCGTAGAGGGCGTGGACCGCGCTGCGGCGTTCGAGCGGCAGGAGGCGCGTGGCGAGGAAGTACGTCCTCCCGTGGCGGGCGTTCAGCCTACTGCACTCCGCGTACGCCGCCCGCAGCGCCGGGTCGTGGATCCGGGCGGCGTCGAGCTCCCGGGCCGTCACGAGGTCTCCTGCGGACCGGTCGCGACGGGGACCGGGCGACGCGGATTCCTGCCGGGGGGTCCCGTGATCCGCTGCGCGGCCAGCTTTCCCGAGACGAGCACGGGGGGCACGCCGACGCCCGGTGTGGTCCCGCAGCCGGCGAGGACGACGTTCTCCGTTCCGCGGACCAGGTTGCGGGGGCGGAACGGCCCTGTCTGGGCGAAGGTGTGCGACACCGAGAAGGGGGTCCCCGCGGTGTGCCCCTGGGCGGTCCAGTCCGCCGGCGTCACGAGGCACTCCGCGTCGATCGAGTCACCGAACCCGTCGAGTCCCCGCCGTTCGAGTTCGGCGACGAGGGAGTCGCGGTAGGAGGGGCCGAGTTCACCCCAGCGAAGCCCACCGGGGCCGATGTCGGTGTTCGGGCAGGGGGCCAGGACGTAGTGGAGGTGACGGCCGTCCGGGGCCAGTGAGGGGTCGGTGGCCGTGGGCCGGGTCACGAGGAGCGACGGGTCGGTCATCAGCTTCCCGTTCCGGGTGATCTCCTCGAACGTGCGGGACCAGGCCGAACCGAACAGGAGCGTGTGATGCGCGAGCCCGGGCCACGTACGCGCCGTACCCGCGTGCAGGATCACCGCGCTCGGCGAGTGTCTGGTCCGGAGAGGCCGCCGGGGAGTGCGGCCCAGGAGGCGGTAGGCGAGGGGGAGTTCCGTGGTGAGGACCACGCTGTCGCACCGGATCCGCCCGTGCTCCGTCAGGACGGCGGTCACGCGCGCGCCCGAACGCTCCAGGCCGGTGACGCGCTCCCCGTACCGGATCCGGGCGCCGGCCCGACGGGCCGCTTCCGCCATCGCGGCGGGCACGGCGTGCATCCCGCCCCGGGGGAAGTACACCCCGGCCACGGTGTCCATGTAGGCGATGACCGCGTAGGCCGCGAGCGCGCGCGAGGGCGGCACCCCCGCGTAGAGGGCCTGGAAGGAGAACACGCGCCGCAGCCGTTCGTCCTTCAGGAAGGAACCGATCGCCCGGTCGAGTCGCCCCAGTCCGCCGAGCGCCGCGAGACGGGCGAGGTCGGGGTGGAGGAGCTGTACGGGCGAGTCGAAGTTCGCGCCGATGAAACGGCGCTCCTGGACCGCGTAGAGCCTGCTCAGCCAGGCACGCAGCCGGAGGTACCCGTCGGCCTCCCGGGCACCCGCGAAGCGTTCGACCTCGGCGGCCATGGTCCCGGCCTCCGTGTGGACGTCGACCTGGCTGCCGTCCCAGAACAGGGCCCTGTACGCCGGGTGCAGCGGTACGAGTTCCACCCGTTCGCTGAGGGACTCCCCGGCGGCCGCGAACGCCTCGTCCAGCAGGGCGGGCATCGTCAGGACCGTGGGTCCCGTGTCCACCTGAAAACCCTTCAGGTCCATCCTCCCGGCGCGCCCGCCGGGTCCCGCCTCCCGCTCTACGAGGGTGACCTCCCGCCCGGCGCCGAGCAGATGGAGGGCCGCCGACAGACCGGCGAAGCCCGCCCCCACGACGACCACGTGGTCCGTCCTCCCCGAAACCCGCCTCAACGGACTCCCCCCGTCACTGCCTCGCGCTGCCGGAGCGCCGGTCCGGCGCGGCGCGCGTCGTCCCCGTCCTGTTCCGGCCCGGCCGCGCCGGCGAGGGGGAGGCCGACGGCGTCGAGGAGCAACCGGACCAGCCGCTCGGTCGGCTCCGCGGCCAGGTCCGCCTGTCGGAGCGCGCCCACCGCACGCGCGGCCAGTTCCGCCACGCGGGCCGTGACGTGCGCGCGCGCACCGTGTGCCACGAGGAGGTCGAGTACGCGGCGCAGCTCGGCATCCGTGGCCGAGGGGCGGCCGACCACCGTCTCCAGCAGCTTCAGCCCCGCGGTGTCGCCCCGTCGCACGCACCGAGCGTGCCCCACGGCCAGGAGGTAGGTGGCCTTGCCCTCGCGGAGGTCCTCCCCGAAGGGTTTGCCGGTGTGCTCCGGACTGCCGAAGGCCCCTTGGAGGTCGTTCTGCAGCTGGAAGGCGATGCCGGCGCAGAGCCCGGCCCGGCGCAGTCCCCGGGCCGTCCGCTCGGGCGCCCCCGCCAGCAGGGCCCCGAGGACCAGGGGGTGCGCCGACGAGTAACCCGCCGTCTTCAGGACCGCCGTCCGCATGGCCCGCCGGGACGAGCGCGAGCCGGTCACCTGGGTGTGCAGGTCCAGGTACTGCCCGGCGACCATCTCGTTCCTCATCGCGCGCCACTCCGCACCCAGCGCGGCGGAGTGCGGAGTGCGGAGCAACGCCTCCGTGAACACGTCATCCGCCCAGGTCAGGGCGAGGTCACCCGCCAAAACGGCAGCCGACTTCCCGAAACGCGCTTCGGCCCCGTCGCGGCCGCCCGTCCGGTACTGGAGGGCGAGGGCGACGTGGAGGGCGGGCTCTCCCCTGCGGAGCCGCGAGCCGTCCATGACGTCGTCGTGAATGAGGGCACAGGTCTGGATCAGCTCCATGGCAGCGGCCGTGCGCAGGGCGGCGTAGGCCTCCTCCTGGCCGCCGCCCACTGCTCGCATGGACCACCACAGCAACTGGGATCTACGGCGCCGACCACCCGCCGTGAACGCGATCACCCGCCGCGCGAGGTCCGCCGCGTAGGTCGCCTCGACTGCCCGGGCCTCGGTGAGACGCTTTCGGAGCAGGCCGTCGAGCACGAGGTCCAGCGCGGCGGGGACATCCGCGTCGATGGTCGGTGGGTCGAGAGTGCGCATGGGACTTCCTTGCTGCCGTGGGTCGGGCAGTGCGGTATGTCTGGAGTTCATTACCGCCCGGGCGCGCGGATGCAGCAGGTCTTCGGCCATACGGACCCATTCCGCCGGGGCGCGGGGACACCGTGGGCCCCCTCGGCGTGCCCCGTGGTCCAGGCGTGCCCGATGCGACAACCTGGGGGCTTCTGCCGAAAGGGTGCTCATGGCCATGCTCCGTGACGGCGACCTCGCCGCTGCGTTCGACCACGCGTCGCCGACGTACGACCTCATGACCTCGGCAAGCCCGGGGTATGCCGCGCACCTCCGCCGGTCCGCCCGCCGTCTGGGACTTCCCGACGACGGTGCCGGACTCACCGTGCTGGACCTGGGATGCGGAACCGGCACTTCCACCAGGGCGCTTCTGCACGCGGCGCCACTGGCCACCGTCATCGGCGTCGACGCCTCTGCCGGGATGCTCGCGCGCGCTCGCGCCAAGACCTGGCCGGACGGGGTCTCCTTCGTCCACGCCCCGGTCGAGAGCATGGACGAGATCAAGGCGAACGGCTCGTACGACGCGGTGTTCGCCGCATACCTCCTGCGGAACGTCGTCGATCCCGACGCCGTACTGCGCGACATCCACGGCCTTCTCCGCCCAGGCGGCCGACTTTCCGTCCACGAGTACAGCCTCGGCCGGCGGCGCGACCGACTCGTCTGGAAGACCGTGGTGAACGCGTTCGTGCTCCCCTGGGCGCGACTGAACGGAAACGCCGCGCTCTATCAGCACCTTCACCACAGCGTGATGCGGTTCGACACGACGGATGCCCTCACCGGCCGAATGCGCCGCGCAGGATTCGAACGCGTGCGCTGCCTGCCGATGCCCGGCTGGCAGACGGGCATCACCCACACCTTCGTCGCCCAACGCCCCCGAGGCCGGTCCCCCCGCCTTCCTCAGCACTGACGGAGGGCACGTCGCGCCGCGCGAGCTGCCGTACCGCCGCCTCCGGAAGGGCCGCGCCACAGCAGCCGCCCCCTTGACGACAGCCATACTCCAGCCCTCGGAGACTGCCACGTGCTCCGTCAGCGGCTGTCCGCAGCGAAGACCGCGACCTTTTCTCTCCCCCCCCCGCACCTCGATGGGTGTAGCTGACTCCCGGGCCGATCGGGGGCGCACTGGATGGTTCGGGTCGCCCCCACGCGGCGAGAGTGAAGCCCATGAACACGCACAAAACCCTGCTCGCCGCCCTGCTCGTCCCGCTCGGTGCCACCCTGGCCATCGTCCCGGCCGCCTCCGCCGCCACTCCGCCTGCCCCGTCCACCGCATCGGTTTCCGCCGACGCCGCCGCGCCCGCCGGTCCGGAGGAGGCCGCGGCTGCCGTGTTCCGCTCTCCCGAGGCGGCCCTCGGCCGGGTGGCCCACCCGCTGCGCAGCACCGAGCCCCGCGGCGGCCTGGCCGACCTCCGCCCGTTCGGCCGGATGGTGGGTGACGCCCGGGTGGTGGGCCTGGGCGAGGCCACCCACAGCTCGCACGAGTTCTTCACCGTCAAGCACCGCATCCTGCGGTACCTGGTCGGGGAGAAGGGCTTCCGGGCCTTCGCGCTCGAAGCCCCGTGGAGCACCGGACTGCGGCTCGACGCCTATCTCCTGCGCGGCGACGGGGACTTGAAGCAGATCATGGACGAGGAGTTCCAGGGCGCCTACCAGTGGTGGAACAACGCCGAGTACCGCGACCTGCTCCAGTGGATGCGCGCGTACAACGTCAAACATCCCAAGGACCCGGTCCACTTCGTCGGTGACGACGGCGGGTTCGCCGGTGCCGAGCTGTACGACAAGGTGAGCGCCTACGCGGCCACGGCCCGCCCCGAACTCACCCCGCGACTCACCGAGCTGTACCGGGGCCTGCGGCCCGCCACCGACGCCGAGACGTACGTCAACGACTACCTGTCGAAGCCGATGGCCGAACGCAAGGAGCTCGCCGAGCGGACCGGCCGGGCGGTGGACCTGTTCAAGCGGCGGCCCGGCACGGGCGCCGGCGCCGACGCGCACGCCTGGGCCGTCCAGCACGCCACCGCCATCCACCAGATGACCACGCTGTACGCCTTCGACTGGGACGACCCCGAGGGCATCAGCGACGCCCTTCTCTACCGCGACCAGATCATGGCGGAGAACGTCACCTGGTGGCAGCAGCGGACCGGCGACAAGATCGTCCTCGCCGCCCACAACAGCCACATCGCCCTCCGGACCTACGCCCCCGCCACCTATCCGAAGGTCCAGGGCGAATTCCTCCGCGAGCGGCTGGGCGGCGGCTACCTGAGTGTCGGCCTCACCTTCGACCAGGGCTCGTTCAACGCCTTCGGCCCAGACGGCGGCGCCCACCGCTTCACCGTCGGCCCGGCCGCGCCCGGCACGGCCGAGCACACCCTCGACCGGGTACGGTACCGCGACTTCATGATGGACCTGCGCAACGCCCCGGCGCCGGCCCGCGCCTGGCTCGCCACGCCGCGCACCGTCAAGAACATCGGCGCCACCTACCCCGGGATCGCGGACGCCCCACAGATCCGGCTCGCACAGTCGCACGACGTCGTGATCCACCTCCAACGGGTGGAGGCGGCCCACATGCTCAAGTAGTGCCGGGCCCGCGTCCTGCGAGAGACGAGAAACGTCCTAGTCGTATTGACCTGGAGCGTTGTTGACGCGGGTGATGGGCGGGTGTCCGTCGAGGTGATCGGCGCCCCGTGGACGCGCCCGCACCGAGCCCCGTCCGGATCCCGTCCGGCGGGGCTTCCTGCTGTCCGAGCATGAGCGAGCGCCCGCCTCTCGGGGGATGTAAGACGGGCGCTCGCCATGTCATTCCACCGTCCGCCCCGATCTGGATGCGGTCCGGACCATCCGGTTTCAGGCTGGTCGACATGAGCGAGGAACAACCGCCGGTCGTCCACCTGCTCGATGAGCAGGGCGGACGGCGGGTCCGGACGGACGGAGAGCCCTCCGGCAGGGCCCCCTCCGTGACGGACGTGATCGAGTTCCTACGGCGCCCCGGCCGGCTCGACGTCGCGGGCGGCTGGAGGGAGTACCGGGTTGGGCCGTCACCGTGTGGGTGGAGGCACGTGTATTTCGGTGTCGGTGTGTCGGAGTTCGGTGAGGATGCGTCTTGCGGCGCGCAGGAGTTCGGCTACGTCGCCGCCGGCGAGGGCGTAGTTGACCGTGGAACCCTCACGGATGGAGATCACGATGCCGGAGGGTTCGATCGCGATCTCGTTGAGGAGTTCGCGTACAGGCACGGGGCCGTTCTGGAGCAGTTCCAGTACACGGATTCTGACGGGGTGTCCGAGCATGCGGAAGAACTCGGCCATGGCCAGGTTCGCCCGGCTCTTGTCCAGGACAATGTACAGGAACAGGCCGTTGCCACCGCGGCCCCTGAGCAGCCGGATGAGGTGGTACTGGCTGCCGAGGGTGATCAGCACATCCTCGATCTCCTCGTTGAGGCCCAGCAGCTCTATGGCGCGG
>NZ_JNWK01000107.1 GCF_000716445.1 Streptomyces wedmorensis
TCGTTCCGCTGGGGCGGTGCCCACCCGCAACCCCGCCCACCCCGTTGTGGGCAATCGTTCCGCTGGGGCGGAACGGGTGGGCACAACGGACGGCGCCCCTTGCCGGGCCCAGGCTTCCGCGCCCGAACCCGCACCGACAGCGCGGTGCGCAACGAGTGCGGGTCCAGGCACAAGGGGCGGAGGCGCCGCCAAGCGCGCCGTCCCGTGTCCCCCCCCGTCCCGCCCCAGCGGGACGATTGCCCACACGGCGGTGGGCGAAGGCCCACACGAGGATGGGCGCGGGCGAAGGCCCACACGGGGGCGCGGCGTGGCGGGGGCGCGGCGTGGCAGCCCACACGGAGGTGCGGTGGGCGAAGGCCCGCGCGGCGGAACGGGCGCGAAGGCGTGCACGCCAGGGGCGCAGGCCCGAGCGGCAGGGGCGCAGGCCCGAGCGGCAGGGGCGCAGGCCCGAGCGGCAGGGGGTTAGGCCCGAACGGCAGGGGCGCAGGCCCGAACGGCAGGGGGTTAGGCCCGCGCGGCGGCGGGGGCGGGGGCCGCGCGGGCGGGTCGGCGAAGCGGAGCGCGGGGCGGCGGGGGGTCAGGCCTCGAAGGGGCGGGCCGGCCAGGGGGCGGTGGGCGGCCGCAACGAGTCGACGCCATCCCCCGCCCGCACCGCCGCGAGCGAGAGCACACCGACGACGAGGCACGTGTTGTGGAGGTCTCCCGCGAGCGCCCCCCGCACGAGCTCCGCGAGCGGCACCCGCGCCAGCTCCATGTCGGCCTCCTCGTCGGAGACCTCGTAGCGCTCGCCCTCCGCCTCGGCGAGATCGCGGGCGAGGAAGATCCGGAGGGCCTCGTCGGTACCGCCGGGGGAGGTGTAGACGTCGGTGAGGACCCGCCAGTCCGCCGCCTTGACGTGGGCCTCCTCGTACAGCTCGCGCTGGGCGGCGTGGAGCGGGTTCTCGCCGGGGACGTCGAGCAGTCCGGCGGGGATCTCCCAGAGCTTCTGGCGGACGGGGTGGCGGTACTGCTTGATCAGCAGGACCCGGTCCTGCTCGTCGAGGGCGAGGACGGCCACCGAGCCGGGGTGGACCTGGTAGTCGCGGCGGGCGACGCTGCCGTCCCGCATGACCACGTCGTCGGTGCGGACACTCGTCTTCTTTCCCTGGAAGGGGGTCGCCGTCGCCGTGACCGGCCATTCCTCCGGGGTGTCCTGCAAGTCCATCTGGGTCCTCCCACATACGAAAGCCGGGGTGCGGGCCCGCGAGGACCCGTACCCCGGCAACGTTAACGCCGACCGACGACAGCGCCGGTCACTTCGCCGGCTTGCCCGTCTTGCGCTCGACGGCCGCCTTGACCAGGCCCGCGAAGAGCGGGTGCGGGCGGGTCGGGCGCGAGCGCAGCTCGGGGTGCGCCTGGGTGGCGACCAGGTAGGGGTGGACCTCGCGCGGGTACTCGACGTACTCGACGAGCTTGTTGTCCGGGGAGGTGCCGGAGAAGACCAGGCCGGCCTTCTTCTCCAGCTCCGCGCGGTAGGAGTTGTTGACCTCGTAGCGGTGACGGTGGCGCTCGTCGACGTACGGCTGGTCGTCGTAGACCTCGCGGACGATGGAACCCTCGGCGAGCTTGGCCGGGTACAGGCCCAGGCGCATCGTTCCGCCCAGGTCGCCTGCGCCCTCGACGTACGCCAGCTGCTCTTCCATCGTGGAGACGACGGGGTGCGCGGTGGCGGGGTCGAACTCGGTGGAGTTGGCGTCGGGGATGTCCGCCAGGTTCCGCGCGGCCTCGATGACGATGCACTGCAGGCCGAGGCAGATGCCGAGCAGCGGCACCTTGTTCTCACGGGCGTACTGGATGGCGCCGATCTTGCCGTTGACGCCGCGGTCGCCGAAGCCGCCGGGGATGAGGATCGCGTCGACGTCGCCGAGCTGCTTCTGCGCGCCCGCCGGGGTCTTGCAGTCGTCGGAGGTGACCCACTTGACCTTGACGCGGGCCTTGTTGGCGAAGCCGCCGGCGCGCATGGCCTCGGTGATCGAGAGGTACGCGTCGGGCAGGTCGATGTACTTGCCGACGAGCGCGACCGTGACCTCGTGCTCCGGGTTGTGGACGCGGTCGAGCAGGTCGTCCCAGGTGGACCAGTCGACGTCGCGGAACGGCAGGTCGAGCTTGCGGACGACGTAGGCGTCCAGGCCCTCGGTGTGCAGCACCTTCGGGATGTCGTAGATCGACTTGGCGTCGATGGCGGCGACGACCGCGGCCTCGTCGACGTCGCACATCAGCGAGATCTTGCGCTTGATGGCGGTCGGGACCTCGCGGTCGGCGCGGAGCACGATGGCGTCGGGCTGGATGCCGATGTTGCGCAGGGCGGCGACGGAGTGCTGGGTCGGCTTGGTCTTCAGCTCGCCGGAGGGGCCGATGTAGGGCAGCAGCGAGATGTGCACGACGAAGACGTTGTCGCGGCCGACCTCGTGGCGGACCTGGCGGACGGTCTCCAGGAACGGCAGCGACTCGATGTCGCCGACCGTGCCGCCGACCTCGGTGATGACGACGTCGACGTCGTCGGTCGCCATGCGGCGGATCCGGGACTTGATCTCGTTGGTGATGTGCGGGATGACCTGCACGGTGTCGCCGAGGTACTCGCCGCGCCGCTCCTTGGCGATGACCTGCGAGTAGACCTGGCCGGTGGTGACGTTGGCCGAGCCGTCGAGGTCGACGTCGAGGAAGCGCTCGTAGTGGCCGATGTCCAGGTCGGTCTCGGCGCCGTCGTTGGTGACGAACACCTCACCGTGCTGGAAGGGGTTCATCGTGCCCGGGTCGACGTTCAGGTACGGGTCGAGCTTCTGCATCGTGACCCGCAGGCCGCGGGCCTTCAGGAGCGCACCCAGGCTGGAGGCGGTCAGGCCCTTGCCGAGGGAGGAGGCGACACCCCCGGTGACGAAGATGTGCTTGGTCGTCGTGGTGTTGGGCGGCATCGCCAAGAGGGGGCTCCCGTGGTCGCGTTCTGGAGGTGCGTACCGGCGTCCCCTCCGGAAGAATCGGGGGGTGCCGTCGCTGCGGTTGCGGGGTCCTCGGCTGTCGCCGTTTCCCACCGGTCCACGGGGTACCAGGGTATCAGCGACATCGGGAGACCGCTTCCGGCCACACGCGGCAGTCGGGTGTTCACGCACGGCGACGCGGACGGTCGGGCGGACGGCGGTACGAGCATGGGGCGCCCCGCCCACCAGGGGAAAGAGGCTCCGGGCCGAGCCGCCCGGAAGAGGACAGGGGGTCGTTCACCTGATCGGAGCAACGCCGTTCCCGGCGTGATCACCGGGTCACTAGGGTGGTGCGACGTATCCTGCTCGGACATGGACCGCCGAGCAGGCCGGCCAGCGGCACCACCCCGCCCGTCATCCGGACCAAGAGCTCGTCGACGACCCTTGACCGCTGACACGCAGACCCGGCTGACACCCAGCCGGCGCATCTGAGCAAGCGCCCCGCGGGGCGGACATGGCCGTTCGACTGGAGTGAAGCACGTGGCCGGGCGCATCGAGGATTACGCACTCATCGGAGACATGCAGACCGCTGCCCTGGTCTGCCGGGACGGCAGCGTCGACTGGCTGTGCCTCCCACGCTTCGACTCGCACGCGGTCTTCGCCGGACTGCTCGGCACCGAGGAACACGGGTTCTGGCGGGTGGGCCCCGCGGGTCCCGCGGACGCCGAGCCGGCCCCCGCCGACCGGCGCCGCTACCGGGGCGACTCGCTGATCCTGGAGTCCGAGTGGGACACCCCGCGCGGCACGGTCCGGGTGATCGACTTCATGCCGCCGCGCGACGGCGCGCCGCAGCTGATCCGGATCGTGGAGGGCGTCTCCGGGCGGGTGCGGATGCGCTCGGCGCTGCGGATGCGGTTCAGCTACGGCCGGATCGTGCCCTGGGTCCACAAGGTCGGGGAGCGCACCGTCGCGGTCGCCGGGCCCGACTCGGTGTGGCTGGACACCGACGCCGAGACCCACGGCGAGGACCTCACGACGTACTCGGACTTCACCGTCACCCCCGGCGAGCGGATCACCCTCACGCTGTCCTGGCAGCCCTCCCACAAGGAGCCGCCGGCCCTGCCGGACCCCGAGGGCTCCCTGGAGGGGACCGCCGACTTCTGGCGCGAGTGGGTCGAGCACTGCACGTACCACGGCCCCTACCGGGAGGCCGTGGTACGTTCGCTGATCACCCTGAAGGCGCTGACGTACGCGCCGACCGGCGGGATCGTGGCCGCGCCGACCACTTCGCTGCCGGAGGAGATCGGCGGCGTACGGAACTGGGACTACCGGTACACCTGGCTGCGTGACGCGGCGATCACCCTCTCGTCGATGCTCCGCACCGGCTACCGCGAGGAGGCCCGCGCCTGGCGGGACTGGCTGCTCAGGGCGGTCGCGGGCGACCCGGAGAACCTCCAGATCATGTACGGCATCGCCGGCGAGCGGGAGCTCGGCGAGGCGGAGCTCGACTGGCTGCCGGGATACGAGAACTCCGGCCCGGTCCGGGTCGGCAACGGCGCCGCCAACCAGCTCCAGCTGGACGTCTACGGCGAGGTCACCGAGGCCCTCCACCTCGCGCACATGACGGGCCTGTCCCGCAACGACTACGCCTCCCTGCTCCAGATCAAGCTGATCAACTACCTGGAGAAGCACTGGGACCAGCCCGACGAGGGCATCTGGGAGGTCCGCGGCCCGCGCCGCCACTTCGTCCATTCCAAGGTGATGGCCTGGGTGGCGGTGGACCGCACGATCAAGCTCATCGAGTCCGGGGACGCCGACGGCCCGCTGGAGCGCTGGCAGGAGCTCCGCGACGAGATCCACCGGGACGTCTGCGAGAAGGGCTACGACAAGGAGCGGAACACGTTCACGCAGTCGTACGGTTCCAGGGAGCTGGACGCCTCGCTGCTGCTGATCCCGCAGATGGGCTTCCTGCCGCCGGACGACAAGCGGGTGATCGGCACGATCGAGGCGATCCAGCGCGAACTGTCCACGGAGGACGGCTTCGTCCTGCGCTACCCCACGGCCGGCGAGGAGGCCGGCGTCGACGGCCTGGAGGGCGACGAGGGCGCGTTCCTCGCGTGCTCGTTCTGGCTGGCCGACGATCTGGCGATGATCGGCCGGGTCGACGAGGCGCGCACGCTCTTCGAGAAGCTCCTCGCGCTCCGCAACGACCTCGGGCTGCTCGCCGAGGAGTGGGACCCGCGGCTCCAGCGCCAGGTGGGGAACTTCCCGCAGGCGTTCAGCCACGTCCCGCTGATCGACACCGCGCTGCGGCTGACGGCGAGCAGGGCGTACGGCGGCTGAGCCGGTCCCGCGCGGGGGACGACGCCCGGTCCTACGATGGGAAGGTCCCGTCCCCCCGCAGGAAAGGGGGGCTCCCATGGGTCCCCATGTCTCCGAAAGCGCCCTGGCCGGACTGGTCGAGGACCTGGCCGGCGCGGTGATCGTCCCCGGCGATCCGGGCTACGACGAGGCGCGTGCCCTGCACAACGGCATGATCGACCGACGCCCCTCGGTGATCGCCCAGTGCGCCACCCAGGCCGACGTGTCCAACGCGATCCTCTTCGGCCGCGAGGCCGAGCTGCCGATCGCGGTGCGCGGCGGCGGGCACAGCGTCGCCGGTACCTCCATGATCGACGGCGCGCTGATCGTCGACCTCCGCCGGATGCACGGTGTGGTCGTGGACCCGGAGGACATGACGGTCCGGATCGAGGGCGGGGCGACGATGGCCCACCTGGACCACGCGTGCCAGCCGTTCCGCGTGGCGACCACCGGCGGCCGGGTGTCCACCACCGGTGTCGGCGGCTTCGTGCTCGGCGGCGGCTCGGGCTGGTTCGAGCGGAAGTTCGGCCTCGCGAGCGACAACCTGCTGGCCGCCGACCTGATCACCGCCGAGGGCAAGCACGTCCACACGGACGCGGAGGAGAACCCGGACCTGTTCTGGGCGTTGCACGGCGGCGGCGGGAACTTCGGGGTGGCGACCTCGCTGACGATGCGGCTGCACCCGCTGCCCCGGACGAGCATCGCCATGCTGCTCTTCCTGCCCGACGTCGCGCCCGAGGTGGTGCGCACCTATCGCGACCTCGGTGCCGTGGCGCCCGACGACATGGGCGGCGGCGCCATCTACATGCCCGCTCCCCCGGAGCCGTTCGTCCCGGAGGAGCTGGTCGGCAAGCTGGTCTGCGGGGCGCTGTTCACGTACGCCGGGCCGGTCGGTGAGCTCCGCGAGTTCGCGGCGCCGCTGTTCGCGCTGAAGCCCGTGGTCGAGGTGGTCGCGGACATCCCGTACGTGGACCTGCAGAGCATGCTCGACGACCCGCCGGGCCTGCGGAACTACTGGTCGGCCGAGTACCTGCGGGAGTTCCCCGACGAGGCCGTGGACGTCTTCTGCGACCGCGGCGGGCGGATCCCGGACGGGACGGCCACCCAGCACGTGCTGTTCCTGATGGGCGGGGCCGTGGCGGCGGGGCCCTCCGGGTATCCGCAGCCGTGGCGCACCGCTCCGTGGGCGGTGCACCCGTTCGCGACCTGGGAGGACCCCGCGTACGACGAGGAGGCGCGGCAGTGGGTCCACGACGTGCGGGCCGACGCGCGGCCGTGGGCGCTCGACGCGACGTATCTGAACTTCGTCGGCGCCGAGGGCGAGCAGCGGATCGTCTCCTCCTACGGTGAGGGGAACTACCGCCGGCTCGCCGCCGTGAAGGCCGCCTACGACCCCGACAACGTGTTCCGCTTCAACCAGAACATCGTGCCGGCCGGCTGATCACCTCAGGACGGCGATCACCTCCTTGGCGGCCCGCTCGCCCTCGGTCGCGCCGCCCTCCATGAAGCCCTGGAAGTCGTACGAACAGTGCTCGCCGCCGATGTGGACGTTGCCCTGCGCGGTCCCCTCGTACGTGGCGTACCGGTGGAGGTAGCCGACGGGCCAGCAGGAGTACGCGCCGAGCGAGTACGGGTTCTTGTGCCAGGCGGAGAGCTGGGCGCGGCCGGTGTACGCCCGTGAGGTGCCGGGGAAGAAGGCGTCGATGCCGGCCAGGTAGCGGGTGACCAGGTTCCGTACGTACGGGTCGGACTCGGTGGAGAAGGGGTCCGCCGGGTTCAGGTTCCTGGCCAGGCTCCCGCCGCCGTACTGGAGGAGGATGCCGCCGGTCCCGCCCTGGATCTTGGTGGTGTCCCAGGTCTGCTGGACCTCGGTGTCGGTGAAGCAGTCGCCCGCCGAGACCCCGGGCCAGGGGCCGGTGCCGCGCCAGGGGCGGGTGCCGAACTGCATGTTGAGCTTGGTGCAGTGGCCCATGCGGGCGTCCCGCAGCAGGTTCCGCATGCGCGGGTCGAAGCCGGCCTGGGAGACGTCGAGTTGCTGGAGGATCGGCAGCGGGACGCACAGGATGGTGTGGTCCGCGGTGACGGTCCGGGTGGCGCCGGCCTCGGTGAAGGTCAGCGTCTGGGTTCCGTCGGCGTTGGCGCGTACGGCGGTCAGGGACCAGCCCATGCGCAGGGTGCCAGGGGTGAGGGCTCCCGCGACGGCGTTCGGCAGCCGGTCGTTGCCGCCGACGACGTGGTAGCGCTCGTTGGACAGGCCCCAGACGTTGAAGTTGCCCGGATTGGTCTGGTAGCCCATGAGCAGGACGAGGGCGAGCGAGGACTGCTCGGTGGTGTCGGCACCGTACTCGACGTTGTAGGCGACGTCGATGAACCGGCCGAGCCGCGAGGAGTGCCCGCCGGGGACCCGGGTCTCGATCCACTCGTACACCGACATGTTGTCGAGCGCGGTGCCGGTGGGGGTGGTCCGGTTCCAGGTGACCTCGCCCGACTCGGAGAGGTCGCGGCGCAGCGCCTGGTAGACCGCGTTGAAGTCCTCGTCGGCCTGGCTGCGCGGGTAGTAGCCGCCGCCGAACCAGAGGACCTCCTCGGCTCCGTTGGGTCCGCCGCCGAGGAAGTCCTCGGTGGCGAGGTCGAAGCGGCGGCAGAGCTCCAGGATCTTCTTGTGGCTGGTGTCGATCAGCTCGCCGCCGATCTCGGAGGTCTGCCCGTACGCCCAGTGGGCCCGCTGGGTCCACATGCGGCCGCCGACCCTGGACGGGTTCGCCTCGTAGAGCACCGGGCTCAGACCGGCGTCCTGGAGGGTGAGGGCGGCGGTGAGGCCGGAGATCCCGGCGCCGACGACGGCGATCCGGGCGGTGCTGCTGATCGGCGGGGTCGGGGTGGCGGCCGCGGCGGGCGCGACGGTGGCCGCCGTGCCCGCGCCGACCGCGATCCCGGCGGCTGCCGCGTACTTGAGGAGGGACCGGCGCCCGAGGGCGTCGGCCCGCATGCCGCGGAGCTCGTCGACGGGCAGGCCGAGCCGTCGGGCGTCGGCGTGCTCGGCGGCGAGGTGCTTCAGGAGGTGCATCGGGTTGGTGCGTGCCATGGGGCGCTCCTGGAGGAAGAGGGGACGGAACCCGGGGAGGGAGGGTCAGCTCTGGGGCACGGGGGCGGGCGCGGCGTCCTCGTCGGCAGGGCGCTCGGTGGCGTCCTCCAGGACGATCCGGCCGATGATCTCGTACCGTTCGGGCCGCTTGGCCTTGAGGTAGAAGCCGAGGCCGAGGCCGCCGAAGAAGACGGCGCCGACGATCCACGGGATCGCCTCGAAGAAGAGGGAGTCGGCGGCGAGCCCGGCCGCGGTCTCCATGTTCATGATCAGCAGCACGACGACGGCGATCATGCCGACGCCGCCGAGGAGAGGGGCGGTGAGGGTCTTGAACCAGTGGCGGTCCTCGGGGTGGTTCTTGCGGAAGTAGCCGATGACGGCGAAGGAGCAGAGCGTCTGGACGATGAGGATCGCCATGGTGCCGAGGATCGCGAGCAGGGTGTAGAGGTGGATGTAGGGGTCCTGGCCGGTCAGCCAGAAAGCGCCGACGAGGGCCACGGCGATCGCGCTCTGCACGTACGAGGCGATGTACGGCGACCCGTGACGGGCGTGGGTGCGGCCGAGGGCCGGGTGGAGGAAGCCCTCGCGGCCGATGGCGTAGAGGTAGCGCGAGGCGCACTGGTGGAACGCCATCCCGCAGGCGAAGGAGCCGGTGAGCAGCAGCCACTGGAAGGCGTCGACGGCCCAGGCGCCGATGAAGGACTCGGTGGGCGCGAAGAACAGGTCGAGCGGGCTGGAGGAGGCGGACAGCTTCACCGAGCCGGTCAGCCCGTTCCCGGCGATCGTCATCCACGACACGTAGATGTAGAAGAGGCCGACGCCGATGACGGAGATCAGGGTGGCGCGCGGGATGACCCTCTTCGGGTCGCGGGACTCCTCCCCGTACATCGCGGTCGACTCGAAGCCGACCCAGGACCAGAAGGCGAAGAAGAGGCCGAGTCCGGCGGAGGTGCCGGTGAAGGCGTTCTTCGGGTTGATCGGCTCGACCGGGATGCCGTCGGGGCCGCCGCCGGCGATCAGGACGGCGGTGGCGACCGCGAAGAGGACCGCGATCTCGGCCACGAGCATCACGCCGAGCGCCTTGGCGGTCAGGTTGATGTCGAAGTACGAGAGGACCGCGGTGACGGCCAGCATGACCGCCGCGTACAGGACCCAGGGAAGGTCGACGCCGAGCTGGTCGGCGACGGTCGTCTTGGCGAAGTACGCGAAGACGCCGACGATCGAGGCCTCGAAGACGATGTACGCGAGGACCGCGAGCATGCCGGACGCCATGCCGGCGATCCGGCCGAGACCGTGCGAGATGTATCCGTAGAAGGCGCCGGCGGCCGTGATCCGCTTGGCCATGGCGACGTAGCCGACCGAGAAGACGGTCAGGACGAGCGTCGCGAAGAGGTATCCGGCGGGCGCGCCGGTGCCGTTGCCGAAGCCGACGGCGATGGGGAGGTTTCCGGTCATCGCGGTGATCGGGGCCGCGGTGGCCACGGCCATGAAGACGACGCCGACAAGACCGACCGAATTCGCCTTCAGCCGGTGGACCTCTGGGGTGGAGTTCTCTGCCATGGCGCGAGAGCATCCTCGCGTGTGACACAGGCCACAATCGACATGCGGTCATACAATTCCCGCCACGACACGACGAGTTGTCGCCCTGGTGTACGAACTGTCCGGTCCCGTGACCGTGGGGTGATGTCGCGGAAACACGGACGCGGGTAGCGTCCGGGCCCATGGACAGTCAGGGCGGAATCACCGTGCAGCGGGCACTCGAACTTCCGGGCCTCCGCGGCGGGCTCCCGGAGGTCGTCGCCGGCGCCGACCGGCTGCACCGCACCGTGCGCTGGGTGCACGCCGGCGAGGTGCCGAACATCGCTTCGCTGCTCAAGGGCGGCGAACTGCTGCTCACCACGGGCCTCGGCCTCGGCACCCGCCCGGCCGAACAGCGGGCCTTCGTCCGCCGCCTCGCCGACCGGGGCATCGCGGCCCTCGTGGTGGAACTCGGCCCGCGCTTCGCCCGGCTCCCGGCGACGATAGTGGAGACCGCCCGGACGGCCGGCCTGCCCCTCGTCCAGCTCCACCGCGAGGTGCCGTTCGTCGCCGTCACGGAGGAGATCCACACCGAGATCGTCAACGGCCACTACGCGCTCCTCCGCCAGGCCGAAGAAGTCCACCGGCAGTGCACGGAGGCCCTGCTCGGCGGCGGCGGCGTCCCCCAGGTCCTCCGCATCCTCTCCGACTTCGCCGCCAACCCCGTCTTCCTGGAGACCGCCGACGGCCAGCTCCTGTACGCGGCGGGCACCGAGTCCGCCCCCGCCGACCCGCTCCAGGTCTGGGACGGACTGCGCGGCCAGCGGGCCGCCCGCGAATCCGGCCCGCCGACCGGCACCGTCCTCGTCGACGTGCCCGGCGGCGGACCCGGTACGTCGTCGGTACGGGCCCGGCTCGTCCTCCTGGCGGTCTCCGGCGCCCTCTCCCCCGTCCACCGGATGGCCGCCGAGCGGGCCGCCGGACTCCTCGCCGTCGTCCTCATGCAGGCCCGCCAGGAAGAGGAACTGGCCGCCCGCGGCCGCGGCGACTTCCTGACGGACCTCGCCGAGGGCCGGATCACGGCCGAGGCCGCGCCCGCCCAGGCCCGCGTCCTCGGCTTCAAACCGGGCGACGGCCCGCTCCTCCCGGTGGTCATGCGCCTGGCCTCGGAACTCTCCCCCTCCGGCAACTGGGCCCTCCTCGCCCGCGCGGTCCTCGAAGAACTCTCCTCCGTCGGCGTCCCCGTCCTCCTCGGCGTCCGCCCGGTGGAAGGCCGGGTGCCCCTGCTCCTCGGCCTGCGCTCCGAATCGGAACGCACGGCGGTCGCGGACCGCGTCGCCGCGGCGCTGCGCGCCGGCGTCGAACGCGCCGGCCTCGAACGCGCCGGAGTACACCCGCCGATCGTCGTCGTCGGCGTCGCCGGCGGCTGGGCGGCGGCCTCGGCGGGCCTACGGCACGCGGCCGAGACCGCGACGGCCGCCCAGGGCCTCTCGGACCTCCCCTGGTACGACGCCCGGCGCCTCGACATCGACCTGCTCCTCTGGCGCCTCCACTACCACGGCGACACCGTCCTCCCCGCGTTCGTCGACCGCGCCATCGGCCCCCTCCGCGACCACGACCGCACCTCCCGCCCGCCCCTCCTCCCCACCCTCGAGACGTACCTCGCCCACGCGGGCCGCAAGGCGGAGACCGCGCGCGAGCTCCACCTCAACCGCCAGACCCTCTACAACCGCCTCGCCCGCATCTCCGAACTCCTCGGCACCGACCTCGACGACCCCCAAACCGTCCTCGCCCTCTCCCTAGCCCTCCGAGCCCGCCGCCACACCCCCTGACAGGCCCCCGGCTTGCGAGCAGGCCTTCCGCCCCCCGTTGTGGGCAATCGTTCCGCCGGGGCGGTGCCCACCCGCAACCCCCGGCCCACCCCGTTGTGGGCGCAACCCCCGGCCCACCCCGTTGTGGGCCGGGGGTTCCGCCGGGGCGGTGCCCACCCGCAACCCCCGGCCCACCCCGTTGTGGGCAATCGTTCCGCTGGGGCGGTGCCCACCCGCAACCCCCGGCCCCGCCT
>NZ_JNWK01000108.1 GCF_000716445.1 Streptomyces wedmorensis
GTATCGGCGCGGGTCCAGGCACAAGGGGCGGAGGCGCCGCCAAGCGCGCCGTCCCGTGTGCCCACCCGTCCCGCCCCAGCGGGACGATTGCCCACACGGAGGTGCGGCGTGGCAGCCCACACGACAGCAGCCGAAGGCCCACCCGGGCGCGGGTCCCACAGAGGTGGGCGACAGCCCAGGCGGCGGGTCCCACGGGGGAGGGCGACAGCCCAGGCAGGGGCGGGCCCAGGGAGGGGCTCGGGAGCTCCCGGCCGGGAAGCTAGCGGTACGCCAGTTCGTCGTAGACGCTCAAGACGTGCGCCACGGTCTCGTCCTCCGTGGGCCACGACCCCGCCTGCACCCTCCCCGCCGCCCCGAGGTCCATCCGCCGCTCGACGTCCTCGAGCAGCAGCCGGACCGCGCGCGCGAGCGCCGCCGCGTCGCCGTACGGCACCAACTCCGCCGCGTCGCCGACGAGTTCCGGCACGCCGCCGACGGCCGTCGCGACGAGGGGCACGCCGAGCCGGAGGGCTTCCTGGGCGAGCAGGGAGCGGGCCTCCCACCGGGAGGGGAGGACGGCGACGTCCGCCGCGGCGAGGAGCTCGGCGACGTCCTCGCGACGCCCGATGAGCCGCACGGCGAGCCCTTCTGCCGCGATCCGCCGCTGGAGGAAGGCCCGTTCGCGCCCTTCCCCGGCGATGACGAGCAGCGGCTGCGGGTCGAGGTCGCGCCATTCCCGCGCCGCGTCGAGCAGCGTCCGGTATCCCCGGCCTCGTTCGAGCGCCCCGACGGCCATGAGCAGGGGCCGGTCGACGGCGCCGAGTTCGGCCCGGGCCTTGCCGTCGTGGAGGCAGACGGGGCCGCGGGCGGCGGGCACGGTGACGGGGGCGAGCCGGGCGTCCCGGGCGCCGCTTCGCCGGGCCCGGTCGACGAGTTCGGAGGAGGTGGCGAGGACGACGGCGGCGGCGCGCACGGTCCGGCGCTCCAGGAGCCGCTGCAACCCGCCCTGCGCCCCGTCGAGGTGGCTGCGGCTGTGCCAGGTGGTCACCAGGGGCGCGTGGCCGCCGCCGGTCAGCGCGAGCGCGGCCCGTACGGACGCCTGCAGCCCGTGCGCGTGGACCACGTCGGCGCCGATGGAGGCGTTGCGGAGCGCGGTGACGGCCGCGGGGTCGCCGAGGCGGGGCAGCGGTACGAAGTGCGCGCCGGCGCCGAGGTAGTCGTAGAGGCGGTCGTGTCCGGCCGGGGCGCACACGGTCACCCGCACACCCCTCGCCACCAGCCCCGAGGCAAGTGATCGGACGTGCGCGCTGCTGCCCGCGCTGCCGCCGCCCAGCACTTGGACCGTACGGAGCTGTGTCACGCGCCCTAGGATGCCAGTACGCGCCCCTGACCGTACGCACGTTCCGGCACCGAAGTGACGTCGTTCCCTTGTGCGGAACGCGTCCGGCGTACGGACTCACCTCATGGGTTCACCCACTCGGGTGAGCGCGCGAAGACCCGCCTCACTCCCCCCTGGTGCGCCGCTCACTCCACACGGCCGCCGCGACCAGCCCGGCCGCGTGCGCGGCGAGTCCGAGCCGCCCGTTCCCGGCGGCGATGGCGCCACCGACGGCGGCGCCGAGCGCGTGCGCGCCCGTGTCGCCGAGCATGGCGACCTCGCCGAGGTCGTCGCCGAGGACCGCCGCGGCCGCGCCCATCGGCGCGGCGGCGAGAGACCCGCGCAGCAGCCCGGGCGCGCCGAGCGCCAGCACGGTCAGACCGGCCCGCCCCGGGCGTACGTCCACGAGGTTCACCAGGTGCGCGGTGCCGGCGATGACGACTCCGGCGAGGACCTTGTCCACGGACTTCTCCTTGAGGAGGGCCCCCGCGAGCAGCGACGCGGCGCCGACGCCGAAGAGCTTGACGGCCCCGCTGGTGACCTCGCCGTCCCGCAGCGCCGCCAGATGTGCCCGGAAGCCGCGCCGGTGGTCGCCGCGCAGGTCGTCGTACCGACCGCACACGGCCGCGGCGGCGACGGCCAGGGCCGCTGCCGGGGCCGCGGGCAGGACGGCGGCGGCCGAGCCGAACGCGCAGGCCGGACCGGCCTGGAGGAGCACCGGACGACCCGCGTGGTTGGTCCGCAGCCAGTTGTGGGGGTTCCCCGGCGGCCGCCGCCTCAGCTGCCCGTACGCGAGCCGGGTCGCGCCGAAGGCGGCGGCGAAGGTGCCGATCCGTCCGGGGACACGCGTCACGCGTCCGCCCGGGCCGTCGCGAGCAGCTCCTCGGCGTGTGCCCTGGCCGTCTCGGAGTCCTCCTGGCCGGCGAGCATCCGGGACAGCTCGCGCACCCGCTCCTCGCCTTCCAGGACGGTGACGCCGGAGCGGGTGACGGAGCCGTCGTTGGTCTTCTCGACGAGCAGCTGCCGGTCGGCGAAGGCCGCGACCTGCGGGAGGTGGGTGACGACCACGACCTGCGCGGTCCTGGCCAGCTTGGCGAGCCGGCGGCCGATCTCGACGGCCGCCTTGCCGCCGACGCCCGCGTCGACCTCGTCGAAGAGGTACGTCGGCACCGGGTCGACCCCGGCGAAGACGACCTCGACGGCGAGCATCACCCGGGACAGTTCACCGCCGGACGCGCCCTTGGCGATCGGGCGCGGCGGGGCGCCGGGGTGCGGGGCGAGCAGCAGCTCGACCTCGTCGGCCCCGGACGGACCGTAGGCGACCCGGCGGCCGCCGACCTCCACGCCCTCCGGGTCCTCGGTCTGGCTGATGTCGAACGACACGCGCGCGTGGGGCATGGCGAGCGACGCGAGTTCGGCGGTGACCGCGTCGGCGAACCGGTCGGCCGCCTCCGTGCGGGCGTCGGTGAGCCGCTGTGCGAGGACGGACAGCTCGTCGCGCAGCCGGTCCCGCTCGGCGGTCAGCTCCTCGATGCGGTCGTCGTCGCCGTCGAGCTCTCCGAGCCGGCCCGCGCTCTCCTCCGCCCAGGCCAGCACGGCGGCGATGTCCTCGCCGTACTTCCGGGTGAGCTGGGTGAGGGCGGCGCGCCGTTCCTCGACGGCGGCGAGCCGCAGCGGGTCGGCGTCCAGGTCGTCGGCGTACCCGGCGAGTTCGGTGGCCACGTCGCCGAGGAGGATGGAGATCTCCCCCATCCGGTCGGCGAGCGCGGCGAGGGCCGGATCGTGCGACCGTACGGCTTCCAGGGCCCGGCCCGCGCCCGCGACGAGCGTGGTGGCGTCGACGGACTCGGGGTCCTCGGGGTTGCCGGCCAGCGCGCCGTGCGCGAGCGCGGCCGCGGAGGCGAGGGCCTCGGCGTGCCCGAGCCGCTCGGCCTCGGCGGCGAGTTCGGCGTCCTCTCCGGGCAGCGGGGCGACGGCCTCGATCTCGCCGAGCCCGAAGCGCAACAGATCGGCCTCCTGGGCGCGTTCCCTGGCCCGGGTGGTGATCTCCTCCAGCTCGCCGGTGACGGCCCGCAGCCGCTTGTACGCGTCCGCGTAGGCGCCGAGCGGCACGGAGACGGCCTCGCCCGCGTACCGGTCGAGCGCGCCGCGCTGCCGGGCCGGCTTGAGCAGGCCCTGCTGGTCGGTCTGGCCGTGGACGGCGACGAGTTCGTCGGCGAGTTCGGCGAGCAGCCCGACGGGCACGGAACGCCCGCCGAGGTGGGCGCGTGAGCGTCCCTCGGCGGAGACCGTACGGCTGACGAGCAGCACGCCCTCGTCGAGCTCCGCCCCGGCCTCTTCGGCGCGTACGGCGGCGGGCGCGCCCGCGGGCACGCTGATCCGCCCCTCGACGACGGCCGACGCCGCCCCGATCCGCACCAGGGCCGGATCGGCCCGGCCGCCGAGCAGCAGCCCCAGGCTGGTCACGACCATGGTCTTGCCCGCACCGGTCTCACCGGTCACCGCGGTGAAGCCGGGCGACAGCTCGACCACCGCGTCGTCGATGACCCCGAGCGACCGTATCCGCATCTCCTCCAGCACGCCCCAGACCATACGAGGTTTCCCCGGTCCGACGCGACATCGCCCCCGCGCGTAACCCTCCGGTGCGCCGATCGTTCGACGTCCCGGAGTGCGTCAGGTCAGTGCGGCGCGCCCCGCCAGCCCGATACCGGCAGGGCGAACTTGGCGACCAGCCGGTCCGTGAAGGAGGCGTGGTGCAGCCGGGCCAGCCGGACGGGCACGGCGCCCCGCCGCACCTCGACGCGCGCACCCGCGGGAAGCTCCACGGTCCGCCGCCCGTCGCACCACAACACCCCGTGGGGCGTGTGCGGCTCGACCTCGACCGCGAGGACCGACTGGGGGGTGGTGATCAGCGGCTTGGCGAAGAGCGCGTGGGCTCCGATCGGGACCATGAGCAGCGCCTCGACCTCGGGCCAGACGACGGGCCCGCCGGCCGAGAAGGCGTACGCGGTGGATCCCGTCGGTGTCGCGCAGATCACCCCGTCGCAGCCGAAGCCGGTCACCGGGCGCCCGTCGATCGCGAGGACGACCTCCAGCATCCGCTCCGGGGACACCTTCTGCACGGCCGCCTCGTTGAGCGCCCAGTCGCGGTACAGGACGTCGCCGTTCTCGTACACGACGACGTCGAGGGTCATCCGCTCCTCGACCTCGTACGCCTTCGTCACGACCCGGTCGACGACCTTGTCGAGGTCGTCGCGCTCGGCTTCCGCGAGGAAGCCGACGCGCCCCAGGTTGACCCCGAGCATCGGCACGCCGGAGGCTCGGGAGAACTCGGCGCCGCGCAGCAGCGTGCCGTCCCCGCCGAGGACGACGAGGAGTTCACAGCCGTCGAGGGCGTCGGAGCAGGCCTCCGGGACCCTCTCCACGGACGGCGGCAGGGGTAGGTCCGAGGCCTCGGCCTCCAGGACGCGGACGCCGATGCCGCAGCGCAGCAGCCCCAGGACGACCAGTTCGGCGCTGCGCACCGCGGCCGGCCGGCCGGTGTGCGCGAGCAGGAAGACGGTACGGGTTGTTGCCTCTGATGGTGCTGCCGTTGAGCTCAACGAGGTCCTTCCGCCACGGCGCGGTCGACATCCGCCGGATCCAGCGCGGGCGCGCCCGCCCGCAGCCACAGAAAGTACTCGACGTTGCCGGAGGGACCGGGCAGGGGGCTGGCGGTCACGCCGAGGACGCCGAGCCCGAGTTCGGCGGCCCGCCGGGCCACGTTCTTCACCGCGTCGGCGCGGAGTTCGGTGCTCCGCACGACTCCGCCGGTGCCGAGCCGCTCCTTGCCCACTTCGAACTGCGGCTTCACCATGAGGACGAGGTCGGCGTCGGGCGCCGTGCACGCCGCGAGCGCGGGCAGGACGAGGCCGAGCGGGATGAAGGACAGGTCGCCGACGACGAGGTCGACCGGGACCCCGTCGATCGCGTCGAGCGTCAACTCGCGTACGTTCGTGCGGTCCTTCACGGTGACACGCTCGTCGCTCTGCAGCGACCAGGCGAGCTGCCCGTAGCCGACGTCGACGGCGACGACATGGGCGGCGCCCGCGCGCAGCAGGACGTCCGTGAAACCGCCGGTGGAGGCTCCCGCGTCGAGGGCACGCCGGCCCTCGATCCGCAGCCCCTGCGGCACGAAGGCCGCGAAGGCGCCGGCGAGCTTGTGGCCGCCGCGCGAGACGTAGTCGGGGTCGGAGTCGTCCTGGACGACGACGATGGCCGCGGCGGTCTCCACCTGGGTGGCGGGCTTGGTGGCGACGGTCTTGCCGACGGTCACCCGGCCCGCGGCGATCAGCTGGCTGGCGTGCTCGCGCGAGCGCGCGAGTTTGCGCCGGACCAGCTCGGCGTCGAGACGGCGGCGTGCCACTCCTGCCACGTTCGGTTCAGCTCCTGTTGTCGTACGGACGGGGGGCGGGGTGCGCGTCGAGCGAGGTCAGCTCCGCGCGCAGCCCACGGTGTACATCCTCGTACACCTCCAGGTGTCCGTCCGCCGGGAGGTGGTCCACCTCCGCGAGACGCGCCAGGTGGGCGTCGACGGGGGCGTGCCCGGTGAGCTCCCGGTCCAGGCCGAGCGGTGCGGGTCCGGCGGGCTCGTACGGCTCCTCGGCGGCCCGGTCGGCGAGGCCGGGCATCTCGTCGTTCATGCCCCGACGCTACCGCGAAGCCCTGGGGTACCGTCGACGTCGATGGCGACGATCACGGAGTGCCGCGGCGCACTGGACAGACTTTCGGACAACCTCGCGCGGGCGGACGACGGCGTGCGGGGCGCGGCCGCGCTCGACCGCACCCTGAGCTGCCACATCACGGACCTCGACACCACCTTCACGGGCCGCCTCGCGGACGGCCGGATCGAGGTGCTGGACACCGTGCAGGGCCCGCCACCGGCCAAGGCGCAGATCCGGCTCGCGATGTCCGGCGACGACCTGGTGGCGATGGTGGGCGGCGAGCTGAACTTCGCGAAGGCCTGGGCCTCCGGCCGGGTCAGGCTGGAGGCCGGCATCCGCGACCTGATCAGGCTCCGCTCACTGCTGTAGCGCGGGCTCCTGGGCCGTCGGCTCCTGGGCCATCGACTCCTGCCCCTGCGGCACCACCCGCCGGGCGCGTGCCTTCCGCCCGGCGGGCACGACCAGCGGCGTCCCCGTCTCCGGGTCGTCGATGACCTGGCAGCGCAGCCCGAAGACCCGCTCGACGAGCTCGGCGGTCACGATCTCGGACGGCGGGCCCTCGGCGACGATCTCGCCCCCGCGGACGGCGATGAGGTGGGTCGCGTACCGCGCCGCGTGGTTGAGGTCGTGCAGGACGGCGACGAGCGTGCGGCCCTGCGTCTCGTGCAGCTCGGCGCAGAGGTCGAGGACATCGATCTGGTGCTGGATGTCGAGGTACGTCGTCGGCTCGTCCAACAGCAGCAGCGGGGTCTGCTGGGCGAGCGCCATGGCGATCCAGACGCGCTGGCGCTGACCGCCGGACAACTCGTCGACGTACCGGTCGGCCAGCTCGGCCACGCCGGTCGCCTCCATCGACTCCCGGGTGATCCGCTCGTCCTCCGGGGACCACTGGCGCAGCAGTCCCTGGTGCGGGTAGCGGCCGCGGGCCACCAGGTCGGAGACGGTGATGCCGTCGGGGGCCACGGACGTCTGCGGCAGCAGACCGAGGGTCTTGGCGACCTTCTTGGCGGGCATCGTCTGGATGGACTGCCCGTCGAGCAGGACCCGGCCCGTGCTGGGCTTCAGCATCCGGGAGAGGGCGCGCAGCAGGGTGGACTTGCCGCAGGCGTTCGGCCCGACGATGACGGTGAAGGAGTTGTCGGGGATCTCGACGGACAGATCACGGGCGATGACCCGCTGCTCGTACGCGAGGGTGACCGATTCCGCGCTCAGCCGCTGCCCCTGCCGACCGTCCATGCCCGTGCTCCTGATGTCCGTCAACCCAGAAAGAGTTAGGTTAGCCTACCCAACTTTTCCTGCTGCGGGTCCTCCCCGACTCGCCCCGCCCCGCAGCTCACGCCCCCAGCCGCGCCAGCACCTTCCCCGCGTCCGGCACGCCCGCCCCCGGCACGTCCGCCGCCGACCACGCGGCCCCGCACAGCGCCCGCACGGCGTCCATCACGTCCGTACCCTCCGGCGCCCCGGCCCCCACACCCTCCAGGACCAGCTCACCGCCGCCGACCGAAGCACGCCACCCGCCGCACACGCACCCGCCGTCCGCGTCCACGACCACCTCGGGCTGCCCCACGAGCAGCCCCCGCAGATCGGCGGCGACGTACGTCGGCCGGTGCTGCGGCACCGCCGCCAGGAGCTGCGCCACGTCCGTCACCCCGGTCAGGACGAGCAGCGAGTCCACCCCGCCGTTGAACGCACCCTCGATGTCCGTGTCCAGCCGGTCCCCGACCACCAGCGGCCGCTTCGCACCCGTCCGCAGCACCGTCTCCCGGTGCATCGGCGGCAGCGGCTTCCCCGCGACCTTCGGCTCGGCGCGGCCACCCGTCGCGATCCGCACGACCTCCACCGCCGCCCCGTTCCCTGGCCCGATCCCCCGCGCTCCGGGAATCGTCAGGTCCGTGTTCGACGCGTACCACGGCACCCCGCGCCCCACCGCGTACGCCGCCTCCGCGAACCGCGCCCACGGCATCCCCGGACCGCCGTACCCCTGCACGACCGCCACCGGCTCGTCGTCCGCCGACTCCACCGGCACCAGGCCCCGCTCCCGCAGCGCCACCCGCAGCCCGTCGCCGCCGACGACGAGCACCCGGGACCCCGGCGGCACGTCGTCCGCGATCAGCCGCGCCACCGCCTGCGCGGAGGTCACCACGTCTCCGGCTTCCGCCGGCACCCCGAGCTCGGTCAGGTGCGCCGCGACCTCCTCCGGCGTCCGCAGCGCGTTGTTCGTGACGTACGCCAGGTGCATGCCACCGCCCCGGGCCTCGCCGAGCGCCTCCACGGCGTACGGCACGGCCTCGCCGCCCGCGTACACGACACCGTCCAGATCCAGGAGGGCCGTGTCGTACGCCTCGCTCAACGGCACCGCGCTGCCGCCCGGACGACTCCCGCCGCCGTCCCGCCGTCCCTGGCCGATCCGCACCGTCACCGCTCACTCCTCACATCACCGGGTGAAATTCCCCCGCTCCCCCGATCATCGCTCATGGCCACCGCCCACATACGATGACGAGATGAACACCTCAGGTCACGCGGCCGCCGACGTCCGCGACGACGCCGGAGGGCTGCGCCTGGCCCCGTTCCGCGGACTCCGTTACGTCCCCGAGCGGGTCGGCAGCCTCGCCGCCGTGACGTCCCCTCCCTACGACGTCGTCGTACGACCTGACGGGCTCCTCCATCTGGAGTCGGCCGACCCTCACAACATCGTCCGGCTGATCCTCCCGCAGGCCATCACCGCCGGCACCCGCCACCGCAAGGCCGCCGTCACCCTCGACCGCTGGCTCGCCGACGGCATCCTCGCCCCGGACCCCGAGCCCGCGCTCTACGTGTACGAGCAACAAGGCGACGGCATCCTCCAGCGTGGCGTCATCGGCGCCCTGGAGCTCTCCACCCCGGACGCGGGCGTCGTGCTGCCCCACGAGGACGTCATGCCGCACGTCGTCGAGGACCGCGCCGCCCTCATGAGGACCACGGCCGCCAACCTGGAGCCGCTGCTCCTCACCTACGTCGGGGACGACGACGGCGGCGCCGCCGCGGTCATCGAACGCACCGTCCTGCGCGAACCCCTCCTCGCCACGACCACCGAGGACGGCTTCCGGCACCGCCTCTGGTCCGTCACCGACCCCGCCGAACTCGCCGCCGTCGCAGGCGACCTCGCCCGGCACCAGGCCCTCATCGCCGACGGGCACCACCGCTGGGCGACCTATCTGCGCCTGCGCGAGGAGCACACCGCCCCCGGCCCCTGGAACTACGGCCTGGTCCTCCTCATCGACACCGCCCGCTACCCGCTCCGGGTCCGCGCCATCCACCGCCTCCTGAACCGCCTCCCGGTCGCCGACGCCCTCGCGGCCCTCGGCGACTCGTTCCGGGTACGCCGCATCGAGCAGCCCCTCCCTGCCGCCCTGGAGGCCCTGGAGGCCGCCGCGGCCGACGGCAACGCCTTCCTCCTCGCCGGCGACGGCGCCTTCCACCTCGTCGACCGCCCCGACCCCGCCCTCCTCGAGCGCACCGTCCGCACCGACCGCCCCCACGCCTGGCGCACCCTCGACGCGACCGTCCTCCACTCCACCCTCCTGGACCACGTCTGGCACATCCCGGACGCCCCCGAGGACATCGCCTACATCCACGACACCCAGGCCGCCGTCGCCCAGGCGGAACGCCGCGGCGGCACCGCCGTCCTCATGCACCCGGTACGCGAGGACGTCGTCCGCGACCTCGCCCGGCAGGGCGTCACCATGCCCCGCAAGTCCACCTCCTTCGGCCCGAAGCCCGCCACCGGCCTGGTCCTGCGAAGCCTCGCTCTCGACTGACACCGCCCACACAACGCAGAAGGGCGGCACCCCACGGGGTGCCGCCCTTCTCATCGTCCGACCGCGTCAGCCCTTGTCGCCGCCGCGCTCGCCCTCGACCTCGTCGTCCTCGTCATCCTCGTCGCCGTCGAACTCGACATCGTCGCCGTCGAACTCGTCCTCGTCATCGTCGAGCTCGACATCGTCGGCACCGACGCCGGCCGACGCCTCGACGTCGTCGGTCTCGTCGACGTCACCGGAGCCGTCGAGGTCGTCGGACTCGTCGAACGCGTCGACGAACTCGACACCGTCCATCTCGGCGAGCCGGTCCGACGCGTCCGTGGCGCCGTCCTTGTCGGACTCCAGGGCCTTCGCGAACCACTCCCGCGCCTCGTTCTCACGGCCGGCGGCGAGCAGCGCGTCGGCGTACGCGTACCGCAGGCGCGCGGTCCACGGGTGAACGGCGCTGGAGGCGAGCTCCGGGCTCTGCAGCGTCACGATCGCCGCGTCGAGCTGCTCCATGTCCCGGCGGGCGCCGGCGGCCACGAGCCGCATCTCGACCTGACCGGCCTTGTCCAGCTTCTGCACCTCGGGCTCGCCGGCCATCGCCAACGCCCGCTCGGGCCGGCCGAGGCCGCGCTCGCAGTCGGCCATGACGGGCCACAGCTCGACACCACCGCTCATCCGCCGCGCGGCCCGGAACTCGGCCAGCGCCTCGGAGTACTTCTGCGTGGCGTACGCCGCGAACCCGGCCGCCTCACGCACGGCCGCCACACGGGACGCGAGCCGCAGTGCGACCCTGGAGTACCCGTACGCCTGCTCCGGGTCCTCGTCGATCAGCTGCGCGACCATGACGAGGTTGCGCGAGACCTCCTCGGCCAGACCCTTCGGCAGGCTCATCAGCTCCTGCCGCACGTCCGGGTCGATCTCCTCACCGGTGACCTCCGGCGGAATCGGCAGCCGCTTGATCGGCGCCCGGTCACTCCGCTCCCGGTCGAAGTCGCGACCCCCACGGTCGTCCCTCCGCCCGTAGCCACCACGGTCGTCCCGCCCACGGAACCCACCCCGGCTGTCCCCACCGCGGTCGTCCCGACGGAACCCACCGCGGTTGTCGCCGCCACGGTCATCGCGACGGAAGCCACCGCCACGGCTGTCGCCGCCACGGTCGTCACGGCGGAAGCCACCGCCACGGCTGTCGTCCCGACGGTCATCCCGCTGGTACGAAGGCCGCTCGTCCCGACGGAACGACGGACGCTCGCCACCACGGTCGTCACGAC
>NZ_JNWK01000109.1 GCF_000716445.1 Streptomyces wedmorensis
GGGGGCGGAGGCGCCGCCAAGGGGCGCCGTCCCGTGTGCCCACCCGTCCCGCCCCAGCGGGACGATTGCCCACACGGAGGTGCGGCATGGCAGCCCACACGGCAACGGGCGAAGGCCCAGGCGGCGGGGCGCGGCCCGCGTGGGCGGAGGGACCGAGGGCCCGAGGGGTGGAGGGTCCGGGGTGCCGGCCGCTCTTAGGCCACCGCGTCGAAGCCGGTGTCGCGGGCCATTTTCTTGAGTTCGAGGAGGGCGTGCTTTTCGATCTGGCGGATGCGCTCACGGGTGAGGCCGTGCTGCTTGCCGACCTCGGTGAGCGTGCGCTCGCGGCCGTCCTCGATGCCGTAGCGCATGCGGATGATGGACGCGGTGCGGTGGTCGAGCTTGTCGATGAGGTCGTCGAGTTCTTCGCTGCGGAGCAGGGTGAGCACGGACTGTTCGGGCGAGATCGCGGAGGTGTCTTCGAGGAGGTCGCCGAACTGGGTCTCGCCCTGGTCGTCGACGGACATGTTCAGGGAGACGGGGTCGCGGGCCCAGTCCAGGACGTCGGTGACGCGCTCCGGGGTCGATCCGAGTTCGGCGGCGACTTCCGCGGGCTCGGGCTCGCGCCCGTTCTCGCGGTTGAACTCGCGCTGCACGCGCCGGATGCGGCCCAGTTCCTCGACCAGGTGGACGGGGAGGCGGATCGTGCGGGACTGGTCCGCTATGGACCGGGTGATGGCCTGGCGGATCCACCACGTGGCATATGTGGAGAACTTGAAGCCCTTGGCGTAGTCGAACTTCTCGACCGCGCGCACGAGGCCCGCGTTCCCTTCCTGGATCAGGTCGAGCAGCGGCAGCCCGCTGCGCGGGTAGCGCCGCGCCACGGCCACCACGAGCCGCAGGTTGGACTTGATGAAGAGGTCCTTGGCACGCTCGCCCTCGGCGACCAGCGCCTCGAGCTCCTCACGGGTCGCGCCGCCCGCCTCGGTCTCCACTTCTCCGTCGAGGATCTGCTGGGCGTAGACGCCCGCCTCGATCGTCTGGGAGAGCTCGACTTCCTTGGCGGCGTCGAGCAGGGGCGTGCGCGCGATCTCGTCGAGGTACATGCCGACCAGGTCGCGGTCGGCGATCTCCCCGCCCACGGCGCGAACGCTGCTTGCCCGTGCGGCTCCGCTCGTGGCGGAGGTCTGACGACGGGCGACGGCACGGGTTGCCATGCGTGCTCCCTTGCTGAGTAGGTCGCGACACCCTTCCGGGTGCCCTGCATCCGACGGAAACAACGACTGGAATCAGGACAGAATTCCCACCCGACACATGGATTTTCGCGATCATGCAGTATCCTGCGCGGCCGCCGCCCGCTCGGGCATGCCGCCGGCACCCACGGAGGTGCAGGTCAGGCCGGGCACGGAGGGTGATTCGGCGCCTCTCGCGGGGGCTCCCGACCACGCCGTCGGTGAGACCGCGATCACATGCGGCGTCATCCCTTCAGACGCCGCGGCACGGTCGGCGGTTGCCTCCGCCCTTCGACCTAGGCCTGCGGCCCGTTACGGCCGGCCGGGCCCCCGCCCTACGGTCGGCCCCATGAACGACACCACGGTCGGCCCCATGAACGACACCAGCGGCACCCTCGACGAGGCCCTCGAACGGCTCCACAGCACGGGACCCGAACGCGACGGCTGGCTCTCCAACCACGCCCCCATGGCCGTGGAGGCGCTCGTCCGCCACGGGCAGGCCCCCACCGTGCACCGCTGGCTCGACCATTACGCGCCGAAACTGGAGGAGGCGCCGCCCGCACGCCTCCCGGTGACCGTCGACAGCTGGCGGGAGGCGCTCGGCGACCCGTCGCGGATCACGGACTGGACCCGTTTCCTCACCCGGGAGCTGGAGGAGCGCCCCTGGCGGGAGGTTCTGGCCGAATGGTGGCCCCGGCTGCTTCCGGGCATCGCGGGCGGCGCGACGCATCCGGTGATCCGCACGGGGCACGCCGTACGGACCCTGCTGACGACGGAGGAGACGGCCCCGCGCCGCGCCGAGCTGGCGCACGCGCTCGGTTACTGGGCCGCCCGCCACCAGCCGCTTCCGCCGCTCGGCCCGTTGGCCCCGGCCTCGTCCGCGGCTGCCGCCCTGGACGCCGTACCGCCGGTTCCGGAGCAGCAGGGCGGGATCCGGGCCCGGCTCGCACAGCTCACGGCGTTCCCTGGGTGGGGTGCGGCGTCCGGCCCGGACGCGGCGAAGGCGCTGCTCGCGGAGCTGGTGACGGCGGCGACGCACCGGTACGCGACGCACGGCCACGGCGAGCCGGTCATGCTCGTGCACGCGGCGACCGCGCCGAACGCGGTCCTGCGCGCCCTGCCGGCGCTGCCGCGCGAGCTGTGGGCGCCGAGCCTGGCGGCGGCCTGGTCGGCGGCGGCCGCCGTCACCGCCGCGTACACGCCGTCGGAGGCGGCCCCGTACGCCGCGACCTCGCTCACCCCCGAGGAGGTCTTCGGCCGGGCGGCGGCGCACGGCGACGACCACACGATCAAGTTCGCCGACACGGCGCTCGACGTGGGCGGTCCGCGTGCGCTGGCCGCCGCCGTCCGCTCGGTGGAGCTGAACCCGCCGGTGTTCTGAGGCGGCTCAGCCGAACTGCACGGACCGCTTCGCGAGCCCCATCCAGAAGCCGTCGATCACCGACCGCTCCGCGTCGAGGTCGCCCGCCTCGTCCGCCGCGCCCATCGTCACGAACAGCGGGGCGAAGTGCTCCGTGCGCGGATGTGCGAGGCGTCCCGCGGGCGACTTGTGCTCGAAGTCGAGGAGCGCGTCGACGTCCCGCGCGGCGAGCGCCTCGTCGCCCCAGGCGTCGAACTCCGCGGACCAGCCGGGCACCCCGCCGCCGGTGTGCCGCAGCGCGGCGAGGTTGTGGGTGAAGAACCCGCTGCCGACGATGAGGACGCCCTCGTCGCGGAGCGGCGCGAGCTTGCGTCCGATGTCCATGAGGCGGCGCGGGTCCAGGGTGGGCATGGAGATCTGGAGTACGGGGATGTCGGCGCCCGGGTACATCTCGACGAGCGGCACGTAGGCGCCGTGGTCGAGCCCCCGGTCGGGGATGTCCTGGACGGGCGTGCCGGGCGCGCGGAGCAGTTTGCGGACGGCCTCGGCGAGCCGCGGGGCGCCGGGGGCCGCGTACCGGACGCGGTAGTAGTGCTCGGGGAAGCCCCAGAAGTCGTAGACCAGCGGCACGGTCTCGGTGGCGCCGAGCGCGAGCGGGGCCTCCTCCCAGTGGGCGGAGACCATGAGGATCGCCTTGGGGCGCGGCAGGTTCGCGGACCACGCGGCGAGTTCGCCGGGCCAGACGGGGTCGTCGGCGAGCGGCGGCGCGCCGTGCGACAGGTACAGGGCGGGCATCCGTTCCGGCGTGACGTCCATGGCGTCCATGGCGGCGACCTCCGACTTCTGGGTTCCGACTTCTAGGTTCTTGAAACTTCAAGCTAACTGTCCGCACACCGTAACTCGATATAGTTCAACTTTCAAGGATGAGTCGTACGATGGGCACCATGGGAGACATGACCGAGCCCCGCTGGCTCACCGACGAGGAGCAGCACGTCTGGCGCGCCTACCTGCACGCCACCACGCTCCTGGAGGACCACCTCGACCGCCAGTTGCAGCGCGACGCCGGGATGCCGCACATCTACTACGGACTCCTCGTCCAGCTCTCCCAGGCCCCGCGCCGCCGGCTGCGGATGACCGAGCTGGCCAAGAGCGCCAAGATCACCCGATCCCGCCTCTCCCACGCCGTCGCCCGCCTGGAGAAGAACGGCTGGGTCCGCCGCGAGAACTGCCCCTCCGACAAGCGCGGCCAGTTCGCCCGGCTCACGGACGAGGGCACCGAGGTCCTCCGGCGCAACGCCCCCGGCCACGTGGCGGCGGTACGCCAGGCCCTCTTCGACCGGCTCTCCCCCGAACAGGTGAAACAGCTCGGCACGATCATGCGCGTCATGGCCGAAGGCCTCGAACCGACGGACGCGGACGCGGACCTGCCCTGGCTCCGCTGACGAAGCGGAACCCGGACACAGAACCGCCCTGGCCCCGCTGACGAAGCGGAACCAGGGCAGGCTGCGTGCGCGCGGCGGTCAGTGGGCGACGACCGGGATCTTCACCTCGTCGTCCGCGTCCGCACCGGACCCGGCGACGGCCGAGGAGCCCGGCTTGCCGGTGTTGATGAGCACGAAGGCGATCGCGGCCGAGAGGGCCAGGATGCCGACCGCCCACCAGATGGCCGCGGCGTAACCCTCGACCATGCCTTGGAGCTGGACCAGCTTCTGCGCGGCCGGAGTGGTCGCGCCCGCCGCGTGGTCCGCCAGGTAGGCGGTGGTCGCCGAGGCGGCGATCGTGTTCAGCAGGGCCGTACCGATGGCGCCGCCGACCTGCTGCGAGGTGTTCACCATCGCGGAGGCGACACCGGCGTCCCGCGGGTCCACGCCGAGCGTCGCGAGCGACATGGCCGGCATGAACGCCGTGCCCATGCCCAGGCCGAGCAGCAGCTGCGCGGGCAGGATCAGACCGGCGTACGAGGTGCCGATCTCCAGCTGCGTCAGGAGCAGCATGCCGACGCCGGCGGTCAGGAAGCCGGGCGCCATGAGCAGCCGCGGCGGGACCCGGGTCATCAGCCGCGTACCGATCTGCGTCGAGCCGACGATCATGCCCACGATCATGGGCAGGAACGCGAAGCCCGTCTTGACCGGCGAGTACCCCTTCACGACCTGGAGGTAGTACGTCAGGAAGAGGAACAGGCCGAACATCGCGATGACGGCGAGACCCAGCGACAGGTAGACACCGCCGCGGTTGCGGTCGGTCACGACGCGCAGCGGCAGCAGCGGCGACTTGACCAGGTACTCGGTGAGGACGAACAGGATCAGCAGCACGCCGGAGCCGACGAACAGGGCGATCGTGCCGGTGTCGCCCCAGCCCGCGGACTCGGCGCGCGTGAAGCCGTACACGAGCGCGACCAGGCCGAGGGTGGAGAGGACCACGCCGGGGATGTCGAGCGGCGAGCGGTTGCGGCCGGCGGCCGGCTCACGGACGACGAGGTACGCGCCGACGGCGGCGACCACGGCGAACGGGATGTTGACGAAGAACGTCCAGCGCCAGTTCAGGTACTCGGTGAGGAAACCGCCGAGGATCAGGCCCACGGCGCCGCCGCCACCGGCGATCGCGCCGTAGATGCCGAACGCCTTCGCGCGCTCCTTGGCGTCGGTGAAGGTCACGGCGAGCAGCGACAGCGCGGCGGGCGCGAGGAGCGCGCCGAAGGCGCCCTGGAGCGCGCGGGCACCGAGCATCATCGCCTCGCCCGTCGCGGCACCGCCGAGGGCGGAGGCGGCGGCGAAGCCGATCAGACCGGTGACGAAGGTCCGCTTGCGGCCCCACAGGTCGGCGATGCGGCCACCGAACAGGAGCAGGCCGCCGAAGGCGAGGGCGTAGGCCGTGATGACCCACTGCCGGTTGCCGTCCGAGATGCCGAGGTCCTGCTGGGCGGAGGGCAGGGCGATGTTCACGATCGTCGCGTCGAGCACGACCATCAGCTGGGCGAGGGCGATGAAGATCAGGGCTTTCCAGCGGCCGGGATCGGCCTGGATCGCGGTGGTCTCGGGGATTTTCGGCATGGGTGTAGCCACCTCTTGGCGCGTACGGGGAAAAACGGTCTGAAAGTTCGGGTGGTGCCGTGAGTCGGCGGGCCCTATCGGGTGGTCACGTCGGCCGTGGCGGTCGCGTCGGCCGGGCGGCCGTGACGGTCACGGTCGCGTCGGCCACGGCCGTGACCGTCACGCCGGTCACGCCGGTCACACGGGCCACTCGGCCACACGAGCCACGCGGTCCACTCGGTCACGCGGTCCACTCGGTCCACTCGGTCACACGGGCCGCCCGGTCGCATCGGTCACGATGTCGGCGGCGCGCAGGAGTCGCGTCTCAGGTCCTCCAGGGTCGCGGCCTTTCCGGGAAGTTCGGAGCGGGCGGGTGTCTCCAGGCCGTCGAGGAACAGCTGCAGGTGACGGTGGACGAACTGGTCGAAGGCCCCGCAGCCCGATCCGGGCAGCGGGCGGGTCAGCTGGGAGAGCGCCACCATCAGGTCGCCCACCCCCACGTCGGTACGGAGTCGGCCGGCCCGCTGCGCCCGGTCGACGAGGCCCTGCACGGCCTCCTCCAGGCGCTCGCGCTCGGCGATCAGATCGGGATGGTCCTTGTCGAAGGCGCCGTCGAGCATCGGACACAGGGCCCCGACGCGCTCGTCGGCCGCGCCGTGGCTGAAGCGGCGGAGGGCGGCGAAGGTGTCGTCCTCCTCCTCTGCGGCCCGCTCGGCGAGCTCGGTGACCCGGGCCATCAGCGAGAGGACGACCTCGTGGACGAGGTCGGCGCGCTCGGGGAAGTTCCGGTAGAGCGTGGCGTTCCCGACGCCGGCCCGGCGCGCGATCTCGTCGTACGGCACCTGGGAGCCGAACTCGACGAACATCTCGCGGGCCGTCGTCACGATCCGCTCGCGGTTGCGCAGGGCGTCGGCCCGCGGGCGGGGTACGCGGCGGGCGGGCGCGGTGTCGGCGGTGCTGGTCACGCCACGGCCTCCTCACACTCACTCGGAACATCCGGGGAAGGATTCCCCACTTCGCTGAACACAGGGTTAAACGGGGACACCGTCCCCGGTTATTTCCCCACTTCGATGTGACCTGGGCCACACCTCCGGGCCTCCGCGGAATACCCACGATCGGATCACCCGGCGCGCGCCCCGGCGCCACCCGCCCCAGGCTGATCGCACGACGCGGACCCGCGGAAGGCCCGCGCCGCAGACCTGCCCCCACCGGAGAGGCGCCCGTATGCAGCACCCCCGCCGACGGATACGCAGACCCGTCGCCCTGGCGGCGATCACGGCCCTCTCCCTCACGCTGCTCGCCTCCGCGAGCACCACCCTCCCCGGCCCCGCCCCGGCGACGGCCGGACCGGTGGCCGCCGCGCCCGGCGGCGCCCAGCTGGGGCCGTGCCGCATCGCGACCACGATGGGCGTGCAGATGTCGGAGGGGCTGCCCACCGCCCCCGGATACGTCCGCTCCACGGGCCAGGTCAGGGCCCTCAACCTGATGATCGACTTCCCGGACGCCCCCGGCGACGGCACCGCGACCGAACGCTTCCGCGAGTTCTTCCCGCAGACCTCCGACTGGTTCCGCACCAGCTCGTACGGGCGCCTCCACTACCAGGCCGAGGTCCCGATACCCGACTGGCTGCGGATGCCCAAGGCGTTCTCCGCGTACGGGATCGAGCGCGGCTCACCGTACGAGCCGGGCTACCGCTCCCTCGTCGAGGACATCGTGAAGGCGGCCGACCCGCTGGTCGACTTCAGCGCCTACGACCTGGTCAACATCCTGGTCACGCCGAACGCCGGCCCCTCCGCACTCGACACCGTCCTGTCCGTGACCTTCTCCGGCAACGACGACGCCCCCTACGCCGACGGCGTGCCGCTCGCCAACACGTCCTTCGTCTACAGCCGCCAGGACGACGGCTCCGGCAGCTTCGCCGAGACCGGCTACCGCGTGCTGCCCCACGAGAACGGCCACGTCTTCGGCCTGCCCGACCTCTACACCTCGGACGGCGGCGGCACCGTCGGCCACTGGGACATCATGTCCGAGGACTGGGGCGCCAACAACGACCTGCTCGGCTGGCACAAGTGGAAGCTCGGCTGGCTCGACAACGACCAGGTCAGCTGCGTCTCCGGCCCCGGCAGCGGTGACTACACCCTCACCCCCCTCGCCGTCCCCGGCGGCCCCAAGCTCGCCTTCGTCCCCCTCTCCGGCACCTCCGGCTACGCCGTCGAGGTCCGCAGCAAGGACGGCAACGACGAGGCCGTCTGCGAGCAGGGCGTCCTCGTCTACCGCGTCGAATCCGACGTCGACACCGGCCACGGCCCCATCACCGTCTCCGACAGCGACCACGCCAGCGGCGGCTGCACCCGCCGCGCCAACGTCCACGCCGAACTCTCCGACGCCCCCTACACCCCCGGCGAGACCTTCACCGACCGCACCAACGGCATCCGCATCACCGTCCTCGACGAGGACGCCACCGGCGCCTACCGCGTCCGCATCACCCGCCGCTGACCCTCCTCCGACGGCCCACCCGCCACCGAACAGGCCTTGCAGGCACCGCAGACCCAGCAGACCCGCGGCCCCAGCAGACCCGCGGCCCCGCGGACCCAGCAGGCCCGCGGCCCCGCAGACCCCTCAGCCCGCAGGCCCGCAGACCCTGCCCTCAGGACCTTCCCGCGTCGCCGAACCCCTCCCTCAGCTCCCGCTTCAGGACCTTCCCGGTCGGGTTCCGCGGCAGCTCCCCCTCCCGTACGAGAATCCGGGCGGGCACCTTGAACGCGGCCAGGCGCGCCCCCACATGCGCCCGCAGCCGCTCGACGTCGGTGTCCGCCCCGGCACGCAGCCGCACCACGGCCACGACCTCCTCGCCGAGCAGCGGGTGCGGAACCCCGAGCACGGCGGCGTCGACCACATCCGGGTGCTCGTGCAGCGCCCCCTCCACCTCGACGCAGTACACGTTCTCGCCGCCCCTGATCACCATGTCGGTGATCCGGTCGACCACACTCACCCGCCCGTCCTCGTCGACGACGGCGAGGTCCCCGGTCCTGAACCACCCGTCCTCCGTGAAGGCCGCCCGCGTGGCCTCCTCGTTCCGCCAGTACCCGCGGATCAGGCACTGCCCGCGCAGCCACAACTCCCCCACACCGTCCGCGTCCGGACCGTCGACGCGCACCTCGGTCACCGGTGACGGCCGCCCCACGCTCCCCGGATGCGCCCGGTACTCGGCTCCCGCGTTCGCCATCACCCCACCGCACGTCTCCGTCAGCCCGTACCCGTTGCGCGGCTGGATCCGCTCCCCGTACCCCTCCGTGATCCCCGCGACGATCCCGGGCGGTGCGGCGGCACCTCCGGTACTCAGCAACGTCAGGCTCTCCAGCGGGTCCCCGGTCCTCCGCGCGAGCTCCAACAACTGCAGCGCGGTCGTCGGCACCCCGGCGTAATGCGTCACGCCCTCCCGCGCGATCAGATCGAGGGCGAGCCCGGCGTCCCACTTCCGCATCATCACCAGCGTCCCGCCGGCCGCCATCACGGCGTAGAACGACGTGAACGCCGCCACGTGAAAGAACGGAAACGTCGTCAGCGACACGATCGCCGGCCCCGTCCCCGGCACCTCCCCGCGCGCGAGCGCCGCCGCGGCCGCGAAGTACCGCGGGTTCATCGCGGCCCCCGCCTGCGCGAGATGCGTCGCGACGGCCCCCTTGGGCCGCCCGGTCGTCCCGGAGGTGTAGATGATCGTCGCGTCCTGCTCGGGAAGGACGTCGACGGCAGGCGGCCCGAGGAACGGATCGTCGTCGACGACGTACGCGACGAACCCCTCCTCGGCCTCCCCCTCGAACACGATCCCGGGCACGCCGTTCCGCTTCGCCCACCCCCGGACCCGCTCCACCCGCTCCCCGTCGACGAGCAGCACCCCCGGCGCGCAGTCGTCGAGCGCGTACGCGAACTCGTCCTCGGTCCACCACGCGTTCATCGGCACCGCGACCAGCCCCGCGAGCTGCGCCGCCCAGAACGCCACGTGCCACTCGGGCAGATTCCTCATCGCCACGACGGCCCGGTCCCCCGGCCGCAGCCCGTACTCCCCCACGAACCTCCGCGCCAGCCCACAAGCCGCGTCGAAGAACTCCCGGTACGTCACCCGCCGCCCGTCGGCCACGAGGAACACCCGCTCCCCGAAGGCCCACGTCACCTCCACGAACTCCCGCAGAGTCCTCGGCCCCCCGACGTACACCCCACCCTCGACGGCGAACGGCGCCCCCTCCCCCGTCAACCGCCCGTCCCCGACACCCGCCACACCAACCTCCTAAGCGCCCGCTCACCCACCCGCGACGCTATGTCCGCCCCCCGACCCGGTCAACCCCGCCCGACCCGCCCCCTCCCCATA
>NZ_JNWK01000110.1 GCF_000716445.1 Streptomyces wedmorensis
GGAGTTCAGCACGACGTCCACCCCTCGGCCCGACGTCACGTCCAGGAACCGCTGCTCGAACTCCAGCGTCCGGGAACTCGCGATCCGGTCCGCCGCGACCCCGTCGGCCTTGACCGCGTCCCATTTGCCGGGGCTGGCGGTGGCGAGGACGTCGGCGCCGAGGTGTCGCGCCACCTGCACGGCGGCCATGCCGACGCCGCCGGCGGCGGCGTGCACGAGGACGGACTCGCCCGCCTTCAGACCGGCGAGCTCCCGCAGGGCGTAGTACGCGGTGATGAACGCGACGGGGACCGACGCGGCCTGCTCGAAGGACCAGCCGCACGGGATGCGGACGACAGTCCGCTGGTCGGAGACCGCGTACGGGCCGACCGCGGAGGCGAAGAGACCCATCACGCTGTCGCCGACGGCGAAACCCTCGACGCCGGGCCCGACCTCCGTGACGGTGCCGGCTCCCTCCATGCCGATGGTGGCCGCCGGGTTGGGGTACATCCCGAGGCCGATCATCACGTCGCGGAAGTTGAGTCCCGCCGCCCGCATCGCGATGCGGACCTCGCCCGGTGCCAGAGGCGCGGCCGCCTCGGGGGCCGGAAGCAGCGGCAGGTTCTCCAGCGTGTTGTCCGGGCTCGCCGCCAGCCGCCACGCGGGCTGGTCGGCAGGCAGGGCCAGGGTCCCGGTCGATGCCGTACGGGCCAGGCGGCGGACGTAGGCGACACCGTCGCGGACGGCGAACTGGGGCTCGTCCCCGGCGAGGAGCACCGGCAGCAGCGCCGCCGACTCGGGCGTGCCGTCGGTGTCGACGAGCACGATCCGGCCCGGGTTCTCGGCCTGCGCCGACCGCAGCTCCGCCGGTGAGGTCGAGGAGGAGTACGGCCGCGTCACGCGCCGCCGGTGCGGACAGGTCCGCGGCATGGGCGACGGGGACCAAGTCCAGGGCCGGACCCGAGGGCTTCACCGGCAGCCGCTCCCACACCACCCGGAACATCCGGTCGGCGGCCGGAGCCGCGGCCGTACCCGGGTCCAGGAGCCCGGCGGCCACGGGACGGGTGACCAGCGAGTCCACCGCCGCGACCGGGACGCCGTCGGCATCGGCGAGCAGCACCCGGAAGGCGTCCGGTCCCTGGGGCGTGACGTGCACGCGCAGGGCGGTGGCGCCGGCCGCGTACACCCGTACGCCGGTCCATGCGAAGGGGAGCACGAGCCGCTGGTCCGCGCCGTCCTTGAAGATGCTGGTGTGCAGGGCGGCGTCGAGCAGGGCCGGGTGGAGCGCGTACCCGTCGGTGGCGCCGGCCTCTTCGGGCAGGGACACCTCGGCGAAGAGCTCCTCGCCCCGGGTCCACACGGTCCGCAGGCCCTGGAACGCGGGCCCGTAGCCGTAGCCGGTGGCGGCCAGCTCCTCGTACGCCCCGGCAGCCGCGTTCTCGACCGGGACCGCGCCCGGGGGCGGCCACCGGGTCAGTTCGAAGGAGGGGGCCGTGGCGTCGGGGGCCAGGCTGCCGGAGACGTGGCGCGTCCACGGTGAGCCCTGTCCGGCGTCCTCGCGGCGGGAGTGGACCTGGACGGTCCGCTGCCCGGAGCCGTCGGCCTCGCCGACCTCCACCCGCAGCTGGACACCGCCCTGCTCCGGAAGCGTCAGCGGGGCCTCGATCACCAGCTCGGCGAGCAGCCCGCAGCCGACCTCGTCGCCGGCCCGTACGACCAGCTCGACGAAGGCCGCGCCGGGCACGAGCACCGTCCCGGCAGCCGCGTGATCGGCGAGCCACGGATGCGTACGCAGGGAGAGACGGGAGCTGAACAGCACGCCGTCCGAACCCGGGACCTCGACGAGCGCGCCGAGCAGCGGGTGATCGACGGTCCCGAGCCCGAGTCCGGCCGCGTCGGCGGAGGCACCGGTGCCTTCGAGCCAGTAGCGCTGACGCTGGAAGGCATAGGTCGGCAACTCCACCGGCCAGCCCTTGCCTTCGCCGAGCAGCACGTCCCAGTCGAGGGCTCCGCCCCGCACGTGCAGGCCCGCCATGGCGTGCAGCAGGGCCCGTACGTCGTCCTCGGAGGCACGCAGGGAGGGTACGAAGGCCGCGGTCCTGCCGGTGAGGCACTCGGGGCCCATGGCGGACAGAACGGCGTCGGGACCGAGCTCCAGGAAGGTGGCCGCCTCGGCGCGCTCCAGCGCCCGCACGCCGTCGGCGAATCGCACGGTGGCGCGGATGTGCTCGACCCAGTACTCGGGGCGGGTGTGGAGGTCGGGGTCCGCGATCTCCCCGGTGACGTTGGAGACGATCTCCACGGTCGGGGGGTGGAAGGTCAGGCTTTCGGCGACGGCCCGGAACTCTTCGAGCATCGGCTCCATGAGCGCCGAGTGGAAGGCGTGCGAGACGGAGAGGCGGCGGGTCTTCACTCCCTGCGCGGCGAGCTTCTCGGCTGCGGCGAGGGCTTCCTGCTCGTCACCGGAGATCACGACGGAAGCCGGACCGTTCACCGCTGCGATGTCGACGCCCGGGGTGAGGAGCGGACGGACGACGTCTTCGGGGGCGGCCACCGACACCATGCCGCCGCCGGACGGCAGGGCCTGCATCAGCCGCCCGCGAGCGGCGACGAGCGTCGCCGCGTCCTCAAGCGACAACACCCCCGCCACATGCGCGGCCGTCACCTCACCCAGCGAGTGGCCGCCGACGAAGTCGGGGCGGACACCCCAGGACTCCACCAGCCGGAACAGCGCCGTCTCCCCGTGGCCGCGACCAGGCCGGGCGCTGACTCGCCCCGCGCGAGGGTCTCGAGCCCGGCCAGCGCCTCGTCCCGGTCGCCCGCCACGACGACCGCGCGTTCCGACAGAGCACTCCGGGTCCGTACGAGCGCACGCGCCGCGTCCCGCAGGTCCACGTCCGCGTTCTGCCGTAGGAAGCGCGCCAACTCCTGGGCCTGCCCGGCGAGTCCCGCCTTTCCGCGCGCGGAGAGGGCCAGCGGGACCGGCCCGCCCGTGAGGGCGCCGGTGGTGCCGCTGGGGGGCTGCTGTTCGGGGGCCTGCTCCAGAATCACGTGGGCGTTGGTGCCGCTGACGCCGAAACCGGAGACGCCGGCCCGGCGGGGGCGGTCCAGTTCGGGCCAGGGCTGGGCCTCGGTCAGGAGCTCGACGGCCCCCGCGGTCCAGTCCACCTGCGGGGTCGGCTCGTCCACGTGCAGGGTGCGGGGCAGCACGCCGTGCCGCATCGCCATCACCATCTTGATCACACCGCCCACACCGGCGGCAGCCTGCGCGTGCCCGATGTTGGACTTCAACGAGCCGAGCCACAGCGGCTGTTCGGGGTCGCGCCCCTGTCCGTAGGTGGCGAGCAGCGCTTGCGCCTCGATCGGGTCGCCGAGTGACGTCCCGGTGCCGTGCGCCTCGACCGCGTCGACCTCCGTGGCCGCGAGGCCGGCATTGGCCAACGCGGCCCGGATCACGCGCTGTTGGGAAGGGCCGTTGGGTGCGGTGAGGCCGTTGGACGCGCCGTCCTGGTTCACGGCGGAGCCGCGTACGACACCCAGGATCCGCCGACCGTTCCGTACCGCGTCCGAAAGACGCTCAAGGAGCAGCACGCCCGCGCCCTCGGCCCAGCCCGTGCCGTCGGCGGACGCGGCGAACGACTTGCAGCGCCCGTCGAGCGCCAGACCGCGCTGGCGCGAGAACCAGACAAAGGCGTCCGAGGCCGCCATGACGGTGACGCCGCCGGCCAGCGCGAGGGAGGACTCGCCGGACCGCAGCGACTGGGTCGCCAGGTGCAGGGTCACCAGCGAGGAGGAGCAGGCGGTGTCGACGGTGACGGCGGGGCCTTCGAGCCCGAGGAGATAGGACACTCGGCCGGAGAGCACGCTGCCCGCGCCGCCGGTGAGGATGAACCCTTCGAGTCCGTCGGGGAGTTCGTGCAGGTCGGCGCCGTAGTCGTGGAACGCGATTCCGGTGAAGACGCCGACGGGCTTGCCGCGCAGCGAGGCCGGATCGATGCCCGACCGCTCCAGGGCCTCCCAGGAGGTCTCCAGCATCAGCCGCTGCTGCGGGTCCATCGCCAGCGCCTCGCGCGGCGAGATGCCGAAGAAGGAGGCGTCGAACTCGTCCGCGTCGTGCAGGAACCCGCCCTCACGGGTGTAACTCGTGCCCGCGTGGTCGGGGTCCGGGTGGTAGAGGTTCTCCAGGTCCCAGCCACGGTTCACCGGGAACTCCGTGATCCCGTCACCACCGGAGACGACGAGATCCCACAGCTCCTCCGGCGAGGCCACCCCGCCGGGGAAGCGGCACGCCATCCCGACGATCGCGATCGGCTCGGAGTTGGCGGCGACCACCCGGTCGTACTGCTGCTGCAGGCGTGCGTTCTCCTTCACCGAAGCACGCAGGGCATCGATGATCTGCCCGTTCTGAGCATCCATGGCGTCCTCTTCTTTCCGCGTCTTTCCGTTTTCGATCACGAGCCGTCTTCCGCTGCTGTTCCGCTGTCGATCACGTCTGGGTGTTGCCGAGGGCCCGCGCCACCAGGTCCGTCACGCTCATCTCGTCGATGAGTTCCAGCTCTTGTTCGTCGGCCGCCGGATCGGAGACCACGGCCCGGTGAGGCGCGTCGGGGCCCGCGGTTCCGGAGCCTTCGGCCCCGACTCCCCCGACTCCCCCGACTCCCCCGACCAGTTGCTCGCGCAGGTACCCGACGAGCGCCATCGGCGTCGGGTAGTCGAAGATGACCGTGGCCGGGAGGGTGCCTCCGGTGGCCGCCGACAGGGCGTTGCGCAGGGTGATGGCCGCGAGCGAGTCGAAGCCCATCTCCTGGAAGGCCCGCCGGGGCTTGACCTCCTCAAGGCCCGAGTGGCCGAGCGCCTCCGCCGACCGCTCGCGGACCAGCTTCATGAGGATGCGGGTCTGCTCGGCCTCGGTGGCGTCCGCCAGGCTCCGTACCAGCTGCGAACCGGCCTCGGCCTCCTCTTCTGCCAGCGCGGCCGCCGCCTCGGCGACCTTCCGCACCTCGGGCAGCTCGCCGAGCAGCGGACTGGGACGGGAGGACGTGAAGGCGGGCACGAAGGCCGGCCAGTCGATGTCGGCCACCGCGACGACCCCCTCGTCGTACCGGACCGACGCTTCCAGCGCCCCCATCGCCTGACCGGGCGTGAGCGCCAGGACGCCGCGGCGGCGCAGCTGCTCCTGGATCGCGGGGTCGGCGGCCACGCCGATCTCCTCGATCACACCCCAGGCCAGCGAGGTCGCCCGCAGGCCACGGGCCCGCCGGCGCTCGACCAGCGCGTCGAGGTAGGCGCTGACCGCGCCGGCCGCACCCTGCCCGCCACCGCCCCAGACACCGGCGACGGAGGAGAAGGCGACGAACAGGTCGAGCGGCCGGTCACCGAGCGACTCGTCCAGGTGGAGCGCGGCGTGGGCCTTCGCCCTCACCACCTCGGCCAGCTCGGCGGGACCGGTCGCCACGACCGGCATCGTCCCCGCGAGATCCGCCGTGTGCACCACCCCGGTCAGCTCGGGCAGCCCCTCCGTCACGGCGAGCAGCTCGGCGACCCCTTCGCGACGTGAGACGTCCGCCGTGGACACGGTCACCCCGGTGCCCGACGCGGCCAGCTCTGCCACTAGTTCCCGCACCTGCGGGGTGTCGTCCTGGCCCGCGTCCGTGGTCAGCACGAGGTGCTCGGCGCCGGCCTCCGCCAGCCACTTCGCGGTATGCCGGCCCAGCCCCTCCGTACCGTTGGTGACAAGGACGGTGCCACGCGGCCGCCAGTCCCGCTGCGACGGCTCCCCGCGCAACGGACTGTTCCTCAGCCGCCGGGCAAGGAGCCCCGCCGACCGTACGGCCACCTGGTCCTGCCCGCCCGCTCCGGTCAGCACGCCGATCAGCTGCTGCGCGGTCCGGTCGTCGAGCGTCTCCGGCAGATCGACCAGACCACCCCACCGATCGGGATGCTCCAGCGCCACGGCCTGCCCGAGACCCCATACGAGCGCCTGCTCCGGCGCCCGCAGGCGATCGGACGGGCCCACGCTCACCGCACCGCTGGTCGCGCACCAGACCGGAATCCCGGCGGGAAGCCGACCGAGCGTCCGCAGCAGCGCCAGGGTGGCGGCGCCGCCTTCGGTCAGCACCTCGGAGCCCGAGCTCGCACGGGAGTCCAGGGCCAGCAGCGACAGGACGCCGGCCACCTTCCCTTCCTCCGACCGGGCCGCGCGCACGGCGGCGGCGAAGCCGTCGGATTCGGCGGCGGTGAAGGGGAGCCGCCGGAGGCGCAGGCCCTGGCTTTCCAGGGCGCGCACGGTCCGTGCGACGGGGCTGCCGTCGACGTCATGGGCGGAGTCGGGTCCTGCGGGTACGACCACGAGCCACGTGCCGACCGGAGCGGCCGAGGGCGGCTGCGCGACGGGAGACCAGGACACGCGGTAGCGGAGCCGGTCCATCCGGCCCGCCCGTTCGCGACCGCGCCGCCAGGACGCCAGGACACCGAGAGCGGCGCCCATCGCGTCGCGCTCGTGCTGTCCGTCGGCGGACTCGATACCCAGCGTCTTGGCCAGGGCGTCCAGGTCCTCGTTCTCGACGGCCTCCCAGAAGCTCACTTCGTCGGCGTCCCGCGCCGGACCCTCGGACTCGGCGTCCTCGATCCAGTAGCGCTGTCGCTGGAAGGCGTACGTCGGCAACTCCACCGGCCAGCCCTCGCTTTCGCCGAGCAGCTGCCGCCAGTCGACCGACGCGCCCCGCACGTGCAGACCGCCCAGGGCGGACACGAGCGAGCGCACCTCGTCGGCGTCACGGCGCAACGACGGTACGAAGACGGCGCCGTCGCCCGTCACACAGTCCGCGCCCATCGCCGACAGGACCGCGTCGGGGCCCAGCTCCAGGAAGGTGGCCCCGTCCGCCCGCTCCAACGCCCGCACGCCGTCGGCGAATCGGACGGTGGCGCGGATGTGGTCGACCCAGTACTCGGGGCGGGTGTGGAGGTCGGGGTCCGCGATCTCCCCGGTGACGTTGGAGACCAGCGCGATCTTCGGGGGCCGGAAGTCCAGACCCTTCACGACGGACCCGAACTCCTCCAGCATCGGTTCCATGAGCGCCGAGTGGAAGGCGTGCGAGACCGACAGCCGTCGGGTCTTCACTCCCTGCGCCGCCAGCGCCTCCGCCACGGACACGACTTCCTGCTCGTCACCGGAGATCACGACGGAAGCCGGACCGTTCACCGCTGCGATGTCGACGCCCGGGGTGAGGAGCGGACGGACGACGTCCTCGGGAGCGGCCACCGACACCATGGCACCGCCGGACGGCAGGGCCTGCATCAGCCGCCCGCGAGCGGCGACCAGCGTCGCCGCGTCCTCCAGCGACAACACCCCCGCCACATGCGCGGCCGTCACCTCACCCAGCGAGTGGCCGCCGACGAAGTCAGGGCGGACACCCCAGGACTCCACCAGCCGGAACAGCGCCGACTCGACCGCGAACAGGCCGGCCTGGGTGAACACCGTCTGATCCAGGGCCCCTTCGCCCGCCCCGAACACGACCTCCGTGACAGACCGCTCCACATGCCCGGCCAGCCGCGCGTCCAACGCCGCACAGGCCGCGTCGAACGCCTCACGGAACACCGGGAAGCGGTCGTACAGGCCACGGGCCATCCCGACCCGCTGGCTCCCCTGCCCCGTGAACAGGACCGCGAGCCGGCCCCCGTCCGCGACCTCTCCGGTGACCACACCGGCTGCGGACCCGCCCCGAGCCAAGGCCTCAAGCCCGGCCAGCGCCTCGTCCCGGTCGCCCGCCACGATCACCGCGCGCTCCGACAGAGCACCTCGTGCCCGTACGAGCGCACGCGCCGCGTCCCGCAGGTCCACGTCCGCGTTCCGCTTCAGGAAGCGCGCCAACTCCTTTGCCTGCCCGGCGAGTCCGGTGGCGCCCCGGGCGGCGATGACCAGGGGAACGGGTCCCTCGTCCAGCTCGCCGGTCGCGCCGGCGGGGAGCTGCTGCGCGGGGGCCTGCTCCAGGATGACGTGGGCGTTGGTGCCGCTGACGCCGAAGGAGGAGACGCCCGCCCGGCGCGGACGGTCCGACTCGGGCCAGGACCGGGCCTCGGTCAGGAGCTCGACGGCCCCCGTCGTCCAGTCCACCTGCGGGGTCGGCTCGTCCACATGGAGGGTCTGCGGCAGCACGCCGTGCCGCATCGCCATCACCATCTTGATGACACCGGCCACACCGGCGGCCGCCTGGGAATGCCCGAGGTTCGACTTCAACGAGCCCAGCCACAGCGGCTGTTCGGGGTCGCGCCCCTGCCCGTAGGTGGCCAGCAGGGCCTGCGCCTCGATCGGGTCGCCCAGGGAGGTGCCCGTGCCGTGGGCCTCCACCGCGTCGACGTCCGCCGCCGCGAGGCCCGCGTTCGCCAACGCGGCCCGGATCACGCGCTGTTGGGAAGGGCCGTTGGGCGCGGTGAGGCCGTTGGACGCGCCGTCCTGGTTGACGGCGGAGCCGCGTACGACACCCAGGATCCGCCGCCCGTTCCGTACCGCGTCCGAAAGACGCTCAAGGAGCAGCACGCCCGCGCCCTCGGCCCAGCCCGTGCCGTCCGCAGCGGCCGCGAAGGGCTTGCAGCGGCCGTCCACGGAGAGGCCTCGCTGGCGTGAGAAGGCGACGAAGGCGTCCGGCGTGGCCATCACCGTCACGCCGCCGGCCAGTGCCAGGGAGGATTCGCCCGACCTGAGGGACTGGGCGGCCAGGTGCATGCCGACGAGGGCCGACGAGCAGGCGGTGTCGACGGTGACGGCGGGGCCTTCGAGGCCGAGGAAGTAGGAGACGCGGCCGGACACGATGCTGCCGATGCCGCCGGTCATCAGGTAGCCCTCGATGCCGTCGGGGGCGGTGTTCAGGCGGGTGGTGTACTCGTGGTTGACCAGGCCGGTGAAGACGCCGACGGGCTTGCCACGCAAGGCGGCCGCATCGATGCCGGCCCGCTCGAAGGCCTCCCAGGAGATCTCCAGCATCAGCCGCTGCTGCGGGTCCATCGCCAGCGCCTCGCGCGGCGAGATGCCGAAGAAGCCGGCGTCGAACCCGTCGGCGTCGTGCAGGAACCCGCCCTCACGGGTGTAACTCGTGCCCGTGTGATCCGGGTCCGGGTGGTAGAGGTTCTCCAGGTCCCAGCCACGGTTCACCGGGAAGCCGGAGATCCCGTCACCACCGGAGACGACCAGGTCCCAAAGCTCCTCCGGAGACGTCACCCCGCCGGGGAAGCGGCACGCCATGCCCACGATCGCGATCGGCTCGCCCGCGTCGTACCCGGCGGAGCCCGTCACGGCGTCGGCGGTCGGGGCCGCGTCCTCCCCGAGCAGCTCCGCGCGGAGGAAGTCCGCGAGTGCCGTGGGGGTCGGGTGGTCGAAGACGAGGGTGGCCGGCAGGTCGACGCCGACGGCGGTCTGCAGCCGCGCGCGGAACCGGAGTCCGGCGAGGGAGTCGAAGCCGAGGCTGCGGAAGTCCTTCGTGGTCTCGATCGTCCGGGCCTGGCCCAGTACCGCGGCGGCGTGCGTACGGACGAGTTCGAGGACGGCCCGGTGCTGTTCGGCCTCGGGCAGGGCGGCGAGCCGGGTGGCGTAGCCGCCGCCGGAGGGTTCGTCCGTCCGCGCGGTCGGCCTGGCCGGCCTGACCGTGTCCGTCGTCCGCCGGATCGTGGGGGCGGGCTCCGCCGGGTGTGCGGCGCGGAGCAGGAGCGATCCGACGGACGCCACGGGGTGGCCCGTGGTGTCGGCCAGTTCGACCCGGAACCGGCCGCCGCCGACGTGCGCGGCGCGCACGCGCAGCCGGGTGGCCGCCGAGGCGTGGAGCGCCAGTTCGTCGTAGGCGGCGGGTGTGCGCGGCGCGGACACCCCGTCGAGGACGTTCAGGAGCGTCGGCCTGAGGGCGGCGGCGAGGAGGGCGGGGTGGAGGCCGTACTGGCCGGCCTCTGCCCGGAGCTCCTCGTCCAGGGTGACTTCGGTGAAGATCTCTTCGCCGCGCCGCCATGCCGGGCCGGCTCCGTCCACGTCCAAGGGCCGGGCGTCGGCCGGGGGCCACTGCGCAAGGCTGAACGCCGGTTCCTGGATCTGCGCCACGAGGGTGCCGACGGCGTGCCGGGTCCACGGTGTGCCGTCGGCGGCGGCCGCCGGGCGGGTGTGGACGCCGATCGGGCGTCCGCCGTCCTCTCGGGTGGCCGGAGCGCCGATGGTGACCCGGAGCAGGACGTCGTCCTCCTGGGGCAGCGGCTGCTCGACCCGCAGGGTCCTGACCGTGCCGCAGCCGGCCTCGTCGGCCGCCCGCAGGACGGTTTCGAGGAGCGTGGCGTCAGGGCCGGACGGCAGGGCGCGCAGCCGCCCGGTGAGGACCAGGCCGTCGGTGTCGGGCAGTTCGACGGCGGCGTTCAGGAGGGGGTGGGCCACGGTCCGCTGGCCGAGGCCTGCGGCGTCGCCGGCGCGGGCGTCGTCGTCCAGCCAGAAGCGCTGGTGCTGGAAGGCGTACGTCGGAAGTCCGTCGACCCGGCCGGGCGAGGAGCCGTCGAACAGAGCGGTCCAGTCGACCGGGACGCCCCGGGTGTGGAGCCGGCCGAGTGCCGTCACGACGGCGACGGCCTCGTCCTCCGTCCGGTGGAGCGAGGGGACGAAGGACGGGTCCGTGTCGGACCGGTCGGCGAGGGCCTGCTCGGCGAGTGAGGTGAGGACGCCGCCAGGACCCAGCTCCAGGAACGTCGTCACGTGCTGCTCGTGCAGCACGCGGACGCCGTCGAGGAACCGGACGGTTCCCCGGACGTGATCGACCCAGTAGTCGGGCGAGCGGAGCTGCTCGGGCGTGGCGAGGGCTCCGGTGAGGTTCGAGACGACCGGGACGGTCGGCGGGAGCAGGGTCAGTCCGGCCACGACCTCGCGGAACCGGTCGAGCATCCCGTCCATGTGCGCGGAGTGGAAGGCATGGCTGACCCGCAGCCGCCGGGTCCGGTGCCCCCGGGAGGCGAGCTCCTCGGCGACGGCCGTGACCGCGTCGGCGTCGCCGGAGAGGACGACGGAGGACGTGCCGTTGACCGCGGCGATCGCGACGGCGTCGGGCCGGGCCGTCACGAACGGGAGCACGTCGCTCTCCGCCGCGTCGACGGCGATCATCACGCCGTCACCGGGCATGGCCTGCATCAGCCTGCCGCGCGCGGCCACCAGGGCCGCGGCGTCGTCGAGCGGGAGCACCCCCGCCGCGTGGGCCGCGGCCAGCTCGCCGATGGAGTGCCCGGCGACCACGTCGGGGCGGACACCCCAGGACTCGTACAGGCGGTAGAGCGCCGTCTCGACGGCGAACAGGGCGGACTGCGCGTACACGGTGGAGTCGAGGAGTCCGGCCGCCGGCGAACCCGGCCGCGCGAAGACCACGTCCCGCAGCGGCAGGTCCACGTGTCCGGCGAGGTGGCGGTCGAGGGCGGTGCACAGCGCGTCGAAGGCACTCCGGAACGCCGGATACCGCTCGTACAGCTCGCGTCCCATGCCGAGCCGCTGGCTGCCCTGCCCGGTGAACAGGAAGGCGAGCCCGCCGCCGCTCCGGTCGCTCCTGGCGACGTTCTCGGGGAGCGGATCGCCCGCTGCCAGGGCGTCGAGCCCCGTGAGGAAACGCTCGCGGTCCCCCTCGGCGCCGACGACCACGGCGCGGTGCTCGAAGGCCGTGCGGGTGGTGACGAGGGAGTGCGCGAGGTCGAGTGCGCTCGACTCCGGGTACTCGCGCACGAAGGAGGCCAGCCGGGCTGCCTGGGCCCGCAGCGCGTCGGCGCTCTTCGCCGAGACCGGCCAGGGAAGGGCGGGAGATACGGGGACGGGCGTGGTCCCTGACGACTCGGACGAATCCCGGGGGCCCGTCGGCGAAGCCGCCGGGATGGCCCCGGCGTCGTGCGGGGCCTGTTCCAGGATCACGTGGGCGTTGGTTCCGCTGACGCCGAAGCCCGAGACGCCCGCGCGGCGGGGCCGGTCGAGCTCGGGCCAGGGCCGGGCCTCCGTCAGGAGCTCGACGGCACCCGCGGTCCAGTCGACCTGCGGGGTCGGCTCGTCGACGTGGAGGGTCTGCGGCAGCACGCCGTGCCGCATCGCCATCACCATCTTGATGACGCCGGCGACACCGGCGGCGGCCTGCGTGTGCGCCTCCACAACGTCCACGTCGGCGGCGGTCAGCCCGGCGTCGGTCAGCGCCCGGCGGATCACCCGCTGCTGGGAGGGGCCGTTGGGGGCGGTCAGGCCGTTCGAGGCGCCGTCCTGGTTGACGGCGGAGCCGCGTACGACACCCAGGATC
>NZ_JNWK01000111.1 GCF_000716445.1 Streptomyces wedmorensis
ATTGAGACGTCAGACATCTCGATCAACAGCCCGGGGGCCTCGCTCGTTTCGCTTCACGGACCGTCACCCGATCGGTGGCCACATCGAAGAAGCTCAGTGTGTCGGGACGAAGCCGGTAGTAGGTGAAGCGCCCGCAGGGTTCGGTCTCCACGGCGCCCGCTTCCCGGAGAACCCGGAGATGGTTCGACAGGTTCGTCTGTCGCGCGCCCGTCTCCTCGACGAGATGGGTCGTACAGAGCGGCTCACGGGCAAGCAGGCACACGACGCGAAGCCGAAGCGGGTCCGCCAGGGCCCTGAGCAGTTCCGCGTTCACCGACGTCAGCACGGCCCGATCGTGACACGCCGAACGCAACCAGTGTCAACTACCTGATTCCGAACCCCGTTACAGCGCAACCCACTTGGGGAGAAACAGGTGTCCCCGACGCCTTCCGTCCTGTTCGTCTGCATTCACAACGCGGGCCGGTCCCAGATGGCCGCCGCGTGGCTTCGCCACCTGGCGGGCGACCGGATCGAGGTTCGTTCGGCGGGCTCCGCCCCGGCCTCGGCGGTGAACCCTGCCGCCGTCGAAGCGATGCGCGAGGTCGGCATCGACATGTCCGCGGAGGTCCCGAAGATCCTCACCACGCAGGCGGTCACCGAGTCGGACGTGTGCGTCACCATGGGCTGCGGGGACACCTGCGAGGTCTTCCCCGGCAAGCGCCACCTCGACGGGAAGCTCGACGATCCGGCCGGGCAGGGGGTGGAGTCCGTGCGACCCATCCGCGACGCCATCAAGGCTCTCGTCGAAGGTCTCATCGCGGAGATCGACTCGACGCCGACGCACTGAGGCGCGGCCGTCAGCAGGGGGAGCTCTCCACGGCCCGCGGGAAGGCCCGCCCCCTGAGCTGCCGCAGAGCATCCCAGCGAATGGAGAACAAGGCCCAGGTCCCGCGCTGTTCGCGACGCAGAAGCCCGGCGGTGGCAAGGATCTTCAGATGACGGCTCACCGTGGGCTGCGCGAGGTCCAGCGACTCGGTCGGGTCGCAGACGCAGAGCTCTCCGGCCGGCGACTGGTCGATGAGGTGGGTGATCTGGAGACGGGTCTGGTCGGCCATCGCCTTCAACTGGGCCGTCAATGTCTCGACTTCGTCGCGGTCGATCAAAGTCCCCGGGGAGCAGGGCGCACACAGGTCCTTGGTCACGTCCTCGATCGGTATACCCGCCAGCGGAATTGACATCCGGACACCATGCGAGCCGACAAGATCGCACGGCGAATCCGGATGACGATTTCCGTCACCATTCACCATCTGTCCACCCGCATCGCCTCAGCGCAGGAGGGTGGCGATGGCGTGGGCGGCCTCGCGGGCGGGGCGGCCGACGCCGATGAGGGTGGCCGACGCGGGGCCGGTCCAGTCGCCGTACCCGAGAAGGTGGAGGCGCGGCTCTCCCACGGCCTCCGTCCCCCGGGTGGGGATGCGTCCCCGCGCTCCCCGGAGTCCGAGCGGAGCGAGATGGGAGAGCGCTGGGCGGAAGCCGGTGCACCAGATGATCACGTCGGCGTCCGCCTTCGTGCCGTCGGCCCATGCGACGCCGGTCCTCGTCAGGCGCGTGAACATCGGCTGCGCCTTGAGGAGTCCGGCGTCGCGGGCCTCACGCACGGGCGGGACGGCGACGATGTCGCCGAGCGAGGCCACTCCCCCGGTGTCGTCGCGTCCCTCGTCCAGGGCTCGGCGACGGGCGGTTGCGTGATCGAAGAGCACGCGGCCGTCGATGTCGTCCGCGAGGAACCGGGCGGGCCGCTGGGTTACCCAGGTCAGCTCGGTCCCGTACGCGAGATCGGCGGCGACCTGCGCTCCGGAGTTCCCGCCTCCGACGACGATGACCCGGAGTCCGGCGAAGGCGCCGGGGCCTCCGTACTCCACAGTGTGGAGCTGGCGCCCACCGAACGTGTCCCGGCCGGGGACTGCGGGGACGAACGGCCGCGACCACGTTCCGGTGGCGCTGACGACGGCACGGGCTCCCCAGGTCCCGGAGTCCGTCTCGACACGAAGGCGCCGGCCGTCGGGGCGGACCGCGCGGACCCGGACGGGCCTGTGGACGGGGAGGCCGTAACGCTGCTCGTAGTCGGTGAGGTAGTCGACGACATGGGCGGCGTCGGGGTACGTCTCCCCCTGCTGGGGCGGCATCAGGCGGCCGGGCAGGGAGGAGTACGCGGCCGGGGAGAACAGGCGCAGCGAGTCCCAGGTGTGCTGCCAGGCTCCGCCCGGTGTGGGCTGTGCGTCCAGGACGGCGAAGTCGAGGCCGCCGACGCGGCGCAGGTGGTACGCGGCGGCGAGTCCGGCCTGGCCGCCGCCGATCACGACGACATCGAGTGAGTCGGTCATCTCTCCGGCTTCCCTTCGTACGACGGCGCCCCGCCCGGTCGGAGGGGCGAGGCACCGTGAAGTGGTGTGACGGGTCACCGCCGGGCGGGGGTGAACTTCCTGCGCCAGGCCAGCGACACGTACACGAGCGCGACCAGGACCGGGACCTCGATGAGGGGTCCGACGACGCCGGCGAGGGCCTGCCCGCTGGTGACGCCGAAGGTGGCGATGGCGACCGCGATGGCGAGTTCGAAGTTGTTTCCGGCGGCGGTGAAGGCGAGGGTGGCGGTGCGGTCGTAGCGCAGACCGATGGCCTTGCCGAGCGCGAAGGTGCCGAACCACATGACGGCGAAGTAGACGAGGAGCGGCAGTGCGATCCTGGTGACGTCCAGCGGCTGCGAGGCGATGGTCTTCCCCTGGAGGGCGAAGAGGATGACGATCGTGAAGAGCAGGCCGTAGAGGGCCCACGGGCCGATCCTCGGCAGGAACGCCGACTCGTAGCTCTCGCGGCCCAGCTTCTTCTCGCCGACGCGGCGGGTGAGGAAGCCGGCGAGGAGCGGGATGCCGAGGAAGATGACGACGTTCAGTGCGATCCTCCACATCGAGATGCCGAGCGTCTCGCCCTCTCCCAGGCCGAGCCATCCCGGCAGGATGTCGAGGTAGAACCATCCCAGCAGGCCGAACGCGATCACCTGGAAGACCGAGTTCAGCGCCACCAGGACGGCGGCGGCTTCACGGTCGCCGCAGGCGAGGTCGTTCCAGATGATGACCATGGCGATGCATCGGGCCAGGCCGACGACGATCAGGCCGGTGCGGTACTCGGGCAGGTCCGGCAGGAAGATCCACGCCAGGGCGAACATCACCGCGGGCCCGAGGACCCAATTGATGACCAGCGACGACACCATGAGCTTCTTGTCGCCGGTGACGGCGTCGAACTTGTCGTAGCGGACCTTCGCGAGGACCGGATACATCATGACCAGCAGGCCGACGGCGATCGGCAGCGAGATACCGCCGATCTCGACCTTCGCCAGAGCGTCGTTCAGGCCGGGGATCAGCAGCCCCAGACCCAGACCGAGGCCCATCGCGAGGAGGATCCAGACCGCTAGAAAGCGGTCGAGTGTCGACAGCTTCGCGACGACCGAGGAGTCCTCTGCCGCGATGGGTGTCTGGGTGGGGCTCACGGACAGGTCCTCTTGTTCTCGGCGGCGGTGCGAGCGGACTCGGCCAGATCGGCGAACTGGCCGGCGAGCTGGGCGATGACGTCCGGCTTCAAGCGGTAGTACGTGAATCGCCCGCACGGCTCGGTCTCCACGACACCGGCCTCACGCAGCACTCTCAGGTGGTTGGAGAGGTTGGTCTGCTTGGCACCCGTCTCCTGGACGAGGTGGGTGGTGCAGAGGGTCTCACGGGCCAGCAGGGTCACGATCTGGAACCTGAGCGGATCCGCCAGAACCCGGATCAGTTCAGTATCGACTGACGTCATCATGGGCTGATACTGTCACATCACCAGCCACTGATACCAGCCAGAGCTGACCTCTTGGCGACAAGGAAGAACCACCGATGCCCACTGCTCCGCTCGCCTCCGTGCTCTTCGTGTGCGTCCACAACGCGGGCCGCTCCCAGATGGCCGCCGGATTCCTGAACCACCTGGCCGGCGACCGCGTCGAGGTCCGCTCCGCGGGTTCGATTCCGGGCGACCAGGTCAACCCGGCCGCCGTCGAGGCCATGGCCGAGGTCGGCGTCGACATCTCCGACCAGAAGCCGAAGGTCCTGACGACCGAGGCGGTCCAGGCGTCGGACTACGTCATCACGATGGGCTGCGGCGACGCCTGCCCGATCTTCCCCGGCAAGAAGTACCTCGACTGGACCCTGGAAGACCCCGCCGGCCAGGGCGTCGAGGCCGTGCGCCCGATCCGTGACGAGATCAAGGGCCTGATCGAGGGCCTGATCGCCGAGATCGACGCGAAGCAGGAGACGTGACCCCTTGACCGACTCGAACGCGGCGACCGGCGACGACGTCCGCGAGGTCATCGTCATAGGCTCCGGCTACCGCATAGGCTCCGGCTACCGCAAGCTCGGACTGCCGGGCGAGGACGAACTCTCCGGCCGCGGTGTCTCCTGGTGCGCCACCTGCGACGGGTTCTTCTTCCGCGACCGCGACATCGTCGTGGTCGGCGGCGGCGACACCGCCATGGAGGAAGCCACCTCCCTCACCCGCTTCGCCCGCTCCGTCACCGTCGTCCACCGCCGTTCGACCCTCCGTGCCTCCAAGGCCATGCAGAACCGGGCGTTCGCCGACGACAAGATCTCCTTCGCCTTCGACAGCGAGACAGCCGAGATCAAGTCCGAGAACGGCATGCTCACCGGCGTCGTCCTGCGCGACACCTTCACCGGCAAGACCCGCGAGCTCGACGCCACCGGGCTGTTCATCGCCATCGGCCACGACCCGCGCACCGAACTCTTCACCGGCCAGGTCGACCTCGACGACGAGGGCCATGCCAAGGCGGAGTCCCCCTCCACCCGCACGAATGTCCCGGGCGTCTCCGCCGCAGGCGACGTCGTCGACCACACCTACCGCCAGGCCATCACCGCGGCCGCTTCCGGCTGCCGGGCCGCGCTCGACGCCGAGCGGTACCTCGCCGCCCTCGCCGACAGGAACACCAAGGCCGCGGGCGTCTCCGTCACGGCGTGAAGCCGTCGACGAGATCGCTCCCCGGAGGCCGTCCCCATCGATGGCCTCACCCATGAACACCAGCTCCTGCCCGTCACGTTGGCGGACCTGACGGCAGGAGCTGGGTCTCGCGCGTATCACCTCACGCACAGCACGAAAAAACGATCCGCCACGGAGAGTGGCGGATCGATCTCATTCGTCCGCCTCACGCCGAAGCGACGGGGCGTCCCATGACCGCGTCCGCGGCGCTGGGGAAGCAGGCCACGCAAGCGACGTTGATCGTGTACAGCATCGAGGTGCCCTGGCGTTCGCGAAGGACGAACCGGACGTCCGCGAGCAGCTTCAGGTGGTGGGACACCGTGGACTGCCCGATGTTCATCCGGTCCACGATCTCTCCGACGCTCATGGGTTCGGAGGCCAAGGCCAGAAGGTTCAGGATCTGCACACGCGTGGGATCCGAGAGGGCTTTGAACCAGGTCGCATAGGACTCGGCGGCCTCTCGGTCGATCAGCCGGGCATTCATCGCACCACTCATGATCCATCGATGATATTCGATGAAAGAGCCATTCAGCAAGGCTCCTGACGATCTCCTGGCAGGCACGCCGTGGCGCACCCACGGAGGCCACGGCACCCTGGGCGATCCGGGCCTCCGGCCTCACAGGCGAGAGGGTGAAACGCTTTCGATCACGTCATTCGGGATCTTGCAGCGCATGGCGGCAGAGAACCGCCTCGGGGCGGTTTCCCTTCCACGGGTGACCTTCGGGTCGGTCCGCTGCCAAACCTCAGTCCATCGCCAATCAACGATTCTAGATGGAGGAGTGAGGAAGCGTCAGCCCGCTCCCGGCTCGCGAAGGGGGCAGATCGGCACACGTCCACGCACGACGGTGCGGGCCGTGGCCGGAGTCCCGGCTCCGGCCACGGCCCGCGGGGTACGGCCGGATCAGCAGCAGCTGCCGCCAGGGGCGCACTCGGACGCCGCGGCGGTGCTGTCGACGGGCTTGTGGGCGCGGACGATCGCGGCGTGGAGACCGTCGGCCGCCTCCTGGGTGAAGACGACCTCCGCGTCCTTCAGGCCCACCGCATCGAGGAGTTCCTTGTACTCGGAGACCGACAGGGCGCTGGCGATGCACTGGCTGTGCCCGCCGCGCTCGGCCCGCTCCTCGGGGCTGAGCCGGTCCTCGGCGACGACGTCGCTGATGCCGAGGCGGCCGCCGGGGGTGAGGACGCGCGCCGTCTCGGCGAAGACGGCCGGCTTGTTCAGCGACAGGTTGATCACGCAGTTGGAGATGATCACGTCGACGGTGTCGGCGGGCAGCGGGATGGACTCGATCGTGCCCTTGAGGAGGACGAGGTTGTCGACCTCGGCGTCCTCGACGTTGCGGGCGGCGAGGGCGAGCGTCTCCTCCAGGAAGTCCAGGCCGAAGACACGGCCGTCCGGGCCGACGCGGCGGGCACTGAGGATCACGTCGAGGCCGCCGCCGGATCCGAGGTCCGGGACCGTCTCGCCCTCGCGCAGCTCGGCGACGGCGGTCGGGTTGCCGCAGCCGAGGCTGGCGAGGAGGGCGGCGTCGGGCGCGGTGCCGGGGCCGATCTCGTCGTACGCGGCGGGGCCGAAGGTCTGCGGGTCGGGCGAGCAGCAGGCGCCGCTCGTCTCGGCCTACTCGGCCTTGGCCTTGTAGTACGCGCGGACCTCGTCTTGGAGGGTGCTCGTGGTGTTGTCGCTCATGAGCGGCGCTCCTTCTGGGTCAGGCGCCGGCGGGGGCGAGGCGGTGCACGGGGCGCGGGTAGGAGGGCTTGAACGACACCGGGGTGGTGGCCGAGGAGGTGACACCGGCGACGCCGTCCGCCGCCGCGACCGCCTCGGTGACGGCGGCGTCGAGGGCGTCGGGCTCGCAGGCGACGCGTGCGTTGACGACGGCGCGGCCGGTCGGCGCGGGCCCGGTGGCGGCGCGGTCGAGGGTGGGCTGCCCGCCGGACTCGGTGAGGCTGAGCAACGACTCTGCCTCGCCAGGGCCCTGGCTCTCGAACCGGCGGCCCTGCTGCTCGACGAGCCCACCAGCGCCCTCGACGAGCGAAGCCGCGACACGGTCGAGGAGTCCGTGGCCGCCCTGCGCGGCAACCGAACGGTCCTGCTCGTCTCCCACGACCCCGCACAGGTGGAACGCCTCTGCGACCGCACGATCCGCATCGACCTCCCGACCCCCTCCACCCCCTCCCCGGCGGCCTGAACGCTCGCCCGCTCCACACTCCACACCCGCTCGACCCATGGCCCGGCCCCTCGCGAGAAACCGCGACGGACCGGGCCTCACGTCTGTCACCCGACAGCTGGACCGAGAGCCTCCGCCTCTTCAGGCGCTCGGGCTCACCCTCGAACCGTCCGAAGGATCGCCACGGCCCACCACCCCCTCCTCCTGATGAACATGCCCGCCTGAGACGGACAGAGGGGAGGGTGTCGGCGCCACCGACGCACCGGTGCGCGGTCGCACCCACGCGTCGATAATTGCGTCATCATGCACATTCGCGAAGACGACCCACCACGGGCCTTACCCGACACCGCCCGATTCCCTACCTGCCGACTCACCAGGAGGTATCCGTGAGGATGCTGATCAACTTTCCCCAGTTTGGTGCGGCCGCAGGTCAGGGCCATGCTGTGGAGCCGATGGTCAGCAACCTCCCAGCATGAGTCAGGAGCGGTGTCCGTGGCGACCAAACTCATCCGCGGGATGGGCAGTTATTTCAAGACCTGCAGCTGCAAACGGCAGGGTGGCTGTGCGCACCTTTACGCTATCCGGTTTCGGGACGGAACGGGACGGCAACGAGAGGAGACGGGCTACCCGACACAGGACGACGCCCTCAGCCGGCTCGCACAGCTCTACAGCGAGAAGCGCAGTACTCCTGTGCAGCAGGCCGAGATGAAGCGCACGCTGGGAAAGCAGCGTTTCAGCGCGTACGCCAGTACCTGGCTGCCCCGTCAGCGCCACTTCGCGCCGGGCACGGTACGCACGGTGACTCAACTCCTCGACCGTCAGATACTCCCTGCCCTCGAGTCCCGCCGGATCAACAGCTTCTCACCGACCGTCGTCGACGACTTCATCATGTCGATGGAGGAGCGCAAGGTCGGTCTGGCCACACAGCAGAACGCCTTCGACACTCTCAAGAAGATCCTCCGGGACGCCCACCGCAGGGGCGGGATCGCCGACGACCCCTTCCAGGGCGTTGTCCCACCGGAGTACATCCCCAACCGAATCACCATCCCCATGCTGGAGGAGATCCACGCGCTCAAAGAGGTCGGTTCCAAAGGTCTCGTCGTCATCATCGATCTGATGTCCGGGTGCGGGCACCGGAACGGAGAGGCGTTCGCAGCCCATCTCGACGGCATGGTCGCGGACGACGTGTACCGCATCACCGAGCAGATCGAAGGAAGGACCCGCCAGCGCGCCCCGCTCAAGCACCGCAAGGCGGGCGAGTTCCGCGAAGTCCCCATGCCGGCCACGGTCCGGGAGTCCCTCCTCAGGTACGTGCATGACCTCGGTACGGACAAGAACGGCTACTTGCTGCGCACTCAGCGCAGCCCTTACTGGGGACACTCGACGCTCGACTATCAATGGAGCGCGGCCAGGAAGCGGGCTGGCATCAAACGGAAGCTGAACCCGTACTCCCTGCGCCACTTCTTCGCCTCGAACTGCCTGTCCAGGGGAATCCCCATCACCGACGTGGCCGAGTGGATGGGGCACTCGAACATCAACATGACATACCGCATCTACCGACATCTGATGCCGGCATCCATCGGTCGCGCAGCCAAGGTCCTTGAGGCCGGGCTCTAGGTCCTGTCCGGCCGATCAAGGCCGGCCCTAGGGGTTCTGCAAGGATGCTGGGATGCAGCACCTGCCGGATGACCCGTCGCTCCTGCCCGCCCCGT
>NZ_JNWK01000112.1 GCF_000716445.1 Streptomyces wedmorensis
CGGGGCGGGCAGGAGCGACGGGTCATCCGGCAGGTGCTGCATCCCAGCATCCTTGCAGAACCCCTAGGGCCGGCCTTGATCGGCCGGACAGGACCTAGTTGATCAACTACGAGTGGCCCGTCGAGCCGCGCCTGCCGCTCATCACCCTCAGCGAGGCACGTGAGGCGGTCTGGCTGCTTCAGCTCCTGGATGAGGGCCCGGTTGAGGGGTGCGCAGCGCGCGACCTTGTCGGGGAGCTTGCCCAACGACTGCCGGCTGCTGACTGGGGACTCGGTAGCATCTGGGCATGCCCACAGGACCCTTGCACGCTCGCGCCGTCAACCGTCTCGTCAACGGTGAAATCACCCAGGAAGCCTTCCCCTGCCGGTGCACCCTCGGAGAGGATCACATCGAGGGTCCGGACTTCGGTGACTTCGAGGAGCCCGAACCCGAGGGTGACTCGGTCCCCTATGCGGAGGAGATCTGGCTCTCCAGCGGCATGGACGATGACTACGACCTCCGCTGACGGTTCGTGACGTGACAAGCCCCTTCAACCGGAGGGGCTCTTATCCCTCACGATCAGACCTCGTGGGTCTCCGCGTAGGCCGTGAACCTGACCCAGACCCTCGGTGCGATGGTGCCGGCGCTACGGTCCTTGGTGTCCCCGACCATGATGCCGGTGGTGCTGTTGTCCGCTACCTCGACGCAGTTCTCCTGCTTGGTGTACGAGCTCGTTAGGCTGCTGCGGTGAACGCACCGTCCCTGCTGCCTGGAGATCCCTCCGAGCTGCGTCTGCGCAGCTCCTACACCGACGAACTCGACGACACCTCACAGGCCGACACCCTGGAACGGTGGGACGTGGCCATCCTCCACGAGGAGGCCCAAGTCGGGGAGATGACGTTCTACAGGGTGCACCTCGACCGGGTAATGAACGCGGTCAGGGCCATGGAAGAGGAGTCGGAAGAGCTCGACGAGACCGCCCAGGCCCTGTTGGATCCGAGCACAGGTAACTTCGCCGAGGGCGCCGGCGAGTGGCTGCCGTAGGTCGGCTCCGCCCTGCTCGTCATGGACCGGGTGACCCTGGACGAGCAGTGGTGCAGTCACGGCCTCGGTGCCATCCTCGCCACGGAGGCGATCCACCGGCTCATGGCCGGTTGCCGGGCCGTCGCGTGCTCGCCCGGCGTCACCGACCTCAGCAGCGACCGTCTGAGGAATCAGGTCGAGTGGGACCGGGTGAACGCCAAGACCGCCCGAGGGTGGGAGCGCATCGGATTCCGCCTCTATCAGGGCACGGTCTATCTCCTCTCCCCGGCCTCGCTGGAGTTGGAGGAGCAGCGAGGAGCAATGCGCCTGCGACTCGCGAAACTCGCCTGCAAGGCAGGGGCACGACGGTCGGCAGCCTAGCGCTGCCTCCTGTTCAACAAAGGCGGTAGCTGCGACCTGACGGTTGCTACGTGCCTCCTCAGTAGCCCCGCAGGTACTCGGCTATCCGTTCAAACTTGTCTGGATCGTCGCCGAGGTACCCGATCACGGAGTTGCAGCGCCGATGAAGGATGCCTCTCACGCAATCACCGCAGGATGTCTTCCTTGGGCAGCACGAGTGGTCGTGGTCAATCACCACGTCCCTGTCGAACTTCCCGAGGTGTTCTCCACATACCGGGCACAGACCGCCTTGATGTAGATGGATCTCCGAGTACCTGACGTACGTGATGCCGTGCCTCGCCGCCCTCCTGGCGATCTCCTGCTGATCTTCGTTGCACTTGGCGCTGTCGCATACGTACGTCCACACGGTTTCATCTCCGCTGGAAACGAACCTGCGCTCGTTCTGCCCTCCGCAGCATGCGCACTTGGGCGTGCCCGTGACCATCGACATTCCGGGTCTCCACCGTCCCCTTCTCCAGAACCGCCGACCATCACGGCGGTTTCTGCCGCGAGATCTGAGACCTCATGTTCGCTGTAGGGTCTCACCGCTCGTGGCACGCCCAGGCGTGCCGGCCAGGCGGTTTCAGCAGTCTCACGCGGATGGCACAGCTACTCAGTCTCAAGTACGCGGCATTTCCTCGCGGGAGAGGGGCGAGTGCTAGGAGGCGCTGGCGGCCTGATCCGTCTGATGCCGGAATATGGGTGTCCTGACCGCCCGGGTCTCGTTGCACCCGACATGAAGAAGATCATCACCATCGCCGCCCTCGCAGTCGCTGCAGTCGGCATGGCCGCGCCCGCCCATGCCGACAACGACTCCAACTTCCAGGGCGGCATCGACGCCGCCAACAACTGGAACTTCACCGCCGCCGCCGTCTGCCTCCAGGAGGTAGCCGTCGTTCCCGTCCTGGGCGAGTGGGCCGGCAACCACAAGAACAACTGCTCCAACGGCAACGTCATCGACCACAGCGGCCGATAGCCCCACACCCGCGGCGTGGTCGCTCGTTGCACACCGGACCCCGCACCGCGAGAGCCCTCAGCCGTTCACGCCGTTTGCCAACCGGCCCCGGCCGGACCTCGACCACGCCACGTGTGCAGTCCGCTCGCCGAGACCGCTGCTCAGACCGTGAGCATGCCGGGCCCGCAGTTCAACGGCCTGGACTACAGCCTCCCACTCAGGCCGGAAGGCCCCCGGCGTGTACAACAGCTGGGGGCCTGCGTCATGTTGCCGACTTGGTCAGTCCTGGCGGTCGCCGGTGTAGCGGTAGATGTTGCCGGCGGCGTTGACGCCCCAGACGGTGCCGTCGGCGGCGGCGCCGATGTCGGTGAGGCTGCCCGTGATCTGGTTCCACGGGCTGGTGCTGCGGTTGTCGTAGCCGGAGAAGCTGTAGATGTTGCCCCCGGAGTTGACGCCCCACACGTTCGTCCGCGATCCGGCAGCGATGCGGGTCAGGCTGCCGGAGATCTCGAACCAGTGGTTCTTCTCGTTCTGATCGCCGGCGTAGCGGTAGATCTTGCCGGCCGCGTTGACGCCCCAGACGGTGCCGTCGGCACCCGCGCCGATGTCGGAGAGGTTGCCGGGGATCTTGATCCACGGGCTCGGGGTGAGGAAGTCGAAGCCGGAGAACTTGTAGATGTCCCCGGCGGCGTTGACGCCCCACACGTTCGTCCGCGACCCGACCGCGATGCGGGTCAGGTTGCCGGGGATCTGGACCCACTGGTCCGCGCTCTCCTCCTGGTCTCCGGCGTAGCGGTAGATGTTGCCGGCCGCGTTGACGCCCCAGACGGTGCCGTCGGCACCCGCGCCGATGTCGGAGAGGCTGCCGGGGATCTGGATCCACGGGCTGGTGCCGAGGTCGTCGTAGCCGGAGAACTTGTAGATGTTGCCGGCGGCGTTGACGCCCCACACGTTCGTCCGGGACCCGGCCGAGATCGCAGTGAGGTTTCCGCGGATCTGCTTCCACTCTGGCATGCCTGGTTACCTTCCATCAGGGAATGACACCCACAGTGTTGCCTCGATGGCGGAGGGCCACGAACGATTGGGGCGAAGGGCCGACCTGAAACCGATGTTTGACCGCGGGCGGGCCCGTGACCTCAGGCCGGCGGCACCATAGCCACGCGATTTATCGGCCTGAACGGGCGTCACTCATGTGAGTGGCGCCGCATCTTCCCCCTTCGGTTCGGCACAGACCTGCTCACCTGATCTCCCCAGCCCAGGGCGCTGCCCTGGGACGGAACGTCAGGGGCAGTGGAGGCGCCTGTCAGCTGGCTACGGTCAACCCGGTGACCGGGCCGCCCCCGGTTTCGGTGACCCGGCCCGCGCGCCCCGGTCGAAGGGCGGACGGGGCTGCCTAGGTTCGTCGGCATGAGCATTCCCACCGAACCGATCGGCAGCATCCCCCGGCCCCGCTACGTGCTCGACGGTCTCGCGGACTTCGAGGCGGGGCGGATCGACCAGAGCGGGCTCGACCGTCTTCTGGATCAGGCCCTCAGCGAGACGATCACGCGACTGGAGGCCACCGGCTCCCCCGTTGTGGTGGACGGCGACCAAGCCAAGCCCAGCGCGCTCACCTACCCCCTGAAGGGCGTGAACGTCGCCCCGGACGGCGTGGACATCCCGTTCGCCGACGGCCACACCCGGCAACTGCCCACGCTCGCCTCTGGGCCCTTCCGGTACGGGGTCCATGCGGTGTCGTACCTGGCGAAGGCCATGAAGATCGCCAACCGTCCAGTGAAGCAGAGCGTCGTCGCTCCGTCCGCGCTGAGCCTGCTGTACCCGGGCGACGGCATCTCCGGCTACTCCCGCGAGGCATTCCTCAAGAACCTCGCCGACGAGGCCGAGACCGACATCCGCAAGTGCCTGGAGGCAGGCGCGGCCAGTGTGCAGCTGGACTGCTCGCTGACACGGCTGACCTTGAAGCTGGACCCGAGCAAGGGTGTACTCAGGGACTTCGTCGCCCTCGACAACGAGGTCCTCGGCCGGTTCAGCGCGGCCGACCGGGCCCGCATCGGCGTCCACACCTGCCCGGGCGTGGACCAGGACTCCGCCCACAGCCTCGACGTGGACTACACCGAACTGCTCCCCGACCTGTTCAAGATGAAGGCCGGGAACTTCTACCTCCAGATGGCGAGCGAACCGGAACCGAGCCGCGCCCTGAAGGTCGCCCGCGACTACTCGACCGAAGACCAGCGGATCTTCGTCGGCGTGACCGACCCGCTCGACCCCAGGGTCGAGACCGCGGAGGAGGTGTGCGACCGCGTGCTGGAGGCGGCCACTTACCTCCCCCTCCAGCGCCTCGGCACCTGCGACGACGCCGGCTTCGCCCCCTGGGCCGACGACACGTCCACCTCCCGCGACGCGGCATTCGCCAAGATCGAGGCCCGCGTGCGCGGTACCCGCATGGCCGCAGAGAAGCTCGGGCTCTGACCTGCTGACCCCCGCTGGCGCGTCTGCCCGGCCGCGCGGCGAGACATAGCCGCCGACGGGCTGCCTCGTCGGCGGGGGCCGAGTCGGGCCAGCGCCACAGAAGCGGCGGTGCCGGCATCGTGTGGAGTCACCCGAACAGATGAGAGGCTCGACCCGCTGTCCTGTCGCGGTGCAGCTGGCACATAAGGACTCGTTGACCTGCATGAACGCCAGGTAGTTCGAGACTGCCGATGGCTGCCGATCTCAAACGGCCTGGCTTTCGCGGAACTCCCGCTCGCCGTGGAGACGGAAGTCCTTGCGATCGAAGGCCCCGTGACGACATTTGTACAAGACCGAGGGCCGGCAGCCCCAGCATCCTCCCGTGTATGGGTATCTACGACGGTAAGCATGTGCACGGGATGCACGTGGTCCACGACGGCACGCGGGAGGCGCCGCCGCTAGTGCTCATCCACGGATCGGGGGCCTCGGGCAGCTCCTGGGGCCGGGTAGTGCCGGCACTGGCCAGCCGGTATCACGTCATCCGGATCGACCTCCCGGGCCACGGTCAGTCCCCACCCGCGCTGTCGTACGACGTGCCTGAGCAGGCAGCCGGCCTGGCCGCGGCGCTCGATGAGCTCGGCCTTCGTCCGGTCACCGTGGCCGGGCACTCCAGCGGCGGATACATCGCCACAGCCCTCGCCGAACAGCGCCCGGACCTGGTGGGATCGCTCGCACTGATCAGCAGTGGACCGAGTCCCGACGCGCTCCTTCCGCAGCCCGCCTTCCTTCGGGTCCTGATCGGCCCGCCGCTCGGCCCGCTTGTATGGAGAATCCGTTCCGACGCGATGCTCCGCCGGGGGGTGACCGCGGTGTGCAACCGCCCGGTGGACGTCCCGGACGACCTGGTCGCCGACGTACGGGGCATTGGTTATCGCACGTTCAGGACGGTGCTGCGCCAAAACGGCGCGTACATCGCCGAGAGGAGTCTGCCCGCGCGCCTGACCGCACTCGACGTCCCTGTGCTGGTGATCTTCGGCGCTGCCGACCCCCGCTGGGACCCGACTTCGGCGCACCACTACGACACGGTGCCGAACGCGCGAGTAGAGCAGCTGCCCGACGTCGGGCACTTCCCCATGCTCGAAGCACCAGAGGCGACCGGCGAGTTGCTGCTGCACTTCGCAGCGACGGGCCGCTGACACCCATCGCCTAGCCTGGTGCTGTGAAGTCCACCGAATCACCACCTGACTGGCCGTCGGTGGAGGTCGCCGTGCCCCGGCAGCCGGGCCGACTGCCGGGGGTCAGCATGGCTGGGTTCCGCCAACGCGGCCCGGCGCGCCTGGATATCGCCATGGTCGCGCACCCCTCGGTCACTCTGTTCGTGGACCTGAGCGACGAGGACAGCCTTGTCCACGACGCCCACGGCCGCCGCGAATGCGGCAGCATGGTCGTAGGACTGGTACCGGGCGACCTCCGGTTCGGAGGCCGGGCGGCCGGGGGGATCGAGTGCCTCCAGATCCGGTTGTCACCGGTCCTGGCGGTTGCGGTGCTCGGCGCATCGACCGACCTCAGCGGGGCGGTGGTCTCCCTGGTGGATGTCTGGGGCCGCGACGCCGGGCGAGCCGAGGAAAGGCTGCGGGCCGCCACGTCGTGGGACGAGCGGTTCACGATCGCAGTGGATGCCCTTGGCCGACGGATGAGCGCCCGCCCGTCGCCTGATCCAGAGGTGGCCGCTGCCTGGGAGATGATGCTCACCAGCCGGGGACGGGTGCGCGTCGACAGCCTGGCGAACGAGGTGGGATGGAGCCGTAAGCGCCTGTGGTCCCGCTTCCGGTCCCAGATCGGCCTCACCCCCAAGCACGCCGCCCGGCTGGTGCGCTTCGACCACGCCGCCCATCTCCTCGCGGCGGGTAACGCCGCCGCCCAGGTGGCGGCCGCAAGCGGCTACGTCGACCAGGCCCACCTCCACCGCGAGGTCAAAGCGTTCACCGGGGTGACACCCACCGGCGTAGCCGCTGCGCCGTGGCTCGCCATCGATGACGTCGCGTGGCCGACCTCGTTCGCGGACCTGACACCGTCTACGTCTCCGACCCGGCAGGTTCCGGCGAAGTGAGCTGAGGTCCCACGAGGTACGAGGCATCGTCTCTCAGCACGTGCCCGGATGAGAAGCAGACAGCACAAACGAGAACGGGTGAGATTCCGACAGGTTCAACGCGACAGGACACCCGCGGATCTCAGGTAGATGGCACGAGTGCCAACCTGGTGCCATTGCAGGTGAGACTGTGCCGCGAAAACCTGGACCCTACAAAAGGATTTGTAGGATCTCGCGGCCCGTGTCAGAGCGCCCAGGCTGTGATCTGCGGGTTCTGGGTTGTTCCACGGCATGGCGGGAGGGTTTTGTCTCATCGTCGTGTCATCTCCTCTGCGTGCTTTCCGGGCTGCGGTAGCCACTCGCTTCCCGAATGCCGTGGGTATCCCGTCTCAGATGATCCGCTTCGAGGCCATCGAAACAGGTCCAGTCGATGCCTCGGTATCCCTGAAGCTGCTCCGGGTTCGAGCCGTCGGCGCAGGAAGTAGCGCCGAGATCGATCATGGCCACGGACTGGGGGGCTCGCTGTCCCATGAATGGCGCGGGGCTCTTCCCTCACCAACACTGAAGGGGTCCCGCTCACAACGGCACCCGTCCGGTCGCGGGCAGACCCAGAGTCCTGAAACGGAGCAGCAGCTGTGTCGGATCTTGAGCAGAACAAGAAGGTTGTCGTCGACTACTTCCAGATGGTGGTCGGTGGGGGGATCGAGAAGGCGATCGCTGACTACCTCGGCCCGGGGTACGTCCAGCACAACCCTGACATGCAGTTCGGCGACGAGGGGTTCATCGAGTTCAACGGAGCCTTCCGCCGACTATGTCGGCATGTTCTGAAGGTGATCCACAGGAGTAGTCGTGGCCTCTCCTGCCCTCCACAGCGGGAGAGGTGGCGCGATGCAAGTAGCTGGTTCCGCCACCGCGCACGGTGATCGCGCGGCGGGAGCTGCATCCTGCCGGCTGGCATCGCCGTCAGGGGCTCGTCTGTGTGTCGCCGGCCCCGTCGTAGCGCTCCGAGCGCCTCCGGCGTCCGGCTGTCGCCCAGAGCGATCAAGTCCAGGCCGCGCGCGTCGACCGCCTCACCGAGCGGAGTGAGGGTGTATTCGAAGGCTGGTGCGCCCGATGTGCTCCCGCCCGACACCTGGCACTGCTCGCGGTCAGCGCGCGCTGCGGCGCAGTCTCGTCGGGAACGGCGTTGTCGATCAGTACCCGGGCGGCCGCGACGGCGTCGTGGGCCGGCTGGTCGCTGTCGGGCTGCTTCCACCGCGGCGTTGTGGAACGGACAGCCGCGCATCACGGAGGCCACCGACGGTGTCGTGGGGTTCTCGGCGACCTTGGTGAACACCGCCAGAAGCTGCTGCTTCGGCGTCGTCCCCTCGCGCTGCAGTTCTTCGTCGAAGCCGCGCGACACCTGCTCGTCGAAGGTCCGCAGGTACTCCGCCACCAGGGCGTTCTTCGTCGGGAAGCGCTGGTAGAAGGTCCGCGACGAGACCTGAGCCAGCTCGGCCAGGGCCGCAACGCCGGTGGCGTGGATGCCGTCCTCGTAGAACAGCTCGGCTGGGGCCCGAAGGATGAGCTCGCGCGCACTGCGGCCGCCGCGGCGCTGCGGGGTGGACGGCTGGGCTTCTGCGTCTCCATGCCAAAAGTGCACCGATCGCTTTACTTCGCGTCAGGGGCATGCTAGCTTCGTCGAAGTAAGGCGATCGCTTTACTTCTGTCGTGGGGCGTCGACCCCGCCGATCGCCCCACCGGCCCTCTGGGCCAGACGAATCAACATCGCCGCGAAAGAGATCAACATGTCCAATCTTGAGCAGAACAAGAAGGTTGTCGTCGACTACTTCCAGATGGTGGTCGCCGGGGGGATCGAGAAGGCGATCGCTGACTACCTCGGCCCGGGGTACGTCCAGCACAACCCTGACATGCAGTTCGGCGACGAGGGGTTCATCGAGTTCAACCACATGAGCAGTCGTGGCCTCTCCTGACCTCCACAGCGGGAGAGGTGGCGCGATGCGGTCAGCGCGCGCTGCGGCGCAGTCTCGTCGGGAACGGCGTTGTCGATCAGTACCCGGGCGGCCGCGACGGCGTCGTGGGCCGGCTGGTCGCTGTCGGAAGCCCTGCTTGTACCGCTGGACGACGCCGGTCCCGTGATTGACCTGTTCGTGCCGGACAGCGCCCTCGACTCCGAGGCGGAGCGGGACCTGGTCGACCGGCTCACGACGATCATGCTGAAGGCGGAGGGAGCCTGGCAGGCCGACGAGGCCGTGCTGGCGGGCTCCTGGGTGTTCCTGCACCACGCCCACGTCACCGACCTGATCTGGAAGAACGCCCACATCGACGGCTTCCGCTACGCGCTCTTCACCCCCGAGCAGATCAACGCCGCCAACGCCACCCTGCTCGACCTCCTCGCCAAGGGCGACCTCCACCCCCAGGACGCCCGCACCTTCCCCCTCGACCAGGCCGCCCAGGCCCAGCGCCACCTCACCGGGGACCGGCCCTTCGGCCGCGTCCTGCTCGCGATCTGACGACCGGTCCGACCGCCCCGGAAGGAAGCAGCGGCCTGGCGGCCCGTCGGCGGCGATGGCAAGGGCGGGCTAGGCCGATCAGTTGCCTGCTGGGTGGGCTCGTAGGTCTCGGTGGTGACCCGGCGGCTCGCGACGATGGTTGCCTCGGCGGCCTGCCAGTGAGCGGCCGCAGGCTTGCCGGGAGCGGGCCAGCAGCATCGACGGGCTGCCCGACGGGCTGTTCGTAGCCCGCCATGCGCCAGCATAACTCGGCACATACAGTGACAAACGACCGTGCCCGGCCGGTCCTCCATGAGCGCCTCCGCCGTCACCGGATGGAGAGCCGCCAGAGCGTCTTCGCCAGTCGTCACAGCCCTGGAAGGGAACACATCATGACGGCACCCACATCAACGCTGCAGTACGACACACTGTGCCTTCGCCGGCCGGGCCTTACCCGCGACTTGCCGCCCGGCACCCGCGAGGACCTCCAGTGGGTCTCCAACACCGCCACGCTGATCTACGGCGAGCGCGACGCGGTAGTGGTCGACACGTTCCTCACCATCGAACAGAACCAGCAACTCGTCGACTGGGTGAAAGCCCACAACCGCAACCTGACCTACATCTACATCACCCACGGCCACGGCGACCACGCCTTCGGCGCCAAGCAGCTCCTGGAGGCGTTCCCCCGGGCCAAGGCGGTCTCCACCGCCGCGGTCGTGGCCAAGGCGACCGCCGAAGGCAGCCCGCCGTACTTCGACACCTTCTGGACCTCGCGCTTCCCGGGAGAGGTCCCGGCGCCGCAGGTCTTCCCCGAGGTCCTGGACGGCGACACGTTCACCCTCGAAGGGCACACGCTGCAGGTGGTCGAGACCGGCTTCACCGACTGCGAGGGCAGCACCGCCCTGTGGGTGCCGGACCTGCGGCTCGTCGTGGCCGGCGATGTCGCCTACAACGGCATCGACCAGTACCTGGGGGAGACCACCACCGCGTCCCGCGAGGAGTGGATGCGCGCCACCGACACGCTCGCCGCACTCGACCCCGCCTACGTCGTCGCCGGACACAAGAAGCCCGACCTGCCCGACGACCCGAAGATCCTGGCCGAGACCAAGAAGTACCTGGCGGACTTCAACCGGCTCGACGCCGAGACCGAGACCGCGGCCGAACTGTTTGAGGCGATGCTCGCGCTGTACCCCAACCGAGCCAACCCGGGCTCGCTGTGGGGCGGAGCGAAGAGGGCCAAGAGTCTCTGACGAAATGGCGTTGGCCCGACGCCTCGTGTCGGCTCGCGGGCCGGGCCAACTGCAACAGGGCCCCGACCACACCGCGGTCGGGGCCCTCGTCGTTGCGTACAGGACAGGCGTGTTCTCGGGAATCTGGCCGGGAAGCTAGAGCGCGGCCGCGAAGCCGTGGATGTCCCGTACGACGGCGGTGTGCAGGTCGGGTAGTGCCGTCTCGAAGATGACGTCGCCGTCGTGGACGATGCCGGCGACGGTGCGGCTGATGACGCTCACCCCGGCCCGGGCGAGGTTGCGGGCATAGGCGAGACCTTCGTCGCGTACGGAGTCGAGCTCGCTGGTGGAGATGGTGTGTGGCGGCAGCCCGGCCAGGTCGTCCTCGGTGGCCCGGTAGGGCCAGGCGAGCGGGTTGTCGCGGTGGGCGCCGTCGGGGTCGTAGACGCTGGCCAGGACGCGGCTCATGGCGAGGCTGGTGAAGTAGCCGTCGTTCTCGATCAGGGACGGCAGTTCGCGGGCCATCTTCTCGGGGGGCCAGTCGAAGGCGCCGGAGATGTGCGGGACCATCGCGTAGACGCCGTCGATCAGGTCGGTCTTCCCTTCCCGCTTTGCCTTCAGGGCCGTGGCGAGGGTGAGGTTGCCGCCGCCGGAGTCGCCTGCGACGACCAGCTTGTCGATGCCGAGGGTGGCACGGTTGGCGTGAGCCCATTCCAGGGCGCTGAAGCAGTCGTTGAGGCCGGCCGGGAAGGGGTGGGGGCCGCGCTTGCCGGCGGCGTTGCGGAAGTCGACGCCGATGGCGACCAGGCCGGTGGCGGCCGGCTCGTCGTACCAGCGCAGGAACATCGGCTCGTCAGCGCCGAGCAGTGCCATGCCGCCGCTGTGCATGTAGAGGATGCCGGGCAGCGGGCCGTTCGCCTCGGCGGGGCGGTGGATGAAGAGGGCGATGTCGTTGCCGTCGACGCCGGTGACCGATTCGACGCTGCGTGTCACGCCGGTGAAGGGAGGCAGATCCGCGGCGAGCGCGCCGAAGAGTGCTTCGAAACCGGCCTCGGCGGTGTTCATGAGCTCGAGCCTGGCGTCGAGTGGATCGGAGGCGGTCACGGGCGGGGTGGCGCCGCGTGTGTCGAGTCCGAAGGCCGCGAGGGCGTCCACCATGCGGGGGTCGGAGCGGACGTCGGAGGCGGGGTCGCCGTAGCGGCCTAGGAGAGCCGGCTGCGTCGTGGTGGGGTCGGATGACGTACTCATGCCTGTTGCCTCACCTGCGTCGGGCTGAGATGCGAGCTCGTGGGGGCCGGGGCCGGGGGAGGCTGGTCGCGCGGGCGACACAGCCGTCCCTCGCGGGCTTCCGGCCGGATTCCGGGCGGTATCCGCCCGGGGCGTCGTGGGGGTAGGGCTCCGTTTGCGGCGGTCAGCTCTTGCCGAGGGCGCGGGAGATCTGCACGGTGTCGGCGGTCTGCTGCAGGCGGGTGATCTTGCTGTCGCGCAGGGTGTAGATGTGGACGAAGCGCGCGGTGAATCGATTGCCGGTGGCCTTCGCCTTGCCCTGGTAGCGGCCCAGAGCGATGACCTTGTCGTCGACCTCCCAGTACTCGTCACCCTCGGCCCAGAACTCGTCGAACTCTCCGAAGAAGGGGAAGAAGTCGTTGATGATCGAGTCATAGCCGTTGTAGACGCCCCCGTTGGGGAAGCCTTCGGCGACGTCCCACTGGGCGTCCGGCGAAATGACGGCGCTGATGACGTTCATGTCGCCCTTGGCGGCGTACATGCGCTTGATGATGTCGGCGTTGGACATGGTGTGTCTTTCTCCTTGTCGAGCTGATCACCGCACCGGGTGGCGGGCGATCGTTCGGGGGTGTCCGGCCGGGGTGCGGGCGCGGGGTGTGCCCATCCATTCGGAGGGAGGGGCCGGGGTTCAGCGCCCCAGTCCGGCGAGCCGCTCGCGGGCGGTCTCGCGGGCCTGTTCGGCGTCGCCCGTGACGATGGTGAGGACGTCCTCCAGGCCGATCAGCCGGCCGCCCCAGCCCCAGCGGCGCTCGGGTATCTCCAGCGGGAAGACGAACACCCGCGAGGGATCCCTGGGGTGGTCAGGCCCCTCGGCGTCGAGCACGGCCTCGGTGATCAGGCCCTGCGGCGCAAAGGCGTCGACCCGGTAGCGGGGCTCGGCGGCCGGTGCGCCGCCGGCGTAGATCTGCGTGTGGTGGACCAGGGCCCAGGAGCCGGCGAGTACATCCTCATCGGCAGGCCAGGCGCCTTCGGCCTTGAGCATCAGCGTGGTGATCCTTTCGGCCAGGTCACGTTCCGCTTCCGGGCTCAGGGCTCCCTCGGGAATGTACAAATCGATCATGGGCATGATGGCTACTCTCCGTAATAAGGTCCTCGGCCTGGTTGCACCCGGGCTTCGAGCGGGGTGACCGGCGGCGCTGTCGCGGTGGAGCCGTTGCGCCGGCCGTCTTCACATCCTCGATGTAAAGCGATCGCCTTACATTTAGGAAGCTAACATGGCGGGAGCGTCAAAGTACAGCGATCGCCTTACTTTGTTTCCCGGTGGCAGCGCCTGGCGCCCCGGCTGCGAGCGGGGAGGCGCCGTCGGGCGGCTCGGACTGATGCGCCAAAGGGCACGAGGGGGCGGCGGGCGGCCCCGGACCCGAGGCGCCAGCGGGTGGCGAGACTTGTGGATCCGGGGCCGGGTGGCGGTGCTGTGCGCCGGCGATGACCGGGTGGAGGGTGTCAGCCCTGGCGGGCCTTGAAGCGTGGATCGCGCTTGTTGATCACGAACGTCCTGCCGCGGCGACGGACGATCTGCGCCCCCGGCTTGCTCTTCAGTGAGCGGAGCGAGTTGCGTACCTGCATGTCCTGCCGTCCTTCCCTCGGGCGGCGCGTGTTCGACGCCTGTCTGATCGGGTCATGCCAAACGGGGTTTTCCGGGTCCGTATTCCAGGGGCCGGTCGCGGCCCTGTGCACCGGTCGCGGATTACAGTCCGGCGGTGAAGGTGTGGATGTCCTTCAGGGCTGCGGCATGCAGGTCCGGAAGGGCGGTGGCGAAGACGAGTTCGCCGTCGTGGCAGACGCCGTTGACCGTGCGGCTGATGACGTCGACGCCTGCGCGGGCGAGCCTGCGGGCGTAGGTCAGGCCCTCGTCGCGTACGGGGTCGATCTCGTTGGTCGAGATGACATGGGGCGGCAGTCCGGTGAGGTCCTCCTCGGTCGCGAAGTAGGGCCAGGCCAGAGGGTTTCGGGCGTTCAGCCCTTCGGGGTCGTACAGGCTCACGAGGACGCTGGTGACGGCGGAGCTGATGAAGTGGTCGTCGTTCTCGACGAGGGACGGGAGCTCGCGCGCCTTGTCCTGCACGCTCCAGCCGTAGGCGCCGGAGATGTACGGGGCGAGCGCGTACGTCCCGTCGATGAGGTCCAGCCGCCCCTCTCGCTTGGCCTTGATCGTGACGGCCAGGGCGAGGTTCGCGCCGCCGGAGTCGCCTGCGACGGCGACCCTGGTGACGCCGAGGTCCTCGCGGTGGGCGCCGACCCATTCCAGGGCGCTGAAGCAGTCGTCGAGGCCGGCGGGGAACGGGTGGGGGCCGAGCTTGCCGGCGGCGTTGCGGAACTCGACGCCGACGACGATCACCCCTGTCGCGGCCAGCTCGTCGTACCAGCGCAGGTAGAGCGGACCGGCGGCGCTCAGCAGGGCCATGCCGCCGCCGTGCAGGAAGACGACAGCGGGCAGGGGCCCGCTCACGTCGCTCGGGCGGTGGACGTGCAGCGTGATGGGGTTGCCGTCGGCCCCGATGGCCGTCTCGGTGGTCCGGCGCACTCCGGGGATCTCGGGCAGGCCCTCGACGAGGGCCGCGAAGAGCCCTTCGAAGCCGGTCTCCGTCTCGGCGGCGAATGCCAGGCGGTCTTCCAGCGAGTCGTCGGGCCCGGTCGGCGGTGCGGGGACGTGCCGGTCCAAGCCGAAGGGGGTAAGCCCTTGGAGCATGCGCGGATCGGTGCGCCGGTCGCTGCGGAAGTCCGACGCGGGGTCGCCCAGGCGTCCAGGCAGGGAAATCGGGACCTCCGGGAGGCCCTGAGGGGTCGTCATCGCTGATTGCCTCGTCTGTCTCGTGAGGGGCGAGAGCGCCGGCCCGCGAAGAAGTCGGGGCTCGCGACGCGGGGGATGGGCCCGAGTCGCAGCTCGGCCGGAGCCGGCCGGACCTGGGGCGTCTGCGCGCCCGCGGGTGCCGCTCCACACCTCGAAGTAAAGTGATCGATGTACTTAAGGAGTGAAACTAGCACGCCCTCGCCACTAAGTAAAGTAAACGCTATACTTCTGGTATGGAGAAGCAGACCACCGGCGCGGCCGGCACACGGCGCCGCGGAGGCCGAGGGGCCCGCGAGCGCATCCTGAAAGCAGCCGCGGAACTCTTCTACGAAGAGGGCATCCACGCCACCGGCGTCGCCCGCCTCGCCGAGAAGGCCGAGGTCTCCTCGCGCACCTTCTACCAGCACTTCCCCAGCAAGAACGCCCTGGTGGAGGAGTACCTGAAGACCTTCGACGAGCAGATCTCGCGCAACTTCGACGAACAGCTGAACGGCAGCGGCCTCTCCCCCCAGGAGCAGCTTCTCGGCATCTTCACCAAGGTGGCCGAGGACCCCATGACGCCATCGGTGGCCACCGTGATGCGCGGCTGCCCCTTCCATAACGCGGCCGTCGAAGCCGCCGGCTCGATGCCGGACGTCACGGGCGTGGTGCAGCGCTACAAGCAGCGGTTCGTCGAACGCCTGGCCGGCCTGGCCGCCGAGGCGGGCGCACGGGACCCGCAGCATCTGGGCTGGCAGCTCGCCGTGCTCGTCGAGGGCGCCACGGCCCTGTCGACCTCCCTCGACAGCGACCGGCCCGGCCACGCCGCTGTCGAAGCCGCCCGGGTCCTGATCCACAACGCCCTACCCGACGCCCCGACATCGCGGTGACCACCAGTACGTTCGATGTCTTCGACCGAACGTGCCGCTCCCGAAGCGCGCTGGAGAACATCTCCGGCAAGTGGGGAGCCTTGACGTTGGGCGCGCTGGGCGACGGCCCTCTGCGCTTCAACCGACTACGGCGCCGGGTCGTGGGCATCAGCGAGAAGATGCTGACCCAGACGCTCCGGAACCTGCAGCGCGACGGCATGGTCTACCGCCGGGCGTCGCCCGCGAACCCACCGACCGTGACGTACGGACTGACCCCACTCGGCACCGAGATCACCACCCAGGTGACCGCCGTCCTCGACGTCATCGCGCGCCTGACCCCAGACGTGCTCGATGCCCGGCACCACTACGACACGAGGAACTGCGCCGGACCCGGCCCCACCTGACGGAGCCGGATCACACAGGCAGGCCCCGGGCCGCGCCGCCGGCACGCTCCTCGAAGAGAAACGTCAGTGCCAGCAAGCCGACCAGAGCCCCCAGCTGGGCAAACGCCGAAGCGTGTGCTCCCAGCGGGATCGTCGCGAGCGCCAACAGGGCCGCGACCGCCCTGGGCAGAAGAGGGACGAGCCCCAGCGTGCGCCGCATGACGGTGTTGGCCACGAGGAAGAGGGCCGTACCCGCCGCGAGCGCCGCGGCCTCACCGAGTCCGATCCGATCCACAGGGTGAGCAACCGCGCTCTTGGCTCCCACCGCCACCAGAAGGACACCCAGCAACAGCGCGTAGTGGCCGACGTTGTAGATCCGGATCGCCAGGTGATTGCGGCGCGCCTCGGTCAGCGCGGCCATGTAACCGGCCGCGCGCTCGTCGTCGTCCTCGCCGAAGTAGGCCCACCACAGCCCCACGCACACGGCGAGAGTGAGCACGGCGGCTGCCACCACCGCAGGCTCCAAGGGGGCATCCCCGGCACCGACCCCGATGGCGACCACCGACTCGCCGAACGCGACGATCACGATCAGCGCGTGGCGTTCGACGAAGTGGCCGGCCCGCAGCCGGAATCGGGGCATGTCCACCAGGTAGGGCGTGACGAACTGGATCGCGAAGGCCCCACCCCACAGCGCCAGCTGAGCGTTCCCCTCGAAGTACCCCCCGACCACGACCAGCGCCGCGTTCAGCGCCTGGATCAGCGCCATCCTCACGATGCTCGCGCGAGGCAGTCCCGAGGCGGCGAACATGCCCGCATGAACGGCCACCAGCATCACGTACGCCCACCCGAACGCGACCCCGCTGCCGGTGAAGGCATCCGGAATGGCCATCGACATCACCAGGAACCCGCTCATCGCCAACAGCAGCAGTCCGCGACGTGGGTGCGTGGACGGCGGCATGGCGTTGGCCACCCAGATGAACCCGTCGTACATCCACCAGATCACGGCGAGCATCACCAGCACCCGCACCAGACCCTCCACCGTAAGGTGATGGGACAGACTGCTCGTCAGCTGGGTGATGGTGAAGACGAAGACCAGGTCGAGAAACAGTTCCAGTCGGCTGACGCTCAGTTCAGGCACTTCGGCCGGTGCAGATGTCACGACGCGAGTATGCACACACATCAGCACTTTCCATGCTGCATCGGACTTCTAGGGCAGCCGCTCAGTCTGGCGATCGCGGCATGAGGCAGCGGAGAGATCATCTCCTCCTCGGACGGCCTGGGTAGGACCGATCGTCGTCGCTCGAAAGAGGGAGCCTGCTGAACTGCAGATCTCAGCACGACGCCATAAATGATGCTGAGATGCAGTCGGCGCGGAGGGTATGGCGCGGTTTTTGAGAACCTACACCGCCGTCGAAGGACGCAGTTCGCCTCTGGCAGACAGAAAAGACCGCGAATGACTGGTACAGGCTTCAGGGGCATGTCAACCTAAGAGCTCGTAACACGATCTTGTTGAACGGTCCTGGTCGGCTGTGACCGGTATGACGATTCGGCCGTTCGGGATGGTGTGACTAAGACGTCGTTTCTTATGGCTGTCAGAGCGGCATGAGAGCCTCCTGACATGAGCTACGACCTGGCTGTCTGGGAAGGCGAGAGGCCGGCGGATGACAA
>NZ_JNWK01000113.1 GCF_000716445.1 Streptomyces wedmorensis
TGAGTAGGGAATCGACAGCGAGGTCGTCCGTGGCAGGCATCAGCACCCCACCGCACGGAGGCGCCACATGGCCACGATATGGGCCGGCATCGACGCAGGCAAGACCCACCACCACTGCGTCGCCATCGAGGAGAGCGGCCGCCGGCTGCTGTCCCGACGCGTCGCCAACGACGAACCCGAACTCCTCGAACTCCTCACCGACATCCTGACCCTGGGCGACGAGGTGACCTGGGGCATCGACCTGGCCGACGGCGGAGCCGCCCTGGCCATCACGCTCCTCCTCCACCACGACCAGTCACTGCGCTACATCTCCGGCCGGGCCATCCACCGCGCTTCCGAGAGCTACCGCGGCGAAGGAAAAACCGACGCCAAGGACGCCGCCGTCATCGCCGACCAGATCCGCATCCGCCGCGACCTGCACCCCTTACGCGCCGGCGACGACATCGTCACCGACCTCAAGATCCTCACCGGCCGCCGCATGGATCTCGTCGCCGACCGCACCCGCACCGTCAACCGGCTCCGTGCCCAGCTGACCGGCATCTTCCCTGGCCTGGAACGGACCTTGGACCTCACGAACAAGGGCCCACTGACCCTGCTGACGGGCTACCAGACCCCTGCGACCATCCGCCGGCTCGGCACGAAACGCATCGAGACCTGGCTACGAAACCGCAAGGTTCTCCGCGCCGATCAACTCGCCGAGACCGCGGTCGAAGCGGCCGAACGCCAGCACACCTGCCTGCCCGGCGAGAAGCTGACCGCGCAGATGGTGCACACCCTGGCGAAGGAAGTGATGGCCCTCAACCAGCAGGTCGCCGAGCTCGACAAGCTCATCGGGGCCCGATTTCGCGACCACCACCACTTCGACGTTGATCACCAGCATGCCCGGCCTTGGCATCACCCTCGGGGCTGAGTTCCTGGCCGCCACCGGCGGTGACATGACCGTTTTCGGAACACCGGACCGCCTCGCCGGCTTCGGCGGCGTCGCACCCGTCCCGCGCGACTCCGGCAAGATCAGCGGAAACCTACGGCGGCCGCAGCGCTACAACCGACGGCTCCAGCGCGTCCTCTACACTTCCGAGCTCTTCAGCATCCGACGGTCTGAGGAATCCCGCCGGTTCTACGAACGCAAACGCGCCGAAGGCAAACGCCACACCCAAGCCGTCCTCGCCCTCGCCCGCCGCCGCGTCAACGTCCTCTAGGCCCTCCTCCGCGATGGACGATGCTACGAACTCACACCACCGACAGCCCTCGCCGCTTGACAGACCACATTAGGAATCACTGAGTCCTCCCGGAACGAGCGAACCGTCGGCTCCGGCTCCAGGACGTCCGCGGGCTCCAGGACGTCCACAGGCCCGTTCAGCCACGTGCCGTCGGCCCGCTGCGTGGCCAGCAGATACTCCTGGCACCGTCGAAACGCATCGCTGTCCCGCGCCGACGTGACCAGGGCCAGCAGCGCGAGCGCCGTGACCACCACGTTCCACGCGTACGATCCGTCCCGTTCCTGAACGGACATCAGATGCTCGACGAGCATCCAGGACGGCTGATCCTCGCGTAAGCGCACGTCCAGCAGCACGGCCACGGCCAGGCTCTCCGGGGAGCCGCTGTCCGGCCGCGGTTCGTCACCGCGGCCCCCGTACGCCTCCTGGAAGGCGTGTCGCAGCTCCTGGAGGTTCAGTCCCCCATGGACCGGCCGATCTCCATACATGGCCAGCACGTGGACCAGATTGACCAGTTGGGCTTCTTCCGGCGCCTGCGCCGGCACGGCCCCGAGATCAATGGGTTCACCGTCATCGACGGCGAGTGACCACAGGGCGTGCTCCACCATGTGCGTCAGTGAGCTCGTGGTGGGATCGGCCGGATGGTTGAACAACCAGCGACGGGCACGCGCGACAGCCCCTTTGGCGGCCCTGTCGCCGGAGAGAGCGAGCACGAAGCCCACCATGGCGGTTTCCACGAAGCCCGGCGCGGGACGGATGCTCCGCGAGCCGTCGTCTCGCGGAGTCAGCAGGCAGTGCATCGGCGTCGTAACCCCTGGCGAATCGAGCCGCCGCACTCCGTCCGCGGTCACATGCGCTCCGTTCTCGGTAGTGACACGTCGACACCACTGCGTCCCTGCACGCTGGTCGGCGGGTGCTGGTTCACGCGCCGTCAACGGGCAAGGGCCGGTCGTCGCAGCCGTCGGGGCCGGCGGCCCGGGCGAGGGCTGAACCGGCCCTCGGCCGGTCACGTGCGGGACTGACACAGGACACATGAACACCAGCGGAGGCTGAGCGGATGCGTGGAAGCCAGGGGACGGCGACAGCTGTCGCCACGGGGCTGTTCTTTCTGATGACCGCGCTCGTCCCCGCACAGGGTGAGGCCATCTCCGGTCGGGCAACGGCTGCAAGGGGCGCGGCCGCCCCTGCGTCGACCGTCTTCACGGACGGCGGCCTCCCGTCGGTGGCGCGCCCCGCGGCAGGCCATGCGCCCGTCGACGTACGGGCGGCTGCCGGAGCGTCCGGAGAGGCCACGCCGGGCATCCTCCCCGACAGCGCCCTCGCACACTTCTCCCTGTGGCTGACCCTCGTGCTGGCTGCCCTGGCTCTCTCGGTCCGGCTCGCCGCCTTCTTCGTCCTGCTCCGCCGGCGTCGACGCGGTCCGCACCGGTCCCGACCGGGCACTCATCGCCGCAGCACCCTCCGAGCCGCTTCGACGGCTGCGCACGATCCGCGGATCGTCAACGGCCAACCCGACGGAACGGCGAGCGACTGAACCCGGCGGCGGACCGCTGCGTGCCCCTCAGTGGCTGGACCGGATGGGCAGCGTCCGTGGGAGGAAGAGGCCCACCCGTCCTGTCGGGCCCCCGCATGGCCCCGGCCCCTGCCGCACGTCGACAGCACGTTGCGGCAGGGGCACCACCGTCGACGTGCACGGCTATGCAAGCTCCTCGGTCATGGCGCCGTCGGCTTCGTGTCAGCTGACGCGGTGTCGGAGAGGGCTGTCAGCTCCTCCAGCAGAACGACACTCTCCTGCTCGTGCGGGTCCGTTCGAGCGATCACCGCCACAAGCGGCTCCGTCGAGCTCGCGTTGATGGCTTGGTGCGGTACACCTGCCGGGATATAGACGAAAGACCCGGCGCCGGCCACCAGGCGCCGGCCGAGCCCCTCGCCATAGCGTCCTTCCGCCTCGCCTGAGATGATGAAGATCGCTGTCTCGTGGTCCCGGTGAAGGTGCGGATGGTCCCGCGCACCGGGCGGGATGATCACTTGGTGCATGCACAGGCCACGGGAGCCCGCGGACTCTCGCGAAATGCCCACGAAGAAGGAGTGCCCCTGCTTGCCGGCGTACTCCTGGCCAGGTGTGACCAGAACCAAGCCTTCCGCCGAGCCCTCGGGTCCCGCTTCCTCGTTCCGGCTCTCGTCCACATTTCCTCCCAGGTTCTCACTGATAACGGACAGGCGGGTCACTGCTCACCAGCTCCGGTGAGAGATACACCTTGATGCGCGGCCCGGCCTTCCCGAGCTGCAGAGAGGCATAGTTGTGCAAACCCCGGGCAGCTGACAGAGGCCGCCTGGCGAGGGCGTGAACCGCTTCCTCGTAGCGGGCCGGCGAAACTCCGTGGCGGACGAGCAGTGCTGTCATCCGCGCTCCCATGACAGCGTCGTCGGGTGCGGCGATCCAGAGCGGGACGTACGGCGTCACCGAGGATCTGATGCCTCGACCGCTCCCGTTCAGGGCCAGGCAGGTCACCGGAGGCTGGACACCCGACCCGGTGTTCCCGGCGAGCGTGGTGCAGAAGTCCCGCACCGCCGCGGCGGTGCGCCGCGACCCTTCACCACAGATGTCCGCCATGTGCTGTGCGCTGGAATCGTAGTGCCGAAAGTAGACCTTCGTCCGCGCGGTCGCGGAAGAGGTGAGATCGAGGCTGAACAGTGCGGGCCGATCACGTTCGAACCCGCGGCGCGCGTGGCCGAGGACGGTCTCCCAAGCCTCTTCAAGACCCAGCTTCACCAGTGCCTCGGCCACCGTCTCAGGAGCACGCCGAACACCCCTCACCTCGGGATAGAACCAGACCTTGAACTGTGGCGGGCGCCCGGCGACCGCCTCCAATCCGTACATGGCGACGTGATCCGCCGCTCCCTCCGAAGGGAGGAATATGTCGGCGACCTGATCCCACCTCTGCGTGTGGGCACCGTAATGTGACGCCAGTCGGCTCATCACACGCCGCGCCGCCTCCGCCCTGGCGGCATAGTCACCATGAGGCGCCAGGGGCTCCACTGCCAGTTGCAGCACCGGGGTGTCTCCCGTGAGCGTGATCGCGTATTCGACGGGTGAGCCGTCCGGAGACACATCAGAGAACGGCAGATCACTCACGGGCACCGTTCCCCAGGGCTCGACCAACACGTCGAATGCCGTACGCACCTGCTCTGCCCACCCGTTCGGTCCGAGCTTCCGGGCGATGCCCTCAAGAGCGCTGCCACAGAGAGCGGAAAGCGTGCCGGGCACAGCACGTGGTCGGTCCGCGGTCACCTGTCTGTTCATGCGCGGCTCTTCGGCTCATGGAGGCAGCTGGGAACTGAACGCAGCGCACCGCCGGCGGCGCCCCCGGTCGACCACACGCATGACCCGCTCCTCATGCCCGTTGATCACCTCGGTGACATGCCGGATCAGTGACCACGGCGAAAGCGGGGACCTGACTCAACACCTGAACGCCACCCTCACCCTTCGGAACACGTCGGTCGGAGCAACGGTACAAAGGCCCACAGGGGACGGCACTGGTTCCGCCGACCGAGATTCCGCGGCCGTTTCGTACCCGGGGCCCAGCCCCTATGACGCCCTCCAGGCGGAGTTCGGCCATCAGCCGCTCGACGGTGCGGCGGGCCACTTCGACGACCCCACGGCCCAGCGCCTGCCTGAACCGTGCGGTGCCCCGTTACGTGGCCAGATCCAAATGCCGAGCCCCACACGCGGACGATCACGAGCCTGGAGCACGCGCCCATGACCCTCATCGAGCGTCGCATCGCCCCCATCGGCACCCAGCTATCGCCTGCTCAGGGACAGCGCCTGACCTCCTCAGGTGCCCGCTCGACGCATGCGAACCAGTCCGCACAGGAGTTCCTCGCCGCTGTCGTCTCCGTGCTCAGTCCTCGGACCGCACAGCTGACCGCCGCGCTCCTCCGGAGGATCCGCGTCGAAATCCCCGAGCTGTGCGAGGACGGCAGCCTTGGCGCGCTCCTCAAGGCCGGAACCGAGCACCTCGTGGTCGCCGCACTCCATGCGGTGCAGTTCGACCTGGAGCTGAACCGGGTCGAGGCTCCGCCGGCGGCACTTCAGTACGCGCGCCGACTCGCCCAGCGCGGGATCGGGACGGTCCCTCTGCTGCGCTCGCACCAACTCGGCCTCTCCGTCGTCCTGCAGCGGGTCCTGAGCGAGATCAATCGGGCATCGACCGATCCCGAACTGACCGGTCCGGCGTCCGTCCGGGTGACCGCGAGCTTGTTCGCCAGCACCGACAGGATGTCCGGGCAGGCCGTCGCCGCGTACGAAGAGGAGCGGGAACGGTGGCTCCGAAACCGGGTGCTCCTTCGCTCGGAGCAGGTACTGCCGGTCCTGTCACGAGGGGACGTGGACGTCCGAGCGATGGAGCAGGCGCTGAACTATCGGCTCGGGCAGAGACATGTCGGCGTCGTCGCCTGGTGCGACGAGACGACATCCGACGGACCGCGCCGGCTGGAGAGGCTCGTCATGGAGCTCTCCGAGCGAGTCCGTGGCGCCGGTCCGCCCCTGCTCGCACTCCACGACGAATCGACGATGTGGGCGTGGCTGCCCTCGCCGGACGAATCGGACAGCGACGATCCGGTGGGGTGGGCGGGCGCCGACGTTGGAGGCGATATGTGGGTCGCCATGGGCACGCCCGCCCGAGGAGCGGAAGGGTTCCGGTTGACTCACCGTCAGGCGCTGAGCGCCTACACCGTCGCCTCGACCGCGAGTGCAGAGGAACGCTGCCGCATCACGGCCTTCAGCCGGATCGCGCCCATCGCCATGATGGCCTCCGACATGGAGGGTCTGCGCGCCTGGGTCTCCACGACACTCGGCGGGCTGGCCATCGACAACGCCTCGTGCCGCCGGCTGCGCACGACGCTCCTGGTGTTCCTCTCGAGCGGCGGCAGCTTCACCTCGACCGCGGCACAGCTGCGCCTGCACAAGAATTCGGTGGTGTACCGCGTCCGCCAGGCGACGGAGGCCCGTGGCCGCCCGCTGGCCGACGGCAGACTTGATGCCGAGTTGGCGCTGCTCGCCTGCCACTTCCTCGGATCTGCCGTGCTCCGTCCCGTCGTCACCACTTGACCGAGGTCCACGCGAAGATGACGCCGAGCCCGGGCAGTGGCAGCAGGCACGCGAGGAGCACGGCTGCCCGGTGCCGCCACAGTAACCGGGCCCATCTGCGAAGGAACCGTCCTGGCCTGAGTTCTCCGGGCCGCCCGCTGTTCGCCACTGCCACTCACTCCCTTGTGGTGCGCGTCCATTACTGACGCTCTCCCACAAGGGCACGTACGGCTGAGGGGCGCAGCTCGATCGATTCGCGCCACGTGCGGGACCGCCCGCGGCCGGCCGGGGCCCGCGGCGGCGCTGCCCCGACACAGCCCTGAACGACCCGGTGCCCCGCCCCGTGCAGCCGGGTAATGCTGTCAAGACCGAGGACGGAAGTCGATGACGACGACACCCCGACTGCGCGCGCTCGACGGCGCGTTGACCGCCACCGCCATGCAGTGCATGCTGACCCAGCACCCCAATGGCTCGTGGGTCTCATCGCCTTCCTCGCGGATACCGGAGACCGCGCTCGCCTGCTTCGCGCTCTCCCGCGCCGGCGACAACGACTCACTCGCCGCGGTCGCCCGTGCCCGGTCCTGGCTCTTCCATAACCCCCCGGTCCGCAACGGCCTCACGCATCCGGTGAACGAGCTGGTGGAACAGGCGTTGTGGTCCCTGGCCGTGGATGACGCCCAGCCGGTCGAGCTTCGCCATCCGGCGCTGGTCGGAGCCGTACTGAAGGATCCGGAGGAGCTGAGATGGTTCCGGGTCGTACAGGCGCTCGCGCTCCACCGGGACCGCCCGATCCGCGGTGGGCTGAGCGTCGACGCGCTCCGGCGTGCCCTGCGCAACGACGCTGTGGACGAGGAACCGACCGGAGGTGTCTCCGCCGGAAGTGACCGGCACACGGAGTCGCTTGCGCTGTACGTCCTCCTGGAATTCCCATCGGAGCAACACGAGTCGGCGCTCGCCGCAGCACAGCGGCTGATCTCGGCACAGTCCGCGAACGATGGCTTCGGCAGGAATCCGCTCAGTGCGTCACTGGCCTTTCTGGCACTGGATTTCACGGCCCGGGGCGGCAGGGCCTGGCAGCGCTGCCTTACCCAGCTGCTGCGGAGCCAGCGGTCTGACGGAACCTGGCGTCACCCTGCCTCCGACGTGCGCGACACGGCGTCGACCGTACGCGCGTTCCGCGAGGACCCGGCCTTCACCACACACGCGCTGCCCACCGCGGTGGCGTTTCTGTGTGCCGCGCAGAACGACGACGGTGGATGGCCCGCGCTCCGCGGCACGGATTCGGACTGCGGCACGACTGCGCAGGTGCTGAGCGCGCTCGCCGGGCTCGGTGTGCCGGACCTCGTGATACGGCGTGCGCTGGGCTACCTGGAGCGGCGCCGGACTTCGCAGGGCCTGTGGAACTGCGACGTCGCCGGGGACTCCGACGAGCCGTACGAGGAGACGGTGGCCCAGGTCGTCTCGGCCCTGCGGCACTACCGGAGGCCGGATACCCCGCCCATCGAGCGGGCCCGCGCTTGGCTGCTGGACGAGCGGCTCCGGCTGGGGCACCCCGAGCCCGGCCGCTACCGGGGGGACGCCTACGCGGTGTTCCGCACGGCGGAGGCACTCGGATGGTCGGAGCCGGCGGTGGCCTCGATCGTCCGCCGCCTCGCCGGGCTGCAGAACCGCGACGGTGGATGGGCCTACGAGGAGGGGGGCCCGAGCGCCCCGGGACCCACGGGCCTTGCCCTTGCCGCGCTGGGAGCGACCGGGATTCTGGACGAGGAGTCGTGGGCGACCGGTACGGACTATCTGGTCTCCGGCCAACGCGACGACGGCACTTGGGCGGACGAGGCCCAGACCGCGAGCCCTCATCCGCTGCCACTCGTCTGCCCGGCGCTGACCCGGGCCTTCACGGCCATGGGGCTGCGGGCGGCCCGGCAGTTCTGTGGGGAGCGTGTGGCCGCCTAGCCGTAGCGCGGGGATCGGGAGGTTTGTTCGCCGGTGGGTGACATCGAGGTTCCGGAGTGGGCTGAGGGTCCGCTGGGTGCGTTGGGTGGTCAGGCGTGGCCGCAGTTGAGT
>NZ_JNWK01000114.1 GCF_000716445.1 Streptomyces wedmorensis
CTTCACGGCAAGTTGATCACGAGTCTCGTCCGGGATGCGCATACGACACCAACGAGCCCCAGCTTTGAAAGCAACACCTTGATGATCGGCAGGCCCTAACGGTTGTCCCGTAAAAGATCTTTGGTTGGTGAGAGCGGGTGGTCGGGCCAGGGTGCCGCGCGCGACGTCTGCGGCTTCACCCGAACGAGCGGGCCTGGCGTACACCGGCACGAGCCGGGCACTGTGTGGGATGACAGCCGGAAGCGGCAGCCATCCCACACAGACGCGAGGAGGCGCCATGGCCGATCAGCCAGACGAGGCCAGCCCCAACAGCTCACGCATGAGCGACAAGGAGCGGTACGAATACAGCGCAAGCATCCTCGCCGGAACCGAGGACCACTCCCACTACGGCGAGTGCGTGTACGACGGCTGGTACGACGCCGACGGCAACCCGTGCACCCTGGGGAAATACAAGACGGGGGCGAACGGCACACCCATCCCCATCGACCCCAACGAGCCCCCACCCGTTTACAGGCCCTAAATTTTCTCCCGTAACCCCTGGACAGGGGTTACGGGAGAAAATTTAGATTGACTGCTGAACCCCCTACTGACAGGGAGGCATGCTCATGGCCGACGACCCCACTAAGCTCGAACCCACCGCAGACGACACCCAGTCACCCGCAATCCCCCCGACAGTCGACGGTATCGACCCCGAGGACGGCGACGAACTGCCCCAGGCCGGCGACACCCGCAGCCTGCCGATCATCCCCGGAGGGGACAGCAAGCTGCCCGAGATCGGCACCCCCAACATCCTGCCGCCCGTCCCCAGAGGCAGCTAATACTCCAGTGCGACTTCGTGATCTACCCGGTTGAGGGGCTGGCGAGCCGCCGCTGGTAGTGGCTGCGGCGAGCCGCGGCCTGGTGTCGTCTGCGCCAGGTTGACCAGTGCAGCAGCCTGCGTGGAGAGGTGCTTGTGGGGTTCAGCAGAGTTCCGAGCAGGTGGCGGATCTCGGGGACGGTCAGGTCGATTGGGTCGGTGCTGCGGGCGGGCTGGTTTGGCTGAGAGGTCCTTTCCGGCGTCGCGTCGGCGGCGAGGACCGCCAGGAATGCGAGCGCGAACATGGCCAGGGTGATGTGCCGGTGCCAGGCGGTCCAGTGGCGGATTTGGTAGTGGTCCAGCCCGACCTGGCCTTTCGCGGCCTGGAAGCACTCCTCAATGCACCATCTGGTCCCGGCTACCCGAACCAGCTCGGACAGGGCCACCCGGGTCGGGGACCAGCACAGGTAGTAGGCGAGTTCGCCGCTGGTCGGGTTGCGGCGGATCAGGAGGTGCCGGTGGCCGTCGGCACCGATCTCGATCCAGGCCCAGTCGTGGTAGCGCGGCCCCTTCGCACCAGTTCCGGCGCTCTGCCGGTGCCAGGCGGAGCCGGGCAGGAGGCCGGCCACCGCGTCCGAGCGGGTGGCGGTCCTATCTTGGTTGATCCGCACGCGCGTGCTGCAGGAGACGGCCAGAACATAGCCGATCCGGTGGCCCTCCAACAGAGCGCGCAGGCCCGGGTCCTGGCCGTATGCCTCGTCACCGGTCACCCACGAGGCTCCGATCCCGGCGTCCAGTGTCGCGGCGATCATCTGCCCGGCCAGCGCGGGCTTGGTTGCGAACTGGGCCTGTTCGGGCACGCCGGAGCGAGTGCGGCACTCGGTGTCCTGGCACCACGAGGCATCGGGCAGATAGAGCCGGCGGTCGATCAGCGCCCGTCCTCTGCTGGAGGCGTAGGCGAGGAAGACGCCGACCTGGCTGTTCTCGATCCTGCCCGCGGTGCCGGTGTACTGCCGCTGTACGCCTGCCGAGTTCCAGCCCTTCTTCAGAAACCCCGTCTCGTCGACAATCAGTACGCCGTCGTCGGTGCCGAGGTGGTCAAGGACGTAGGCGCGGACGTCGTCACGGACATCATCGGCGTCCCAACGGGCGGATCGCAGCAGCCGCTGCATCGGCCCGGGGCGGTCATGGCCGGCTTGCTCGGCCAGCTGCCAGCAGTTCTTCCGCTCAGTTCGGGACAGCAGTCCGAGCAGATAGGCGCGAGCGGTCGTCCGTGGTTCCACCCTGCGGAACCGGCCCGCGATCCGGGCCATGGCCTGGTCGAACATCGCTCGCCAGCGGGCTGCATCTATGCTGTGGCCCGCGGCCACAGCATGATCTTCAGGAGTCCACACAACCTGTGATGATCACGTGGTGGCCGCTCCTGTTCCTGCATCCGTGCCCAGATGGTGCCAGGCATGGCTGCACCCCTGGGCACAGAACCGAGCCCGCCGCCGCTCGTCGGCCACGCCGAGCAGAGCGACCAGCAGCCGGAACGCCTTGACGCGCTCGTCCTGCGGCAAATTGATGATCTTTGCCAGCTGCTCGGCCAGGCGCCCTCGGGTGACCAGCACGGCCGGGGTATGGGTGGGCCGGATCCCGGCCCTGCGGATAGCCTCCGGCCCGTCCTCGATGAGGGCGCGGGCCTGGATACAGAAGCCCGCCAGGTCACGCAGGACTTCGAACTGCTCGGCGCCGTCCAAGCTCCCGAACCAGTCGACGCCCTGATCAAGCGGACGGATGCCTTGCGCCAACCGGTTCAGGACCACCACGCGCTCGTTCAAATTGCCCCACCTCCACAGCACCACAGGCCGTCAACGTTGTATGGCCATCGAACCAGATCGCGAAGTGTGACTGGAGTACTAAGTCGCCACCGGACTCACCGGCCTGGCTGAAGGTTGGTTCCCGTCGAGGTCAGGGGGCGGCGGATGTCGTCCTCGCTGAGCCCGTCGAGCTTTCAGAGCATCGCCTCGCGAAACTCCCGCAGATCGCTGGGTAGGTACTCTGTCGCGAATTCATCGATCACAGGCATGAGCCTGTCATGCACGGTCGGCGGGTTTTACCTGCGGCCAGCGCTCGGAGCCAGAGGTCAGACAGCCTTTGGTCGACGTGGCTTTCGACCGGCTGGGGTAGCGCCCTTGCGGGCGAGGCGTCGGCGCATGAGGGTGATGGCCGCCCCGGTGATCAGGGGCTCGGAGTGCTGAATGAATGTCCGTAGTCCCTCGCGTGGTGGGCGTGCACAGCTGGTTCCTGGCGGGCCCGGCAGCCGGGTGACCTGCTAAGGCCGGTTCCCGGGCGAGTGTCTTCTTGGTGCAGACGTCGAACGCGATCGTGGCTTCGGAGTCACGAATCGGGACTTGTCGATGCGAACCGAGGCGTCACTCTTTCGAACCCGCCTGATCAGGCGTGCCTCTCCCTGAGCGCTGATAGTGGAACCGTCATGAAGGCGGCGGTTCAGCCGCCCCGATGGGCGCCCATGTGCCGTCGGTACTGCTTGCCGGCGGCAGCCGCCGGGCTCTCGCAGCGAAGGGAAACAGGTAATGGATGAAGAGACGTTCAAAGTCGCCCCAGCTCCGCGCGCAGTCGCACGAGACGCTGGTAGTCAGAGTGGGCGTGAGCCGATCACCGACCACACGGGAGCTCCCCTCAGGAAGGGGAAAGTTTACAAATACTCTTTGGGCTACATGAACGACAACACGGGGTACTTCGTCGGCGAGTACGCCAAATGGTTCCGCAACTATGAGTATGACTGGGACTATGTGATCAAGGGTTCCGGCGACAGGCCTTACGAGTACGGCCTAAGGTTCTTCAATTACGACTCCCAGAGCGACACGTCGGCTATTTACGAGGGAGACCACCTGAGGCTTCGCTGCGATATGCAGTATTGGCGAAAGGTGGGCGACCGCGTAAAGCGCAGCGGGAACTGGTCGGACGGCCACAGGATGGTCCTTGAAATCGGTAGCTCGAAATGGCACGGCATTCACCGCCTGAAGGACGTGAGTACCGGAGAGTACGTGGAACATCACTGGAAGGGCGCGTGCACTTATGGGCACGAAAATAAGGCACTCTTCTTCTTTGTTGAGGACAAGAACGCGTCGTAGAGCCTCTGATGACTGCCTTGCTCGGTGGCACCGCGCCGACTGCTGGCGTGCTTTCCCCGCCCTGCCCCACGCCAGTCGCACATCGTGCAGGGGAAAGTCCGGCTGCTTGTCCCGCCCCCCCCACCTCTGACTCCTAGAGCTGAGAGGCTGACCGCAGTGTCGAACTGGGCCATCAGTCCCCTTCCTCATCGTTCTCGGCGGCGTCCGGGTCACGGAAGGGACGCAGGCCCCGGCCAGGGCCGCTGGCCTTGATGTTGAACAGGCAGCGGCCAAGGAAGTTGATGTGCCGGTCCTTGAGCGGGGAGAGGCGGGCGACGTCCTCGTCCTTGATGTCGTGGCCTTCGGCCCGGAGCTGGGCTACGGCGGCGTCCAGGTAGCGGGTGTTCCAGAGCACCACGGCGTTGAGGACCAGGCCGAGGGCGGCGAGCTGGTCCTCCTGGCCCTCGCGGTATGCCTGGCGGATCTGCCCGCGGCCGCCGTGGCAGATGGCGCGAGCCAGGCGGTGGCGGGACTCCTGGACGGTGAGCTGTCGGTTCATCAGGCGGCGGTAGGTGTCGTCGACCGGGTCGACCAGGGCGAGCAGGTGCATGGTTTTGTCGATCCGCCCGTACTCGGCGAATGCGGCGCCGAGCGGGGTGGGATGTCCCTCGCGGCCGAACATCCGCAGCAGGTCGTAGGCGCGGACCTGGTTGGTGATGAGCGATCCGGCGACACGGAGCATGTCCGGCCAGTGCGTGGCGATCCGTTTGAGGTTCACCTTGTTGCAGGCGACGGCCTCCAGCGGCCCGTACCCGGCGGCCGGCGCCTCACCGTCGGGCAGGTCGGCCCGCCAGAACCTCTGGTCGGCCAGGTCGCGGAAGCGTGGGGCGAAGCGGAAGCCGAGCATCTCGTACAGACCGAAAGCCATGTCGGAGTACGAAGCGTTGTCTGTCGCGACCATCTCTGGCTTACCCCGACGTCGAGGTTCAGCAGGGTGTCCAGGGTATAGAGGCTATCGCGCGGTGTGCCGCGTACGACCATCGCGCCGATCCCCGCGACCTGATCGTTGACGGCATTTAGCCAGGTCACGCCCCTCTTGTAGCCGTAATACTTGGGGGAGGGCCCGGTGTTGATGCTCTTGACGGGGACGACGAACCGTAGGCCGTCGACGGAGGCGAGCAGTCCGCCACCCCACATCTGGGCCAGCTCGATGCGCGACTGGGCGGTGATGAGCGCGGCGTTCGCCGCGGCGATGGTGTCGGCGCGCACGTAGTTCTGGTCGACGTGGGACAAGCGCAAGCGGGTCAGCGCCTTGTTCTCCGGGTCGATGACCGGGGGCAGGCCGATGTTGCAGCTCTCCGCCACCAGCAGCGCGACCAGGGAGACAAGCAGGCCCTCCATGCGGGTGCGCCGCTCGGAGACGTGCCCGAAGGCGTCGAGGAAACCGGTCCAGGAGTGGACCTCGAACAGCAGGTCCGGCAGGTCGATCCTCGGGAGCATCGCCTCCGTGGTGGCCTTGAGCCAGGTCAGCGACTCCGGCTCGCCGACGGCGCCGAGCTTGTCCACCGACAGGCGGGCGCGTCCGCCGGCCTCGGGGACGACGATCTCCACCTTCGCGTCGGCGCCGGCCTCTTCCAGACGGTCGGCCATCTGCCGCCACGCCGCGTCCAGCCCCCTCACGAGCTGGGCCAGGTGCTCCTCGGCGTCCTCGGTCAGGGACAGGCCCGCGAGCACGTCCGGGCGCATCGCATCCCACCGCGGACCGTCCAGCAACCGGGCCCGCGGGTCCGCCCACCGGTTCGACGGGGCGGCAAACACGTCGCGCCGGTTCAGGGCGCGGTGCAGCTGCTCCAGGACGCACACCACGTACGCGTCGCGGTCCACCGCGCCCTGCGGCAGCTTGGCGTTGGAGAACACCGCGCGCTTCCACATCGCCGGTATCAGCTCGGCGTCGACCTCGCGGGGCAGTAGCGGCCGGTCCTTGACCCGGCGCCGCGAGAGTGCGGGCAGGCGACGCACGGCCTTGAGGATGCGCCGCCCGGCTGGGGCGGCGCCCAGCGCGTCCGACTCGCCGAGCAGGGACAGGAACGGGCGCACGGTGTTGTAGCGCAGGGCCAGCTTCTCGCGCATCGCGGCTTCGGCCGAGCCGTCGTCCTCGGGCACCAGGGCCTCGACGGTCGCGACCGCCCCGGCCACCACCGTACGCGGCACGGCCTCCTCGACCGCCGCCCACAGCGCGGCGACGTCCAGGTCCGCCTCGTGCTCGGCGACCAGGTCCAGCTCCTCAGTGAGGATCTTCGACGCCTTCGCCAGGATCCGGGCCGCCTTCTCCAGCTGCGGCAGCATCGCCAGGCGCTCCCGGTCCGACGCCCGCCGGGCCGGGCTGATCAGCCGGTTCGCCATCAGCACCGCGAACAGGTACAGCGCGTCGTCGACCGCCTGCGCCTCCAGCTGCCGCACCACCGCAGTCAGCAGCGCGGTCCGCCTCGGCTCCGACGCCCGCAGAATCGTCTGCGCCTTGCTCAGCTGCCCGTACCGGGCCAGCGCGGACAGCCGGTTCACCGGCGCCCGTGACAGGTTCACCCGGCCCAGAGCGAACGCGGAGATCTCCCCCACTCGTTCCATCGCGCGGACCATCGCCGTGCCCGTCGACTTCACCGGCGGTGTGCGCAGCCGCTCCAGTTCCGAGACCCGCCTGCCCTCCGGCACCACCAGCAGCTTCGCCAAGGCCGGTGCGAGCACGGGATCGGCCCGGTACGTCGCCCGGGCCACCGCGTCGTACAGGCGCCGCTCTGCCGCCGTACGGGCCTCCGACACCTGCCGGGCCAACACCGAGGCACCCGGCAGCAGTACCCGGTTCTTCCGCAGCCACGTCACCGCGTGGTGGAACAGTGCCACCGGCCCCTCGGCGTGCGTCCACGCCCGCCCGTACAGAAAGCTGCGGAACTCCCGGCCCCACTCGCGGTCGGTGAAGTCCCGGTACTTGAACCGCTTCTGGATCTCGTCCGCGTGCTCGTACACCGTCGAGCGTCGCTCGGCGTACCGCTTCACGCACGAGGCGTCCAGGATGCCGAGCTGCTCGGCCAGGTACTCCACGGCTTCCCACGGCACCGCGAGCGGGTCCTCGCCCAGGAACCGGCCGACGTAGCGGACTGTGCAGATCTGCACCGCCATGCCCAGCCGGTGCGCGTCGGTACGCCGCAGCGCGATCAGATCGCGGTCGTCATCGTCGAGGAAGAAGAACCGCTCCAGCTCCGGGCGCGTGGGCACCTCGGTGAACGTCCCGTACGCCTCGGCCTGCTCATCAGTCAGAAACTCCACCGGCACGAGGCGGACCGTAGCCAGCGCCGGCACCCGCTCGACGATCTTTCCGGGAACCTCAGCGATGCCACGGGACGGTGTGCTAGCCGACCATGATCGTTCTCACCGGGATTTCCTGTACGCCAACTACTCACACCCGGAACACAAGCAGTTTCCCGCCTCGCATGGCACCCCTTGCGCTTACGCGCTCGGGGCCACCGATGACCTATTAGAACTACCGCTACTCCACCAACCACCAGGTCGTCATCGACGCCGACACCCAACTCGTCGTGGTGGTCGGCCAGCCCCTGCCCGGAAACCGCAACGACTGCAAGGCATGGGAGGAGTCCGGCGCGAAGGCCGCCGTCGGCACGACCACAACCATCGTCGACGGCGGCTATCCGGGCACCGGGCTCGTGATGCCCCACCGACGCCGCAAGGGCGAGGAACTGCCTGACTGGAAGCAGGCCCACAACAAGCCCCACAAACAGGTCCGCGCCCGCGTCGAGCACGTCTTCGCCCGCATGAAACCTGGAAGATCCTCCGCGACTGCCGTCTCAAAGGCAACGGCGTCCACCACGCCATGCTCGGCATCGCACGGATGCACAACCTCACCCTCGCCGGATAGGCCACCAAGTCGTACAGCAGCCCACCATGCTCGAGGCCGCTCAGAGCTCATTGAGCTTCTTCGATGTGGCCACCGATCGGGTGACGGTCCGTGAAGCGCAACGAGCGAGGCCCCCGTGCTGTTGATCGAGGTGTCTGACGTCTCAA
>NZ_JNWK01000115.1 GCF_000716445.1 Streptomyces wedmorensis
CGGTGACGTCCTGCAGGGGGGGACCGGCCAGGCCGGTGGCGTGCTGGAGGGCTTTGAGACGCAGCAGGCGCAGCTGCGGGTCGGATTCCACCTCGGAGAGGTAGAGGTCGGCGAGGTGGCCCAGGTCGGCTTCGAGGAGTTCCCCGGTCTGGGCTGCGTACTGCTCGATGCGGTGGCGTGAGGTGTGCAGGGCGTCGAGGGCGTGGGCGAGGGGCCGCTCGTCGCGGGTCAGGGTGCGCAGGCCGGCCTCGGTGAGCCAGCGGCGCAGGGTGCGGCGGCCGGTGTGCTGGTGGGCGGTGGCGAAGATCTGGGGGAGCAGGGCGTCGAGGTCGACGCCGCCCAGGCGGGCGGCCTGGGCGGTGGCGATCGTGACCGCCTCCGTCTGGAGCAGGGCGCGGCCGGTATCGGTGAGTTCTCCGCTCTCCTCGCGGACCGTGACGGTGCCCTGGATGCGGGTGCGGGTTTCCAGGGAGGCGTCCGGGGCGGTGGCGGGGATGTCCCACAGGGTGGTGCCGCGCAGGAGTTCGCTGTAGCCGGCGAACTCCAGCATGTCCAGCGCGCGGTGGACATCGCCCGGGGCGGGGTCCTGGCGGCCGGCGAGCAGCGCGGCGATCGAGAGGGCGTTGACGCTGCCGTAGTGGAAGGCGTGGGCGTCGGCGGTGATCTTCGCCAGCCGCAGCCGGTCCATCGGAGTCGCGGGCTCGTCGTCGTCGACGTTTTCCAGGTCGCGTGCCCCGTACTGGGGTGAGGCGTGGTGCGGGATGCCCGCGAGGTCCAGATGCTGTTCGACGAAGGCCACCGCCCGCTCACCGGCGTGCCCGAACAGCACCGCCGCGATCTCCTCCACCTTCGCCCGCGTAGCCTGGCTCACGGCCTGCCGGTAGCCCAGTTCCACCGCCCAGCTGCCCAGGACCGTCACCGCACGCGCGGTCAGCCGCCCCCGCTCCCACACGGGGATCCGCATCCGCGTCAGCACGTCCGCCACGGACGCCTTGCGCTCACCCGAAGCCTCACCCGTGTCCTCACCGGGCGGCCGGTTGCGCACGCCCAGCGTCGGGGGCACTTCGGGGAACAGGCCGTGGAGCGTGCCCAGGCCAGCGACGATGTGTTTCTCACCCGGCGGCTGCTGGGGCCTGAGCCACGTGCCCAGCTGCCCGGCCGGCACCGCCAGGGCCCGCGGCGTCAACGACAGCAGCAACAGCAGGAGATTTCGCTCCTTCGGCGGCGCATCCCCCTCCACGACCAGGCCCAGATGGTCCACGAGCACCGGATAGGCCGTGGCATCCGCCCCCCAGCTCCCCAGCAGCTCGCCACGCCGCCGACGCACCTCCTGCACCGTGCGGCCGGTGTACCAGGTCTCCGCCTCGCTGTCCGCCGCCGCCTCCAGCTCCCGCAGCCCCGCCAGTGTCAGCTCCTGCGCCAGCGACACCGCCGACACACCCGAGGACCACGACTCCCCGGAACGCACACTCACGTCGTCACCGACGTCACCATCCCTCAGTACCTGCTCGTCCACGGGGTCGTCCACGGACGCATCGGCGTCCCCGAACAGCAGATAGTCCTCGCTCTGCCCACCCCCCTCGGTGAAGGCCGGCGCGAAGCCCTGCTCCCACCCATCGGGGTCTTCTCCAAGCTCCCCGAACGCGGCCTCGAACGCGGCGTCCAGAGCCGTCCGTACCGCACCGTCCTCGTCGGTAACGGGCTCGTTCTCCTGGCTCTCCTCGTCCACCTCCATCAACTGGTCGTCCAGCAGTTCCGCGAACGCGATCTCGAACGCGGCGTCCAGCGTGTCCGGTACGACATCCCTCGCGACAGAGGCGTCGGCTTCGTCGTCCACTTCCATCGACTGGACACCCTGCTCCAGCGTGGTCAGCGTGAACTCCTTCCCCCTCTCCCTCTGTTCTGAGTCGATGGCCTCGTCGTCGGAGTCGGTCAGGAAACGTGACGTGCTGCCCTGGGTGGCGGGTTGGTCGCCGGGCTGCCACATGCCGCCCTTGAGGCCCGTGGGTCTGGGCAGGCCCTGGTCGTCGCGGATGCGTTCGGCCAGGCCCCGGGCGCGGGCGGTCGCTTCGGGTGCCGGAGTGCCGGAGTCGAGGGCGGTGGTGAGGGCCTGGGTGACGGCGGCGAGGGTCCAGTACTCCAGCGGGCTGCGCTGCTGGAGTCCTTCGCCTCTCGCGGAGATGGTCAGCGGGAAGTGGATGGTGTCGCTGACGATGGTGCGGGCGAGCAGCCGCAGGCCGGGGTCCAGCCGCTGGTAGGGGCCGGCTTCGAAGGTGCGCAGGCCGGTGGTGTCGACGACGCGGGACAGCTCCTGCAGGGCCGGCGCGACGACGGGGGCGAGGGGAGTGAGCGGTGTCCGCGTGTCCTGGCCTGTCTGGGGCGGGGTCGGTGCGGCCTTGCCGTCGGTGTGCTGGGGCACGCTCGCCGACCAGGCCCGCTGATCGGCGTCCGACCCCACCGGCGGCGCACTGTCGACGCTGTCCAGGAGCGCGTCAAGCGGATCCTGGAGGGACGTTCGCCGAACCTCGGCGGTGGTCGCCCGAAGCTGCTCCAGTGCGGCACGCGCGTCAGCGAGCCGGCCGGCGTCGCGGGCGTCGGCGACGGTCTTGTGAAGCTCCGTCACCCGGTGGGCTGTGGCGTCGTGGTCGATCCCGCTCGCCTGGAGTGCCTTCGCCTCCATGACCACCTCGTCCAGTTGCCGCTTGAGCCGGCTGGGGAGGAGGCCTTGTTCCTTGGCCGCGTTGGTGAGTACGGCGTCCAGCGGGTCGCGGAACTCCGGGGTGCCGGGACCGTACGGCTTGGAACCGAGGAGGGCATCGGCGTTGTCGGGGGCGTCGCTCTCGCGCGGCTTGGGCCGTACGAGCAGATGCTCACTGAGCCCCTGGCGCCCGGCGGGCTGGGTGGGCTGGGTGGGATCGGTCTGTGGGGACCTCGCCGAGACGGTGACGCCGGGCTCCTCGGAGGGCGGCGGGGTGAGGGAGTCCAGGGCGTTTTGGGCGGGGTCCGGGTTCGGCTCGGTGCGCTTGGCAGCGGCCTTCGCTTCGAAGGCTTCACTCAGGCTCATCACCATGTCGAGGTCGCCGCGCCTGCCCGCGGCGTTCATTCCCAGCTCGTGCGCGTTGAGCTCGTGCGGGCTGAAGCCGAGGTCGAGCAGTTCCTGGCGCCTGTTCTCTTCGAACTTCGCGATCCGGGCGTCCATCTCCCGCTGTGGGGCGAGCTCGTGATCGATGCGACGGCGCAGGTCTTCCCTCACCGCGACGGGATCATCCGCGGCTTCGATGCGCAGCGCCCAGATCTCCAGCTCCTCGGGCGTCATCTGGACGCGTCTGGCATCGCTGAAGATGTCGTCCTGGAGGTTCTTCAGCCGCCGCTGGACATGACGGTCCCAGTCCTCCGGCCCATCCGGCCCATCCGGCCCATCCGGCCCATCCGGATCATCGAGGTCACGCAGGGGATCAACGGAGGGGTCGTCGAACCTCTCCTTGAGCGCGTCGGGCTTCTTGTCCTCGAAGAGGTTCCACAGCTCGTTCTCGCTGACCAGCCGACCCTCGCCGGTCCGCCACTGCTGTGCGACCGCTTCTTCGAAGGCCTCCAGTTCCTCGGCCATGCCGTCGTCCTGGCCGTCGCGCAGCGCCGCGAGCCTTTCCCGGGTCGTGGCGTCGAAGGCCGCTTCCAGTTCGTCGAGCTTCCGGGCGCGTTCCTCGATCGCCTTGAGCACTTCCGGGACATCGCCGCGCTCGCGGGCCCGCTCGATCCGCGTCTCGAAGCTCGCCCATTCCTCGTCCGGCATGCCGAATTCTCCGGCCCTGTCCTTGAGGGAAGCGGTGCTGTGTTCGATCGACTGCTGGAATTCCGACTCGGTCTTCGCCTGGGCGATCGTGCCCTTCCACTCGGCCTCGACACGGTTGAACTCCGCCAGGTCCTCCTGCCGCAGCGCGGTCGTCAGTGCGTCCTTGAAACGGGCCGACTCCGTAGCGCCCTGGCCCGCCTCCACCGCTTCGCCGGCCAGTGCTTCGAGGGATTCGAACCGCTTGACGCGGAAGTGCCAGTCCCGGCTCAGTTCCACCACCGTGGACTTGTCCGAGCCCGATGCGATGGCGTCGGTGAGTCCGTCCTGCCAGTACGAGATCTCGCCCTCGGGCATACCGTGCCTGGCCGCTTGGAGGGAGAGGAACCTCTCCATGTCTCGCGCCCACACGGCATCGCCCACAGGGACGTCGGGTAGCCAGTCCAGCTGTTCGGCCGGCCCCTCGGACTCCGCCCCGTCCAGCAGTGGCTTGAGGCCGTCCCACTCCACGGGCGCGCCGTCCTCCAGTAGGGCAAGGACGTCATCGCGCAGCTGATGCTCGGGCGTACTCTCCCCGTTCGCCCGCAGGATGTCGCCGAGTCCTTCCGCCAACGGCGATCCGGCGGCGTCCTCGGGCAGCGTGTCGGAGATCTGCCGCAGCTCCTCCCGCAGCCCGCCCTGCCCGCCCTGCCCGTCCAGGGCATCCAGCACCGACTTCAGGCCGTCCTTCAACGCTGAATCGGCTGTTTCCTGGCGCTCCCGGAAGGCCAGGAACTCGTCTATGGGCATGCCCTTGACCTCCGCCAGCCGCGCGGTCAGTTCCCGTTCCAGCCGAGCCGACCTGTCGGCCTGGGCTTCCCCGACACGCTCCCAGAACCGATCCACCAGTGTCGTGGCGTCCTCGGTGCGCCCCGCGGCCCACGCGTCGCGGATCTGCTTCATCCACGACGCGTGCTCCTTGAAGGACACCCCCGCATCCTCCGCGGCTTTCGCCAGCAGCTCCGGCTGCGTCTCCACCGTCGCTCGCGGTGTGGTCGGCACATCGTCGACACCCGGCCGGTTCGAGGCACCCGTGACCTGCTCAAGCTCCTGGTGCAACCGCAGGCCCAGCTCCACCAGTTCCGTCCGGCCTTCAGCCCCCCTGCGGCCCGCTTCGGCGAAGCGGGCCTGCCACGCCCCGATCTCCTCCGGCGACATCTGCGCCGCGCGGGCCCGCCCCAGGAGTGATTCCAGCATCCGCACATCGCGCACACCCAGCGACCCGTCCTCACCAGGAGGCGACGGCAGATCCCGGAGCCGGTCCAGGGGAGCACCATCCGATGCCGTCAGCGTGCCTTCACGCGGCCGGGCCTCCAGATCCGCGTCTGTCATCCCGGCGTCCAGGGCCTTCCGCTCCGGCTCCGCCGCCGAGAGGGCTTCGTCCCCGGTCATCCGCGACGAGGAGTCCGCGTCCTCGCGCAGGGCTTCCCAGCGCGCCGCGAGCGCGAGATCCGCCCTGGCGGAAGCCTGCTCCCGTTCTCGTACCATCTGGTCGCGCTCACGGATCAGGCCATGGGCGTCCGCCAACCGGCCCTCATCCACGGCTTCCCTGATCAGGCTCTCCGTGCCGTTCCAGGCCCGCTCCGACATGCCGGCGTCGAGGGCCCGTTCCCTCGCCGCGGCCACCACGTCGAACGGCCGCTGCCCGAGCGGGCCGAGTTCCTCGTTCCCACGGTGACGACGGAACGCCACCTCCTGCCCCACCGATTCCAACTCCGCGACGTGGGCGGTACGCCGCGCCGCGATCGCCGCGGCGGCCTCGGCATCTCCCTTGCCCAGAGCCGCTTCGAACCGCTCCTGATAGAGGGTCCACTCCTGCGGCGTCATCCCCGCGGCGAGGGCCTTCGCCTCCAGCCGAGCCAGGGGACCGGTCTCCTCATCCGCTGCTGGGGGCGTATCGCCGTCTGGGCCCACCGACGGCATGCCGTCGGCTTCGGTTCCCGGCAGCAGGTCCTGCACCAAGCCGCCATGCTCGGCCGGCGCCCTGCCCGCTTCCAGCGGTACGGTCGCCGCCGGCTCCTGCGGGCCGTCGGCCGCATGGGGGACTTCGGCGAATTCGATCGGCATCACGTCCCGGATGGTGCTGCCGTTCCTGCCGAGCATCTGCTCGACGATCCCGCTGTCCATCAATCGCTGAGGGTCCCAGCCCGTTTCACGCAGACCGTTGTGCGACAGCAGAGCCGCGAACTCCGACTTCCGCGCCGGTGACAACGCCTCCATGAGCTCCGAGACCGGCCTGTCCCCGTCCGGGCCCCTCAGCTCGGGGAAGGACCTCAGGCTCTCCGTAAGGGCGTTCTCCACTCTGGCGGCCATCTCGGTGCGAGCGGCCTCGACTTCGGGTGAGCTCTCGAACGAACCTTCCGGCAAGGTCATCTCGAAGCGAGCCCGGTCCTTCACTCCGACGAAGTACTCGAGCATGAGCTGCGCGGCTTCCTTGCCCCGCCCCTGATCACGCAGCCTCTGTGCGAACGACTCGAAGGCCTTGCGGTCCGGAACAGGGGGCTCACCGTCCGGCGCTTCCGTGAGCCTGCCCGGGCCAACCGGCTCACCGGAGAGGACTTCGGACATCTCCGGCCGGGACTCCGGGACTGAGGGCGCGGAAGCGGTGCCATCGGCGGTGACGGTGAGGTTCTCGGGGCGCTTCACCGTCGACGGCGCCGGGCTGGGAGCCGCCTCGGAAACCCTGGCACTCGACTGGGCTCGTACATCCGACGCGGGCGAGCCGGGGGTGCCGCCCGAGAACACGGTGTTGATGTCCGGGACCTTGCCCGCGCCCGCGCCCGTGCCCGTGGCCGTGGTTCTCGGCGTGTTTGCCTGCACAGTACTGGCCGGCGTGACCGTGGTTTCCTGCGTACGCGCCGACACCGGGACCGAGTTGCCGGAGCTGGGGGCGCCGCTGGGGTGTGCGCCGCCGATGAGGCTTTCCGTGCCGGCCCGCGGCTGTGCGGTGGGTGTGGACGGCAGTGCACCGGCGGGCTGCGAGGCGCCGACAGCCTGACCTTCGGGGACGACCACACTCGGCACGTCCGGCCGGCCGGAGGAGAGCGGCGCGTCCGTGACGACAGGCGTGCTCCCCTGCACCTGAACGTGCGGCTGGGCCAGGGGCTCCTGCCGTGGACCGGAGAGCACATCGCCGATCGACACCGACGAGCCGCTTGCCTGAACGGGCGTGGTCACCGTCCCGTCGCTCGACTGCGACTGCGACTGCGACTGCGACTGCGACTGCGACTGCGACTGCGACTGCGGAACATCGCTCTGCGCGGGGACGCCGGGGGCCTCCGAGACAGGCGGTGAGCTGTCCAGAGGGGTCGTCGTCTCCGCGGTTCCACTGGAGTCGACCGGACCGGACCGCACCCGGGGAGTCTCGGGCGGCGGCGTCGAGACGGCCGCCTCCACCGTGGAGGACACCGGCCTGACCGGCACCTCACCCTCCGCGGGTGCCGTGCTCCGCAGCGTGTCGCCCGTGCCCTCGGACACCGCCGTAATGTTGCCGGCCGCGATCTCACGGCCCTGAACGATCGTGTCCGGCCGACTACCCTGCCCCACCGGATCGGCACCCGGGCGGGGACCTTCTCCCGCACCGCCGGGTATCTCCCCCTTGCCGGACGGGACGGCCGTCTCCGCCGTCCCTCTGATCTCCCCACCGACGGGCCTCGCATCCCCCGAACCGGTGGACAGCGACGCATCGGAGGACCACGACGATTCGGTGGAGACCGTACTGGCACGGTCAAGCAGCCGCCTCTCGCTGCCACCCGCCGACGACACCGGCCGGGAGCCCGTGCCGGAACCGGCAGGGCCGCCCTCGAAGCTCGTCTTGACCTGGACGAACTTGTTGTTGAACGCCCTGGGCACCTTCACCGGGTTGACCTTCAGCGGAGTGATCCGCTGGGCCGCCGCCCGCGCACCGCCCGCCGTGCCGAACGCCAGACCCGAGGTGACCATGTGCCAGGTGACATGACCCGCGTCCTGCCCGGTCGCCAGCTTAACACCTTGCCGATACCGAACCCGATCGCCCCGCCGATCGCGCCCATCGCGACATTGATCCCCAGCTCGGTGAGATTCTCCGTCGTGAACTCCCGACGCGTCCCCTTCGCGAACCCGACCACCTGCGCCGCGATGTTCAGC
>NZ_JNWK01000116.1 GCF_000716445.1 Streptomyces wedmorensis
CCTCGGTCTGCCAGGCGTGGTACACGCCGTCGGCGCCGGCCGCGAAGGCCTCGAGACGGCCGTCCGACGACCGTGCGGAGACCACCCGGCCGGAGGCGTTGGGGTGGGGCCTGCGCGCCTCGGGCTCGTCGACGATGCCGTCGTACCGGAGGGCCTTGTAGTCGCCGTTCGGATGGCCGTCGATCGAGGCGCTGTCGATGTTCCCGAAGAAGTGCCCCGGCGGTTCCACCCCGCTGGAGCCGCCGCCGAAGCTGTAGTAGGAGAACCCGCCCTGGTCGTTCACCCACTCGTGGAAGATGATCACGTGGTTGTAGTACGAGTTGAGGATGTCGCCGGCCCTCAGCTCGCTTCGCGCGATCTCATGCGAGAAGTTCGGCAGGCCCTGCGTGTTCGGGTTCGCGTCGAGATGCCAGGCCATGGCGACGAACCCGGAGCAGTCGGTGCGGTACGCGAAGTCGTCTCCGGGCCCGGGAACGTACGCTCCCTGGCTGTACGGCGGCTGCTGGTCCACCCAGTACTGGGCACGCCAGATCACCTCGCCCCGGGTGATCGGGCCGCCGCGGTCGGAGGAAACCGCGCCCGCCGCGCCCGCCGCGCCCGCCGCGCCCGCCGCGCCCGCCGCGGCCGGCGGCGCGGGCGCGACCAGCAGGAGCGCGCCGGCCAGCAGGGGCAGCAGGAGTCTGCCCCACCAAGATCGTGACTCTCTCACTCGGACCTCCCAGGTCGTCGGCGGCCGACAGTAGGAGGGAGCGATGAAATGCGGATGGAATCGCCGGGACCGGCCTCGTCCCCGCACAGGATCATGCGGCGCGTGCGACGCAGCAGCATGCTCGGAGCGACCTCCAGCTCGTCGGCGAGACGACGGCGGGTGCGGTCGAACACCGCCAGCGCCTCGGCCTGCCGCCCGTCCCGGTACAGCGCGCGCATCAGCATCGACGCCACCGGCTCGTTCAACGGATGCTCCGCGGACAGGGCGAACAGCTCGGCGACGGCGTCCGCGCACCGGCCGAGCCGCAACTGCCACTCCGCCTTCCGCCGCGCGACGGCGATCCTGCGCTCGCCGAGCCGTACCCGCTGGAGGTCGGCGAGCGGCCCCGGCAGACCGTCGAGGGGCTCGCCGCGGAACAGTTCGAGCACCCGCGAGCACAGCCGTACCGCCTCGACGGGATCGCCCGCCCGGTCCGCCGCCCCCATGTCGGCGACCAGCTCCTCCATCCGCGCGAGGTCCACGTCGACGGCACCGGGAACCAGGCGGTAGCCGTGCCGGGCGTGCTCGATGACCGTGTCCGGGCCGTCGTCGGCACGGAGGGCCTTGCGCAGGCGGTAGATGTACACCGGCACCACGTTCGCGGCCGGCGGCTCCGTTCCCCAGACGCCGTCCAGGAGTTCCCGCCGGCTCAGCGTCCGCCCCGCGCCCAGCGCGAGCGCCGCCAGCACCGCCTGCTGACGCAGGTGCCCCAGGCCCAGCGGACGCCCGTCCTGCCAGGCGCGCAACGGCCCGAGCACGGAGATCCGCAGCCGCGGGGCGCGGACCCGGACGGCCGTGGCCCGAGGTGCCGGACGGCCCGCCGCCCGGCTGCGGGGGCCGCGCCCGGGGGCGACCAGGCCGGTGTCGAAGGCGTGGACGATGGCGGCGGCCCGGTCCCGCAGACCGAGTTTCACGAGGACCCGTGCGAGGTCGTCGGCGACGGTCTTCTCGGGGAGGTCGAGCGCGGCCGCGATCTCGTCGTCCCGCAGACCGCAGCCGACGGCGGAGAGGACCCTGCGCTCCCGGTGCCCGAGCGCGTCGGACGTCGGTCGCCCCGTGACGGCGGTCGTCGGCAACGCTGCTCCCCGGGGCTCCGGACCGGACGGTCCGCTGGACGGTCCCCGACACCGTAGGACGGGGGGAGAGCGGCCCGGCATCCGGAACGATCCGGAGTGACACCGGGGCGGGCAGGCGCCGGAGTCCGGGGCGTCCGGCGGGCCCGACGCACGCGGCGTCCGCGTGCTCACCTGACCGACGGAACGGCGACGCCCGCCCCCGTGCGTACACGGGGGCGGGCGTCGTCCCGGAGCCGTTCTCCCGGCGCGGGGCGGGGTCAGACGTTGCGGCGGTACTGGCCGCCGACCTCGAAGAACGCCTCGGTGATCTGCTGGAGGGTGCAGACCCGGGCGGCGTCCATGAGGACGGCGAAGGCGTTGACGCCGCTGGTCGCGGCCTCCTTGAGGGCGGCCAGGGCCGCGTGGGCCTGGTCGTGGTGGCGGGTCTGGAAGTCCTGGACCCGCTCCAGCTGGGACAGCTTCTCCGTCTCGGTGGCGCGGGCGAGTTCGACGGCGACGGGCTCGGCGGTGTCCGCGTGGGGGTTGCGGAAGGTGTTGACGCCGATGATGGGCAGGGTGCCGTCGTGCTTGCGCTGCTCGTAGAGCATCGACTCGTCCTGGATGCGGCCGCGCTGGTAACCGGTCTCCATGGCGCCGAGCACGCCGCCCCGCTCGCTGATGCGCTCGAACTCCTGGAGCACCGCCTCCTCGACCAGGTCGGTGAGCTCGTCGATGATGAACGACCCCTGGAGGGGGTTCTCGTTCATCGCCAGGCCCCACTCCCGGTTGATGATCAGCTGGATGGCCAGGGCGCGGCGGACGGATTCCTCGGTGGGGGTGGTGACGGCCTCGTCGTAGGCGTTGGTGTGCAGGCTGTTGCAGTTGTCGTAGATGGCGATGAGCGCCTGCAGGGTGGTGCGGATGTCGTTGAAGTCCATCTCCTGGGCGTGCAGGGAGCGCCCGGACGTCTGCACGTGGTACTTCAGCTTCTGGGAGCGCTCGTTGGCGCCGTACTTCTCCTTCATCGCCACGGCCCAGATGCGGCGGGCGACGCGGCCGAGGACGGAGTACTCGGGGTCCATGCCGTTGGAGAAGAAGAACGACAGGTTCGGGGCGAAGTCGTCGACGTCCATCCCGCGGGCGAGGTAGGTCTCGACGTAGGTGAAGCCGTTGGCGAGCGTGAAGGCCAGCTGGCTGATCGGGTTCGCGCCGGCTTCGGCGATGTGGTAGCCGGAGATGGACACCGAGTAGAAGTTGCGGACCTTGTTCGCGATGAACCACTCCTGGATGTCGGCCATCATCCGCAGCGAGAACTCGGTGGAGAACAGGCAGGTGTTCTGGCCCTGGTCCTCCTTGAGGATGTCGGCCTGGACCGTGCCGCGGACGGTGGCGAGCGCGTGGGCGCGGAGTCCGGCGGCCTCGTCGGCGGAGGGCTCGCGGCCCTCGACGGCGCGGAACCTGTCGATCTGCTGGTCGACGGCCGTGTTGAGGAAGAACGCGAGGACCGTCGGCGCCGGGCCGTTGATCGTCATGGACACCGAGGTCGTCGGCGCGATCAGGTCGAAGCCGTCGTAGAGCGCCTTCATGTCGTCCAGGGTCGCGACCGAGACGCCGGAGGTGCCGACCTTGCCGTAGATGTCGGGGCGCTCGCCGGGGTCGCGGCCGTACAGGGTGACCGAGTCGAAGGCGGTGGAGAGCCGGGTCGCCGGCTGGCCCTCGGACAGCAGCTTGAACCGCCGGTTGGTGCGGAACGGGTCGCCCTCGCCGGCGAACATCCGCGCGGGGTCCTCGCCGTCGCGCTTGAAGGGGAACACGCCGGCGGTGAAGGGGAAGTGGCCGGGCAGGTTCTCGCGGCGCCAGAAGCGCACCAGCTCGTTGTGGCCGGTGAACCGGGGCAGGGCGACCCGCGGGATCTTGTTGCCGGACAGGGACTCGCGGGTCAGCTTGGTGCGGATCTCCTTGTCCCGGATCGTCACGACCTGCTCGTCCCCGGAGTACGAGGCCACGACGGCCGGCCAGTTCTCGATCTGGTCCGCGACCTCGTGCGGGAGCCGCTTGCGGGCGTCCGCGAGCAGCGCGTCCACGCCGGTGTCGTCGTGGCCGGCCTGGACGAGCTCGCCCTTGACCGTGTCCAGGCGCTGGACGCGCCCGGCCGCCTCGGCGAGCCGCTCGGTCTCCACGTGGTACGCGCGCACCGTCTCGCCGATCTCGGTGAGGTAGCGCACCCGGTCGGCGGGGACGACCTGCCGGATCCCGGAGGAGTGGCGTACGTCGACCGGGGCCAGCGTGCCCGTGTCGACCGTGAGGCCGCGCTCCGTGAGCGCGGTCTTGAGGTGCTGGTGGAGCGCGGTGACACCGTCGTCGTTGAAGGTGGCCGCCGAGGTGCCGTAGACCGGCATGTCCTCCGGCCTCTTGTCGAACGCCTCGCGGTTGCGGACCAGCTGGCGCGCCACATCGCGCAGCGCGTCCTTGGCACCGCGCCGCTCGAACTTGTTGATGGCCACGACGTCGGCGAAGTCGAGCATGTCGATCTTCTCGAGCTGCGAGGCCGCGCCGAACTCCGGCGTCATCACGTACAGCGAGGTGTCGACGAACGGCACGATCGCCGCGTCGCCCTGGCCGATGCCCGGCGTCTCCACGATCACCAGGTCGAAGCCGGCGGCCTTGACGACGTCGATCACGTCGGCCAGGTGCTCGGGCAGTTCGTGGTTGCCGCGCGTGGCCAGGCTGCGGAAGAAGACGCGGTCGCCGTCGAGGGAGTTCATCCGGATCCGGTCGCCGAGCAGCGCGCCGCCTCCGCGGCGGCGCGTCGGGTCGACCGCGATCACCGCGATGCGCAGCTTGTCCTGCTGGTCGACGCGCAGCCGGCGGACGAGCTCGTCGGTCAGCGACGACTTTCCGGAGCCGCCGGTGCCGGTGATGCCGAGGACGGGAGTGACGCGCTCCGCGCCGGCGGCGCGCAGCCGGTCGAGGAAGGCGGGGGACAGCTTGCCGAGCTCGGCGCCCGTCACGGCGCGGGCGATCGCGAACCGGTCTCCCGCGAGGACCGCCGCCGGGTCGGCCGGACCGCCGTCCCAGAGGTCGAAGTCGCAGTCCTTGACCACAGAGTTGATCATCCCCGCGAGGCCCATCCGCTGCCCGTCCTCGGGCGAGAAGATGGTGACGCCGCTGTTGCGCAGCCGGGTGATCTCCTCGGGCACGATCACGCCGCCGCCGCCGCCCACCACGCGGATGTGTCCCGCGCCGCGCTCGCGCAGCGACTCGACCAGGTACTCGAAGTACTCCACGTGCCCGCCCTGGTACGACGAGACCGCGACTCCGTGCACGTCCTCCTCGATCGCGGCGTCCACGACCTCCTGCACGGACCGGTTGTGCCCCAGGTGGATCACCTCGGCCCCCTGGGCCTGGAAGATCCGCCGCATGATGTTGATCGAGGCGTCGTGTCCGTCGAAGAGCGCCGAGGCGGTGACCAGACGGACGGGGTGCACGGGCCGGTGCAGAGCGGTCATGTGGACCTTCCCAGGGGAGGCAAGCGGTACACGAGAAATACTAGGACGTCCTACTAGTTTGCAGTAGGCGAGCCCGATGTGACCGGATGCACACCGTGCGGGACCTACTTTCGGTGCTACGGAGCGCGGCCCAGCAGATGGGCTTCGAGGAAGCCCCGCTCACTGGCCGGGTCGTGCACGAGGCGGGCGAAGGGCGTGAGCCCCGCCCCGGCCAGCAGGTCGGCGAAGTCGTCCACCGGCCAGCTGTAGGCGGGGGCGACCTTGTGGTCGAAGCGGACCGGGCCGGGGCCGTCCGTCGCGAAGAACGTGGCCAGGAGCAGGCCTCCCGGCGCGAGGACGCGTGCCAGCTCGGCGAGCAGCGCGGGCAGCTCCCCGGGCGGGGTGTGGATCGTCGAGTAGTGGGCCAGTACGCCGCCCAGCGCCCCGTCCTCGATGGGCAGGGCCTCCATCCGGGCCTCGTCGAACCGCAGGTCCGGATGTGCCCGCCGGGCGTGGTCGACCATGGCCGGCGACAGGTCGAGCCCGAAGGCGTCCAGCCCCAGGTCGCACAGCAGGGCCGTCAGATGCCCCGGCCCGCACCCGACGTCGGCCGCGCGCGGGTTCCCCGTCTCGCGCACCAGTTCCGCGAAGGTGCCGACCATGGCCCGTGCGAACGGCCGCGTCTCCAGCCGGTCGGCGAACAGCGACGCGTACAGCTCGACGACCTCGTCGTAGGCCGCCCTGGTCTCGTCCTGGTGCTCCGTCACGGGGAGGAAGCTAGCACCCCCGCGACGCCTCGGGGGCGGCCCCGCGAGACCGGTCGAACGCGACGGGTCCCCTCCGTGCTACTCGCTGGTACGGTCCCTCACCTACCGGCGCTCCGAGCGGGCCGCCGAAGCCGAGGGAGGGGCGGTCCATGACGGCACGAACGAGCGGGGTGCTTCCCGCGGGCCTGGCCGAGGCGATACGCGGGACGGCCGAGGACATCGCCGCGGTCCTGCGCACGGCGGCGGGGCCGGAAGGCGAACCGCGGAGGCGGAGCGAGGCGGGCGGAGGGGCGCGGAGCGAGGCGGGCGGCGGATCGCCGGGCGAGGCGGGCGGCGGATCGCCGGGCGGAGGCCGGGCGGCCGGGGAGACGGCACCCGGGGGTGCGGGGCCGGGCGGCGCCGGCCACGGCGGTGGGCTGCCCGTGCCCCGTTCCACCTGGACGGTGGGCGAGGCCGCCGCGCACCTGGCGCAGGCGAACGCGCTGATGGCGGAGCTGGCCGCCGGACACGAGCGGCCCTACGGGGACGGCACGCCCGGCAGCCTGGCCGAGGCCAACGAACGCGCGCTGGCGGGGTTCGCGGAGCGGGCGCCCGGTCCGCTCGCGGAGATGATCACGGCCCAGGCCGCCGCCTTCCTCGACGCCGTCGAGGAGCGGGACCCGGACGAGCCGCTCGCCACCCCGCTCGGCGGGATGAACCCGGCCGTCCTGGGCTCGTACCTGCTGACCCACATGCTCGGTCACGGCTACGACCTCGCCCGCGCCCTGCGCCGCCCGCACATGGTCGACGCGCACCGGGTGGAGCTCGGCATGCCGTTCATGATCCAGGTGATGCCGAGGGTGACGGACCCGGACGCCGTCGCCGGTCTCACCGCGGCCTTCGCGGTACGCCTCCGGGGTGGCTCCGGCTTCGGCGTCACGATCACCGACGGCCTGGTCCGGGTCGCACCCGAACCGCCCGCGCGGCCGGACTGCAGGATCCTCACCGAGCCCGTCACCTTCCTGCTCCTGGCCCTCGGCCGCATCGACCCCTGGCCCGCGATCGCCCGTGGCAGGGCGCTCGGCTGGGGGCGCAAGCCCTGGCTCGCCCCGCGTTTCCCCACCCTCTTCCGCGCTCCCTAGTCTTCTGAGTCAGGAATTCTGTTCAGATATGAGGCGAGGCGTTCGAGGATCTCGTCTGCGGTCTTGGTCCATATGTAGGGCTTGGGGTCGGTG
>NZ_JNWK01000117.1 GCF_000716445.1 Streptomyces wedmorensis
ATCGGCTCCAGACCGCGCAGCTCGGTGTCGGCCCAGCCGGACTTCATGTTCTCGGCCAGCTCGTCGGAGACGCCCGGGTACAGGCCGTTCTTCCGCTGCTTGATCGCCTGCTCTTCGGTCTCTTCCGGGGTCTCCGGCGTGAGCTCCTCGGCCACGGGTCTGCCTCCTCTTGGTACGACACTGAACCCCCACCATCGTACGGTCGTACGGAAGGGGGCCCAGGGCCGGAAGGCCCATTACCGGAGAGTTACGTTCCGCTTACACGCATCTCATTCGAAGCGGGCGGCGAGGAGGACCACGTCCTCCCCGTCCACGGCGGGGTCCAGGCCCTCCGGCAGCAGGGTCCGCAGGACGTGGTCGGCGACGGCGCCCGGGTCGCCCCGGTCCGCCTTCGGCACGCTCGAGGCGGCCGCGTGGAGCCGTGCGAAGGCGCGGTCCATGGCGTCGCCGGTACGGCGGAGCAGCCCGTCGGTGTAGAGAAGCACCGTTTCTCCGGGCGCGGGGGACAGCTCCACGCTCGGCGCCTCCCAGCAGGAGAGCATCCCCAGCGGGGCCGAGAGCGAGGTCTCCACGAACTCCGTGCGCCGGTCGCCGACGACGAGCGGCGGGGCGTGGCCGGCCCCGGCGAGGACGATCCGGCGCTGCGCGGGCTCGGCGTACGCGAAGAGCGCGGTCGCCGACCGGGCGGGCTCGGTGAGTCGGAGCAGCAGTTCCAGGTCCGAGAGGACGGCGACCGGGTCCTCGCCCTCCATCACCGCGTACGCCCGCAGGGAGGCGCGCAGCCGGCCCATCGCGGCGAGCGCGCTGGGGCCGGTCCCGGAGACGGAGCCGACCGCGAGGCCGAGGGCGCCGTCGGGCAGCGGCAGCGCGTCGTACCAGTCGCCGCCGCCCAGCGGGCCGGTGCTGTGGCGGGCGGCGAGCTGGACGCCGGGGACGCGGGGGAGGCGGCTGGGGAGCAGCTCCTCGGCGACGGTGGAGACCTGCACGCGGGCGCGCTCGACCTGGAGGAGGCGGGCGAGGTGCTCGGTGGCGAAGCGGCAGTAGAGCCCGACGAGGTGGCGTCGGCGTTCGTCGGGTTCGGCGGGCTCGTCGTAGAGCCAGACGGCCGCGCCGAGGCGGCCGGCGTCCTCGGTGGCGAGGGGGAGGGCGTAGCTGGCGGCGTAGCCGAGGCGGGCGGCGACCTCGCGGTGGCGCGGGTCGAGGCCCTCCTCGGTGCGGACGTCGCGGATGGCGATCGGATCGGGGACGCGCTCCACGTGCCCGGGCTCGGGGAGGCCGTCCAGGAGACGGCCGTAGCTGGTGGCGCCGCGCGGGACGGTCTCGATGGTGCCGAGTTCGGCGTGGGCGAGGCCGAGGCCGATGGTGGTGGCGGGGCCGAGGCCGTCGGCCGGTTCGAACACGGCCATGCCGCGGCGGGCGCCGACGAGGGCGCTGCCCGCGCCGAGCACCTCGCGGAGGGCCTCGTCGAGGGAGGAGGTCCTGATGAGGCGCTCGGTGAGTTCGTGGAGGGTGGTGAGGTCGGAGACCCAGGCGGCCAGTCTGTCCTGGATCACCGCTCCGGCCGGGAGGGGCGCGTCGGAGGGCGTCGCCGCCGAGGGGACCCCGGAGAGGGGCGGCGTAGTGTGCGGGGGCCCGGGAACCGTGGAGTCGATTCCAGCCACTTTCGGCATGTGCGGGGCACTCATGTCAGTCGGCTTTCCGACCGGTGCGTTTGACGCCATAGCATCGCAAACCCCCATGTCATTCTGAGCCGCTCGATGCATCCACATGTACACGCACAAGAGGAACGATGTCCAGCATTGTCCCCACGGGACTTGTGGTGTCTGTGAGGTCGTGCGCGAGGGTTGAAGTGCGCGGCAAGTTGGCCGAAAATTGTCCCCGGTGTGCACCTTTTGCGGTCGACTGGCGTCGTTTGAAAGCGCGTCATTCCGAGCGTGCTGGGTACGTAATCGGTGACAGGCAGGGGCAGTTGGAGCTGCCCCGGAACGTGATGCGGGACCCCGGCGTCTTTCATGCCGCAGGCCGCACCCCCACCCCGAGTGGCGGGGAACGTGTTCCGACCCGCCCCCGGCGACGGTCCGGCACCACCTGGCTCCACCTGGTTCCATCCGGTACCACCTGGTTCCACCTGGTCCCGGCCCGGCCGGCCCCGCTCGGACGCGGGGCGCCACCCCGCCGACCCGGTACGCGCTGATACGCACGGTGAAGTGTTCTGCACATGGTGTGATGTGGATTCGGCGTTCAACGGAAAGGAACGAGCGCTCATGCGCGAGATCCTCGGAAGGCGACGCAGGCTCCGGTTCCGGCGCAAGGCGAAGTCCGCCCGGCTCGACGCGGCGGTCACCTTCGCCGTCGAGTGGGACTGGCCCGTCCTGCCGGGAGCGAGCCTGAGAACGACGACCCGTACGGCCGCCGGCGCGGCCTGCGCCTGCCCCGACCCCGACTGCGCGGTCCCCGGGGCCCACCCGTACGACCCCGGGCTGCTCGCGGCCACCACGGACGAGCGCATGGTCCGCTGGTGGTGGACCAGGCGCCCGGACGCGCCCGTGGTCCTGGCCACCGGCGGCCGCGCGCCCTGCGCCGTCAGCCTGCCCGCGGTGGCCGGCGCGCGGGCGCTCGCCGCGCTCGACGCTTCGGGCATGCGGCTCGGCCCGGTGGTGGCGACCCCGACCCGCTGGTCGATCCTCGTCGCCCCGTACGGCCTCGAACGACTGGGCGAGCTGCTGTACGCGAAGGACAGCGTGCCCAGCTCGCTGCGGTTCCACGGCGAGGGCGGCTACCTGCTGCTGCCGCCCTCCGTCGCGGGGGCCGGCCAGGTGCGGTGGGAACGGGCTCCGCTCGCGGGCTCGGCCCGCCCGTGGCTGCCCGACGTCGAGGCGGTGGTCGACGCCCTCGTGGAGGCGAGCACGAGCACCCCGGGCGGCGGGAGCCGGCTGACGTACTGACGGGGAACCCGTGCGGGACGGCCGAGCGCGGCTGCCGGAGGGCGGGTCCGGGGCGGCCGAGCGTGGCTGTCCGGGGATGGTCCGGGGCGGCCGAACGTGGTTGTCCGGGGCGGCCGAACGTGGCTGCCGGGGGGGCTGCGCCGGGGTTCGGCCGACTGTCGGCCGTTCACCCGAACGGGTGTGTCCTGGACCGACTTGCACAGGAAACGGGCGTGCGGCAGGCCGGGCGCCCGCCGCCCACCGCTATGTTCACACCACCGTTCAAGATCTCCAGCCGAGCAGGAGCAGGTGGGTTCCATGCGTCCGGTGAACCTCCGCGTGGTCGGGCTCGGGACCGCCGTCACGGTGGCCGTCCTGCTCCCGCTCGTCGCCATGGCGGGACCGACGGGCGACCCCGTACGACCGTCCGGCTCGGGCGACGCGAAGGCGGGGGACCTGCTGAGGGACCTCGGCCTGGGACCCCGTACGGCGGCCTCCCCCGCACCGGCCGTTCCCGGCGCGGCCGCGCCGACGGTCCCCGAGCGGGTCACGCGCTGCGGTCCGGAACTCGCCTCCCCCGAGGGGGTCGAGGCGCAGACCTGTGTCCTGAGCGAGGGCCCGGACGTCTGGGCGCGTACGTACTACCGGAATGCGGCGGGACAGGATCTCGACGCGTTTCTGACCCTCATGGCGCCCGGCGGACGGACAGTTCAAGTGCGCTGTCCCGTTCCCGCGCAGGACGAGCCCGGAACCTGCGAAACGCCTCGGGAACGTGGTCGTGGCGCCGCCACCGCCTATACGGCGGTGGCCGAATTCGCGGGCACGGGCGAAGGAGCCGACACTCCGCTGCTGCTGCGCTCCGGCAGCAACACGGCGGACAGCGAAGGAAGTTGAGCGTCCACGCTCCGGGCCAGCCGGGAGCGGACATGGAAAGGCCCGATCGCTGGCGACGGGGGATGCACCAGCGACCGGGCTTCCAGAACGGTAACAAGAGATCTGCTGTTCGCAAATTCGATCTCGGTTATTCGGACAGGGATTTACCCGTCCCCCGACCGTGTTGTGGCGGAAGTCACCGACTGGTCGGTCTGTCAGTCACCGATACCACCTGGGGTATCAGCTGAGAGTCACCTGACGGTTCGTGAGGCCGCCGCGCGCCCGGCGCTCCTCCGCCGTGAGCGGGGCGTCCGAGGCGAGCGCCTGGGCCAGCCGCTCGGCGAACTCGGCCGCCGGCTTCTCGCACTCCTCGGCCGTCATCGACGTCGGCAGGTCCCACACCGGCACCATCAGGCCGTGGGCCCGGAAGGAGCCGACGAGCCGGGTGTCCGCGCCGAGGGAGGTGCCCTCGCCGGCCTGGAGGCGGGCGAGCGCGTCGAGGAGCTTCTCCTCCGGGTGCGGCATGACCCAGCGGAGGTGGTTCTTGTCCGGGGTCTCGCACCAGTACGCGGAGTCCACGCCCGTCAGCTTCACGGTCGGGATGGCGGCCGCGTTGGCCCGCTCCAGGGAGGCCGCGACCTCCGGGTCGGCACTGTCGGCGGACTGCGGGATCCAGAACTCGAAGCCCGTGTGGACCTCGGGCGTGAACGCGGCGTCCGTGTCGAGCAGCTCCTGCAGGCGCGGGCCCTCGGCCGGCACGCGGCGGGCGGGGACCGGGGTGCCCGGCTCGACCTCCAGCGCGCGCTGGAGGGTGTCGGCCAGATCGCGGGCGAGGTCACCGGAGGTGGAGTCGTTCTGCAGGGCGAGCAGGACGGAGCCGTCGTCGCGGCGCAGCGCCGGCCACGCCATCGGCAGCACGGTCGCGAGCGTCACGGACGGCACGCCCTCGGGCAGTCCGCCCTTCAGCGTGAGCGGCACGGTGGCGGCGGGCACCAGCTCGCGCAGCGCGACCCAGTCGCACTCGCCGGGCAGGCCCTCGAAGGGGCGCTGGACGAGCTCGGTCACGGCGTGCGCGGCGGCCCGGCCGTGACACGCCTTGTAGCGGCGGCCCGAACCGCACGGACACGGCTCGCGGGCACCGACGACCGGGATCTCCCCGCTCGTGACCTGTGCCTGGCCGGTCTTGCCGGCCTTCGTCTGGGGGCGCTTCTTGGCCATGGTGTGGCTTTCTCCCGATCGCGGCGTGCTGTGTGCGTGCTGTATCGGCCGCGAGCCTAGCCGCACCGGGCCCGACCGCCCCTCAGGCGGGGCGCGGTCCGGCCCTTCGGGAGTCCGGTCGTGCCCGGACCCGGAACCCGCCCCGGGGCACCGGCGCTTCAGTCCAGGTCGTCGTACGCGTCCAGGAAGTCGAAGCCGGAGCCGCCGCCGACACGCGCCGCGAAGTCCTCGCGGCGGTGCCCCTCGGTGACCACCACCCAGACGGTGACCTCGCCGGTCGCGCTGTCCCGTACGCCCCAGTCCTGGGCCAGCGCCCCGATGATGTTCAGCCCGCGGCCGCCGTGCGCGGTGACCGAGGGCGTCGACGGAACGGGTCGCGTCGGACCGCCGCCGTCCGTGACCTCCACCCGCAGACCGCCCGCCGGATCGACCCGCCAGGCCGCCCGCACATCGCCTTCGCCCCGCTCCGCGCACCCCAGCGGCCTGCCGTACCGACAGGCATTGCTGAGCAGCTCGGAAAGGATCAGCACCGCGTCGTCGACGACCGAATCGGACACCCCGCTGCGGTACAGCTCGTCCCGCATCCGGTGTCTCGCCTCACCCACGCCCGCAGGGCCATGGGGTACGGCCATGCTCGACGACGTGGGCACCTCCTGTGCCACCACCAACGCCACCCCCGAGACCTCCTTTGCCCCACGCCACCGTGTGGATGCCCCAATGGCCTGGACCGGAAACCGGCCAATCAGCGTGGGATGAGGCACTCGTGACGATCGCGTACACACGGAACGCGCCGGTGCACTCCCTGTAAGTCCTGTTGTGTCCTGTGACGGGTGGAAAAGGAGAGGGGGACGAACAGGGAGGAGTCGGGACAGCGGGGCCTCAGTCGCGGCCCAGCTGGGCCAGCACCTGCTTCGGACGGTTGGTGATGATCGCGTCCACTCCCAGCCGCTCGCACAGCTCGACGTCCTCGGGATCGTCCACCGTCCAGACGTGGACCTGGTGCCCGGCCTTCTGCAGCCGGAGGATCACCGCCGGGTGGTGGCGGACGATCCGGATCGACGGCCCCGCGATGCGCGCGCCCGCGGGGAGCCGCCCGTCGCGCAGCCGGGGCGAGACGAACTGGGCGAGGGAGACGGTCGGCAGCGTCGGCGCCGCCGCGGCGATCCGGTGCAGGGAACGGGCCGAGAAGCTCATGATCCGTACGGGAGAGTCGGCCGGGGACTCCGGCTCGTCCAGGCCGAACCGCTTGAGGAGCTGCAGCAGCCGCTCCTCGACCTGGCCCGCCCACCGGGTCGGGTGCTTGGTCTCGATGGCCAGCTCGACCTGCCGCCCGGCGTCCGAGACCAGCTCCAGGAGGCGCTCCAGGGTGAGGACGGAGGTCGATCCGGGGGCCTTGCGGTCCGGGCTCTCGCCGGAGTCCTCCCATCCCTTCCAGGTCCCGAAGTCCAGCGCGGCGAGATCGGCCAGTTCGAGGGTGGACACGGCGCCGCGGCCGTTCGAGGTGCGGTCGACGCGCCGGTCGTGGACGCAGACGAGATGGCCGTCGGCGGTGAGCCGGACGTCGCACTCCAGGGCGTCGGCGCCGTCCTCGATGGCCTTCACATAGGCGGCCAGGGTGTGTTCCGGTGCGTCCTCGGATGCTCCACGGTGGGCGACGACCTGGAGGGGGACGCGGTTCTGGTGCTGCCGTGCGTGAGTCACGGCGTCATGGTGCCATTGGCGGGGCGGGCACACCGGAGGCTGTCCGTTCTGTCCGTATATAAAGGAAGGGGTGGGAACGCACAGCTCCGCCTTACAGCGGCCTGACGCCCTGTGGGAAAAGCTGGTGCAGCACCCTGGAGCCAGTAGGTGGCCTCCCGGCCACCACCACGCGCAGTCAACGAGGAGAGCGAGCTGTGAGCACCGAGAACGACGGTACGGCGGTTCCGGCGGACCCGGCTGCCCCGTCCACCCCTCCCACGCCTCCCGTACCCCCGACGCCTCCGACCACGGCCGCGGAGCCCGCGACCCAGGCGGCCCACACCGCGCCGGAGCCGGAGCCGGACCCCACGCAGACGCTGCCGCAGACCGAGGCGCACCCCCAGGCCCGGACCCAGGCTCACGCGCCGACGCCCGAGCCGGGCCCCGCCCACGACGCGGCCCACCCCCAGGCCCCCGCCCACGACGCGGCCCACCCC
>NZ_JNWK01000118.1 GCF_000716445.1 Streptomyces wedmorensis
ACGGACGGAGCTTGCAGCGCCGGTCGCCCTCACGGGTGACGATCAGCATGGTGACCCACTCCACGAGTGCATGCGGCAGGTCGAGTGCGGCAGGATGGACAACCAACGAGGCCCCCGAGCAACGTAATTGAGACGTCAGACATCTCGATCAACAGCCCGGGGGCCTCGCTCGTTTCGCTTCACGGACCGTCACCCGATCGGTGGCCACATCGAAGAAGCTCATTGAGTCGGGCAAAGGCCCGCTCGATGGGGAAGCGGATTCGTGCGTATGCTCGGTTGACGGTTGCTTGCCTGGTGGTGAGGGGTCTTCCGAGGTGGCGTTTGAACGGCACCTGGAACGTGCCGCCGGCCTCGGCGTAGGCCTTGTCGGCGAGCACCGGGATCCGCGGCCGTTCACAGACGGTGACGATGCGGTGGGTGCGGGCGGCGGCGATGTCGACCGTGCGTCCAGACAGTGCGGGTGAGTACCGGATCAGCTCGCCCGCGGGGTCGGTGACGGCCTGGATGTTCACTCCGTGCCGTCAGGCCTTGCCCGAGTAGTCCCGTTCGTGGTCGCCGGCGCGGTCGCACTCGGCGATGGTGCCGTCCACCAGGACGTATGCGGGACGCGCTCGGCGCAGTGCCTGCGTGAGGGATGGCGCTTTTGAGGCGAGGGTTCTGATCACGCTCTGCGCGTAGGCGTGGGCGGTGCCTTCGCTGATCCGGAAGTCCGCGGCGAGCTTTGCGTAGGTGGTGCGCTCGCGCAGGTGCACCAGGGTGGTGATGGTGCGTTGCGAGGGCCGCAGCTTGCGCCGACGGTCACCCCCGCGGGTGACGATCAGCATCGTGACCCACTCTACGAGCGCGTGCGGCAGGCCGAGTGCGGCAGGATAGGGGGACCAACGAGGCCTCCGGTGACGGCGGTTGAGACGTCAGACATCTCGAACCACTGCCCGAAGGCCTCGCCTTCTATCAACCCCTGGTCATTACCCGATCGGTGGCCACTTTGAAGATCCTTACTGGAGCAGACGGTGGCGAGGCAGCCCGGTGTCACATGCCGGGCGAAAGCCCGCTCGACCGCCATGCCACGAAGAAGCTCCCTCCGAAGCACTCGCCCCTTCGGAGAAGGGTTCAGGATCAGCTGGGAGCGCGGGCCCTCAGCAGCCGCGAGGCCGTGGAGAGGTCGAAGGCTGGGGGCAGGCCCGGAGGCGAATCAAAGCGACCTCGGGGACCGTGCGACGGAGGGGTGAAGGAAACAGCCGGCCGGCGACCCGCAGGCACCGGAGCACGCCCTCGAACCAGCAGATGCAAGAGTCCCATGGCCCCCGGCGGGATCACTTCTCCATCCAGCGCCCGCGACTCTTTGCATTCACGTTGGGAAGCGTAGAGAGAAACGAGAACTTTGGGCGCTTTGCCGGTTTCGGCGAAAGTGGTTCAGCCGGGTCTGCGCATGCGGTAGAACTGCAGGTCACGAAGTCTGCTCCCCGCACGCGCTGTTGGCTGCCGTTCAAAATCGTGACGGGTTTGCCACTCACGATGGTGATGTTCGGAGATGAAGAGAGCCCGCTGGTGGGTTTCCAGCGGGCTGTTTGATCTTCATCGTGTCACTGGGAAGTTGACGGTGCCCAGGGTGGGCGCGGTCGTTATTCGGCGGTGACTTCGGCGACGGCGGCGCGTGCGCTGGTCTCGTCGACGATCGGCTTGCCCTCGGCGTAGGCGGACAGCAGGGCCTGGACGGCGAGGTTGTTGACGGCGCGGGGATAGCCGCGGGCGGTGTCGTGGATCAGGGTGATCGCGTCGTCGGTGAAGAGGGTGTCGGTCCGGCCGGCGAGCGCGAGGTGGTGGACCAGGTAGGAGGCCGTCTCCTCGCCGTTCATCGACGGCATGTTGTAGCGGACCTGGATCCGCTGGTCCAGAGCCGCCAGGACGCCGAGCTTGATCTTGTGTCGCAGGGTCGGCTGGCCGATCAATAGGCAGGCCAGGGGGCTGTTGGAGTCCATCTCGTCGTTGGTCAGCATCCGGATCGCCTCCAGTTGCTCATGGTCCAGGAGGTGGGCCTCCTCGATGATCAGGATGGGGACGCGGCCGCGCTCGTTGTTCTCGGTGGCCAGCAGGTCGGTGGCCTGTGGAATCAGTGTCGACTTGTGCGGTCTCGGGACGCCGCCGAGCGAGGTAACGATCGCGTGGTGGATGCCAGCGACGCCGACGGCTGGGTTGGCCAGGTAGATGACCTTGTGACGGGGGTGGTCCAGCCGCGCAAGCGATGCCCGAACCGCGACGGTCTTGCCTGCGCCGACCTCGCCGGTGATCACTCCGAGGGCGCGTTCGCCGATGCACCACGTGATCCGGGCGACGGCCTGCGCGTGGGAGGAGTGCCGGTGCAGCATCGAGGGCGCCAGGTCCTTGCCGAACGGCATGCGCGTGAAGCCCCAGTGCGCGGTCAGTTTGTCTATTAATGTCTGTCTGTCCTCTCCAGCTAGGCGAATACGCAGTCCGGTTCGGCCGCGGCCGGCTCGGCCCCGCAGCGGGCCGATAGCCGCGGGCTCTGTGCGGCTGCGGTGGCAGCCAAGTAGCGTGTGCGCTCATGAGCGACAATCCGAAGACCGGCCTGGGTGACGTGCTTGCCCACGTCGTGAACTGCGACCACGAGGGCGAAGAGCCCGACCTCAGCGGCGGTCTACGGGTCGAATACGTCGTGACCGGGATCCGTGGAGCGCTCGTCGATGCCCATGCCGTCGATGGCCCGGCGAACAAGTACGTGACCTCGGCCGCCGTTCTCTCGCAGAACCTCAAGACCGACGTCGGTTCGTTGCCCGGCTCCGTTTCAGTTGCCGTGTCGTGCCCGGCAACCCCGGCACCTTCTTCGTCGATTTCCAGCTGGCCCCGGGACCGGGCTCCCGAGCGTCCGTGTGACCGGCTCGTGGGACAGGCCCTTCGTGGACCTGATCACCGCTGGTCACGAGCCCTCCTCGCCCAGGTCGACGGCCTCGATCGGCTGGTCCTGGCCCGGCAGGAAGACCTCGTAGTTGATCCGCCGGCCGAGTTCCTTCGAGCGCTCGGTGTCGATCAGCCGCAGGTAGTCGATCCCGGTCGGCGCCGGCGGCGGTGCGGCGGGGGTCTCGGGCTTCGCCTTGGGGTGCGAGTGGCGGGTGATCAGGTGCGGGATCGCCTTGCCGAACGAACGCCCTGCGAAGCGGACGTCGATGTCGGTCAGGTCGAAGGGGTCGAAGACCAGCTCGACCTGCCGCCCGACCAGCGACGCGTCGACGTTGTAGGTGTTGGACTGGAGCGAGACCGTGGCGGTCTTGGCGACCTTCCGCAGCTCTGACCAGCGGAAGGCCTCCCGCAGTGCGTCCGGTGTCGGTGTGGGGAACGGTGCTCCGGCGAGCCAGCGCTCCAACGGAGCCTGCCCGGTCTCGGAGTGGACCCTGCGGTGGTAGACCTGTTCGACCCAGGCGGTGAAGAGGCGGTTGAGAGTTGGCAGGTCAGCGACCTTCTCCGTGTCGACCTCGACCAGGAACTGTTCCCGGACGGTTCGAAAGAAGCGCTCCACCTTCCCGCGGCCCTGCGGCCGTCCCGGGGTGGAGTGGATGAGCTTGATCCCGAGCCTCGCGCAGGCCCTGAGCAGGGCGGAGTCCACGAATGCGCTCCCGTTGTCGACGTAGACGCCTTCGGGGACGCCGCGGGCGGCCAGCGCTGGCCGCAACGCTGCGGCGAGGCGGACGCTGTCCTCGGCGCCGCCCCAGCGATGGCCGACCACGGCCCGGCTGTTGTCGTCGACGAACGCGAACAGGTATGCCTTGTGGCCTGCGATTTTCGGCCCGTGGAGGGCGTCGCCGACCCAGAGCTCATTCGGACGCGTGGCCTCGAACCGGCCGAACGCCTCCGGCGGCTGCCCGTCGGGGCGGGTCAGCAGCTCCAGCCGTTGAAGGTGCCGATGGACGGTGCGGTAGGACGGCCCCCACCCGAGGTGCTGCTGCAGGATCCGCACCACCTGCGCGGTCGACCTGGTCGGGTTCTCCCGCTTCAAGGCCGCGGCCAGGTCCAGGACCTCTTCCGGCGTTCGCGGGGGGACCTGGCGCGTCGGCGGCAGCAGCGCGTCGAAGCCGCCCTCGCGCCAGAGCTTGAGCCAGCGGTCCACCGTCCCGCGTGTGATCTTGACCGGCTTCCCGAACGGATCCGTGTGCACCCTCGCGGCGATCGCCCTCACCATCGCCCCGCGCTGCCGCGGCGAGAGGGCAGCGTCAGCCGCCTCACGGATCAACTGGTAGCGGAACAAGGCGACCTGATGGGCCCGCTCGGCCCGCCGTCGCTCCTCCTCATCGACCAACGCCATCCGAAGCCCTCCCAGGACGGTTGCGGACATGCCAGCCGCCAGGATGGAACCGGCCCCACCGCTTCCGTCAGGGTGAGCTCGTGTTGATCGTCTTCCTGATCAAGCCGGCGGCCAGCCCGGCGCCAGCAGCCGCTCGTGGCAGGCCGCCGACACCAGCAACCAGGTAGGCACCTTCAACATCCTCGACCTCGCCCGGGCCGCGAACGCGAATCCGGTCACCGCGCAGACCGCGTCGGCGACCGCCGACCCCGCAGGCGCCGGCAGCACCCGGGCTGGGTCGTCGGCCAGCGCGACCAGCCACCCGGTGAACACCTCCGTCGCCCGGCCAGCCCGACGTGACCAGCACCGCAGCCAGCCCCGCACCGTCGTCACGGGCCTGCCCAGCCGCTCGGCGATCCGCCGCGACCCCCAGCCGACTGCCGCCAGCTCCAGCCCCACCCCGACGACCTCAGCCGCGTCCGCGCGTCTGACCAGCGACAACACAGGAAGAAGGATGTGCGTCTCCCCGCAGGAACGACACCTCGCCCGCCGCGGACGGACCTCCACCACCCCGGCCGGCCCCCGCAGCCGGCGTGACCGGCCCCAGCCCCACCGGGCCAGCACCCCATCACAGTCCGGACACGACAACTCGCCCGCAGACAGCCGCCGTTCGACAACCGAAGTCGCCACCTCTACCGTGACCAAAGCGCCCTCCGATTGGCGCTCACGTGGCCCTCCCGGACGCCGGCAAACGAGCGGGAGGGCCACGATCATGTGCAGGACATGGTCACGGTGCCGCCCGGCACCCCGAAGATCAACCCTCCTGCACCGATCTCCCCACCATCACCACCGTCAGTGGCACAACACTGCCCGCTCATCAGCATCCTGAGTGGCTATCTACACCAGTACGGTTCAGCTCACCCAGATGCCATCGGGCGAGAGCCGGCGCGCGAGCTGCAGCCCTGACCGGCTGATCGGCGCGGACCAGGACACCTCGGTGACGGGGGAGCCGAAGTCGTCGGCTAGCGCCCGGACGAGCATGGCGCCCACTCCTTGGCGCCGGTAGGTGTCCGCCACCCAGATCAGGTCGACCCGCGGCCGCAGGGTGTCATCTGCGTCACCGAGCGGCGACTCCTTGACGAGGTCCCAGGGCCGGTGGTGATCGGTGTCATGGGCCGTGAGGTAGCCGACGACGTGCCCGTTCGACTGCAACAGGTACGCCCGGACGTTGTCTTCTGTCTCCTCGGGCTCGCCGAGGTGGGACCAGGAACGGAAATCGTAGTGATTCTCCCTCTGCGGCATCCCCGCCACCTTATAGACGAGCCTGCGCCACGCGATGGGGGACTGGGTCGTCACCACGGCCAGGTCACCCGGCCAGAAGAGGTTCTTCGGCACCCGCACACCGAGCGCCCACGTCGCGTGGTGGCCGGCGTGCGCACGGCCGTCATCGCCGCCCTGCTCCCGGAACCCGCACCGGCACTCATGATCGAGTGAAAGCTGCGGCACCCGGAACTGCACCGGGACGGCATGCTGACTGAGACCCTGGACGCGGCCTCCCACCCAGGGCCGGTAGAGCGCGTCGTCCGAGTCGACATGACCGCTCCACCGGTCCACCCAACCCGGATACCGCTCAGGGAACATCTCCCGCAGCCGCTTCTCGGCCGCCGGTAGCGTGGGACGCACCCACACACTCCCAGCCGTAGCCCGGCCGTTGAGACGCAGCCCACCACGCCTGGCCTTGCCCGGTTCTGGCACAACTTCCGTGAACCACGCCGACCGAACTCGTATCCGCCGTTGGACGAGCCGTTGACCTGCCGGTTCACCAGGGGCGTCGGCCTCGGGCATCGAGGATCGCTCCGGCTTCACGGAAGTCGTGCCAGAACCCGAAGTCGTGAACAAAGCCAACGCTGAGAAGCGTAGAGAGAAACGAGCACTTTGGGCTCTTTGCCGGTTTCGGCGAAAGTGGTTCAGCCGGGCCTGCGCATGCGGTAGAACTGCAGGTCACGAAGTCTGCTCCCCGCACCCGCGGGGATGGTCCCCAGAAGGAGCACGTCAAGGCGCATCCGACCTGCTGCTCCCCGCACCCGCGGGGATGGTCCCTCCGCGACGACGACCACGACAGAGATAGCCGTCTGCTCCCCGCACCCGCGGGGATGGTCCCTGGCCATCGCGCGCGGGCTCCAGCGCACCGCTCTGCTCCCCGCACCCGCGGGGATGGTCCCGACACCAACGTCCCGGGCGGGGACGTCGACTTCTGCTCCCCGCACCCGCGGGGATGGTCCCAACCCGAAGAACACGCCCGGCATGTTCCGCCTCTGCTCCCCGCACCCGCGGGGATGGTCCCAGGCGCACTACGGACAGCGCGTCGCACGCGTGCTGCTCCCCGCACCCGCGGGGATGGTCCCGGGCACGACCTGGAGAGGTCACCCCCGACCAGTCTGCTCCCCGCACCCGCGGGGATGGTCCCTGACGGCACTTCCGAGGGTATTTCAGCACACGCTGCTCCCCGCACCCGCGGGGATGGTCCCCCGCCTGGTTGGATTTCCAACCCAGATTCCGGCTGCTCCCCGCACCCGCGGGGATGGTCCCACCTCCGGCCCCATCAGCCTCCACCGCAACGCCTGCTCCCCGCACCCGCGGGGATGGTCCCCGCGGCGACGAGACCGTCAGCACGAACCCGCTCTGCTCCCCGCACCCGCGGGGATGGTCCCGGCCCTGCCTCCTAACCTGGCAGGTGTCGAGTCTGCTCCCCGCACCCGCGGGGATGGTCCCTGGACCCGGATGAACGCGATC
>NZ_JNWK01000119.1 GCF_000716445.1 Streptomyces wedmorensis
GCCAGCCAGATCCTTCCCCACCTCCCCCGCGCCCAGGCCATCGCCCTGGCCGACACCTGGCACCACACCCTCGCCTACCTCACCCGCCACACCCCACCCCCCACCAACACCACCGACACCACCGACACCACCGACACCACCATCGCCCCAGACCCCACCGCCGCCAGCCTCCCCGCCACCACCCCCAACGCCTACACCGACCTGCTCACCCGCGCGCGACAAGCCGCCGAAGCACAGAACACCTACCGCCTCGACTACCAGGCCATCGCCACCGCCCTCTTCAGCCCCCACACCACCCCCACCCCCGCCCTCCACGCCATCCACACCACCCTCGCCACCCACCTCGCACCCCCCGCCCTCAAAGTCACCCCCGAAGCCGCCAAAGCCACCGCCCGCCTCATCACCACCCTCATGGGCGACCAAGAACCCCACCTCCCCGACCACCCCACACGCACCCAGAAAATCGACTACGCCATCTGGAGCGCCGCCCACACCATCACCCACAGCCACAACAAGAACAAACTGAACATGAGCGCCATCGCTCGCTCCCTCAACGAAGGCCCACTGGAAAACCCCCATGGGGATTTGGTGTTGGGCTGGCTCATGGCCGCCGGCCTCACCGGCGCACTGCACAGCCAGTGGAAGGATTTCAATCAGTTCAAGCCGCTGATCGATGAAATGCATGCCCCCAGAAGACAATTCAAAATCCCCACCTTCACTAAACTCGCTCAGAAGTTCCCCCAGAAATGGGATGAGCGAGAACCGGACCACGACGAGCAGAGTGAGTTTGACCTATGGCACACCTCGATTAGGTATGGCTCCCTGTATATAGGCTGGGGACTGGATGACTCACCGCTCCCCCTGGGCGGTGTCCGCTACCGTCTCGCGCGGGCCGCCCGCGAGGAACGTGAGCGTTCCGGCAGCTCCGATCCGGCGACCATCGCGGCCGGGCTGCTGGGGATGGAGCAGCCCGGCATCGACCAGGTCGTACTCGTGCAGGAGCTCCTGCGCGCGGACTTGAACCTGCAGGACCCGCAGTTCCCGGGACTGGCGCAGATCATCGTGGAAGCCGTCGGCGACAGGCGACCCCCCGCGATTCCCGGGTCTGGCAGCAGCCCGAGAGCAAAGGCGGAATGGGACCAGCTTCCCAAGCCGCAGAGACTCGCCCGCCGTATCGACCTGGCCATCTACACCGCGGCAGACTCCATCGTCCGAACAGGCACGTACCGCGTGAACGATATCCTTCATTCCACCAACCCGGATCGCGTTACATTCGATGCCGATGAAAGATCGTCTTTGGTCGGCTGGCTGGAGGCTTTCGGATTAGAATCCTACCGCCCGACCCGATTCGGCAGACGCGATGTGGTGCGCTTCATGGAGGGGTTCTTCGACGAGATATGGGAAGCCGTCGATGCCGGTGAGGACATCAGCAGCCTCGGCGGCTTCAAGAAATTCGGCGACCAAACGCGCCAGAGCAGAGCGACGAGATACGTTTCCGGTAAGGCGTGGTTGCAGGCGCTGGGGCTGATCGGTGCGCCGATCAGGGCCGGGAGCGTGCGCGGCAGGGTCCTGCAGCGGGTCAAGGAGCTGGTGGATCAGGGCGTGGACGATCCGGCCGAGATGGCGCAGAAGGCGTTCGGGACCAGGCGGGTGTTTCCCTCGCAGGTGGTGGTGGCGCAGCAGATGATGCGGCTGCTCGACCGTGGTCCGGTTTCCACGCGGCTGCCCGAACTGGCGCGGCAACTGGTGTCCTACCACGGGGCGCCGGTGATGGTGCCTCCCGGTGTGGGCAGCACGCTGCAGCAGCGGATCGACTACGCCATCTGGCGGGCCGCCACCGACATCGAGGCCGGGCGGAAGATCGCTCTGGGCCGGCTGGTGGAGCTGGTGTTCAACGGGGCTCCGCACACCAGCGTGCACCCCCCCATGGTGTGGCACGCCACCTCGCCCATCGGGCGCACCGCCCGCCGGTACTTCCTGCTCGGCGTGCTGGCGGCCGCCGGGCTGCGGCCCGCCTACCGGATGGGCTCCTCGGTGGCCCGGAACATGGCCACCATCGTGGGCGAGTTCCAGCTGCAGAAATCCCTCGACGGCGCGGGCGCCAGCCCGCACTCCACCACCGTGGAGATCTTCGCCTACCAGCATGCGCCCCACACCTACCAGTCGTTCGTCTGGGGACTGCTGGAAACCCTCGGCCTGCGCGGCACCCCCCCGCCCCCGGGTGGGCTGCGCGCCCGGATGCACCAGGTTGTCGCCCGGATGCTGGACCAGCACCCCGACGCCACCGCCCAGCAGACCGGCGAACTCCTCTTCAACACCAGCGAACTCAACCCCGAGGCTCTCACCGCCACCACCCTGTGGATGAAGACAGCCACCCCCCGCCGGCTCACCGCACCCCAGCCCACCACCACGGCCAGCGCAGGCGGAGGTATCACGTCGCCGGGCGTGAACGCCTCACTCTCCCGGCAGGCCGGCTACGTCGTCGCCGCCACCCTGCACGCCCGCTCACAGCCCGGCTACACCGGCGACGACATCCCGGCCCTGGTCCAGGACCTGTTCGGCATCGCCACCGACCCCTTCGGCCTGGCCCTGGTCACCGGCATCCTCGAAGGCGCCGCACTGACCGGCCTCAACAACCACCACGACCCCGACCAGGCCCGCACCCTCCTCGGCACCGCCCTCACACTGAGCCAGGCCCGCACCCTGCACGACGACGCCGCCCTGCAAATGGTCCGCCACGGCCGCATCGTCATCTCCCACACCACCGACGGCGTGATCCCCCACCGCCAGCACCACTACCACGCCCGCACCCGCGGCCTGCTCGCCGGCCGCGGCCTGCTGCCCGCACCCCGCCCCGGCACCCCCCTGCACCGCCTCCAGCAGGACATCGTCCAGCACGCCCGCACCATCGAAGACACCCACGGCACCCTCACCCCCGACGACATCGACCACATCGCCTACACCGTCCTGCACGTCACCACCACCCCCGACGACCACCAGCATCACGTCATCAAAGAGCTCCTGCGCCCCCACGGCATCCACGTCACCGAAACCCGCAACCCCGCCACCGGACCCGGCACCCCCCACACCCACCCGGACGACGACCACCCCGACAGCCCCCACCACAGCAACAGCGACAGCGACAGCGACAGCGACAGCGACAGGGGCGACGGCCCCCGCCCCATGGACCTCGACCCCCAGGACACCACCCGCGACCAGCAACCACCCGCCGAGCCCCCCGGCTCGCCCAGCATCCAGGACGTCCTCGAAGGCCGCACCACCACCACCAGCCGCACCATAACGGCCGAAGACCTGGCGGCCGTCGCACTCAACGACCTCGAAACACTGCGCCGACAAGACCCCCAGGAACCCGACCACACCCACGGCTACGACCCCGCCAAGGCCGCCGACTACGCCATGGCACTCGCCCTCGCACCCACCACCCTCACCACACCCCTTAACGCCAAGGACTTCCTCGAGCAGCTTGCCGAGCAACTGAAGACAGGCACGCGCACAGTCATCGCCAGCAGTTTGCTCTTCGGATCCGGTGCCCGCATCAAGCTCCAAGCTGGCAAAAGGTGGGTATCCGCTTCGGTCATGAAAACGACGTTCGATCTCTTCTGGCAGGCGAAAAAGGACCGCGAAACCCCTACCGCACCGAAGGCGGCTCGTCTGTTGATCGGCGACGGACCAGGTGATGCCGTAACTGTCGGCTGGCTGGTGCGCGGCTACTGGATGGCGGCAGGCCTCGGCGACTACTTCATCACCCCGAACGGGGCACGGGACGTGGTACGGAAAGCGGTGTACGAACTGGCCGACATGTTCACCACGGCCGACAAGAAACCCGATCCCCGGCTGATCGCCCAGCGCATCTACGCCGCCGGAGAAGAACCGCTCGAAAACCAGGTCCTCATCGTGGAGGAGTTCTTGCGGCAACACGCCGAGAACCCGGCCCCCCTCACCACGACCTCGGACACCTCCGCACCGACCGACCTCGATGCCATCCCCCTGGACGACCTGGAGAAGCTGCGCGACGCCGCACCCGACCTTCCCGCAGAGCCGTTCAGCGACCCGCGCCTGGCGGCCGACTACGGAACAGCCCTCGCTCTGTCTCACTCCCGCTCTGAGGCTGCCCTCGACCACGCTCCCCACAATAAGTACCTCACTCAGGGCTCCGACAAGTATTTCCACACGGCAGCAGGTTTGCTGTTCGCCGGCGGAGCCAAACTCAAGTTCAACAGAGAGTCCGAGAAACATCTCAACTCAAAATTTCTGCGCCAGAGTATCGATATCGCCTACCAGCAGCAGAGCAGTAACAGGCCTCACACCCCCGCCTCTGCCGCGAAGGCCATGGGGTCAAATGGTGCCGCGATTTATGTGCGGGGTTTCTGGATGGCGGCAGGTCTCGGCGATTACGCCATCACCGAGAACGGTGCGCGGGACGTGGTGCGCAAGGCGGTGCGCAAGCTGGCCGACGCGTTCACCTCTGCCGGCAAGGAGCCTGATGCCTCGCTGATCGCGCAGCGGGTCTACAGCCCCGGGCGAATGCCCGAGGCGCAGCACGTTGTCATGGTTGAGGAGTTTCTGCGGCAGTTCCGTGCGATGGGAGAATTCGGTGGTGCGGCGAGTGACGGTGGCCTGGATACCGTCTCTCTGGACGATTTGGACCGGCTGCGCGGAGCTATGCCTGAGCCGCCGAGGGGTGAGGAATATGACCAAGAGCTGGCGGGCGATTACGCCGCTCACCTCGCCCTGCTGCAGTCGCCGGACGACCCTCCCATCGAACCCTCCGCTCACGCAAAACACTTCGCCCCGCCCACGCTTAAAGACAGCAAAAAGCAGATCATACTCAGCCGTGCTGTGCTCTTCGCCTCCGGCGCCCAGGTGACCATGGGAAGAAACAACAAATCGGAGGTCACGGTGGACAGGATGAGGCCGGTCTTCGCTCTGGCCGGGCAGGTGGGTGACAAGGGCAAGCCGCTCACCATGTCGGAGGCGGGGTTCAAGATCGGCAACATGAGTGCCAAGTACGTGGTGCAGGGGTTCTGGCTGGCTGCCGGTCTCCGGGGTGACGGGCCGCGGCAGGGTGGTGCGCGGGATGTGATGCGGAAGGCGGTGGGCACGCTGGCCGATGCCCTGACGTCGGTGGGTAAGGAGCCGGACGCGTGGCTGATCGCGCAGCGTGTCTACGCCCCGGGCATGAAGCCGCGTGAGCAGCAGGTGGCGTTGGTGGAGGAGCTGTTGCGGCAGCGGGAGGAGGCCACGGAGCACGCTCCGCCCGTGGTGGCGGTGCCTGTGGAGGCGGATGGTCTGGGTGGGGTGCGGGTGGGGGTGCGGGTGGAGCATGCGGGGGCGGGCCGGCTGCGGGCAGTGCTGCAGGTCCGGGGGGCCGGCACGGTGGAGGTGCTGCCGGGCGGCACCGGCTGGCAGGAGCTGCCGGCCCCGGTCCGCAAGGTGCTGGGCGATCAGGCGGTGTGGCGGCAGGTGCAGCTGGCGGTGTCGGACGCCTCGGTCGCCTGGCCGCAGCTGGGGTCGCTGATCGGTCACGACGCGCCGGAGTCGGTGGAGCTGGACCGGGCGGGACTCGGCGCCCTGGCGGGCGCGGCGCTGAAGCTGGCCGAGTCGGGGGTGGAGGTGCTCTGGCCGAAGGAGCGGATGAGCTGGCTGTCCTCCACCGTGAAAATCCACCGCACCGGGCAGAACACAGCCTATCGCCCCCCGGACAGCCAGGTGGGCAGCGAAGCGCTCCTCAGCTTCGACTGGCAGCTCTCCCTCGACGACGGCAGCGAGCTGACCGTCGAGGAGATGGACATCCTGATCGCCTCCCAGATGCCGGCCGTTCTGCTGCGGGAGCAGTGGGTGCTCGTCGACGAGGAGGTGGTCGCCAAGGCCCTCAAGGCACGCCGGGCCCTCCAGGGCGGCGGACTACTGCCAGAGAGCCTGGAGGCTGACGCGCAGGACCCGGCGCTGCTCATCGAGCAGGCCGGCCAGCCGCCCCGGACCGGTGAGCAGCTGGTGGTGCCGTCGCTGGCGCGGGAGTTGAAGGACTACCAGGCGCAGGGTGTGCGCTGGATGACGAAGGTGGCCGCGCTGGGCCTGGGCGGAATCCTCGCCGACGAGATGGGCCTGGGCCCACCCCCGCCACCGCCGGTCCGACGCTGGTGGTCGCGCCGCTCTCAGTGCTGAACCACTGGAAGGACGAGATCACCGCCACCGCGCCGGGC
>NZ_JNWK01000120.1 GCF_000716445.1 Streptomyces wedmorensis
TGTGGGGGGTGTGGTGAGCCATTGGTGGATGGCGGTGGTTTGGGTGGGGGTGGTGCGGGGTGTGGCGAGGAGGGTGGCGGCGATGGCGTCGATGGCGGTGTCGGGGTCGTTGTGGAGGGTGTGGATGTGGTGTGCGGCGGTGATGAGTGCGGTGGGGAGTCCGGGGGTGTGGGGGAGTTGCATGGCGTGGAGCCAGCCTTGGGCCTGGGCGACCATGTGGGGGGTGGGTGGTGTGCCGAGGAGGGTGTGCAGGAGCTGGGTCTTGTTGACATCTCTGGTGGGGGTCGCGGCGTGGTGGGCGGCGTTGATGAAGCGGCCCATGAGTTCGTGATCCGCCATGACTCCAGGACGGTGTCGTCCTGGGCGAGGGTCAGGGTGTAGTGGATGAGGCGGGTGAGGACGTCGGCGATGGTGGAACGGGAGGTCAGCGGGGGTGGTACGGGGGCTTGCAGCATCCGCCGGAAGGCCTGCACGGGGCTGGTGGCAGTAGTGGCGGGGGCGGGCTCTGTGAGGGCGGGGGTGTTGAGCCAGTGTTCGATGGCCTGCCGCTGGAAGGCGGTTGCCTGGCGGGTGTGCAGGAGGGTGGCGGTGATGGCGTTGACGGCTTGGAAGTGGCCGACCCGGCCGGATGCGAGGTGGCGTGCGGCGGCGATCAGGGCTTGGGGCAGGCCCGGGGTGTGCGGGAGAGCCGCGGCGTGCAGCCAGCCGCGTGCCTGGGCGAGCATTTGGGGTGTGGGGGTGTCCGCGCGCAGCAGTGTGGACAGCAAACCTGCGGGATCCGGTTGCCGGCCGTCGGCCAGGTCGGCGCGGACGGCGTCGGTGAACCGGCCCATCAGCCGCGCGTTCAGCAGGCCGGTGCGCCCGGTGTGGGGCAGTGCCGAGGCCTGGAGCAGGCCACGTACGTAGTCTTCCCCGTGTGGCCCGGGCTCGTTGCCGGGGCCGTGGATGAGGGCGGTCACCTCCTGGGGGGAGAGCACGGTGCCGTCACCGGCCCGGGACAGTACGTGGTGGACGAGACGGGTCAGCAGGTCGGCCAGCGTCGCGACGGGAACGTCGGGTGCGGCCGGGAGCGCGAGCATCGCCTCGAACGCCGCCACCGGATCCATGACCGCCGCCGAGACCGGCTCACCCCCGGCCACCTGCGGATCGGTGAAAGCGTCTACGCCGTCGCCCTGGTGCGTCACCGGAGGTTCTCCGAGAGCCGTGGAGGTGGTGCCGGTCGTGCTCTGCTCCGGCACCGGCGGATTACCCGCCGTGGCGGCGGATTCCTGCGGCCGGGAGCTGCGAGTGACGCGTGGGCCGGTTGTGGGGTTGGAATCGGTGGCTGTTGTGTTCTTCTTTCGTCTCCGCCGGAGCCGGGGAAGCCGTTCGGGGGTGGTCGGGGTGCGGGGTGTGGTCGGGGTGGGTGGAGCGTTCAGCATGCCGGGTGTGCTGGTGGGGGTGTGCGGGGTGGTTTCGGCAGGAGTCCCCGTGCTGGTGCTGGGGGTAGGCAGGGCGTGGGGTGTGTGGGAGTTCGTGGTGGTGGTGTCGGTGCTTGTGGTGGTGAGGTGTTCGGCGAGGAGTTCGGTGAAGCGGTCGTCGTCGGTGAGGGTGCCGGCGTTGTTCTGGAGGTTGTCGAGGAGGTTTTCGGCGAGGGCGGTCTTGCCGGTGAGGATGTCGGAGATTTTGTCTTCGATGGTGCCCTGGCTGATCAGGCGGTGGATGTGGACGGGTTTGGTCTGGCCGATGCGGTGGGCGCGGGCGTCTGCTTGGTCGAGGACGGCGGGGTTCCACCACAGGTCGTACTGGATGACGTGGTTGGCGCGGGTCAGGGTCAGGCCGGTGCCGCCTGCTTTGGTGGAGATGATGAACACGCTGGGGGCGTCTTCGGCGCCGCTCTGGAAGGTTTTCACCCAGGAGGCGCGGGTGTCTTTGCTGACCTGTCCGTGCAGGAAGAAGGAGTTCAGGCCCTTGTCGTGGAGGTGGCGTTGGATGAGGCGGCCCATTTCCACGAACTGGGTGAACACCAGGACGGCTTCGCCGGCTTGGGTGATCTCGGTGACCAGCTCAGTGCGCCGGATGGTTGGCGATCTTGCGTAGTTTCGTGCCCAGCGCCATCGCGCTGGCCTTCTTGTTCTTCTCGCGCTGCCCGCTGTTGTTGGCGGTGGCCACCAGTGCCGCGTAGAGGGCGGTCTGGTCCGCTGTCATGGGTACCACCCAGTTGGTGTACGTCTTGGGCGGCAGCTGCTCCGCGATCCCCCGCTCGCTCTTGGTCCGGCGCAGTACGAACGGGCGGATGAGGTCTTCCAGCGCGATGGCGGGCTGCGTCGTGGTGCGGGTCTTGCCGGGAGTTCAGGTCGCCCAGCAGACCGGGCGTGGTCCAGTCCAGCAGCGCCCACAGGTCTTCCAGGGTGTTGCTGACGGGGGTGCCGGTCAGGGCGAACCGGGCGTGGGAGTTGAGGGAGCGCAGGCGCTGTGCCCATACGGCGTGGGCGGTCTTGATGTTCTGTGCCTCGTCGGCCACCCCGGTCCCCGGTGGTTGGTTGACCTGCTCGATGAGCAGCGCCGGATCCTGCACGCCCGGCTCCATGCCCTCCAGCGGGTGTCGGCCGCCCTGGCGGGTCCAGCGCGCCTTGAGGGCCTTGGCGACCACCTCCTCGTCGACCAGCACCCACTGCTCCCGCAGCAGAACGGCCGGCATCTGGGAGGCGATCAGGATGTCCATCTCCTCGACGGTCAGCTCGCTGCCGTCCTCCAGGGACAGCTGCCAGTCGAAGCTGAGCAACGCCTCGCCGTCCACCTGACTGCCCGGCGGGCGGTAGGCCGTGTTCTGCCCGGTGCGGTGGATTTTCACGGTGGAGGACAGCCAGCTCATCCGCTCCTTCGGCCAGAACACCTCCACCCCCGACTCGGCCAGCTTCAGCGCCGCCCCCGCCAGGGAACCGAGTCCCGCCCGGTCCAGCTCCACCGACTCCGCCGCGTCGTGACCGATCAGCGCACCCAGGAGCGGCCAGGCGGCCGACGCGTCCGACACCGCCAACTGCACCCGCCGCCACACCGCCTGATCGCCCAGCACCTTGCGGACCGGGGCCGGCAGCTCCTGCCAGTCGGCGCCGCCCGGCAGCACCTCCACCGAGCCGGCACCCTGCACCTGCAGCACCGCCCGCAGCCGGCCCACCCCCGCATGCTCCACCCGCACCGCGACGCGTACCCCGCCCAGCCCGTCCACCACCACGGGCACCGCCACCACGGGCGGAGCGTGCTCCGCGGCGTCCTCCCGCTGCCGCAACAGCTCCTCCACCAACGCCACCTGCTGCTCACGCGGCTTCATGCCCGGGGCATAGACACGCTGCGCGATCAGCCACGCGTCCGGCTCCTTACCCGCCGACGTCAGGGCATCGGCCAGCGTGCCCACCGCCTTCCGGATCACATCCCGCGCACCACCCTGCCGGGGCCCGTCACCACGAAGACCAGCAGCCAGCCAGAAACCCCATACCAGGTACTTGTTGGATCTGCTGCCCAATATCGTCGCGGCCTGCGTCATGGTGAGTTGCTCGTCCTTGTGGTCCACCTGCCCGGCCAGCGCGAAGCCCTGCCTCATCTTGTCCGCCGTGTAATGCAGGTTTTTGACCGTCCCCATGGTCACCTGGGCGCCCGAGGCGAAGAGCAGAGCACGGCTGAGGCCGAGCAGGGATTTACGGTCGTTGACTTTGGGTGGGGCGAAGAGTTCCGTGTAAGCGGAGGGGTCGAGGGCAGGGTCGTGGGGTGACTGCGCCAGGGCGAGGTGAGCGGCGTAATCTGCCACCAGCTCCTGGTCATAGTGCTCACCGCCAGGTGGTTCAGGCATGGATTCACGCAGCCGGTCCACATCGTCGAGAAGAACCGCCCCCAATTCCCCCTCACTTACTGCGCCAGCGAGTTCTGCCATCGCACTGTTCTGCCGCAGGAACTCCTCGACCATGACGACGTGCTGTGCCTCGGGCCGTCGCCCGGGGCTGTAGACCCGTTGCGCGATGAGCACAGGATCGGGCTTCTTGTCGGCCGAAAGGAAGGCATCGGCGAGCTCGCGCACCGCCTTTCGCACCACGTCCCGCGCCCCGCCCTCCGTGATGGTGTATTCGCCGAGCCCTGCCGCCATCCAGAAACCCCGCACATAGTTCCTGGCCACCTGTGCTCCCGCCGTGGCCATCGCGGCAGAGTGGGCGTTATGAGGAATGTTATTGCTTCGCTGTTCGCGGACGATGTCAATGTTCTGCCGCAGAAACGCCGAGGTGATATATCTCAGGGACTTTCTGTCCACTTTGACTGTGGCTCCGCCGGCGAACAGCAGTCCCGCTGCTGTTCTGGAGAACTTGTCGGCGTCCTGCGTCAGGTACGTGGTGTAGGGGGCGGGATCGACGGGCGTGCCGGAGCGGGAGTGGGCCAGGGCGAGAGCTGTCCCGTAGTCGGCCGCCAGCTGTGGGTCGCTGAACGGCTCTGTGGGAAGTACAGGTACGGCCTCGCCCAGCTTCTCAAGGTCGTCCAGGGGGATGGCGTCGAGGTCGGTCGGCGCGGCGGTGTCCGAGGTTTCCGTGAGGGGGGCTGACTCGGCGTGTTGCCGCAAGAACTCCTCCACGATGAGGACCTGGCTTTCGAGCGGTTCCTCTCCGGCTGCGTAGATCCGCTGGGCGATCAGCCGGTGATCGGGCTGTTTGCCGGCCGTGGTGAACACGTCGGCCAGTTCGTACACCGCTTTCCGCACCACGTCCCGTGCCCCGTTCGGAGCGATGACGTAGTCACCGAGACCTGCCGCCATCCAGTAGCTGCGCACCACGCGAGCGACGTTTTCGGGCGTACCTCGTCCGTCGCCGATCAGCAGGCGTGCCACCCTCTTCGAGGCATAGGTTTCTTGGTCCTTCTTCGCCTGCCAGAAGATATCGAACGTTTTCTTCATGGTCGACGCGTCTATCCACTTGACGTTACGGGGGAGCATGACCCGGCCCCCGGATGCGAAGAGCAAGCTGTTGGCGGTGAGGAGGCGGCCTTGTTGCTTAGCCTTATCGGCGAGCTGCTCCAAGACGTCATAGCTGTCTAGGGGTGTGCTGAGGGTTGAGGGTGCGAGGGCGAGCGTCATGGCGTAGTCGGCTGCCTTGGCCGGGTCGTAGCCCTGTGTGTGGTCGGGTTCCTCGGGGGCTTGCCGGCGCAGTGTCTCCAGGTCGGCGAGTGCGACGGCCGTCAGGTCCTCGGCCGTTACGGTGCGGCTGGTGGTGGTGTGGCCTTCGAGGACGTCCTGGATGCTGGGCGAGCCGAGAGACTCGGAGGGCGGCCGCTGGTCGCGGGTGGTGTCCTCGGAGTCGAGGTCCATGGGGCGGGGGCCGTCGCCCTTGTCGCTGTCGCTGTCGCTGTCGCTGTCGCTGTCGCTGTCGCTGTGGTGGGGGGTGGCGGGGTTGGTGGTGGGGTTGCGGGTTTCGGTGACATTGATCCCGTGGGGGCGCAGGAGTTCTTTGATGACGTGGTGCTGGTGTTCGTCCGGCGGGGTGGTCAAGTGCAGGACGGTGTAGGCGATGTCGTCGATGTCGTCGAGGGTGAGGGTGCCGTGGGTGTCCTCGATGGTGCGGGCGTGCTGGACGATGTCCTGGTGGAGGCGGTGCAGGGGGGTGCCGGGGCGGGGGACGGGCAGCACACCGCGGCCGGCGAGCAGGCCGCGGGTGCGGGCGTGGTAGTGGTGCTGGCGGTGAGGGATCACGCCGTCCGTGGTGTGGGAGATGACAATGCGGCCGTGGCTGAATTTCTGCCGCCCGGCCTCGTCGTGCAGGGCGCGGGCCTGGGTCAGTGTGAGGGCGGTACCCAGGAGGGTGCGGGCCTGCTCGGGGTCGTGGTGGTTGTTGAGGCCGGTCAGTGCCGTGCCTTCGAGGATGCCGGTGACCAGGGCCAGGCCGAAGGGGTCGGTGGCGATGCCGAACAGGTCCTGGACCAGGGCCGGGATGTCGTCGCCCATGTAGCCGGGCTGTGTGCGGGCGTGGAGCGTGGCGGCGACGACGTAGCCGGCCTGCCGGGCGAGTGAGGCGTTCACGCCCGGCGACGTGACGCCTCCGCCCGTGCTGGTGGTGGGCTGGTGTGCGGTGAGTCGGCGGGGGGTGGCTGTCTTCATCCAGAGGCTGGTGGCGGTGAGAGCCTCGGGATTGAGTTCACCGGTGCCGAACAACAGTTCACCTACCTGCTGGGCGGTCGCATCGGGTTGCTGGGCCAGCATCTGGGTGACGGCCCGGTGCATCTGGGCGCGAAGCCCGTCCGAGGGGAGGGAGGTGCCGCGCAGGCCGAGGGTCTCCAGCAGGCCCCAGATGAACGACTGGTAGGTGTGGGGCACATGCCGGTAGGCGAAGATCTCCACCGTGGTGGAGTGCGGGCTGGCGCCCGCGCCGTCGAGGGATTTCTGCAGCTGGAACTCGCCCACGATGGTGGCCATGTTCCGGGCCACCGAGGAACCCATCCGGTAGGCGGGCCGCAGCCCGGCCGCGGCCAGCACGCCGAGCAGGAAGTACCGGCGGGCGGTGCGCCCGATGGGCGAGGTCGCGTGCCACACCATCGGCGGGTGCACGCTGGTGTGCGGAGCCCCGTTGAACACCAGCTCCGCCAGCCGGCCCAGAGCGATCTTCCGCCCCTCCTGGACGGCGGTGGCCGCCCGCCAGATGGCGTAGTCGATCCGCTGCTGCAGCGTGCTGCCCACCCCGGGAGGCACCATCACCGGCCCGGCGTGGTAGGACACAAGCCGATCCGCCAGTACGGGTAGCCGCGTGGAGATCACGCCACGGTCGAACAGCCTCATCATCTGCTTCGCCGCCGCCACCTGCGACGGAAACACCCGCCTGGTCCCAAACGCCTTCCGCGCCAACTCGTCCGTATCATCCACGCCCTGATCCACCAGCACCCGGACCCGCTCCAGGACTCTGCCGCGCACGCTCCCGGCCGTGATCGGCGCACCGATCATTCCAAGCGCCTGCAACCACGACGTGCCGGCCCAATATTTCGACATGCGGCTCAGGCCTGTTTCGTCGTTGATGTTCTCGAAGCCACCGAGGACGCCGATGTCCTCACCGGCATCGATGGCTTCCCATATCTCGTCGAAGAACTCATCCATGGCGCGCACCAATTCGCGTTTGCCAGGACGGGCCGGGTGGTAGACCTCCAGCCCGAAAGCCTCCAGCCAGCCCCGCAATAGCATCCAATTGCGCCCATTCTTGAGCGCGTCGGGCTCCGGGTAGACGGAACGGGCTATTTCGGTGGGGCGATATTGTCCTGTCCGGACGATGGAAGCTGCCGCGTTGTAGATTGCGCGGTCGATACGGCGGCTCAGTTTCTGTGGCTCGGGCAGCTGGTTCCACGCCTCCTTCGCTTGCGTGCTGCTGCCAGGCCCGGGAATCGCGGGAGGCCGCCTGTTGCCGACGGCATCCACGATGATCTGGGCAAGTCCCGGGAACTGCGGGTCCTGCAGGTTCAAGTCCGGGCGGAGCAGCTCCTGAACGAGCACGACCTGGTCGATGCCGGGCTGCTCCATCCCCAGGAGCCCGGCCGCGATGGTCGCCGGATCAGAGCTGCCGGAACGGTCACGTTCCTCGCGAGCGGCCCGCGCGAGGCGGTACCGCACACCGCCTTGGAGAAGCGGTGAGTCATCCAGCCCCCAGACCGTGTACAGGCCGTTGTAGATGTCACCCCTATGGTTATGGATCTGTTGATGATTCAAATCATGGGGAAACTTTCGAGCGAGGTACATGAAGTTGGGGGTTCTGAATTCTCTTGTGGAGCCATGCATTTCATCAGCCAGTGGCTTGAAGTGGGTAAAATCCCTCCACCGGCTCGGTAGTGCGCCGGTGAGGCCGGCTGCCATGAGCCAGCCCACCAACAAAGACTGGTGATGTCCGTACCCTTCTTTCCAGATGGAGCGGGCGATGTCGCTCATGTTCAGTGTGTCGTTCTTGTGGCTGTTGGCGATGGTGTGGGCGGCGCTCCAGATGGCGTAGTCCATCATCTGGGTCAGCGTGGGGTTTTCGGGGAGCTGGGGTTCGTCGTCCCCCATGAGGAAGATGATGAGGCGTGCGGTGGCTTCTGCGGCTTCGGGGGTGACTTTGAGGGCCGGGGGTACTAGGTGAGTGGCGAGGGCGATCAGGGTGGCGAGGAGGGCGGGGGTGGGGGTGGAGTGAGGGCTGAAAAGGCGGGTGGCGATCGCCTGGTAGTCGAGCCGGTAGGTGTTCTGCTCTTCGGCGGCTTCTTGCGCGCTGGTGAGGAGGTCGGCGTAGGCGTTGGGCGTGGTAGCCGGGATGCTGGTGACTGTGGGGTCTGCGGTGGTGGCGTTGTCGGTTTTGGGTGGGGTGTGGCGGGTGAGGTAGGCGAGGGTGTGGTGCCAGGTGTCGGCCAGGGCGATGGCCTGGGCGCGGGGGAGGTGGGGAAGGATCTGGCTGGCTGCGGGTCGGATTCCACCTCGGAGAAGTACAGGTCGGCGAACTGGCTCAGGTCGGCTTCGAGGTGGTCGCCGCTCTGGGCGGCTTGTTCGACCAGGTGGCGTGAGGTGTGCAGGGCGTCGAGGGCGTGGGCGAGGGGCCGTTCCTGGCGGGTGAGGGTGCGCAGGCCCGCCTCGGTGAGCCAGCGGCGCAGGATGCGGCGGCCGGTGTGCTGGTGGGCGGTGGCGAAGATCTGGGGAAGCAGGGCGTCGAGGTCGACGCCGCCCAGGCGGGCGGCCTGGGCGGTGGCGATCCTGACCGCCTCCGTCTGGAGCAGGGCGCGGCCGGTGTCGGTGAGCTCTCCGCTCTCCTCGCGCACGGTGACGGTGCCTTCGATGCGGGTGCGGGTTTCCAGGGAGGCGTCCGGGGCGGTGGCGGGGATATCCCACAGGGTGGTGCCGCGCAGGAGTTCGCTGTAGCCGGCGTACTCCAGCATGTCCAGCGCGCGGTGCATATCGCCCGGGCCGGGGTCGTCGCGGCCGGCGAGGATCGCGGCGATCCGGATGACGTTGACGCTGCCGTAGTGGAACGCGTGGACATCAGCCGTGATCTTCGCCAGCCGCAGCCGGTCCATCGCGGTCACCGGCTCGTCGTCCTCGACACCCTGCAGATCACGCGCCCCGTACCGGGGCGAGGCGTCGTGCGGGATGCCCGCGAGGTCCAGATGCTGCTCGACGAAGGCCACCGCCCGCTCACCGGCGTGCCCGAACAGCACCGTCGCGATCCCCTCCACCTGGGCCCTGGACTCGCTCACGGCCTGCTGGTATCCCAGCTCCACCGCCCAGCTGCCCAGGACCGTCACCGCACGCGCGGTCAGCCGCCCGCGATGCCACACGGCAAGCCCCGACAGCCGCGACAGCTCAGCCAGCACGGACGCACGGCGCTCAGCCGACTCCTCACCCGGCGGCCGGCTGCGGGCACCAAGCTCCAAGGGCACTTCCCGGTAGACGCCGTGGAGAGTGCCGAGCCCACCGAGGATGCCGTTTCTGGTCGGCGGCCGCCCGGGCTTGAGCCACGTGCCCAACTGCTCGACGGGAACCGCCAGCGCCCGCGGGGTCAGCGACAGCAGCAACAACAGGAGGTTGGTCTCCTTCGGCGGAGCGTCCCCCGGCACGACCTGGCGCAGATGTTCCACCAGCACCGGATACGCCGTGGCATCCGCCCCCCAGCTCCCCAGCAGCTCGGCACGCCGCCGGCGCGCCTGCTGCTCGGTCCGGCCGGTGTACCAGCTCTCCGCTTCGCTGTCCGCCGCCCGCTCAAGTTCCCGCAGCCCCGCGACGGTCAGTTCCTGCGCCTGCGACACCGCCGACACACCCGAGGACCACGATTCCTCGGAACTCACACTCCCGGTGTCACTGACGGCATCGCCCCTCGGCGCCTGCTCGTCCGCTCGGCCGTCCGCTGACGAATCGGCGTCCTCGAACAGCAGATAATCCTCATCCAGCCCACCCTCCTCGCCGAAGGCCGCCTCAAGATCCCCCTCCCACCAGTCGGCGTCTTCTCCAAGCTCCCCGAACGCGGCCTCGAACGCGGCGTCCATAGCCGTCCGTACGGCACCGCCCCCGCCGGCAACGGCCTCCTCCTCCTGGTTCTCCTCGTCCACCTCCATCAACTGGTCGTCAAGCAGCTCCCCGAACGCGGCCTCGAACGCGGCGTCCATAGCCGTCCGTACGGCACCGCCCCCGCCGGCAACGGCCTCGTCCTCCTGGTTCTCCTCGTCCACCTCCATCAACTGGTCGTCCGGTGTCGGTGCGGTCGCCTCGGACTCCTCCTCCATCTGCTCCTGGTGCGAGACACCGGTTTCGTCTCCGGAGCCGCTTTGGAGAGCGGCGACGCTGAATTCTTCCCCGTGCAACCCAGAAAAAGGTGTACCGACAGAGGGAGACTCGCTCACCGGGATCGGGTCCATGGGGAAGGCGTACGTGGTGTGGCGGGGCGCCGGCCGGAAGCTGAAGGTGACCTCGCCTGCGTAGTACTGGGCCAGCTCCACTGCCACCGTGTCGGACGCGTTGTCCTCTTCGGCCAGATGAAGTGCGTGGCGCACCGCCCACACGCGCCGGAGGACCTCCACTCGCTGTCGCCCTTCCTCGTTCAGAGGTTGGGCGCTCGGATCGGAGTACGTCGCCAGTAACTGCCAGGCTCTGGCTGTCAGCTCGTCGGACTGCTTCTGCGGCAACTGGGCCATGGCCGTCATGAGTTGTGGCGCCGTCATGGCGTGCACCTTGGAGGCCGCTGGGGACAATTCCTGCTGCAAGCGGCTGCCCCGTGACGTGCTGCCCTGCGTGAGGCGTTGGTTGCCGGGCTGTCCTACGCCGCCCCTCATGCCCTTGGACCTTGGCAGGCCCCGGTCCTCGCGGATGCGATCGGCGAGGCCTTGGGCGCGGGCGATCGCTTCGGGTGACGCAGCGCCGGAGCCGGCGGGGAAGAGGGTCTGGGCGACGGCGGCGATGGTCCAGTACTCCAGCGGACTGCGCTGTTCGAGCCCTTCGCCGTTCGCGGCGATGGTCAGCGGGAAGTGCATCGTGTCGCCCACGATGGTGCGGGCGAGCAGCCGGTTCTCGAAGTCCAGTCGCTGATAGGGGCCGGCTTCGAACGCGCGCAGGCCGGTGATGTCGACGACCTGGGACAGATCCTGCAGGGCCTGGAGGCTGCCGGCGCCGGCGTAGTCCTCCAAGAGGGCGGTCTCGGGCGCCGGGTCTGGCGTCTGCGCCTGCGGCGCCTGGGCTTGCCGGGGTTCCACCACGGCCTGCTGGGGCGCGGCCCCGATGGGAGGGCTGCTGACCATCTCCGGTCGCACCGGCATCACGCCGCCGAGGACGTCGAAGATCGACTGCTCCGTGGCGGCCGGCGTGTCCTGGGCCTGCTCCGGGGCCGGCGTGTCCTGGGCCGGTTCGGGTGTCGTGGTCCGGGGCGGTGTCTGGGTTTCGGTGGTCTCGGGGGTCGCGAAGCGGGTGAACGACTGCTGCTCGGCGGTCTGGGCGAGGGAGCGCAGCGCGTCGAGGCCTGTGGTCGCCTCCTTCAGGCGGCCGGTGTTGCGTGCGTCGGTGACGGCCTTGTAGAGCTGGGTGACCTGGCGGGCGTCGGCGTCGTGAGCGATCGCGTTCGTCTGTGCTTCGAACGCCTCGGTTACCGCGTCGTCCAGTTGCCGTCTGAGTTCGGCGGGGCCGCTCCTCGGCGGCCTGCGTGTGCGCCGCCAGCTCCTCCAGCGCGGCGCGCGCCTGCTCAAGGCGGCCCGTGTCGCGGGCGTCGGCGACCGCCTGGAACAGCTCCCGCACCCGGTGGGGCTCGCTGACCATCTCCTCCAGGCTTCGCCCGAGCTGCGAGGGCAGCATTCCCTGTTCGTCGGCGGCGCCGGTCAGGACCGCGTCCAGGGGGTCGTCGGTGCGTGGTCCGGCCTGGCGGGCGAGGAGCTGCTCGGGTGTCGGCGGGGCCTGGGTGCCGGTGGTGTCGAGGGTTTCGGGCTGCCGCGTCAGGGTTTCGCTGCCCGGCTGGAGCGGGTCCGTACTCCCCGTCCGGTCTCCGGTGGGGTCCACCGTACGGCCGCCGGGCAGGTCCGGGGTTTCGGCCGGTCCCGGCGTGGGCTCAGGCAGGTCCGGGGTTTCGGCCTCCCGCGAGACCTCGCCTTCGGGTGTCCGGGCTCGTGCGCCCGTTGCGGTGGGGCTCTCGCTGTCGCCGGTGGCGCGCTGCTCGACCCTGGCGTCGAAGGCCGTCTCCAGCTGGGCGGCGCGCTCCAGGTCGCCGCGCTCGACGGCGGCCTTGACGCCGAGTT
>NZ_JNWK01000121.1 GCF_000716445.1 Streptomyces wedmorensis
GGGAAACGCCCGGTTACATTCCGAACCCGGAAGCTAAGCCTTTCAGCGCCGATGGTACTGCAGGGGGGACCCTGTGGGAGAGTAGGACACCGCCGAACAATCATTGTGGGAAAGCCCCGCACCTCATGGTGCGGGGCTTTTCTGCGTTTACGGCACTTTCCGTGTCCACAGGGCTTTCCGTGTCCGCGGGGCCGTTCAGGCCGGCGTGACGAGCTGGGTGTCGTAGGCGAGGATCACCGCTTGGACGCGGTCGCGGGTGCCGGTCTTGGCGAGGATGCGGCCGACGTGGGTCTTCACCGTGGATTCGGCGAGGTGGAGGCGGTCGGCGATCTCGGTGTTGGACCAGCCCTGGCCGATGACGGTGAGGATCTCGCGCTCGCGTTCGGTGAGGGGGGCGAGGCGGGGGTCCTCGGGGCGGGGAGCGGCGTCCACCGTGGGGGACGGGGGGAGGTGGTGGATGTAGGCGTCCAGGAGACGGCGGGTGAGGCTCGGGGCGACGACGGCGTCGCCGGCGGCGACCGCGCGGATGCCGGCGAGGAGTTCCTCCGGCTGGGCGTCCTTCACCAGGAAGCCGCTGGCGCCGGCGCGGAGGCCGTCGTACGCGTACTCGTCGAGGTCGAAGGTGGTGACGATCAGGACGCGGGTGCGGGCGCCCGTGGCGATGATGCGGCGGGTGGCCTCGATGCCGTCGAGGCCGGGCATGCGGATGTCCATCAGGACGAGGTCGGGGTGGTGACGGTCGACCAGGCGGATGGCCTCGGTGCCGTTCGAGGCCTCGCCGACGACGGTCATGTCGTCCTGGCTCTCCAGCAGCATGCGGAAGCCGAAGCGCTGCATCGGCTGGTCGTCCGCGATGAGAACGGTCGTCACGAGGAGGAGTCCTTCTGGGGAAGTCGGAGCCGGACGGCCCAGCCGCCGGTCGGCAGGGGGCCGCATTCGAGTGTGCCGTCGTAGAGGGCCGCGCGCTCGCGCATTCCGGTGAGTCCCTGGCCGCGACCTCGCTCTCGGGCCTGGTCCGGGCGGGGGGCGCCGGCCGCCGGGGTGTTCGTGATGTCGGCCCGTACGTCGTCGGGCGTGTGAGTGAGGGTGACCGTCGCCCGGGCGCCCGGACCCGCGTGCTTGAGGGTGTTGGTGAGGGCCTCCTGGACGACCCGGTAGACCGTCAGTTGGGCACCCGGTGAGAGGGGGTGGACCGGCGGGTCGGCGGGGAGGTCGAGGTGCACCGGGAGACCAGCCTTCCGTACGCCGGTGACGAGGGCGTCGAGGTCGGACAGGGTGGGCTGGGGGTCGCGGACTGCTTCCTGGTCGTCGTCGTGCAGGACGTCGAGGAGACGGCGGAGTTCGGCGAGGGCCTCGCGGCTCGTCGTGCCGATGGCTTCGAGGGCCTGGGCGGCGCGCTCCGGGCTCTTGGCCGCCGCGTAGCGGCCGCCGTCCGCGAGGCCGGTGATGACCGAGAGGTTGTGGCCGATGATGTCGTGCATCTCGCGGGCGATGCGGGTGCGTTCGGCGGCGGCGGCGAGCCGGACCTCCTGGTCGCGTTCGACCTCCAGGCGGCGGGCGCGGTCGACGAGAGCGGCGGTGTGGTCCTTGCGGGAGCGGACCGCGATGCCGAGGAGGGCGACGAGCGCGTACGCCCACAGGGTGGGGACGATGCGCTGGTCCCAGCTCTGGGTGGGGAAGCGGACCCCGCCCGTGACGAGCGGGGGCAGCAGCAGGGCGAAGGACACCAGCAGGGCGCGGGGCGGTCGGCTGAGCGCGATGTGGAAGAGCGGGAGCATCTGGAGGTACGAGGCCTGGAGGAAGGCTCCGGACGCGTCGCTGACGAGGACCGCGCAGGCCATCACCGTCAGGACGGCCAGGGGGTGACGCCGGCGCCAGTAGAGGGGCACGGTGAGGGCCAGGCTCAGGGTGAACACGAGCCAGACGGGGACGCCCGGGTCGCGGGCGGTGTTCCGCCAGCCGCCTGCGGCGTCGACGAGGGCCGCCACCGTCCACAGTGCGGTGAGCGCCCCGTCCCACACCCAGGGGTGCCGGGCGTCGAAGGCGCGGGCCCGGGCGAGCAGGCGCTGTGCGTGCCTGCTCGGGCCCGTCGTCCCCGTCGGCTGCGGTGTCTCCTGGGTGATCACCGGGTCATCATCCTCATACGTCGCGGTGCTTGAGCAACAGCGCGGGCACGGCGACCGCCACGGCCGCCCACAGGAGCAGGGCGAGGAGGGCGGCGCCGGGGGAGGCCGCGCCGGGTAGCGGGGTCGCGGAGCCGAGGGCGCCGGCGGCCTGGGTGGGGAAGTAGCGGACGGCCGTGTCCATCGCCTCGTACGGGAGCATGCCGAGGATCTCCGGCACGATCAGGACCCCGCCGACGAAGGCGCCGATGGCGCCCGGGACGGAGCGGAGGCCGGCGCCGAGACCGAGGGCGATCAGGCCGAGGAGGGTGACGCCGGCGGCGTTGCCCGCGATGGCGGCGAGGACGCCGTCGTCGGTGAGGGAGGCGGCCTGGTCGGTGTCGGAGAGGAAGAACTGGGCCGTCAGGAAGGTCAGCAGGGCGGTCGGGAAGGAGACCGCGAACACGACGGTGGTGTAGACGGCTGCCTTCGCCCACAGGACGGGGAGGCGGCGGGGGACGGCGGTGAGGGTGGCGCGGATCATGCCCGTCGCGTACTCGCCGGCGGTGACGAGGATGCCGAGGACGGCGAGGGCGATGCCGCCGAGCTGGGAGCCGTACAGGGCGAGGACGACGGTGTCGACGTCGGAGTCGCCGCCGTCGGAGGTGTAGGTGGCGCCCATGAGGATGCCGACGCCGAGGAGGAGCGCGGCGGCGGTGAGGACGGTGATCCAGGTGGAGCGGACCGTCCACAGCTTGTGCCACTCCGAGCGGAGGACGCGGGTCGTGGTGAGGGCGTGGGCGGGCGCGGGGGTGGTCATGCGGGGGCTCCCTGGTATTCGACGGAGTCGTGGGTGAGGGCCATGAACGCCTGCTCCAGGGAGGCTGCCCGGGGCGTGAGTTCGTGGAGGGCGAGGCCGTGGGCGGCGGCCGTGCGGCCGATCTCCGGGGCGTCGGGGCCGGTGACGAGGAGGGTGTCGGGGGCCTCGACGGTGACCTGGGCGCCGGGCAGCAGGCCGCGCAGCCGGTCGGGCTCGGGGGTGACGACCTTGACGGAGGCGCCGCCCGAGGACCGTACGAGCTCGTCGACGGTGGTGTCGGCGAGGAGGCGGCCCTTGCCGATGATGATCAGGTGGTCGGCGGTGAGGGCCGTCTCGCTCATCAGGTGGGAGGAGACGAGGACGGTCCGGCCTTCGGCGGCCAGGGACTTGAGGAGGGTTCGGATCCACAGGACGCCCTCGGGGTCGAGGCCGTTGACCGGTTCGTCGAGTATGACGGTGGCCGGGTCGCCGAGGAGCGCGGCGGCGATGCCGAGGCGCTGGCCCATGCCGAGGGAGAAGCCCTTGACGCGTTTGCGGGCGACGTGGGTGAGGCCGGTGAGGGCGAGGACCCGCTCCACGCGTGCGCGGGGGATGCCGTGGGTGTGTGCGAGGGCCATGAGGTGGTCGTACGCCGAGCGGCCGGGGTGCACGGAGCGGGCTTCGAGGAGCACGCCGACGCGGGTGAGCGGGGCGGGGTGGGCGGCGTAGGGGCGGCCGTCGACGGTGGCGTGGCCGCGGGTCGGGGCGTCGAGGCCGAGGAGCATGCGGAGGGTGGTCGACTTGCCGGCGCCGTTGGGGCCGAGGAAGCCGGTGACGGTGCCGGGGTGGACCGTGAAGCCGAGGTCCCGGACGACGGTGGTGTCCCCGTAGCGCTTGGTGAGGTTCTCTGCTCGGATCATGTCCCCGACGGTAGGGAGCGGGTGCCGGGGGTTCGTCCGACCGTGGGCGGGAGGTGGGGAGCGGGCGTGGTACCTCGGTACGACGAGGGGCGCTGACCAGGAATTTCCTTGTCGGAGCGGCGGAGACGGGCGAGGATGCTCGGCATGGACTTCTCGATACGTGTGATCCGTTCCGACGAGTGGGAGGAGGGCCGGGAGCTGCGGCTCGTGGCGCTGCGCGACCCGGTCGCGCACCTCGCGTTCCTGGATACGTACGAGGACGCCGTCGCGCGTCCCGACTCGTTCTGGCAGGAGCGGACGGAGGGGGCGTCGGAGGACGGGCCCGGTGACGTGCGCCAGTTCGTGGCGGAGGCGGCGGACGGGCGGTGGCTCGGCACGGTGACGGTGCTCGTGGAGCGGGCCGGCACCGAGACGTACTTCGGGGACGTGCCCGCGGTCGAGCAGACGCATGTGGTGGGCGTGTTCGTACGGGACGAGGCACGCGGCTCCGGGGTGATCGACGCGCTGTACGAGGCGGCGGTGGAGTGGTCGTGGTCGCTGGAGCAGGGGGTCGAGCGGGTGCGGCTGTACGTCCACGGCGAGAACGTGCGGGCCCAGGCGGCGTACCGGCGGATGGGGTTCGTGGACACCGGTGTCCGGGTCGCCCTGCACGGCCAGGAGGACGCGCAGGAGCTGGAGTTCGAGCTGCTGCGTCCGGCCGGGTAGTTCCGCTCCTCAGCGGCTGAGCGAGTCCTCCGGCCAGCGGGCACGGGCCTGCTCGCGGGAGCGCATCAGGGCCAGGGTCGGGAGGCCCTGGGCGTGGCCGGTGGCGAGGAGCTCCGGGAGGCGGGGGAGCGGTGCCACGGCGGCGACGTCGTCGAGGACGAGGGTCATTGGTGGGTCGAGCCGACCGTCGGATGACCGTGCGGCCATGCGGCGGCCGTGCTCGACCACGCTTGCGGCGAGAGCCGTGAGGAGCGGCATCGCGCCGGGGTGGGTGCGGGGGTCCTCGATCGCCTCGCCCACCACGTAGAGGGTGCCCCCTTCGGCGATGAAAGATGCGAGCGCCAGCGAATCCGTTCGATTCGGAGTGCAGGACTCCCGGATGTGGACCGAGGACAGCGCGGCGAGCGCACGGGCCGTCAGTTCCTGTGCCAGGCGGCGGCTTTCCGGGTGGGCGGTGAGTGCCGACTCCAGGAGCCCCGCATGGCCGGAGGCGGCTTTGGGGTGGCCGCGGAGGATCCGTACGGGCTCGTGGGCGCCCGCGCCCTGGGCCCATCGGTGGACCTGCCGGAACGGGCGGCCGTCGACGGCGGCGGCGTGCAGCCAGCAGCGCAGGAGCGTTTCCGCGGTGTCGGCGGTGGCCGCGTCCAGACGGGAGTGCGGGCGTACGGGAGCCAGCAGGGCGACGGCCCGTTCCTGCGCCACCGCCGGGTCCTCGCACCGCTCGGACGGCGACCAGTGCAGTCGGGCGGGCGTGTCGCAGAGGTGGCCGACGTCGTGGACGAGCACCGGGCCGAGCTTTCCGCGCCCGTCCTTCGTCGACGCCCAGACCGCCGGGTCCGACGTGACGACGAGCACGGGTCCCTCGGCGTCCCGGATCGCCTGCACGGCGGCGGGACGGCGGGCCTCGGGAGGGCCGTAGACGGTACGGGGGGTTCCCAGGGGGGCGGGAGCGGCGGCCTGGAGGGGGCTGGGGGCCTGTGCCGGTGTCTGTGTCGGGGCGGGGTGGGGCTCGTGGTGGGTCTCCTCCGCCGGGCGGCGGGGGGCCGGTGGAGTGGCGGGGGGGGGC
>NZ_JNWK01000122.1 GCF_000716445.1 Streptomyces wedmorensis
ACAAGTGGCAGAGCCTTTTGAACCACACCCGACACCCCTGGGCGGGTCAACCATACGAAGGGCCGACCGCATCCCGCAGAACAACGTAGGGAGCCTTTTTCCAACCTCACGCTGATGCGTGGTGAAGGACGAGGACGGCCTTCACCAGGTCGGTGATGCGGTTGGTGCCGCGGCGGAGCTTCCGCAGGGGCCGCCGGCCTTTGAGGGTGGCCATGGCCTGCTCGCCGAGGATGGGGCCTCCCCTGCTTGAGCGAAGCCGAGAGCTTGGGGAAGGATCCTGGCATGGGTGCTGTCGTGCCTGCGCTGCCACCGCTTGAGGCGACGGCCGCGGAAGGGCACCCGGAGGGAACCGCCGGCGCCCCGATGAGCCTTGTCGGCCCAGCGCTTCAGTCCGGCCTCGGCGAGTGCGTCGACGATGCCGTGGGTAGGGGCGGCGGTCAGGTCGTGAGCGGAGCCGGGGAGCACGGACGAAGCCCACAGCGGCCGTCCGAATGGGTCGGTGAGGACTTGGACGTTCATGCCGTGGCGCTTGTGCTTGCCGGAGTGGTACGGGGTGTCGGCGGCGATCCGGTCGATCGGCGGGAGCGTCCCGTCGAGGATGACGAAGGCCGGCCGGCGTGCGGTCCGCATCGCCTCGGCCAGGCTGGGGCGAGTGCGGCCAGGGCCTGTATCGCTTCGCTGACGTAACGGTAGACGGTCGCGATCCCGATGCCGAACGCGGCGGCCAGCCGAGCGCAGGTGTCGCCGCGGCGCAGGTGAGCCAGGACCAGAAGCGCCTGCCGGCTCGGTGTGATGCGACGCCATCGGGTGCCGATCTTGCGGCGGTGAGCGGCCGGGCACCGGGCAAGGTGACGAAGGTGTGCGCTGGACAGATCGATCGAATGGGGTCTCCCCTGCTCGAGCGAAGCCGAGAGCTTGGGGAAGGGTGAACAAGCACGCGAAGCTCCTGGTCGGCGCGGGTGATCTTGGTCGTGAACCCGTCTACCAGGAGCTTCGTCGTCCACCTCGCGCAGGTGCCCCAACCTGCCAGCCACGCCGGCAGGTTGGAAAGGCTCATTCTGAGGTGGAGGGTCGGCCATCCCAACGCCTGTAGTGCCCCTCGCCTGGAGCCGGCCGGCAGCGGCACCCTGATCGTTCATGGGCGGGGACCTGCCGCAGCGGCTCGTGCCGGATGTTCTACGGGCCATGGTCGAGCCGGTACTGCCGTCTTTCCGCTTGCGCCCGCAGGGCGGTGACACCGCCCCGATCGACCAACGCGCCGTGTTCACAGCCATCGTGTACGTGCTGATCAGCGGGTGCGCGTGGCGATATCTGCCACCGACGTTCGGAGTGTCGCCGGCGACGGCTCACCGGAGGTTCTCCGCTTGGACCGCATCCGGAGTGTGGCGTCGGCTGCACCGCGTGGTCTTGGACGAGATCGGGGCCCGTGGCGGACTCGACTGGAGTTCCGTGATCATCGATGCCGCTTCGGTACGCGCGAAGAAGAAGGGTCCACTGACAGGGCCGAATCCGGTTGTCCGAGGCAAAGCGGGCAGCAAGCTGCACGTTCTGACCGACGCGCAGGGCCTGCCCGTGGTCGTCGGGGTGTCCGCCGCGAACGTCAACGACGTCCAAGCACTTCGCCCGCTCATCCTCGGGATCCCGGCCGTCCGCTCACGTCGCGGCCCCGTCGCCGACACCCCGATAAGGTTCGCGCCGACAAGGCGTACCACTCCGCCGGCAACCTGGCGTGGCTACGCGAACGCCACATCACTCCACGGATCGCCCGGCCGGGCGTGGAGTCCTCCGAACGACTCGGGAGACACCGATGGAAGGTCGAGAGGTCGATTTCCTGGCTCCTCGGATACCGCCGCCTGACCGTCCGCTATGAACGCAAGGGCAGTCGTTTCCTCGCCTTCCTCGGACTCGCCGCAGTCATGACCTGCTACAAGAAGATCGCCAGGATCGCCACGTGAGACACGGTCTAAGCACGGATCGCACGCATGGCTGCGTAGGTGTAACCCGGGAGCATTTGTTGGTGGTTTGAGGATTGGTCGTTGTTGTGCCGGGGTCAGGATGTCGCTGAGAAAGAGCAGCACCCGAGTCGGCCACGCGGTCGTCGCTGAGACCAGGGCCTGCAGCGCTCAGCTGGACAACCGGTCCGGCCGTATCGGAAAGGAACGAACGCCAGGCTTCGCCGTAGGTCAGGCCCGGCGGCACAGAAGGAGTGACGGCGCTTCCAATATGCTTATCCCGTGACGGTATCGAGCACTTTTGCACATCCTCGTTGGGGACTCCAGTTCCACTGGTGGGCGGTAGATCCGTTCGGCCGAGTCGGGTTGTTCTACTCCGCGTTCGGCCCGGTGCCCTCGGCGGCAAACACCCATGAACAGACCTTGGACGAGGCTACGGCCTGGGCCAAGACACGGCACCCGGAGTGGTTCGATGCGGAGTGCGTGGAGGATGATTGTCCTCAGCACTGCGTCATCGAGCTGGAACGGGCGCCGTATCTGTTCGCCTGGGACGAGGAGCACGACGATCGCTACACGCGATACGGCGTGCCGACACAGCCGCTCTTGATATCCGAGCTTCCCGCGGCACCGGCCGCTGCTGTACGGCTTGTCGAGGTCGACTTTTCCTTCGACCAGGCGGCGCGGATCGACCTGGGATACCCCAAAGGCCGAGAGGTCATCTCGGCCTCAGCGCTCACCCCCTGGACGTCTTGCCAACGGCACCCAGACGGCCGGGAGCCGCACTCCGCAGGAGAGCTTGGCACCTCGTAGAGTTGTGGGTCTGCCGCGCAGCTGGCCGGGGGAATCGCCGGCTCTCTATTGCGAGCTCGGCTGCATAGGTCGGCCAGCCGCTGACTGCTACTCCGCGCGCGAGCGTGCGCCTGTCGGTGGCGACGGTACGGCGGCTGCTGAAACGGCACGTCTGGTCCTGGCGGGCAGCCGCCCGTAAAGCCCTCGAGCGTGACGATCACGCGGTGGAGCTGTGCAAGAAGGAGGTCTGGATTTTACCGTCCTTCAGTGCCAGCCGGTGCACCCGACATAGTGCGTGGCCATGTTGTGCAGGCAGCCGCGGGCGACATTTGGCGGGCCGTCATACTCAAAGGCGCCCCAGCTTGTTGAATTGATCACGAGGCTCTCCCGGCCGTACCAATTGGCCCCTCCGTTCCAGGAAATATCCATGTAGGTTTCCCACATGCCGGAGCCGTAAATCCACCCCTGCTGGGTAGCGTACTCGTGGTGGTCCGAGCGGAGTTCGGTCGCCAGATTGACCTGACCGAAGCCCGGGTACTGCTTACAGGTCGACCAGTACGCTCCGATGACGCAGCCGCCGGCGATCTTGGACGTCTCTCCTGCTTTTGCCTGCGCCAGGCGCGCCTGCTTGGCGGCGATCAGGTTCTTGAACTGCCGAGGGCTGAGAAGCGCCTGGTCCTGCCCGTCCAGGATCTCCGGGTTGTCGAAGCTGCCCAGCGGGGCGTTCGGGTTGTAAGTGTGGAGCGCCGGAACGCTCGGATTGGTCTGAACCACGGCGCCGTCGGAAGCCGCTTGCGCGGGTCCCGCGATAAGGCTTACCACCGCTACCACGGCAGTCAGGGCGGCTCCGACAGCGGAACGCATCGAAGTCAAAACTGTCTCAACTCCTCCATCGAAGTGAATAGCCGAAACGGAATTCGATCGTTCGGATTCCCGGCTATGAATTCTTTGATCATTTCAGGTGGTGGCGTCTCGCGGGATTTTTTCAGCACGGACGAAAGAAGACAAGGCTCGGTAAGCAATGAGCTGCAATTCGGCCATTACTCCATTAGAAATGGTGCAAGTATGGCCGTTTTGTGATGCGCGAGCCGAGATGGAATGGCTAATTCCTTCCCACGCGACCCGTCCCTCCAGGAGGAACCCGCCGGTGCGGTGAGCGGAGTTGTCACTTCGCCCCAAGGCCCAGGGACGCGGCAGAGCCCCCTTGGCGTGGGAAGGGGGTGCTTCATCGGGCGGCGGGGCCGTACGGGGTGACGAAGAGTGCGGGGATGTCGACGAGTGTGGTAAGGGAGGGCACGGGTCCCAGTACCGGTGAGCTCTCGTATCCGACTGTCGCCAGACTGTCGCGCACTGAGGCGAGGGCCTGCTCACCTCGGTGGACGGGCTGTGGACGGGCTGCGGTCCCTGGTGCCCAAGCGCACGATCAGCGCCGGCCCTTCGCCATCTCGACGAGCTCGGCCCGCCGCACCCCTTCCTCCACGTTGGCCGCGTCGACCAGGATGCGGTGTCCGGCGGCGAGGTACGGCCCGACGCCGACACCGAGCACAACGCCCTCGGCGCTGGCCTCGCCGCGATCGCCGCGCAAATCCGGCCGGCCCACGACCAGCAACCGGCTGAGGCGCGGCGTCACGCCCCAGCCGACAGAGGCCGGCCACGAACACCGGGCAGGCCCGCGCCGGATACCACCGGCACACAGCTGGAGAAGCATCACTGCGGGAGCGTTGCAGGCAGAATCGCACCAGGTGGCCCAGCTCCGGCGCGGCACGACCCAGTCCGCCCCGACCCTGCTCGGCCCTGCAACGTTCACGTCTTCCCCGACGGCCAGGCTCGTTCCGCCATCACCCGGAAACGTACGGACGGCTGCTCAGGAGTGTCGGCCGAAGGTGGGCAGTCCAGCCGAGGCAGCCCGCTCGCTCCGGCCGCCGCAAGCGGCACGGCTGTCCCTGATATCAGCCTGGGGCTGTGGGACCTCAAAGTGGAACGCTCACGACCACCTCACATAACCGTGCTTGACCACCTCTGCATCGTGGAGGAAAGCCCAGGAGGTCGGCAGGTAGGCATCGTCGCGGCCGCGGATGACACGGGCTTCTGGGCGGCGGGCCGGCGGGTTGGCTAGGTAGGCGTCGATGTCCGGGATCGCAAAGCCGGCGCCGCGACGGCGCTTGCGCTCATACGGCGCCAGCTCGTTCAGGTTGCACGGGCGGCAGAGGATCCCGCGAACGCAACAGCGGTTGCTGGAGCCCTTCATGCCACAGCAGTGGTGGTCGTGATCGATCTGCCAGGGGCGTGGTTCGACGTGAGGGATACCGCCGTCGCAGGGCTCTTCATTGTCTCCGCAGAGGGCACACCGAAAATTCTGCGCGCGCCAGATGGCGTTGTACTGGGGGATGGTGAGCCCGTACTTCTCGATGCCCCGGCGCATGCGGTAGCACCCTTGGCACTCACGGCCCCGCACCAGGCGGGCCGCCCATGCCCCACAGCCGCAGAATTCACCGTCTCCCTCGAGTTCGATCTCCGTCATGATCTGCTCGATATCCTCCGGGGAAAACATGCCGGGATCCTATTGAGCTTCTTCGATGTGGCCACCGATCGGGTGACGGTCCGTGAAGCGAAACGAGCGAGGCCCCCGGGCTGTTGATCGAGATGTCTGACGTCTCAATTAC
>NZ_JNWK01000123.1 GCF_000716445.1 Streptomyces wedmorensis
CCACCACCCCCCAAGGCACCGCCACCCCCGCCATCACCGCCCGAAACCTCACCACCACCCGAGCCGACCGCCAGGTCCTCCGCGGACTCGACTTCGACATCCCCACCGCCCGCATCACCGGCCTCCTCGGCCCCTCCGGCTGCGGCAAGACCACCCTCATGCGCGCGATCGTCGGCACCCAGGCCAGAGTCGGCGGCACCCTCCAGGTCCTCGGCCGCCCGGCCGGCGACCCGGCGCTCCGTTCCCGCATCGGGTACGTCACCCAGGCCCCGTCGGTCTACGACGACCTCACCGTCCGCCAGAACCTGGACTACTTCGCCGCCGTGCTGCTCCCCGGCCGCGCCCTGCGCCACGACCGCCGCGCCGCCGTCGACCGGGCGATCACCGACGTCGACCTGACCTCGCACGCGGACTTCCTCGCGGGCCGGCTCTCCGGCGGGCAGCGCAGCAGGGTCTCCCTCGCCGTCGCGCTCCTCGGCACCCCGGAACTCCTGGTCCTCGACGAGCCCACCGTCGGCCTCGATCCCGTTCTCCGCCGCGACCTGTGGGACCTCTTCCACCAGATCGCCGCGGACCGGGGCACCACGCTGCTCGTCTCGTCCCACGTGATGGACGAGGCCGAACGCTGCCACCGGCTCCTCCTCATGCGCGAGGGCGAGATCCTCGCCGACGACACCCCGGAGAACCTCCGCCGACGCAACGACACCGCCACCGTCGAAGAGGCCTTCCTCCGCCTCGTCGACGCCGCCGCGGCCCGAGACGCCGCAGCCCAAGCCCGTACCGAAGCCACCCCCGAAGCCCCCGCGGCGGCGGCCCGTACCGAAACCGCCCCCCAAGCCCCCGCCGGAAGCACGCCCCCGGCCCCCACCCGAGGCCCCGCCCGAGACACCCACGAGGAGCCCCGGTCATGAACCCCGCCCGTACCCTCGCCACCGCCGCCCGCGTCCTGCGTCAGTTGCGCCACGACCCGCGCTCGATCGCCCTGCTGCTTCTCGTGCCCTGCGTCATGCTCGTCCTGCTCCGCTACGTCTTCGACGGCAGCCCGCAGACCTTCGACAACATCGGGGGATCGCTCCTCGGGATCTTCCCGCTCATCACGATGTTCCTGGTGACGTCCATCGCGACCCTCCGCGAACGCACCTCCGGCACGCTGGAACGCCTGCTCGCCATGCCCCTCGGCAAGGCGGACCTCATCGGCGGCTACGCCCTCGCCTTCGGCCTCCTCGCCATCCTGCAGTCGGCCTTCGCCACCGGCCTCGCCGTCTGGTTCCTCGGCCTCGACGTCATCGGCTCCCCCTGGCTCCTGCTCCTGGTCGCGCTCCTCGACGCACTCCTCGGCACCGCGCTCGGCCTCTTCGTCTCCGCCTTCGCCGCCTCGGAGTTCCAGGCCGTCCAGTTCATGCCGGCGGTGATCTTCCCCCAGCTCCTGCTCTGCGGCCTGTTCACGCCGCGCGACCGGATGGCCCCCGCCCTCGAGGCGATCTCCGACGTCCTGCCCATGTCGTACGCCGTCGACGGCATGAACGAGGTCCTCAGGCACCCCGACGTCACCGGCGACTTCGTACGAGACGTCCTCGTCGTCGCGGGCTGCGGCCTCCTGGTCCTCGGCCTCGGCGCGGCCACCCTCCGCCGCCGCACCGCGTGACCGCCCCTCGGACACCCGCACGCCCCCCGGCCCACCGGTGCGAGGATGACGACACGTACCCCCTCCGGCGAGGTGAACAGAGCCATGACCCAGACCGTCGCAGTCCTCGGCACCGGCAAGATCGGTGAAGCGCTCCTGAGCGGCATGATCCGCGCCGGCTGGCGCCCCGCGAACCTCCTGGTCACCGCCCGTCGCGCCGAACGCGCCGAAGAGCTCCGCACCCGCTACGGGGTCGAGACCGTCACCAACGCCGAGGCCGCCAAGCGCGCCGACACCCTCATCCTGGCCGTCAAGCCCCAGGACATGGGCCGCCTCCTCGACGAGCTCGCCCCCCACGTCACCGCCGACCGACTCGTCATCAGCGCCGCCGCCGGCATCCCCACCTCCTTCATCGAGGAGCGCCTGACCGCCGGCACCCCCGTCGTCCGCGTCATGCCCAACACCCCCGTCCTCGTCGACGAGGGCATGTCCGTCATCTCGGCCGGCAGCCACGCCACCCCCGGGCACCTCGCCCACACCGAGGAGATCTTCGGCGGGGTCGGCAAGACCCTCCGCGTCCCCGAGTCCCAGCAGGACGCCGCCACCGCCCTCTCCGGCTCCGGCCCGGCCTACTTCTACTTCCTCGTCGAGGCCATGACCGACGCCGGCATCCTCCTGGGCCTGCCCCGCGCCCAGGCCCACGACCTCATCGTCCAGGCCGCCATCGGCGCCGCGGTGATGCTCCGCGACAGCGGCGAGCACCCGGTCAAGCTCCGCGAAGCCGTGACCTCCCCGGCCGGCACCACCATCAGCGCCATCCGCGAACTGGAGAACCACGGCGTCCGCGCCGCCCTCATCGCAGCCCTCGAGGCCGCCCGCGACCGCAGCCGCGAACTCGCCTCCGGCAACGGCTGACCTACACGGCCGAGGCCGCGCCCTTCAGCACGTCCTCCGTGGTCACGACCCGGGCGAACCGCCCGCCGTGCAGCGACACCGCCGTCGCCCGGGTCAGCTCCTCCGCCGTCTGCGTCCAGCCGAACGGCCCGGCCAGGTCGAAGGTGTGCATCGCGTCCAGCGGGTACAGCACGTCGTACCCGAGGTTCCCGCCCATCCGGGCCGTCGTCTCGTTGCACATGTTCGTCTGGATCCCGACGATCACGATCTGCCCACGGTGTCCCTCGGCGGCTCCACCGCGGGCCACGCCCTTCAGCCAGGCGTCCAGGTCCGGCTCCCCGTAGAACGCCGAGTTCACGCTCTTCGTGACCAGTACCTCAGGACCGGCCCCCTTTCCCCGCCGTTCCTCGACGAAGTCCTTGAAGTCGTTCCCCACGGTCCCCGGCTCCAGTGGCGAACCCGGCTGCCGAGAGTCGTGCCGCACGAAGACGACCGGCCGCCCCGTCTCCTGCCACACGTCGATCAGGGCCGCGATGTTCCGCTCGGCGTCCGGGTTGTCCCGACGTCCCCAGAACTCCTGCTCGAAGCCCTTCTGCACGTCGATGACCACCAGCGCCGCGTTCTCGTTGATCTCCATGACCACGATCCTCCCGCCGCCGAGCACCCTCTCCCAGAGGGGCGAATGACAGCGACCGATGGTTTACTGCCACACGTGCCGCCACCCCCCACACCCCGCCCCCAGCGCATCGCACTCCTCGCCTTCCCCGGCATCCGCGGCTTCGACCTCTCCGTCATCACCGAGGTCTGGGACAGCGACCGGACCCTCCGCGGCGTCCCTCCCTTCGAACTCCGCCGAGTCGCCGCCGACCCGCACACCCCCATCCCCCTGCGCGGCGGACTCACCCTCACCCCCGACCGCGCACTCGACTGGCTCGACGACCTCATCCCCACCGACCTCGTCGTCGTCCCCGGCATCGAGAACCCCGACGCGGAACTCCCCACCCCGGTCCTCGACGCCCTCCGCCGCGCCCACACCGCGGGCATCCCCGTCGCCTCGCTCTGCGCCGGCGCCTTCGTCCTCGCCCGTGCGGGACTCCTCGACGGCCGCCGCGCCGTCACCCACTGGCACCTGGCCCGGATCCTCGCCGCCCGCCACCCCGCGATCCAGGTCGAACCCGACGCCCTCTTCGTCGAGGACTCCGGCATCTGGACCTCGGCCGGCACCGCCGCAGGCATCGACCTCTGTCTCCACCTCGTCCGCACCGCCCACGGAGCCGAAGCGGCCGCCGCCATCGCCCGCTCCATGGTCACCGCGCCCTTCCGCACGGGCACCCAGGCCCAGTTCATCGAGCACCCCACCCCCCGCGCCGACCGCGACGCCGACGCCCTCGCCGACGTCCGCGCCCACGCACTCGCCCACCTCGCGGAACCGCACACCGTCGCGAGCCTCGCGGCCCGCGCAGGCATGTCCCCCCGCTCCTTCGCCCGCCACTTCCAGGCCACCACCGGAACCACCCCCCTGCACTGGCTCATCACCCAGCGCGTCGCCGCCGCCCAGAAACTCCTCGAACTCACCGACCACCCCCTCCCCGAGGTGGCCCGCCGCGCGGGCTTCGGCAGCGAGATCACGATGCGCCAGCACTTCGCCTCGCACCTCTCCACCAGCCCGCGCGACTACCGCAACGCGTTCCGTCACCCCGCGGGCAACAGCCCGATCGCCCGATAGGCCCGGTCCACCAACGGCCGAGCCGTCCCCCGGGCCCGCTCGGCCCCGTCCCTTGGCACCTGGTCCACATGACCGGGGTCCACCGCGAGCTCGCCATGCCGTTCCCGCAGGGGCCTCAGCAGCTCGACGACGGCGTCCGCCGTGTCCTTCTTCAACGACCCGTACATCTCATGTACACCGGCCAGGTCTTCCGGGTTCCCATCCGTGGCGGCCGCCAGCAGATCGAGGAGGCTCGCGATCCCCGGCTTCAGCTCCCGGTCGTACTCGACCTCACGCCCGCTGTCCGTCGGGGCCCGCATGACCTCCCTCCGCACGGTCTTCGCGTCGTCGAGCAGCTGGACGATCCCGGCCCCGTCCGCGTGGGACTTCCCCGTCCTCGACACGACCCCAGGCCCGGGGTTGACACGGGATTCCCCGATCCGTACTGTTCTCCGAGTTGTCCGACGTGAGCACCGACCCCGGTCGGCCCCGGACAGCCATTCCGCAAGATCCTCAGAAGCTGACGACGCTTTGCCGTGTCGTCTCGCTTTCCGTGCGTTTTTGCGAAATGAGGAATCCGCGTTCGAAGGTCTGAGCGCAGCCGCCCGATTAGCGTCGGGGGCAGGAAATCCGCTAAAGTCTCACTCGTCGGAACGGCCCAACAGCCGAAAAGACAAACCCCGCTGACTGGGAATCAGACGCCGAAAGGATCTGATAGAGTCGGAACCGCCGGAAGGGCCCGGAGCGAAAGCGAAAGGGACCGGAAAG
>NZ_JNWK01000124.1:0-2500 GCF_000716445.1 Streptomyces wedmorensis
TTGCTTCAGAACTAACACAGTGGACGCGAGCAACTGAGGACAAGCCCTCGGCCTATTAGTACCGGTCAGCTCCACCCATTACTGGGCTTCCACATCCGGCCTATCAACCCAGTCGTCTACTGGGAGCCTTACCCTCTCAAGGAGGTGGGAATACTCATCTCGAAGCAGGCTTCCCGCTTAGATGCTTTCAGCGGTTATCCCTCCCGAACGTAGCCAACCAGCCATGCCCTTGGCAGGACAACTGGCACACCAGAGGTTCGTCCGTCCCGGTCCTCTCGTACTAGGGACAGCCCTTCTCAATATTCCTACGCGCACAGCGGATAGGGACCGAACTGTCTCACGACGTTCTAAACCCAGCTCGCGTACCGCTTTAATGGGCGAACAGCCCAACCCTTGGGACCGACTCCAGCCCCAGGATGCGACGAGCCGACATCGAGGTGCCAAACCATCCCGTCGATATGGACTCTTGGGGAAGATCAGCCTGTTATCCCCGGGGTACCTTTTATCCGTTGAGCGACGGCGCTTCCACAAGCCACCGCCGGATCACTAGTCCCGACTTTCGTCCCTGCTCGACCCGTCGGTCTCACAGTCAAGCTCCCTTGTGCACTTACACTCAACACCTGATTGCCAACCAGGCTGAGGGAACCTTTGGGCGCCTCCGTTACCCTTTGGGAGGCAACCGCCCCAGTTAAACTACCCATCAGACACTGTCCCTGATCCGGATCACGGACCGAGGTTAGACATCCAGCACGACCAGAGTGGTATTTCAACGGCGACTCCACCATGACTGGCGTCACGGCTTCACGGTCTCCCACCTATCCTACACAAGCCGAACCGAACACCAATATCAAACTGTAGTAAAGGTCCCGGGGTCTTTCCGTCCTGCTGCGCGAAACGAGCATCTTTACTCGTAGTGCAATTTCACCGGGCCTATGGTTGAGACAGTCGAGAAGTCGTTACGCCATTCGTGCAGGTCGGAACTTACCCGACAAGGAATTTCGCTACCTTAGGATGGTTATAGTTACCACCGCCGTTTACTGGCGCTTAAGTTCTCAGCTTCGCCAGGACGAATCCTGACTAACCGGTCCCCTTAACGTTCCAGCACCGGGCAGGCGTCAGTCCGTATACATCGCCTTACGGCTTCGCACGGACCTGTGTTTTTAGTAAACAGTCGCTTCTCGCTGGTCTCTGCGGCCACCCCCAGCTCAGGAGGAAAACTCCCTCACCAGGCGTGGCCCCCCTTCTCCCGAAGTTACGGGGGCATTTTGCCGAGTTCCTTAACCATAGTTCACCCGAACGCCTCGGTATTCTCTACCTGACCACCTGAGTCGGTTTAGGGTACGGGCCGCCATGAAACTCGCTAGAGGCTTTTCTCGACAGCATAGGATCATCCACTTCACCACAATCGGCTCGGCATCAGGTCTCAGGCTCCATGTGTGACGGATTTGCCTATCACACGCCCTACACCCTTACCCCGGGACTACCACCGCCCGGGCTGGACTACCTTCCTGCGTCACCCCATCGCTTACCTACTACCACCTTGGGTCGACGGCTCCACCACTTTCCTTTCCCCGAAGGGTCCGGAACGGCTTCACGGCCTTAGCATTAATGGGCTCGATATTGGGCGTTTCAAAGCGGGTACCGGAATATCAACCGGTTGTCCATCGACTACGCCTGTCGGCCTCGCCTTAGGTCCCGACTTACCCTGGGCAGATCAGCTTGACCCAGGAACCCTTAGTCAATCGGCGCACACGTTTCTCACGTGTGTATCGCTACTCATGCCTGCATTCTCACTCGTGAACCGTCCACAACTCGCTTCCGCGGCTGCTTCACCCGGCACACGACGCTCCCCTACCCATCACAGCACCCGTTGGGGCTATACGCTGCAATGACACGACTTCGGCGGTACGCTTGAGCCCCGCTACATTGTCGGCGCGGAATCACTTGACCAGTGAGCTATTACGCACTCTTTCAAGGGTGGCTGCTTCTAAGCCAACCTCCTGGTTGTCTCTGCGACTCCACATCCTTTCCCACTTAGCGTACGCTTAGGGGCCTTAGTCGATGCTCTGGGCTGTTTCCCTCTCGACCATGGAGCTTATCCCCCACAGTCTCACTGCCGTGCTCTCACTTACCGGCATTCGGAGTTTGGCTAAGGTCAGTAACCCGGTAGGGCCCATCGCCTATCCAGTGCTCTACCTCCGGCAAGAAACACACGACGCTGCACCTAAATGCATTTCGGGGAGAACCAGCTATCACGGAGTTTGATTGGCCTTTCACCCCTAACCACAGGTCATCCCCCAGGTTTTCAACCCTGGTGGGTTCGGTCCTCCACGAAGTCTTACCTCCGCTTCAACCTGCCCATGGCTAGATCACTCCGCTTCGGGTCTTGAGCGTGCTACTGAAGCGCCCTGTTCGGACTCGCTTTCGCTACGGCTTCCCCACACGGGTTAACCTCGCAACACACCGCAAACTCGCAGGCTCATTCTTCAAAAGGCACGCA
>NZ_JNWK01000125.1 GCF_000716445.1 Streptomyces wedmorensis
CAGGATCCGCCGGCCGTTGCGCTGCGCGTCCGACAGTCGTTCGAGGAGCAGCATGCCGACGCCCTCGGCCCAGCCCGTGCCGTCCGCCGCGGCCGCGAAGGACTTGCACCGGCCGTTCAGCGCGAGACCGCGCTGCCGTGAGAAGCCGACGAAGGCGGCCGACTTGGCCATGACGGTGACGCCGCCGGCGAGGGCCAGCGAGGACTCGCCGGAGCGCAGCGACTGCGTCGCCAGGTGCAGGGCGACGAGGGAAGAGGAGCAGGCGGTGTCCAGCGTCACCGCCGGGCCTTCCAGGCCGAGGAAGTACGACACCCGGCCCGACACGATGCTTCCCGCGCCGCCGGTCATCAGATGGCCCTCGACGCTGTCGGGGTCCGAGCCGTCGCCGTCCATGTACCCGACCGCGTAGTCCTGGTACATGTCGCCCGCGAAGACGCCGACGGGTTCGCCGCGCAGCGACGCCGGGTCGATGCCCGCCCGCTCCAGCGCCTCCCAGGACGTCTCCAGCATCAGCCGCTGCTGCGGGTCCATCGCCAGCGCCTCGCGCGGCGAGATGCCGAAGAACCCGGCGTCGAACTCGTCGGCGTCGTGCAGGAACCCGCCCTCGCGCACGTAGCTGGTGCCCGAGTGGTCCGGGTCCGGGTGGAAGAGGTTCTCGAGGTCCCAGCCACGGTTGACCGGGAACTCGGTGATGCCGTCACCGCCGGACGCCACCAGGTCCCACAGGTCCTCCGGAGAGGACACCCCGCCCGGGAAACGGCAGGCCATTCCCACGATCGCGACGGGTTCGGTCTGCCGCTCCCTGATCCTGCTGTTCTCGTTCTCCAGACGCTCGTTCTCGATGAGTGACGCGCGCAGTGCCTCGACGACCCTGCTGTCCGTACTGGTCACGCTGTTGCTCCTTCTCCGAGGCCCTGCTGGTTCCTGGCACTTCTCATCGCTCGTTCGACGAGGTCGTCGAGGTCCATCTCCGCGATCAGCGGCGTCGCGTCCTCCCTGGGTTCCGCCCCGGCGGCCGGACTCGTCCGCGGACCGTCGGCCAGTTCGAGGAGCGTGTCGAGGATCCCGAGCTCTTCGAAGCGGGCCAGTGGTGTCGTGGTCAGTACGCGGCGGATCTCGTCCTCGCGGCCGACGGCCGCCCCGGCGGCGGGGGCGTCGGGGAACAGGTCCCGGAGCACGGCGCGGGCCAGGGCCTTGGGCGTCGGGTGATCGAAGATCGTCGTGGCCGGCAGGCGCAGACCCGTCAGGGCGGACAGCCGGTTCCGCAGCTCGACCGAGGTGAGCGAGTCGAACCCGACGTCACTCAGGGCCCGTTCGGGCTCCACCTGCGCCCCCGAGGCGTGCCCCAGGATCGTGGCGATCTCCCCGCGTACGACGTCGAGCAGGGTGTCCGACCGCTGGGCCGCCGGGAGCACCGCGAGGCGCCCGGGCAGGTCGGGGACCGCCGGGTCGCCGCTGCGTGCGGCGCGCCGGCCGGGACGTACGAGACCGCGCAGCAGCGCGTGCACGGATGCCGGCGTGGTGGCCTGTTCCCGCAGGACGGCGAAGTTCATCTTGACCGGCACGAGGACCGGGTCGGATGCCAGGAGGCCCAGGTCGAACAGTTCCAGGCCTTCGCGTGCGGTGACTCCGGTTCCACCGCCGCGCGACACGCGGCGCAGATCGGCCTCGGTGAGGTGGGCGGTCATGTCGCTGCTCTCCGCCCAGCCGCCCCAGGCCAGGGAGACGGCCGGCAGCCCCTCGGCGTGACGGCGCACGGCCAGCGCGTCGAGGAACGCGTTCGCGGCCGCGTAGTTCGCCTGCCCGGGATTGCCCAGGGTTCCGGCGGCCGACGAGAACAGCACGAAGGCCGCCGGATCGAGATCGCGTGTGAGCTCGTCCAGGACCAGAGCCGCGTCCACCTTGGGACGGAACACCGTGTCGAGGCGCTCCGGGGTCAGCGCCGTGAGCACGCCGTCGTCCAGCACACCGGCCGTGTGGACGACACCGGTCAGCGGGGCCTCGGACGGTATGCCCGCCAGCACCCCCGCCACCGCCTCGCGATCGGAGACGTCGCAGGCCACGATCCTCACCCGGGCGCCGAGTTCGGCCAGTTCCGCCTCCAGGTCGGACGCGCCCGGCGCGTCCGGACCGCGACGGGACACCAGCACCAGGCTCCGGACCCCGTGCTCCCGCGCCAGGTGACGGGCCACCAGCCGGCCCAGACCCCCTGTACCGCCGGTGACCAGGACCGTCCCGGCCGGATCCAGCGGCCGGCCGCGGTCGGCCACGGGCACGGCCCGCGCCAGCCGGGGCACGACGACTCCACCGGACCCGATCGCCACCTGCGGCTCGCCCGAGGCCAGGACGCCCGCCAGCACGGCCTGTTCGACCCGCGGACCGTCCGAGGCCACCAGCACGAACCGGCCGGGGTGCTCGCCCTGCGCCGAACGCAGCAGACCCCACACCGACGCCGCCGCCGGGTCCTCGGCCGGCCCCGTCACCACGACGAGCCGGCCGTCCCCGAGCTCCGGCTCGGCCAGCCACGCCTGGGCGATCTCCAAGGCCCGACCGGTCACCTCGCGCACGTCACCCGCGGCGGCGCGGAGATCGACGACGGCCGAGACGGCACCGTTCGCGGCCAGGGCGGCCACGTCCCGGGCGGTGGTCACGGCCGGCAGCGCGCCGTCCGTCTCCGGCGCCCCGGGCAGGGCGAGCGGCGCCCATTCGAGGCGGAACAGCGCGTCGCGCGTCCAGTCCGACGCGGACCCGGAGCCGAGGCTCTCCGGCGCCACCGGCCGGGCCACCACGGACTCCACCGACGCCACCGGGGCGCCGGACGCGTCGGCGAGCCGCACGCTGACCGTGTCCGGAGCGCCGGGCACCAGGTGGACCCGCAGCGCGGACGCTCCCGCCGCGTACACGCGCACCTCGTTCCACGCGAACGGCAGCGCGAGCCGCCGCTCCGGGTGGTCCTGTCGGAGGACCGCGGCGTGGAAGCAGGCGTCGAGGAGAGCCGGGTGGAGCGCGTATCCGTCGGAGCCGCCCGCCTCCTCGGGAAGGACGATCTCCGCGAAGATCTCCTCGCCGCGCGTCCACGCCGCCCGCAGTCCCCGGAACGCGGGCCCGTACCCGTACCCGCTCTCCTCCAGCTCCCCGTACGCCGCTCCGGCCGCGTCCTCGACCCGGACCGCGTCCTGCGGCGGCCACCGCGTCAGCTCGAAGTCGGCGGCACCGGCCTCGGCGGCCAACTGCCCCGACGCGTGACGGGTCCAGGCGGAGCCGGGCTCGGCGTCCTCCGGGCGGGAATGCACCTGTACGGTCCGCTGCCCGGCCTCGTCCGCCGCACCGACCTCCACCCGCAGCTGGACGGCACCCTGCTCGGGTACCACCAGCGGGGCCTCGATCAGCAGCTCCGACAGCGCCTCGCAGCCCGCCTCGTCCCCGGCCCGCACCACCAGTTCGACGAACGCCGTGCCCGGTGCGAGCACCACCCCGCCCACGGCGTGGCCGACAAGCCACGGATGCGTGCGCAGCGACCACCGCGAGGTGAACAGCAGCGCCCCGGAACCCGGCACCTCGGTCATCGCACCCAGCAGCGGGTGATCGACACCGAGCAGGCCGAGACCCGCGGGATCTCCCGAGCCCTCGCCGCTCTCCAGCCAGTACCGCTGCCGCTGGAAGGCGTACGTCGGCAACTCCACCGACCGGCCCTCGCCCTCGCCGAGCAGCGCCCGCCAGTCGACCGAGGCACCCCGCACGTGCAGACCGCCCAGAGCCGACACGACCGCACGCACCTCGTCGTGCTCGCGGCGCAGCGACGGTACGAAGACGGTGTCGTCGCCCGTCAGGCAGTCCGGGCCCATCGCCGACAGGACCGCGTCCGGACCCAGCTCCAGGAACGTGACCACATCCGCCTGCTCCAACGCCCGGACACCATCGGCGAACCGCACCGGCACGCGGATGTGCTCCACCCAGTACTCAGGGCGTGCGACCAGCTCCGGACCTGCGATCTCCCCGGTCACGTTCGAGATGAGCCCCATCTGCGGGGGCCGGAAGTCCAACCCCTTCACGACGGCGCGGAACTCGTCCAGCATCGGCTCCATCAGCACCGAATGGAAAGCGTGCGAGACCGACAGACGCCGGGTCTTCACCCCCTGCGCCGCCAGCCGCTCCGCGACGGCGAGGACCTCCCGCTCGTCACCGGACACGACGACCGAGACCGGTCCGTTCACGGCGGCGATGTCGACGCCCGGGGTGAGGAGCGGACGGACGACGTCCTCGGGCGCGGCCACCGACACCATGGCACCGCCGGACGGCAGGGCCTGCATCAGCCGCCCGCGAGCGGCGACCAGCGTCGCCGCGTCCTCCAGCGACAGCACTCCCGCCACATGCGCGGCCGTCACCTCACCCAGCGAGTGGCCGCCGACGAAGTCGGGGCGGACACCCCAGGACTCCACCAGCCGGAACAGCGCCGTCTCCGCCGCTGCCCAGGGCCTCAAGGTTCCGCAAGGCCGCGGCGCGGTCGTCCGCCACGATCACGGCGCGCTCCGACAGCGCACTCCGGGTCCCGACCAGCGCACGCCCGGTCTCCGCCAGGCCCACCTCCGGGCGAGCCGACAGGAACGACGCCAACTCCCGTGCCTGTGCGGCCAGTCCCGCCTTGCCGCGAGCCGACACGATCAGCGGAAGCGGTCCCGGCGTCTCGTCCTCGACCGGCTCCTCATGTGTCTGCTCCGGGGCCTGCTCCAGGATCACGTGCACGTTGGTCCCGCTGGCGCCGAAGGAGGAGACGCCCGCGCGGCGGGGCCGGTCGAGCTCGGGCCAGGGCCGGGCCTCCGTCAGGAGCTCGACGGCACCGGCGGTCCAGTCGACCTGCCCAGCGACGTTCCGGTGCCGTGCGCCTCCACCGCGTCGACCTCCGTCGCCGCGAGGCCCGCGTTGGCCAGCGCCGCGCGGATCACCCGCTGCTGGGAGGGGCCGTTGGGGGCGGTCAGGCCGTTCGAGGCGCCGTCCTGGTTGACGGCGGAGCCGCGTACGACACCCAGGATCCGGCGCTGGCGGGAGAACCCGACGAACGCGCCCGGCGAGCTCATCACGGTCACGCCGCCCGCGAGGGCCAGCGAGGACTCGCCGGACCGCAGGGACTGCGTCGCCAGGTGCAGGGCCACCAGCGAGGACGAGCAGGTGGTGTCGACGGTGACGGCGGGGCCTTCGAGACCGAGGACGTACGAGATGCGGCCCGAGAGCACGCCGCCGAGGGCGCCGGTCATCAGATAGCCCTCGACGTCGTCGGGGACGTTGCCGGGCTCGGGCCGGTAGTCGCTGCCGACCGCGCCGGTGAAGACGCCGACCGGCTTGCCCCGCAACCCGGCAGGATCGACACCCGCCCGCTCGAGGACCTCCCACGACGCCTCCAGCATCAACCGCTGC
>NZ_JNWK01000126.1 GCF_000716445.1 Streptomyces wedmorensis
GGCTCTCTCTCTGTCGGCATGAGGCATGGCGGGCAGTCGCGCGCAGCGCAACAACCCCCAGCAGTGGGAACCATCCCCCGCATATACAGAAAACGCATAAGACGACCCATCACACACCCGTTCCCCGGCACCCAACCCCAGGGACGCCAGCCCCACCTCACGCCACCACCAGACCGACACAGCACAAAGCCGCAACCGCCACAGACACCGGAAATACCCGCCCTCCGGAAAGAGCAGGGCGCAGCAGCAGGGCCCGGTGCCGGCGGACGGGGAAACGGTCCGCCCCCCCCGGCAACACAGCCGACCCCCGCACACGAGCCATGGTGAGTCCACCCCTCACAGCTCACAGCCCCCCATCCACCTGGGACAACAGCCTGAGAGCCTCACAGAACCCCACTCACCACACCCCCACCGCGCAGCAGTCCCTCTGTCGCCAGAGACGCCAGGCAACAGGCGGGCAGGGCGCACCGACCGGGGCACACCCGCCGGCCGGACAGCACCGGCCGACAGAAGTCAGACACCTCCCGGGCACGGGAGCCAGCAGGAGCGGGAGCCTGCGGCTCTCTCTCTGTCGGCATGAGGCATGGCGGGCAGTCGCGCGCAGCGCAACAACCCCCAGCAGTGGGAACCATCCCCCGCATATACAGAAAACGCATATCAAGGTGGGGTGGAGATAGCCGTCGTACCACTGGATCTCGGACGAGCCGGCCGTCTTCTTCACCCTTCGTCTGGTGAGGGGGGTTGGGGTGGGCGCAGGCGGCAGTGTTCGGCGAAGGCGGTCAGTGGCGGCAGAGTGCGGGGATGGTCGGGCAGGAGGAGACCGTCGTCGCGTGGGGAGAGGCGAAGCAGGTGGGCCGCGGCCAGCAGGAAGGGTTGTGCCCAGGCCGGGACGGTGTACGTGCGGCAGTTGGTCGCGAGGCCATGGCGGCGGGTGCCGTAGCGGTCGTGGAGGGTGAGGGTGGAGGCGGCGGCCTGGAAGTGGCGGTGGTGGACCGTGTGCAGCTGGGAGATGGAGGCGGCGGTGAAGATCGCGATGGCCAGAGCGGCGGCCAGCTGGGGTGAAGCGGTGCGGGTGGCCAGGCAGTGGGCGATCTGGCCAAGGGCGTAGGCGCGCTCAGGGACATAAGGACGGGCGGCTGGGGGCGGGGTGGTGCAGTAGCAGGCGGGAAAGTCCTGGCGGAAGGCGAGGTAGGCCAGGGCGGGCACGGTCATCCAGCGGCCTTCTGCTCCGCGGTGTGGCGGCGCTGTCTGCGGGGTTGGGGCCAACAGGCCTCCTGCGGTGGCGTCGTCGCAGGAGATGGGGTGGTGCTCGACGTGGCGTAGTGCGGTCTGCATCGCAGTGGGCGGATGTCGGGTGTGGCAGACGGCGACCAGGTGGACACCGGTGCGCGCGGGCAGGATGAGCAGGCGTGAGAGGGACTCGGCGTTCAACAGGTGGGTACGCAGAACGGTGAGCTGGGCTACGGGCAGAGCGTGGATCCATGCCGTGGCGGTGTTCCACACGGCCTGGCCTTGTCCGCCTCGGAGAGGAGCGCACGCTCATCACCACCGTGTCCCTGCTCCTGGGACCATCCCCGCGAATACGGGGAGCAGGAGGGCGGCGCCGGTGAGCAGCGCGCAGGGAGTCGGTGCCATCCCCGCGGGTGCGGGGAACAGAACTCGCGGGCCTCGATCACACCACCCTTGCCGGGAGCATCCCTACACAAGCAGGGAGCAGTTGGGATGCGCTCGGTGGGCACCGGCGTAGTAGGGGCCATCCCCGCGGGTGCAGGGAGCAGTCGAAGGCCGCGGCAGACATCCTGAAGGCCCGGGGACCATCCCCGCGCGGGCGGGGAGCAGCCGGCGCGCACCCACAGGGTGCGGACGGCGTGGGGACCATCCCCTGCGCGTGCGGGGAGCAGCGCATGCCGGACCGGAACATCGTCTACCTGGCGGGACCATCCCCGCAGGTGCGGGGAGCAGACCGGCGTCGGTACCCGAAGGGCACGAGACTGGGATCATCCCGCGTGAGCAGGGAGGTCGTCTGCGCGACCAGCAGATCGAAGATCGTCTGTGGAACATCCCCGCACGGGCAGGGAACAGGGACTGTCGCAGGCGCAGGTGGCGCAGGCTCTGGGGCCATCCCCGCGCGTGCGGGGAGCAGTCAGCCACGGAGCGGCCTCCCTTGTACGCCTGGGGGCCATCCTCGCGGGTGCGGGGAGCAGTTCAGACTGGGTTGTGCCTCTCGGTTCAGGCCGGGACCGCCCGGTACCGCGCCGCAAGCCGGGTCAGCCGGGGAAGGAGAAGTAGAGGGCGTCGCTGTAGAAGGACGCGAAGTGCTTTTGCCAGTCGGCCCGGACCGCGGCCAACCAGTCGTCGTTGCGGCCGGCGATCGCCGCCTCGGCGTTGGCGACGGCGTCGGGGATGTGCTTGGACACCAGCTGCCGTACGCTCTCTGCCGGATCGTCGTCCGTCATCGAGACGATCTCCCCTGTCTCAAGAACGAAGTACTTCGCCTGCTGCTTCTCCAGGTGGGCCGCGGTCTTGGCAACGCATTCGGCGAACTCGACGTCGTCCTCCAGGCCCTTGCCGACCGCGTACAGGAGGTCGCGGAGCAGAGCCGCCCCCTCGGCGTAGTCCGCGGCGATGCCGATCGGAGGGTTCCAGATCATGGACGGGACCATCGTCGTTCCGCGTCCCACCATGAGCTTATGCGCAAGCGGGATGTCCCAGTTGTGCTCCGATATGCACCGGATCTGCTGAGGGATCCCCGCCTCGTTCGGCATAGAGTCCGCGGAATAGAGATATGAACGGTTCGCCATGACGGCGACGCTAACACCAGGGACCGACAACACCGGCGCCGTCCGACTCCTTCCGCACGAACGGAACGCACAGGAAGACCCCGACCCGGGCAAGACAGGTGGTGAGGCACCAGCCCCGCACCCGGTGCTCCAACCGGCGGGCAGCACCCGCAGGCGCCGTCCATCACAGGACAGAGAACTCGCCCCAGGACCAGGCGCACATGAACGGCCCCACGCCCCGGCAAGATACGCAGCCGGGCAGACACAATCCGGAAAGACGACGAGCGCGAACGGCAACGCCGAGGGGCCATCCCAGCAGGCGCGGGGAGCAGTTCACTGCGGCCACCCTGCCGAACGCCAACATGGGACCATCCCCGCGCGTGCGGAGAGCAGCGTTGCCCGCACTGGCCTATGTCGAGTTCTTCGGGACCATCCCCGCCCGTGCGGGGAGCAGGCCCCGTTGGGGCGGCACCTCTTAGCCGGCGCGGGACCATCCCCGCGCGTGCGGGGAGCAGATTCGCGACGCCCGGCAGGTCTTCCGCCAGCCGGGACCATCCCCGCGCGTGCGGGGAGCAGCATCAAGGCGCCGAAAGAGCTGGTTGGAGACGGGGACCATCCCCGCGCGTGCGGGGAGCAGCGCGCCTGGAGGAGTACGTGGGCACTCGGCTGGGGACCATCCCCGCGCGTGCGGAGAGCAGTCGGCGCGGTGCTCGGCGATCCGGTCGTCCAGCGGCCCCAGCGTGCGGGGGAGGGGCCGCGCGCCGCGCCGGAGGAGGATCCGCAGCGCGTCGGGACCATCCCCGCGCGTGCGGGGAGCAGTTCCGCACCAACGAGGACCGGACGCTCGGCGAGGGACCATCCCCGCGCGCGCGGGGAGCAGACCGCCCGGTTCCTGCGGCATGAGTTCTTCGAGGGAACATCCCCGCGCGAGCGGGGAGCAGCTCGTGGGAGACGCGTCGCCGGTTCAGCACGCGGGACCATCCCCGCGGTGCGGGGAGCAACCCGTGGCGCGCAGGTCGACCGACAGGTTCCAGGGACCATCCCTGCGGGTGCGGGGAGCAGGACGGCGTGCCCTTCCAGCTTGCCGATTCCTGGGGACCATCTCCGCGCGTGCGGGGAGCAGAACGCGATCGCGATCGGGGCGGTCACGGCCGTGGGGCCATCCCCGCGCGAGCGAGGAGTAGGGTTCGATGCCGAGGGCGACTTCACGCAGCCCGGGAGCATCCCCGCTCGCGCGGGGAGCAGAACACGGCGGCCTCCAGGCGGGCCTGGTCCCGGGGGCCATCCCCGCGGGCGCAGGGAGTAGATCAAGTACCGCTGTGCGACGGAGTGCTCGTCGGGACCATCCCCGCGGTGCGGGAAACAGTTGCCGGCGGTCTGGATGACCGTGGTGCCGCGGGGCCATCCCCGCGCGAGCGGGGAGCAGTTCCAAGAAGCCCAGGCATGGGCACAAGCCCGAGGATCATCCCCACAGGCACGGGGAGCAGTAGCCCTCGATGGCGCGCCATCCGGCAGGGTCGGGATCATCCCCGCAGGCGCGGGGAGCAGTTGCGGAGCAGCCGTCCGTACCCCGGCTTCCCTGGATCATCCCCGCAGGCGCGGGGAGCAGTCCATCCCCCGGTACCAGGAGCAGGACCAGGCGGGATCATCCCCGCAGGCGCGGGGAGCAGTGAGGTGACCCGGTGGGCTGAGGCCACCGCCGGGGATCATCCCCGCAGGCGCGGGGAGCAGTCCGACACCTCGAACCCCGGCTGGGCCAGGTAGGGATCATCCCCGCAGGCGCGGGGAGCAGATGTGCGGCTTCTTCCTAGAGTGCGGAGGGTGGGGATCATCCCCGCAGGCGCGGGGAGCAGTGTCCCTTCTCCTTCAGCCACCACGAGTTGGCGGGATCATCCCCGCAGGCGCGGGGAGCAGTGGTCGTCGACGCCGGCGACGCACCATGCCCGGGGATCATCCCCGCAGGCGCGGGGAGCAGGGGCAGACTCCCTCCCCTAGGGCGTGTTTTGGAAGTAGGTTTCGCCGCTCGCCCTGTGCCGTGATGATCGCGGTGTGGGGCGAGGGGATCTTTCTGACGAGCAGTGGGCCGTGCT
>NZ_JNWK01000127.1 GCF_000716445.1 Streptomyces wedmorensis
GCCGTTCCCACTCGGCATCCGTCAGATCACCCCGCCCCATGCCCACAGCAACGACTCGGGCACGGAGTAGTCACATGATCGACCGGACAAGTCCTAGTCATCGTCCACAGCCAGTCGACTCCCGAGACCGACCCGCGGTCACGGGCCCCTCTGCCTGGCGGAAATGCTTTCGCAGACGTGCTCCTGAGTGGGTGATACTCGGCGGATGTCGGAGAAACTCACAGGCATTACGGTCACTGCGATCAGAACGCACTTCGTGGTAACGGCGATGCGTGGCCTCGCCGAGTACCTGAGTCCGGAGGATACACAGCGCCTGAAGATCAACTCGGGTGAGCATCTGGCGGCCATCCTGATGACCGCAGTCCTGGGGCGAACCCCGGTCGGAGTTGAGCCGGCGGGCGGCCCGGACCTCGTGTTCGCTCCGGTCGAGGAGGACGCGGAGCCCGCAGTGGTTATCGAGATCAAATCCCTGCCCGGATCGGTGCCCGGCGGCATCCGCAAGTTCCAAGCCGACCTCGGCCGCTCCGATGACGAGGAAGTGGAGCCGGTCTTTACGACCGAGGTCGTTGGGATCAATGATGTCGTGCGGACCTATGCCATGCCTCAGATCACCAAGGCTGCCGAGCAGTTGGGCAAGAAGGTGCCACCCGCGACCGAGCTGGACTTCAAGGTCGTGAAGCAGGTGTTCATAGTGTCGCACGTCCTCGATCACATGCCCAAGGAGGGCTTGGAGACCTTCGGGATCATGGCACAAACCCTCGATCCCCTGCCCGACCTGGGTGAGATCGACGACGTGTGGCTGCTGTTCGCACCGGATCGGCTGATGCGATGGTCCGTTGGCGCTGCGAAGTGGCAGAACTACATCTTCGGCGAGTGGGCCGACGACGGGATCAACGAGTGGGATCTCTTCGAGGACTACGACCATGAGCTGACGTTCCTTCAAAACGTGGAAAGGGAGTACCTCCGCCTGATCGGGCGCGAGGGCGGATCACCGTTCTTGTTCCACCTGAACTATGACCGAGAGTGATCGACCGCTGCCCGTATGACTCCCTCTACCGACCGACCGCCAGGTGCACACGCCGGTCGGTCGATCAGCCGGTTCTCCAGATGACCGAACGGGCCGGCGCCGGTCTCCCTCGTCGACGACGACGACGACCCTAACGAGCTCGTTAGCGACGTGACACGGCTAGTAGGCCAGTCGCCAAGATCAGACTCTAGGGCTCTCGGCTGCCGGCCGATGTGCGGGATACGGGCCTCAGGTCAGCTCCAGCAGCTCTGCGCTGATCCGGTCCCAGGTCGGTCGAGGGCTCTCGACCGAGCGGACGACCGTAACCAGGCGGCCGTCGAGAAACGTATCGAGCCGATCGGGCGCGAAGGTGGTCAGCCGCTCGCGTTGAGCACGGCGGTCCACCTCTACCCGTTCGCCAAGGAACCCGAGCAGCACCTCGTATCGTGCCTCGCCGAGGAGGTCGCCGCGGAGCCACCGTCCTCGGACCGGTACTCCGGCGAGCGTGCCCAGCTGGTCCTCCTCGCGACTGAAGGCCACATCCATCGCGATCTCGGCCTCCAGTCCGACCGGGCTGATCGCCGCCCCGGCGGCAGTCATTTCCCTGCTGAGCTGCAAAAGTTCACCCAGGAACGTGAGGCTCCCGTCCTGCTCTGGGTCGACGACACGGCGGCGGTCAGGCCGGGGAACACGGAACTGCCAGGACTTTACGCCTCCCGGCGCGTCGATCCACGCGGTCTTGAGGTCCGCCAGGGCGGCGGAGCCGTCGGGCAGGAAGATGTCGACGTAGATGCCGCCCGCGCCGAGCCATACCCAGCTCATGAAGTAGTCGTGATTGCCGTGGTCAACGGACCACTGCGCGAGCTTCTCCAAGCGCTTCCTCTGTTCTGGGGTGCCCTTGCCCGGCGGCAACATCTCCTTGGCATCCCGTCGGCGCCCGCGTGCTTCCCCTGCGACCGGTCCCGCCGGCAGGTCGTAGAGGAGATCCGGCCGCACACCAGTCTTCGCGTACACCCCGGCCGCTCTTCCCGGGAGGGTGTCGTAGTTGTCGAAACTGCCGAGCCCGTTGGTCTTGGGCGTCCAGTCGAACAGGGCCTGACTGGCGGCCGACATCACGCCGAGCCCCGTGCACTCGCTGACGAAGCGCTTGATGTGACCGGCGCTGGAGTCGAGCGCGTGGCACTCGACTCCGAGCGGTCCTTTGCCCTGGCTGCCGATGATGTAGCTGAGGAGAAGTCTGATCTCGTGATCACGCACGCGCTGGTCGACCGTCTTGCGCAGGTCGCAGGCGAGGGCGTTGATGTTGACCACGGCGGCCAAGGAGACCGGCAGCGGGCCCTGTCCGATCTCGACGGCCTGGACAGCCTCCGCGCCGGTCTTCCCCTTCTCGATCGTGAAGCGCCACACCCGGGCTCGCACCGTACTCATAGAAGAAGCCTAAGGTCGGCCTTCCTTCCTGAATCGTGCGTCAGCGTGCAGGTCGGGGGCCGAGCTTCAACTCGCCGTCCTGGAGGGCGTCGATGATCCTCTGGGTACGATCCCGCATCTCGGGCCCGTGGCCAGCGAGGTTACGGCTGAGTTCGGACTGCGACATGTCGAGCACCTGCTCCATCTCGCTGACCAGGGCGGGCCAGGGTGCAAGGGAGTCGTGCAGCGCTTCCACGTTGCCAAACCAGTCTGCCCGGCGCGCTCCCAGGGCGAAGGCGACCAGGAGAACGCCCATCAGGGGTTCTTCGTCGAATGTGGTGAGCCCGCCCATGCCTGCGAAGTTCTCCTTGCCGTATGTGGCGACGAGGGCCCGGGCGACAACGGGGAGCTGGAGGAAGAGTGCTGCGGCTGGGGAGCGGGCCGCCTCCCATTCGGAATCGGTGGCATCGGCAAGCGCTTCGGCCATTCTCGGCAGGGAGACGAAGTCGGCGGCGCCGACGAGGGCGTTCGCCGGACCGGTCAGCCAGGGGTCGGCGTCCTCCACGCGCTGTCGTCGGCCCGGGGAAACGCCGAGGACCTTCTCGATCGTCTCTGCTTCCTCTTCTGTCACGTCCGGTTGCTCGCCGAGGACGAAGATCTGCAGGAGATGCGCGACCGCGGTGGACCGTTCGCCGGCCGGGACCCGGATCGGGCGGGGCAGAGCGTTCTTGCCGCGCTTCGCGGCCATGGGCGTCGCGATGGCGCTCACCACCGTGTCCTGTTCGGCAACCGGGTCAAGGCCGTGGCGGGATGCCTCGGCCCGAAGGTGGCGTTCCATCTCGTACAGCAGGCCGTCCAGTACGGCGGTCGCCGAGGCACGGACAGCGTCCAGGGCGAGGGGGAACTCCTCGATCCACAGCACGACGCGCAGCACGTCCACGTTCTGCGTGTGCTCGCGCCAGCGCAGGAGCTGGACGAGCTGCCGGTCGCTGCCGGGCGGATAGATCCACACGGGCCTGCGCCCCTCATTGGCGGCGCGTACAGGGCGCGGCACAAGGCCGTCTCGACGGAAGTCCTCCAACCTCCTCTCGGTCATCGTGCTGAAGCCGGCGGAAATGGCGGCGCGGAGGAGGTCGTCGCGCTGCAGGACACGGGGTTCAACTGCCATGCGAGGCAGCGTAGGGGCGAGGCGGCCGACCGGACGAGCTGAGTACTCCCGACCCGGCCCGCGATAACTTGCAAACCGGCCTACAGCCGTTGCCACCTGCGTGTTTGCCCTGCTTCTGTGAATGCAGGACGCCGAAATGGCGTCTTCCACACCTTGAAAGGAAGGACTTGATCATGTCCAGGAAGCAGATGGCGATGCTGGCCCACGTTGTTGCCCGCACCGTCGCGAAGCGGTGGGCCGCCCACAACGGCCTCTCGGCAGGACAGGCCACACTGCTCGCGTGGGCTGCAGGAACCCTCGCGTCGGTGGCTGTCATGCGGATCTGAGCCGTCCGGCGGGAACGTGCTGACCGCAGGACGGTGAACTGCCCAAGCCGCCGCTGAACATGCCGAAGGCCCCGAGAACCGCGTGGTTCTCGGGGCCTTTCGCTTCGGCCGGGCCTGATCAGTCGGTGCTGGAGCTTCGGTGCTCACCAGCGCTGGCGGCGCTCTGCGCATCTCCCGGCTTCGTCCGAAGCCGGGAGAGGTAGAAGGCCGCGGCTCCGGCGAGCAGCAGGTCCACTCCGCCGAAGAGCAGGGTGATGGTGGTGGAGCTGGAGCCGGTGTTCGCGAGGGAGCCGGTCGGGCCGGCGTCGTCCGTCGGCGAGGCGGTGATGCTGGCGGAGTCGCTGCCGGCAGTGGTGGAGGCGGACGCGGAGGGCAGTGGTCCCTGGGAGGAGAGGCTAGGACTTGTCCGGTCGATCATGTGACTACTCCGTGCCCGAGTCGTTGCTGTGGGCATGGGGCGGGGTGATCTGACGGATGCCGAGTGGGAACGGC
>NZ_JNWK01000128.1 GCF_000716445.1 Streptomyces wedmorensis
AGGAAACCGTCCTCGACCTGTTCACCCGCACCCTCGACACCGACACCGCCCTCACCATCGACGACGACTTCTTCCACCACGGCGGCCACTCCCTCCTCGGGGCCCGCCTCACCAACCACATCGCCGGAGCCCTCGACGTGCGGCTCACCGTCCGCGACGTCTTCCAGCACCCCACCCCGGCCCGGCTCGCCGCACACATCGACTCCCTCAGGACAGCTCCGGCCCGGAAGGCGCGTCCCGCCCTCCGCCGCCGCAACGCAACGGATCGGATCAGCTCATGAGCACCCACGCCACCCCCGCCTTCACCCCCGTGCCCGAGGACGTCGTCTGGGACCTGCCCGGCGACGCCCCGCACCGCCTGTCCCTGCTGGTGCTGCCGCACGCCGGCGGCAACGCCCACGCCTACAGCGTCTGGCGCGAGCACCTCCCGGCCGACGTCCGGCTGCTCATCGGCCAGTACCCGGGCCGTGGCGCCCGCTACTGCGAGGACCTGCCCGGCTCCGTCGACGACCTCGCCCTCCCCGTCGTGGACGCCCTCCCCGGCGACACCGGCCCGCTGGTCGTCCTCGGGCACAGCATGGGCTCGCTCGTCGCCTTCGAGGTCGTCCGCGCGCTCCAGGCCGCCGGTCGCACCCCGCTCGGTCTCGTCGCCTCCGCCTGCCGGGCGCCCGTCCTGCCCAACCAGGCCCCCGTCCACCCCGAGCGGTTCGACGACGACGAGCTGGTCGCCGCCATCAAGGAGCGCGGCGGCACCGACGACGGCATCCTCGACGACCCGGAGCTCCGCGAGATCGTCCTGCCGTCCATCCGCGCCGACTTCGCCATCGACGACGCCTACCAGTGCACCGCCCCCGACGTGCGGCTCGACTGCCCGGTGACCGTCTTCGGCGGCGACGCCGACCCGATCGTGCCGGTCGACCTGCTCGACGGCTGGGCGCTCGTCGCCGGGAACGACATCGCCCCCGTGGTCCTGCCCGGCGACCACTTCTACTTCCAGCAGGACCTGGCCGGCTTCTTCGCCCGCCTCAACCCGGCCCTGGACTCCCTCCGGCGCGCGCCCGCCACCGCCGCCTGAGCCCTCCAGGCCCCGGACCCCGCGCGGCCCGCACGCCCGCACCCGCCCCGTAACCCACGAAGCAGAGGAACCTCGTCATGACCACGTTCGCCCCGAACCCGGCCGTCACCGAGGACGGCATCACCGTCGTCCGCGAGCCCGGCAAGCCCGCCCTCGTCCAGGTCCCCCGCCACGAGACGATGGCCGAGGCCACCGCCTGGCTCACCGCCCGGCGCGCCGACATCCAGGCCGAACTGCACCGCTCCGGCGCCGTGATGCTCCGCGGCCTGCCCGTCACCGACGCGGCGAGCTTCGCCGAGGCCCGCGACGCGCTCATCGCCACCCGCGCCGGATACAAGGAGAAGGCCACCCCGCGCACCGACTTCGGCGAGGGCGTCTTCTCCTCCACCGACCTGCCGGCCATCCAGCCGATCCGCCTCCACAACGAGAACAGCTACACCCTGGACTTCCCGGGCGTCCTGCTCTTCGGCTGCGTCACCGCCCCCGAGACCGGTGGCGCCACCACCGTCGGCGACATGCGGCGCGCCCTCGCGCTCCTCCCCGAGGAGCTCGTCGCCCGCTTCACCGAGGCCGGCTGGCTCCTCGTCCGCAACTACTCCGACCTCGCGGGCATGCCCTGGCGCAAGGCCTTCTCCTCGGAGGAGCCGGCCGGCGCCGAGGAGTACTGCGACGAGCACGCCATCGGCTACGAGTGGCTCGACGAGGACACCCTGCGCACCCGCCAGCTCCGTTCCGCCGTCATCACCCACCCGGTCACCGGCGAGCGCGTCTGGTTCAACCACTTCGCCTTCTGGAACGCCCGCAGCCTCGACGAGGACGTTCGCGAGGTCCTCACCGAGACCTTCGGCGCCGACGGCCTCCCCTTCGACACCCGCCTCGGCGACGGCACCGCCCTCACCGACGCAGAGGTCGACGCCGTCAACGACGCCTACCAGGCCGTCACCGTCCGCGAGACCTGGCAGGACGGCGACCTGATGCTCGTCGACAACATCCTCTGCGCGCACGGCCGCGAGGCGTACACCGGTGCCCGCAAGATCCTCGTCGCCATGGGCGAGCCGGTGCCGCTCGCCGACTGCGCCCCGACCGTCGCCCCCTCCGCCACCCCGTACGGAATGTGAGCCCCGCCATGACCGCCGTCCTCCCCGAGCCCGCCACCCTCGCCGCCGCCGTGACGCCCGCCCCGGCCGTCGGTCCCGCCGACTGCGCCTGCGCCGCCTGCGCCGCGGGCACCGGCCACGCCGACCTCCTCGCCCGGCTCGCCACCGCCCCCGGCGGCCGTACGGCCGTCGTCGCCGCCGACCGCAGCCTCACCTTCGACGAGCTGCGCGCCGAGGCCACCGCCGTCGCCGCCCGCCTCACCGCCCTCGGCGCCGGACCCGAGAGCGTCGTCGCGCTCTGCCTGCCGCGCGGCGCCGGGCTCGTCACCGCCCTCATCGGCACGCTCACCGCCGGTGCCGCCTACCTGCCGGTCGACCCGGCCCTCCCGGCCGACCGCCGCCGCTACCTCCTGGAGGACTCCGGCGCCGACCTGGTGGTCCTCGACGCCCCGGGAGAGTCCCCGGCGCCGGGCGCCCGCTCCGTCACCCTCGCCGAGCTGACGGCGGCGCCCGACGCCGACGCCCCCTACCGCCCGGCGCCCGTGACCGCCGGCACCCTCGCCTACGTCATCTACACGTCCGGCTCCACCGGCCGCCCCAAGGGCGTCGAGATCGGCCGCGGCGCCGCCTCGCTGCTCCTCGCCGAGCTGGAGGGCGTGGGTGCCGCCACCGGCGAAGCCCGCCGCGTCGGCTGGAACGCGTCCCCTTCCTTCGACGCCTCCGTACAGCAGTGGGTACGCCTCTGCCGGGGCGACACCCTCGTCATGATCGACGAGGAGACCCGCCGCGACCCGTCCCTCCTGGCCGCGTTCATCGACGCGCAGGGCCTCACCGACCTCGACATCACGCCCTCCCACGCCGACCCGCTGCTCGACCTGCTCACCCCCGACGGCGGCCCCCGTCCGCTGACCCTGCTCGTCGGCGGCGAGGCCATCACCCCGGCCCTGTGGGACCGCCTGGCCGCCGGCCACGCCTCCGGCCTGCTGCGCGCCCTCAACGTGTACGGCCCGACCGAGACCACCGTCGACGCCACCGCCGGCTGGATCGACAGCCCCGGCGAGCCGCACATCGGCACCGTCCTGCCCGGCCTGCGGATGCGCCTCCTCGACGAGAAGCTGAACCCCGTCGCCGCCGGCGAGCCCGGCGAGCTGTACCTCGCCGGACCCCGTGTCGCCCGCGGCTACCGCAACCGGCCCGTCCTCACGGCGGAGCGGTTCCTCGCCGACCCCGCCACCGACTCAGGCGACGGCGGCCGCATGTACCGCACCGGCGACCGCTGCCGCCTCCTCCCGGACGGCCGGCTCGTGTACCTGGGCCGCGCCGACGGCCAGATCAAGCTGCGCGGCCACCGCATCGAACTCCCCGAGATCGAGGCGGCCCTCACCCGCCAGGACGGTGTCGCCGAAGCCGCCGTCGTGCTCGGTGAGGACGCCTCCGGCAGCCCGGCCCTGATCGCCTACCACCGCGGCGGCGACCCCGAGGCCCTCCGCAGCGGCCTCGCGGCCGCCCTCCCCGCGTACATGCTGCCCGCTGCCCTCGTGCCGGTGGAGCGCTTCGCCACCACCCCCAGCGGCAAGCTGGACCGCTCCGTCCTGCCGACCCGCGTCGAGACGGCCGCCGCCCCGGCGGACACCGACGCCGGCACGAGCCTCGAAGGCCGCGCCGAGGAGCTCATCGGCCGTGTGTGGAAGGAGGTCCTCGGCGCCGCCTCCATCGGCCCCGACGACAACTTCTTCAAGCTCGGCGGCCACTCCCTGCTCGCCATCAAGCTGGTCTCCCGGGTCCGGGCCGAACTCTCCGTCGCCCTGCCGGTCAAGGCCGTCTACGCCAACCCCCGGCTGCGGGACCTCGCCGCCCGCATCGAGGAACTGACGGCCGCGAGGGACGCCTGATCGCCGGCACGACCGGCGCATCCCGCCCTCCGCCACCGGCCCACCCCACCCGTTCCGCCATCCACGAGGAGCAGCAACCGTGATCCCCCTGTCCTACGCCCAGCGACGCCTGTGGTTCCTGAACCGCCTGGAGGGTTCCTCGGCGGCCTACAACGCACCGGTCGTCATCCGGCTCGCCGGGCGGCCCGCG
>NZ_JNWK01000129.1 GCF_000716445.1 Streptomyces wedmorensis
CAGCATGCCGACGCCCTCGGCCCAGCCCGTGCCGTCCGCCGCGGCCGCGAACGGCTTGCAGCGGCCGTCCACGGACAGGCCCCGCTGCCGCGAGAAGTCGACGAAGGCGTCCGTTCCGGTCATGACGGTCACACCGCCGGCCAGGGCCATGGCGCACTCGCCCGACCGCAGCGACCGCGCGGCCAGGTGCAGGGCGACGAGCGACGAGGAGCAGGCGGTGTCCAGCGTCACCGCCGGGCCTTCCAGGCCGAGGACGTACGAGACGCGGCCGGAGACGACGGCGTTGGACGAACCGGTGATGCGGTGCCCCTCCACCAGTTCGGGCGTCGCGTGCAGACGCAGCGCGTAGTCCTGGGTGTTGACCCCGGCGAAGACGCCGATGTCGCTGCCCCGGAGGGTCGTCGGGTCGATCCCCGCCCGCTCGAACGTCTCCCAGGACGTCTCCAGGAGCAGCCGCTGCTGCGGGTCCATCGCCAGCGCCTCGCGCGGCGAGATGCCGAAGAAGTCGGCGTCGAAACCGGCCGCGTCGTCGAGGAAGGCGCCTCGACGGGTGTAGGTCGTGCCCGGGTGGTCGGGGTCGGGGTGGTGGAGGGCGTCGAGGTCCCAGCCCCGGTCGGCGGGGAAGTCGGTGATCGCGTCGGTGCCCGCGGCGAGCAGCTCCCACAGGTCCTCGGGGCTGCTCACCCCGGCCGGGAAGCGGCACCCCATGGCGACGATCGCGATGGGCTCGTCCGCGGCGGCCGGCGTGCCCGTCGGGATGCCGGAGTCCTCGGACCGCGCGCCCACGAGTTCGGACCGCAGGTGTCGTGCGAGGTCCTGCGGGTTCGGGTGGTCGTAGAGGAGCGTCGCGGGCAGCCTGAGGCCGGTCGCGGCGCTCAGCCGGTTGCGGAACTCCACCGAGGTGAGGGAGTCGAATCCGAGGTCGCGGAAGGGACGGGACGCGTCGGCCTGGTTCCGGGCGGAGTGGCCGAGCACCTGCGAGGCGTGGCCGCCGATCAGGTCGAGCAGGGACTTCTCCTGCTCGACCGGACCGAGGGCGGCCAGCCGCCCGCCCCAGTCGTCGCCGTGCGCGGTGGCACCGCTCGCGACCGGCCGCCGGCTGGGGACGAGTCCGCGCAGGAGGGAGGGAACCGGGGCGGTACGGGACTGGGCGCGCAGCCCGGCGAGATCCAGCTCGGCCGGCAGGAGGAAGGATTCGGCGGCCCGGAGCGCGCTGTCGAACAGCTCCATGCCCACCGCGGCCGTGATCTCGGACATTCCGGTGCGGCGGTTGCGCAGCGCGTCGGCCTGGCCGAGATGTGCCGTCATCTCGCTGTTCCCGGCCCAGCCGCCCCAGGCGAGGGAGGTGGCGGGCAGCCCGGCCGCGTGACGGCGCCTGGCCAGCGCGTCGAGGAAGGCGTTCGCGGCCGCGTAGTTGCCCTGGCCCGGGTTCCCCAGCGTTCCCGCGGCCGACGAGAACAGGACGAACACCGCCAGGTCGAGGTCACGCGTGAGTTCGTCGAGCACCAGCGCCGCGTCCGCCTTGGGCCGGAAGACCGTGTCGAGACGCTCGGCGGTCAGGGCGGTGACCACGCCGTCGTCCAGCACACCGGCCGTGTGGATCACCCCGGTCAGCGGGGCGTCCGCAGGCACGGCGGCGAGCACACCGGCGACCGCCTCGCGGTCGGCCACGTCGCAGGCCGTGATCCGTACGCGGGCGCCCAGCGCGGCGAGCTCCTCCTCCAGCGCGTCCGCGCCCGGTGCCCGCGGCCCCCGGCGGCTCACCAGCACCAGGGATCCGACCCTGTGCTCCCGCACCAGGTGCCGGGCCACCAGCCGGCCGAGTCCGCCGGTCCCGCCGGTGATCAGCACGGTCCCCGCCGGGTCCAGCGCCCGGTCCCGCTCCGTCGTCACGACGGCCCGCTCCAGACGGGGCACCCACACGGCACCCGCACGGACCGCCGCCTGCGGCTCGCCGGACTCCAGGACGCCCGCGAGGACGCCCGCTTCGGTTCCGGCCTCGGTGCCGGCTACGGCTTCTGCTTCGGTGCCGGTTCCGGTGGCTGCTTCGGTTCCGGATTCGGTGTCGGCTTCGGCGCCGACCTCGGCTTCGGCTTCGGCTTCGGCGCCGACTTCGGCTTCGGCTTCGGCTTCGGCTTCGGCTTCGGTGTCGACGAGGACGATCCGGCCGGGGTGTTCGGCCTGCGCCGAGCGCAGCAGACCCCACGCCGCCGCCGCGGAGAGGTCCGTCGGTTCGTGGTCTCCGTGCACGGCGACCGCCCCGTGGGTGAGCACCGCCAACCGGGTCTCGTCCAGGGCGGGTTCGGCGAGCCATGCCTGGAGCAGGTCCAGGATCCGGGCGGTGGCCTCGCGGCCGCCGTCGGAGGGCGCGCCGCCGCGGAGGTCGGCCAGGAGCACCCCGGAGGGGGTGCGGGTCCCGGCCAGCGCGCGGACGTCGTCGGCGGTGTCCACCGCGGTCATCGCGGGCAGTTCCGCGTCCGGCGTCAGCGGGAGGCGCTCCCAGCCCACGCGGTACATCCGGTCGGCGGCCGCGCCCGGTGCCGACGCCGTGGGAGCCGGCGGCCGGAAGCGCAGCGACTCCACCGAGGCCACCGGGACGCCGGAAGCGTCGGCCAGCCGCATGCCGACGCTGTCGGGGCCCGTCGGGGTGAGGTGAACGCGCAGGACCGTCGCGCCCTCCGCCCACAGCCGTACGCCGGTCCAGTGGGAGGGCAGCGCCGGCAGATGTTCCGGCCGGACGTCGACACACGCGTCGAGCAGGGCCGGGTGAATCCCGAACCCGTCGACGCGGACCGCCTCGTCGGGCAGCGCGACCTCGGCGAAGACCTCCTCGCCCCGGGTCCACACGCCGTCCGCCTCGGCGATCGCGTCCCGCGGCGGCCACTGGGTCAGTTCGAAACCGGGGGCCGTGGTGTCGGGGGCGAGCCGCCCGGAGGCATGCCTGGTCCACGGCGAGCCCGGTCCGGCGTCCGCACGGCGCGCGTGCACCTGGAGGGTCCGTTCCCCGGACGCGTCGCCCTCGCCGACCTCCACCCGCAGGTGTACGCCGCCCTGTTCGGGCAGGACGAGCGGGGCCTCCATCAGCAGCTCGGCAAGGAGTCCGCAGCCGGCCTCGTCGCCGGCCCGCACCGCGAGCTCGACGAAGACCGCGGCGGGCACGCGCACGGTCCCGGCCGTCATGTGATCGGCCAGCCACGGATGCGTGCGGAGCGACAGACGTGAACTGAACAGCAGTCCGCCCGAGTCGGGCACCTCGACCATCGCGCCGAGCAGCGGATGATCGACGGCCCCGAGGCCCAGGCCCTCCGCGTCGACGACGCCTTCGGCGTTCTCCAGCCAGTAGCGCTGTCGCCGGAAGGCGTAGGTCGGCAGCTCCACCGGCCACTCCGCGCTCTCACCGAGCAGGGGCTTCCAGTCGACCGCCAGGCCGTGTACGTGCAGGGCTGCCAGGGCGGCCAGGGCCGCACGCACCTCGTCGTGCTCGCGGCGCAGCGACGGTACGAAGACGGTGTCGTCGCCCGTCAGGCAGTCCGGGCCCATCGCCGACAGCACGGCGTCCGGCCCCAGCTCCAGGCAGACGGAGACGCCGGCGCGCTCCAGCGCCCGCACGCCGTCGGCGAACCGCACGGTCGCCCGGACGTGGCCGACCCAGTACTCGGGGTCCGTGAGGAGCTCAGGGGCGGCGATCTCACCGGTCACGTTGGACACGAGGGGGATCCGCGGAGGCCGGAACGCCAGCTCCCCGAGCACGGCCCGGAACTCGTCCAGCATCGGCTCCATCAGCACCGAATGGAAAGCGTGCGAGACCGACAGACGCCGGGTCTTCACCCCCTGCGCCACCAGCCGCTCCGCGACGGCGAGGACTTGCTGCTCGACACCCGAGACCACGACGGAGGACGGTCCGTTCACGGCCGCGATGTCGACGCCCGATGTCAGGAGCGGGCGCACCACCTCCTCCGGCGCGGCGACCGACACCATCGCGCCGCCGGACGGCAGGGCCTGCATCAGCCGGCCACGGGCCGCGACCAGCGTCGCCGCGTCCTCCAGCGACAGCACTCCCGCCACGTGCGCGGCCGTCACCTCACCCACCGAATGACCGCCGACGAAGTCGGGGCGGACGCCCCAGGACTCCATCAGCCGGAACAGCGCCGTCTCCACCGCGAACAGCCCGGCCTGCGTGAACACCGTCCGGTCCAGGGCCCCTTCGCCCGCCCCGAACACGACGTCCGCGACCCCGTGAACAGGACGGCGAGCCGGCCGCCGTCCGCGCCCTCTCCGGTGACCACGCCTGATACGGCCTCGCCCCGCGCCAGCGCGTCGAGCCCCGCCAGCGCCTCGGCGCGGTCGTCCGCCACGATCACGGCGCGCTCCGACAGCGCACTCCGGGTCCCGACCAGCGCACGCCCGGTCTCCGCCAGGCCCACCTCCGCACGGGCCGACAGGAACGACGCCAACTCCCGTGCCTGTGCGGCGAGTCCCTCGCGTCCGCGCGCCGAAAGCACCAGCGGGACCGGGCCGGAGAACTCGGTCTCGGCCGTCGCCGCAGGCGCCGGTTCCGGGGCCTGCTCCAGGATCACGTGGGCGTTGGTGCCGCTGATCCCGAAGGAGGAGACGCCCGCGCGGCGGGGCCGGTCGAGCTCGGGCCAGGGCCGGGCCTCCGTCAGGAGCTCGACGGCACCGGCGGTCCAGTCGACCTGCCCACCGCGTCCACATCGGCGGACCGGAGGCCCGCGTTGGCCAGCGCCGTCCGGACGACCGCCTGCTGGGAGGGGCCGTTGGGGGCGGTCAGGCCGTTCGAGGCGCCGTCCTGGTTGACGGCCGTCCCGCGCACCACGGCCCAGATGCGGCGGCCGTTGCGCACCGCGTCCGACAGCCGCTCCAGGAGGAGGACGCCTGCGCCCTCGGACCAGCCGGTGCCGTCGGCCGCCGCCGCGAAGGACTTGCAGCGGCCGTCGGGCGCCAGGCCGCGCTGGCGGGAGAACCCGACGAAGGAGCTGGGCGAGGTCATCACGGTCACGCCGCCCGCGAGGGCCAGCGAGGACTCGCCGGACCGCAGGGACTGCGTCGCCAGGTGCAGGGCCACCAGCGAGGACGAGCAGGCCGTGTCGATGGTCACGGCCGGGCCTTCGAGGCCGAGGAAGTACGAGATGCGTCCGGAGAGCACGCTGCCCGCGCCGCCGGTCAGCAGGTAGCCCTCGACACCGTCGGCGTCGTCGCCGGAGCCCTGCCCGTGTCCGGCGGCGTAGTCCTGGTGCATGGCGCCGGTGAAGACGCCGACCGGCTTGCCCCGCAACCCGGCAGGATCGACACCCGCCCGCTCGAGGACCTCCCACGACGCCTCCAGCATCAACCGCTGC
>NZ_JNWK01000130.1 GCF_000716445.1 Streptomyces wedmorensis
CGCAGCACAAGGTCGGGCCGTACGACGATCAGGTCCTGGCTGCGCTCGAGGGCGCGAAGGCGGAGTTCTTGGGGTCTGCCGCCCGAGGGGACGAACGGCTGGCAGATGTTTTCGTCACCATGACCGATGAACGGCTCCCGCAGTTCGTGGAGTTGGCGAACGGACACGGCCTCGACTCGCTAGGCAAGGGATTCTACGAGATCGTCGAGGACGGCACGCTGGCCCGTGTCATGGAGCGCTACGGGTACAGGCTCGGGGACGGCCCGCCGCCGGAGCCCTTCTCGTCCGGCGTGGGAACGCCGGAGGCGGTCGGTAAGTCCGTACCCGAGAGGGTCGGGGATCCCTCTGGTGAGGCGGTCGGTGACGGTGACTGGCTGGACCAGATGCTGCCGGCGGTGCCGGTGGGAGAGCCGCTGCTCGCGCGGGAGCGGTCGAACGGGCCGGACGGGTCGGTGGTGGAGGCGTTCCGGGCGGGTATGGACTCGTTCCCGGAGTTGCCGGACTCGGTCAGGGACCTGCCTTTGGTGGAGGCGCTGAAGGAACTCACTGATGCGCAGAAGGTCAGGCTGGGCGTGCTGATGGGGGAGCACGGTCTGGCGGACGCGCCGGCGCTGCTGGAGAGCGGTGCGCTGGAGACGCTGCTGTCGGCGCAGGAGGGGACGCTGCGCGGTCTGCCTTCGGGTGAGGAGCCGGCGGGTGCGCGCCCCGGTGTGGATGAGGCGCTGGCGGCGCGGGTGGAGGCGCTGCGTGACGGTGAGCGCCCCATGGATGTGGAGGGTGAGTACCGGTCTTTGGCCGAGGGGGAGTTGGAGGCGCTGCTGGAGCGGGCACCGGGGGTTCCGGACGGTGTCGGGTCCGAACCGGGGCGGGTCCGTGCGGTTCAGGTGGAGGCGGAGGCTCTGCGGCTGGGGATGTCGCCCGAGGAGGCGAGGCGCTATACGGAGCGGTATGAGGCGGCGGCCGCGAAGGGTGACATGGAGGCGGCCGAGGCGATCGCCGGGGCGCGGGACGCTCATGTCGGAGCGCTGGAACGTGCGTATGGCGAGCTGATGCAGCGGCTGGGCCCGGACGCCGTGGCGAAGGCCCGGCTGGACGGTTCGCTGACGCGGGAGATACCCACGGCGGCCGACGCGCGGGACGCAGGTGTCGATGACGTCGCGTGGAACTCCTTTGAGGAGCGGATCGTGCGGGCGGTCGGTGACGGCCGCCTCGCGGACGCGCAGGATCTCATCCTCGCCCGCAACGAGCTGATGGAGTCGCCGGCGAACACCACGGCCGGCCAGGACGCGGTGCTGGCCGCCCGGCTTCAGGCGCTGCGCGACGGCGACGCCGACACCGGTGGGCACAGGCCGGTGGACGCCGAGGTGGAGGGCCGGGCCCTGGTGGATGGGGATCTGGAGGCGCTGCTGGAGCAGGCGCCGGGGGTGCCGGAGGGCGTTCCGCTGGATGTCGGGCCGGGGGATCTGCGGATGGTCGAGGCGCTGGTGACGCAGGCCCGGGTGGCAGGTGTGGCCGAGGGGGAGATCAGGTCCTGGACGGAGCGTTTGAGTGAGGCGTGGTCGGGCCGTGGCCGGGACGGGGAGAGTCTGGGGGAGGCGGGGCGGGAGTGGCAGCAGCAGCTGGACCAGGTCAAGGGCCGCTCGCCGGATCCTGAAGTGCTGCTGGAGTCGCCGGAGGCGACCGTACTCACCCAGCAGGAGACTCTGGCCAGAGCGGCGGAGGAAGCGGGTGTCTCCTTCGAGGAGCACGCCGGGATGATGAAGGAGATCCGCGACGCGTGGGCCGAGGGCCGTCCCGAGGACGCGGACACATTGGTGGAGCAGTTCTGGGGACGTCTGGAGGAGGCCACCGCCCAACAGCAGGCGGAGCGTGCGGCCCAGGCCGAACAGATGATGGCCCAGGCGCGGGGTGTGACCCTCGAGGAGTACCAGGCCTTCCAGGAACGGCATGCCGCGAGGGACGCGGATCTGCTGGAGGTACTGGACCTGCTGGTGAACGAGGACGGGCCCGGCCTGGTCGACCAGGTCCGGCAGGTCCTCGACGGGCTGGGGCAGGACTATGCGGACTCGCCGGTCCCGCAGATGGTCAGGGAGCAGCTCGCCCGCTACGAGGACGGGACGACCGCTTCGGAGGAGGGGCTGCGCCAGGGTTTGAGGGACGAGTTGCTGGCGCCGGATGCCGAGGGCGGTGCGAAGGAGCGGTTCAAGCAGGCTCTGCGGGAACTCGACGGCCTCGTCCCCGTGGTGGAGAGCCGCGACGATGTGTGGGCTGCGAGCCTGGCCCGGTCACTGGCCCACCACGGTGGTGAGGGAGGCATGCCGCCGGGCGAGCAGAGCTACTGGCAGGACAGGTACGAGCGTGCGGTCCAGGACGGGGACACCGGCGCCGTGATCGCCACGGTCCGGGACTGGAACGCCCGGTATATGAATTTCGAGAGGCTGGAGGGCCTGCGGACGGCCGCGGACGAGGCGTTGCAGGACCCGGTGGACCGGGAGGCGTTCGCGCAGCGGGCGGAACGAGCTCTGCGGCAGGAGGACCTCGGCGCGTTCCAGGAGGTCGCCCGGCAATGGGCCGTGGACATCACCCGGGCGAAGTCCGAGGCCGATTTCCAGCGCACCATCGAACAGACGGCGGGTGATCTGGCCGGTGAGGCCGACCGGGCCGGCATGAGCCGTCAGGAGTGGGACGCCTTCGGCGGGCGGATCGAAGAGGCCCGGGCCGGCAATGACTTCGCCGAGGTTCTGCGGATCGTGGATGAGCGGGCGGTGCGGCTGGAGGAACTGCGCGCGGCGCGCGACGTCGAGCTGGCCGAACGGCTGGCCGCGCTGCGCGACGGCGGCGAAGGAATCGGCGACCGGCTGGAATTCCTCAACGAGGCACTGGCCCCGCAGTGGACCACCCGCACCCAGGACGGCGGCGAAACCCTCTCCGACGAGAGTGGCCTGTGGGAGCTGTTCGAAGCCAAGAAGCCCGAACTGCTCGCCACCCGGCCGGCGGACGGCGACGATCCCCTCAACTCCCTCGACTCCAGCCCCGACACCGACCCGGACACCGCCGCCTTCGACACCGGTGACGTGCTGCGCCGGATGGACCGGATGGGAGAGGACCTGTTCGGCCAGGCACAAGACATGGCCATGCCGCGTGAGGAGATCGCCTCCTGGCGGGAGCGGCTCGAGAGCGCCCCCGACCACGTCGCCGCGCGTGAAGAGCTGCGGACCCGCCTGGACGAGCTGCGCTCCGAACAGCGTCTGGATTCCCTGGAACAGTCCAGTCGGCTCGACCAGCGCCGCCAGCTGCGTGATCTCGGCTTCACCTGGGAAGAGATCAACCATCACGAACTCGGCGTCAAGGCCGCCGTCGAGCGCGGCGACCTGGAGCGCGCCGCCCAGCTGGAGACGGCCTTCGACGCCAGGGTCGAGCAGCGCGCCACCGGCG
>NZ_JNWK01000131.1 GCF_000716445.1 Streptomyces wedmorensis
CGGCCCCTGGGTGACCACACCAATCAGACGGCTCCCGAACCGGGACCTGACCACGGCCCAGCAGACGATCAACCGGGCCCTGTCAGCGGCGCGGGCACCGGTCGAACGAAGCGTCGCGCGACTCAAGTCCTGGCGCATCTTCCGCAGAGCCCGCTGCAGCCCCAACCGCATGACCACCATCGCCCCAGCCATCCTCACACCCTGGAACGCCAACGCTGAAAATGCTCAGTGGCTCGTCGTGGTGGCCGCCACCGGCAGCGGGGCCGCGTTCACGGACCTGGCGGCGAAGGACGGCCCGCAGGCCAGGCGCGCGCTCTACCTCCACGCCCTTGCCTGCGCGATGGGTTCTCCCGGGGCCGATGCCCGGCGGCTGCTCGACCAGGTCGACACGGCGCTGGCGGCCGAGCACGGGCAGCGGTTCAAGCCTTGGCAGCGGGCCATGCTGCTGGCCTTCGAGGCCATCGCCCGCAGCGCGCTCGGCCTGCCGGAGGCGGCTGGCCGCATCGAGGAGTTCGAGCGGGTGCAGAGCCCGGACGGCTCCTTCTTCGGCATGCCCCTGGTCACCGGCATACTCCACCTCGCGCTCAACCGGACAGCTCCCGGGCACCGGGTGACCCTACGGGCCCGCGAGAGCCTGCTTGCCGACCAGCATCCGGACGGCACCTGGCGCTTCCTGGTCAGCGAAGTCTGGGACACCGGCCTGTTGGTCCGCTCCCTGCGCGGAGACCGCCACTTCGACCAGGGCGCGCTGCCCGCCGCCCTGACCTTCCTCGTCCGGGCCCAGAACCCGGACGGCGGCTGGCCCTGCACCGCCGTCCTCGACTCGGACAACGACACCACCGGCAACACCCTGCTCGCCCTGGCTGGCACCGCGGAGGCGGACCGAGTCCGCGCGGCGGCCACCCGCTACGCTCGCCGCCACCAGACCCGCGACGGACTGTGGCACATCTGGCTTGCGCACGACGACACCCCGGCCCCGGACGTCGTCGCCCACATGGTCGCCGGCATCGAGGCCGCCGCCCTGCCAGGCATCGAACTCGCCCGGCCCGTAGCCGGCTCGCCACCCTCGGCGCCGAAGGACACTGGGACAGCGACTGGTACATACCCCCGGCCTACGGCGCGGCCGAGATCAGCACCACCGCGCACCCGCACACCCCGCACCGCCCCACCCTGGAGACCCTCCTCGCCACGCAGCGCCCCGACGGCGGCTGGCCCCGCATCGAGGGCGAGCCGTACTCCAGCCCCACCGCCACCGGCCTGGCCCTCACCGCGCTCGCCGCCCACTGCGGCCACCTCCCCTACACCGCCCCCGCCCTGGAGCGGGCCCTGCGTTTTCTCATCGACACCCAGACCGACGACGGCACCTGGAGCGACCGGCCCGTCATGTCCGGCCCCCGCCCGTTCCTGACCGCCACCGGCACGCAGATCCACGCCCTGGCCGCCCGCGGACTGCGCGACGCACTCGCCACCACCAGCCAGGAGAACGACCCGTGCTGACCAACCCCGCACCCGCCGACATCCACACCGTCGAGTTCATCGCCGCCCAGCGCCCGGCGGCAGCGATCTTCGACTTCGACGGCACCCTGGTCGACACCGGCACCCTCAACAGCGACGCCGTCCGCGCCTCCTTCACCGACTTCGCCCTCACCGTTCCCGAACGGTGGCTGCACGACGCACCGTTGGCCGACCTCGGCACCCTGCGCGAACGCCTGCACGCCGACCTGGGCCTTCAGCTGCCCTGCTCGGACCAGGAGTTCGTCGCCCGCACCCGCGCGCACTGGCTCGCGGGCAGCCTCCGAGCACGGCCCGTGCCACGCGTCGTTTCCGCGGCCCGCCACCTGGCGGCGGCTGTGCCCACCGCCGTCGCCTCGGCCAACGACGGCCAGGTCGTCCGCGCGGGCCTGGCCGCGGTGGGCCTGGCCGACCTCTTCGACGTCCTGGTCGCCCGCGAACACGTCACCCGCCTCAAACCCGCCCCCGACGCCTACCTGCTGGCCGTCGCGAAACTGGCCGTGGCCCCCCACCGCTGCCTGGCATTCGAGAACACCACGGAAGGCATCACCGCAGCCCGCGCCGCCGGCATCCCCGTCATCGACATCCGCGAAGACACCTGGGCCATCCGGCAGCCCTGAGCAGACCCGCAAGCAGCCGTCAAAGTGTTCGACTCCAGCCAGGCGGCGCAGAGCCGAGCGCCAAGAGCCGAACCGAGGAGCTGCTCGCGAGTCAGGGTGAACAGGTCGGCAATGTCCTTGGCGAGGCCGGCTTCCACCAGCTGGGTCGCACGGGTGCCGCCCAGACCTTCGATGTCGAGCTGGTCCCGGCCGACCGCGAAGATCACTGAGGCCACGGCCTGACAACTTCGGCCGCGTACGCACCGCCACCGCTGTTCGGTGGTGTCGATTGCGTCGCCACGGCGGGGGCACGCCTCAGGAAAGACGACCGGGCTCTCGTTGCCGGTGCGCTGGTCGACCAGCGGTGCCTCGACCCGGGGAATCACGTCGCCGACCCGGGACACGAACACCTGGGCGCCGAGCCTCAGCCCGCGACGTGTGATGTCGGACGGACTGTGAAGCATGGCGTAAGTGGCCGTAACCCCGTCGATTATCACGGGCTCCAGGACTGCGCGCGGCGCGATAGTTCCGGTCCCGCCTGCGTTCCACTCCACCGCCAGCAGTCGCGTCACCCTGTGTTCGGCCGCTTCATGCCGTTCGGCAGCGCCTGTTCCGCGACCCGCAACCATAAGCGGATAGGTAATCCGATTGTGTGCTACGGTCCGAGTAAACGGATGGGCTATCCGGATAACCGGGTGGAGGAGTACGGGATGAAGAAGACAGCTGTGGTCACGGCGGGGACAGCCGGCATCGGACTGGAGACAGCCCTGGGGCTGGCCGACGCCGGGTTCTTCGTCACCGTGGTCGGACGCAACGCCGACAGGGGTGCTCAGGCGGTCGACCGAATCAACGCGATGAACCCGTCCCATCCCGCGCGGTTCCTGCCCGCCGACCTCGGCTCGCTCGACCAGGTGCGCGCGCTCGCTGACCAGATCGCCGCCGAACACGCCACCTCTGGTGACCCCCTGACCGTGCTGGTCAACAACGTCGGCGCGATGTTCCCGGAGCCACAGACCCTGGACGGGATCGAAGCGTCGTTCCTCGTCAACCACCTCTCGCCGTACCTGCTGACGGAACTGCTGTTGCCCACGCTGACGGCCGACGCACCCAGCAGGATCGTGAACGTGACGTCTAGGCCGTGTTTTAGAACTCGCTGACCTGCCTGGTTGGCCGTCCGGGGAAGTCGCGGGCGGCCATCCAGATAGTCAGGTCGCGGGCGATGTCGT
>NZ_JNWK01000132.1 GCF_000716445.1 Streptomyces wedmorensis
ACACCGACCCCAAGCCCTACATATGGACCAAGACCGCAGACGAGATCCTCGAACGCCTCGCCTCATATCTGAACAGAATTCCTGACTCAGAAGACTAGCACTTGTCTGGCCGATCAGGTGTGGAGCCAGATGACATCGTCCGAGGGCATGGTCACCCGGCTCGCTGGCCGGGGCCCCTTTGGCGGGCTCCAGCGGCGTGCTGGTGCGCGCGGGACGGTGGTGGAGTCGATTGCGACGACCCAGTCGAGGTTGCCTTCGGCGTCGGTCTGGGCGAGCAGGGCGGTGGATACTCTCATCGGCACCGGACTCGGCGTCTCGGAGTGTGGGCTCCTGTGAGCCTCTTCCCTTGTGTGCCAAGGGCGTTGGAAGATCCGTGCATGAATCCTCATGGATCCGAGTCGACCGCTGACGCGACGGCCACCTATCTCACGGCGCTCCACGAACGGCTGACGGCTGATGGCTGCGCAGTGACCTTGCCGGACTGGAACGACTCCCGGGTTGTGGCCGCCGGCCGCGCTGACCGCAAGGTCCGGTGGTTCGGGACGAAGGTCGAGCTGTTCGTCTTCGCGGCAGCTGTACCGGAGATCGACGTGGCCACTCTGGGGGAGTTCACCGCATGGGCCATGCGCTACGCCAAGAGCCTGCGCGGGGGCATACCCGGTGCGCGGAACGCGGCTTTCGTTCTTCCCGCCCTGGTGAGCGCGCGTGTCCGGCCCGAGGCGGCCCAGTGGGCTGCCCACGACGCGCGGATCCTCGACACGACGTTGATCAGCCGCCCCCTCACGGTTGAGGTCGCCCCGGCTACGGTGCGGACCACGATGTACCGGGGGCGGGTCGTCTGGGGCGGCATGTTCACGGGCCACGTATTGGAGAAGGCCGCCCTGTACTTCCCCTGACGCGGAGCGGGGCCGTTGCGGGCGCCTCCGTCGTGCCGTAGTGGTTATGAAGCCTCGGGGGAGGCTGGGCGCCTCATCCGGTCGTGGTCCCGTGGGTGGGGGTGGCTGGGGGCGCAGTGGGGAGCGGCCCGGCTGAGACGGCGATCGTGGCCTTCTCCAGGACGGCGACGGCCGATGCGTACTGCTGGGCCCGCATTCCTCATCCGGTTTGGCCCCACCAGTCTCTGACGGCTCGGCAGAGCAGGACGAAGTCCGGCAGGCGCTCGCGAAGTCTCCGTAGGGTGCTCAGGATTTCGGAGAGTGGTCACAGCCTCGCCGGTCCGGCGATACCGTGTCGGAAGACGACCGTTCCGCATCCCAGGGAGCCCGCGATGAGCGACCCGCAGGCCTTCGCCGACCCCGTCCGGCAGCAGCTGCCCTCCGAAGCTGCCGACGGATTGCGTGCATACGCTGCCCGCACCCGCGCCCAGGCGGACCAGCTCGCTGCGATCCTGGAGGACATCGCGACCAACGGCCTGCCCGCAGTCGACGACTGCACCCCGTGGGAGGACCTGCGGGACACCCACCTCGCGCGCCTCGCTACCCATCGCCCGGCCGTCGCCTGATGCCCCCGCAGCAAGAACCTCACCGCCGCCGCGCCCGCGTCGCGTTCTCCGAAGCAGCCGCCAAACAGCTTCAGGAGATCACCAGCGAGGCCGAACTCCACGCCCTCGACCGTGCCCTGGTCGTCATCTCCGTCGACCCGGAAGCCGGCGACCCCTTGCCCGGCACCACCGACGGCGTCCCGCTGCGCCAGTACACCGACGACGTCGAGCAGGTCCGCGTCCTCTACTTCGTCACCGCGCTGCGAACCGTCGTAGTCGTCGCCTATATCGAGGTCTAAAGCCTGTCTGACGGGTCGGTGACCGAGGCTCCCATTCCACCGTGATCTTGGTAGGCAGGGTGTCCGAGTGCGCGCTGATCTTGTTCCGGATGACCTGTGGGAGCGGGTCGCTCCGCTGCTGCCGCCCGCTCCCGAACGCCGCCGCCACCACCCAGGTCGATTGCGTGTTCCGGACCGGGCGGCCCTCGCGGGCATCATGTACGTGCTGCGGACCGGCGTCGCCTGGCGCGATGTTCCGGCCGAGACTGTGGGCTGCTCCGGGGCTACGGCCTGGCGCCGGCTGCGGGACTGGACCGAGGCTGGCGTCTGGTCGCGTCTGCATGCCGCCCTGCTGACAGAACTGCGCCGCGCTGACCTTCTGGGCCTGGACGACTGCGCCGTGGACGGGTCGCATGTCCGGGCCCTGAAAGGGGGGATCAGGTCGGCCCTTCGCCCGTCGACCGTGCCCGTCCCGGCTCCAAACACCATCTGATCGTCGACCGCCACGGCACACCGCTCGCTGTCACGCTCACCGGTGGGAACCGACATGATGTCACCCAAATGCTGCCGCTGCTGGACGCAGTCCCAGCAATTCGGGGCCGGCGAGGACGCCCCCGCCGCAAGCCCCGGCGCCTGTATGCCGATCGGGGCTACGACTTCGACAAGTACCGCCGCCTGCTGTGGAAGCGCGGCATCAAGCCGATGATCGTCCGACGCGGCGTCGCACACGGCTCCGGGCTGGGCAAGGTGCGCTGGGTCGTCGAGCGCGCCTTCGCCTGGCTGCACCAGTTCAAGCGGCTCCGCATTCGCTACGAACGACGCGCGGATCTACACCAGGGACTGCTCGAACTGACTTGCAGCCTCATGGGGCGACAGCCGGAGTCGGTGCAGGAGGTGCCAAGTCGGGTTCCTTCCCTTGGGGGCTGAGCTCAGGTGAGGTCGAAGGCGACGTTCACGGAGCCGCTCCAGTCCGGTGCCTCCATGAGCGTGAGGGTTCCATCTTCTGCCTCGACGACTCGCACCGTGATCCCGCCGCGATCCTCACCGGGAAACGCAATGGAGAAGTGGGGATCCATCTCCATGAGGAAGTCCCAGCCCTCGCTCTGGGTCGTGTCGAGAGCGTTGGCGTGCCGACCGGTTGCCCGCCACTTGCCGGCCGCGTCGACAGTGACGGTGATGTCGACGTCGTACATCTCAAGGCATGTCGAGCGATTGGCCCACCATTCGAGGCGGGCCTGACCCACGAATCGATCCATGAGCACACTATGCACGGTGCCTAGACCGGACAGGCGAGTCCGTGCGGCCGCCGGCCGGCGTGGTCAGGCCGCGAGACAGAGCTACATGGGCAGGCCAGACGTGTCCTCGCCTCAACCAGAAGTGCCTCATGTGCCTTCGCCGCCTCCGGACCTCATTCTGAAACCATCAGTAAGGGGCTGCCGATCATTAACCTGTCACTTTGATCTTAATGTCGGGGGTGCTGCTTTGGGCGGCCACTCGGGCTCGGAGGGCCGTCAGGGCGGTCGGT
>NZ_JNWK01000133.1 GCF_000716445.1 Streptomyces wedmorensis
ATGACATCCACCTCACCGGCAACCAACCGCCACAGATCCTCCGGCGACGACACCCCACCCGGAAAACGGCACGCCACCCCCACGATCGCCACCGGCTCGGTGCTGGTGGCGCTCAGCTCGGCGATGCGCTGCCGGGCCTGGTGCAGGTCCGTGGTCACCTTCTTGAGGTACTTGAGGAGCTTCTCTTCGTTCCCCGCCTGGCTCATCTCTTTATCCCTCTCCGAATTCCACGTCGATGAAGGCGAAGACGTCGTCCACCGAGGCCGATGCGAGCCTGGCCGCGACGTCGGCCCCGTCCGGGCGGGCGACGCCGCCCGCTGCCTCCAACTTCGCGGTGAGTGCCTGGAGCCGGGCGATGAGGCCGGTGGCCTCGATCCGGTCGGGTGCGAGCGAGCCGGCCGCTTCTTCGAGGCGGCGCAGCTCGGCGATGACCGGTTCCTCGGCCGTGGTCGTGCTGAAGAGCTCTCCCTTGAGGAAGTGCGTGAGTGCGAGGGGCGTCGGGTGGTCGAAGATCAGCGTGCTGGGCAGGCGCAGGCCGGTCAGACGGGACAGCCGGTTGCGCAGGTCGACGGCGGCGAGGGAGGTGAAGCCGACTTCGCCGAAGGCACGGCCGGGCGGCAGTTCGGCGCCCGATTCGTGGCCGAGCACGGCGGCCGCCGAGGTGCGGACCAGGGTGAGCAGGGTGTGGTCCCGCTCCTCCGCGGACATGGCGGCGAGTCGCTGGACGAGGCCGCGGGCGTCGGCCGCCGCGTCTTCCGGTGACGTCTCGTCGTCGGGGCCCGGGAGCGCCGTGCCCCCTGCCCGGCCGCCGGCGCCCCAGGCGCTGTCGAGCCAGTACCGCTGGTGCTGGAAGGCGTAGGTCGGCAGTTCCACCGGTCGGCCCGTGCTCCGGCCCAGGACGGCGTTCCAGTCGACCGCCACGCCGCGCACGTGGAGGGCGGCGAGGGCTTCCAGGAAGCGGCGCGGGCCGTTCTCGTCCCGGCGCAGGGTTCCGGTCACGACCTTCGGGGTGGCCGTGGCGCCGTCCTCGCGGTGTCGAAGAGTTCGCCCGTCACCGTCGAGTAGAAGGGCACCGCACCCGACCGGGGCGAGAGACCGGCCAGGGACCGGCGCAGTTCGCCCTCGATGGCCTCCATCTGGACGGAGTGGCCGGCGCTGTTGTTGAGGAGGAGCTGCCGCGCCCGGATTCCTTCGGCCTCGCAGCGGGCCAGGAGTTCTCCGAGCGCGTCCAGGTCACCGCTGACGACCGTCGAGGCGGGGCCGTTGACGGCCGCCACGTCGAGCTTGTCCGGCCACTCCTCGATGAGGTCCGCCACGCGGTCCACGGCTGCGGCGATCGACGCCATGCCGCCCTTTCCGGGCATGCCGACGATCGCGCGGCTGCGCATGACCACCAGGGTCGCCGCGTCCTCCAGGGTGAGCCCGCCGGCCACGCAGGCCGCGGCGATCTCGCCCTGGGAGTGGCCGACGACCGCGTCGGGCACGACCCCGCTCGCCTGCCAGAGCGCCGCCAGGGACACCATGACGGCGAACGACACGGGCTGGACGACGTCGATGGTGTCCAGTGACGGAGCGCCTTCGGCCTGGCGGATGACGTCGAGCAGCGACCAGCCGGTCAGCGGGTCCAGTGCCTTCGCGCACTCCTCCATCCGGGCCGCGAACACGGGAGCGGTGTCGAGGAGGTCGGCCCCCATCCCGGCCCACTGCGCACCCTGACCGGGGAAGACGAACACCTTCCGTCCCTTGACGGCCCCGTCCTCGCCGACGACGAGGCCGGGTGCGTCCTTCGTACCCGTGATGTCCGGCGTCCTCCCGGGAGCGGCGGGGCCCGCGAGGGCTTCGAGTGCGGCCAGCGCCTCGGCCCGGTCGCCCGCGACGACGACCGCCCGCTCGGGCAGCGGGCTCCGGGTGCGTACGAGCGCACGCGCCACGTCGTCCGTGCCCACCTCGGGGTGGTCGGCGAGGAACGCGGCCAGCGCCTTGGCCTGTCCGGCGAGTCCTGCCGCGGAGCCACGTGCCGACACCAGCAGCGGGACGGCCTCGGCGCCCACCAGGCCGGGGGTCTCCTCCTCGGCGGCGATCGCCTCCGGTTCCGGGGCCTGTTCGAGGATGACGTGGGCGTTGGTGCCGCTGACGCCGAAGCTGGACACTCCGGCCCGCCGCGGCCGGTCCAGCTCCGGCCACGGGCGGGCGCGGGTCAGGACTTCGACGCGGCCGGCCGTCCAGTCGACGTGCGGGGTCGGCTCGTCGACGTGCAGGGTGCGGGGCAGTACGCCGTGCCGCATCGCCATGACCATCTTGATGACCCCGGCGACGCCGGCGGCGGCCTGCGCGTGTCCGATGTTCGACTTCAGCGAGCCCAGCCACAGGGGCCGCTCGGCGTCACGGTGCTGCCCGTAGGTCGCCAGGACGGCCTGTGCCTCGATGGGGTCGCCGAGGGCCGTGCCCGTGCCGTGGGCCTCCACCGCGTCGACGTCGACGGGCACCAGACCGGCGTTGGCGAGCGCCGTGCGGATCACCCGCTGCTGCGAGGGCCCGTTGGGCGCGGTCAGACCGTTGGAGGCACCGTCCTGGTTCACGGCGGAGCCGCGGACCACTCCCCAGATGCGCCGCCCGTGACGTACCGCGTCGGACAGCCGCTCCAGGAGCAGTACGCCGGCGCCCTCGGCGAGTCCGGTGCCGTCGGCGGTCCCCGCGAACGCCTTGCACCGGGCGTCGGCGGACAGGCCGCGCTGGCGCGAGGAGCCGATGAGCGTGAACGGCGTCGCCATCACGGTCACGCCCCCGGCCAGCGCGAGCGAGGACTCGCCCGACCGCAGCGACTGCACCGCCAGGTGCAGGGCCACCAGCGAGGACGAGCACGCCGTGTCGACGGTCACCGCCGGGCCTTCGAGGCCCAGGATGTACGACACCCTGCCCGCGAGGACGCTCAGCGAGGCGCCCGTCATCAGATGGCCTTCGAGGCCCTCCGGGATGTCGTGCGTGTCGGCGCGGTAGTCGCCGCCCGCCGTGCCGGTGAAGACGCCGACGTCGGTGCCGCGCACGCTCACCGGATCGATCCCGGCCCGTTCGAGGACCTCCCACGAGGTCTCCAGCATCAGCCGCTGCTGCGGGTCCATCGCCAGCGCCTCGCGCGGCGAGATGCCGAAGAACCCGGCGTCGAAACCGGCGACGTCGTCCATGAAGCCGCCCTCGCGGGCGTAGATCGTGCCCGTGTGGTCCGGATCCGGGTCGAAGAGCGCTTCGCGGTCCCAGCCCCGGTCCTCGGGGAACTCCGTGATGACGTCGGACTCGTCGGCGACCAGCCTCCACAGTTCCTCCGGGGTGGTCACCCCGCCCGGGAGGCGGCAGGCCATGCCGACGACGGCGATCGGCTCGGTGTTCGCGCTCTCCAGTTCGCGCACCCGGCTCTGGTAGCGGCGGGCGTCCGCGAGAACGCGCTTCAGATAGTCGCGGAGCTGCTGCTCGTTGCTCATGCCGTGTGCCCTTCCTCAAGGCCGAACTCGCTGTCGATCAGCTGGAACATCTCGTCGTCGGTGGCCGAGTCGAGATCGATCTCCCCGGCCGTTCCCTCCGGCCCGCCCGGCCCGTCCGCTCCGGCGCCGTGCTGCCAGCGGGCGGTCAGCGAGTGGAGCCGGGCGAGGACCCGGCGGCGGGCCGTGTCGTCGGGTTCGAGCCGGGCGAACGAGGCTTCGAGGCTGTCGAGTTCCGCCATCAGGAGCTCGACCTCGTCGGTGTCCTGGCCGAGCTCTCCCTCCAGGTACGCCATCAGCCTCATCGGGGTGGGGTGGTCGAAGATCAGCGTGGCGGGCAGCCGCAGTCCGGTGAGGGCGGAGAGCCGGTTGCGCAGTTCGACGGAGGTCAGGGAGTCGAACCCGATCTCGTTCAGCGCCCGGTCCGCGCGACGGCCCGCAGAGACCAGTCCGCGCAGCACGGCGGGCACCGCGCCGTTCCCGGCCCGGGTCCGCAGACCGGCGAAGTCCAGCTTCACCGGCAGCAGGGCGGCTTCGGGGGCCTGGAAGGAGAGATCGAAGAGCTCCATGCCCTCGTCCGCCGTGAACGCGACCATGCCACCGCGGGCGATGCGCTGGTGATCGGCATCGCTGAGGTGCGCGCTCATGTCGGTCGCCTGCGCCCACAGGCCCCAGCCGAGGGAGGTCGCGGCCAGACCGCGCGCACGGCGGTGCTGCGCGAGCGCGTCCAGGAAGGCGTTGGCCGCCGCG
>NZ_JNWK01000134.1 GCF_000716445.1 Streptomyces wedmorensis
GAGCTCGCGGAGGCGGCCCGGCTGCACCTGCGGGAGAAGTTCCTGCGGGCCAAGGTCGGGATCTCCGGGGCGAACTTCATGGTCGCCGAGACCGGCACCACCGACGACGACGGCCCTTCGGCGTTCCATCTCGTGCTCCTCGACAACGGCCGCACCGACGACATCGCCGACGACATCGGCCGGCAGGCGCTGCGCTGCATCCGCTGCTCGGCCTGCCTCAACGTCTGCCTCGTCTACGAGCGGGCCGGCGGCCACGCGTACGGCTCCGTCCACCCCGGCCCGATCGGCGCCATCCTCACCCCGCAGCTGCGCGGCACCGCGAGCGAGATCGACGCCTCCCTGCCGTACGCCTCCTCGCTCTGCGGCGCCTCGAGCCACCTCACTGACCCGCAAGCTCCACCCCTCCCGCCTGCCCGGCCCGGGCGCGCCTGGACCGACAGCCGCGATCTGCCGACAATCCCCTCCCAGTCCTTCCGCACCTGGTGGAAGCAGCAGCGAGACGGAAAGGACACTCCGTGAACAGCCGGGAACTGACCCTCACCCGCATCCGCCAGGCACTGGGCGACCGCCCCCACAACGGCGCCGGCCACGAACCCGCCGTCGCCCGCGACTACGCGCACGAACACGGAAACCGGACTCATGAGGAGACCGTCGACCTTCTGGTGGAGACGCTGCAGGACTACCGCGCCGTCGTCCACCGCACCACCAACGCCCGGGTGCCGGAGCCTCCTGGCCCGCCTTCTCAAACAGCGGGGATCATCCAAGGTTGTCGTCCCGGGCGGACTGCCCGATGACGTCCTCGCTGCGGTCGACGCCGAGGTGTGCCATGAGCAGGAAGGGCTCACCGCAACCGACCTCGATGCCTTCGACAGCGTGACCACAGGATGCGCACTCCGTGACCACAGGATGCGCACTCGCCGTCGCCGAGACCGGCACGATCGTTCTTGATGCCGGCCCCGACCAAGGACGACGGCAGATCACCCTCGTACCCGACCACCACATCTGCCTCGTCCACACACGCCAGGTCGTCGGCTCCGTCCCCAAGCCATCGAACGCCTCTCCCCCACCCGTCCCATGACATGGATCTCCGGCCCCTCCGCCAGCAGCGACATCGAACTCGACCGGGTCGAAGGCGTCCACGGGCAAGGAGGACTCGACGTGGTGATCGTCTCGTAGTCGGCCGGCTGAGCGCTTGGGCGTACAGGCCGCAGCCTGCAGTCGTTGCCGCAACCTGCAGTCGTTGGGGCGGGCAGCCGTCTCCTGCCGGCGTTCGGACTGCCCACGCCGGCGGAGGGCACCCGGAGCACCCCGGCTGGTGTACGGGCGATGCCCTCACGGGTGTTGCGGCGTGGCACGCAGCCCTTCGAGGAGTGCGGCCAAGTAGCGGTGTGCGTTGTCGAGCCGGTCGGCGGGGGTGCCGCCATGGACGTTGACGGCGTAGGCGATGCCGCACATGAGCGGGACGAGGTCGGTGGCGGCCAGGTCACGTCGAACCGCCCCGGCGTCGCGTGCCCGGTCGAGGAGTGCGGTGCCGACCGACTGAAGCGTCTCTTTGAGTTCCGTGGTGCGTGGCAAGGTGTCGGTGGCTGCGGCGGCGACCGGGGCCAGGGACGCGTCGGTGACCTGTGCTTCGACAGTGCGGAACAAGAAGGCTTCGAGCGCGTGCCAGGGGTCGGTGTCGGCCAGCGCCTGCCGACCGTGAGCGGTCAGGGCTTCCAGGCAGGGGGCGGCGATGGTCTCCAGCAGCGCCTCGGGGGTGGCGAAGTGGCGGTAGACGGTGCCGACTCCGAGTCCGGCGCGGCTGGCGACGTCGTTCAGTTGCAGGGGTGTGCCCTGGTCGACGAGGGCACGGGCGACAGCGACGATGCGGTCCCAGTTGCGGGCCGCGTCCTTGCGAAGGGGCGTCGTCATGGGGACATGCTAATCGGATGGCTCATCCGGATGATGTCGCCGCTGGTACCCGTGCCTATGGCGGGTCAGGTTGTCGTGAGGGGTGCGTGCCGTTCACTGAGCCGGCGCACGTCCTGGGCGACGCGGGGGTCGGTGGCTGCGCGCAGAGGTTTCACCGGGTGGGTCCGGGCTCCGATGACGATGCCGGTCCGGCCCGTAAGGGTGGCGTCGGTGGCGGCGACGATCGAGGGCCGGGCAGCCAGGGACGCCGGACCCGAAGTAGAGCGTTCGAACTTGCGGCGTACCAGCGGCCACAGCAGCCGCAGGGCTGGTGAGACGATCTTCGGGTCGGTCATGGTGCCGTTGGTCATGTCGGTTGCGGCGCCTCCGGGGTCGGCGGCGAAGACAGAGACGGCCGTGCCTTGGAGTCGGGTGGCAAGGTCGAGCGTGTAGGCGAGGTTGGCGAGCTTGGCGCGGGCGTACCAGTGGAAGCCGTAGTAGCCGCCGGGCGGCTCGACGGTATCGAAGGACCGCTTCGCAAGCCCGACTGCACTAGGGCGTGTTTTGGAAGTAGGTTTCGCCGCTCGCCCTGTGCCGTGATGATCGCGGTGTGGGGCGAGGGGATCTTTCTGACGAGCAGTGGGCCGTGCT
>NZ_JNWK01000135.1 GCF_000716445.1 Streptomyces wedmorensis
GCCGTTCGTCCCCTCGGGCGGCAGACCCCAAGAACTCCGCCTTCGCGCCCTCGAGCGCAGCCAGGACCTGATCGTCGTACGGCCCGACCTTGTGCTGCGGGGCCTCTCCCACGAGCCCCGGGTTGTCCGCTTCCCAGGCGTCCCTCGCTTCCCTCATGACGGCGTACTCGCGCATCATCAGGCTGCTCTTCTCGGCCTCACCGCGCGTTTCCCATATACGCGCCTCCTCCATATAGGCGACGTGGTCCGGGATGGGAGGAGCGTCCACCGTCGGAGCACGCCGTGCGGTCGGCGGCACCCTCTCGGGTACGGACTCGCGCGGCGGCGCCTCTTCGGCGACGAAGCCGACTTCCCCGGCCATGCCCTCCACGACGGTCCCCTCCGGAACGACCGTCACCTCGCGCACGCCTGAACGAACGCTGCCCTCACGGACCGACTCGGCGAAGAGATCCTGGACCGTCTCGAATGCGGACTCGGCAACCTTCTCCGACCAGAAGCTTTCTCGCCGGAGACCCGCCTCGGTCAGGGCCTCCGACGAGAGGAAGTCCTTGACCAGGAAGTCCTTGCCCGCCAGTGCCTGCTCAACCAGCCCCCCGGGCTCGATGAGCTCGACGGCGCTCAGTCCGAACTCCTCCAGACCGTGCCGGCGCGTCAGCGCCTCGAACTTGATCATCTGCTCGGGAGTCAGGTCGCGCAGGACCTCGACAAGCGACTGTTCCCCACGCGGCGCCAGCTCGCCCAGCGACTCGACCGATCTCACGATGGCCGTCATCATGCGCGACTCGTCCGGGGCACCCGCCTCCCCCATCCGGCGACCCGCCGCCGGCGGAGGACCGGACTGCTCCGGAGCCGTACTCACCGGCTCGGGGGCGACCGGAGGAACGCTCTCGGGAGCGACCGGAGCAACGCTCTCAGGAGCGACGGGAGGAACCGGCTCCGGAACGACCGGAGGAACGCTCTCAGGAGCGGCCGGGGAAACCGGCTCAGGGGCGACCGGCGTCGCCGTCTCCTCCACCAGGGTGATCTGGTTCTCCGCCATCACGAAGTCGTTCCTCGCCAGGCTGGCAAGGGTCTCTGTCAGCAAGGCCTCGCGGATGCGGACACGAGTCTGCGGGTCTACGGCGTTCCACACCTCCGGCGACGTGTTGTCCGCCACCCAACTGACCCATTCGCGCACAGCGCCTACGGCATCCGGGGGAGTTGCGGCGATCGCGTCCGCGAGGGTCATCACGTCGGCCAGGCGCACCAGCTCGGGCACGGAATTCATCCACTGGAGGACGGCATGCTGCACATCGCTCCGCAGAGCGTTCTCCAGGACCGCCTCCGGCGCATTTGCCCCACCGCCTTCGGGACCCGGCCCGGACGGCATCTCGTGCGGCGCCGCGACAGGGCTCAGCGTCGCGTCCAGGGACGGGGTCGGCTCGGGGACTCCGACAGCCTCGGCAGAGCTTCGCTCCGGCGTGGCAGTGACCACGAGCCCCTCGCGCGGGGCACCGCTCAGAGGGTTCGCGCCGCCCTCACCCACGAAACCCGACCGCGCGGTCATGCCCTGCGCCAGGCTCCCTTCCGCAACGACCGTGACCTCGGGCAGACCTGAACGGGCACTGCCCTCACTGACCGTCTCAGCAGAGAGATCCGAGGCCGGCCCGGCAGGTTCCAGGCCGCTGCCGTCGTTCTCCTTCAAGGAGTCGTACCCCGAGTCCTTGCGCTCGGGGGCCGTGCCGTCCGCTCGCTCGGCGTCACGCGGACCGGCCGGCTCCGTTGTTCCCGCCGGCGTCTCCACCGTCGGTTCGGGCGTGTCCACCACCAGGACACTCTCCGGCGCATCCACGACAGGCGACGGGGGCTCCGACGGCAGGAAGTCCCCGAGCGTGGACTCGGTGTGCTGCGACACGACACGCTCCAGCGTGCCGTCGGCGAGAATGGACTGGAAATCCTTGCCCACAGAGGTGAGGCCGTTCTCGCCCGCCAGGTGCTCCAACTTCACCAGCTCGGAGTGGGTCAGATCCGCGAGGACGTCGATCAGCCGTTCGTCCCCCCGGCCGGCGAACTCCGGGAACCCGGCCACGGTCCGGCCGAGCGCATCGATGATCTGACCGTCGTACGGCCCGACCTTGTGCTGCGAGGCCTCGTTCAGGAGGTTCGGGTTGGCATCTTCCCAAGCGATCCTCGCTTCCTGCATGTGGAAGTACTCACAGCCAGTGGACGTGGCAGTGGCCGAGCCCGTTGTGACGGTCAGGTCCCGCGGCCGTCCCCCCGCCGGGGCCGGCGAGGTCGGCTCGGCGGCGTTCGTGCTCGTGGCTCACCGGCAGTCTTCCCGCTGATGACGGTGTCGATGGCCGGCGGCCTGCCCGCCGCCTGCTGCACGGGCGCGGCGGCCGCCTGCGCTTCGGGACCCCGCGCCCCCGCGGTGGGCGTGCTTGCGGTGGGGGAGGCGCCGGCCGTCGGCACGGTGGGAGCCGGCCCGTCCGACAGCGGTCCCCGCGCCGTCTGGGAAGGGGCGGCGGCAGCGGGCGGCGTCCCGGCTCCCGCATCCGCCGTCACGGGGGTGAACGGTGCTGCCGCCAGCGGCGGTTGGGCCTCGGGG
>NZ_JNWK01000136.1 GCF_000716445.1 Streptomyces wedmorensis
GCCCACCCCCGCGCCTGCGGCCCCGCCTCGTTGTGGGATGCGCCGTGCGCTGTGGGCCCGTGCGCCCGCCCGTTGTGGGCATTCGTTCCGCTGGGGCGGAACGGGTGGGCACAACGGACGGCGCCCTTTGCCGGGCCCAGGCTTCCGGGCCTGAACCCGCACCCGGCTGTGCGTCGAGCTGTGGGTGCGGGTCCAGGCGACAGGGGGCGGGGGCGCCGCCGAGGGCGCCGTCCCGTGTGCCCACCCGTCCCGCCCCAGCGGGACGATTGCCCACACGGCGGTGGGCGAAGGCCCACACGGGGGTACGGGTGTGGGCCCGCACGGCAGCGGGCGAAGGCCACACGGGTGCGGGCCCCCACGGGGCGGGGGCGACAGCCCGCACGGGGCGCGGCCCACACGGTGGGCGTGCGGGCGCGGGCGCAGCCCGCACGGGCGAGGCCCGTCGACGGCGGCCCGTACGGGCGGAGGCGCATGGCGCGGGCTCGCACAGGCCGAGGTCCGGAAGACGGCGGCGCCCGTACGGGCCGAGGTCCGGAAGGCGGAGGCGGCGCGGTGTCAGGTGCGGCGGCGGACGACGTAGGCGGTGCCGCCGACCGCGGACGCCTCCTCCCCCACATACTCCTGCCCCCGCATCTCGCACCACGCCGGAATGTCGAGCCGAGCCGCCGCGTCGTCCGCGAGGACGGTCACGGTGCCGCCGACGGGCACGTCGCCGATGACTTTGGCGAGCTCGATGACGGGGATGGGGCAGCGTCGGCCGAGCGCGTCGACGACGAGGGAGCCGGAGTCGGCCGGGGGCGCGGCCGCCGGGGCGGCGGGGGCGCCGAGGCGTTCGCGGACGCCGGCGACGACGCCGGGCAGGACGTCGAGGAAGTGGTCGACGTCTTCGGCGGTGGTGCCGGTGGGGAGGGACACCCGGACGTTGCCCTCGCTGAGGACGCCCATCGCGCGCAGGACGTGGCTGGGCGTCAGGGTCGAGCTGGTGCAGGACGAACCGGATGAGACGGAGAAACCTTCCCGGTCCAGTTCGTGCAGCAGTGTTTCTCCGTCGACGTAGAGACAGGAGAAGGTGACGAGGTGGGGGAGCCGGCGCACCGGGTCGCCCACGACCTCCACGTCCGGCACCAGCTCCGGCACCCGGGACCGGATCCGGTCCACGAGGTCCCGCAGGCGGGCGCCCTCTGTCGCCGCCTCGGCCCGGACCGCGCGCAGGGAGGCGGCCGCGGCGACGATCGCCGGGAGGTTCTCGAAGCCGGGTGCCCGCCCCGACTCCCGTTCGTCCGAAGGGCCTTGGGGGGCGAAGCGGACGCCCTTGCGTACGGCGAGCAGTCCTACGCCCGCCGGACCGCCCCACTTGTGCGCGCTGGCGGCGAGGAGTGACCAGCCGCCTTCCACCGGCCCCCAGGCGAGTGACTGCGCCGCGTCCACGAGCAGTGGCACCCCGGCCGCGCGGCAGGCTTCGGCCGCCTCCGCGACCGGCTGTCGGGTCCCCACCTCGTGGTTGGCCGACTGGAGGCACGCGAGGGCGGTGCCGGAGTCGAGCGCGGCCGCGAAGACGGCCGGGTCCACGGCGCCGGACCGGTCGACCGGCACCTCGGTGACCGTGCCGCCCGCCGCCGTGTGGACCTCGCCGGCGTGCAGGACGGAGGAGTGTTCGACCGCCGAGACCACGAGCCGGTTCCCGACACGTCGACGCCCGGCGAGCGCGCCGGAGACCCCCGCGTGAACCGCGCGCGTCCCCGAAGGAGTGAACACGAGCTCGTCCGGGCGGCATCCCACGGCCTCCGCCGCGGCTTCCCTGGCAGCGTCCAGCAGCAGCCGTGCCCGCCGCCCCTCTCGATAGAGCCGGGCCGGGTCGGCCCATCCCTCGTCCAGGGAGGCGAGCAGCGCCTGGCGGGCGACGGGGTGCAGCGGAGCGGCGGACGCGGCATCGAAGTACGGCATCCGCCCACGGTAGGTCCTCCCTCGACGAGCCCCACGCCCACCCACGCCGACTCCCCACCACTCCCGCCCTCCCCGGCACCCACCCCCACCACTCCGGCCCCCGGGCCC
>NZ_JNWK01000137.1 GCF_000716445.1 Streptomyces wedmorensis
GGACGTCGGCATCCTCTACGACAACGGCCAGACCGAGGACAGCCGCAACGTCTCGGCGCTGTGGACCCTCACCAGCACCGGCACCGACTTCACCAACCCCTCCAAGAAGTGGGACTCCGGCGCGGACAGCTGGAACACCAAGACGAGCAAGCTGACCGCGGGCGACTTCAACGGCGACGGCAAGACCGACATCGGCGTCCTCTACGGCTACGGCGTCCAGGACGACGGCACCAACAGGACCGCCATCTGGAAGTTCACGAGCACGGGCTCGGACCTCGCGAACCCGGTCAAGTCCTGGGACAGCGCCTCCGCCACCGTGAACAGCTGGAACTGGGCGGCCAGCAAGCTCGGCTGACGCTCCGCCACCCGCCCGGCCGGCCGGATCCGCTTCCGGCCGGCCGGGCGCCCCGCCCCCACCGAGCCCACCACCCCGCCCCAGGAGTCATTCCGATGTCCCGCAGTCCCCGTCTGCTCGCCACCGCCACCGCGCTCGTCGTCTCGGCCGGCGTCTCCGCAACCCTGCTCACCGCCGCCCCCGCCTCCGCGGCCTCGGTGGCGACCTGGGACAAGGTCGCCCAGTGCGAATCGGGCGGCAACTGGTCGATCAACACCGGCAACGGCTTCTACGGCGGCCTCCAGTTCTCCCAGTCGACCTGGCAGAGCCACGGAGGCACCGCCTACGCCTCGCGCGCCGACCTCGCCACCAAGAAGGAGCAGATCCTGATCGGCGAGAAGGTCCTCGCGAGCCAGGGCGAGGGCGCGTGGCCGACCTGCGGGCCCGCCGCCGGCCTCGGCGACGACCACGCGGACCCGTACCCCGACCCCGTACCGCCGGTCTCCCGGGTCGTCGGCCCGTCCTCCGGCACGGTGGCGACCGGCACGATCACCCTCTCGGCGTCCGTGACGGACGCGGTCGGCACCCCGACCAAGGCGACCTTCTACGTCGACGGCGTCGCGGTCGGCACCGACACCGGCTCGGGCCCCTCGTACTCCGTCGCCCTCGACACGACGACCCTGGCCGACGGCTCGCACACGGTGACCGTGCGCGCCGTCAACGACGCCGGGCAGACCGGCCCGCTGTCGGACGGGGTCGCCTTCCTCACCGCGAACCGCGCGAGCACCACCCAGAGCACCGGTGACTTCAACGGCGACGGCAAGGACGACATCGCCGTCTTCTACGACAACGGCCAGGCGACGGACGGTACGGGCTTCCGCTCCGCCCTGTGGACCTTCACCTCCACGGGGACCGGCTTCGGCGCCCCCGTCAAGAAGTGGGACAACGTCTCCGCCGGCTCCGGCTCCTGGAACCGGGACCGCTCCAAGGTCACCGCGGGCGACTACAACGGCGACGGCAAGGACGACGTCGCCGTCCTGTACGACCAGGGCACCTCGCAGACCGGCGGCCGCTGGACCGCGCTGTGGAGCTTCACCAGCACCGGCACCGGGTTCAGCGCCCCGGCCAAGAAGTGGGACAGCCTGGAGTCGGCCGACTCCTGGGACTGGTCCCGGTCGAAGATCACCTCGGGCGACTTCGACGGCGACGGCAGGACCGACGTCGGCGTCCTCTACGACAACGGCCAGAACGCGGCCGGCGACTTCGTGACCGCCCTGTGGTCCTTCCGCAGCACGGGCGCGGACTTCGCCGCCGCGGTCAAGAAGTGGGACAACGTCTCCACCGGCTCCGGCTCCTGGAACGCGGACCGCGCGAAGCTGGTCGCCGGCGACTTCGGCGGCGACGGCAAGGACGACGTCGGCATCCTCTACAACAACGGCCAGCAGACGGACGGCACCAACGTCACCGCCCTGTGGACGCTGACCAGCACCGGCACCGA
>NZ_JNWK01000138.1 GCF_000716445.1 Streptomyces wedmorensis
GGAGTTCAGCACGACGTCCACCCCTCGGCCCGACGTCACGTCCAGGAACCGCTGCTCGAACTCCAGCGTCCGGGAACTCGCGATCCGGTCCGCCGCGACACCGTCGGCCTTGACCGCGTCCCACTTTCCGGGACTCGCGGTCGCGTACACCTCCGCTCCCCAGTACCGGGCGAGCTGGATCGCGGCCATGCCGACGCCACCGGCGGCGGCGTGCACGAGCAGGGATTCGCCGGACTTGAGGTCGGCGAGGTCGCGCAGCGCGTAGTAGGCGGTCAGGAACACCGTCGGGATCGAGGCGGCCTGCTCGAAGGACCAGCCGCACGGGATGCGGACCACGGTGCGGTGGTCGGAGACCGCCATCGGCCCGGCGGCGCCGGGGAAGATGCCGAGGACGCGGTCGCCGACGGCCAGCCCCGCCACGTCCGGGGCCACCTCGGTGACGACGCCCGCCCCTTCGGTGCCGAGCTCCGCCGTCGGGTCGGGGTACAGCCCCAGGCCGATCATCACGTCGCGGAAGTTGAGTCCCGCCGCCCGCATCGCGATGCGGACCTCGCCCGGCGCCAGAGGCGCGGCCGCCTCGGGGGCGGGAACGAGCGGGAGGTTCTCCAGCGTGCCGTCGGGCCCGGCCGCCAGGCGCCAGGCCGGGACGCCGGCGGGCACCGTCAGGGTCCCGGTCGATGCCGTACGGGCCAGGCGGCGGACGTAGGCCACACCGTCGCGGACGGCGAACTGGGGCTCGCCTCCGGCGAGGAGCACCGGCAGCAGCGCCGCCGACTCGGGCGTGCCGTCGGTGTCGACGAGCACGATCCGGCCCGGGTTCTCGGCCTGCGCCGACCGCAGCCCGGTGCCGGACCCGGTTCCGGTTCCGGTTCCGGTTCCGGTGAGGGCGCGGACGTCGTCGGCCGTGCCGACCCGCGCCGTTTCCAGGGCCACGTCGGAGGACTTCAGAGGCAGTCGCTCCCACACCACGCGGAAGAGGCGGTCCCGGACGTCGGCCGCGGCCACGTCGAGCAGCTCGGGTGCGAGGGGCCTCGCGGCGAGGGATTCGACGAAGGCCACGGGGGCTCCGGTGGCGTCGGCCAGGCGCAGGGTGACCGTGTCGGGTCCGGACGGGACGGCGTGGACGCGCAGGGTGGTGGCCTTGGCCGCGTACACGCGGACGCCGGTCCACGCGAAGGGCAGCACGAGTCGCCGGTCCGGGCCCGCCTGCACGCTGCCGGAGTGGAGGCAGGCGTCGAGCAGGGCGGGGTGCAGGGCGTAGCCGTCGACGGCGCCGGCGTCGTTGGGGAGGGTGACCTCGGCGAAGACCTCCTCGCCCCGTGTCCACAGGGCCCGCAGACCCTGGAAGGCGGGTCCGTAGCCGTATCCGGCGGCGGCGAGCCCCTCGTACGCGGTCGTCACCTCGTCCACGGCACGCGCGCCCTGCGGCGGCCACTGGGTGAGTTCGAAGTCGGGGGCCGTGGTGTCGGGGGCGAGCCTGCCGGAGGCGTGCCGGGTCCAGGCCGTTCCCGGTCCCGCGCCCTCGGCTCGGGCATGGATCCGGACGGGCCGCTGCCCCGACTCGTCGGCCTCGTCGACCTCCACCCGCAGCTGGACGCCACCCTGCTCGGGCAGGGCGAGCGGGGCCTCGATGACCAGCTCGGCGAGGAGTCCGCAGCCGGCCTCGTCGCCGGCCCGCACGGCGAGTTCGACGAACGCCGTCCCCGGCAGCAGGACGGTTCCGGCCGCCGCGTGATCGGCCAGCCACGGGTGCGTGCGGAGCGAGATCCGGGAGGTGAAGAGCAGGCCGCCGCGGCCGGGCACCTCGGCGACCGCGCCGATCATCGGGTGGTCGACGGCGGCCAGGCCGAGCCCTGCGGGGTCGCCCGACCCCCCCTTGTTCTCCAGCCAGTAGCGCTGCCGCTGGAAGGCGTACGTGGGCAACTCGGCGTGCGGCGCTGCCGCTTCACCGAGGACGGCGTTCCAGTCGACGGCCGTGCCGCGTGTGTGGAGGGCGGCGAGGGCTTCCAGGAAGCGGCGCGGGCCGTTCTCGTCCCGGCGCAGGGTTCCGGTCACGACCTTCGGGGTGGCCGTGGCGCCGTCCTCCGGTCACCGTCGAGTAGAAGGGCACGGCACCCGACCGGGGTGCGATCCTCGCCAGGGTCGTGCGCAGTTCGCTCTCGACGGCTTCGACGTGGACCGAGTGCGAGGCGTAGTCGACGGGTATCTCCCGGATGCGTACGCCCGACTGCTCGCAGTGCGGGACCAGTTCGCGCAGGGACTCGCGGCCGCCGGCGACGACGATCGAAGCGGGTCCGTTGACGGCCGCGATCTCGATCTCGCCGGGCCACCGCTCGATGAGCTCCGCCACCCGGTCGGCGTCCGCCGCGATCGAGGCCATGCCGCCCCGGCCGGACAGTGTGGTGGCGATGGCCCGGCTCCGCAGGGCGACGACCGTCGCCGCGTCCTCCAGCGTCAGGGCGCCGGCCACGCAGGCCGCGGCGATCTCGCCCTGGGAGTGCCCGACGACCGCCTCGGGCACGACCCCGCTCGCCTGCCAGAGCGCCGCCAGGGACACCATGACGGCGAACGACACGGGCTGGACGACGTCGACGGCATCCAGTGACGGAGCGCCTTCGGCCTGACGGATGACGTCGAACAGCGACCAGCCGGTCAGCGGGTCCAGTGCCTTCGCGCACTCCTCCATCCGGGCCGCGAACACGGGAGCAGTGTCGAGGAGGTCGGCCCCCATCCCGGCCCACTGCGCACCCTGACCGGGGAAGACGAACACCTTGCGCCCGTTGACGGATCCGCCCGCGCCGGTGACCACACCGGGTGCGGGCTCGCCCTTGCCCAGGGCCTCCAGACCCGCCAGGGCCTCGGCCCGGTCACCCGCGACGACGACGGCCCGCTCGGGCAGCAGGCTCCTCGTCCGGGTCAGCGAACGCGCCGCGTCCAGGGCGGTCACGTCCGGATGTCCGCCGAGGTACGACGCCAGGTTCCGGGCCTGACCCGCGAGTCCGGCCCTGCCGCGCGCCGACAGCGCCAACGGGACGATGCCTCCGCCGCGCAGGACTCCGGGTGTGGGCCCGTCGCCGGGGGGTGCCGTCTCGGGTGCCTGTTCCAGGATGACGTGGGCGTTGGTGCCGCTGACGCCGAACGAGGAGACGCCCGCCCGGCGGGGGCGGTCGAGCTCGGGCCAGGGGCGGGCCTCGGTCAGGAGCTCGACGGCACCGGCCGTCCAGTCCACCTGGGGCGTCGGCTCGTCGACGCGCAGGGTGCGGGGCAGCACGCCGTGCCGCATCGCCATCACCATCTTGATGACGCCGGCCACTCCGGCGGCGGCCTGCGTGTGCCCGATGTTCGACTTCACCGAACCCAGCCACAGGGGCTCGTCGGTCTTCCGTCCCTGTCCGTAGGTGGCGAGCAGCGCCTCGGCCTCGATCGGGTCGCCGAGCGGCGTCCCGGTGCCGTGCGCCTCCACGACGTCGACGTCCGACACGCCGAGACCGGCGTTGGCGAGTGCGCGGCGGATCACCCGCTGCTGGGAGGGGCCGTTGGGGGCGGTCAGGCCGTTCGAGGCGCCGTCCTGGTTGACGGCGGAGCCGCGTACGACACCCAGGATCGGCGAGCGAGGACTCGCCGGAGCGCAGCGACTGCGCGGCCAGGTGCAGGGTCACCAGCGAGGACGAGCAGGCGGTGTCGACGGTGACCGCGGGGCCTTCGAGGCCGAGGAAGTACGACACCCGGCCGGAGAGCACACTGGCCGCGCCGCCGGTCATCAGATAGCCCTCGACGCTGTCGGGGTCCGAGCCCACGCCCTCGGAGTGTCCGGCGGCGTAGTCGTGGTACATGTCGCCGGCGAAGACGCCGACGGGCGTGCCGCGCAGGGTCCCGGGGTCGATGCCCGCCCGTTCGAGGACCTCCCAGGAGGTCTCGAGGACCAGCCGCTGCTGCGGGTCCATCGCCAGCGCCTCGCGCGGCGAGATGCCGAAGAAGGACGCGTCGAACTCGTCCGCGTCGTGCAGGAACCCGCCCTCGCGGACGTAGGTCGTCCCGGAGTGGTCGGGGTCCGGGTGGTAGAGGTTCTCCAGGTCCCAGCCACGGTTCACCGGGAACTCGGAGATCCCGTCGCCGCCGGAGGCCACCAGGTCCCACAGCTCCTCGGGCGAGGTCACCCCGCCGGGGAAGCGGCAGGCCATGCCGACGATCGCGATCGGCTCGGAGTTCGCGGCGACCACCCGGTCGTACTGCTCCCTCAGGCGCGCGTTCTCCTTCAGAGACGCACGCAGGGCGTCGACGATCTGCCCGCTCTGAGCGTCCATGGCTTCCTCTTTCTTCCTTCGGATGTCGATCACGATCAGGACTGCGGGGTGCCCAGGGCCGCGCGGACGAGGTCGCCGACGCTCATCGAGTCGATGAGGTCCAGCTGCTCGCCGACGCTCGTCCCCTCACCGGCTCCGGCGGCCGCGTCGGCCGCCTCCGACCGGGCGAGACCCAGCAGGACGTCGAGCACGCCCGCCTCGCGGAACCGGTCGAGCGGAACGGAGGACAGCACGCGGCGCAGCTCCTCCTCCTCCTCCTGCCCGTCGAGGTCGGCGTCCGCCGTGTCCCCGGCCAGCTCCTCGCTCAGGTACTCCATGAGGGCGAGAGGCGTGGGGTGGTTGAAGATGAGCGTGGCGGGCAGCCGCAGTCCGGTGAGGGCGGAGAGCCGGTTGCGCAGTTCGACGGAGGTCAGGGAGTCGAACCCGATCTCGTTCAGCGCCCGGTCCGCCGCTTCAGCAGGCTGTCGGCGCCGGCACCCGCGCCCTGCGCGGACCTCCTGCCCACCGAGACGAGTCCTCGCAGCAACGCGGGAACGGACCCCGTCCGCGCCTGGTCCTTGAGCCCGGTGAGGTCCAGCTTGAACGGCACCAGTGCGGCTTCGGGTGCCTGGAGGGAGAGATCGAAGAGCTCCATGCCCTCGTCCACGGAGAGCCCGATCATGCCGCCCCGGGCCATGCGCTTCTGGTCCGCCTCGCTGAGGTGGCCGCTGAGGCTCGTCGCCTGCGCCCACAGGCCCCAGCCGAGGGAGGTCGCGGCCAGACCGCGCGCACGGCGGTGCTGCGCGAGCGCGTCCAGGAAGGCGTTGGCCGCCGCGACACCGGCCGTGTGCACCACACCCGTAAGCGGAGCCCCAGCGGGAACCGACGCCAGCAGATCCGCCAACGCAGCCCGGTCCGCGACATCGCACGCGGCGATCCGCACCCGCGCCCCGAGCGCCGAAAGCTCCGCCTCCAACTCC
>NZ_JNWK01000139.1 GCF_000716445.1 Streptomyces wedmorensis
CGCGGGCCGCCCGGCGAGCCGGATGACGACCGGTGCGTTGTAGGCCGCCGAGGAACCCTCCAGGCGGTTCAGGAACCACAGGCGTCGCTGGGCGTAGGAGAGCGGGATGCGGGCGGGGCGCGCCTCCTGCGGCACGGGGCGGAGGACCGGCCGGGCGGGACCGTCGCCTCGCTCGTCGAGCCGGCGCAGCAGCTGCCCCGGTGTCGGCGCCAGGAAGACGTCCTTGATGGCGGCCTGGAGCCCGAGCGCACTCCTGATGCGGTTGGTCAGCTTGCCCGCGAGCAGCGAATGTCCGCCCAGCTTGAAGAAGTTGTCCCCCGCCAGGACCTCGTCCCGCCCCAGGGCCTCGGCGAACAGGCCGCGCAGGATCTCCTCCCGGGGGTCCGCGGTCCGGGGTCCGGCGTTCCTCGCCCGGCCGCCGTCGCCCCCCGTGCGGCGGGCGTCGGCCGCGGCTTCGGCCTCCGCCCTGGCCTTCGCCGTGGTGGCGGCGTCGGCCAGGGCCTGATGCCGGCGGTCGAGTCCCGCGCGCTCTTCCTCGGTCGGCAGCGTGATGTCGCTCAGCCGGGTGTGCTCCGGCCGCTCGGCGAGCGTGATGAGCGCGCGCCCGAAGAGGCCGAGGAGGAGGTGGGCGGTGGGCTCGTCGTACCGCTCGGTGGCGTACTGGAGCACGAGTGTGAGCCCGCCGGGGTCTCCGGTGGCGTCGCTGCGCTCCAGGCAGTGGAAGCTGAGGTCGAACTTGGCGGTGGCCAGGTCGGCTTCCACGAGGGTGGCGGGGATGCCGCCGAGACTCAGGTCCTTCTCCTGTCGGGTCTGGGCACTGACCATGACCTGGAAGAAGGGGTGACGGCCGAGGGAGCGCTCGGGGTTGAGGTCCTCGACGAGGAGGTCGAAGGGCAGGTCCTCGTGGGCGAGGGCGGCGAGGTCGGCGTCCCGGACCCGGGCGAGCAGCTCGCCGAGGGTGGGGTCGCCGGACAGGTCGGTGCGCAGGGCGAGGGTGTTGACGAAGAAGCCGACGAGGTCGTGCAGGTCCTCCTCGGGGCGGCCCGCGACGGGCGTGCCGACGACGAGGTCGGATCCGGCGCCGGCGGCCCGCAGCGCGAGGGCGAGCGCGGTCCGGACGACCGTGAAGAAGGTGGCCCGCCGCTCCTTGGCGACACCGGCCAGCGCCCGGTGGACGGTGGCGTCGAGGTCCGCCGTCACCGCGGCGCCCGTGTGGGCCGGTTCGGCGGTGCGGGGGCGGTCGGCGGGGAGCCGGGTCTCGGCGGGGATGCCGTCCAGCGCCTTGCGCCAGTGGGCGAGCTGCTCGTGTGCGGTGCTGTCGGGGTCGGCGGGGTCGCCGAGCATGTCGTGCTGCCAGAGGGCGTAGTCGGCGTACTGGACCGGCAGCGGCTCCCACTCGGGTGCCCGGCCCTCGGCTCGGGCCGTGCAGGCGGTGTCGAGGTCGCGGAGCAGGCAGCCCACGGACCAGCCGTCGGTGGCGATGTGGTGCACGGACAGCACCAGGACGGAACCTCCGGCGCTGTCGTCGTCGAGCTCGAAGAGGCGGACGCGCAGGGGCGGTTCGCCGGTGATGTCGAGAGGGAGGCGGGCGAACGCGGTCGCCCGCTCCTCCACGTCGTCGGCCGCGCAGCGCACGACCTCCACCGGTACCGCCGGGTCCGTCGTGATCTCCTGGTACGGCTCCCCGTCCACGGCCGGGTACACCGTCCGCAGCACCTCGTGCCGCTCCACC
>NZ_JNWK01000140.1 GCF_000716445.1 Streptomyces wedmorensis
CTGCCGATCATCAAGGTGTTGCTTTCAAAGCTGGGGCTCGTTGGTGTCGTATGCGCATCCCGGACGAGACTCGTGATCAACTTGCCGTGAAGTTCGCGGTGTTGTTCCCACACCTAGACGAACGGCAGAGGCGGCTGCTGATGGCCGCGGAGGCCCGAGGACTGGGCCATGGCGGCATTCGGGCCGTGGCCCGGGCGGCCGGGGTGAGCGGGACAACGGTTCGCAAGGGCATGTCCGACCTGGAGACAGGCCAGTTGCCGATCGGGCGGGTGCGGCGGCCGGGCGGCGGACGCAAACGCGTCGCGGACCTCGACCCTGGACTGCGGGGTGCCCTGCTGAGCCTGGTCGAGCCGGACGAGCGTGGTGATCCGATGTCGCCGTTGCGGTGGACGACGAAGTCGACCCGCACGCTGGCGTCCGAGCTGACCCGTCAGGGTCACCGGGTCGGTGCGGACACCGTCGCCGGTCTGCTGCGGCAGGAGGGGTTTCGACTGCAGGCCAATGCCAAGACGCTCGAGGGCAGCCAGCATGCCGACCGGGATGCCCAGTTCCGTTATCTCAACGAGCAGGCACGTGATCACCGGGATGCCGGCCAGCCGGTGATCAGCGTGGACACCAAGAAGAAAGAGCTGGTCGGCGACTTCCACAACCATGGCCGTTCCTGGCGGCCCACGGGCAATCCGGTGCCGGTCCGCATCCACGACTTCGCCGATCCGCTGCTGGGCAAGGCCATCCCTTATGGCGTCTACGACCTGGCGGCCAACACCGGCTGGGTCAATGTCGGCACCGACCACGACACCGCCGCGTTCGCGGTGGAGTCGATCCGCCGCTGGTGGCACGGTCAGGGCCGGGCCGACTACCCGCAAGCCTCCCGGCTGCTGATCACTGCCGATGCGGGCGGGTCCAACGGCTATCGCACCCGAGCCTGGAAACTCCACCTCGCCCGCCTGGCCGCGGAAACCGGGCTGGTCATCACGGTCTGCCACCTGCCGCCGGGCACGTCGAAGTGGAACAAGGTTGAACACCGGCTCTTCTCCCACATCACGATGAACTGGCGTGGTCGCCCGCTGACCAGCCACGAAGTCATCCTCGAGTCGATCGCCGCGACCACCACTCGAACCGGACTGCGGGTGAAGGCCGAGCTGGACACCAACACCTACCCCACAGGCGTCGGTGTCGGCGACGCGGAGATGGCGGCCCTGCCGCTGACCCGGCACACCTTCCACGGCGAGTGGAACTACGCCCTGCACCCCCAGCCGGGACCGGCCGCCCCGGCAGCCCACAACGGCCGGCCACCGACACCGCCGTGGAGTCCATCTCTCCTGTCCGACCCCGAACTGACCGGCCTGGCCCCGCACCAGTTACAGCACCTCATCCACGCCCTGGCACCGGCAGGAGACACCCGGCGCGGCCGCCCGCCCCGGCTCACCTTCCCCGACCAGGTCCTGGCCACCGTGCTCCACCTGCGCGTCAACCTGGCCGCGGAACCTCTTGCCGTTCTGTTCAACAGCAGCCGCACCGCAATGCACCGCACCCTGCTGAAGACCAGGAAACTGCTTGAAGCACAGGGCATCACCATCTCGCCGGCCATCACCCCACCGACCGCCCTGACGGCCCTCCGAGCCCGAGTGGCCGCCCAAAGCAGCACCCCCGACATTAAGATCAAAGTGACAGGTTAATGATCGGCAG
>NZ_JNWK01000141.1 GCF_000716445.1 Streptomyces wedmorensis
AGGCTTCCGGGCCTGGACGGTGCGCCGAAGGTGCGGCGCCGTGGTGGGTTGTGCCCACCCGTTCCGCCCTTGCGGAACAGTTGCCCACAACCCGGGGTCATGCCGGGGGAGCGGCCCGCAACCCGGGGTCTTGCCGGGGCGTGGCCCACAACCCGGGGTCCTGCCAGGGGCGCGGCCCGCAACCGGGGGGCGCGGTGACGGGTGCGGCACACAACCCGGGGGCGTGGCCCGCAACCCGGCCCTGCCGAGGGCGCGGCCCACAACGAGGTCCTGCCAAGGGCGCGGCGCGCAATCCGGTCCTGCCAGGGCGCCCCGGGCGAAAACGCGTGGCTGGGTAGGGGTGGTGGGGGTTAGCCTCCGCGCCATGGCAGGGATCAAGATGCAACCGGACGAGCTCGACATAGACGTGGCCCTCGTCGAGGGGCTGGTGGCAGGGCGTTTTCCCGAGTGGGCGGGGCTGCCGGTGCGGGCGGTGGACTCCGCGGGGACGGACAACGCGATGTTCCGGCTGGGGGAGGAGTTCGTCGTACGGCTGCCGAGGGTGCCGTACGCGGCGCGGCACGTGGAGAAGGAGCAGCGGTGGCTGCCGGTGCTGGCTCCGCATCTGCCGCTGGCGGTTCCGGTGCCGGTGGGGCGGGCGGAGGCGGGGGAGGGTTTTCCGCTGCCGTGGTCGGTGTACCGGTGGCTCGACGGTGACGACGCGTTCGACGCGCCGGTCGCCGATCTCGCGCACGCGGCCGTCGAGTTGGGCCGCTTCGGGCGTGCCTTGCGGGGTGTGGACGCGAGCGGCGGTCCCGTCTCGTTCAGGGGCGGGCCGGTCACGGAGTGGGAGGGCGGGCATCTGCCGGGCGCGGTCCGGGAGCTCGGGGCGGATGGTGTCGTCGATGCCGAACTGGCCATCGCGGCTTGGGAGTCGGTGCTGCGGCTTCCGCAGTGGGACGGTGCCCCGGTCTGGGTTCACGCCGACTTGCTGCCGGGGAACCTGCTCACTCGTGAGGGCCGCCTCAGCGCCGTCATCGACTTCGGCGGCCTCGGCGTCGGTGACCCGGCCTGCGACATGATGCCCGCCTGGAGCCTGCTGACCGCCGATACCCGGCATCTCTTCCGTGAGGCCTCCGGCGCCGACGACGCCACGTGGGCGCGTGGGCGCGGTTGGGCCCTCGCCTGGGGGTTGGTGACCGAGAACTACTACCGGGTGACGAATCCGGTGCTGGCGGAGGTCGCCCGCCGTACGCGTACGGAGGCGCTCGCGGAGTACGCGTCAGGTGCCTGACGGCTCTGGATGACGTACCGCTGCCTGGAAGCACGTACTGCTTCCTGGACGACGTACCGCTTCCCGGCGCGGCTTTTACGCGTGGGGAACGGCGAAGGCCCGTCGCGCCATCGGGGGATGGTGGCGACGGGCCTTCGCGGCTTCGGCTCCCGGGCGGACCGGCCCGGGCGGTGCCGGCGGTGTGTGCGGTGCCGACGGCGAGGGTGGTGCTGGTCTTGCCGGCCGTGCGGGTCGTGCCATCGGTGCTGGTGGGCTCGGTGGCCCTCGTGCTCACGGGACTTACTTGGGGTCGCGGTCGAACGAGGCCTTCGACCAGAAGTAGCCGAGGGCGGTGAGGCCGAGGCACCAGGCGACGGCGAGCCAGCCGTTGTGGCCGATCTCGGTGCCGAGGAGGAGGCCGCGGAGGGTC
>NZ_JNWK01000142.1 GCF_000716445.1 Streptomyces wedmorensis
GCCGCCGCGAACGGAACGATCTTCGCCTCCGCGAGCGCGCGGACCGACTCCCGGAGCATGTCGTGCTCCTCGGAGGGCCGATAAAGGTCGAAGTCCTTGGAACCCGTCACGTTCACTCACTCCCAGGCTTGCTAACTACCGTTAAGTAACTGAAATGGTAGGCCGTGCCCCGGCCCCGGACCAGGGCACGACTATGCTCGGGCAGGCATTTCCGGCCGACGTTCACTGGAGACCCCGCATGGCCCTGAAGATCACCGTGATCGGCACCGGCTACCTCGGCGCCACCCACGCCGCGGCCATGGCGGAGCTGGGCTTCGAGGTGCTCGGTCTCGACGTCGTCCCCGAGAAGATCGAGCTGCTGGCCTCCGGACGCGTCCCCATGTACGAGCCCGGCCTCGAGGAGCTCCTCGCGAAGCACGTGGCCGGCATCGAGGGATCGAGCGGACGGCTGCGCTTCACCACCTCCTGGGAGGAGGTCGGCGCCTTCGGCGACGTGCACTTCGTCTGCGTGAACACTCCGCAGAAGCACGGCGAGTACGCCTGTGACATGAGTTACGTGGACGCCGCCTTCACCTCCCTCGCCGGGGTCGTACGCGAAGGGGCCCTGGTCGTCGGCAAGTCGACCGTGCCGGTCGGCTCGGCCGAGCGGCTGGCCGCGCTGCTCCCCGAGGGCGTCGAGCTCGCCTGGAACCCCGAGTTCCTGCGGGAGGGCTTCGCCGTCCAGGACACCCTGCACCCGGACCGGATCGTCGTCGGCGTCCGGGGCCACGGCGAGCGGGCCGAGAAGACGCTGCGCGAGGTGTACGCGGTCCCCGTCGGCGAGGGCTCGCCGTTCGTGGTGACCGACTTCCCGACCGCCGAACTGGTGAAGACGGCCGCGAACTCCTTCCTCGCCACCAAGATCTCCTTCATCAACGCGATGGCGGAGGTCTGCGAGGCCGCGGGCGGCGACGTCGCCAAGCTGGCGGAGGCCATCGGGCACGACGACCGGATCGGCGCCAAGTTCCTGCGCGCCGGCATCGGCTTCGGCGGCGGCTGCCTGCCCAAGGACATCCGGGCGTTCATGGCCCGCGCGGGCGAGCTGGGCGCCGACCAGGCGCTGACCTTCCTCCGCGAGATCGACTCCATCAACATGCGGCGGCGCGGCCAGATGGTCGAGATGGCCCGCGAGGCCCTCGGCGGGTCCACGTTCCTGGGCCGCCGGGTGGCCGTGCTCGGCGCCACCTTCAAGCCGGACTCGGACGACGTCCGCGACTCCCCCGCGCTCAACGTGGCCGGCCAGATACACCTCCAGGGCGGCCAGGTGACCGTCTACGACCCGAAGGGCATGGAGAACGCGCGCCGCGTCTTCCCCACCCTCGGGTACGCGGACTCGGCCCTGGAGGCCGTGCGCGGGGCGGACGTGGTGCTGCACCTGACGGAGTGGCGGGAGTTCCGCGAGCTCGACCCGGCGGAGCTGGCGAAGGTCGTCGCCTCGCGGGTGGTCCTCGACGGGCGCAACGCCCTCGACGGCGAGCGCTGGCGGGCGGCCGGCTGGACGTACCGGGCGATGGGCCGCCCGCGCGCCTAGACGAGTAAGTCCGAAGTGCTGGTCAGTGGTCGTAGGCGATCAATGACCTGGTCAGTGATGTTCCGTTGGCCCGGTTGTGCCAGATGGCTGCGGT
>NZ_JNWK01000143.1 GCF_000716445.1 Streptomyces wedmorensis
CGGCCCCTGGGTGACCACACCAATCAGACGGCTCCCGAACCGGGACCTGACCACGGCCCAGCAGACGATCAACCGGGCCCTGTCAGCGGCGCGGGCACCCGTCGAACGAAGCGTCGCGCGACTCAAGTCCTGGCGCATCTTCCGCAGAGCCCGCTGCAGCCCCAACCGCATGACGGCCATCGCCGCCGCCGTCCTCACTCTGGAGCGTCAACGCTGAAAATCCTCACTAAACCTACTTCTCCCACGTGTCGAGGCTATCGATCAGCTTTTTGACCAATCTCTGGTCTTCCGTGTTGGTGATATCCTCCAATATTTTGGTTAGGATGAAGGTCATTCCGGGTACAACAAAGTTGACCAGTGCGGGCTTTTGGGAAATTTCGCCGAGGACGGCATCGATACTGCTGTTCTTCATTGCGGAACTCCTGTCATAGGCGTTGCCACCAGCGGACCTTTTCCGGACGGACGGGCTCGGTCGCTCTATAGCGAGCAGCAAACCCCTGGGTCCCGCTGTTTGCTTCTGCCTCCATGAAGTCCCTGAGTGTCTCTCGGGCCTGCGAGATATAGGACGGCGGCGCCCCGATCGTGACCCTCTCAATCAGGCTGCCCATCGGAGATACCAGGGGCACGTACTGTTCGGAAATCGGAAACCCGATAACCTCAAGAGCCACTGCCGCCATACCTCGCCCCAAGTGGTACGCACATAGGCGTTCCGAGGGAAGCATCTGGCAAAGAAGCCACTGAATGTTGTTGGCGTTGCCTCTGGTGTGATCCTCGGTACCCTTCCACTCTCTCAAGCCATACTGATCCCAGGTCGATTCGATGGCGTCGTCAAACGACCGGGCATCAACTAGCGTGATCTTCGGCTCGATAGGGCAGCGCGCCTCATTATCCTGACTAACTACGAGTTCCGGGGATATGACATCGAAATCCCATTCAGGATAAGACATTTCCCTTCTCCTTGCAGATGGAGATGGGTTGGGTTCAGCTCATCAGTTCTTCCACCGTTATTATGTCCATGTCTCCTCGGACGGAATGACGTCACCGGCGCATGGAGACCTCCAACTCAAGCCTGCGCCCGGTTCCGAGCCATGTCGAGTTGAGTCCCCGTGCCCGTGAGCCGCAGGCTTTGACGGCCCAGTGAGCTCTTTCAACCCGGCCACCGATCGGATGACATGGGTGGCTGACACAGAGAGCTCTTTCAGGGTGGCCACTGATCGGGTGACGGGCTGAGGTTCCGCAACGCACGAGGCTCCCGTGCCGTTGAGGGAGGTGTTCGAAGTCTCAACCCATCGGCACAGGAGCCCTGTTGGTTCCTTATCCTGCCGCACTCGACCTGCCGCACGCTCTGGTCGAGTGGGTATCCATGCTCACCGTCACCCGTGAGAGTGACCGCCGCTGCAAGCTCCCGCCCCAC
>NZ_JNWK01000144.1 GCF_000716445.1 Streptomyces wedmorensis
GCAGCGGAAGAACGGCCTGTACCCGGGCGTCTCCGACGAGCTGGCCGAGAACATGAAGTCCGGCTGGGCCGACACCGAGCTGCGCGGTCTGGAGCCGATCGCCCAGGCCGACAAGACCGCCGAGCGCCGTGCGGCGCTCTCCGCCCGCTTCCCGGGCGAGCGCCTGGTGATCCCGGCCGGCAAGCTGAAGACCCGGTCGAACGACACCGAGTACGCCTTCCGCGCCTCCACCGAGTACGCCTACCTCACCGGCGACCAGACCCAGGACGGCGTCCTCGTCCTGGAGCCGACGAAGAGCGGCCACGAGGCGACGATCTACCTGCTGCCGCGCTCCGACCGCGAGAACGGCGAGTTCTGGCTCGACGGCCAGGGCGAGCTGTGGGTCGGCCGCCGTCACTCCCTCTCCGAGGCCGAGCAGCTCCTCGGCGTCCCCGCCAAGGACGTCCGCGAACTGGCCGAGGCGCTGCGCGAGGCCACCGGCCCGGTCCGCAACGTCCGCGGCCACGACGCCGGCATCGAGGCCGCGCTGGCCGACAAGGTCACCGCCGAGCGCGACGAGGAGCTGCGGGTCTTCCTCTCCGAGGCCCGCCTCGTCAAGGACTCCTTCGAGATCGCCGAGCTGGAGAAGGCCTGCGCCTCCACCGCCCGCGGCTTCGAGGACGTCGTCAAGGTCCTCGACAAGGCCGAGGCCACCAGCGAGCGCTACATCGAGGGCACCTTCTTCCTGCGCGCCCGCGTCGAGGGCAACGACATCGGCTACGGCTCGATCTGCGCCGCCGGCCCGCACGCCACCACCCTGCACTGGGTCCGCAACGACGGCGACGTCCGCTCCGGCGACCTGCTGCTGCTCGACGCCGGCGTGGAGACCACCGAGCTCTACACCGCCGACATCACCCGCACCCTGCCGATCAACGGCCGGTACACCGAGCTCCAGCGCAAGATCTACGACGCCGTCTACGAGGCGCAGGAGGCCGGCATCGCCGCGGTGAAGCCCGGCGCCGCCTACCGCGACTTCCACGACGCCGCCCAGCGCGTCCTCGCCGAGAAGCTCGTCGAGTGGGGCCTCGTCGAGGGCCCGGTCGAACGCGTCCTCGAGCTCGGCCTGCAGCGCCGCTGGACCCTGCACGGCACCGGCCACATGCTCGGCATGGACGTCCACGACTGCGCCGCCGCGCGCACCGAGATGTACGTGAACACCACGCTGGAGCCGGGCATGTGCCTGACCGTCGAGCCGGGCCTGTACTTCCAGGCCGACGACCTGACCGTGCCGGAGGAGTACCGCGGCATCGGCGTCCGGATCGAGGACGACATCCTCGTCACCGAGGACGGCAACCGGAACCTGTCGGAGGCGCTGCCGCGCCGCTCCGACGAGGTCGAGGCGTGGA
>NZ_JNWK01000145.1 GCF_000716445.1 Streptomyces wedmorensis
CTAGGTCCTGTCCGGCCGATCAAGGCCGGCCCTAGGGGTTCTGCAAGGATGCTGGGATGCAGCACCTGCCGGATGACCCGTCGCTCCTGCCCGCCCCGTGGTGGGTGCCCGATGGTGGCATGCACGACTTCGAGCTTGAACTGAATCGCGAGCTGCCCCCTGGACACCCCCTGCACGGAGCAGAGGCCACCGCTGCGGCACGATGCGAAGGATGCGACGACGTCCTGTTCAGGGTCGCGAACCGGCCGTTGCCCTGGGCTGTGGTTCACCTGACGTGGACGGGTCGCGAAGAACGTGCGCCCTGGCCGATGACAACGCCGCTTGCAAGCTTGGCCGAGCTCCTCACCGAGTGGGCCGACCACGGCTGCAACGACGCCGAGGCATCGGCTCCGGGATCACGTTCGTAGCCAGATCGCGACGGACGCCGCAGTGGCGGTGCCGAGGAAGACGTAGCCGCGTTTGTCGTAGCGGGTCGCGACGGCCCTGGACTGCTTCAGGCGGTTGATCGCCCGCTCGACGGTGTTGCGCTTCTTGTACCGCTCCTCGTCGAAAGCGGGTGGCCGTCCGCCGCGGGAGCCTTTGCGCAGGCGGGCGGCCTGGCTGTCGGTTTTCTCCGGGATCGTGTGGCGGATTCCCCGCCGTCGCAGGTACTCGCGGATGGGACCGTTGCTGTAGGCCTTGTCGGCAGCGAGGCTGTCGGGCTTCTTGCGTGGTCGGCCCAGGCCTTGTCTGGGTACTCGGATCTTTTCCAGGACCGGCTTGAACTGGGTGCAGTCTGCCCGCTGGCCTGGGGTGATGACCAGGGACAGCGGGCGGCAGCGGCCGTCCGCGCTCAGGTGGAGCTTGCTGGTGAACCCGCCCCGCGAGCGGCCCAGGCCCTCGCCTCCAGCACCACCTCCACCAGGCGGGCGACGAGACTCTGCCACGGTGTCTCGTCCTGGTGTTCCATCCCTTCGGCCCCCTTTACTCCCGGGGCTGGAGGCGCATCGGTGCGGGCGCCGGCCGCATGCTGATGCGCGCGGACGATGGTGGAGTCGACGGAGATGTCCCAGTCGATCTCACCCGCCGCATCCGCTGCGGCCTGGACCTGCTGGAGCAGACGTTCCCAGGTTCCGTCGGCCGACCACAGGCGGTGGCGTTCATAGACGGTCTTCCACGGCCCGAACCGTTCGGGCAAGTCGCGCCACTGCACTCCGGTACGGACCCGGTGCAGAATCCCGTCGATCACCTGCCGGTGATCCCGCCACCTGCCACAACGGCCGTTGCTGACCGGCAGGAACGGCCGAAGCCGTTCCCACTCGGCATCCGTCAGATCACCCCGCCCCATGCCCACAGCAACGACTCGGGCACGGAGTAGTCACATGATCGACCGGACAAGTCCTAG
>NZ_JNWK01000146.1 GCF_000716445.1 Streptomyces wedmorensis
CTAGGCCGTGTTTTAGAACTCGCTGACCTGCCTGGTTGGCCGTCCGGGGAAGTCGCGGGCGGCCATCCAGATAGTCAGGTCGCGGGCGATGTCGTTGATGCTGGTCGCCGTGGTGACCTCGTGCTCGTTGCGGGTGGTGTCGCGGCGGGCGATCTCGTAGCCGCCTTCGTCCAGGACGGCCACGGAGACGAACCAGACGGGGTCGTCCTCGTCGGGCTGGACGACGACGAAGGTGTTATCGGAGTCGTTGAGGTCGCTGACCATCATGAACAACGCGTCCTCGGAGGGGTCCTCGATGCGGTCGCCGTTCTCGCTGTCGGCGCCGTAGTACTGAGCCCCCATCGTTGCCTCTCCCTCGCCCTGTTCGCCCTCACCGTGGTCAGCATGGCATGCCGGAACGGCAGGACCTGCTGGTCATAGCCATTCGCCGATCGCGGCGATCAGCACGGTGGCTTCGAAGCGGACAGCGAGCTTGTCGAACCGGGTGGCCACCGCCCGGTTGCGCTTAAGCCGGTTGATCCCGCACTCGACCGCGTGCCGGGCCTTGTAGTCCTCGCGGTCGAAGACCGGAGGCCGCCCGCCCGCCTTCCCGCGCCGCTTGCGGTTGGCCACCTGGTCGGCAGGCTCCGGGATCGTGCAGCGGATCCCGCGCTTTCGCAGGTAGGCCCGGTTGGCGCGGGAGGAATACGCCTTGTCGCCTCGCACCCGAAGAGGTCGGACACGGGGACGACCGGGCCCGGTGCGGGGCACTCGGATGCCTTCCAGAACGGCGGCGAACTGGGGGCTGTCGCCGCGCTGTCCGGCGGTGACCAGCAGGGACAGCGGCCGTTGGCCTTGTTCGCAGGCCAGGTGGATCTTCGTAGTGAAACCGCCGCGGGACCGGCCCAGGCCGTGGTCGCCGGGTTCGACATGGATGCCGCCAGGCGGCTCGTTCTGAGCATGTCCGTCGCGGCGGGCACCTGCGGCGTGCTGATGGGCCCGGCAGATCGTGGAGTCCACGTTGACCTCCCACGTAATCAGCCCTGCCGCGTCCGCCCGGGCCTGCAGCCTGGTCAGCAGCACAGTCCAGGTGCCGTCACGCTGCCAGCGGCGGAAGAGTCCGTAGACCGTCTGCCACGGTCCGTACTCATGCGGCAGATCCCTCCATGGAGCACCGGTCCGCACTCGCCACCGGATCCCATCGACCAGCCTGCGCCGGCCCACCGCCGGCCTGCCCCGCATCGCCACCGGCAGCATCGGCTCCAGCACGGCCCACTGCTCGTCAGAAAGATCCCCTCGCCCCACACCGCGATCATCACGGCACAGGGCGAGCGGCGAAACCTACTTCCAAAACACGCCCTAG
>NZ_JNWK01000147.1 GCF_000716445.1 Streptomyces wedmorensis
CGGTGCTCTGCCCCGTCTCGAACTCCTTCAGGTCCGTCGGTGCGGGTCACAGGCGCAGGACGACCAGCGCCGTGTCGTCGGTGTTGCCGTCAGGCGGGAGCAGGTCGGCAAGCAGGGCGTCGGCCAGGTCCTCCGGTCCGGCTCGTCCGTGCCGGGTGAGGGAGGCGGCGAGGCGGCCCAGTCCGGTGTCGATGTCCTCCGTGCGGCGTTCGATCAGGCCGTCGGTGTACAGGACCAGGGTGGCGCCGTCGGTGAAGGCCCGGCTGTCCTCCGGTCGCGGGACGTGTTCGGGGCGGGCGCCCAGAGGTGGGTCGGTCGCCTGGTCGAGGAAGGTCACGGTGCCGTCGGGGTCGAGCAGGGCAGGAGGGGGATGGCCGGCGCTGCTGTACGTGATGGTGTGGGTGTCCCAGTCGATGAAGGTCTTCACCACAGTGGTCGACTCGGCCCCCTCGACACTGCGGGCATACAGTCCGAGGGCTTCCAGGGCCCGGGCCGGACCGTCGGCGACCCGGGCGGCGGCGCTCAGCGCGCTGCGCAGCTGTCCCATGACGCAGGCCGCTTCCAGGCCGTGGCCGACGACGTCGCCGACGGCGACCGCGATGCGGTCGCCGGGCAGGTCGACCAGGTCGTACCAGTCGCCGCACACGTTCAGGGCGCCGACGGCGGGCTGGTAGCGGACGGCTGTCCGGTGATGCCCGACCGGCGTGGGGGCCGGCAGCATCGCCGCCTGCAGGGCGAGGGCGACCTCACGGTCACGCGCCTGCGACTGGCGCAGGCGTTCGTTGATGTCCTGCAGTTCACGGGCGCGGGTGTAGAGCTCGGCCTCCAGCGCGTGGACGTGACCGCCACCGCCCGGGCCGCCGCGGGCGCGGACGAGTTCGGTGACCTCCTCCACCCGGTGCACGATCAGCACCACGCTCCCGTCCGAGCCGAACACGGGCGCGTTGACCGGACTCCAGAAGTGCTCCACCCAGCGGCCGGGCCGTCCGGTGTCCTCGATGTCGTAACGCAACAGCGCCATGGTGTCGCGCTCGCCGGAGGACACCACGCGCAGCATCGACTCCCGGGTCTCCCGCATGCCGGCCGCCGCCGGTTCGTCGGGGTGTTCGGGGAAGACGTCGAAGATGTAGCGGCCCACCAGCTGGTCGCGGCCGCGCCCCGCGAGCCGGAGGAAGTCCTCGTTGGCGTCCGCGTACAGCAGGTCAGGAGTCAGCAGAGCCACCATGCCGGGCAGGGCACGGAAGACCGCCCCGTAGTCGATCTGCGGATTCCTCATGCACTGCCCGCCTCGGCGCCGA
>NZ_JNWK01000148.1 GCF_000716445.1 Streptomyces wedmorensis
GATTCCTAATGCGGTCTGTCAAGCCGCGCGTGCGGTGGGTGGCGTGAGTTCGTATCTCCGTCCGTCGCGGAGGAGGGCCCAGAGGACGTTGACGCGGCGGCGGGCCAGGGCGAGGACTGCTTGGATGTGGCGCTTGCCTTCGCCTCGCTTGCGTTCGTAAAACCGGCGGGACTCGTCGCAGTGGCGGATGCTGAACAACGCGGAGATGTAGAAGACGCGTTGGAGTCTGCGGTTGTAGCGTCGTGGCCGGCGAAGATTGCCGCTGATCTTGCCGGAGTCGCGGGGAACGGGGGCGACGCCACCGAAGCCGGCGAGTCGGTCTGCGGTGCCGAAGGCGGTCATGTCGCCGCCGGTGGCGGCCAGGAACTCGGCGCCGAGGATCACGCCCAGGCCCGGCATGCTGGTGATCACCTCGAAGTCGCGGTGCTCGCGAAACCGGGCCTCGATCGCCTTGTCGATCTCGCCGACCTGCCGGTTGAGGGTGATCACCTCCGCCGCGAGGGTGTGCACCATCTGGGCCGTCAGCTTCTCCCCGGGCAGGCTGGTGTGCTGGCGGTCGGCAGCCTCGCAAGCGGTCTCGGCGAGCCGGTCAGCACGCAGGACTCTGCGGTTGCGGAGCCAGGTCTCGAGCCGCTTCCTGCCCGTCCGGCGCAGAGCGGCCGGGGTCTGGTAGCCGGTCAGCAGCACGAGCGGCCCGGTGTTGGTCAGGTCCAGGACCCGCTCCAGACCAGGGAAGATACCGGCGAGCTGGGCACGGAGCCGGTTGACGGTGCGGGTGCGGTCGGCGACCAGATCCATGCGCCGACCGGTGAGGATCTTGAGATCGGTGACCGTTTCATCGCCGGTTCGTAAGGGCTGCAGGTCGCGGCGGATGCGGATCTGGTCGGCGATGACGGCGGCGTCCTTGGCGTCGGTTTTTCCTTCGCCGCGGTAGCTCTCCGACGCCCGGTGGATGGCCCGGCCGGAAATGTAGTGCACCGGTTGATCGTGGCCGACGAGGAGCGCGATGACCAGGGCGGCCCCGCCGTCGGCCAGGTCGATGCCCCAGGTCACCTCGTCGCCCAGGGCCCGGATGTCGGTGAGGAGTTCGAGCAGTTCAGGTTCGTCATTGGCGACGCGCCGCGACAGCAGCCGGCAGCCGCTCTCGTCGATCGCGACGCAGTGGTGGTGGGATTTACCTGCGTCGATGCCGGCCCATATCGTGGCCATGTGGCGCCTCCGTGCGGTGGGGTGCTGATGCCTGCCACGGACGACCTCGCTGTCGATTCCCTACTCA
>NZ_JNWK01000149.1 GCF_000716445.1 Streptomyces wedmorensis
TGATCTTGGTCGAGAACCCGTCTACCAGGAGCTTCGTCGTTGCGCAGGAGCGTCTAACTCGCGGTCAATGCCACGAGGCTGGAAAAGCTCACTTACCCGCAGGTCCTTCGCGATCACCGCACTGGCCTCACTCCGAGCGAGCCGCTCGGCCGCCTGAAGCCGTAACCCCTCGCGAAACTGCTGACGTTCGGCAGTCAGCCCGCCCCCTTCTGGATACCGCATGCCCCGGTGATACCGCAGCCGACGATCCGCCGTCAGCCCCTACGACACCACAAGTTCAACCTCAGTAGGCTTCAGGGCTTCGCATGAACTGTCGTGTTGGGGTCTGCGTGCGTTGGAGAGGACCGGCATCGAAGAACGAGGAGTCTAAATGGCGGAGACGCCGAGGATCATCAGTCTCGACCCCGGGGCACTAGAAGGCATCCAGATGGTCCGGAATGCTGCCAGCGACTGGGCTGGAATCCAGGAGTCGATCATGCGAGAGCTGGAAGAGGTTGCCTTCACCGGTCAGGCACGGCGGGCGTTCCACAACGTGTCCGAGCGGTGGTGCTATCTCATGGCTCGGGAACTGCGTCTCCTCCAGACGTTCGGAGACGACGCCCTCGCCGGCGCGCAGAGGATGTTCGAGGCCGAGGAGGAACGGGCCCGGAAGGCCACCAGCCTCGAGCAATCGTAGGCCGCAGTTTTCGACACCCCTGATGTGAGGAAAATTCCATGGAGAACCTTCCCCCACCCGTACCCGAAGCCCGCGATGGATTCCAGGAGAGCGATCTGGACCTCGCTTACAACGGGAGAGACTTCTGGGGGTTTCTGGTGTACGACTTGGTGGAGTATTCGCCGGACGAGATCAAAGAATCGGCCGGCCACCTCATGGAGGCTCATCGCGCCATCTCACATCGCCTTGACATGCTGCTCACCGAGGTCGCGTCGACGCTGGGGGACGGATGGAGCGGCCAGAGCCGGACGGCCTTCGACGACACTCTCGCAGCGATGCACCAGCGCCTGAACGTCTACGCTGAGTGGGTCGACCGGGCTGCCACGTTCCTCATCGATCTCGCCGACGGTGTTGTCGATGACGATCACAACCAGGCCATCGCAATCCGGGCTATAACCCCGGAATTCTGAGGGTGGTGTCCCTGACGGTTCTTGAGGTGATGCGAGCGAGTCCTGTTCCGGGTAAGTGAGCTTTTCCAGCCTCGTGGCATTGACCGCGAGTTAGACGCTCCTGCGCAACGACGAAGCTCCTGGTAGACGGGTTCTCGACCAAGATCA
>NZ_JNWK01000150.1 GCF_000716445.1 Streptomyces wedmorensis
CTTAGACATCGTTTCTTATGGCGTGATCGCTCGTTGTTCCGTGCATGACGGATCTGGTTGAGCGGTTGGTGCCGGACGAGTTGTGGGTGCTGTTTCGGCGGGTGGTGCCACCGACTGAGGTGATACGTCCGCAGGGTGGCGGCCGGCGTCGGGCGGGTGACCGCGAGGCTCTGGCTGCGATCATCTTCGTGGCGACCTCGGGCTGCACGTGGCGGCAGTTGCCGCCGGTGTTCGGCCCCGCCTGGCAGACGGTCTACCGGCGGTTTGCCCAGTGGAGCCGGGACCGGGTCTGGGCCAAGCTGTACCGCGTGATCCTCGACGAACTCGGGGCGCGAGGCGAGCTGGACTGGTCGAGGTGTGCGATCGACTCCGTCAGCCTGCGGGCCGCAAAAGGGGGCCACTGACGGGACCGAATCCGACCGACCGCGGCAAACTCGGATCGAAGATCCACCTGATCACCGACCGGAACGGACTGCCCCTGTCCCTAGGTATCTCCGGCGCGAACATGCACGACAGCCAGGGCCTGGAGCCGCTTGTGCGCGGCATCCCGCCCATCCGGTCCCGCCGCGGGCCCCGGCGCCGACTGCCGGCGAAACTGCACGCGGACAAGGGCTACGACTACGACCACCTGCGCCGATGGCTCCGCCGGCGGGGAATCCGTCACCGCATCGCCCGCAAGGGCGTCGAGTCCTCACAGCGGCTGGGCCGGCATCGGTGGGTGGTCGAGAGAACCGTGTCCTGGCTGGCAGGTTGCCGAAGGCTCCACCGCCGTTACGAACGCAAGGCCGAACACTTCCTCGCCTTCGTCGGCATAGCCGCCATCCTCATCGGCCACCGCCGACTGGCGGCCCTGCTTACGGCCTGAGCCGGTTCTCCTGCACGTCGAAACAGATCAACCCCATGGACTCCGCCACGGCCGCCGCGTAGGCCGACGCCTCCTCGGCCATGCTCCACCGCATGGGGAAGTAGATCAGCGGGCCACTGGCCTCGCCGATCAACGGGCCGGTCGACCAGGGCGAGGTGTCCTCCTCGTCCTCGGTGATGTCGCACCACCGTTCAAGCAGCGCGGCCACGTAAGCCGCGACGCGTTCGGATGGAGGCTCTTCTACCTCGCTGTCGATGTAGCGGTCGCACAAATCGTTGAAGACTCGGCCGGCGGTCTTGTCATCCGCCGGCCTCTCGCCTTCCCAGACAGCCAGGTCGTAGCTCATGTCAGGAGGCTCTCATGCCGCTCTGACAGCCATAAGAAACGACGTCTTA
>NZ_JNWK01000151.1 GCF_000716445.1 Streptomyces wedmorensis
TTACGGGAGGTTGCGGGCCATCACGATGCGCTGAACCTGGTTGGTTCCCTCGTAGATCTGGGTGATCTTGGCGTCGCGCATCATGCGCTCCACGGGGTAGTCGCGGGTGTAGCCGTAGCCGCCCAGGAGCTGGACGGCGTCGGTGGTGACCTCCATGGCGACGTCGGAGGCGAAGCACTTGGCCGCGGCGCCGAAGAAGGTGAGGTCGCCGTCGACGCGCTCGGACTTGGCGGCGGCCGCGTAGGTGAGCTGGCGGGCGGCCTCCAGCTTCATGGCCATGTCGGCGAGCATGAACTGGACGCCCTGGAAGTCGGCGATCGGCTTGCCGAACTGCTTGCGCTCCTTGACGTAGCCCTTGGCGTAGTCGAGGGCGCCCTGGGCGATGCCGATGGCCTGGGCGGCGATGGTGATGCGGGTGTGGTCCAGGGTCTTCATCGCGGTGGCGAAGCCGGTGCCCTCGGCGCCGATCATGCGGTCGGCGGGGATGCGCACGTTGTCGAGGTAGACCTCGCGGGTCGGGGAGCCCTTGATGCCGAGCTTCTTCTCCGGGGCGCCGAAGGACACGCCCTCGTCGGACTTCTCCACGACGAAGGCGCTGATGCCCTTGGAGCGCTTGTCGGGGTCGGTGACGGCCATCACGGTGTAGTACTCGGAGACGCCGGCGTTGGTGATCCACCGCTTGACGCCGTTGAGGATCCAGTGGTCGCCGTCGCGGACGGCACGGGTCTTCATGCCCGCCGCGTCCGAGCCCGCGTCGGGCTCGGACAGCGCGTAGGAGAACATCGCGTCGCCCTTGGCCAGCGGGCCGAGGTACTTGTGCTTGAGCTCCTCGGAGCCGGAGAGGATCACCGGCAGCGAGCCCAGCTTGTTGACGGCCGGGATCAGCGAGGACGAGCCGCAGGCCCGCGCGACCTCCTCGATCACGATCACGGTCGCCAGCGCGTCCGCGCCGGCGCCGCCGTAGGTCTCGGGGACGTGCACCGCGTGCAGGTCGTTGGCGACCAGCGCGTCCAGCGCCTCCTGCGGGAACCGGCCCTCCTCGTCCACCGCCGCCGCGAACGGAACGATCTTCGCCTCCGCGAGCGCGCGGACCGACTCCCGGAGCATGTCGTGCTCCTCGGAGGGCCGATAAAGGTCGAAGTCCTTG
>NZ_JNWK01000152.1 GCF_000716445.1 Streptomyces wedmorensis
CTAGTCTTCTGAGTCAGGAATTCTGTTCAGATGTATAGGCTTGCCCTATGGCACGTACGGGGCGGCCGAAGGCCGAGTTGATCCTGTCGGATAAGGAACGGGCCGCGCTCGAAGGATGGGTGCGGCGCCGTTCCACGCCACAGGCGTGGGCCCTGAGATGCCGGATCATCCTGGCTTGTGCCGAAGGTGCGTCCAACAAGGAGGTCGCGGCCCGGCTCGGCTCGACACCGCATGCGGTGGGCCGGTGGCGGGCGAGGTTCGTCGAGCACCGGATCGCCGGCCTGGGCGACATGCCCCGTCCGGGTGGTCCCAGATCGGTCACCGACGAACAGGTGGCCGCGCTGGTCACCAGGACCCTGCAGTCCACCCCGAAGAACGCGACGCACTGGTCGACGCGGTCGATGGCGAAGGAGCTGGGCCTGTCGCAGTCGACGGTGTCCCGGGTCTGGCGGGCGTTCGGGCTGCAGCCGCACCGTTCGGAGAGGTTCAAGCTGTCGACGGATCCGTACTTCGTCGACAAGGTCCACGATGTCGTCGGCCTCTATCTGGACCCGCCCGAGCGGGCCCTGGTGTTCTGCGTGGACGAGAAGTCGCAGATCCAGGCCCTGGACCGCTCTCAGCCGGTGCTGCCGATGATGCCCGGCGTCCCGCAGAGGATGACGCACGACTACGTCCGGGCCGGCACCACCACTCTGTTCGCCGCGCTCGAGGTCGCCACCGGCAAGGTGATCGGCTCACTCCATCGGCGCCACCGGACCGAGGAGTTCAAGAAGTTCCTTCTCAAGCTCGACAAGGAAGTCCCGGCCGGCCTCGCGGTTCACCTGGTGCTGGACAACTACGCCACCCACAAGACTCCGGCCGTCAAGACCTGGCTGCTGGCGCATCCCCGGTTCCACCTGCACTTCACCCCGACCGGGTCGTCCTGGCTCAACCTGGTAGAGCGGTGGTTCGCCGAGCTGACGAACAAGCAGATACGGCGAGGCGTCCACAAGACCGTCCAGGCCCTGGAGCAGGACATCCGGACCTGGATCGCCGCCTGGAACACCGACCCCAAGCCCTACATATGGACCAAGACCGCAGACGAGATCCTCGAACGCCTCGCCTCATATCTGAACAGAATTCCTGACTCAGAAGACTAG
>NZ_JNWK01000153.1 GCF_000716445.1 Streptomyces wedmorensis
ACGGGCTGTCGGCTCCGGCCGCCGCCGGCCGCTCGGCCCTGGCCGGGCAGCAGCCGATCGGGCACAGGTCGTGGGAGGCGCCGAGGGCGCCGAGGGCGCACCGCTCCGCGCGGGTGCCCCGCTCGTTCGCCGCCCGCTCCAGGACCAGTTCGCGGACGGCCGCGGCGAAGCGCGGGTCGGCGCCGACGGTGGCGGAGCGGCGGACGGGCAGGCCGAGCTCGGCCGCCTTCGCGGTGGCCTCGGTGTCGAGGTCGTACAGGACCTCCATGTGGTCGGAGACGAAGCCGATCGGGACCATGACGGCCGCGGGGACCCCGGCGCCGTGCAGCTCCTCCAGGTGGTCGCAGATGTCGGGTTCGAGCCACGGGATGTGGGGGGCGCCGCTGCGGGACTGGTAGACGAGCTTCCAGGGGTGGTCGGTGCCGGTCCGCTCGCGGACCGCGTCGGCGATCACCCGGGCCACGTCGAGGTGCTGCCGGACGTAGGCCCCGCCCTCGCCGTGCTCGGCGGGCGGGCCGGAGCTGTCGGCGGCGGAGTCGGGGATGGAGTGGGTGGTGAAGGCGAGGTGGGCCTTGTCCCGTACGGACGGGTCGAGCTCGGCGAGGGAGGCGAGGACTCCCTCGATCATGGGCTCGACGAAGCCGGGGTGGTTGAAGTAGTGCCGCAGCTTGTCGACGCGGGGCAGCGGGAGGCCTTCCCCTTCGAGCGCCGCGAGGGCGTCGGCGAGGTTCTCGCGATACTGGCGGCAGCCGGAGTAGGAGGCGTACGCGCTGGTGGTGAGGACGGCGATGTGGCGCCTGCCGTCGGTGACCATCTCGCGGAGGGTGTCGGTGAGGTACGGCGCCCAGTTCCGGTTTCCCCAGTAGACCGGGAGGTCGAGGCCGGCCTCCGCGAAGTCCGTCCGCAGCGCGTCGAGGAGCGCGCGGTTCTGGTCGTTGATCGGGGAGACGCCGCCGAAGAGGAAGTAGTGCTGCCCCACTTCCTTGAGCCGTTCCTTCGGGATGCCGCGGCCGCGCGTCACGTTCTCCAGGAACGGGACCACGTCGTCCGGGCCCTCGGGGCCGCCGAAGGAGAGCAGCAGCAGGGCGTCGTACGGGGCGGGATCGTGCTGATCGGACATGG
>NZ_JNWK01000154.1 GCF_000716445.1 Streptomyces wedmorensis
CTAGGTGTATTGACCCGCGGCGTTGTTGACACGGCTGATCGGCGGGTGTCCGTCGAGTGCGGTGTGGCAGCGGTGGTGGTTGTAGGTGTGGAGGAAGTCTGCCAGGGCCTCGGTCCGCTCGTCGTTCGAGGTGTAGGGCCGCAGGTAGGCCCACTCGTCGAGCAGGGTGCGGTGGAAGCGTTCGACCTTGCCGTTGGTCTGCGGCCGGTAGGCACGGGTGAGCTTGCCGGCCGCGCCGAGTTCCGCGAGGGCGTTCTTCCAGGCCAGGCCCTTGCGGTAGGCCCAGGCGTTGTCCGTCAGCACGCGCTCGATCCGGTCGATGCCCTGGCTGCGGAAGAACGCGGCCGCGCGGGTCAGGAAGCCCGCGCAGGTCGCGACCTTCTCGTCACCGTGGATCTCGCTGTAGGCCAGGCGGGAGTGGTCGTCGACGGCGGAGTGGACGTAGTCGAAGCCCATGGCGGAGCGGGTGGCCCGGCCGGCCTGGCGGCCCAGGACCTTGTGGCCGCCGCCGTCGGGGATCCGGCCGAGCTTCTTGACGTCGACATGGATGAGTTCGCCGGGACGGTCGCGTTCGTAGCGGCGGATCACGGTGCCGGTCGGGCGGTCCAGCCAGGCCAGCCGGTTCAGCCGGTGGCGGGTCAGGATCCGGTGCACGGTCGAGGCGGGCAGGCCCACGATCGGGCCGATCCGGGCCGGCCCGAGCTTGCGGGTCCGCCGCAGATCGCAGACCCGCTCTTCGACCGCGGCCGCAGTCCGGTGCGGGGTTGTGGCCGGCCTGCTGGGCCGGTCGGCCAGGCCCGCATCGCCCTCGGCCCGCCACCGGCGCATCCACTTGTGGGCCGTGGCCCGTGAGACACCCATCTCGGCCGCCACATGCGCGACCGGACGGCCTGAGCGGACACGTTCGACCAGCAGTCTCCTACCGAAGACGGTCAGCCGGGCATTACGGTGGACCACGAAGACCTCCGTGAGGTGAGTTCCTAGACAGCTCCCACCACACCGGAGGTCTTCGCCATGTTCAAGACCAGACCAGTGTCAACAACGCTCGTGATCAATACA
>NZ_JNWK01000155.1 GCF_000716445.1 Streptomyces wedmorensis
CTAGACGAGTAAGTCCGAAGTGCTGGTCAGTGGTCGTAGGCGATCAATGACCTGGTCAGTGATGTTCCGTTGGCCCGGTTGTGCCAGATGGCTGCGGTGAGGGCCAGGATGCGTTGTCCGACGCGGGCCAGGACCCCGGCTGGGGTTCTGGCCCCGTGGCGTTCGAGGTCGAGCTGGCCCTTGAGGGTGTCGTTGACCGACTCGATGAGCTGCCGGATCGGCTTGAGCAGGTGCTCGCCCGGCCGGGGCTTGCGGTTGCGGTAGCTCGGCCGCAGCAGGGCCAGGCCGTGTTCACCCATGAACGTGTCCAGATGCGTGGAGACGTAGCCCTTGTCGCCGACAATCGTCTGCCCGGGGTGAGTGGTCAGCAGGTCCTGGTCTCCCGTGAGCATGTCGGCCAGGACCTCACGTTCATCGACCTTGGGGCTGGCCAGCGCCCAGGCGATCGGCAGACCGCCGGGTGTGCAGAGCAGGTGCAGACGCAGGCCCCAGAAGAAGCGGGAGTGCGAGGGGCAGTAGCCGTAGCCGGCCCAGCCGGCCAGCTCGGAGCGTTTGGCGGCGGGCCGGGAGCGGGCGCACTCCACGGGGGTGGAGTCGACGATCCATACGTCGTCGTGCCACAGGTCGGTGTCCCGGGCCAGGGTGCGGATGAACCGGCTGATCAGCGTGTTCGCGGCCCGCAGACGCTTGTTGTAGCCGGACTGCCCGGGCAGGTAGGGGAACTCGGCGGCCAGGTGCCGGCGGGCGAACCGCAGCCAGCGGGTCTCGGAGGCGAAGCCGAGGACGGCCTGCATGACCGCGAGCGTCAACAGCTCGGCATCCGTCAGCCTCGGCGGACGGCCCCACCGCCGCGTTCCTGCCAGAGAGTCATCAATCCTCACGTACAGTGCTGTCGCGAGGGTTTCGAGGTCTGTCGTCACAAACGGACCAACGAGACCCTCGCTTCATGCGCCCGAAGACTTCGGACTTACTCGTCTAG
>NZ_JNWK01000156.1 GCF_000716445.1 Streptomyces wedmorensis
GAGCCTTTTGAACCACACCCGACACCCCTGGGCGGGTCAACCATACGAAGGGCCGACCGCATCCCGCAGAACAACGTAGGGAGCCTTTTCCAACCTCAGCTTGAGGCGTGGTGAAGGGCGAGAACGGCCTTCACGATGTCGGTGATGCGGTTGGTGCTGCACCGGAGCTTCCGGAGAAGTCGCCAGCCCTTCAGGGTGGCCATGGCCTGCTCGCCGAGGCAACGGATCTTGGCGTGGCTGCTGTTGTGACGGCGCTTCCATCGCTTGAGACGGCGGCCCCGGAACGGGACCCGGATGGTCCCGCCGGCTCCTTGGTACGCCTTGTCCGCCCAGCATTTGAGCCCCGCCTCGGCGAGGTTCTCGATGATTCCGTGCTGCCGGGCGGCGGTCAGATCGTGGGTCGAGCCGGGCAGGGCTGGTGAGGCCCGCAGCAGGCGCCCGAACGGGTCGGTGAGGACCTGGACGTTCATGCCGTGGCGTTTGTGTTTGCCCGAGTAGTACGGGGTGTCGGCTGCGATGCGGTCGATCGGGAGCAGGGTGCCGTCGAGGATGACGAACGCCTTCGCCCGGATCGTCTTCATCGCCTCGGCCAGGGTCGGGGCGAGGGCGGCCAGTACCTCGACGGCCTCGCGTATGTAGCGGTACACGGTCGCAACCCCGATGCCGAACCCGGTGGCGAGCTGGGCGTAGGTGTCGCCGCACCGCAGGTGGGCCAAGGCGAGTAGGGCCTGGCGCCCGGCTGACAAGCGCCGCCATCGCGTCCCGATCTCCCCCCGCCGGATGGCGAGTTGTCCGGTCAGGAACCGCAGGGTGCGGCTGGACAGATCAATCGAGGACGGGTAGACAAGCACGCGAAGCTCCTGGCAGCCACGGGTGATCTTGGTCGAGAACCCGTCTACCAGGAGCTTCGTCGTTGCGCAGGAGCGTCTAACTCGCGGTCAATGCCACGAGGCTGGAAAAGCTCACTTACCCG
>NZ_JNWK01000157.1 GCF_000716445.1 Streptomyces wedmorensis
ACGCCTCCGGCCGGGTGGTCTCCGCACGGTCGTCGGACGGCCGTCTCGAGGCCTTCGCGGCCGGCGCCGACGGCGTGTACCACGCCTGGCAGACCGAGGTGAACGGCGCCTGGTCGCCCTGGCAGTTCAAGGGCGGGCCGCGGAACGCGCAGCTGGCACTCGCGTCCAACGCGGACGGCCGGCTGGAGCTGTTCGCGTTGTCGGACAGCACCTTCGACCACATGTGGCAGACCGCGCCGAGCGCCGGCTGGTCGGGCTGGGCGAACTTCGGCGGCGGCGGATACCGGCTCGCGGCCGGCACCAACGCCGACGGCCGCATCGAGGTCTTCGCCTCCAACTCCACCGGCGTGTACCACCGCTGGCAGACCGCGCCGAGCGGCGGCTGGGCCGGCTGGGAGGGCACCGGCGGCGGACCGGCCAACGCCCGACTGGCGATGGAGAACGCGCCCGACGGACGCCTGGAGGTCTTCGCGCTCTCCGACACCACGTTCGGACACCTCTACCAGACCGGGGTCAACGGCGGCTGGTCCGCCTGGGAGGGCTTCGGCGGCGGCGGACACGACGTCGCGGTCAGCCACAACCAGGACGGCCGCCTGGAAGTGTTCGCCTCCAACTCCACCGGCGTCTTCCACCGCTGGCAGACCGGCCCCACCTCGTGGTCGGCCTGGACGGGCACCGGCGGCATCACCGACGCCGAACTCACCACCGCCCGCTCCGTCGACGGCCGCGTCGAGGTCTTCGCCATCAACGCCACCACCGCCGGCCACACCTGGCAGACCGGCCCCAACGCCCCCTACGCCGACTGGGAGAACTTCGGCGGCGGAGGCACCGAGATCGGCGCGGGCAACAACGCCGACGGCCGCATCGAGGTCTTCGGCACCAGCCACGCCGGCGTCCACCACCGCTGGCAGACCGGCTTCTCCACCTGGTCGGCATGGGGCTGGCTGAACG
>NZ_JNWK01000158.1 GCF_000716445.1 Streptomyces wedmorensis
CGCACCCCGCCATCGCGGCGAACGGACTGCGCAAGTCCTACGGCGAGAAGACCGTCCTCGACGGGATCGACCTGACCGTCCCGGAGGGCACCGTGTTCGCCCTGCTCGGGCCGAACGGCGCCGGCAAGACCACCGCCGTCAAGATCCTCTCCACCCTCATCACCCCCGACGGCGGCCAGGCCCGGATCGCCGGCCACGACCTCGCCACCCACCCCCAGAAGGTCCGCGCCGCGATCGGCGTCACCGGCCAGTTCTCCGCCGTCGACGGCCTGATCACCGGCGAGGAGAACATGCTCCTCATGGCCGACCTGCACCACCTCCCCAAGCGGGAAGGCCGCCGGGTCACCGCCGAACTCCTCGCCCGCTTCGACCTCACCGACGCCGCCAAGAAGCCCGCCTCCACCTACTCCGGCGGCATGAAACGCCGCCTCGACATCGCCATGACCCTCGTCGGCGACCCCCGCGTCATCTTCCTCGACGAACCCACCACCGGCCTCGACCCCCGCTCCCGCCACAACATGTGGCAGATCATCCGCGAACTCGTCACCGGCGGCGTCACCGTCTTCCTCACCACCCAGTACCTCGAAGAAGCCGACCAACTCGCCGACCGCATCGCCGTCCTCGACAACGGCAAGATCGCCGCCGAAGGCACCGCCGAACAGCTCAAGCGCCTCGTCCCCGGCGGCCACGTACGACTCCGCTTCACCGACCCGGTCGCCTACCAGGCTGCCGCCTCCACGCTCGTCGAGGTCACCAGGGACGACGACTCCCTCACGCTCCAGATCCCCAGCGGCGGCAGCCAGCGCGAACTGCGCTCCCTCCTCGACTGGCTGGACTCGACCGGCATCGAGGCCGACGAGCTCACCGTCCACACCCCCGACCTCGACGACGTCTTCTTCGCCCTCACCGGC
>NZ_JNWK01000159.1 GCF_000716445.1 Streptomyces wedmorensis
CCGGATGTGGAAGCCCAGTAATGGGTGGAGCTGACCGGTACTAATAGGCCGAGGGCTTGTCCTCAGTTGCTCGCGTCCACTGTGTTAGTTCTGAAGCAACGAACAGTTGCTGGTTTCTAGAGCAGAACACAACTACAGAGTGTGCTTGTTCGCTCGAAACCGATAGGGTTTCGGTGGTCATAGCGTTAGGGAAACGCCCGGTTACATTCCGAACCCGGAAGCTAAGCCTTTCAGCGCCGATGGTACTGCAGGGGGGACCCTGTGGGACGCTGGGACCAAGGGTCCTTTTGTTTTTTGCTTGACTTTTTCCGATGCGCAGCTGAGTGCCGGCTGCGCGAGAATGACTGCAGTACCCGAAGACAGGAGTCACGACCATGCCCACCAACTCTCCCGACGACCGTCCGGAGCGCGAGCCTCGTCGCAGGGACGGTGGCGCCGGCGACCGGGGCGGCTTCCGCGGGCCGCGCCGGGACGACAGCCGTGGTGGGGACAACCGCGGCGGCGGTTTCCGTCGTGACGACCGTGGCGGCGACAGCCGTGGCGGTGGCTTCCGTCGTGACGACCGTGGCGGGGACAACCGTGGTGGGGACAACCGTGGCGGTGGGTTCCGTCGCGATGACCGTGGTGACCGTCCGGGCTTCTCGCGGGACGACAACCGTGGTGGCGGTTTCCGCCGGGATGACCGTGGTGGCGACAACCGCGGTGGTGGGTTCCGTCGCGATGACCGTGGTGACCGTCCGGGCTTCTCGCGGGACGACAACCGTGGTGGCGGCTTCCGTCGCGATGACCGTGGCGGCGACAACCGCGGTGGTGGGTTCCGTCGCGATGACCGTGGTGACCGTCCGGGCTTCTCGCGGGACGACAACCGTGGCGGTGGCTTCCGTCGCGATGACCGTGGCGGCGACAGCCGTGGTGGGGACAACCGCGGTGGCGGTTTCCGTCGTGACGACCGTGGTGGCGACAGCCGTGGCGGTGGGTTCCGTCGTGACGACCGTGGTGGCGAGCGTCCGTCGTTCCGTCGGGACGAGCGGCCTTCGTAC
>NZ_JNWK01000160.1 GCF_000716445.1 Streptomyces wedmorensis
GACTCGTCCACGATGCTGCGCCGCAACCTCCTGCACGCCCGCCGCTACCCGTCGCTCACCCTGAACCTGCTGCTCACGCCGATCATGCTGCTGCTGCTCTTCGTGTACGTCTTCGGCGACACGATGAGCGCGGGCATCGGCGGCGGCGACCGCGCCGACTACATCGCCTACCTCGTGCCCGGCCTGCTGCTCATGACCATCGGCAGCACCACGATCGGCACCGCGGTGTCCGTCTCCACCGACATGTCCGAGGGCATCATCGCCCGCTTCCGCACCATGGCCATCCACCGCGGCTCCATCCTCTTCGGCCACGTCATCGGCAGCGTCCTGCAGTCCGTGATCAGCGTGGTCCTCGTCGGCGCCGTCGGCGTCGCCATCGGCTTCCGCTCCACGGACGCCACCGCCCTGGAATGGCTCGCCGCCTTCGGCCTGCTCACCCTCTTCGCCCTGGCACTCACCTGGATCGCCGTCGGAATGGGCCTCGTCAGCCCGAACGCCGAAGCCGCCAGCAACAACGCGATGCCGCTGATCTTCCTCCCGCTCATCTCCAGCGCCTTCGTCCCCATCCACGCCATGCCGGGCTGGTTCCAGCCGATCGCCGAGTACCAGCCCTTCACCCCCGCCATCGAGACCCTCCGCGGCCTCCTCCTCGGCACCGAGATCGGCCACAACGGCTGGCTCGCCGTCGCCTGGTGCCTCGGCCTCACCGCCCTCGGCTACTTCTGGTC
>NZ_JNWK01000161.1 GCF_000716445.1 Streptomyces wedmorensis
TGAGCTTCTTCAGCGTTGCAGCTCCAGTGTGAGGACGGCCTTGGCGATTGACGTCATGCGGTTGGGACTGCATCGGGACCTGCGGAAGATCCGCCAGGACTTCAGGCGGGCGACGCCGCGTTCGACGGGTGCCCGTGTGGCGGCCAGGGCACGGTTGCGGGTCTTCTCAGTGGGGGTCAGTTCCTGCAGGGGCCTGCGTTTGATGCCCGTGGTCAGCCACGGACCGGCGCCCTGGTAGGCGAGATCGGCCACGATGGGAACGCCCTGGCGCTCGCAGATCCGGATGATCCGGTGGGTGCGGGCGGCGGTCAGGTCGTGAGTGCGGCCCGGCAGGGCGGGCGAGAGCCACAGCAGCCGGCCGCCGGGATCGGTGACGACCTGCACGTTCACGCCGTGGCGCCGGTGCTTGTGGGAGTAGTCGGCCCGGCCGTCGCCGACCCGGTCGCACTCGGCGAGGGTTCCGTCGAGCAGGACGAAGTCGGGATCATGCTCGCGCAGCGTCCTCAGCAGACCCGGCGCACGCGCGGCGAGCAGGTCGACGACCGCGCTGATGTAGGCATGGGCGGTGGACTCGCTGATCCCGAACCCGGCGGCGATCTTCGCCAAAGTGGTGTGCTCACGCAGGTACACCAGTGCCACCATCGCGCGCTGTGACGGACGGAGCTTGCAGCGCCGGTCGCCCTCACGGGTGACGATCAGCATGGT
>NZ_JNWK01000162.1 GCF_000716445.1 Streptomyces wedmorensis
CTCGAACGCAACGTAGCTTTTCCTTCATCAGAAACAGCGGGCCGACAGGGAGCCCGCCACTGGACAAGGAGCAGGACATGCAGAAGTTCGCCACCCCCGCCGCCGTCGTCACCGTCCTCGACATCCCCGCCGGCGACATCCGGTTCATCGCCGCCGACCGGACCGACACCACCGTCGAGGTCCGGCCCGCCAACCCGGCCAAGAGCAGCGACGTGAAGGCCGCCGAGCAGATCGAGGTCGACTACGCCGACGGCGTCCTGCGGATCGAGGCCCCCGCCCCCAAGAGCCGCCTCTTCGGCAACTCCGGGTCCGTCGAGATCACCGTCCAGCTGCCCGCCGGCTCCCGCGTCCAGGCCAAGGCCGCCCTCGCCGAACTGCGCGGTGTCGGACGCCTCGGCGACGTGACCTTCGAGGCCGCCCAGGCCACCGTCAAGCTCGACGAGACCGCCGGCGCCCGCCTCACCCTCCAGGCCGGCGACATCACCGTCGGCCGCCTCGGCGGCCCCGCCGAGATCCGCACCCAGAAGGGCGCCCTGCACGTCACCGAAGCCCGGCACGGCACCGTCACCCTGCACACCGACCACGGCGACATCACCGTCGGCGCCGCCCGCGGCACCTCCGCCACCCTCGACGCCGGCACCGCCTACGGCCGCATCTCCAACAGCCTCACCAACAGCGAAGGCGCCGACGCCGCCCTCGC
>NZ_JNWK01000163.1 GCF_000716445.1 Streptomyces wedmorensis
ACCGTCACCACCGCCTGGGTGACCCGCGGGTGGGACAGGAGCGCGGCCTCCGTCTCCCCCGGCTCGACCCGGAAGCCCCGGATCTTGATCTGATCGTCGACGCGGCCCTCGTACACCAGCCGCCCCTCCCGGTCGAAGCGCGCCAGGTCGCCGGTGCGGTAGAGACGGCCGCCCAGGGTGGTGCCGATCGGGTCCGGGACGAAGCGGGTGGCGGTGAGGTCGGGCCGGCCGAGGTAGCCGTGAGCGAGGCCGTCACCGGTGAGGTACAGCTCGCCGGTGACGCCCGGCGGGCAGAGGTTCAGGTACGCGTCGAGAACGTAGGCACCCTTGTTGACCAGGGGTGTTCCGATCGGGACGGCCGTCTCCTCCGCGTCCCCGTCATCGAGGGCGTGCGTGGTGGTGAATCCCATGGACTCTGCGGGGCCGTAGCCGTTGACGACCTCGATGCCGGGCTTCAGCCGCTGGAGCTTGCGTACGTGCGCCGGGGAGGCGGCCTCGCCGCCGGTGAAAGCGACGGTGACCGTCTCGAAGGCACCCGGGTGCTCGTCGACGAGGAAGTTGAAGAGGCTCGCCGACAGCTGGAGCATCGTCACCCCGTGACGGCGGGACAACTCGTCGATGAGGACCGGCTCGTCGGCGCCACGCCCAGGTTCTCTCCCGGGAGGTCGGCGAGCTCGTCGGGGGCGCAGACCACGGTCTCCCACGGCCCGTCCACCCGCCCGGCTGCGGCGCGGTCCGCGTCCGTGACGAGGAGGCCGATGCCCGCGTCGGTGGCCGCCGAGCGGAGCCGCTCGTCGGGGAAGTCGGGGTCGAGGAGGGTGTACGCCGCGCCGGTCTTGGTGACCGCGAGGATACACCCGCCATGTCCCCCCGCCCCAGGCCCTGTTCGGCCAGGTGCCGGGCCAGGCGGTTCGCGGACGTGTTGAGTTCGGCGTACGAGATCCTCCGCTCGCCGTCCACCAGAGCCGTGAGCCGTGCGCTCCGGAACCCGCGCCACCTGCTCCTCGAACCGGCCGACCAGCGAACCCTCCCCCGCACCCGGAACCTTGACCCCGGCCCAGGAACCGGTCAGCAGCTCCCGCTCCTCAGGGTCCAGGACCTCCAGGGCGGACAGCGGACGGCCCGGGTCGGCGAGGAGAGGTCGGCAGCGAAGAGGACGGTGGCGCGCAGGCCGTGCTCGTCGTCGGAGCGGAGGAAGAACTCCAGGTCGAACTTGGCGGAGCCGCTGGTGATCTTCTCCATGGGCGCCGACGCGAGTCCGGGGAGCGCGAGCAGCTGGGCGTCGGCGCCGCTCTCCAGGGTCAGGCAGATCTGGAAGAGGGGGTGCCGGGACAGCGTCCGGGTCGGGTTGAGGGCTTCCAGGACCAGGTCGAAGGGCGCCTCCTGATGGGCGAAGGCGTCCAGGTCGGCCGTACGGACCCGGCCCAGGAGCTCACGGAAGCTCGGATCGCCCGAGCTGTCGGTGCGCAGCACCAGCGTGTTCACGAAGAACCCGACCAGACCGCTCAACGC
>NZ_JNWK01000164.1 GCF_000716445.1 Streptomyces wedmorensis
GGGGGCTCGGTGCTGGAGCCGCTCGCGGTGCGATACGCCGACTACGCGGCCTGGCAGCGCCGCGTCCTGGGCCCGGCCGGCGAGCCGGACAGCCTGCTCGGGCGCGAGCTGGACTTCTGGCGGCAGAATCTGGCCGGCCTCCCCGAGGACCACGGCCTCACGCTCGACCGCCCACGTCCGCTCACCGCCTCACATCGGGGCGGGGAGATCGCGCTCGACCTCGGGCCCCGCGTCTTCGAACAGATCGCGGTCCTCGCCCGGGAGGAGGGGTGCACGCCGTTCATGGTGGTGCACGCGGCGTTGGTGGCGGCGTTGTCCCGGTTGGGTGCGGGTGCGGATCTGGCGATCGGTCCCTCTTCCAGATCTGCCTCGGACTCGACCTGGGCGCCGTGCCCGAGCTCGACCTCCCCGGCGTCACCGCCTCCGTCTCCGGTGCCGGCAACGGCTCCGCCAAGTTCGACCTGGAGTTCCTGCTCCGCTCCGACGACCGGCGCGGACTGCACGGCGCGGTGCTCTACGCCGCCGACCTGTTCGACGCCGACACGGTACGGCGCATGGGCGCCGTCCTCGGCCGCGTACTGGAGCAGGTCCTCGCCGACCCGGGCCGTCCGCTGTCCGCCCTGGAGGTCCTGGACCCTGAGGAGCGGGAGCTGCTGACCGGTTCCTGGGCCGGGGTCAAGGTTCCGGGCGCTCGGCGGCCACCGACGCGGGCATCGGCCACCTCGTCACCTCCCCGGCCCTGGCCGGGCGGGTCACGGGCCCCTGGACCGTCGCCCACGCCACCGGCCTGCCGGCCGACGGCCCAGCGGACGACCTGGCGGTCCGCCTCGGACCCGACGACCCGGCATGCCTCATGTTCACCTCCGGGTCCACAGGCCGGCCGAAGGGGATCCTCTCCTCGCACCGGAATCTGGTGTCGACGGTGAGTGGTCAGTCGTACGGGCGGTTCGGTGAGGGGGAGGTCTTCCTCCAGTGCTCGCCGGTGTCGTGGGACGCGTTCAGCCTGGAGTTCTGGGGCGCCCTGCTCCACGGCGGGACGACGGTCCTCCAGCCGGGTCAGCGGCCCGAGCCGGTCCTCATCGACGAGTTGTCCCGCCGTCACGGGGTGACGATGCTCCAGCTGTCGGCGAGCCTCTTCAACTTCCTCTCCCGCTCCTCAACAAGGGCACCTACGTCCTGGACCCGCACCTGAACCTCTGCCCGCCCGGCGTCACCGGCGAGCTGTACCTCACCGGTGACGGCCTCGCCCACGGCTACCTCGGCCGGCCCGACCTCACCGCCACCCGCTTCGTCCCCGACCCCTACGGCCCGCCCGGCACTCGTCTCTACCGCACCGGCGACCTCGTCCGCTTCGACCCGGACGGCCGGCTGGTGTACGAGGGCCGGGCCGACGATCAGATCAAGATCCGGGGCTTCCGGGTCGAGCCGGGGGAGACGGAGGCCGCGCTCCTGTCCCACCCGCGGGTCACCCAGGCGGTGGTGACGGT
>NZ_JNWK01000165.1 GCF_000716445.1 Streptomyces wedmorensis
GGTGCCCGCGCCGCTGACAGGGCCCGGTTGATCGTCTGCTGGGCCGTGGTCAGGTCCCGGTTCGGGAGCCGTCTGATTGGTGTGGTCACCCAGGGGCCGGCCCCGATGTAGGCACGGTCGGCGAGGACAGGAACACCCTGGCGTTCGCAGATCCGGATGATGCGGTGGGTGCGGGCCGCGGTCAGGTCATGGGTGCGGCCGGGCAGCGCGGGCGAAATCCACAGCAGGTCGCCCGCGGGATCGGCCACTACCTGCACGTTCACTCCGTGACGACGGTGCTTCTGGGAGAAGTCGGCCCGGCTGTCGCCGACGCGATCGCACTCGGCGAGGGCCCCGTCGAGCAGGACGTAGTCCGGATCGGCCTCGCGGAGGACCCGCAGCAGGCCGAGCGCCCGCCGGGACAAATGCTCGACGACTGCTTTGACGTAGGCGTGGGCGGTGCCGACGGATATGCCGAAGCCGGCAGCGATCTGCGCGAGCGTGTCGTGGCGGCGGAGGTAGACCAGGCCGACGAGCGCACGCTGGTGGGGCGGGAGCTTGCAGCGGCGGTCACTCTCACGGGTGACGGTGAGCATGGATACCCACTCGACCAGAGCGTGCGGCAGGTCGAGTGCGGCAGGATA
>NZ_JNWK01000166.1 GCF_000716445.1 Streptomyces wedmorensis
GCCGGCCGGGCCCAGGACGCGGCGCTGCCAGGCCGCGTAGTCGGCGTATCGCACCGCGAGCGGCTCCAGCACCGAGCCCCCACCCGCCGCACGAGCGGCGTAGGCCCGCTCCAGATCGGCGAAGAAGATCCCGTTCGACAGGCCGTCGGTCGCGATGTGGTGCAGGACGAGCGCCAGGACGGCCGAGTCGTCGTCGAGCCGGAGGAGCGTGGCGCGGACGGGGATCTCCGACGCCAGGTCGAAGACCCGACCGGCGGCCTCTGCGAGGCCGGCGTCCAGACCGTCGGCGTCCACGCGCCGCTGCTCGACCGTGAGTCGCGCCCGCTCCGGGGCGAGGACCCGCTGGAACGGCTCCCCGTCGACCGCCTCGAACACCGTCCGCAGCGGAGCGTGCCGCTCCACCACGTCGTTCAGCGCGGCCTCCAGGACGGGGAGCTCCAGCCCCGGGGAGAAACGGACCACCGTCGGCACGTTGTACGCGGCACTCCCGCCGTCCAGCTGGGCCAGCAGCCACAACCGCCGCTGCGCGTACGACACCGGCACCAGCTCGCCATCCCCCTCCCCCGGAACCAACGCCGGCAGAAGACCCGAACCCGCCGACGGTTTCCTCAAGGGGCGTGCGGGGGGCGCGGCCACCGCTGGAGAGGGCGGCCGGGGCGGGCAGGGCCCGCTTGTCGATCTTGCCGTTGGGGGTCAGGGGCAGCCGGTCGAGGACGGTGACGTAGGTGGGGACCAGGTGCTCGGGCAGCCGGTCGGCCACGTGCCGCCGGACGTCCTCCGGCGCCATCGCCTCCCCCTCCACCACCAGGTAGGCGGCCAGCCGCTCCTGATGAACCGTCACCACCGCCTGGGTGACCCGCGGGTGGGACAGGAGCGCGGCCTCCGTCTCCCCCGGCTCGACCCGGAAGCCCCGGATCTTGATCTGATCGTCG
>NZ_JNWK01000167.1 GCF_000716445.1 Streptomyces wedmorensis
CAAGCGGGCGCGGGCGGTGGCCGAGCTGGACGACTGGGCCGAGCTGCGCGAGGCCGGAAAGGAGATCAAGGACGACGTCCTGAGGAACCTCGACACCCACCTGCTGCGGCTGGAGGAGGCGGTGACGGCAGCGGGCGGCACCGTGCACTGGGCGGCGGACGCGGCGGAGGCCAACCGGATCGTCACGGACCTGGTGAAGGCGACCGGGGAGACCGAGGTCGTGAAGGTCAAGTCGATGGCCACCCAGGAGATCGGGCTCAACGAGCACCTGGAGGCCGAGGGCATCGCCGCGTACGAGACGGACCTCGCCGAGCTCATCGTGCAGCTCGGCGACGACCGCCCCTCGCACATCCTGGTGCCGGCGATCCACCGCAACCGGGCCGAGATCCGCGACGTCTTCCGCGAGAAGATGGGGAGTTGGGGCCGCCCGGCGCCGGAGGGACTGAGCGACACCCCGGCCGAGCTCGCGGAGGCGGCCCGGCTGCACCTGCGGGAGAAGTTCCTGCGGGCCAAGGTCGGGATCTCCGGGGCGAACTTCATGGTCGCCGAGACCGGCACC
>NZ_JNWK01000168.1 GCF_000716445.1 Streptomyces wedmorensis
GTGCGGCGGGCAAGCGGTCAGCGCGCCAGCCGGGTGAGGGCGGCGAGCACCGGTGCGACGCCGTCCTCCACGGCCAGGCGGTCGGCCAGCGCGCGGGCACGCGCACGGTGGGAGTCGTCGGACGTCGCCCGGCGAAGGGCCGGGGCCAGGGTCGCAGCGGTGAGGCGGCGCAACGGCACCACACCGGGAGCGGTGCCCAGCGCGGTCAGCCGGGACGCCCAGAACGCCGCGTCGAACTGCACCGGCACCGGCACGGTCGGGACCCCGGCCCGCAGGACGGCGCCGGTCGTGCCCGCTCCCGCGTGGTGGACGACGGCGGCCGTCCGGGGGAACAGCAGGGAATGCGGCACCTCGTCGACGGTCAGGATGTCGTCGCCCCGGCCGCCCAGTCCCGCCCAGCCCCGCTGGACGATCCCGCGCACCTTCGCCGCGCGCAGCGCGGTGACGATCTCGCGGCTCACCCGCTCGGGGTCGGGAACGGTGGCGCTGCCCAGGCCGACGAAGACCGGTGGGGGCCCGGCGGCGAGGAAGTCCTCCAGTTCCGGGGTCAACC
>NZ_JNWK01000169.1 GCF_000716445.1 Streptomyces wedmorensis
GAACGCCCAGGCCCAGACCGCCGGCGGCGAAGCCGTCTTCGACCTCATCATCACCGGCTCCCTCCTCACGATCGTCCCGATCGTCGCCGCGTTCCTCCTGCTCCAGCGGTTCTGGCAGTCCGGCCTGGCCGCGGGCAGCGTCAAGGAATAGCCCCGTCCCAGCCCCACCGGGGAGTCCCGCCCCGGTCCACCCCGCCGGGGAGTCCCGCCCCGGTCCGCCCCCTCCCGGAAGCCCGCCCCGACCCAGCTCCATCCCCACCCGGAAGCCACTCCCCGACCGCCACCGATCCCGATCCCGACCAGGAGCACCTCCCATGCGTACGCACAGCACCCGCAGACTCCTCGGCGCCCTCTCCGTACTCGCCACTCTCACGCTGACCGCCACGGCCTGCGGCTCCGACGCCTCGGACACGGGGACGGGCGATAGCACTCCCAAGGATGTCAACGCCGCACTCGAGAAGGGCGGCAAGGTCACGGTGTGGGCGTGGGAGCCCACCCTGAAGAAGGTGGCGGAGGACTTCGAGAAGAAGTACCCCAAC
>NZ_JNWK01000170.1 GCF_000716445.1 Streptomyces wedmorensis
GTACGAAGGCCGCTCGTCCCGACGGAACGACGGACGCTCGCCACCACGGTCGTCACGACGGAACCCACCGCCACGGCTGTCGCCACCACGGTCGTCACGGCGGAACCCACCGCCACGGTTGTCCCCGCCGCGGTTGTCGCCACCACGGTCATCCCGGCGGAAACCGCCACCGCGGTTGTCCCCACCACGGCTGTCGCCACCACGGTCGTCACGACGGAAGCCGCCACCACGGTTGTCGTCCCGCGAGAAGCCCGGACGGTCACCACGGTCATCGCGACGGAACCCACCGCCACGGTTGTCGCCACCACGGTCATCCCGGCGGAAACCGCCACCGCGGTTGTCCCCACCACGGCTGTCGCCACCACGGTCGTCACGACGGAAACCACCGCCACGGCTGTCGCCGCCACGGTCGTCACGACGGAAACCGCCACCACGGTTGTCGTCCCGACGGTCATCCCGCTGGTACGAAGGCCGCTCGTCCCGACGGAACGACGGACGCTCGCCACCACGGTCGTCACGACGGAACCCACCGCCAC
>NZ_JNWK01000171.1 GCF_000716445.1 Streptomyces wedmorensis
GAGGTGGTCATCGGGTCAGCCCTTCCGCATGCCGCGCAGCTGGACGGTGTAGGCGATGATCGCGGTGATCACGCCCATCACGATCGCCACGGTCGCCGCGTAGTTGTGCTGCTGGCCCGCGAAGGACAGCGAGTAGGTGTAGAGGTTGGGGGTGAAGTCGCTGGTGATCGCGTTGGGGGCGAGTTTCTGCAGGATGCTGGGCTCGTTGAACAGCTGGAAGCTGCCGATGATCGAGAAGATCGTGGCGATGACCACGGCGCTGCGGATCGCGGGGAGCTTGATGGACCACACGACGCGCCACTCACCGGCGCCGTCGATGGCCGCCGCCTCGTACAGCGAGCGGGGCACGACCTTGAGGGCCGAGTAGAAGATCAGCATGTTGTAGCCGACGAACTCCCAGGTCACGATGTTGCCGATGGAGGCCAGGGCCAGCGAGGGGGAGAGCGGGTCGGGCAGCGTGACCCCGAAGGCGTCGTTGACGTTGCCGACCAGACCGAACTGGGTGCCGTACATGAAGCCCCAGATCAGGCTGGCGCGATGCCCAGCATGACGGGCACCTGCACCAGGAGGAACATGCCGACCCGTGTCAGACCGTCCCAGAAGCGGGGGTCGGTCAGCGCCTCGCCGTAGTTGTCGAGGCCGACGAAGGAGGTCCCGCCGATGAGCCGGTCCTGGAACAGGCTCAGGTATACGGCGTATCCGATCGGCGCCAGGAAGACGAGAGCGAAGACCGCGACGAACGGGCCGACGAAACCCCAGCCCACGAAGGCCTCCTT
>NZ_JNWK01000172.1 GCF_000716445.1 Streptomyces wedmorensis
TCGCGGCGCAGGTGGTCGGGTTCGCGAAGGGGACGCGTCGGGAGTTCACGACGGAGAATCTCACCGAGCTGGGGATCAATGTCGCGATGGGTGCGATCGGCGGGGCGATCGGGTTCGGTATCGGCAAGGTGTTCACGGCGGGTGTGTCCAAGGCGCTGGGTGCGAAGGCGGCGCAGTCGATCGTGGCGGCGGCGGTCGGTGGCGCGGTCAACAACGTGGCGTCGTCCGCGATCATGATCACCGGGCAGAAGCTGGCGACCCGGCGGCCCAGAAGGTCACCCCGTTGAAGGTCAACCCGGTGAAGGTGCCCAGGGCGTTCAACAACAAGTTCGTTCAGGTCAAGACGGGCTTCACGCCTCCGGGTGGGGGCGGGAATCCGTCGGTGGGCGGCGGGCAGCCGGTGTCGGGCGGTGTGCCGCGGGACGGCGGTGCCCCGCGGCAGACGGTCGTCTCCCCGGAGCTGCCGGCGACGGGGCAGGGCGGTGGTGGCGGCGAGCCGCCGGTGGGCCTGCGGGAGGCGGGGACACCGCAGACGGTGGTCGCCCCGGGGGACACGCCGGTCGGGCGGAGTGCGGATGCGCTGTCGGTCACGTCGCGGGCGTCGTCGGCGGACTCGACGACCACGCTCAGCGATCCGGGCACGGGTACGGGTGCGGGTACGGGTGGCGGGGGGCGGCGCGGGCGGGCGCACGCCCGAGACGGTCTCGCGGAACGTGCCGGAGGGCCTCACGTCCGACACCGCGCCGCTGTCGCCGGACGGGGCGTCGGTGCGGTCGGTGGACACGGACGCGGAGTCGTTCGTCCTGCCGTTGGATGCGTCTTCGACGAGTTCTGAGTCGGTGTCGCTGTCGCCGGACGGGGTGTCGGTGCGGTCGGTGGACACGGCGAGTCGTTCGTCCTGCCGTTGGATGTGCCTTCGACGAGTTCTGAGTCGGCGTCGCTGTCGCCGGACGGGGCGTCGGTGCGGTCGGTGGACACGGCTTCGGAGTCGTTTGTGGCGGCCCCAGAGCCCCCGACAGCGGTTCCGCCCGTTGATGGGAACGGGTCGGCCCTGAGGTCCCCGCCGGTGGAGCGGAGCCATCCGTGGGCGGGGGCGCGTCCCCGCGGGACGGTTCACCGACCGTGTCCATCGGCGACGTGTTGTCCGGTGGCGGCGGCACCTCGACCCCCGAGGCCCAACCGCCGCTGGCGGCAGCACCGTTCACCCCCGTGACGGCGGATGCGGGAGCCGGGACGCCGCCCGCTGCCGCCGCCCCTTCCCAGAC
>NZ_JNWK01000173.1 GCF_000716445.1 Streptomyces wedmorensis
GGCCGCGCCCGCGCCCGTCAGCTCCGCCGCGCCCGCGCCTCGCGGGCCCCGCCGCCCCGGCCGCGCCCGCGCCCGTCAGCTCCGCCGCGCCCGCGCCCGGCGGCCCCGGCCGCCGCCCTCCCCAGCGGGTTGTGGGCATCTGTTCCGCAAGGGCGGAACGGGTGGGCACAACCCCCACCGGCCCGCAGCGGCCCCCGACCCCGCCTCCACCGCCCCCGAGGCCCCACCTCACGGGCGCCCCGCACCCCATCCGGCCCCGCGCGGCCCGCCGTGCCCCCGGCGGCTGCCGCCCCCGCGCCTCACCGGACCCCGCCGCCACCCCAGCGGGTTGTGGGCATCTGTTCCGCAAGGGCGGCGGGTGAGCGCAACCCCCACCGGCCACCCACCGGCCACCCACCGGCGTCCGACCCCGCCCCCACCGCCCCCGAGCCCCCACCTCACGGGCGCCCCGCCCCCCATCCGGCCCCGCGCGCCCCGCCGTGCCCACGG
>NZ_JNWK01000174.1 GCF_000716445.1 Streptomyces wedmorensis
GTTGGGGTACTTCTTCTCGAAGTCCTCCGCCACCTTCTTCAGGGTGGGCTCCCACGCCCACACCGTGACCTTGCCGCCCTTCTCGAGTGCGGCGTTGACGTCCTTCGGGCCGCCGGCGGCGCCGCCGCCGTCGGTGGCGTCGGAGCCGCAGGCCGAGGCGGTCAGCGCGAGCGTCGAGACCACGGCGAGGGCGCCGAGGAGTCTGCGGGTGGTGTGCGTTCTCATGGACTGTGCTCCTGGTCGGTGGTGCGGGTGGGACGGACGTGACGAGAGAGGAGGAAGCGGGGGCGGGACTCCCCGGTGGGGCTGGGACGGGGCTATTCCTTGACGCTGCCCGCGGCCAGGCCGGACTGCCAGAACCGCTGGAGGAGGAGGAACGCGGCGACGATCGGGACGATCGTGAGGAGGGAGCCGGTGATGATGAGGTCGAAGACGGCTTCGCCGCCGGCGGTCTGGGCCTGGGCGTTC
>NZ_JNWK01000175.1 GCF_000716445.1 Streptomyces wedmorensis
CCCCGAGGCCCAACCGCCGCTGGCGGCAGCACCGTTCACCCCCGTGACGGCGGATGCGGGAGCCGGGACGCCGCCCGCTGCCGCCGCCCCTTCCCAGACAGCGCGGGCAACGCTGTCGGACGGGCCGGCTCCCACCGTGCCGACGGCCGGCGCCTCCCCCACCGCAAGCACGCCCACCGCGGGGACGCGTGGCCCCGAAGCGCAGGCGCCCACCGCGCCCGCTGCCTCCACCGCGCCCGTGCAGCAGGCGGCGGGCAGGCCGTCGGCCATCGACACCGTCATCAGCGGGAAGACTGCCGGTGACGGGCCGGGTGCCAGTGTCAGGGCGGCCACGAGCACGAACGCCGCCGAGCCGACCTCGCCGGCCCCGGCGGGGGGACGGCCGCGGGACCTGACCGTCACAACGGGCCGTCCTCGTCTTCGTCCTCGTCCACGCCCGCAGCTTCGCCGGGCGTGGCTGCGAAGGTCTCGAACCCCGCCGGCGCCCCGGAGCCCGTCGCCGTTCCCACGAGCCCCGAGCCGGTCTCGACCCCTGCCGGGGAGGCGGCGCCGACCGCACAGCGCTCACTGGCGGCGGACGCTCCCCCCATCCCGGACCTCGGCGTCTACGCGGCGGAGGCGCGCAAGCTGACCGAGGCCGGCGACGTCGTGCTG
>NZ_JNWK01000176.1 GCF_000716445.1 Streptomyces wedmorensis
CGGCACCCTCGGCACACCGACCACGACGACCCACCACCAGCAGGTTCCGCACCCCGTGCTCGACCACCAGACGACGAGCCACCAGACGACCCAGCGTCCCCGTACCACCGGTCACCAACACCGTGCCGTCCCGGTCCAAAGCCCGCGGCAACACCAGCACGTTCTTGCCCGTGTGCCTGCCCTGACTCATGTACCGGAACGCCGCCGGCGCCTGCCGCACATCCCACGTCGTCACCGGCAACGGAGTCAGCACACCCCGCTCGAACAACTCGACCAGCTCGCCCAGCATCCGCTGGACGCGGTCGGCGCCGGCGTCGCTCAGGTCGAAGGCCTCGTAGGCGACCCCCGGGTGCAGGCGCGCGAGTTCGTCCGCGTCGCGCAGGTCGGTGCGGCCCATCTCGA
>NZ_JNWK01000177.1 GCF_000716445.1 Streptomyces wedmorensis
TTGCCAGGTGGCGGTGTACTTCTGGGTGCCTTCGTCGGTGAAGTCGATCTTCACGGCGGTGCCGTCGGTCTTGTAGGGGTGGCCGCCGGCCTGCCAGATCAGGCTGGTCGTGGCACCGGCGTCACCGGTGTCGTTGGTGATGAAGATCTTGGGGTCGGCCTTGTGGAGGGTGAGGGCGGCCTGCACGTACTCGTCCCAGGTGGTGGGCACCTTGATGCCGTGCTTGTCGAAGACCTTCTTGTTGTAGAAGAAGGCCATGGGGCCGGAGTCCATGGGCAGGGCGTGGATGGCCTTGTCCTGGTGGACGGCGTTCCAGGGGCCGGGGGTGAAGCTGGTGGCGTGCTTGGTCGCTCCGTAGGGGGCGAGGTCCTCGACGGACTTGCCGATGGTGA
>NZ_JNWK01000178.1 GCF_000716445.1 Streptomyces wedmorensis
TCACCATCGGCAAGTCCGTCGAGGACCTCGCCCCCTACGGAGCGACCAAGCACGCCACCAGCTTCACCCCCGGCCCCTGGAACGCCGTCCACCAGGACAGGGCCATCCACGCCCTGCCCATGGACTCCGGCCCGATGGCCTTCTTCTACAACAAGAAGGTCTTCGACAAGCACGGCATCAAGGTGCCGACCACCTGGGACGAGTACGTGCAGGCCGCCCGCACCCTCCACAAGGCCGACCCCAAGATCTTCATCACCAACGACACCGGCGACGCCGGCGCCACCACCAGCCTCATCTGGCAGGCCGGCGGCCACCCCTACAAGACCGACGGCACCGCCGTGAAGATCGACTTCACCGACGAAGGCACCCAGAAGTACACCGCCACCTGGCAA
>NZ_JNWK01000179.1 GCF_000716445.1 Streptomyces wedmorensis
ACCCCCGCCCCAGCATCCCGCTGACCCTGGTGACCGGCCTGGTCCTCCTCTACACCCTGCTGCCGCTGGCCTGGCTGGTGATCAACGCCACCAAGGACCAAAAGGGCCTGCTGGACTCCTTCGGCCTGTGGTTCGCCGAGGACACCCACTTCTGGGACAACATCACCCGCACCCTCACCTACGACGACGGCGTCTTCGTCCGCTGGCTCCTCAACACCCTCCTCTACGTCACCGTCGGCGCCGGCGGCGCCACGGTCCTGGCCGTCCTGGGCGGCTACGCCCTGGCGAAGTACGACTTCCCCGGCCGCAAGGCCGTCTTCGCCGTCGTCATCGGCGCCGTCGCCGTTCGTCATCGGCGCCGTCGCCGTGCCCGGCACGGCCCTGGCCGTCCCCACCTTCCTGATGTTCAGCAACATGGGCCTGACCAACACCCCCTGGGCCGTGATCATCCCCTCCCTCATCTCACCCTTCGGCCTCTACCTGATGTGGGTCTTCGCCGCCGAAGCCGTCCCCACCGAACTCCTCGAAGGGTGCGCACCTTCTTCACCGTCGCGCTGCCGCTGCTGATGCCCGGCACCGTGACCGTGCTGCTCTTCTCCATGGTCGCGACCTGGAACAACTACTTCCTGCCGCTGATCATGATCAAGGACCCCGACTGGTACCCGCTCACCCTGGGCCTCAACGCCTGGAACGCCCAGGCCCAGACCGCCGGCGGCGAAGCCGTCTTCGACCTCATCATCACCGGCTCCCTCCTCACGATCGTCCCGATCGTCGCCGCGTTCCTCCT
>NZ_JNWK01000180.1 GCF_000716445.1 Streptomyces wedmorensis
ATGCCCACAACGGGCGGGCGCACGGGCCCACAGCGCACGGCGCATCCCACAACGAGGCGGGGCCGCAGGCGCGGGGGTGGGCACCGCCCCAGCGGAACGAATGCCCACAACGGGCGGGCGCACGAGCCCACAGCGCACGGCGCATCCCACAACGAGGCGGGGCCGCAGGCGCGGGGGGGGGCACCGCCCCAGCGGAACGACTGCCCACAACGGGCGGGCGCACGGGCCCACAGCGCACGGCGCATCCCACAACGAGGCGGGACCGCAGGCGCGGGGGTGGGCACCGCCCCAGCGGAACGAATGCCCACAACGGGCGGGCGCACGGGCCCACAGCGCACGGCGCATCCCACAACGAGGCGGGGCCGCAGGCGCGGGGGTGGGC
>NZ_JNWK01000181.1 GCF_000716445.1 Streptomyces wedmorensis
CTACCAGGGCGCCGGTCCCTGGCTGACCACGGGCATCAAACGCAAGCCCCTGCAGGAACTGACCCCCACCGACAAGACCCGCAACCGTGCCCTGGCCGCCACACGCGCACCTGTCGAACGCGGCGTCGCCCGCCTGAAGACCTGGCGGATCTTCCGCAGGTCCCGATGCAGCCCCAACCGCATGACGTCAATCGCCAAGGCCATCCTCACACTGGAGCTGCAACGCTGAAGAAGCTCATTGCGGGACAGCCCTTAGGGCCTGCCGATCATCAAGGTGTTGCTTTCAAAGCTGGGGCTCGTTGGTGTCGTATGCGCATCCCGGACGAGACTCGTGATCAACTTGCCGTG
>NZ_JNWK01000182.1 GCF_000716445.1 Streptomyces wedmorensis
CGCGTACGAAGTCGGCGGCCTGGGCGACCTCCAGGGCGTGCCAGAGTTCCTCGTCGGTGGCGTCGGGCTTGCCGTAGCGGAGGTTGGTGGCGACGGTCCCGGAGAACAGGTACGGCTTCTGGGGTACGAGGCCGACCGTCCGGGCCATCAGTTTCGGGTCGAGTGTGCGGACGTCGACGCCGTCGACGAGGACCTCGCCGCCGGTGGCGTCGAACAGCCGGGGCACGAGCCCGAGGAGGGTCGACTTGCCGCTGCCGGTGGAGCCGATGATCGCGGTGGTCTCACCGGGCCGGGCGACGAGCTCCACGTCCGTGAGGACCGGCTCCTCCGCGCCCGGATACCGGAAG
>NZ_JNWK01000183.1 GCF_000716445.1 Streptomyces wedmorensis
CGATGGTACTGCAGGGGGGACCCTGTGGGAGAGTAGGACGCCGCCGAACAATCATTGTGGGAAAGCCCCGCACCTCATGGTGCGGGGCTTTTCTGCGTTCCGGACCCAACTCGGGCCGGCCGGGGGTGCCCGGGGCCGGCCGGCGTGGCAATCGGACCCCTCATCCTCTGGTAGAGTCGTAGACGCAGGAAGGGACCGGAGCGCAAGCGAAGGAACCGGAAAGCACCGAGGAAATCGGATCGGAAAGATCTGATAGAGTCGGAACCGCCGGAAGGGCCCGGAGCGAAAGCGAAAGGGACCGGAAAGCACCGAGGAAATCGGATCGGAAAGATCTGATAGAGTCGG
>NZ_JNWK01000184.1 GCF_000716445.1 Streptomyces wedmorensis
GCGGCGACCGTGGCGATCGTGATGGGCGTGATCACCGCGATCATCGCCTACACCGTCCAGCTGCGCGGCATGCGGAAGGGCTGACCCGATGACCACCTCTCTCACCACCGCTGCCGCCACCACCGACTCCGGCTCCCCCGCCGGACCGTCCACCACCCGCGGCACAGGTACGAGTACGCACCGGGTCGCCACCCGCACCGCCGCGGCAAGAGGTCGCAGGAATTCGCCCCAGACCCCGCTCAACCCCCGCCCCAGCATCCCGCTGACCCTGGTGACCGGCCTGGTCCTCCTCTACACCCTGCTGCCGCTGGCCTGGCTGGTGATCAACGCCACCAAGGACC
>NZ_JNWK01000185.1 GCF_000716445.1 Streptomyces wedmorensis
CTACCAGGGCGCCGGTCCCTGGCTGACCACGGGCATCAAACGCAAGCCCCTGCAGGAACTGACCCCCACCGACAAGACCCGCAACCGTGCCCTGGCCGCAACACGCGCACCCGTCGAACGCGGCGTCGCCCGCCTGAAGACCTGGCGGATCTTCCGCAGGTCCCGCTGCAGCCCCAACCGCATGACGTCAATCGCCAAGGCCATCCTCACACTGGAGCTGCAACGCTGAAGAAGCTCATTGATTCCTAATGCGGTCTGTCAAGCCGCGCGTGCGGTGGGTGGCGTGAGTTCGTATCTCCGTCCGTCGCGGAGGAGGGCCCAGAGGACGTTGACGCGGC
>NZ_JNWK01000186.1 GCF_000716445.1 Streptomyces wedmorensis
CCCTCCCCTTCCGCGGCGACGGCTCCGTCGACCACGACGCCTACGCCGAGCACGTGGCCTGGCTGATCGCCAACGGCTGCGACGGGGTCGTCCCGAACGGTTCCCTCGGCGAGTACCAGACCCTCACCGGCGAGGAGCGCGCCCAGGTCGTGCGCACCGCCGTCGCGGCCGCGGGCGACGGGGCACGCGTCATGCCCGGCGTGGCCGCCTACGGCAGCGCGGAGTCCCGGCGCTGGGCCGAGCAGGCCGCCGAGGCCGGCGCCGGGTCGGTCCTCCTCCTGCCGCCCAACGCCTACCGCGCCGACGAGCCCGCCGTACGCGCCCACTACGCGGAGGT
>NZ_JNWK01000187.1 GCF_000716445.1 Streptomyces wedmorensis
GCGGCGACCGTGGCGATCGTGATGGGCGTGATCACCGCGATCATCGCCTACACCGTCCAGCTGCGCGGCATGCGGAAGGGCTGACCCGATGACCACCTCCCTGACCACCGCGGCGGCAACCCCAACCCCCCAGCCGCCCCGCCGCCCCCAGGCCACCGCCCGCCCGGCATCCCACAAAGCCACCGCCGGCCGCACCCGCACGAGGCGACCCCACACCCCCCTGCACCCCCGCCCCAGCATCCCGCTGACCCTGGTGACCGGCCTGGTCCTCCTCTACACCCTGCTGCCGCTGGCCTGGCTGGTGATCAACGCCACCAAGGACC
>NZ_JNWK01000188.1 GCF_000716445.1 Streptomyces wedmorensis
TGTCCTGGTGGACGGCGTTCCAGGGGCCGGGGGTGAAGCTGGTGGCGTGCTTGGTCGCTCCGTAGGGGGCGAGGTCCTCGACGGACTTGCCGATGGTGAACTGGCCGAGCGCGTAGTACTCGACCTGGGCGACGTCGGGGGCGCCGGAGCCGGCGGCTATCGCGTTCTGCAGGGCGGTGTACTGCTTGTCGCCGGTGCCGGCGTTGACCAGTTCGATGTCGACGTTGGGGTACTTCTTCTCGAAGTCCTCCGCCACCTTCTTCAGGGTGGGCTCCCACGCCCACACCGTGACCTTGCCGCCCTTCTCGAGTGCGGCGTTGAC
>NZ_JNWK01000189.1 GCF_000716445.1 Streptomyces wedmorensis
AGTCCCTTCCCCTCCTCGCCGGCCTGTCACGCTCCGAGCACGAGCAAGCCGACGCCTTTTTCGACCAGGTGCTGGGCGAACTCGGCCTGCTCCAGGAACACCCGGCAGACGCCCCGCCCCGCCCCTGTGAAGCGGCACGCTGGGAACTCGTCCGCTGGTGGCTCCAGTTGATCGTGAACGGCAGCCTGGCCCCCGGCGCTGGCGGTGACCTGATCACGTACGAAGGGTGGGGCGCGCGGCCCCACCCGAAGCGTCTCAAGCCACTGGTCAAAAAAACCGACGCCTACAACGACTGGGCGGCGATCCGACAGGGAGACCG
>NZ_JNWK01000190.1 GCF_000716445.1 Streptomyces wedmorensis
ACAACTCCACCTGCACGTCCTTCGAGCAGCTCAACCTCGCCACCGCCCAGGGCGCCCAGACCCTCAAGAGCGCCAGCGGCTGCGCCCTCAACATCACCGGCGGCACCGAGACCGGGCACGCGAGCGGCACGTACTCGCACTGGAACGGCTACAAGCTCGACTTCGCCAAGTACACCTGCGTCGGGAACTACATCAAGAACACGTTCACCTACATCGGGCTGCGCGGCGACGGAGCCCCGCAGTGGAAGTCCGGCGCCGGCAACGTCTACGCCGACGAGGGCAACCACTGGGACGTGACCTTCTACAACTGCGGCGG
>NZ_JNWK01000191.1 GCF_000716445.1 Streptomyces wedmorensis
CGACGGCAAGGACGACGTCGGCATCCTCTACAACAACGGCCAGCAGACGGACGGCACCAACGTCACCGCCCTGTGGACGCTGACCAGCACCGGCACCGACTTCACCAACCCCTCCAAGAAGTGGGACAACGTCTCCACCAGCTTCGGCTCCTGGAACTGGGACCGCTCGAAGGTCACCACCGGCGACTTCAACGGCGACGGCAAGGCGGACGTCGGCATCCTCTACGACAACGGCCAGACCGAGGACAGCCGCAACGTCTCGGCGCTGTGGACCCTCACCAGCACCGGCACCGACTTCACCAACCC
>NZ_JNWK01000192.1 GCF_000716445.1 Streptomyces wedmorensis
CAAGCGCGGCCAGGAGGCGCCCGACCTGGCACTGCTCACCGACGGCCTGCGGGCCGAGCGCGAGCAGGGCATCACCATCGACGTGGCCTACCGCTACTTCGCGACCGCCCGCCGCCGGTTCATCCTCGCCGACACCCCCGGGCACGTGCAGTACACCCGGAACATGGTCACCGGCGCCTCCACCGCCGAACTGGCCGTGGTCCTCGTCGACGCCCGCAACGGCGTCGTCGAGCAGACCCGCCGCCACGCCGCCGTCGCCGCCCTGCTCCGCGTCCCGCACGTGGTCCTGGCCGTGAACAAGATGGA
>NZ_JNWK01000193.1 GCF_000716445.1 Streptomyces wedmorensis
GTTCCGCCGGGGCGGTGCCCACCCGCAACCCCCGGCCCACCCCGTTGTGGGCAATCGTTCCGCTGGGGCGGTGCCCACCCGCAACCCCCGGCCCCGCCTCGTTGTGGGCATTCGTTCCGCTGGGGCGGAACGGGTGGGCACAACGGACGGCACCCCTTGCCGGGCCCAGGCTTCCGCGCCCGAACCCGCACCCCGAGTGCGACGCCGTATCGGCGCGGGTCCAGGCACAAGGGGCGGAGGCGCCGCCAAGCGCGCCGTCCCGTGTGCCCACCCGTCCCGCCCCAGCGGGACGATTGCCCACACGG
>NZ_JNWK01000194.1 GCF_000716445.1 Streptomyces wedmorensis
GTTGCGGCGCCGCAGGGTCGCGAAACCCTGGAAGAGACCGCAGTCGAGGAGGATCCGGGCATGGTCGCTCTCGACCAGGAACTTGCTGCCGGTGACCGTCCCCACCCCGCCCAGGAAGCTGAGCAGGGCCGGCCGCGGAGCGGCAGCGGGGTTCGGGGCTGCCTCGGACATCGCCAGCCCTCCTTCGGAGTGTGGGCCGGTCTCCACCGTCGCATCCGGACCAGCCCGCTCCGGAGGGTCCGAGCGGGCCCTTTCCGGGGCCGACCGGCTCATGCGCCGCCGGGGGAC
>NZ_JNWK01000195.1 GCF_000716445.1 Streptomyces wedmorensis
ACCATGCTGATCGTCACCCGTGAGGGCGACCGGCGCTGCAAGCTCCGTCCGTCACAGCGCGCGATGGTGGCACTGGTGTACCTGCGTGAGCACACCACTCTGGCGAAGATCGCCGCCGGGTTCGGGATCAGCGAGTCCACCGCCCATGCCTACACCAGTGCCGTCGTCGACCTGCTCGCCGCCCGTGCACCGGGTCTGCTGAGGACGCTGCGCGAGCATGATCCCGACTTCGTCCTGCTCGACGGAACCCTCGCCGAGTGCGACCGGGTCGGCGACGGCCGGACCGA
>NZ_JNWK01000196.1 GCF_000716445.1 Streptomyces wedmorensis
GTTGCGGCGCCGCAGGGTCGCGAAACCCTGGAAGAGACCGCAGTCGAGGAGGATCCGGGCATGGTCGCTCTCGACCAGGAACTTGCTGCCGGTGACCGTTCCCACCCCGCCCAGGAAGCTGAGCAGGGCCGGCCGCGGGGTAGCGGGGTTCGGGGCTGCCTCGGACATCGCCAGCCCTCCTTCGGGGTGTGGGCCGGTCTCCACCGTCGCATCCGGACCAGCCCGCTCCGGAGGGTCCGAGCGGGCCCTTTCCGGGGCCGACCGGCTCATGCGCCGCCGGGGGAC
>NZ_JNWK01000197.1 GCF_000716445.1 Streptomyces wedmorensis
CTCTACGACGACTCCGACGTCGAGAAGACCCTGGCCTTCCTCGACCCCGTCCCGGTCGGTGAGGAGGTCGAGATCATGGCCGGCACGCGGCTGACGCTCCACCACGGCGGACACATCCTCGGCTCGGCATGGGCCCACCTCACGCTGGAGGACGGCCACACCCTGGCCACCTCCGGGGACCTGGGCCGCCCAGGGCACCCGCTGCTGCCGCCGCCGGAACCGTTCTCGGGCGCCGACACGCTGCTCATGGAGTCCACCTACGGCGATCGCCACCACGACCAGGA
>NZ_JNWK01000198.1 GCF_000716445.1 Streptomyces wedmorensis
CGCCGCCCGCGGCACCTCCGCCACCCTCGACGCCGGCACCGCCTACGGCCGCATCTCCAACAGCCTCACCAACAGCGAAGGCGCCGACGCCGCCCTCGCGTTCCACGCCACCACCTCGTTCGGCGACATCACCGCCCGCAGCCTCTGACCCACCCACACCCGAAGGAGCACCTGCCATGACGCACCCCGCCATCGCGGCGAACGGACTGCGCAAGTCCTACGGCGAGAAGACCGTCCTCGACGGGATCGACCTGACCGTCCCGGAGGGCACCGTGTTCG
>NZ_JNWK01000199.1 GCF_000716445.1 Streptomyces wedmorensis
CCGCGGCCCCTGAGCAGCCGGATGAGGTGGTACTGGCTGCCGAGGGTGATCAGCACATCCTCGATCTCCTCGTTGAGGCCCAGCAGCTCTATGGCGCGGACCTTCGCCCGGATCACATCAGTGTTCCCCGCGGCGGCCACCGCCAGATCGAGGTCCTTGCCCCCGCCCAGCGTTCCCAGCGCCATGCCGCTCGTGTAGTCGACCAGTGCGGCTCCCACGCTCCCATCGATCGAGGCCATCGCCTCCTTCAAAGCCGTCTCCACACTCAACATCGGTC
>NZ_JNWK01000200.1 GCF_000716445.1 Streptomyces wedmorensis
GGCGAACCGGGCGTGGGAGTTGAGGGAGCGCAGGCGCTGTGCCCATACGGCGTGGGCGGTCTTGATGTTCTGTGCCTCGTCGGCCACCACCATCGACCACCGCTGCGCGAGCAGGGCTGTGTGGCGGGAGGGCAGTGCCTGGTAGGTCATCAGGACGATCGCGTGGGGTTCCAGGCGGTGGAGGGTGGAGCGCGGGCCGTGCAGGACGCGGACGGGGGTGCCCGGCGCGGTGGCGGTGATCTCGTCCTTCCAGTGGTTCAGCACTGAGAGCGGCG
>NZ_JNWK01000201.1 GCF_000716445.1 Streptomyces wedmorensis
GGCGAACCGGGCGTGGGAGTTGAGGGAGCGCAGGCGCTGTGCCCATACGGCGTGGGCGGTCTTGATGTTCTGTGCCTCGTCGGCCACCACCATCGACCAGCGCTGCGCGAGCAGGGCTGTGTGGCGGGAGGGCAGGGCCTGGTAGGTCATCAGGACGATCGCGTGGGGTTCCAGGTGGTGGAGGGTGGAGCGCGGGCCGTGCAGGACGCGGACGGGGGTGCCCGGCGCGGTGGCGGTGATCTCGTCCTTCCAGTGGTTCAGCACTGAGAGCGGCG
>NZ_JNWK01000202.1 GCF_000716445.1 Streptomyces wedmorensis
CGCTCCCTCCTCGACTGGCTGGACTCGACCGGCATCGAGGCCGACGAGCTCACCGTCCACACCCCCGACCTCGACGACGTCTTCTTCGCCCTCACCGGCACCACCGACATCCCCGCCCAGCAGAACCAGCCCAAGGAGAACGTCCGATGAGCTCCCTCTCCCTCACCCTGCGCGACTCGTCCACGATGCTGCGCCGCAACCTCCTGCACGCCCGCCGCTACCCGTCGCTCACCCTGAACCTGCTGCTCACGCCGATCATGCTGCTGCTGCTC
>NZ_JNWK01000203.1 GCF_000716445.1 Streptomyces wedmorensis
CGATCGCACCCATCGCGACATTGATCCCCAGCTCGGTGAGATTCTCCGTCGTGAACTCCCGACGCGTCCCCTTCGCGAACCCGACCACCTGCGCCGCGACATTCAGCCCGCCCATGACCACGGCGCCCATCAGGATCTCGCTGATCGCCTGCCTGATGATCACCGGGATCACGGCCTTGATCGCCGCCCACACCCCCGCCGAAACCACGCTGGAGGCCCCGAACGTCACCACCAGCGCCGCCGCCGCCATCGCCAGCTGCACCACCAGCC
>NZ_JNWK01000204.1 GCF_000716445.1 Streptomyces wedmorensis
AAAAGGCTCCCTACGTTGTTCTGCGGGATGCGGTCGGCCCTTCGTATGGTTGACCCGCCCAGGGGTGTCGGGTGTGGTTCAAAAGGCTCTGCCACTTGTGGCTTCCAGTGATTGGCCGCCCGACATCCCACGACGACTCGGCTGCCAATTAGGAATTGCGAATGATCGCTGAGTAGGGAATCGACAGCGAGGTCGTCCGTGGCAGGCATCAGCACCCCACCGCACGGAGGCGCCACATGGCCACGATATGGGCCGGCATCGACGCAGG
>NZ_JNWK01000205.1 GCF_000716445.1 Streptomyces wedmorensis
CTACCTGCCCCGCCTGGTCCGGCAGGGATTCCGGGGACCGATCCTGACCAGCGCCCACACCGCCCGGCTCGCCGGGATCGTGCTGCGCGACAGCGCCCGGCTCCAGATGGAGGCCGCCCGGCACGCCGACGAACACGGCTGGTCCAAGCACCGCCCGGCCAAGCCGCTCTACGACGACTCCGACGTCGAGAAGACCCTGGCCTTCCTCGACCCCGTCCCGGTCGGTGAGGAGGTCGAGATCATGGCCGGCACGCGGCTGACGCTC
>NZ_JNWK01000206.1 GCF_000716445.1 Streptomyces wedmorensis
CTACCTGCCCCGCCTGGTCCGGCAGGGATTCCGGGGACCGATCCTGACCAGCGCCCACACCGCCCGGCTCGCCGGGATCGTGCTGCGCGACAGCGCCCGCCTCCAGATGGAGGCCGCCCGGCACGCCGACGAACACGGCTGGTCCAAGCACCGCCCGGCCAAGCCCCTCTACGACGACTCCGACGTCGAGAAGACCCTGGCCTTCCTCGACCCCGTCCCGGTCGGTGAGGAGGTCGAGATCATGGCCGGCACGCGGCTGACGCTC
>NZ_JNWK01000207.1 GCF_000716445.1 Streptomyces wedmorensis
GATCGCGTTCACGAAGAAGCAGTTGCTGAAGCTCATCACGGCCGCGATGGAGGAGGCGGTCGGCCACGTCGTCTCGGTGATGACCGAGCCGGTCGTGGCGTCGCTGGAGAACATGGCGGCGGACCTGGTCGTCCAGGTGAGCATGGACGCGCTGGGCGTCCAGGACGGCGTGAACCTCGACCAGACGAAGCAGGCCGGCAAGGACGGCTTCGACGAGGGAGTGCAGGGTGCCAAGGAGGGTCTGAACCTCGCCTCCGCCGGGG
>NZ_JNWK01000208.1 GCF_000716445.1 Streptomyces wedmorensis
CCCCGGCGGAGGCGAGGTTCAGACCCTCCTTGGCACCCTGCACTCCCTCGTCGAAGCCGTCCTTGCCGGCCTGCTTCGTCTGGTCGAGGTTCACGCCGTTCTGGACGCCCAGCGCGTCCATGCTCACCTGGACGACCAGGTCCGCCGCCATGTTCTCCAGCGCGGCCACGACCGGCTCGGTCATCACCGAGACGACGTGGCCGACCGCCTCCTCCATCGCGGCCGTGATGAGCTTCAGCAACTGCTTCTTCGTGAACGCGATC
>NZ_JNWK01000209.1 GCF_000716445.1 Streptomyces wedmorensis
ACCGGGTCTGCTGAGGACGCTGCGCGAGCATGATCCCGACTTCGTCCTGCTCGACGGAACCCTCGCCGAGTGCGACCGGGTCGGCGACGGCCGGACCGATTACTCCCACAAGCACCGACGCCACGGCGTTAACGTGCAGGTCGTCACCCACCCCGACGGCCGGCTGCTGTGGCTCTCGCCCGCCCTGCCGGGCCGCACCCACGACCTGACCGCCGCCCGCACCCACCGGATCATCCGGATCTGCGAGCGCCAGGGCGTTCC
>NZ_JNWK01000210.1 GCF_000716445.1 Streptomyces wedmorensis
ACCGGGTCTGCTGAGGACGCTGCGCGAGCATGATCCCGACTTCGTCCTGCTCGACGGAACCCTCGCCGAGTGCGACCGGGTCGGCGACGGCCGGACCGACTACTCCCACAAGCACCGACGCCACGGCGTTAACGTGCAGGTCGTCACCCACCCCGACGGCCAGCTGCTGTGGCTCTCGCCCGCCCTGCCGGGCCGCACCCACGACCTGACCGCCGCCCGCACCCACCGGATCATCCGGATCTGCGAGCGCCAGGGCGTTCC
>NZ_JNWK01000211.1 GCF_000716445.1 Streptomyces wedmorensis
CGCCACGGTCCTGGCCGTCCTGGGCGGCTACGCCCTGGCGAAGTACGACTTCCCCGGCCGCAAGGCCGTCTTCGCCGTCGTCATCGGCGCCGTCGCCGTCCCCGGCACCGCGCTCGCGGTCCCCACCTTCCTGATGTTCAGCAACATGGGCCTGACCAACCCCCCCTGGGCCGTGATCATCCCCTCCCTCATCTCACCCTTCGGCCTCTACCTGATGTGGGTCTTCGCCGCCGAAGCCGTCCCCACCGAACTCCTCGAAG
>NZ_JNWK01000212.1 GCF_000716445.1 Streptomyces wedmorensis
GAGCAGCAGCAGCATGATCGGCGTGAGCAGCAGGTTCAGGGTGAGCGACGGGTAGCGGCGGGCGTGCAGGAGGTTGCGGCGCAGCATCGTGGACGAGTCCCGTACGGCGAGGGCGAGCGAGCTCATCGGGCAGCCTCCGTGGACTGGTTCGGCCGGTCGGGGCCGGTGAGGGCGAAGAAGACGTCGTCGAGGTCGGGGGTGTGGACGGTGAGCTCGTCGGCCTCGATGCCGGTCGAGTCCAGCCAGTCGAGGAGGGAGCG
>NZ_JNWK01000213.1 GCF_000716445.1 Streptomyces wedmorensis
GAACCAGCGCGTCTCCGTCGCCGTCGTCGACCGCAACGGCAACACCATCGTCACCCTCCGCGGCGACGGCGCCGGCCCGCAGTCCTACGAGTCCGCCGTCAAGAAGGCCTTCACCGCCGTCTCCTGGAACGCCCCCACCTCCGAGCTCGTCAAGCGTCTCGCCAACGCCCCCACCCTCAAGGACATCCCCGGCACCCTCTTCCTCGGCGGCGGCGCCCCCGTCACCGCCAAGGGCGCCCCCATCGCCGGCATCGGC
>NZ_JNWK01000214.1 GCF_000716445.1 Streptomyces wedmorensis
GAACCAGCGCGTCTCCGTCGCCGTCGTCGACCGCAACGGCAACACCATCGTCACCCTCCGCGGCGACGGCGCCGGCCCGCAGTCCTACGAGTCCGCCGTGAAGAAGGCCTTCACCGCCGTCTCCTGGAACGCCCCCACCTCCGAGCTCGTCAAGCGCCTCGCCAACGCCCCCACCCTCAAGGACATCCCCGGCACCCTCTTCCTCGGCGGCGGCGCCCCCGTCACCGCCAAGGGCGCCCCCATCGCCGGCATCGGC
>NZ_JNWK01000215.1 GCF_000716445.1 Streptomyces wedmorensis
GGCCTTGTCCTGGACGCGGAGCTTCCAGGCGCCGTTGGCGACCTCGGAGGAGGCGTTCACGGTGAACGTCTGCTGGATGTTGTCGGCGCTGCCGCCGGAGCGGTTGGACAGGCTGTAGACCGAGCCGTCGGGGGCGATCAGGTCGACGACGAGGTCACCGCGGTAGGTGTGGACGATGTCCACGCCGACGGCGAGGTTGCTCGGGGCGTTGCCGGTGCGGCCGGTGACGTTGACCGTCGAGGTGACCGCGGCGCCG
>NZ_JNWK01000216.1 GCF_000716445.1 Streptomyces wedmorensis
CAGCTGGCGATGGCGGCGGCGGCGCTGGTGGTGACGTTCGGGGCCTCCAGCGTGGTTTCGGCGGGGGTGTGGGCGGCGATCAAGGCCGCGATCCCGGTGATCATCAGGCAGGCGATCAGCGAGATCCTGATGGGCGCCGTGGTCATGGGCGGGCTGAACATCGCGGCGCAGGTGGTCGGGTTCGCGAAGGGGACGCGTCGGGAGTTCACGACGGAGAATCTCACCGAGCTGGGGATCAATGTCGCGATGGG
>NZ_JNWK01000217.1 GCF_000716445.1 Streptomyces wedmorensis
CACGGCTCTGGTGGACGGCGAGCGGAGGATCTCGTACGCCGAACTCAACACGTCCGCGAACCGCCTGGCCCGGCACCTGGCCGAACAGGGCCTGGGGCGCGGGGACATGGCGGGCGTACTGCTCGACCGGGGCGCGGACTTCGCCGTCGCGGTCCTCGCGGTCACCAAGACCGGCGCGGCGTACACCCTCCTCGACCCCGACTTCCCCGACGAGCGGCTCCGCTCGGCGGCCACCGACGCGGGC
>NZ_JNWK01000218.1 GCF_000716445.1 Streptomyces wedmorensis
ACCGCCACGGCTGTCGTCCCGACGGTCATCCCGCTGGTACGAAGGCCGCTCGTCCCGACGGAACGACGGACGCTCGCCACCACGGTCGTCACGACGGAAGCCACCGCCACGGCTGTCGCCACCGCGGTCGTCACGGCGGAAACCACCGCCACGGCTGTCGTCCCGACGGTCATCCCGCTGGTACGAAGGCCGCTCGTCCCGACGGAACGACGGACGCTCGCCACCACGGTCGTCACGACGGAA
>NZ_JNWK01000219.1 GCF_000716445.1 Streptomyces wedmorensis
CCACCCCGAGGGGCTTCATCGTTCGACTTGCATGTGTTAAGCACGCCGCCAGCGTTCGTCCTGAGCCAGGATCAAACTCTCCGTGAATGTTTACCGGATATCCGGTGACACTCGCGTTGAGCGGGACGGTCGAGCCGGAATAGGGCCGACCGTCCACAGCGTCCTCGCTGTGTATGTCGCCTGCCCGCCACGAGGGCCGACAGGACTTTCAAAGGAACCTCGCCATCCGAAGATGGACGGG
>NZ_JNWK01000220.1 GCF_000716445.1 Streptomyces wedmorensis
CACCCGCGTCACCCAGGGCGCCTTCCCCGCCACCCGCGCCGACCTCGAATCCAAGGCCTTCCTCGACACCAAGTTCCCCTACTTCGGCGGCCAGCAGGCCAACCAGATCCTCGCCGAATCCGCCCGCAACGTCGCCCCCGACTGGACCTACCTCCCCTACCAGGTCTACGCCAACTCCATCTTCAACGACACCGTCGGCAAGGCCTACGTCACCCCCACCAAGCTCACCGACGGCCT
>NZ_JNWK01000221.1 GCF_000716445.1 Streptomyces wedmorensis
CCCACAGGGTCCCCCCTGCAGTACCATCGGCGCTGAAAGGCTTAGCTTCCGGGTTCGGAATGTAACCGGGCGTTTCCCTAACGCTATGACCACCGAAACTCTATGAAGTTGAACTCGACCGGCAAACGGGAGTTCATTGCTTCAGAACTAACACAGTGGACGCGAGCAACTGAGGACAAGCCCTCGGCCTATTAGTACCGGTCAGCTCCACCCATTACTGGGCTTCCACATCCGG
>NZ_JNWK01000222.1 GCF_000716445.1 Streptomyces wedmorensis
CAAGCCCTACATATGGACCAAGACCGCAGACGAGATCCTCGAACGCCTCGCCTCATATCTGAACAGAATTCCTGACTCAGAAGACTAGGGCCTGTCTGAAAATTCCCGTCGGGTCCGGCCCGCCCGGCACGCTCGCTCGCCGCACGGCCGAAACGCCCCAGTAGCTCCGCTACGAGGGCGCCCCGGCCGCACGCCGATCGCACGCACCGAACGACCCGGCCTGATCCGACGC
>NZ_JNWK01000223.1 GCF_000716445.1 Streptomyces wedmorensis
ACGACCTCCACCGGTACCGCCGGGTCCGTCGTGATCTCCTGGTACGGCTCCCCGTCCACGGCCGGGTACACCGTCCGCAGCACCTCGTGCCGCTCCACCACGTCCCGCAGCGCCGCCTCGATCACCGAGGCCGCGGGCCGCCCGGCGAGCCGGATGACGACCGGTGCGTTGTAGGCCGCCGAGGAACCCTCCAGGCGGTTCAGGAACCACAGGCGTCGCTGGGCGTAGGA
>NZ_JNWK01000224.1 GCF_000716445.1 Streptomyces wedmorensis
TCATTGAGCTTCTTCGATGTGGCCACCGATCGGGTGACGGTCCGTGAAGCGCAACGAGCGAGGCCCCCGTGCTGTTGATCGAGGTGTCTGACGTCTCAATCACATTGCTCGGGGGCCTCGTTGGTCATCCATCCTGCCGCACTCGACCTGCCGCATGCACTCGTGGAGTGGGTCACCATGCTGATCGTCACCCGTGAGGGCGACCGGCGCTGCAAGCTCCGTCCGT
>NZ_JNWK01000225.1 GCF_000716445.1 Streptomyces wedmorensis
CTCGCCCGGGAGGAGGGGTGCACGCCGTTCATGGTGGTGCACGCGGCGTTGGTGGCGGCGTTGTCCCGGTTGGGTGCGGGTGCGGATCTGGCGATCGGTTCGCCGGTGGCGGGCCGGAGCAACGAGGCGTTGAGCGGTCTGGTCGGGTTCTTCGTGAACACGCTGGTGCTGCGCACCGACAGCTCGGGCGATCCGAGCTTCCGTGAGCTCCTGGGCCGGGTCCGT
>NZ_JNWK01000226.1 GCF_000716445.1 Streptomyces wedmorensis
CCGGGTGCGGGTTCAGGCGCGGAAGCCTGGGCCCGGCAAGGGGCGCCGTCCGTTGTGCCCACCCGTTCCGCCCCAGCGGAACGAATGCCCACAACGCGGAGGCGGGGCGTGGAGGGTGGGCACCGACCCAGCGGAACGAATGCCCACAACGGGCGGGGCGAAGGCCCACAACGCGGGGGCGGGGCCGCAACGGGCGGGGCGCAGGCGCGGGGGTGGGTACCGCCC
>NZ_JNWK01000227.1 GCF_000716445.1 Streptomyces wedmorensis
ACCGCCGAAGCCGAACGGCTCACCGCCGAAGCGGTCGAGCTCATGGAGACGACCGAACAGGAAGCCCAGCGCCTCCGCGCCGAGGCCGAACAGGTCAAGGCCGACGGAGAGGCGCACGCCGAGGCACTGCGCGACGCCGCCATCGCCGACAGCGAGAAGGTCCTCGACGACGCCCGCAAGGCCGCCGACAAGCGCCGCGCCGACGCCGCCGAACAGGCCGACACC
>NZ_JNWK01000228.1 GCF_000716445.1 Streptomyces wedmorensis
CAACCCGGCAGGATCGACACCCGCCCGCTCGAGGACCTCCCACGACGCCTCCAGCATCAACCGCTGCTGAGGATCCATCCCCAACGCCTCACGCGGCGAAATACCGAAGAACCCCGCATCGAACCCCGCGGCATCCTCCAGGAACCCACCCTCACGGACATAACTCCTCCCCGCACGATCCGGATCCTCATCGAACAACGACCCCAGATCCCACCCCCGATCC
>NZ_JNWK01000229.1 GCF_000716445.1 Streptomyces wedmorensis
GATCACCCGCTGCTGGGAGGGGCCGTTGGGGGCGGTCAGGCCGTTCGAGGCGCCGTCCTGGTTGACGGCGGAGCCGCGTACGACACCCAGGATCCGCCGACCGTTGCGCTGCGCGTCCGACAGCCGTTCGAGGAGCAGCATGCCGACGCCCTCGGCCCAGCCCGTGCCGTCCGCCGCGGCCGCGAACGGCTTGCAGCGGCCGTCCACGGACAGGCCCCGCTGC
>NZ_JNWK01000230.1 GCF_000716445.1 Streptomyces wedmorensis
GGATCGGGGGTGGGATCTGGGGTCGTTGTTCGATGAGGATCCGGATCGTGCGGGGAGGAGTTATGTCCGTGAGGGTGGGTTCCTGGAGGATGCCGCGGGTTTCGATGCGGGGTTCTTCGGTATCTCGCCGCGTGAGGCGTTGGGGATGGATCCTCAGCAGCGGTTGATGCTGGAGGCGTCGTGGGAGGTCCTCGAGCGGGCGGGTGTCGATCCTGCCGGGTTG
>NZ_JNWK01000231.1 GCF_000716445.1 Streptomyces wedmorensis
AGGAAGTCGTCGACCCCCGCCTCCTCGGCGATCGCCTTCGCGGTCAGCGGGTTGTCACCCGTGATCATGATGGTCTTGATGCCCATCCGGCGCAGTTCGTCGAACCGCTCCCGCATGCCCTCCTTGACGACGTCCTTCAGGTGGATGACGCCGAGGACCCGCGCGCCCTTGTCGTCCTCCAGAGCCACCAGCAGCGGGGTGCCGCCGGCCTGGGAGAT
>NZ_JNWK01000232.1 GCF_000716445.1 Streptomyces wedmorensis
ACGGCGGTGCTGCGCGAGCGCGTCCAGGAAGGCGTTGGCCGCCGCGTAGTTCGCCTGCCCCGGCGACTCGAACGAACCCGCCGCCGACGAGAACAGCACGAACGCCGCCAGATCCAGCCCACGCGTCAACTCGTGCAGATTCAGCACCGCGTCCACCTTCGGCCGGAACACCGCCGCCACCCGCTCCGCGGTCAGCGCCGACACGACACCGTCGTCCA
>NZ_JNWK01000233.1 GCF_000716445.1 Streptomyces wedmorensis
TGGACGACGGTGTCGTGTCGGCGCTGACCGCGGAGCGGGTGGCGGCGGTGTTCCGGCCGAAGGTGGACGCGGTGCTGAATCTGCACGAGTTGACGCGTGAGCTGGATCTGGCGGCCTTTGTGCTGTTCTCGTCGGCGGCGGGTTCGTTCGAGTCGCCGGGGCAGGCGAACTACGCGGCGGCCAACGCCTTCCTGGACGCGCTCGCGCAGCACCGCCGT
>NZ_JNWK01000234.1 GCF_000716445.1 Streptomyces wedmorensis
CGTCTCCACCTGGATCGCGGTCCTGCGCAGATTGTCCGCCGTGTCCTGCGCGTACTTCGCGATCTGCTGGAACGCCGGCAACTCCTGCCCCTCAGGAACGTCCTGCAAGAAAGCGCGCACCGACGCCTCCATCGCGCGGGCGCCCTCGCCCTCCATCGACCGCGCGGCCCCCAACGCCCCGTCCCCGAAACGCGACTCCAGCTCCCGCACGAACTCC
>NZ_JNWK01000235.1 GCF_000716445.1 Streptomyces wedmorensis
CGTCTCCACCTGGATCGCGGTCCTGCGCAGATTGTCCGCCGTGTCCTGCGCGTACTTCGCGATCTGCTGGAACGCCGGCAACTCCTGCCCCTCAGGAACATCCTGCAAGAAAGCGCGGACCGACGCCTCCATCGCGCGGGCGCCCTCGCCCTCCATCGACCGCGCGGCCCCCAACGCCCCGTCCCCGAAACGCGACTCCAGCTCCCGCACGAACTCC
>NZ_JNWK01000236.1 GCF_000716445.1 Streptomyces wedmorensis
GAAGTTCAACTGCGCGGCGCCGGTCAACAACTCGCCCAACAACACCGGCCTGACCAACCTGCCCCCGGCCAAGGCCGCGACGGTCTGGTACGACTACCAGGCCTCCGAGGAGTTCCCGGAGATCGACGGCGGTCAGGGCGCGGCCCCGATGAGCGGCCCGTTCTACCACTACGACGCGGCCAGCACCTCCGAGCGCAAGTTCCCCGAGTACTACGAC
>NZ_JNWK01000237.1 GCF_000716445.1 Streptomyces wedmorensis
GAAGTTCAACTGCGCGGCGCCGGTCAACAACTCGCCCAACAACACCGGCCTGACCAACCTGCCCCCGGCCAAGGCCGCGACGGTCTGGTACGACTACCACGCCTCCGAGGAGTTTCCCGAGATCGACGGCGGTCAGGGCGCGGCCCCGATGAGCGGCCCGTTCTACCACTACGACGCGGCCAGCACCTCCGAGCGCAAGTTCCCCGAGTACTACGAC
>NZ_JNWK01000238.1 GCF_000716445.1 Streptomyces wedmorensis
GCACAGCGCTCACTGGCGGCGGACGCTCCCCCCATCCCGGACCTCGGCGTCTACGCGGCGGAGGCGCGCAAGCTGACCGAGGCCGGCGACGTCGTGCTGGGCAGCAGGATGCTGCGTGAGTACTTCCACATGCAGGAAGCGAGGATCGCTTGGGAAGATGCCAACCCGAACCTCCTGAACGAGGCCTCGCAGCACAAGGTCGGGCCGTACGACG
>NZ_JNWK01000239.1 GCF_000716445.1 Streptomyces wedmorensis
ATCCGCCGCCCTCACCCTCACCTACCTCGACGACCAGGTCGTCCTCGACATCGCCGACGACGGCCACGGCTTCGACCCCGCCGACACCCCCGGCGGCGTACGCGGCCACGGCCTGCCCGCCATGCGCGTCCGCGCCCGCCAGCTCGGCGGCACCCTCACCGTCGAATCCGCCCCGGGCGAGGGCACGGTGCTCTCCGCCGCCATCCCCCTCACC
>NZ_JNWK01000240.1 GCF_000716445.1 Streptomyces wedmorensis
CTGCGCGACGCCGCCATCGCCGACAGCGAGAAGGTCCTCGACGACGCCCGCAAGGCCGCCGACAAGCGCCGCGCCGACGCCGCCGAACAGGCCGACACCCTCATCGGCGAAGCCACCGCCGAAGCCGAACGGCTCACCGCCGAAGCGGTCGAGCTCATGGAGACGACCGAACAGGAAGCCCAGCGCCTCCGCGCCGAGGCCGAACAGGTCAAG
>NZ_JNWK01000241.1 GCF_000716445.1 Streptomyces wedmorensis
CGAGCCGGTGGCGATCGTGGGGGTGGCGTGCCGTTTTCCGGGTGGGGTGTCGTCGCCGGAGGATCTGTGGCGGTTGGTTGCCGGTGAGGTGGATGTCATCGGTGGGTTCCCGGGGGATCGGGGGTGGGATCTGGGGTCGTTGTTCGATGAGGATCCGGATCGTGCGGGGAGGAGTTATGTCCGTGAGGGTGGGTTCCTGGAGGATGCCGCGGG
>NZ_JNWK01000242.1 GCF_000716445.1 Streptomyces wedmorensis
ATCTGGCAGGCCGGCGGCCACCCCTACAAGACCGACGGCACCGCCGTGAAGATCGACTTCACCGACGAAGGCACCCAGAAGTACACCGCCACCTGGCAAAAGCTCCTCGACGAAAAGCTCCTCGCCCCCGTCAGCTCCTGGAGCGACGCCTGGTACAAGGGCCTGGCCGACGGCTCCATCGCCACCCTCTCCATCGGCGCCTGGATGCCCGCC
>NZ_JNWK01000243.1 GCF_000716445.1 Streptomyces wedmorensis
CGGAAGGGCCCGGAGCGAAAGCGAAAGGGACCGGAAAGCACCGAGGAAATCGGATCGGAAAGATCTGATAGAGTCGGAAACGAAGGAAGCGCCCGGAGGGCCTGGAAACAGGAACGAAGGAAGCGTCCGTTCCTTGAGAACTCAACAGCGTGCCAAAAATCAACGCCAGATTAGTTGATACCCCGTCCATCTTCGGATGGCGAGGTTCCTTT
>NZ_JNWK01000244.1 GCF_000716445.1 Streptomyces wedmorensis
CGGAAGGGCCCGGAGCGAAAGCGAAAGGGACCGGAAAGCACCGAGGAAATCGGATCGGAAAGATCTGATAGAGTCGGAAACGAAGGAAGCGCCCGGAGGAAAGCCCGAGAAGGTGAGTACGAAGGAAGCGTCCGTTCCTTGAGAACTCAACAGCGTGCCAAAAATCAACGCCAGATTAGTTGATACCCCGTCCATCTTCGGATGGCGAGG
>NZ_JNWK01000245.1 GCF_000716445.1 Streptomyces wedmorensis
GCGGCCAGCACCTCCGAGCGCAAGTTCCCCGAGTACTACGACAAGACGCCGTTCTTCTATGAGTGGAGCCGCAACTTCATCAAGGAGTTCCGCCTCGACTCCGCCGGTGACCTCCTGAAGATCAACCCCTTCGTCGCCGAGCTCGGCCTGCGCTCGCCGATCGACATGAAGTTCGGCCCGGACGGCGCGATGTACGTCGCCGAATGG
>NZ_JNWK01000246.1 GCF_000716445.1 Streptomyces wedmorensis
GACCCCCTCCGCCCCGCGTTGCAGACACCCGTTCCGCCGAGGCGCTCCCCATCCCCACGCCGTTGCGGGCAATCGTTCCGCCGGGGCGGTGCCCACCCGCAACCCCCGGCCCCGCCTCGTTGTGGGCAATCGTTCCGCTGGGGCGGAACGGGTGGGCACAACGGACGGCGCCCCTTGCCGGGCCCAGGCTTCCGCGCCCGAACCCGC
>NZ_JNWK01000247.1 GCF_000716445.1 Streptomyces wedmorensis
CTGCAGGACGTCACCGACCTGGACATGCTCACCGCCACCGCCTACCTCGAAAAAGACGCCGCCGACTCCCGCGACCACATCCGCCAGACACGCCGCCGCCACGCCAACCCCGTCCTCCTGCGCCGCATGGCCCGCGAAAGCCGCCGCGACGCCCTGGACTACACCGCCAGCCAGATCCTTCCCCACCTCCCCCGCGCCCAGGCC
>NZ_JNWK01000248.1 GCF_000716445.1 Streptomyces wedmorensis
CTGCAGGACGTCACCGACCTGGACATGCTCACCGCCACCGCCTACCTCGAAAAAGACGCCGCCGACTCCCGCGACCACATCCGCCAGACACGCCGCCGCAACGCGAACCCCGTCCTCCTGCGCCGCATGGCCCGCGAAAGCCGCCGCGACGCCCTGGACTACACCGCCAGCCAGATCCTTCCCCACCTCCCCCGCGCCCAGGCC
>NZ_JNWK01000249.1 GCF_000716445.1 Streptomyces wedmorensis
CGGCGCCGGCGTCGCTCAGGTCGAAGGCCTCGTAGGCGACCCCCGGGTGCAGGCGCGCGAGTTCGTCCGCGTCGCGCAGGTCGGTGCGGCCCATCTCGATGAACCGCCCGCCGCGCGGCAGCAGCCGCAGCGACGCGTCGATGAGCTCCCCGGCGAGGGAGTTCAGCACGACGTCCACCCCTCGGCCCGACGTCACGTCCAGG
>NZ_JNWK01000250.1 GCF_000716445.1 Streptomyces wedmorensis
CGGCGCCGGCGTCGCTCAGGTCGAAGGCCTCGTAGGCGACCCCCGGGTGCAGGCGCGCGAGTTCGTCCGCGTCGCGCAGGTCGGTGCGGCCCATCTCGACGAAACGCCCGCCGCGCGGCAGCAGCCGCAGCGACGCGTCGATGAGCTCCCCGGCGAGGGAGTTCAGCACGACGTCCACCCCTCGGCCCGACGTCACGTCCAGG
>NZ_JNWK01000251.1 GCF_000716445.1 Streptomyces wedmorensis
GCCCGGCGCGGTGGCGGTGATCTCGTCCTTCCAGTGGTTCAGCACTGAGAGCGGCGCGACCACCAGCGTCGGACCGGCGGTGGCGGGGGTGGCCTGCCGCAGAAGGTGGGCGGCGATCGTCTGCACCGTCTTGCCCAGGCCCATCTCGTCGGCGAGGATTCCGCCCAGGCCCAGCGCGGCCACCTTCGTCATCCAGCGCACA
>NZ_JNWK01000252.1 GCF_000716445.1 Streptomyces wedmorensis
CCACCCCGAGGGGCTTCATCGTTCGACTTGCATGTGTTAAGCACGCCGCCAGCGTTCGTCCTGAGCCAGGATCAAACTCTCCGTGAATGTTTACCGGATGTCCGGTGACACTCGCGTTGAGCGGGACGGTCGAGCCGGAATGGGGCCGACCGTCCACAGCGTCCTCGCTGTGTATGTCGCCTGCCCGCCACGAGGGCCGACA
>NZ_JNWK01000253.1 GCF_000716445.1 Streptomyces wedmorensis
CATCGCCCTGCTGGTCGCGCTGGCGATCGACAGCGGCCGGCTGTACGGCAAGACCTTCTTCCGCGTCTCGATCTTCCTGCCGTACGCGGTGCCGGCGGTGGTGGCCAGCCTGATCTGGGGCTTCATGTACGGCACCCAGTTCGGTCTGGTCGGCAACGTCAACGACGCCTTCGGGGTCACGCTGCCCGACCCGCTCTCCCCC
>NZ_JNWK01000254.1 GCF_000716445.1 Streptomyces wedmorensis
GGGGGAGAGCGGGTCGGGCAGCGTGACCCCGAAGGCGTCGTTGACGTTGCCGACCAGACCGAACTGGGTGCCGTACATGAAGCCCCAGATCAGGCTGGCGACGACCGCCGGCACCGCGTACGGCAGGAAGATCGAGACGCGGAAGAAGGTCTTGCCGTACAGCCGGCCGCTGTCGATCGCCAGCGCGACCAGCAGGGCGATG
>NZ_JNWK01000255.1 GCF_000716445.1 Streptomyces wedmorensis
CGCCGAGAACGGCGGCAGCTCCCTGGCCGTCCCCAAGGCCGCCAAGAACAAGGAACTCGCCTACGCCTTCACCGAGTTCGCCACCACCGGCACCGGCGCCACCACCCGCGTCACCCAGGGCGCCTTCCCCGCCACCCGCGCCGACCTCGAATCCAAGGCCTTCCTCGACACCAAGTTCCCCTACTTCGGCGGCCAGCAGGC
>NZ_JNWK01000256.1 GCF_000716445.1 Streptomyces wedmorensis
CGCCGAGAACGGCGGCAGCTCCCTGGCCGTCCCCAAGGCCGCCAAGAACAAGGAACTCGCCTACGCCTTCACCGAGTTCGCCACCACCGGCACCGGCGCGAGCACCCGCGTCACCCAGGGCGCCTTCCCCGCCACCCGCGCCGACCTCGAATCCAAGGCCTTCCTCGACACCAAGTTCCCCTACTTCGGCGGCCAGCAGGC
>NZ_JNWK01000257.1 GCF_000716445.1 Streptomyces wedmorensis
CTTCGGATGGCGAGGTTCCTTTGAAAGTCCTGTCGGCCCTCGTGGCGGGCAGGCGACATACACAGCGAGGACGCTGTGGACGGTCGGCCACATTCCGGCATGACCGTCCCGCTCAACGCGAGTGTCACCCGATCACGGGTAAACATTCACGGAGAGTTTGATCCTGGCTCAGGACGAACGCTGGCGGCGTGCTTAACACA
>NZ_JNWK01000258.1 GCF_000716445.1 Streptomyces wedmorensis
AGCGACGCCTGGTACAAGGGCCTGGCCGACGGCTCCATCGCCACCCTCTCCATCGGCGCCTGGATGCCCGCCAACCTCACCTCCGGCGTCGCCTCCGCCAGCGGCGACTGGCGCGTCGCCCCGCTGCCCCAGTGGACCAAGGGCGACAAGGCCAGCGCCGAGAACGGCGGCAGCTCCCTGGCCGTCCCCAAGGCCGCCAA
>NZ_JNWK01000259.1 GCF_000716445.1 Streptomyces wedmorensis
AGCGACGCCTGGTACAAGGGCCTGGCCGACGGCTCCATCGCCACCCTCTCCATCGGCGCCTGGATGCCCGCCAACCTCACCTCCGGCGTCGCCTCCGCCTCCGGCGACTGGCGCGTCGCCCCGCTGCCCCAGTGGACCAAGGGCGACAAGGCCAGCGCCGAGAACGGCGGCAGCTCCCTGGCCGTCCCCAAGGCCGCCAA